>NZ_JBICTW010000001.1:1226057-1253530 GCF_043197815.1 Actinoplanes sp. NPDC048988 | reverse complement strand
GTGTCGCCTGGCTTGGCTGTGTCGCCTGGCTTGGCTGTGTCGCCTGGCTTGGCTGTGTCGCCTGGCTTGGCTGTGTCGCCTGGCTTGGCTGTGTCGCCCGGCTTGGCTGTATCGCCCGGCTTGGCTGTATCGCCTGGCTTCGCTTCTGCGCCTGGCTTGGCCGCTTCGGGCGGCTTGGCGTCCTGGTTTTCTTGCACCCCGGCGCCCGAAGCTGCCGCCTCGCCGGCCGTTATGCCCGCGGCGTCGCTCTTCCCCGCGGCGTCGCTCTTGCCCGCGGCATCGGCCTTACCGTCGCTGCCGCTCTTGCTAGCGCTTTCGGTCGCGGTCGAGGGCGAGCCCTCATCCGAAGTCGCGGTAGAGGGCCGTTCAACACCTGTCGCCGCTTTTGCCGCCTTTGTTCCGGCGGCGGGGTCGGCCAGCGCTGACTCGGCTGTTGCGGAGCCGTCCGCAGTGATCGACGGCGCGGCGCCGATCGATGGCCCCGCTCCGACCGGCGAAGCCGCGCCGGCCGTCTGAGGAGCGGACGTTTCAGCGGCCGCGACGGGTGTCGAGGCGTCGCGGCCGACCTTACCCGCGGGCTCCACCTTGTTGTCGGGTTCGCTCCGCGTGGTGGCGGCGCTCGACGTCGTCGACCCGTCGGGGGCAGCGCCGGAACTCGCCAGCGGCCCACCCTGGTGCGGCGCCGCGGCGCGCAGCTCGGGCTTGGTCACCTGGTCCTTCTGCCGCTTCACCACGCGGACGACACTACCCAACCGGAGCATGCCCGCGAGAACCCGATTCGAAGCCTGTGGATAACCCAGACCCGGCTGTCCACAGGGTGAATTCTTGTCAGTCGGAGGCCCTACTCTTCTTCCATGCCGCGTTACGAGTTCCGCTGCCGCGCCTGTGGCGACACCTTCGAGGTCAACCGCCCCATGCGCGAGTCCTCCGAGCCCACAAGCTGCCCCCAGGGCCATGCCGACACGGTGAAGCTCCTGTCAGCGGTCGCCGTCACCGGCCGTACAGGCGGCGCCCCCACCCCAGGCCCCTCCGCCGGCGGCGGTGGCGGTTGCTGCGGAGGCGCTTGCGGCTGCTGACCGCCCGCGCGCCAACCAAGCTGCGCCGTCGAGCCCCATCCGCCCGACCTCGCGCTGGCCGATCCTGCGCTGCCCGATCCGGCGCTGCCCGCCTCGCGCTGCCCGACCCCGCGCTGCCCGCCTCGCGCTGGCCGATCCGGCGCTGCCCGCCTCGCGCTGCCCGGCCTCGCGCTGACCATCCGGCCCTGCCCGGTCTCGTGCTGACCATCCGGCCCTGCCCGGTCTCGTGCTGACCGATCTGGCCCTGTCCGGCCTCGCGCTGCCCGATCCTGCGTTTGCCGACCTCGCGCGGGCCGATCCGGCGCTGCTCGACTCCGCGTTAGCCAATCCAAGTCGGCTGCCCCTGCCCCGCCGATTCCGATCGGCCGGGCCTGGGTTGGCCGGGCCCTGGGTTGGCCGGGCTCTGGGCCGGCGGAGCCTGGGTCGGCCGATACTGCGTCGCTCGATTCCAGGCCGCTGACCGAGGGTCTGACGACCCCCAAGCGGCTGCCCCCGCGCCTGTCCGATCTCGAGTCGGCCGATAGTGCGTTGCTCAATGTCAGGTCTGCTAACCGTGCGCCTGCCGGAACCCCAGTCAGCCGATGCTGCGTTGCTTGACGTACGCCGGTCGGCCGGCTCTGCGCCTGCCGACTGCACGCTGCGCTCGGTTGCGAGATGAGTGTGCAGCCGGCGACGGCGAATAGGGAGCGGCATCCCCGGCCGTCCGGCCGCGCTGTGGCTGAGTGGCGGATTGACCGCATGAGGCGGCCGCGAAAGACGGCTCGTCGTTCCGGCCGACAGAGTGATCGAAGGCGCGCCTTGATCGTCATCCCGTGCGGTGTCACGTACGAGTGGTGGATTAATCCGACATGAGGGAAGCGCCCCGGGTCTGAGCTCGTGGTGGGGTGGGCGTCTGGCCTGGTCGGACGCTTGATTGTGGGCAATTCCACGACCTTGGTTTTCCGGTGTACGCCCATGGACCGCGGGCGGCGGGAAATGGCGTGACGGGATGCCGCCAGAGCTGTTAGCTGGGCAAACGCCGTGACCGAGCGAGTCGGTGGCGGTCAAGCGGGCGTGTTGGAGAGGTCGCACAAAGCTACTCGCGCGAGGGCGGCCGAACGGGCGGGCGGAAGTGGTCGATCGCGGCGTGTCTTGGCTCGATCCATTTCGTTACGTCACGCGTAGTGCCGTGTGGAAACGTCGATGACCCCTACGGGTGTCCTCCGTCCGGGGTCGGCCGCAGCGGGCGGATGGTTACCGTCCGTTTCTACGATGGCCGGTGACGCTGTGATACGGCAGCATGAGATCGCGACTTGCCGAAGGGGGCGGAGGTTCCACCGTGTCGGGACGGACCGAGCTGCCGAGTGGGCTGGTGACCTTTGTGTTCACCGATATCGAAGGCTCGACACGATTGGCCCGGATGCTCGGCGACGACTACGGCGCGGTTCTCAATGATCACCGCTCAGTGATGCGCGCTGCTCTGCGTGACTTCGGTGGTGTTGAGCTTTTCACTGAGGGTGACTCCTTTTTCATCGCTTTCCAGGATGCGGTCGCGGCCGTGGCGGCGTGTGTGGAGGCGCAGCGGCGACTGTCCGCACACGACTGGCTCAGCCCGGAAGTCGCACCGCGAGTGCGGATGGGCATGCACACGGGTTGGGCTCGGCCCACCTGTGGCGAGCGCGGCGGTGAGTACGCCAGCGTCGAAGTGCATCGTGCCGCCCGCGTCTCCGCCGCGGCCCACGGCGGTCAGATCCTCTGCTCCGGCGCCACGGCCCGCGCCGTTCGGCTCACATCCGAAATATCGGTAACGCAGGCCTATACCGCGCCGACTCTGGTCGGCGCCTCCCCGCACCCACGCCCCGCGGCGGAAGTAGAAAGCCGCAAAGGCAAGGCGCGCGGGTCCGGGCCGGGTGATGGCGAGGCGCGCGGGTCCGGGCGGCCGGGTGATGGCGAGGCGCGCGGATCCGGGCCGGGTGAAGGCGAGGCGCGCGGGTCCGGGCCGGGTGATGGCGAGGCGCGCGGGTCGGGGCCGGGTGAAGGCGGGGCGCACAGGAACCGGCCGCACGAAGGTGGGGCACACGCAGGCGGGGCACTCGAAGGCGGGAAGTACGCAGGCGGGGCACTTGAAGGCGGGAAGTACGCAGGCGGGGCACTTGAAGGCGGGAAGTACGCAGGCGGGGCACACGAAGACGGGAAGTACGCAGGCGGGGCGCACCGCAGCGGGGCGGAAACAAGCGGGGCGAAAGTATGCGGGGCGGAAATCAGCGGCGCGGGAACGCGGCGGCTTGGGGATGACCTGTGTGGGGTGCGCCTGCTCGATTTGGGGGAGCATCGCCTGCGGGGCTTCGACGACCATGAGCGGCTTCTTCAGGTGCTCGCCCCGGGGCTGGACAGCGATTTCCCGCCGCCCCGCACTCAGAAGGCGCCCGTCCACAATCTTCCCGCCGAGCTCAGCCCTTTCGTCGGGCGGCGGGCCGAGGTGGCCGAGGTGGCCGATCTCGTGTCCCGCCACCGGGTTGTCACGATCACGGGGGGCGGTGGGGCCGGCAAGACCCGGCTGTCGCTTGCCGTCGCGGAGCGGGTTCTCACCGCGTACCCGCAAGGGGTCTGGACCGTCGAAGCTCTCGGCGCCGACGAAGGGCTCGCCTCGGTTCTCGGCGTGCGCCGCGAGCCGGGGCGCCCGATTCTCGACTCGCTGCTCGAGCATTGCGCCGAGCGGCGGATGCTTTTCATTCTGCAGGGCAGCGAGGTTGCGCAGTGCGCGCCTCTGATCCGGCGGCTGCTCGCCCGCTGTCCCGGGGTCGGCGTGCTGGTCACCGGACGGGCTCCGGTCGGCGTGCCCGGTGAGGTGGTGTGGCGGATTCCGCCCATGTCGCCGGCTGATGTCTTCGCGTTGCTCAGTGAGCGGACCGCCGCCGCGCGCGGCGGTCAGGCCGCCTTCGGTGAGGACGGCGTCGATCTGGCGCAGGTCGCGGCCCGGATGGAGGGCTCGCCGCTGATGGTCGAGCTGGCGGCGGCCCGGTTGCGGCTTCTCTCCGCCTCGCAGCTGGCGTCCCGCCTCGACGACCCGCTGGCCGCGCTGGACCCGGTGACCGCGGCCGGCCACCGGCACGCGAGCCTCGAGGCCAACCTGGACTGGTCCTATCAGCGGCTCAGCGAGCGCGCGCGGGGGCTTTTGCGGCGGCTCGCCGTCTTCGCCGACTCGGTCGATCTCGGGATCGTGGAGTGGTGCGGCGTCGATGCTCTCGGCGCGCTCGGGGAATTGGCCGACAACTCGCTTGTCGACGTCGTACCCGGTCCCCGCTATCGGCTCTCCCGGCAGGTCAAGGCGTTCGCCTCACGGCGGCTCGTGGCCGGCGGGGACGAGCGTGAAGCTCGTGACCGGCATGCCGCCTGGTCGCTGCACACGCTGGACAGTGTCGCCGTGGACACCGACGGGCAGCCGCGGACGGTGAGCCTGACCGCCTTCGCACCCTACGTCGCCGAATGGCAGGCCGCCCTGCGCTGGGCCGCCACTCACGGCAGTGTGCGGGCCGGGCTGCGGCTCGCCATCGCCCTCGACCCGTGGTGGCGCGAGCACGGCGGCGCCGGCGAGGGGCGTGACCTGCTCTTCCGGCTCTACCGGCGGCTCGACGGGGCCGACGTCGAGCCGGCCGTCGTGGCCGACGCCTATCTGGTCCACGCCGGCCTGGCCGCCGACAAGACCGAACGGACCCGGTTCCTCGAACGGGCGGGGGAGTTGGCGGGGGACGATCCGGCTCTTCTCGTACGGGCGATGGCCGGCCACCGGGCCACACTGCTCGACGCCGGGCGGTACGACGACGCCGAACTCCTCTGCCGCACCGTGATCGCGACCGCCGAGCGGCTGGGTGTGGCCGAGGCCGCCATGCCCGCCGTCGTCGCCCTGGCCGAGCTGCTGTGGCGCCGGGACGCGCTTGACGAGGCGGCCGAACTGCTCGGCGGTGCCCGCCAGTGGGAGGCCGGCCGCCCCGAGGATCGTGGCCGGCGCACCGTCGACTGGCTGCTCGGCATGGTCGCGCTGCGCCGCGGTGACCTGGTCGCCGCGCACGATCACCTGGTGGTGGCGCTGCGCTCCCGGCTCCGGCACGGATTCCGGGGCGCCGCGGCCGACGCGGTCGCCGCCATCGCCGTGCGCTGTTCGCTCGGCGGCGACCCCACGTCGGCCGCTGTGCTGTTCGGCGGGGCCGAGGCCGCGAAGGGCGCCCGCCGCACCGAGATGTTCGGGCGGTTCTGGTCGGCGCGGCAGTTGTCGCTGCGGACGGCCCTGGGGGATGCCGCCTTCGACGCCGCGTACGCCGAAGGGGTCGGTCTGGGTTTCGACCGGATCGTCGCCATGGCGCTGGCCGTCGACCACCCGGATCTCGAGGACGGCGCGGCAAGGTTCGCCCAGGTCAGCGCATGATGCGAGCCGCCCGGTCGAGGTCGGCGCCGCGAACCTTGGCCAGCGAGCCGAAGACGTGCACGGCCTGGTAGTAGATCCACGCGACGCTGTGGCAGGCCGAGCGGGCCACCGAGCGGTACTCGGCGCACACCCGCCGCATGTCGGCGTAGAACGTGTCGTCGACGCGCGCCTTGTTCTGGTCGAACAGGCCCTCGTCCCGGTAGTTGCGGTAGCCGAAGTCGTGGTGCGCGCACGCGTTGGTGAAGTCGAACCCGAGCGGTCGCTCCGGGCTGGCCGAGCAGTAGTCGGTGGTCCAGTCGAAGCCGTACGCCGCCCACTTGTCCCGGTTGAGCCGGGCGTCGTTCCAGGCCGCGGTGCTGGCCGCGGTCGGCTGGGTCCAGGAGTCGAGGACGGGGAGGCGGTCGACGGCGGCCGAGGCGGGCAGCGAGGGGATCAGCACCGCGGCCACGAAGGCGAGAACTACCACTATGCGTCGCAACATGACTCAGACTTTTCGATCGGCGCCGGTGGATACAACGACGCGCCCGCGCATTTTCGGATCCTGCCGAATCGAACTTTGCCGGGCATCGGTCGCTATGGTGTGGGACGTGCGGGGAGTCACATGATCCATTTACCTCGGGTCCGGCAGGGGCCCCTTCGTGCGCTCGCTGTCCGGCTCGCGCTGGCGGTGGCGCTCGTCGTCTCGACCGTCGTGGTCATCTACGCCGGTCGCAACGGTTACCGGGACGTCAACGAGGATGGTCTGACCCTCCTCGACTGTTTCTACTACGCGGTCGTGTCGCTCTCGACGACCGGATACGGCGACATCACGCCGGTCACCCCGCACGCCCGCCTGGTCAACATCCTGATCATCACCCCGGCTCGCGTGCTCTTCCTGATCATCCTGGTCGGCACCACCCTCGAGGTGCTCACCGATCAGTACCGCAACAGCCTGCGCGTCAGCCGGTGGAGGCGAAAGTTGAAGGACCACATCGTCATCTGCGGCTACGGCACCAAGGGCCGGGCCGCCGTCGCCGCCCTGGTGGAGACCGGTTACGACAAGTCGCGCATCGTCGTGGTCGAGAACCGGCCCGACGGCGTGCGCCAGGCCGCCGCGAACGGGCTCGCCACCATCGAGGGCAACGCCACCCGCTCGGCCGTGCTGCTCGAGGCCGACGTCAAGAACTGCAAGGCCGTCATCATCGCCACGGACAGCGACGAGGCGTCGGTTCTGATCACCTTGACCGTACGGCAGCTGACCGCCGGACAGGTGCGGATCATCGCCGCCGTCCGTGAGCAGGAGAACTCGGCGCTGCTCAAGCAGAGCGGCGCCCACCACGTGATCGTCTCGTCGGCCACCGCCGGCCGCCTGCTCGGCCTGACCACCACCGCGCCGCCGCTCATCGACGTGGTCGAGGACCTGCTCACCCCCGGCCAGGGCATGGCGCTGGCGATGCGCAGCGCCGAGCGGGCCGAGGTCGGCCGGAACCCGCGCGAGCTGCGCACGCTCGTGGTCGCCCTGATCCGCCGCGGCAAGGTGCTGCCGCTCGGCGGTGAGCAGTCGCTGAGCATCGACACCGGCGACATGCTCGTCTACATACGAGACGACGAAGCCAGCGTCGATGTAGCCGTCTAGAGAATGGTCCAGGTGTCGCCGGCGTTCAAAAGCTCGTCGAGCATCTGATCAGGGCTGCCGTCGGTGCGGGCGTCGTTCAGCTGCTTGGCGATCAGCTCGTCGTAGGTGGGCCGCTGCACGTCGCGGAACACCCCGATCGGCGTCGTGCCCAGGTCGGATCCGGAGAGGCGGGACAGGGCGAAGGCGTACGCCGGGTCGTCCACCGAGGTGTCGTGGACGATGGCCTCGCCGCCCTCCTGGACCTTGAGCCCGAAGCCGCCCGCGGGATGGATCACGGAGAACTGGTTGTCGGCCCCGAAGGTGACCGGCTGCCCGTGCTCGAGGCGGATCAGGTGATCGTCCCGGCTGCTCGCGTCCTTGATCAGTTCGAACGCGCCGTCGTTGAAGATGTTGCAGTTCTGGTAGATCTCGACGAACGCCGAGCCCTGGTGGTCGGCCGCCGCCCGCAGCACCGACTGGAGGTGCTTGCGGTCGGAGTCGATCGTGCGGGCCACGAAGGTCGCCTCGGCGCCCAGCGCCAGCGACAGCGGGTTGAACGGCGAGTCGGCCGAGCCGGCCGGCGTCGACTTGGTGATCTTGCCGAGCTCGGACGTGGGTGAGTACTGCCCCTTGGTCAGCCCGTAGATCCGGTTGTTGAAGAGCAGGATCTTCAGGTTCACGTTGCGGCGCAGCGCGTGGATCAGGTGGTTGCCGCCGATCGACAGCGCGTCGCCGTCGCCGGTGACCACCCAGACCGACAGGTCGGGCCGCGACGCTGACAGGCCGGTGGCGATCGCCGGCGCCCGGCCGTGGATCGAGTGCATGCCGTACGTGTTCATGTAGTACGGGAAGCGCGACGAGCACCCGATGCCGGAGACGAAGACGATGTTCTCCCGCGGGATGCCGAGCTCGGGCATGAAGCCCTGCACGGCGGCCAGGATCGCGTAGTCACCGCAGCCCGGGCACCAGCGGACCTCCTGATCGGATTTGAAGTCCTTGGCCGTGAGCTTCAGATCAACCATTCTTGACCACGTCCTCCAGCATGTTCTCCAGCGTCGCGGCCGTGAACGGCAGGCCGTTGACCTGGTTGAAGGGCAGGACATCGACCAGGTACCGCGCCCGGATCACCTGGGCCAGCTGCCCGAGGTTCATCTCCGGGACCACGACCTTGTCGTACGCCTTCAGCACCTCACCGAGATTCGCCGGCAACGGGGACAGATGCCGCAGGTGCGCCTGGGCGATCGGCAGCCCCCGCTGGCGCAGGGCACGGCAGGCGGCGCCGATCGGGCCGTACGTCGAACCCCAGCCCAGCACCAGCACACGCGCCGCCTCGTCGGCGTCCTCGACCTCGACGTCGGGCACCTCGATGGCCTCGATCCGCGCGGCCCGGGTGCGCACCATGAATTCGTGGTTGGCCGGGTCGTACGAGATGTCGCCGGTCTTGTCGGCCTTCTCCAGGCCGCCGATGCGGTGCTCCAGCCCCGGCGTGCCCGGGATCGCCCACGGGCGGGCCAGCGTCCGCGGATCTCTGAGGTACGGCAGGAAGCGCCCGTCCTCGCCGTTCGGAGCCGTCGCGAACTCCACCGACAGGTCGGGCAGCTCGCTCGCCGACGGCAGCAGCCACGGCTCGGAGCCGTTGGCCACGTAGTTGTCCGAGAGCAGGATGACCGGCGTGCGGTAGGTCAGCGCTATCCGGGCCGCCTCGATGGCCGCGTGGAAGCAGTCCGACGGGGACTTGGGCGCGACCACCGCGAGCGGCGCCTCGCCGTGCCGGCCGAACAGGGCCATGTTGAGGTCGGCCTGCTCCGTCTTGGTCGGCATGCCGGTCGACGGGCCGGCCCGCTGCACGTCGACCACGACCAGCGGCAACTCCAGCGCGATGGCCAGCGAGATCGTCTCGCCCTTGAGGGCCACACCGGGGCCGCTCGTGGTCGTCACACCCAGGGCGCCGCCGTACGAGGCGCCCAGCGCCGCCCCGATCGCCGCGATCTCGTCCTCGGCCTGCATCGTCGTGATGCCGAACTTCTTGTGTTTCGACAGCTCGTGCAGGATGTCCGAGGCCGGGGTGATCGGGTACGCGCCCAGGAAGAGCGGCAGCTTGGAGCGTACGGCCGCCGCCACCAGACCGAGGGCCAGCGCCTGGTTGCCGGTGATGTTCCGGTAGGTGCCCGGGCGCATCTTGGCCGGTTTGACCTCGTAGCGCACCGCGAAGTCCTCGGTGGTCTCACCGAAGTTCCAGCCGGCCTGGAAGGCGGCCTTGTTGGCCGCGACCAGCTCGGGCCGTTTGGCGAACTTACGCTCCAGGAACCGGATCGTCGACTGGTGCGGCCGCGAGTACATCCAGCTCAGCAGGCCGAGCGCGAACATGTTCTTGGCCCGCTCGGCGTCCTTCTTCGAGATGCCGTGGTCGGCCAGGGCGCCCACTGTCATCGAGGTCAGGGCGACCGGATGAACCGCGTACTCGCGCAGCGAGCCGTCCTCGAGCGGGTTGGTCGCCCACCCGACCTTGGCCAGGCTGCGCTTGGTGAACTCGTCGGTGTTGACGATGATGTCGGCGCCGGCGGGCAGGTCGGCCAGGTTGGCCTTGAGGGCGGCCGGGTTCATGGCGACCAGCACGTTCGGCGCGTCGCCGGGCGTGAGGATGTCGTAGTCGGCGAAGTGCACCTGGAAGCTCGACACGCCCGGCAAGGTGCCTGCGGGGGCGCGGATCTCGGCCGGGAAGTTGGGCAGCGTCGATATGTCGTTGCCCAGCTGGGCCGTCTCGGATGTGAATCGGTCACCGGTCAGCTGCATGCCGTCGCCCGAGTCGCCGGCGAACCGGATGACCACCCGGTCCAGTTGCTCGACCCGTTTCGCTCCAGCGGACACGTTCCCAACCTCCAAAGGTTGCCGGCCGGCCGGGGATGGTCATCTATGAGCCGGCCCGCAGAACTCGTCACTTCCAGACTACGTCGGCGCTCCTTACTCACCGGGCGTGAGCCGTTGACCACAGTAGCCACGTGAGGCTTGCGTGAACCAGCAGAGTCCACTATCCGGCGGGCGAGTGCCACTTACGGGGTTCGACTAGGCTCCGTGGTTGTGGACGGGTATCTCGGGTCGTACGCCACGCTCGGGCTGGTGGCGGCCGTCGGCGTGCTGGTCTTCGTCGGCGCGTTCGCGGCCAACCGGCTGTTGCGCCCGGCCGACCCGGCCCAGCCGGCCGGCAAGTACGTCTCGTACGAGAGCGGCATCGACCCGGTCGGCGGCGACTGGGCGCAGGCGCAGATCCGGTACTACGTGTACGCGTACCTCTATGTGCTTTTCGCCGTGGAGGCTGTTTTTCTCTTCCCCTGGGCGGTCGTGTTCGACCTGCCGGGTTTCGGGCTGACCACGGTGACCGAGATGGGCGTGTTCGTGGCGGTGCTGGCCCTGGGCATCCTCTACGCCTGGCGTAAAAAGATCCTCACCTGGACCTGAGATCACGCCCGCGTACCGGTCGGGGTGGCGGGCTCGCCACGCTGCGCGCGCCGTGCCAACATCTTGCGCATGGGCCAGCTTTTCCTCTTCATCGTCGTGGCGTTGGTCGTGGCTGCGATCGTGTTCGGTGTGACCGTGATGATCGGCGGCAACGACAGCGCGCTGACGCCGGTCGAGCCGGACGGCCGGGCCGTGCCGCTGCCCAGCGACCGGCCGCTCGGTGAGGAGGACGTGGTGCACACGAAGTTCGACACCGCCTGGCGCGGCTACCGGATGGCCCAGGTCGACCAGGCGCTGCAGCGCGCGGCGTACGACATCGGATACAAAGGCGAGCTCATCGGCGTGCTCGAGGCCGAGGTGGCCGCCCTGCGCGAGGGCCGGGTGGCCGACGCCGACGTGCTCCGCCGCGCCCGCGAGGCGGCGATAGCCCCCGTCACGCCCGCTCCGGCCGCCACGCCGGCTCCCGCACCGGCCCCCGCGCCCGAACTCGATGCCCCGCCGGTCATCGAGATCACCGCCGTGCCCGCCGACGAGCCGGTGGCCAAGCAGTGAGCGCGACCGAGCCCGGTCTCGGCGACGCCGCCACCCCCGGCACCGGCGAGGTCACCGCCACGGTCATCGTCAACGCCCCCGCCCAGCAGGTCTTCGCCGCGTTCATGAGCTGGGAGAAACAGTCCGCGTGGATCCCGTTCACCAAGGTGCGCGTGGTCGAGGGCGACGGCGGCGAGGGCAGCCTGGTCGAGGCGATCACCGCCATCGGCCCGGCCGCGCTCCGCGACGAGCTGCGCGTGGTCAAGGTCAACCCTCCCTATGAGGTACAGGTCGTGCACTGCGGCCGCTTCCTCCGCGGGCCCGGCGCGATGCGCTGCACGGCGATGTCCGGCAACCGTACGCAGGTGGTCCTGCACGAGTGGTTCCACCTGCCGGCCGGCCCGGTCGGCAAGATCGCCTGGCCGGTGCTCTGGCCCGGCTCCAAGCTGAGCTTCACCGGCGCCCTGAAAAAGTTCGGCCGCCTCGTGGAGCAGGGCAAACTGCCCTGAGGAATTATTGTCGTACGCCCGTTCTACGGTGGTCGCCATGACAGATGACCCCGGCCTCGTGATCGGCCTGGACGGGCGCGCCCGTTGCTTCTGGGGCGGTTCCAGCCCCGACTACGCGGCCTACCACGACAACGAGTGGGGCAAGCCGGTGCGCGGCGACGACGCGCTCTACGAGCGGCTGTGCCTGGAGGCGTTCCAGTCCGGCCTGTCCTGGATCACCATCCTGCGCAAGCGCCCGGCGTTCCGGGCCGCCTTCGCCGGTTTCTCCATCGACAAGGTGGCCGCCTTCTCCGACGCCGACGCGGCCCGCCTGATGACCGACACCGGCATCGTCCGCAACCGCATGAAGATCGAGGCGGCCATCGCCAACGCCCGCGCCGCCGCCGACCTGCCGGACGGGCTCACGGAGCTGCTCTGGTCGTTCGCCCCCGACCCGCGCCCGGCCCGCCCCAAGACCCGGGCCGACGTCCCGGCCATCACACCGGCGTCCACGGCCATGGCCAAAGATCTCAAGAAGCGCGGCTTCCGCTTCGTGGGCCCCACCACGGCGTACGCGTTGATGCAGGCCACAGGCATGGTCGACGACCACGTGGCCGGTTGTTGGGTCCCACCGCTCACCGCCCACCCCCGCGCATGATGGGATGGAGCCCATGGGTCAGTGGGCGGTGATCATTCCGGCGGACAGGTGGGCCGACGAGCGTTTGTTCCACCACGACACCGTCACGGTGTCGGCGGGCGCGACCGCGGTGGCGGCGGACGACGAGGTGTTACTGGTCGCCGACGGCAACGTGGTGGCTCTGGCCCGAGCCGCCAAACCCCACGGCGACGAGCTGGTGCTGACCTACCTGCGCCGCTCCTTCGACAACCCGCTCCCCGCTCCCACCCTGACCGACGGCGAGATCACCCCGGTCGACCCGGACACGTTCCGCCGCTTCGCGACGGCCCTGGGTGCCGACCCCACCGGCCCGCACCGCCCCACGTGGCTGGTCAGCGTGGCGCTCCCCATCGAGGCGACAACCCCCGCCGAGGCCGTACGCCAGTTCTGGTCCCACGTCCTCGAGCTGGGCCCCGCCGAGCTCCCCACCTACGTCTGGCCTTCCGGCGACGAACTGGCCATGCAGGCCTTCGTCCTGGGCGCCGAGGCCAACCAGGACCCCGAAGAAGAAGACGAAGACTGAGCTGCTGGCCTCGCTTCGCTCGGCGGGCACTTCGCCCCTAGAGGTCGTTGTCGAGGACACCAAAAAGCACCTCGGCTACGCCTCGTACTTTTCGGCGCCCTCGACAACGACGGGCGAAGCGCTGGCTGGCCTCGCTTCGCTCGGCGGGCACTTCGCCCCCAGAGGTCGTTGTCGACGGGCGAAGCGCGATTTGGGTCGCGGTCGAACCGCGGGGTCGGGCAAGCCCTCGGCTCAGCCGCCCAGGGAGGTGGCGGCGGAGCGGATCGCGGACGCGAAGTAGCTGACCTGGGTGTAGACGCCCGGCTTGTTCGGGCGGGCGCAACCGTCGCCCCAGCTGACGATGCCGACCTGGATCCAGGCGTTGTTGGCGTCGCGGCGGAACATCGGGCCGCCCGAGTCGCCCTGGCAGGTGTCGACGCCGCCGGAGGTGTAGCCGGCGCAGATCTCGTCGGTGGCGATGATTTCGCCGCCGTACATGGACGAGGAGTTGCATGTGGTGTCGCTGACGAACGGGACCGTGGCTTTCAGCATGTAGCGCTGCTGCGAGCCGCCTTCGCTGGCCGCGCCCCAGCCGGCGATCGTGAAGGTGCCCGAGTCGTACGCCGTGGTCGTCGCGATGGGCAGGGTGGCCAGGCCGGTGATGGGGCTGGACAGGCGGATCAGGGCCCAGTCCTTGCCGGAGCCGGTGTATCCGGGTGCGCGGTAGACGTAGTTCGACTTGCGCGTGATTTTGCTGGTGGAGTTCAGGTCGACCACCCCGGCGGTCGCCGTGATCGAGGTGTTGGTGCCGGTGCGGCTCACGCAGTGGGCCGCGGTGAGAACCAGCGTCGGGCTGTAGAGGGCGCCGCCGCAGCCCATCGACAGCCGCACCATGAACGGGAACTCACCCTGCGCGGCGCGCGTGCCGCCGACGACGGACGGTGCCGGGTCGGCCGACGCCGCGGCGGCCGGGGACGCGATCGCGCCGCCGGCCGCCATGGTCAGCGCGGCCATCGCCGCGCCGAAGAAGATCCGCCACTTGACCATTCGGTCCTCCCACGGGGTACGCGCGCCCGGTAGGACGCGTCAGGAGGAGCCTACGTATCGATACCTATGAATGTGACGATCCCAAATGGGTAATATCAGCGGCCTTCGAAGGCGGGCTTCTGCTTGGCTACGAAGGCGTTGACCGCGTTCTTGTGGTCGGCCGTCGCCCCGCAGATGGCCTGGGCCTGCGCCTCGGCCGCCAGCGCGTCCGACAGCGTGCCGGCGTCGCCGATCGAGAGCTCGCGCTTGATCGCCCCGTAGGCCACCGTCGGACCGGCCGCGAGCCGCGCCGCCAGCTCCTGGGCGACCGGCAGCACCTGCTCGTCGTCCTCGGTCAGACGCGAGAGCAGGCCCATCTGGTACGCGGCCTCGGCCCGTACCGGCTCGGCCAGCAGCAGCAGCTCCAGCGCCCGCGCGTGCCCCACGATCCGCGGCAGCGACCACGAGACCCCGCTGTCGCCGGCCAGGCCCACGTTGGCGAACGCCATCAGGAAGCCCGTCTTCGGCCCGCCGATCCGGAAGTCGGCCAGCAGGGCCAGCGAGGCGCCCGCGCCGGCGGCCATGCCCCGCACCGCGGCCACCACCGGCTTGGGCATGCTGGCCAGCCGCTGCGCGATCGGGTTGTAGTGCACCCGGACGGTGTCCAGGTCGGTGCGCCCCGACTCCAGCTGCTCGGCGTGCTCGCGCAGGTCCTGGCCCACGCAGAAGGCCGTGCCGGCCCCGGCCAGCACGATCGCCCGGCAGGACTTGTCCGACTCCAGGGAGGCCAGCGTGTCCCGCAGCGCTTCCTTGAGGTCCACATCGAGGGCGTTCATCGCCGACGGCCGGTTGAGCGTGAGGGTGACCACCGCGTCGCTGCGGTCGACCAGCAGGGAGTCTGTCATGAGTCTGAGAATCCCACACGGGAGCGAGTCACGGACTGCAGGCAACGTTCCACATAGCGGTCGGCCGCGGGGCGCAGCCGGGCCGCGTGCCGGTCGAAGAAGCCGGCCGCGCTCGTGCCCGGCCAGGGTGCCGGCAGCAGGGAGGTGGGCAGCTGAGGGTCGCGGAACAGGAACGAGCGCCACGAGTGGACCAGGCGGAAGCGGGCCGCGTACGCCTCCTCGTCGCTGCTCCGGGCGTTCACCGTGGTCACCACCGGTCGCAGGTCGGACACGAAGTCCTCGTAGGAGCGGGCCAGCTCGGGCAGGTCCCACGCCTTGCCGACGACCTCGGCCGCGCCCGGGGAGCCGGCCGCGTGGGCGGCGCTGAACCGCTCGTACGGCACCCCGGCGTCGGTCAGCACCGTGTCCGCCTCCTCGACGGCCCGGGGCGCGACCCACGCGTGCTCGCCCAGCGACCCGTAGCCGAGGTAGGCCAGCCGGGCGGCGTCCCGCTTGGCCAGCGGGCCGTGCAGCAGGATCAGGTCGAATTTGCCGTCCCAGCTCACCCGCCCGGTCCGGTAGATTCGCGCCCCCGCCTCGTCGAGTCGCCGGGCGGCTTTCGGGGTCAGGAGATATCCCGGTCCTGAGACCAATCGCATAGGGTGCAACCAGCCTTGGCGCACCATGCGGGACACCGCGGTGCGCACAGCGGGAGGAGCGATGCCGAGTGGCGCGAGCAGCTTGACCAGGGCCGCGACCGGCGCACGGCCCCCTCGGGGACGGAGGTAGTCGCCGTACAGGTCGAAGAGTGCGGACCGCGCCTGCATGACCGCACATTGTGACAGCCCAAAAGACGATATGCTAGACGCTGTCACATCCGCCCGGGCTGGGTTTGGGTTCGCCGGTGTTCATCAGGGAAAATGTTTGATCGGCACGGTGGGCCGCTCTGCGTGATGACGCGCAAAGGCCCCTCGGCCGCCGGTCGGATACGAGGTACCACGTCACGTGGGGCTGAGCACGTGACCGTTGACAAGTGGCTGTGGGGTAACCCACCGACACCCTGATGTGGGTCTGAGGGGAGACAAGATGGCGGCGATGAAGCCGCGGACGGGCGATGGTCCGCTGGAGGTCACCAAGGAGGGTCGGGGCATCGTCATGCGTGTCCCGCTGGAAGGTGGTGGCCGTCTCGTCGTTGAGATGACTCCGGACGAGGCCAGCGCGCTGGGTGACGCGTTGAAGTCGATCGCCGGCTGACGTTTCACGCGAGCCCGCCGGTACGGTACCGCCCGTACCGGCGGGCTTTCCACGTCTTCGAGAAAGGTCATGCTCCCGTGTTTCCGATCCGGCTGACCGACCGCCTCGACGACGGCCTGACCCGCGTGGTGCCGATCGGCTCGTCGGGTCCACTGTCGCACGTCGACGGCGCCCTCGGTGACGAGATTGCCGCTCTGGGTGACCGTCCCGATCCGCTGATCGTCCTGCGCCGGCCGCTGAGCCGTCCGGCGAAAGTCCTCCTGGCCGACGTACGCCCCGGCTGGCGTGCCGCCGGCGCGGCCATCGTCCGGCAGGCGGGCGACGAGCCGCTGCAGATCCTCGTCGACGAGGACGTCCGCGACCTCGCCGAGGGCCTCTGGCTCGGCGGCTACCGCTATCGCGACGCCCGCGAGGAACCCCGCACGGCCCCGATCGATCTGGTCACGACCAGGCCTGAGGTGTACGCCCGGAGCCTGGCCCAGGCGCAGATCGCGGCCCGCGCCACCTGGCTGGCGCGCGACCTCACCAACACACCGTCGAACCTGAAGATCCCGGACTGGTTCGCCGAGGAGATCTCCGGCGCGTCCGCCCGGCGGCCCGGCGTCGAGGTACGTGTCCACGCCGGCCCCGGCATCGAGCGCTTCGGCGGCCTGCGCGCCGTCGGCGGCGGCTCCAAGTGGCGCCCGTGCATGGTCGAGATGACCTGGCGGCCGCCCGGCGCGACCACCCACGTGGTGCTGGTCGGCAAGGGCATCACGTTCGACAGCGGCGGCCTCTCGGTGAAGACCCGCGAGGGCATGAAGCGGATGAAGAACGACATGGCCGGCGCGGCCGCGGTGGCCGCGGCCACGCTCGCCGCGGCCGACCTTGGACTGCGGGTACGGATCACCGCCCTGATGCCGCTGGCCGAGAACGCGATGAGCGGCTCCGCGTTCCGCCCCGGCGACGTGATCACCCAGTACGACGGCAGCACCACCGAGACCACCAACTCCGACGCCGAGGGCCGCCTGGTGCTGGCCGACGCGCTCGGCTACGCGGTCGAGGGCCTCGATCCCGACGTGATCGTCGACCTGGCCACCCTGACCGGCTCGCAGAAGGTCGCGCTGGGCCCCGAGATCTCCGCCCTCTTCACCGAGAACGACGAGCTGGCCGGCGCCCTGCGGGCGGCCGGTGAGCGGGCCGGGGAGAAGATGTGGCGGATGCCACTGCCGGCCGAATACCGCGACCTGCTCCGCAGCGACGTGGCCGACCGGCACAGTTCGCCCACGGGCGGCCCCGGCGCCGTCGTGGCCGCCCTGTTCCTGCGTGACTTCCTCGGGCCGTACGCGAACCGCTGGGCTCACGTGGACATGGCCGCACCGGCCTGGAGCGACACCGAGGAGCCGGCGACCCGGCGCGGCGCGACCGGCTGGGGCACCCGGACTCTGCTGCGCTACCTCTCAGCGCTTGACGGCGGTCAGTAACCCGCCGCCGGACGGGATCACCGCGGGGATCCACTCCTCGGACTCGCGCACCGAGCGGACCGTCTCGCGGATGGTGAGCGTGTCGACGTCGCGGGCCGACGGGTCGGCGATCCGGCCGCCGGCCAGCACGCCGTTGATCACAAGCGCGCCGCCCGGGCGCAGCAGCCGCAGCGCCTCGTCGGCGCAGGCACCGAACTCGGTCGGGTCGGCGTCGACGAAGACCAGGTCGTACGCCCCGTCGGCGAGCCGGGGCAGCACGTCGAGCGCCCGCCCGGTGATGATCCGGGTGCGCGACGCCGCGAATCCGGCCTCGACGAAGATCCGCCGGGCGATCCGCTGGTGCTCGTTCTCGACGTCGATGGTGGTCAGCACCCCGTCCGCCCGCATGCCCCGCAACAGCCAGACACCGCTCACACCCGTACCCGTGCCGATCTCCACCACCGCCTTGGCGCTGCCCGCGGCAGCCAGCAGGCGCAGCACGGACCCGGCGGCCGGGGTGACGCTGAACAGGCCGAGCTCGTGGGCAAGGCTGCGCGCGGTCTGGAGCACGATGTCCTCGTCCGCGTACGCCTCGGCGAACTGGGAACCGTTGGTGGCCGGCTGGGGACCGATGGAGCGGGCTGACGGGACGATGACGAACCTCCGGAACGGACTGCTGATGCGCATAAAGAGTATTCGCCTTCAGTCCGTTTTGGGGCGGCGGGCGGGGCGGTCGGATGGAAACGATCGTCCTCTAGCACGCAGCCGGGCGTCGATGGGATAAAAGGGCCGGGGAGAGGCAGTGCGAGGGATCCGTGTCATTCTGGAGGGGGAGCCGGGCGGAACATGAGTGGAGGCACCGACGTGACCGACGGTTGGAACGCGCGTCCCACTCCGCCGCCTGCCAATGGTCAGCCACCCTCGCCCTGGGGGTCCGACGCGCTGTGGTCCGGGTCGATGGCCGACCCGTGGCGCGACCCGTACGCTCCGGCCGCCGTCGTCGTGCCGAGCGGCCCGCAGACCCCCGGCCCGCCTCCGGAGCCGGTCACCGACCCGGACGCGCCCCGTCGTTCGTACACCCCAATTCTCTTGATCTGCCTGGTCACCGCGCTGCTCGCGGGTGGCCTGGGCGGCACGCTGGGTTATGTCTTCGCCGTGCGCGGCGGGGTCGGCGGCGGTGCCTCGTCCAGCCTGGGCGCGCCGGCCGAGGACGCCCCGGCGGCGGCCAACCGGGCGCCCGACTCGCTGGCCGGCGTGGCCAAGAAGGTGCTGCCCAGCGTGGTGACGGTCCGGGTGACCGGCGCGATCGGCTCCGGCTTCGTGGTGTCCAAGGACGGCTACGTGATCACCAACGACCACGTGGTCGAGGGCGCCGACGACGACACCATGTCGGTCGCGTTCAGCGACGGCTCGACGGCCGGGGCCAAGGTGGTCGGCCGCGATCCCGAGTCCGACATCGCCGTGATCAAGGTCGCCAAGTCCAACCTCACGCCGGTCGCCATCGGCAACTCCGACTCGCTCGCGGTGGGCGACCCGGTGCTCGCCTTCGGATCGCCGCTGGCTCTGGTCAACACGGTCACCGCCGGCATCGTCAGCGCGCTCGACCGGGCCATCGAGGCGGGCGGCGAGTCGGGTGGCACGACCCGGTACTACGCGGCCATCCAGACCGACGCCGCGGTCAACCAGGGCAACTCCGGCGGCCCGCTGGTGAACGCGGCCGGTCAGGTGGTCGGGGTCAACTCGGTGATCCGTTCGGTCGGCGGCACCGAGACCGAGGCCGGCAACATCGGCCTGGCCTTCGCCATCCCGATCAACCAGGCCCGCCGGGTGGCCGGTGACATCATCGACACCGGCAAGGCCCGGCGTACGGTGATCGGCGCCGAGGTCGCCACCGGCGGCACCAGCGCGACCGGCGCCCGGCTGCGCTCGGTCGAGCCCTCGGGCCCGGCCGCCACCGCCGGCCTCAAGGCGGGCGACGTGGTCACCAAGATCGACGGTCACGCGGTCGAGGACGGCACCGACCTGATCGCCCTCGTGCGCAAGTACGCTCCCGATTCGACCGTCTCGGTGGAGTACCGTCGCGGCACCAAGACCCAGACGGCCTCCGTGACATTGGTCGCGGACTCCAACTAGAGGGTTTGTCCTGCCGGTCACGTGGGAGCGACAGGACAAACCCTCGCTCGGGACTGCCACCCGACAGGTTCCGTGCGTAGGCTGGGCGCGGAGACAAGGGAGGCAGCCCTCATGTTCGAAAACCTGAACTGGTGGGAGATCGGCGCGCTGCTGTTGCTCGCGCTGCTGATCTTCGGCGAGCGGCTTCCGAAGGTCATCGGCGACGGCATGCGCATGCTGCGCGGCCTGCGCGCCATGGCGCAGAACGCGACGAGCGACCTCAACCGCGAGCTCGGCACCGACCTGCAGCTGCAGGACCTTCACCCTAAGGCGTTCATCCGCAAGCACCTGATCAGCGAGGACGAGGAAGCGGCGATCCGCAAGCCGCTGCAGGGCCTCCTCGAGGACGTGAAGTCCGACCTGAGCGGCGTGCGGAGCGACCTGGCCGACGTGGCCGACGCCGCCGACATCAAGAAAGCGCCCTCGGCCCCGTCGGTTTCACCGGCGGCACCGAAGGCGCGAACCTTGGACCTGGACGCTACTTAGCTGGCTGGCTCCGCTTCGCTCCGCGGGCGATTGCCTTGTAACCGGTGAGATGGCAGGCGATTTTCCGCCACCCGCAAACCCCGCGGGCGTCGAAAAACCGCCTGCCATCTCACCGGCGGCGATCGCGTTACTTCTTGGCCATGACCGAGAGGCTCAGCGGCTTGCCGATCAGGGAGTCGCGGCGGACGGCCAGCTTGGCGGCGACGGCGTCGAGGGCCTTGGCCGCCGGCGCGTCGGGGGCGGCCAGCACGATCGGGTCGCCGGCGTCGCCCGCCTCGCGGACCCGGGTGTCCAGCGGCACCTGACCCAGCAGCGGCACCGAGGCGCCGATCGAGGTGGTCAGCGAGTCGGCCACGGTCTGCCCGCCGCCCGCGCCGAACACCTCCATGCGCGAGCCGTCCGGCAGCTCCAGCCAGGACATGTTCTCCACGACGCCGATGACCCGCTGGTGGGTCTGCAGGGCGATCGCCCCGGCCCGCTCGGCCACCTCGGCCGCGGCCGCCTGCGGGGTGGTGACGACCAGGATCTCCGCGTTCGGCAGGAGCTGGGCCAGCGAGATCGCCACGTCGCCGGTGCCCGGCGGCAGGTCGAGCAGCAGCACGTCGAGGTCGCCCCAGTAGACGTCGGCCAGGAACTGCTGCAGCGCGCGGTGCAGCATCGGGCCGCGCCACACCACTGCCGCGTTGCCGGCGGTGAACATGCCGATCGAGATCACCTTCACGCCGTGCGACTGCGGCGGCATGATCATCTCTTCGACCCGGGTCGGGCGGGCCTCGACGCCCAGCATGCGCGGCACCGAGTGGCCGTAGATGTCGGCGTCGATCACACCCACCGACAGGCCCCGCTTGGCCAGGGCGGCCGCCAGGTTGACGGTGACGCTGGACTTGCCGACACCGCCCTTGCCGCTGGCCACGGCGTACACCCTCGTGCGAGAGCCGGGCTGGGCGAACGGAATGACCGGTTCCGCCGAAGCGGAACCACCGCGCAGCGTGGTCTGCAGCGCCTTGCGCTGCT
Organism: Actinoplanes sp. NPDC048988; assembly: GCF_043197815.1. Taxonomy (NCBI): domain Bacteria; kingdom Bacillati; phylum Actinomycetota; class Actinomycetes; order Micromonosporales; family Micromonosporaceae; genus Actinoplanes; species Actinoplanes sp. NPDC048988. The sequence continues at coordinate 1,232,527 of NZ_JBICTW010000001.1, read as the reverse complement.
CCTCGGACATCACACCGAAATCGATGCTCACCGAGGAGATGCCGGGGATCTTCGTCAGGGCGGCGGTGATGTCGTTGTTCAGCTTGTCGCGCAGCGGGCAGCCGGCCACGGTGAGCAGCAACTCGACCCGGACCGAGCCGTCGGCGACAGTGAAGCCCTTGACCATGCCGAGTTCGGTGATCGGGCGGCGGATCTCGGGGTCGTCGACCGTGGCCAGAGCGGCCTGAATCGCGTCCTCGATGGTGGAGGCGGGAGCGGACATGGATGCCATGCTACGTCGCTCCTTACTAGTGCTCCGCCTCCCACTCCTTGCGGTCGTCCTCCCACTCCTGCCGCGCCCGCTTGTCCCGGCGGTGTGCCGCCTCGTCCAGTTCGTCGGCCAGCCGGGCCAGTTCCGAGCGCAGGAAGTCGCGGGTCGCGACCTCGCCCAGGGCGATCCGCAGCGAGGCGATCTCCCGGGCCAGATATTCGGTGTCGGCCTTCTGCATGGCGGCCCGCCGCCGGTCCTCCTCCATCGCCAGCCGGTCCCGGTCGGTCTGCCGGTTCTGCGCGAGCAGGATCAGCGGCGCCGCGTACGACGCCTGCAACGACAAGATCAAGGTCAGGAACGTGAACGTGTACGGGTCGAAGCGCAGGTTCGCCGGCGCCAACGTGTTCCACAGGAACCAGACCCCGATGACCAGCGTCATCCACACGATGAACTGCGCCGTGCCCATGTAGCGGGCGATGTTCTCCGACCACTGCCCGAACGCCTCCGGGTTGAACCGGGGCAGCCGCACCCGTCCCGGCTCGACGGGCTGATCCAGGCGGTCCCGCCGAGGCTCCGTCACAGCGTGACCTCGTCCGTCTCATCGGTGCCCAGACTGTCCCGCTCGCGCCAGTCCCGCGGCAGCGAGTGGTCGAGCACGTCGTCCACGGTCACCGCGCCGACCAGCCGGTGCGTCGAGTCGATCACCGGCATCGCCACCAGGTCGTACGTCGCCATCCGTTTGATGATCTCGGCGAGGCTCGCGTCGGGACGCAGAGGCTCGATGTCGTTGTCCACGATCCCGCCCAGGATCGACGCCGGGGCCTCGCGCAGCAGCCGCTGGAAATGCACCATGCCCAGGTATTTCCCACTCGGCGTGGCCGACGGCGCCCGCGCGACGAAAACCTGCGCGGCGACCACCGGGGAGAGCTCCGGCTCCCGGATGCGGGCCAGCGCCTCGGCCACCGTCGTGTCCGGGGTGAGGATCACCGGCTCCGAGGTCATCACGCTGCCGGCCGTGCCCGGGCGGTAGTTCATCAGCTGCCGGACCGGCGCCGCCTCCTCCGGCTCCATCAGGTCGAGCAGCACTGTCTGCTCGGCCTGGGGCAGCTCGGCCAGCAGGTCGGCCGCGTCGTCCGGATCCATGCGTTCCAGTACGTCGGCGGCGCGCTCCCGGTCGAGCCGGACCAGGATCTCCACCTGATCGTGCTCGGGCAGCTCCTCCAGCACGTCGGCCAGCGTCCGGTCGCTGAGCGCGGCCGCGACCTCGTTTCGGCGGGCGTCCGGTAGGTCCTGCAACGCGTTCGCCATGTCGGCCGGGCGCATCTGCTCGAGCAGCGCCAGCAGGTTGGAGGTCCCCTGCGTGTCGGTGGGGCCCACGAGCCCGCGCACCCGTTCGTACTCGGCCTGGAAGACGTGCCCGCGGCGGGTCAGCCGCCCGGTGTGCTCCCGCACGGCGACCCGGGTGACCAGCCACTCGTTGTTGCGGTTGAGATCCATTCCGATGTCCACGACCGTGCCCGGCGTGGCCGGGCCCTCGCCGTGCTCGGGCACCACCTCGACCCGGCGGTCGAGCAGCTCCTCGATGACGAGCAGCTCGTTGGGCCGTTTCTCGAACCGCCGCAGGTTGAGACTGCCGCTGCTGAGCACGACGTTCTCGGCGTCCATCGACGTCACCCGCCCGATCGGCAGGAAGATCCGCCGGCGCAGCGCCATCTCCGCCACCAGTCCCACGACCTGAGGCGGCCGGGTCGTGGTGCGCAGGCGGACCACGCCGTCGCGTACCCGCCCGACCCGGTCCCCGTTGGGGTCGAACACGGGCAGACCGGCGAGGCGGGCCACATAAACCCTCGTCCCCATGGTCACGCCTTCAGCCTAGGTTAGGGTCCGGACATGTCAGGTGTGGCGTACGAGATCGTGGACGTATTCACCGATCGCCCGTTCGCGGGCAATCCACTCGCGGTCGTCTACGGCGCGGACCGTCTCGCCGCAGATCAGATGCACACTCTGGCCCGCGAGTTCAACCTGTCCGAGACCGTGTTCGTGCTCCCGCCCACCGACCCTACGGCCACCTATCGTGTGCGGATCTTCACTCCGGAGTCGGAGATCCCGTTCGCGGGTCACCCGAGCGTGGGCGCCGCGGTGACCTCGATGCGCCGGGGCCTGTTCCCGGCCGGCGACGTGACCCAGGAGTGCGGCGCCGGCCTGCTGCCGATCACGGTGACGTCACACGGCGAGGCCACGCTGACCGGCGGCAAGCCGTCGCTGGGCGCTCCCGTGCCGGTCGAGCACCTGCTGGCCGTCACCGGCCTCACGGCCGAGGACCATGCGGGCGGTGCGGCACGGTGGGCCGGGTGCGGCTTGGATTGGGTGGTTTTCCCCGTACGCCGGGAAGCGCTGGCCAAAATCCGCATCGACCCCCACGCCGCCGAGTCACACGGCATCAGCGACCTCAGCGTGGTGGCCTGGGATCCGGAGACGGCGGAGGCCCACAGCCGCGTCTTCATCCCCGGCGGCGCGGTCCCGGAGGACCCGGCCACGGGGTCGGCGGCGCTGGCCCTGGGCGTGTGGCTGGTCGACGCCGGCCTGCTCCCCGCCGACGGCATCTGGTCGTACCGCATCCACCAGGGCATCGAGATGAAACGCCCGTCGCGGCTGGACTGCACGGTCACGGCCCTCGCCGGCGCGGCCACTGCGGCCACCGTCGCCGGCCACGTGTGGCCGGTCGCGGCCGGCGAGATCGCCGTACCACCGTTCGTCGGCTGACGGGTCAGCGCTTGCGGACCTTGTGCAGGCGGAACGGGCGGGTCACCTCGACCCGGGCCGGGGTCTCGCGGGGTGGCGCGGCGCCGGAGTCCTTGGGCAGGTCCGGGCGGCTGAGCGGGGCCTGGCCGGGCGCCGGCGTCAGCCGTACGACCGCGCAGCCCGTCTCCGCCCATCGGGCCACCACCTGCTCGGCGGTGCCCGAGGCGTTCAGGCGTTTGACCGCGAGCTGCGGCGCGACCGTCTCCCACTCCTCGCTGCCCGGCGTCAGCCGCGTCACTGTCGCCTCGGTGACCAGGATCAGGCCGCCGTTGTCGCCGCGCAGCCGCACGGTCGCCCGGGTCGCCTCGGCCAGCCCGGGCGCGAACTGCTCGCCGGGGCCGCTGACCACGATCAGCGTGCCCTCCAGCGGCAGGCACCAGAGCGCCAGCGCCGGCCCGTCCCCGACCGAGATCCAGGCCAGCGCCGCTTTCTTCAGGGCCTCGTCGAGCAGCGGTGAAGTCACCGCGTCATCCTAAGCGGCCGCGGGCTGTGAGACCCGGGCCTGATCGACCAGCCCGACGATCTCGGTCAGCGAGCGGACCGTACGGCCGGCGAAGTTCGTGTCGGCGTCGAAGGTGAGGTGGTTGGCCAGGTCGGGAGCGGCCAGCCGGACGGGCGTCATGCCCACCGCCGCGGCGCCGGTCAGTTCGTGGCTGCCGCCGTCACCGACGTACAGGCAATCGCTCGGCTGGACGCCGAGCTCGTCGCACGCCGCCAGGTAGATCTGCGGGTCGGGCTTACAGATTCCCAGCCGTACGGAGTAGATCGTCGCGTCCAGCAGCGGCGCCACCGGGAGGCTCGGCAGGAAGGCGGGCAGCTCATGTGTGCAGTCACTGATCACCGCCGTGGACAGGCCGCGGCGCTTGATCGCGGCGAGGGCGCTGACCGCGTCGTCGCGCAGCCGGGTGTCGGCCTTGAGCGCCCTGATCCGGGCCGGCACGCCGGCTCGCACCTGGTCGGTCAGGGGGCGGCCACCGGCCTGCTCGATCACCCATCGTAGGGTGGCTTCCGCGGAGCCGTACCGGCCCCGGGCGCGTGCCCGGAACGTCCGGTCCAGCACCCCGCGGACCGCTTCCGGATCGGCGCCGAGGGCCCGGGCGATCTCGGCGTGCTGAGGTCCGCGCTGGACCGAGCGGGTGAGTGTGCCGAAAAAGTCAAACACGACCGCACGGTATGCGGGCATGGTAAATCAGCCTCCGAGGCATCAGGGGTTCAAAGGGGTCATGCGAAACCTCGGTGACTGTAACGACAGCGTCACTCTCAGTTCAATAGGTGTCAATGAACTGTGGTGTACAAGTCCGCAAGAAGCGACGGCCGGGGATGAATAAGCCCTCATCGCGCGTGAACGGGTCGGTTGCCGCGCTGGCCGTCGCCGTCCTCGCGGTGTCCTCGTCGGCGCCGCTGATCGCCTTCGCGGCCGCTCCGGCCCTGGCCATCGCCTTCTGGCGCAACTTCCTGGCGACGGTTGCGCTGACACCCATCACGTACGGGCCCCGGCGCTCCGAGATCAGGGGCGCGTCCCGCCGGTCCGTGCTCTTCGGCGTGCTGGCCGGAGTGGCGCTGGCCGCGCACTTCGCCACCTGGATGCCGAGCGTGCAGCTGGGCTCGGTGGCCACCGCGACGGCGCTGGTCGCCACGCAGCCGGTGTGGCAGGGCCTGATCGCCCTGGCCCAGGGCCGCCGCCCCTCGGCGGCCGGATGGGCCGGCATCGTGCTGGCCGTGGCCGGCGCGGCCTGGGCCACGGGCGCCGACGTCGGCGTTTCCGGGCAGGCGGTTCTGGCCGACGTGCTGGCCCTGTTCGGCGCGATCTTCGCGGCCGCCTACACCGCGCTCGGCGAGCAGGCGCGGGCGACGTTGAGCACGACCACGTACACCTGGATCTGTTACGGCGTCTGCGCCGTACTGCTCCTGATCGTCTGCCTGGTCTCCGGCGTTCAGCTCGGCGGCTACGACGCGCACACCTGGGCCGCGATCCTCGCCCTGGTCGTCGGGGCCCAGCTGCTGGGTCACTCGATGTTCAACTACGCCCTGCAGCGCACGTCGGCCACCACGGTCAGCGTCCTGATCCTGCTGGAAGTGCCGGGAGCCGCCCTGCTCGCCTGGCTCTGGCTGGGGCAGACGCCGCGCCCGGCCGCGCTGCCGGGACTGGTGCTTCTCCTGCTCGGCGTGGCCGTGGTCATCCTCGGCGCCACCCGGGCCACCCGCCCCACCGTCGATCCGGCGCTGACCGACTGAGATTCCCTGAATGCGCGGTTCGCGGCTTTCGGTCGTTGAGCCCTGCGGGTCTCGCCTGGCGGGCAGCGCCGGGCCGGGGTAGAGAGGGGGAATGCGATGTACCGCGCTCGATTCCTGGCCGGACTGGCAGCGACGGTCGGGGCGATCCTCATGATCGCCGGATGCGGCGATCAGCCGGAGGATCAGCCGGTGGACCGCCCGGGCCTGACCGGCGGCTGGAGCACGGCCGGCTGCGAATTCCACCGCCGAGCCGAACACGTGCCGGTGGCCGGCCTGCTCATGCCGGCCACCCCGGCCAAACTGGAAGCCGCGATGGACCGCATCGACCGCGGCGGCCGGACCGAGTTCGCCGACAGCTACGCCGGCCTCGAGGTCGACCAGCAGCGGGTACGGGCGATCGTCTACCGCGTGCCGTCGGCGGCCTTCGACCAGTTCATCCGCCGCGCCGCCGAGGACGCCTGCATCGTCGTCCGCGACGCCGACCATTCCGCAACCGACCTGGCCTTCTGGCACGACCGGGTACTGGCCGACATCCAGTTCTGGAGCCACCGGGGCATCCGCCTGGTCTCCATCGGAGCCCGCCACGACGGCACCGGCCTCGAAATCGGCACCCGCGACCTCGACCGAGCCCGCCTCGAACTGCCGGCCCGCTACGGCGCCCGAGCCCCCCTGCTGTTCATCGAGGAGGGCCCGATCCATCCCCTACGGAGCCCCACCGCAAAGCCCCACCCCAACTGATCCTGCTCCGCCCCCGTGCCCGGCAAAGTTCCACCCCACGCCGAAGGCCGCCGCCTCCCCGAGCCGGGCACGCGCGCGGAGCCCCTGCCGTCCGCCGTCCTCTCCCGCGGCGTTCCGCCATTCCGCCCGCAGTCACGCCTAGCGCCCCCGCGCCCGGGTGGAGTCATGCCCTCGTCGCCCGCCCCTCGTCGCCCGCCCCTCGTCGCCCGCCCCTGGTCCATCGCCGCTCGCGCCATCGCCCCTCGCGCCATCGCGCCTCGCGCCATCGCGCCTCGCGCCATCGCGCCTCGCGCCATCGCGCCTCGCGCCATCGCGCCTCGCGCCATCGCCCCTCGCGCCATCGCGCCGCCGCCGCTCGCGCCATCGCCCTTCACCTCGCCCCGCGCCCCGCGCCTCGCCCCGCGCCTCGGCCTCGTGCCTCACCTCGCGCCGCGCGCCTTGCCCG
>NZ_JBICTW010000001.1:1044358-1225962 GCF_043197815.1 Actinoplanes sp. NPDC048988 | reverse complement strand
GCCCGTCGTGCCTTGCCCTTGGCGCCTTGCCCGTCGTGCCTTGCCCTTGGCGCCTTGCCCGTCGTGCCTTGCCCTTGGCGCCTTGCCCGTCGTGCCTTGCCCTTGGCGCCTTGCCCGTCGTGCCTTGCCCTTGGCGCCTCGCCTCGCCCTCATGTCGTCGCGCCGTCGCCTTGGCGCCTCTTGGCTCGTCTTCGTACCTCGCGGGCTCGCCCCTCCCTCGCGCGCCCCGCCTTGTCGCGGATTTCCATTCCGCGTTCCTTGTGGGCTGAACTTCCTTCCCCAAGCCAGCTGGTGGGTTGGGCGGCGACCGCAGCACGCTGGCGGTGCAATCGGCCGTGGGTAGCGGCGTGAAGGTCGGCTTCAGCCGGAGCACCGCGTAGTGGTCGGACTGGGCGGGAGGATGCCGGTAGTGGAGGAGGGCTCGAGGGAGCAGCATGGTCAGTGGCGCGACGGGAACCGTGTGGTGAGTTGGGCTGGGCGTGAGGATTGTCGGTAGTGGAAGGAGGGCCTGCCGAGCAGCGTGCTGAGTGGCTCGTGGTGAAAGCGGAGAGACAAAAGACGCGCATGTGACAGAAAGCGCGCCGTCGAGGAGGGCTGTCACGCCAGGAGAGCGCGGCGTGGGGTGGTGGCGGCGGGTGCAGGGCTTCATCCCGTACCGCGGAACGTGCGTGAGTGAGACGGGGAGATGGCGTGGCGGGGGTTGAGACTTAGGCGGACCACGGGTGCGCCACGGCGGGGGCGATGTTTGCTCTGGGTGAGGTGACGGGGCAGGATCGCCGCAGGGTTCCGGTGCGGAGCGTGGCGGTGGGGCCGTTACTGGGGGCCGCGCAGGGTGTGCCGGTTTTGGATGTCTGGTGGGATGGGGATCTACGTGGAAGCGACGGAACCGGAAGAGGCGCCGGTCACGCTGCGGCTGGACGGCAAGGTTGCCCTGGTCACCGGGGCCGGCAGTCCGGACGGCATCGGCTATGCGACGGCGCGGCGGCTGCGGGATCTCGGGGCCCGGGTGGCCATCGTGTCGACCACGCGGCGTATTCATGAGCGGGCGTCGGAACTCGGAGTGACCGGGTTCGTGGCCGATCTGACGGACGAGGCCGAGGTCGGTGCGCTCGCCGACGCCATCTCCGACCAGCTCGGTGATGTCGAGGTGCTGGTGAACAACGCCGGACTGGCGAGCCGGGCCAGCCCGGAGGTGCTGCGGCCGGTGGCGCAGTTGACCTACGACGAGTGGAAGTCGGAGATCGACCGGAATCTCAGTACGGCGTTCCTGTGCAGCCGGGCCTTCCAGGGCGGCATGGCCGAGCGCGGCTGGGGCCGGATCGTGAACCTGGCGGCGACCGCCGGGCCGGTGAACGCGCTGCCGACCGAGGCGGCGTACGCGGCGGCGAAGGCCGGCGTGGTCGGCCTGACCCGGGCCCTGGCGATGGAGCTGGTGGCCGACGGGGTGAACGTCAACTGTGTGGCGCCGGGGACGATCTACACGGCGGCGTCGACGGTCACCGAGATCAAGCAGGGCCTGGGTACGCCGATCGGGCGACCGGGCACTCCGGACGAGGTGGCGGCGGCGATCGCCTTCCTCTGCTCGCCGGCCGCGTCGTACATCACCGGGCAGATGCTCGTGGTGGACGGCGGCAACAGCGTGCGCGAGGCCGAGTTCCGCTGAGGACCCCGCGGGCCGGCCGGGTGACCGGCCGGCCCGCGCGGATCACGGCGAGGTGCTTCCGCTGCTCGCGACGGCGATGCCGAGGATGATGTAGCCGACGCAGACCAGCACGCCCAGGGCGGTGAAGATGTAGCCCAGCCACAGGCCGGCGGTGGCGAGGCCGTCGCCCTGCTCGCCGGTCTGGCGGATCTGCTTCTTGGCGATGTGCCCCATGACGATCGCGGCCGGCGAGAAGATGAAGGCGAACACCAGCGCCAGGATGGCCAGCGTGTTGGTGCTGGTCACCGGCTGGTAGGGCGCGCCGTAACCGGGCTGGGCGCCGTAGGGCTGGCCGTAGCCGGGCTGGCCGTAGCCCGGCTGGCCGTAGCCGGGCTGGCCGCTGTACGGCTGCCCGCTGGACGGCTGGGCCCCGTACGGCTGGCCGCTGGACGGCTGCGCGCCGTACGGCTGTCCGCTGGTCGGGTCGTAAGGCTGCTGCCCGTAGGGCTGCTGCGGCTGGTATGGGTCCGGCGTGCCACCGGGGGGATAGGTCATCAGGTCCTCCTCGTTCCCCGGCACGGTACTAGCCGGGGTACAGGGGAGAACACGGTAGGTGACCTATTCGAGCTTGGTGAGCTGCCCGACCGCCCGCTCGACGGCGAGGCAACGGTCCTCGATGTAGTCGATGCCCGCTTCCTCGGCGATCCGCCGCGCCTCGGCCGAGGCGATGCCGCTCTGCAGCCACACCGCCGGCGCTTTGATCGCGACCGCCTGGCGGACCACGTCGACCGCGTCGTACGAGGGCCGGAAGACGTCGACCAGGTCGATCGGCTCGTCGATGTCGGCCAGGGTGCGGTACGCCTTGACCCCGAAGATCTCATCGGCGTACGGGTTGACCGGGATGATCCGCCAGCCGTGGCGCTGCATCTGGAGCGGTACGGAATGGGAGGGCTTCCATGGATCGCGGGAGGCGCCGACCACCGCGATGACATTGGCCTCGGCCAGGATCTGCTGTGCGCTCCTCATGCCCTCGACTGTAATGCGATCACAGCAGCGTCAACTGCTCCGGCCGCTCGGTCTCGGCGATCGCCCGGGCCTCGGCCGGGGTGGCCCGGTGCAGCCCGTGCCGGCGGGCCGCCATCCGCACCCGCGCCACCACCTCGTGCTGATACGACTGCGGTGAGTACGAGCCGTTGCCGTACAGCTCGCGGTAGCGCGGGGCGAGTTCCGGATGGGTGCGGGTCAGCCAGGACGCGTACCACTCGCGGGCGCCCGGCCGCAGATGCAGCGGCAGCGGCGTGACGCTGGTGGCGCCGGCGGCCGCGATGGCGGCGACGGTCTCGTCGATCGACTCGTCGGTGTCGGTGAGGCCGGGCAGGATGGGCGCCATCAGGACGCCGATCGCGAAGCCGGCGTCGGTGAGCCGCCGGACCGCGTCGAGCCGCCGCCGCGGGCTCGGCGTGCCCGACTCGACCGCGCGCCAGGCCCGCTCGTCGACGAAGCCGACCGAGAAGGAAAGACCCACCCGGGTGACCTCGGCCGCCTGTTTCAGCAGTTCGAGGTCGCGCAGGATGAGCGTGCCCTTGGTGAGGATGGAGAACGGGTTCGCGTGGTCGCGCAGCGCGGCCAGGATCTGGGGCATCAGCTTGTAGCGTCCCTCGGCCCGCTGGTAGACGTCGACGTTGGTGCCCATCGCGATCGGGGCGCCGGACCAGCGGGGCGCGGCGAGCTCGCGGCGGATCAGCTCGCCCGCGTTGACCTTGACCACGATCTTGGAGTCGAAGTCGTGTCCGGTGTCGAGGTCGAGGTAGCTGTGTGTGTGCCGCGCGAAGCAGTTGTGGCTGACCACGCCGTCGGCGATGAAGTCGCTCGTGCCGGTCGTGATGTCGAACAGCGGCAGGGTGAGACCGAGGTCCTCGATGTCGACGACGGCGAGTTGACGGCCGGCCCGCACGCCGACCCCGGACGCGTCCAGCGGCGCGCCCTCGACGCCGGTGAGGTGGCGGAACCGCAGGGCGGCCCAGAGGTCACGGTCGAGCTCGACGACGCCGTTGCCGCGCACCGGGCCGCGGCTCGGCAGGCCGAGCTGGGTCAGCGCCTCGGTCACCCGGCTCAGGAACTGGCGATCGGCGCTGGTGAACGAGATGGCCAGCCGGTCGGCGCGGCCCACCGAGCCGAACGCGCCGGCCAGAAAGCCCCGGCGCCACCCGTCGGTGGGCGTCTCGGGCCAGCGCAGCGCTTCGTGCAGCGGAACGTCCTCGAGGTAGCGCTCGGCGCGCTCCCGGGCCCGGTCGAGGCCGGCGGTGTCACCGCGGACCAGGCCGCAGAGGAAACCGGCCTGATAGTCATGTGACTGTTTGGGCGGCTCGGCGAAGCGGCCGACGCCGAACATCAGATCGCCGACGGCCAGCGCGGGTTGGTGGGCCTCGGCCGGGCTCACGTGTCGCCAGCCGCGGGCGGTGAGGAAGCGGTGGTCGCCGCTGGCGACCAGCCGGGTGCCGTCGGCCAGGGTGACCCGGAAGGCCGGTTTGGTGGTCGACCAGTGGTCGAGCACGGTGGTCGGCACATACCGCCGGCAGGCGCCGGCGCCCATGGTGCCCATGATGGCGTCGCCCCGGCGCAGCTCGGCCAGCGGGCGGCTGGTGCCGTCGGCCATCAGGATCGGCGTGTCGCCGGACAGGCAGTACGAGCAGGCGTGCGAGCACCCGCGATAGGGATTGACGGTCCACTCGAACGGCACCCGCGAGGCGCCCGGCACTCGGTTGATCAGGCTTTTCGCCTGGACCTCGTAGAACGTCATGCCGGCGAAGCCGGGGGTGTCGAACGTGCGGACGGTGGCACCGGGCAGCGCCAGCGGCAGGGGTGGAGCCGCCGGCGCTGCCCTGTCGAGGAGCGAGCCGTCCGCCGAGATCGACAGGTTGGACCATCGCATGGCGGATATTCGAACACGCGTTCGATGCGCCTGTCCAGTCGAACACGCGTACCAACGAAAAACCCGCCGGCCCAGGCGGGCGGCGGGTTTCCGAGGTATCTATGTGATCAGTGGCTGTGCGCGGCGAGCTGCTGGCGCACCTCGTCCATGTCCAGCTTCTCGACCTGCTCGATCAGGTTCTCGAGGGCCGACTCGGGGAGCGCCCCGGGCTGCGAGAAGACGATGACGCCGTCGCGGACGGCCATGATCGTCGGGATCGAGCGGATGTCGAACTTCGCGGCGAGCGCCTGCTCGGCCTCGGTGTCGACCTTGCCGAACGTGATGTTCTCGTGCTTTTCCGAAGACCGCTCGTAGGTGGGCGCGAAGCGAACGCACGGCCCGCACCAGCTAGCCCAGAAGTCGACCAGGACGATTCCGTCCTTGCCGGTCACCTCGTCGAAGTTCTCAGCGGTCAGCGCAACCGTCGCCATGATGTCTCCGTCCACGGGAATTTGGCTTTCGTGCGGTGAAACCCATCCGTCCCACTCGCCATTCCCGCCTCCGGGGCGGATGACACGTGGTCTGCAGCACGAATTCGGGACACGGGGTGGGCCGTAGGCCACCCATCGTAACGATAGGTGAGGGGAACGCTCTGATTAACCAAGCAACTCGCGGCGCCCGATTTGTCACAGGTTTTAGAGATCCATCTTGCCCAGGGTAATAGGCAACAAACTTAAATGTGACCTGGGTCACAGCTGAGCTTTCTTCACATAGATACGGACGGTAAGGCAGACTTGCCCCACCAAAGCGTGGGCGGCGGGTGCCGGGGAGGGCCCCGCCGCTCATTGCGTCTCCCGGTGGATGGGTACCGTAACCGCCCATGATGATCGGTGAGGACGAGTCCGCCGAAGTGGGCGTCGGCCCCTGGCCCGGGCAGTGGCCCACCGACGAGCGGTACGACCCGGAACTGCTGGCCAACGGCGATCGCCGCAACGTCGTGGACCGCTACCGATACTGGCGCCGCGAGGCCGTGGTCGACGATCTGGACACCCGCCGGCACGGCTTCCACGTCGCCATCGAGAACTGGCAGCACGACTTCAACATCGGCACCGTGGTGCGCAACGCGAACGCCTTTCTCGCCGCCGAGGTGCACATCGTGGGGTCACGCCGGTGGAACCGCCGTGGCGCCATGGTCACTGATCGTTACCAGCACGTGCGGCACCACCCGACCATCGAGGAGTTCACCGGCTGGGCGGCCGGGCAGGACCTGCCGGTGATCGGGATCGACAATCTGCCGGGTTCACGGCCGATGGAGACCACGACGCTGCCCGAGCGCTGCGTGCTGCTCTTCGGCCAGGAGGGGCCCGGGCTCTCCGAGGCGGCGCGGGGTGCGTGCGCGGAGCTCTTCTCGATTGCCCAGTACGGCTCGACGCGCTCCATCAACGCGGGAGTGGCCAGTGGCATCGCGATGCACGCCTGGATTCGCGCCCACGCGGGACCCCCGCCCGGGTGAATCTCGCTGATACGTCCGGGTTCTGCGGATCCGCTTGACGAGGGCCCGCGTGGGCCGCACGGTAGTGGATGTGGGTGTCACGGTGAGTTGCCCCAGGTGTGGTGCACAGGTTCGGAAGCCGGACCTGATGCACAGCGACTGGCGCTGTGACAACTGCGGTGATGTGCCCCCCTTCCACGTGGCCGAGCACATCAACGCGGACATCGTCGACAGCATGCTGCGACGGCAGGGCTCGTCGCCCGAGAAGGTGCCGTTCTGGTGCCCCTGGCCGCTGCCGGCGGGGTGGATGGTCACGGGAGTCGGCTGGGCCGGCGACGACCGCCGCGGCGTGCGCGCCACCGCGGTCGCCTGCAGCGGCCCCGAGCCGCTCGCCGGCGGGCCGGCCGACGTCATGTTGATCGCCGAGCAGCCGGGCGTCGGACTGGGCACCAGATTCGCCGGAATCCCCGGCATCGACCCCGGCTATCTGATCGCCGAAGCGCTGGCCGATCCGAGTGGCCACCCTGGACCGCACGCCAAGATCAAGGCGGCTGGACACCCCACTCCACTGTGGTGCGTCAAGTCCCCGGAGGATCGAAGTGCGTACGTGAGTGAGGCGAAAGGAATGTGGCTCTATGCGGTAGCGTGGCCCGCAAGCGCGGGCTACTTCCTCGCGGAGCACGTCGTGCTGCACGACCTCTCCGAGGGGGTGCCGTCCGAGCTCGTGTACGGAGCGCCGTCACCGTGTCTGCACGGAAAAGCCTGAACGCCGGGCCTTGACCTGCGGGGACGGTATCGGCTTTTCGGCCACATTGTTCACACCGAGCGACGAAGCTGATACCGTCAGTACTGCCGCGGCGCTGACCGTCACCCGCACCCACAGGAGAAGGCCCGCCATGATCAAGAAGGTTCTGACCTGGCTTGGTATCGCGTTCTTGATCTTTTTCATCGCCTTCAACCCGAACTCGGCCGCATCGGTCTTCGAGTCACTCGGAGGCACGATCGCCGATATTGCCCGGGGCTTCGGCACGTTCTTTACGAACCTCGTCGCTTAGCATCACCACATGGGTGGTCCTGCTGAGCCGCGCGAGCCTCGAGGCGAGGGCGCAGGCCGCCCTCCGGAGGACGACGAGAACTACGGGTACAACGACGAGGCGTTCGACGACGTGTCCACGTACGCCCGGCGCCGTGCCTATTCGGACGGTCCTGGCTATTCGCCCGACGCCGGCTACTCGCCTGACGCCGGCTACTCGCCCAGTGCGGGCTACGCCTCCGACGGTGACCTCGGCGACGAGTACGAGCGCCCGGTCATCACCGAGGAGGAACTCGCGGGCCTCGGCCCCGAGGGCGGCAGCGGTCCACGGCGGGTCCTGCCCCTCGAGGACGAACCGACCACACTGGTCGCCCGCTATCTCTTCCCGACCGAGCGCTACCGCGGCGAGTGGAAGAGACATTGGATCAGCCTCTCCACCCCGCTCGGCATCGGCGCCGGCGCGACCCTCGCGCTGGGCTACCTGGCCGGCTTCCTGACCCGGCAGAACGTCAACGGTCTGGTGACAGTGGCCGTCCTGATCTGGCTCGGCGTGATCAGCTGGGTCGCCTGGAAGGTCTTCGACTGGTACTTCGACCGGTTCATCCTGACCAACAAGCGGGTCATGGTCGTCAACGGCATCGTCACCCGCCGGGTGGCCATGATGCCCCTGTTGAGGGTCACCGACATGAAGTACGAGCAGTCGGCGCTCGGCCGCATGCTCAGCTACGGCACGTTCGTGCTCGAGTCGGCCGGCCAGGACCAGGCGTTGCGCGAGGTCAAGTACCTGCCCAACCCGAATGAGCTCTACCTGCGCGTGGTCGAGGAGATGTACGAGCCGCAGGCCGTCGAGGCGCGACTCGGCAAGGACAGCGAAGGCGACGACGCATAGCAGTGCGATGTGACGTACGGATCGGGCTGTCGAGCGGCAGCCCGATACACGCGGCCGGTAGCGTTCTCAGGTGACCCGAATCGACCTGCACTGCCATTCGACCGCCAGCGACGGCACTCTGACCCCCGCTGAGCTGGTCAAGGCGGGCGCCGAGGCCGGTCTGGACGTCATGGCGATCACCGACCACGACACCACCGGCGGCTGGCAGGCGGCCGCGGCGGCCCGGCCCGAGGGCCTGCAACTGGTGCGCGGGGCTGAACTGTCCTGCCGCTGGCACGGCGCCGAGCCGCCGATCGCCCTGCACATGCTCGCCTACCTGTTCGACCCGGACGAGCCGCGGCTCGCGGGCGACCTGGCCCGGCTGCGCACCGACCGCGAGCAGCGGGCCGAGAAGATCGTGAACAAGCTGGCGGCCGACGGCGTGCCGATCACCTGGGAAGAGGTGCACGGGTACGCGGCGGGCGGTTCGGTCGGACGGCCGCACATCGCCCAGGCGCTGATCCGGGCCGGGCTGGTCCGGACGACGACCGAGGCGTTCCATTCGCAGTGGCTGGGCGCGCGATACTTCGTACCCAAATCGGACCTTGATGTTTTTGAGGCCGTGCGGGCCGTGCGGGCCGCCGGTGGGGTGACGGTGTTCGCTCATCCGCGGGCGACGGTGCGCGGGCGTGTCGTGCCGGACCGGCTGATCGTCGAACTGGCCGACGCGGGACTGTTCGGGCTGGAAGCCGACCACGAGGACCATTCGCTCCAGGAGCGGGCGCACGTGCGGGCCCTCGCGGAAAGCCTCGGCCTGGTCGTGACCGGATCGTCGGACTTCCATGGAACCCACAAGACGGTGCGGCTGGGTGCGTTCCTGACGGCTGCCTCGGCGTACGAGAAAATCGTCTCCGCCGCCACCGGCGTGCCTGTGCTGGGGTGACGCTGGACGCATGGAACTGCGGGGCGGCGCCTGAGACCCCTACCTTGATCGGGTGAATCTCAAGTTCCTCGGCGAAGTCTTCGTGACCCTCTTGGTGATCGTCGACCCTCCCGGCATGGTGCCGGTCTTCCTCGCGCTGACCGGGACGATGGCGGCCAAGGACAGGGTGCGGGCCGGATCGCAGGCCGTGCTGCTGGCGCTCGGCGTGATCGTCGGCTTCGCGGTGGCCGGGCAGACCCTGCTCGACTACCTCCACGTGCAGCTGCCCGCGCTGCAGGGCGCCGGCGGTCTGCTGCTCGTGCTGGTCGCGTTGCAGCTGCTCACCGGCAAGACGGACGAGCCGGCCGAGCAGGGCGGAACCAGCAACGTGGCGCTCGTGCCGCTGGGCACCCCATTGCTGGCCGGGCCGGGCGCCATCGTCGCGACCATGCTGTTCGTCCAGCGTGCGGAGGGTTTCGACGAGTACCTGGTGATCGCGATCGGCATCCTGCTCGTCATGATTACGGTCTGGGTGGTGCTGCGCTTCTCCGGCGTAATCGTGAAACTGCTGCGCCCGGCCGGCATCGAGGTGCTGACCCGCATCGCCGGTCTGCTGCTGGCCGCGATCGCCGTGCAGCTGATCGCCGACGCGGTCGCGGCCTTCGTGGAGATGTACGCGGCGGCCTTCTGACGGCGGTTCTGTCGTACCCGCCTGGCAGGATTGCACGGTGCCTCCCACCAGATCCCGCACCGGTGTCCCCGAGCAGCTCGGCTTCGACGGCATGCCCGAGCGGCTGTTCGTGTGCACGCCGAGCAAGCTGGGCGCGTTCACCGACTGCCCCCGGCGGTACAAGTACGCCTATGTCGAGCGCCCGGCCCCGCCCAAGGGCCCGCCGTGGGCGCACAACTCGCTGGGCGCGAGCGTCCACACGGCGCTGAAGAACTGGTACGGCCTGCCGGCCGACCGGCGAGACCCGAGCGTCCTGCCCAAGCTCTTGAAGAGCACGTGGGTACGCGAGGGCTACCGCGACACCGATCAGGAACGGGCCGCCTACCGCGCCGCCCTGGGCTGGCTGGAGACGTACGTGTCCGGCCTCGACCCGGAGGACGAGCCGCTGGGCGTCGAGCGCACGGTGGCCGCGAAGACGGCGGTGCTGGCCCTGAACGGCCGGGCCGACCGGATCGACTCGCGCCCCGGCCCGAACGGCCCCGAGGCGGTGATCGTCGACTACAAGACCGGCCGTACGGGCACGGACGCCGACGACGCGCGAGGCTCGATGGCCCTGGCGCTTTACGCGTACGCCGCCCAACGGGTCTTCCGCCGCCCGAGCTACCGGGTCGAGCTCCACCACCTGCCGACGGGCACGGTGTCGGCCCACGAACACACCGAGGAGTCCCTGGCCCGCCAGGTCCGCCGAGCCGAGGACACGGCCCGCGACATCATGGCGGCCGAACGAGCGGTGGCCGCGGGCGCCGACCCCGACACCGAGTTCCCCACGAACCCGGGCCCGCTCTGCGGTTGGTGCGACTTCCGCAAGATCTGCCCGGCCGGCGCGGAGACTCCCGCCAAGGAGCCCTGGGCCGCGGTCTCCCACCTGACGACTCCCTGACCCGCGCGCTGTCCCTCCCGACCCCTTGGCCTCATTGTTTGCGGCGTTCGGCCTGGCCGAGTTTTGTCTCGCGCGGTATCCCTTAACCCTTGGGCGCGGCGGGCCGCCTTCTCGCCTCGCGGATTCTGCGCCCGTCGGTGGGATGGGGTTCGGGGCGGCGGTCAGGCGGCGGCCGGTTGGGCGGCGCGGGCGAGGGCAGCCTGGCGCATGGAGCTGTCGCGGTAGCGGCGGGGCAGGGTGGCCAGGATCGTGGAGAGCAGCAGGCGCAGCCCGCGGATCGAGAGGTCGGCCGTCACGTCGGTGGTGGGCCAGCCGAGGCCGCCGTACAGGCGACGGGCCCAGGGCGGGAGCAGGGCCACCGCGGTGCCGGCTATGCCGAGGTACGCCCAGCGGGTGGGTCCCAGGGTGAGTCCCAGGCGGAGGGCCCGGGGCCCCCACGTCTGCGGGACCGGCGGAACCGTCAGGAACAGGGCTGTCTCGGCGGTGTCGCGGGTCATGCCCAGCTCGGGGCGGACGGCGTCGTAGTAGGCGGCCACCTCGGCCGCGGTGGCGGGCACGGTGGCGGGGTCGAGGCCGACGAGTTCGGCCGCCCGGAGCTGTTCGGTGTAGTAGCGGTCGATCTCGTCGGGGGTCAGCCGCAGGCCGGCCCGGGTGGCCGTGGTCAGGAACGACTCGACCTCGGTGATGTGGACCCAGCGGAGCAGGTCGGGGTCGTCGACGCGGAACGTCTCACCGCTGCGCGGGTCGACGGCGGTCATCTTGGAGTGCAGGCGGCGCAGGCGGCTGGAGGCCCGCTCGACCTCGTCGGTGCTGCCGTAGATCACCGTGGCCACGTAGGCCGAGGTGCGGGAGAGGCGGCCCCACGGGTCGGCGCGGTAACCGGAGTTCTGCGCGACGCCGGCCACGGCGCGGGGGTGCAGCGCCTGAAGGTAGAGGGAGCGGAGACCGCCGAGTATCAGGATCGGTTCGCGGTGCAGTTTCCAGGTGACCGAATCCGGTCCGAACAGGCCGACGTCGCTCATACATCCAGACTGCCACGCGAACGGCCGAAAGTTGAACCCGTTCAGATACCGGAATTCACGCCTCGTCGTCGCGGCGCCTCTGGCAGGCCGGGCAGAGACCCCAGAACGTCACCTCGGCCTCGTCCAGCTGGAACCCGTGGCTGCTGGCGGGGGTGAGGCAGGGGCGCTCGTCGACCACACAGTCGACGTCGGCGATCTCGCCACAGCCCCGGCAGACGATGTGGTGGTGGTTGTCGCCCACCCGGGCCTCGTATTTGGCCGGGCTGCCGGCCGGCTCGAGCCGCCGGGCCAGGCCGGCGCGGGAGAGAGCGCCGAGCACGTCGTAGATCGCCTGGGTGGAGACGGAGTCGAGGCGTACGCGGGCCCGTTTGGCGATCTCCTCGACCTCGAGATGGCCGCCGCCGGTGAGGATGTCCAGCACGGCCAGGCGCGGCTTGGTGACACGCAGCCCGTGGTCGCGCAGCAGGTCTTCACCGTTCGGCATCGGTCAATGACAGCACGGATCGGTTGAATCCCCAACCATTGTGCGCGGGAATACCTGCGAGAGGTGAACCAGAAGCCGACCATGGGCGTAAGCGGACACGAGGACATTTGCGCCGTCAGATACTTCTAAGCTGTCGGCCGACCCGTTCGATGAGGAGGCGTCGTGTTCGACCAGATCAACGGCCTGCCGGTGCATGCGCTCGTACTGCATGCCGCGGTGGTGTTCGTTCCGTTGCTGGCCCTGGGGGCCATCGCCTACGCGCTGGTGCCGCGGTGGCGTCCCAAGCTGGGCTGGGCGGTGGCGCTGCTCGCGGTGGCCGCGCCGGTCTCGACGTTCGTGGCGAAAGCCTCGGGTGAGGAGCTTTACGACCGCCTGATCGGCCAGGGCCTGAGCGGCCGCGGCAAGGAGATCCTCGACGACCACATGAGCTACGGCTCGCGTACGTTCTGGTTCACGTTGGCCCTGGGTATCGCCAGCCTCGTCGTGGTCGCCCTCACGTGGCGCCGAACCGGCCGCCTGCCCCTGATCGGCGAGGCCGTCAGCGCGGTGGTGCTGGTCGTCCTGGCCCTGATCTCCGGCTACTACGTCTACAAGACGGGCGACTCGGGCGCCACCGCCGTGTGGGGCACCTACTAGCCCGCTCCCCTCAGAAGATGACCCGGGCGCAGAGCAGGCACATGAGGATCAGGGCGATGGCCCCCGCGACCAGGCCGACGCCGTAGGTCACCGTGCGGGCCGAGCCCTCCGACTCGTCGAGCGCGTCCATGTCCTGCCCGGGCATGCTGCGCGGGGGCGGCGGCTGGGAGATCGTGGGCGGCCGCCAGTGCGGTGACGGCGGGGTGGGCCGCGGCGGTCCGGGATAGCTCGCCTCCGGTTTCGGGGCGGTCCCGGAGGATTCGGGGGCCGGCCCGGGCACGGGAGAGTCAGGATCCGGTCGCTGCCAGTAAGAGTCGTCCGGGACGCCGGTGGGGCTGCTCACGTTCACCGACGGTACAGCCGAAGGGGGAAGACTTCCGCAGGGGCGCGGGCCTACCCTCTTAGGCGTGGACATCCTGGATGAGCCCGAGCGCGACTTGGACGGCGAACGCGAGGTCGACTTCGAGTCCGAGGAGGCGCCTGTCCTCCCCGACCAGACCCGCGACGACACCGAGCGTGGCTGGGGCGAACGCTCCTTCGACAACGACGAGCGCCTGCTCGAGGACCGCCCGCCCCACTGGTGACGGCACGCCCGCCGCGGCCGGAGGAGCCTTCGCACGCCCCGCCGGCCCACTCGGCGTGGCCGCCCACCGTGTCAGCCGGGGCGAATGAGTACGGCAAAGCCGTGGTTCGGCGTGGCGACTGCGCGTTCTGCCTCGTCGGGGGCCAGGGCCAGCAGCAGGCCGCCCGTCGTAGGGTCCGAGGCGCCTGTGACCGTCAGGACGAGAGCGGCGGCGGCCACCGAGGTGGTGGTGCCCTTCTCGTCCAGGCGGAGCAGGTCGACCCGGTTGCCCGGCTTGACCAGCGAGAGCGCCGTCGGATCGGCCAGCCGGATCGGAACGCCGACAGTGCCGGAGGGCACGGCGCCACCAGCCGTGCCCGAGCCTGGGTTGTCCGGCGCCGCGGCAGGGTTCCCCGACCCGGGGATCGGGTCATCCGGTGGGCCGGCCCCAGAGGTGCCCGGCGGGCCGCCGTCTGAGCCGTTCGGCGGGGCGCCGTCTGAGCCCGCCGCCGCAGCGTCGACTGAGCCCGCCGGCGGGGCGCCTGAGGAGTGGGTGCCGTCGGCGGGTGGGCGGGTGGCCACTGTGTTGCCGGGTGGGGCGCAGGCCGGTGGGGGTGACCACGACACCAGGGCGGCGAGGGTCAGCAGGGCCGCGACTGCCGCGAGGCGTAGCAGCGTGCCGCGAGCCGGCCGACGCCGCCGCACGGGATCGAGGCGCCCTACGCCGCTTTCGCGGCTTGCGGTCCCGTGCGGCTGGGGGATGGCCCGGCCGAGCCGGGACTTGCTCGGTCCGGCCATCGTCCTGTCCCCTCTCGCTCGCCCTGGCGTCGTGGTCCGGCGCCGGGACAGACGTTAGGCGGGAGAAGAGATCGCTCGCTCCGAGCCTGTGGACAGCCCGAGATTGTGGATAACCAGCGAGAACTCAGCTGATTTTGCTAGGGGCGCCTCGTGGAGGTGGCTGAGCGGAGAAAGGCGCGGCGAGGAAGAGGGCACCGGCCCAGTCGGGAAGGGCGCCGGCCGGGCGGGAAGGACGCTGGTACGGGCGGGAGGGCGCCGGCCCGGGCGGGGGGAGGGCGCTGGTACGGGCGGGAGGGCGCCGGCCCAGGCGGGGAGGACGCTGGTACGGGCGGGGAGGGCGCTGGCACCGCGGGGAAGGCGCCGGCCCAGGCGGGGAGGACGCCGGCCCAGGCGGGGAGGACGCCGGCTTAGGCGGGGAAGGGTCGCCGGCACGTGGCGGGAAGGCCGTGCTGTGGATACGCGGAATCGCGCCAGGGGGAGCCTGGCGCGATTCCGGATGAGACTCAGGAGGCGGCGGGCGCCTTTGTGGTCGTCGAAGACGAAGACGAAGACGAGGACGACGACGTCGAAGATGACGACGACGAGGTCGAGGTCGAGCTTGCGGACGAGTCGCTCGAGGAAGCCGGCGTGTCGGACTTCTTCGTGGCCTCGCCGTTGCTGGTGGAGGACTTCTCGGCGCTCACGTTGCCGGAGCGGGAGTCGTTGCGGTAGAAGCCCGAACCCTTGAAGACGATGCCGACCGAGTTGAACACCTTGCGCAGCTTGCCGTCGCAGTCGGGGCACTCGGTCAAAGCCGGGTCGGAGAACGACTGCACGGCCTCGAGCTGGTGGCCGCATTCGGTGCAGGCGTACTGGTAGGTAGGCACGGCTCCTCCGGATCTTTCGGCTGTTGGCACTCGCCAACTCCGAGTGCCAATGTTGCGCCATCGGAGGTCATTTCGTCCACTCGAACGGCGGGTTGAGCGTTGGGCGGACGTCACTTCCGGGTCAGGAATAGACCGCCGTGTGGCGTGATGACCCCGTGCACCGGCCGATCGTGCGGCTCCGCCGGCACCTCGTCCAGCAGTTCGCCGTCGTGCAGCAGCGCCACGATCAGCGGCCCCGGGGAGATGCGAGCCAGGGCCCGGTCGTACGACCCTCCGCCGCGCCCCAATCGCAGGCCCTGGCGATCCACCGCCAGCGCGGGCACCAGCACCAGGTCGGCCTGCCGGATGCCCTCCACGCCCAGCCGGGGGCCGGTCGGCGCGAGGAGGCCGCGTGGCCCCCGTTCGAGCGAACCGGAGTGCAGGGCCCAGTCCAGATCTCCGTCCGGCAGCAGCACCGGGAGCAGGACGCGCGCGTGCGCCGCCAGCGCGGTGATCAGTTCCGGTCCGCCGGGTTCCGTGCCGATCGGGACGTAGGCGGCGATGGTGGCCGGTTGCTCACGCCGTACCAAAGCAAGCACTTGATCGTGGAGAAGAGGGGCCGCCGAGGCGGGCGCCTGACGCCGGGCGGTGAGCAGGCGACTGCGGAGTGCGATCTTGGCGGCGCGAGATCCTTCCGCGTCACCGGTTAAATCGGGCATGCAACACCCCCTTTTGAAAAGCGGCAAACGGTGCACACTATGTCAGCATCGCTCCAAAGAGGGCCACTTCCGGGAGGATGCGTGACGCTACGTGGCCGACTCACTACCGCCTTCTTGGTGGTCGTGCTCGGTCCGGTCCTGCTCGGGTCCATCTTCGTCGCCCTGACCGTCACCACGGTGAACCGGGATCGGACGGCCGAGCGGCTCGACCGGGCCGCGACCACCGTGCGTACCAGTGTCTCCGCCGCCTGCCGGCAACTTCAGACGGCGGCCGACGCCGTGGCCGTGGTGCCCGAAAGTGATCGGGCCGCGGTGGCCGGCCAGCTGATCGCGCGCGGTCTGGCCACCGGCATCGACATCGGCGCCCCGGAGACCACCGGGCCGAGCTGCTCGGCGAACGGGCGCGGCGCCCTCACCGCCGCGTCGGTCGTCGGCGACACCACCATCGCCGCCTCGCAGACCGTCGACGGCATGTTCCTCGACCGGCTCAGCGCCGCCAGCCGCACCCGCGTGACGCTGACCGGCCCGAACGAGACCGGGCAGACCCGGCGCGTCGCTCCGGAGCCGGGCCAGCCCCTGCCGCTCACGATCACCGTGCCGACGAACCGGCCCACTTTCCTGTACGCCGTACTCCCGGCCCTCGTGCTGGCCGCGGCCCTGGCCGCCGTCCTGGTCGCGCGCTGGCTCGCCCGCACCACCACCCGCCCGCTCGGCGACCTGGCCTGGGCCGCCGACCGGGTGGCCGACGGCGACCTGGACACCCGGGTGCCGATCCCGCGCCCGGACGAGCTCGGCCGGCTCGCCGCCACCTTCAACCGCATGACCCGCGAGCTGCAGGCCTACGTCCAGGCCCTCACCGCCAGCCGCGACCAGCTCCGCGGGCACCTGGCGATCCTCGGCGAGACGCTTTCCAGCACCCATGACCTCCAGCGGATACTGCAGGTCATCCTGCGCACGGCGCTCGCCGCCACCGGCGCCCGGGCCGGTCTCGTCCTGCTCATCGACCCGGTGAGCGGGCAGCTCGTCCCGCAGTGCGGGGTCGGCCTGGCCGGCACCTGGGACCTGCCCGACGCCGACCTGCCCAAGCAGCGCCTGCCGGTCGGCGAGGGTGTGCTGGGCGGGGTCGCCGCCAGCGGGGAGTCACGCCGCGGGCGGGGCGAGCTCGCCACGGCCGAACCGCCCTGCCTGAGCTACGTCGCCGTGCCGATCCGCGCGCCCGCCGACGCCGAGGACGGACCCGGCACCCTCGGCGTCCTCGCCCTCTACGACCGGGTCGGCGGTGACTGTTTCGACGACGCCGACCTGAGCACCCTGCGGACCTTCGCCGGACAGGCCGGGGTGGCCGTGCACAACGTGCGGATGCACGAGGAGGCGCAACGGCTCTCGTTGACCGATCCGCTCACCGGCCTGTGGAATTACCGTTACCTGCGTGAATCGTTGCGCCGGGAGGTGGAGCGGGCCAGCCGCTTCGGGCGGATGTTCACGGTTCTCGTGCTCGACCTGGACCACTTCAAGGACGTGAACGACACGTACGGGCACGCGGCCGGCGACGCGGTGCTGAGCGAGTTCGCCCGGCGCATCCGGATCGGGCTCCGCGAGGTGGACGTGGCGTTCCGGCAGGGCGGGGAGGAGTTCGTGGTGCTGCTGCCGGAGACCGACGCGTACGGCGGGGCGATCGTGGCCGAACGCCTCGGCGCCGCCGTGCGGGACCGGCCCGTGCCGATCGATCCCCTGCGACCCGACGACATGCTCATCCCGGTCACCGTGTCGATCGGCGTCGCCGTCTTTCCCGAGCATGGCGCCGCCGCGCCGCAGGTGCTGGCCGCGGCCGACGCCGCCCTGTACGCCGCCAAGCGGGCCGGCCGGGACACGTATCGCCTGGCCGAGGCCGCAGATGTGACCAATTCGCGGGTTTCCCCCACAGTTCATGAAGGAAACTTGGATCCCCAGACGGCCGTGCCGACCGGGCCACGGCCGCCGGGGCACAGACATGGCCGATAGTCTCGCTGCATGTCACGGGCTCGATCGACTTGAAGGTGCGGTGATTCGATGACCTCGAACGCGCAAGCGTCCGGCCGCCGGGCGGTGAAGGCTGTCATCCCCGCGGCGGGTCTGGCTACGCGATTCCTGCCCGCCACCAAGGCCGTACCCAAGGAATTGCTGCCCGTCGTCGACCGTCCCGTCCTTCAGTACATCGTGGAGGAGGCGGCCGCCGCCGGCATCACCGACGTCCTGCTGGTCACCGGCCGTGGCAAGACCTCGATGGTCGACCACTTCGACCGCCGGCCCGACGTCGAGGCGCGTCTCGAGGAAAAGGGCGACAAAGAGAGGCTTGCGGCCGTACGCCGTACGAGTGAGCTCGCGGACATCTACACCGTCCGTCAGGGCGAGCCGCTGGGTCTCGGCCACGCGGTCGGCACCGCCGCCTCGCACGTCGGCGACAACGCGTTCGCCGTCCTGCTGGGCGACGAGTTCCTGGAGGAGGACAAGCCGCTCCTGCCCGCCATGCTCGACCTGCAGGCCCGCACCGGCGGCATCGTGCTCGCCCTGGGCGAGGTCAAACCCTCAGAGACTTCGCGGTACGGCATCGCCTCCGTGCAGCCGTCGGACGAGGGCGACGACGTCGTACGGATCACCGGCCTGGTCGAGAAGCCCGCGCCGGACGAGGCGCCCAGCAACCTGGCCGTCCTCGGCCGCTACGTCCTGCCCGCCTCGATCTTCGAGGCGATCGCCGACACCAAGCCCGGCAGCGGCGGCGAGATCCAGCTGACCGACGCCATGGCCCAGCTGCTGGCCGACGGCACCCCGGTGCACGGCATCGTCTACCGCGGCCACCGGTACGACACCGGCATGCCGCTCGGCTACCTCCAGACGGTCGTCATGCTGGCGGCCAAGCGCGACGACCTGGGCGAGGAGTTCCGGAGCTGGCTGGCCGAGTTCGTCGCCGGCGGTGCGAGGGGATGACGGCCACGGCCGATGCCGAGGCGGCCGCCAACGAGCTGAAGCCTCTCGCCGAATACCTGGGCAGCGTGCTGCGCAGGCTCCGGCCGCTGCCTCCGCTCGACCTCGACCTCACCCAGGCACACGGCAACACCCTGGCCACCGACGTGCTGGCGCCGCACCCGTACCCGGCGTTCGACCAGGCGGCGATCGACGGGTACGCGGCGCGCTGGGAAGACCTCGGCGGCGCGGGCCGGGTCGGCTCGCACCCCTCCTCCTTCGGCCGGGTCGAGGGCCGGCCGGTCCGGCTCAACGTGGTCGGCGACCTCGGCGCGTCCAGCTGGCGCCCGGTCCGGCTCTCCCCGGGCACGTGTTTCTCGGTGGCGGCCGGCGCGCCGCTGCCGATCGGCGCCGACGTGGTGGTGCCGGTGCACTGGACCGACCAGGGCATGGCCGCCGTGGAGATCCTGCACGCGCCGAAAAGGGGCTCGGGTGTACGCCGGGCCGGCGACGAGATCGCCGTCGGCCAGGTGCTCGCCCCCAAGGGCGCGTACGTCACCCCGGCCATGGTGGCGACGTTCGCCGCCTCCGGCATCGGGCACGTCGTCGTCCGGCCCAGCCCCCGCGTGGTGGTCGTGGCCACCGGCGACGAACTGGTCGACGTGGGCCGCCCCAGCCAGCCCGGGCAGATCGTCGACGCGAACTCGCACGCGCTGACCGCCGCCGCGGTCGAGGCCGGCGCCCTGGCGTACCGCATCGGCATCTGTGACGACGACCCGGAAGGCCTCCGCGGCCTCCTGGAAGACCAGACCCTGCGGGCCGACCTGATCATCACCACCGGCGGGACCGGCACCGGCCCGGGCGACATGCTGCGCCGGGTGCTCTCCCGCCGCGATCCCGGCCGCGGCGCCGTCGAGTTCACCGACGTGGCCCTCTGCCCCGGCAGCACCCTCGGCTTCGGCACGGTCGGCGGCGAGGAGGTGCCGGTGATCTGCCTGCCGGGCGAGCCCGGCTCCGCCCTGATCGGCTTCGAAGTGCTGGCCCACCCGGTGATTCAGCTGCTGGCGGGGGCCGAGCCGGTGTTCCGCCCGAGCGTCAAGGCCCACCTGCTGGAGACCATCTCCTCGCCCGGTGGCCTGCGCGAGTTCCGCCCCGCGTTCGTCACCGAACGGCGCGGCGGGGGACACACGGTACAGCCACTGGCCGGTGGGCCGTACACTCTCTCCGGCCTTGCCGAGGCCAACGGCCTGCTGGTCCTCGGTGAGCGCGTCACCACGGCGGCCGCCGGCTCGACCGTGGACGTGTTGCTCCTCGACCGGAGGCGATGATGCTGGGGTCCACGCCCGGATGGCCTGCCGTCCTGGCGGACGGACCCGTCGTGCTGCGCCCCTACAAGCGCAGCGACGGCCGCGCCTGGTCCGAAGTGCGCACGGCCAACCAGAAGTGGCTGGCGCCCTGGGAGTCCGCCCCGCCCGGCCCGTGGGCCGAGATGAACTCGGCGCGCGCCTTCGGCTACGTCTACCAGGACATGAAACGCTCGGCCCGGCGCGGTGAGAGCATGCCGTTCGCGGTCTGCCTGCAGGAGAACGGCCGGGAAAGCCTGGTCGGCCACCTCAACCTCGGCAACATCGTCCGGCGGGCGTTCAGCTCGGCCTACGCCGGCTACTGGGTCGACCACCGCGTCGCCGGCCGCGGCGTCATCCCGACCGCGCTGGCCCTCGCGGTCGACCACGCCTTCGGCCCCGGCGGACTGCACCGCATCGAGGTCAACATCCGGCCGGAGAACAAGCCCTCCCGCCGCGTCGTCGAAAAGCTCGGCTTCCGCGAGGAGGCCTACCATGAGCGCTACATGCACATCGACGGCAGCTGGCGAGACCATCTCGGATATGCCCTGACCAGCGAGGAAGTGGCCGCCGAGGGCGGTCTGCTGGCCCGCTGGCGCCGCGTGCGCGCCTGAGGAGGCCCCTGACACGCCCGGCGCGCCGTGACCATTTCCGCAGCTCGCGCCCGTAGCCTCGGGGAGATTGGGTCTTGCGGTCCGTGGCCGGGAGTTGTAAAGCGGACCGCCCGTAGCTGACGGGAGGGGTGAGGGTGCCGACCTCGGTGCTCCTCGCCGTCCTCACCGCGGCCGGTCTGCTCGCCCTCGCGCCCGCGCTCGTGCGCCGGTACGACGCCACCGAGCGACTGGCCGCGGAGCGGGCGTCGTCGACGGCGAGGGTGCTCCAGCGCCACCGCCGTCGCCGCACCGTGCCCGGACGCCGACCGATCAACCCGGGCCGGCTGGTCTCGGTTACGGTCTCGCCCTCCTCTTCGCCCCAGAAACCCAAGCTGCGCCTGGTCAAGCCGGGCCGCCGCCCGGTCCGGCGCCCGCCGGCCCGCCGGCACACCCCAGCGGTCGTCCGCCGCCGCCGGGTCTTCGCGGCGCTGATCCTGCTCAACCTGATCGAGCTGATCGGCGTGCTCGCGGTCGGCCCCGGCTTCTGGATCGGCTTCGCGGTCACCTTCACGCTCCTGGTGATCGACCTGTTCCACCTGCGCAACCGAGCGATAGCGGACCGCCGACGCCGCCGCGAGGAGGCCCGCGAGGCAGCGTGGCTGGCGGCCCGCCAGGCCGAGGTACGCCGCGAACAGGCCCGCCGCCAGGCGGCCCGCCGCGAGGCCCAGCGCCGCTTGGCGGCCCAGAAGGAGGCGGTACGCCGCGCGGCGATGGGCCTGGACCAGGACCTTCCCCCGGCCGCGACAGCGTCGGTCTCCTACCGCCGAACGGGCGGCCTGCGGGGCCGGGCCTACGAGGCGGGCGGCCGCCACCACACCGCCTGAGCGGCGTTGTGGGGGTCGGTTCGCGGGAAGCCTGCGCAACCTGTTAGCCTTGCTGCGGTTCCACGGACAGCTGTCCGAGGGATCGGTAAGGGGCTGTGGCGCAGTCTGGTAGCGCACCTCGTTCGCATCGAGGGGGTCTGGGGTTCAAATCCCCACAGCTCCACGAGACGCTGGGCGCCCTCTGTCCGCTGAAAAGCGCGGACCGGGGGCGTCTCGTCATATCTGCTCCGGGGCCGAGCCCCGGAAACCCCACGGTGTCGGCGTTGCGGTTACCGGTTTCGTCGCGGTTCTGTTCGTGAAGGCTTCCGCTGGTTCTCGGCCGGGTTGCGCGGTCGGGTTGCGCTTCCTTTGCCCCTGGCTCTGCGGATGGCTCGGCGTCGTCGCCAGTCCCGATAGAGCGGCTGCACGGATGGGGCCAATCTCCGCCATGGCGCCAACTCCAGGGCGAGGATCATGAGGGAGCCGGCCAGACCGGCCGCGATCCCCGCGATGAAGAACGAACCCTGGTCGGTGACCGCGAGCGCGTCCGCCGTGAAGATGGCGCGTGCTGCCAGACGATCGTTCGCCTCCCACTGAAGTGTTGCCGTGTCCTCGAACTCGGGGACCGCCTCTTCGGTTCTGGCCCCTTCCAAGCGGGTCCCCTCGGTGCCGGTGATCCGCAGTCGTTTAGGCCCGGACCCCTTCAGGTCCACGCACGATCCACAGTCCCGTTCCCGACTGCGTTCGAGCTCCTTGAGGTCGACCTGACCTTCGAGAAGCCGAACGTCGACGGTACGGATTCCGGAGTCAGTACGAGGGCGGACCGGCTCTTGCCGTATGACCAGATGCTGTCGACATCCGATCCCTCAGCGGAGACTTCCCCAGGTCGACCACGGCGTCGGCGGTGACATTGCCGATGAGGGAGCTGGTGATGACCGAGATGACCGGTGGGTCGGAGGGAAGTGAGTAGTTGGCGGCGCTCGACTGGGAATAGACCGCCGCGCTGTACCAGAAGAGGATCAGCGCCGCGGTGAAGGCAGCCGTTGCCGCAGCCGCTCGTCCTCGCCAGTTGCCCGACTCGCGGGCGCGTCGCGGTTGCTTTGCTCCCCGACCCGGCAAGGGCTCCCCCTGTCGCGTGGCGCGTCCACACTGGTGTGCTCTTCGCCAGTCTCCGCGGCAGTGACTCTGCGGGAAGGCGGTCGGGGCACTGGGCCGAAGTGGCCGGCTGTCAGGCGGCGGGGGCGTTGGTCCTGGGGCAGATGATCAGTAGGCAGGGGTCCACCCGGACGTCGTCGATGACGGGGCCGTAGCCGGCTGGGGTGGTTGTGCTGGCGAACTCCAGGGTGAAGGACGTGCCTTTGGCCAGGACGTACGCCGTACGTCGGACGAAGCCCATGTTTGTCGCCGTTTTGCCTGTCGTGTCGAAGGACAGGGGCTGGATGAGCTTGCCGTTGACGCGGAGTTCGCCGGTCTTGACCGCCGGTGGGCCCGCGTAGTTGCCGGCCAGGTCGTAGGAGATGCGGTAGGTCAGCAACGGCTCGGTGGGGAAGGTGGTGGCCACCGCGCCGTGCTGGCCGCCGTCCAGGTCGAGGTTCTGGCGGCCCTCGGTGACCTGCCAGAGGGCGTTGCTCGCCAGGTCGACGTCGCCTCTGGTCACCGTCCACGGGCCTAGTTGGGTGCCCGCGGCGTACCGGTAGTAGGCGCCGTCGACGTACGGCTGCTCGAAGCCGCCTGCGAAAGTCGCCGCCAGCAGGACGGCCAGGAGAGTGTGCACAATCATTCAACGGGCATATCGGACAAAAGGTGTGTTACCAGGCAGTCCAGCCGCCGTCGACCACGACGTTGGTTCCGGTGGTGAAGCTGGAGCGCGGGGAGGCCAGGTACAGCACGGTGGTCGCGATCTCGGCGGCGTCGCCGACGCGGCCCAGCGGGGTCTGCTGAGCCAGGCGTGCCACCAGTTCCCGGTCGCCGCCCTCGCCGGGGAACGGGCCGGGCGTCACGCAGTTGACCCGGATGCCGGCCGGGCCGAGCTCGACCGCGGCGTAGCGCGTGAGCTGCACGATCCCGGCCTTCACGGCGCCGTAGTACGGCGGGTTGCCCGCCTCCGGGTTGGCGTAGAGATGCGGCTTGGGGCTGACCACGCCGTACATCGAAGCGACCGTGATCACCGAGGGTGAGCTGTCGGCGGCCGCCGTCTCCAGCAGGTCGCGGGTCGAGCCGAGCAGGCGCTGGAACGCGCCGAGGGCCAGGTCGGCGGCCTCGATGTAGTCGGACGGGCGGGCGGTGCGCAGCGAGCCGCCGCGGCCCACGTGGGCGTTGTGCACCAGCACGTCGAGCCGGCCGCCGGCCTCGCGCAGCCGGTCGCCGAGCGCCGCCACGTCGTCGTCGGAGGTGACGTCGCAGCGGGCCGGCACGCACTCGCCGTCCAGACTCGACGCCAGCGCGTCGAGCCGGCCCTGGTCGCGGCCCACCAGCCAGGTCGTCGCGCCGGCGCCGGCCAGCGCCGCCGCCATGACCTGGCCGAGGCGCCCGGTCGCGCCGGTCAACACGGCCACCTTGCCGGTCAGTCCGAAGAGGTCGTTCGGCGTGATCACGCGGACCACCGGCTCGGGTCGAGCAGATCCACCGGCATCTCGGGCAGCTCGCGCAGCACCTGGTCGCGCTCGTCGCCGGTCAGCGGCTTGCGGGCGATCAGGTCGGCGTTGCGCCGCAGCTGCTCCTCGGTCTCGGCACCGACCACCAGCGAGGTCACCCACGGCAGCGACAGCAGGTAGGCCAGGCAGAGGTCGGCGCGGTCCTCGCGCACGAGGTCGGTCGCCAGCCGGTCCAGAAGGGACACCACCGCGTCCCGCCGGTCGTCGGAACAGTGCGGCCAGCGCACGCCGCTTCCGGCGGCGAGCAGACCTTGGAGGTACGCACTGCGCACGGTCACCACGAGCTCGGGCCGCTCGGCGAGGGCCGCGGCGAGGTCGCCGGCCAGCCAGCGCCGGTCGAGGATGTTGCAGGGCAGCTGCACGTAGCCGAGGTCGGGAAGCGTGAGCACCTGGCGCAGTTCGTCGGGGGACTGCACCGACACGCCGACCCGGTCGGCCTCGCCCGTCTCCAGGCAGCGGCGCAGGTCGTCCCAGCCGGCCGGAGCGTCGGCCGCGCGGTGCAGCAGGATCGTCAGCGGGCCGGCGACACGCAGGGCGGCCCGGCTCGCCTCGACGCTCTCCGGGACCGCGCCACCGGGCGCGATCTTGGTGATGACGGCCAGATCAAGGTCGCCCAGCGCCGCGCCGATCCGCCGCTCGCTCTCGCCGTAGGCGCGCGCGGTGTCCAGGTGGGTGACGCCCAGGTCGCGGGCCGTGGCCAGCATGCGGGCCGTGGCGTCGTCGTCCGGCACACCGGTGCGGTTGGCGATGCCGTACGCCCCGCCGAGCTGTGCCGTGCCCAGCACCAGCGCCGATTGGCGGTACGCGCCGCGCCGGCGGACCGGCACGACCGGTCCCGCGTGGTCCTTCATCGGTTGCCCTTCGTCGCTTGTGGCGGTGCTAGGCTTGCGCCCCGACCGACCGTATTAGATCCGTCGTCGCGCGAAATCACAGGGTGGACATGCACCACGCCAATTACTACTACGGCCACGCTCACGTGCTTGCCCGTTACGCCCAGCTCGACGACTGGATGCACCCCCCGCGCATGCAGGGATACCTCCAGCACGGCTGGAACATCGGCGACGGCCTGGCCCCCGGTGTGCCGTTCGTCGAGGGCAGTCGCCTGTGGGTCTGGTCCGAGCAGGTGCGGCGCCGGGCGTGGTCGCAGGGCCGCCGTGACGTGGTCGCCATCGGCTCCCCGTTCGCGTACCTGCTCGAGATGAACGAGGCTCCGGTCGACGAGTCGAAGCGCGAGGGCACCATCTTCTACCCCTTCCACGGCTGGGAGGGGCAGCAGGTGATGGGCGACCACCAGCGCCTGATCGACGAGCTCAAGGCGCACGAGACCGGCCCGATCACCGCGTGTCTGTACTTCAACGAGCACAAGGTCCGCAAGATCCGCAAGCTGTACGAGGACGCCGGCTTCCGGGTCATCTGCCACGGCTACCGCGGCTTCTGGTGGCGTGACCACGACCGTGACTTCCTGGTCCGCCAGCTGGCCGAGCTGCGCCGCCACAAGCGCGTGGTCTCCAACCGCCTGTGCAGCGCGATCTGGTACGGCCTGCTGGCCGGCTGCCAGGGCGCCGTCTACGGCGACCCGATGGTGCTCGAGGGCGCCGACCCCACCTTCGGCGGCGAGCCGCGGCTGCGGCGCCAGTGGCCCGAGGTGTACGGCTACGACCCCGACCCGGTGGCCGCCCGCGAGATCGCCACCATCGAGCTCGGCGCGGACATCCTGGCCACCCCCGAGGAACTGCGGACGCACCTGGGCTGGCCGGTCGCGACCAAGCCGCTCCGGTCATGGAAAAAGTCCGAAACGGTCGGGTAGCTACTTTCGGGTGGTACCTCTGAAGCAAGTCTTCGGAGGTGACGGCATGAAAGCTCCCCTGCCCGACAACGAGATCGACCGGCTCACCGCGCTCTACGCGCTCGACATCCTCGACAGCGCGCCCGAGCAGGATTTCGACGACATCGTCGCGCTCGCCTCGAACGTGTGCGGCACGCCGATGTCGCTCGTGACCCTGGTCGACACCGACCGTCAGTGGTTCAAGGCGAAGATCGGCACCGAGGCGACCGAGACGGACCGGGAGATCTCGTTCTGCTCACACGCGATCCTCGGCCGTGACCTGCTCGTGGTGCCGGACGCGACCAAGGACCCGCGGTTCGCCGACAACCCGACGGTGACCTGCGACGACGGCGTCCGCTTCTACGCCGGGGCGCCGCTGGTCACCACCGACGGCTTCGCGCTGGGCACGCTCTGCGTGGTCGACAACGAGCCCCGCAAGCTCGACGTGGAGCAATTGCAGGCCCTGCGCGCGCTGGCCCGGCAGGTCACCTCGCAGATGGAGCTGCGCCGGCACGCGATCGCGCTGGCCAACACCACGGCCCGGCTCCAGGAGCTGGAGCGCCGCAAGGACGACCTGGCCGGCCTGGTCGGCGGGGATCTGCGGGCGCCGCTGCGGCTGATCTCGCAGTACCTGGGCAAGCTCGGCAAGACCGGGTACCACGACGCCGAGTTGGCCGACCTGGTCGGTCACGCCGTGTCCGGTCACATCCGCGGCTTCATCGACCTGCTGCACCACCTGACGACGATGGCCGACGCCGGGTTCGGCAGCGAGAGCCTGCACATGCGGCAGATCGACCTGACCCGGATCACGCAGCGGGCGGTCGAGGCGGTACGCCCGATCGCCGCCACCAAGCAGATCTGGATCCTCAACCAGGCCGGCGGGCCGGCTCTGCCGATCATCGCCGACCCGGTGCGGCTCGAGCAGGTGCTCACCCACCTGCTGTTCGCGGCCGTGAAGTACACGCCGTCGGGCGGGCGGGTCCGCGTCGGCACCGAGATCGAGTCGGGCCCGACGGTGCGCCTCGACGACATGGACATGCCCGACGGCATGCGCCCCGACCTGTTCCCGCACCTGTACTACGGCGCGATCGCCAACCCGTCGACCTCGCCCGGCCCCGACCGCGGGCTCGCCGTCGCCAAGAAGATCCTGGACGCGCACCACGCCACCGTGGCGCTGTCGGACCGGCCCGGCGACGGCACTTCCCTGCACGTGGTGTTCCCGTTCGCCGACCTCACCCCGACCGACACGATCGAGGATCTGATCGCGGCGTAGAGGTCAGCCCTTCAGCTTCTTCTTCACCGCGCGGGCGAACTGCTTCGGGTGGCGGATCTTCGCGACCTTGCGGGCCGTGTCGTGCAGCTTGAGCACCGGCGAGTTGCGGTACTGCCGCAGCTCGTCGCGGAGCTTGCGCAGCTGCGCCTCGCGGGTCTTGAGGCTCTGGTCGCGGAAGCGCAGCGTCCGCTCGAGGCCGAAGACCTTGCCGGCCAGCTCCTTGATCCGCTTCTTGTCCTCGTCGACGTCGGCCAGCGCGGTGGCCACGTCGGGACCCTCGGCGGCGGGCGGTGCGAACCCGTCGGCCAGCTCCCGTCCCCGCGCCAGCAGCTCGGGGGTGGCCTCGACGCCGGACATGCCGAGCCAGGTGGTCACCAGGTCGTCGCTCTCGACCATCCACGGCGGCCACGGGTGGCGGCGGTGCGCGGCGATGAGGCGGTCGCGGAACCGGAACCAGGAGGCGGCCAGCAGCTCCTCGCGGCTCGCACCCTCCGGCGCCTCGGTGAGGCCCCGGACGAAACCGTCGGCCGCCGGGTAGAGGTCGTCCAGCGGGAAGCTGTCGACCCGGGCCGCGTACTGCCGGAAGCCGGGCACGTCCTCCGCCGCGGCCAGCCGGAACAGCTCGGCCTCGGCCGAGACCGAGTCGGGGATGACCCGGTCGCCGACGGTCCAGCCGGCGTCGCCGAGCTCGAGGCTGTGGGTGGCCGTGTACGCCGTGCGGGTCGCGCCGGCCGGGCCGAGCACGGCCAGCCAGCCGGGAGCCACCGCGCCGAGCAGGCCGGCCCGGGCCGCGGCGTCGGCGCCGGTGGCGATCGGGGCGACCAGCGGGGTGTGCGCGGCCGTGGCGGCCAGGCCCTCCAGGGCCAGGCGGGCGCCGGGCCGGCCGGGGCGGGTGCCCGCGGCGGCGGCCGCGTCGAGCAGCGTGTGGGTCTCGCCGGCGGCGTCGAACGAGGCGTACAGGCGAGCGCCCGGAAGGGCGGCCAGCACCTGGTCGGGCGAGGTCGGCCGCTCGGGGTCGTCGTGCAGCGGGCGCCACTCGTCGTCGCCGTGCCGGGCGTCGACCGGGCGCCGGTCGTAGAGGCCGGTCAGCCCGAACTCGTTCTCGACGCCGATCAGCACCACCGCGTCCGGGCCGGCGAGCCCGGTGACCAGGGCGGCCCGCTGCGGCCAGTCGAGCGCCGGCGAGTCGTAGCCGAGGACCCGGTCGAGGCCGTCGGCCGCCACCACCAGGTCGTACGGCCCGTTGGCCAGGCCGTCCAGCGCGCCGGCGATCACGGTGATCTCGGCGCCCGGGAACGCCTCACGCAGGTCGGTGGCGTCGCTGACCGAGCGGATCAGCACGGTGACGTGCTCGCTGCGGGCCGCCACCAGCTGGATCAGCTCGCGGCTGTGCGGGCCGGCGACCAGCGCGCGCGCCGCCTTCGCGGGCAGCGCGTCGGCGAGGAAGGCCAGCAGCGCGTCACCGCCCGCGGGCTTGCGGTAGCTGGCGTAGTCGGTCCAGGGCTGGATCTCGCCGCGGACGACCTCGATGTCAGTCATGGTGGTTCCAATCGAAGAGAGACCGCATCTCGGCGGGCGACATCATCCAGGCTTTGCCGAGTTCGTCGTCGGTGATCGCGCGGGCGGTGGCGAGATCGATGTCCTTGCCCAGCATGTCGGGCCAGAGCCGGGCGATGCGGGACTGGCCGCCGAACAGCGGGTTGTCACCCTCGAGCGCCATCGCGTCGCCGTAGACGGCCGGCTCGCACCCGGCCGCGACACCGTAGAAGATCGCCGTGGCGAGCCGGTTGGAGGCCACCCGCTTGAACCGGCGGAACGCGGCCAGCTGCTTGTAGAGGAACTTGCGGTCGGTGCCCTCGTAGTTCCATCCGCGCTTGCCGAAGCAGATGACCTTGAAGCCGGCCTCCTCGTACGCGCGGCGCACGTCCGGCCGCTCGTACTCGGTGTAGTACAGGCTGATCGTGACCGGCTCGGTCTCGGTCTCCTTGATCTCGCTGATCAGGCGGGCGTGATCGCCCTCGATCTTGGCGCCGAGGCCGCCCGGCGCGTCCCAGCCGTGGAACAGGAACCAGAGCGTGCCCTCGCGGTCCTCCTCCTTCACCTTGCCCAGGTCGGGCTCGAGATCCATGAGGTAGAGCATCGGGGCGCCGGTGACCGCGTAGTTGCGGCGGCTCAGCGCGTGGCCGCGCCGCCGGGGGGCGTCGCTCCAGACGAACCGCCAGGCGCCGTCGAAGAACTCGTGCACCGGGTTCCAGCCACAGCCCACGTTCCAGCCGTGCTGAAGGTAGCCCGGGATGCGCGGCGGGAACTCGTCGTCCAGGCCGCAGTGCCGGGCCAGGATGTGCGTCAACCCGTAGTAGTGGTTGTGGTGATGCATGGGATCAGTCCATCTCCAGGTGCAGGATGCCACTGCGGGCCCGCAGGATCAGCTTGCCCAGCCGGCGGGGGAGCCGGCTCACCAGGAAGCTGTCGGCCTGTACGGCGTACGGCGTACCGCCCTCCGGCGAGGCGAACAGGGCCCAGTTCAGATCCTCACCCTCGGACAGGTCGTCCAGTCTCGTCGACACCGTCCATCGCTCGTCATCGAGGGTGACCTGTGCCGGCGCGTCGATCCCGTCGTCCGAGTTCGGCAGGAAGCGGCGCCAGGTGATCCGGCTGTAGTCGGTGCCGGCCCAGCGCGGACCGGACACGCTCAGATAGGTGGCGTCCGGAACCGCCACGACGTCGTCGGCGAAGACCTGCGCCGGCGCCTCGATCAGGTTGAGGTACATGCCGGGGGAGCGGCTCACCGCGACCACCCGGCCCCCGCGCTCGGCCAGCACACCCCGGTCGAGGCCGGTGATCGACATCATGAACTGGTTCTTGCCGTCGTGCATGCGGGGCACCAGGACCGTACGCAGCAGGAACGGGTCATCGGGCTCGGTCACGCCGATCAGCTCGTCCAGCGGCACCCGGGCCGTGAAGTCGTCCATGGCGCTCTGCCGGACCCGCTGGATCGGCACGTTGATGGCGCCGAGCGAGTGGCTCAGGCGCAGCTCGGGCTCCTCCAGGCGGGAGGCCAGCCGGCCGGTCAGCACCAGCTCGTCGTCCTCGACCTCGGCCGTGGTCAGCTCGACCGTGTTGCGCCGGAACTCGAGGAAGACCCGGCCGTCGCCGCCGTTGAGCGGCTGCACCCACACATCGCCGACCCAGTCGCCGACCGGGTACTGGAGGCCGCCGGCGGACAGGGCGCCGCGGCGCTTGAGGCCGTGCGAGCGGACCTCGACCGTGATCTGCGCTTTCTTGACCGAATCGGCGAGCGAGGCGAGCAGCTTGCGGGGGATCTGGGTGATGAAACCGACGGGGCGGTCGTCGCCGTGGGTGTCGTGCTCGACGAGCCGCTCCACCGGCAGGTCCCGCGAGTTCCGGCCCCAGGTCAGCGCGACCCGGATCTCCGACTTGGCCGTGCTGGGCAGGTGGGCGATCTCGGCCGTGCCGTGCAGCACCAGCGCGTCGTCGGTCCAGGAGAGGTCGCGCACCGCGGTGCGGACGTCGAGCTCGGCCCGGGGCAGCGTGTAGAGCGACGGGTCGACCTTGGAACCGTCGCGCAGGCCCGGGTACTGACCCTCGTACCGCCAGGGGAGCCGGGGGTGCCGGCGGGCCCGGACACCGCCGCGCAGGCCGCCGTCGGCCCGGAAGCGGGCCAGGCTCTGGAGCAGTTCGGCGTCGCCGGCCTGCAGGGCCTCGTACTCCAGCCGGGCGAAGGTCGACGACTCGGCCAGCACCGCCGGGTCGAGCCGGCCGCTGAGCCGCTTGCCCAGGGCGAGCAGCGGGGTCATCTCGTGGTCGGCCGCCGAGGCGAACGACTGCACGATGGTGGTCAGGTCGACCGTGGCCAGGTGACGGTGCACCTCGCCGCGCAGTTCGGGAGCGCGCTTGTCGACCAGGTCGAGCACCATCTCGGCCGAGACGACCCGGTCCTCGATGTTGGCGAACTGGAACTTGAGCTGGGTGATCGACTCGCCCGACTCGCGCTCGCGCCAGTAGTAGACCGGCACGGCGAGGCAGTCGACGGTCACGGCGTCGAGGTGGGCGCGCAGGGTGACCGGGTAGTCCTCGTAGCGGATCGCCGGGAACTCGTACTTGAACTGGTCCCAGAAGCTGCGGCGGTAGACCTTGTTCCACACCATGCGGTCGATGGCCAGGCCGGGGTGGTCGAAGATGTGCGTGGCCGGGCGCAGCTTGCCGTAGCCGGCGCGGTGCACGTACGACTGGCGTACGCCGTAGGTGTTGTTGAACCGCCGCGCGTTTCCGCCGGCCAGCGACGAGGCGGTCTCGTCGAGGGAGCGGACCATGATCTCGTACGCGTAGCGGGGGATCAGGTCGTCGCTGTCGACGAACGTCAGGTACTCGCCCTGCGCGTGCTTGACGCCCGTGTTGCGCGCCGGGCCGAGACCCTGGTTCTCCTGGGTGACGATCCGGAATCGGGGGTCAGCCTCGCAGTGTGCCCGCGCGATCTCGGCGCTACCGTCCGGTGAGCCGTCGTCGACGAGGATGACCTCGAAGTCGGTGAAAGTCTGCCGGGACAGCGAGTCCAGGCAGTCCCCTATGTACCGCTCGACGTTGTAGAACGGGACGACGATGCTCAGCCGCGGAGTCACCTCGCTCCCTCACCGGGACGTGACAGAGACGGTGAGCAGAGGAGCGGCAGCATGACACCAGTTCCTGCGAGGAGCGCGGGGGACTTGGCGATGTTGCCTGGCCCAGCCGGACAGAAACAGGGCCTGAAGATGAATTCTGAATGAACTTGTACCGTACGGCAGGCGAAGTGAGGCGTACATATCCATAAACATCCGATACGTCTGGTTTGTGGATCAGCGAACCCCCCGTCTGATTCGGTCGTTCTGTGAGCACATCGGCTCGTGCCCCGCCCGGCTGCAGATCCAGCGGGGCACGAGCCGACGATCACCCGGTGCGTACCGGGCCCGAGCCGCCACCCGGGGGCGAGCCGGCTGACGGAAGATCGCGGGGGTCGAGCTCGGCCGTACGGGCCGGCTGCGACGGGACCACCGGACGGGCGAGCGCGCGGCCCGACGCCGGATGCTGGTCGCCGCGACCCTGGCCGAGCGTGGACGGCCAGGTGTCCACGACCGGGGCGACGTCCCGGCCGGCCGGCACCACCACCGCGTCGGCCCGGGCGCCGAGCCCGGCCCGGTGCAGCTTGTGCCAGCGCAGCCGGCCGCCGGTCAGCGCGGTGGTCGCCGACTGCATCAACACCAGATACATCAGCTGCCGGTAGGCGAACTGCTGAAGGGGCAGCCGCCATAGCGGTTTGAGCGACTCCCGGTCGAAGCGGAACGCCACCGCCGCGGTGAACAGCTGGAGGGCGAGCATGCCGAGCCAGGCGACCACGGTCTCCTCGAGCTCCCAGAAGACCAGGCCGTAGACGAGCATGATGTCGACGACCGGGGCCAACATCGGCAGAGCCACCCCGAACAGCGCCAGGAACGGCAGGCCGACCCGCCCGAAGCGGCCCGACGGGCCGGAGTCCCACAGCGCCCGGCGGTGCTTCCACATCGCCTGCATGGTCCCGTAGCTCCACCGGTAGCGCTGGCGGTAGAGCTGCTCCAGCGTGGCCGGGGCCTCGGTCCAGGCCTTGGCCTTCTCGGCGTAGACGACCTTCCAGCCGGCCCGCAGCAGCGCGATGGTGACGTCGGTGTCCTCGGCCAGCGTCTCGTCGCTGATCCCGCCGACCTGGGCCAGCGCCTCGCGGCGGAACGCGCCGATCGCGCCCGGCACGGTCGGCATGCAGCCCAGCACCTCGTACAGCCGCCGGTCCAGGTTGAAGCCGATCACGTACTCGATGTGCTGCCAGGCCGCGACCATCCGCTCCCGGTTGCCGACCTTGACGTTGCCGGCGATCGCGCCCACCTTCGGGTCGGCGAACGCCTGGACCAGCTCGCGGATCGAGTCCGGCTCGAAGATCGTGTCCCCGTCGACGGTCACGATCAGGTCGTGCTTGGCCAGTGCCACGCCGGTGTTCAGGGCGTTCGACTTGCCGCCGTTGGGCACCCGGACGACCCGGACGTTGGGCAGCCGCATCTGCTCGACCAGGGCGGCGGTGCCGTCGGTCGAGCCGTCGTCGACGACCACCACCTCGATGTCCGGGTAGTCGCCACCGGCCAGCGAGCGGACGGCGGCCTCGATGCCCTCCTTCTCGTTGTACGCGGGCACGATCACCGACACCGGCTCGACGACCGGCGGGCCCCAGCTCCAGCCGGGCTTGCGGCGCTGCCGGGCATGCCGGGTCGCAAGCAGCAACAACAACGCCGTACGGCCGATGGTCAGCGTCCCGACCAGCAGGAACAGACCCGCGATGACCCAGACCAGCCCGTCCGCGAGGCGGACCGTCCAGATCACCGCCAGGCCGCGCCAGACGTCGGTGCCGGGGGCCTCGGGGTTCTCGGCCAGCAACGGCACCGGAGCGGCCTTGGCGGCGGCGGACTTGTTGCTCTCGGCGATGGTCCCGTTGAGGCCCTCGGTGACAGTGGTGAAGCGGTAGCCCCGGGCCTGCATCATCGGGATGTAGCGCTCCAGCGCCTGAACGGTCTGCGAGCGGTCGCCGCCGGCGTCGTGGAAGAGCACGATCGCCGACGCGCCGCCGCTCGGCGTCGCGTTCTTGACGATCGCCGGCACGCCCGGCCGCTGCCAGTCCTCGCTGTCCAGGTCGTTGACGACCACCAGGTAGCCCTGCCGGCCGGCGTCCTTGACGATCCTCCAGTTGGTCTCGTCGATCGCCGCCGTCTTCGACGAGTAGGGGAAACGGGCCAGGTTGGTGTGCACGCCGGTGGCGCGGGCGATCGCGACCTGCGTCTGCGACAGCTCCAGGGTGCGCCGCCACGGCGCGATCAGCTGCAGGTTGGGGTGGGTGAACGTGTGCAGGCCGAGTTCGTTGCCCTCGTCGGTGACCCGCTTGGCCAGCGCCGGATGGCGGGACACCTCGGAACCGACCACGAAGAACGTGCCGTGCGCGTCGTACCGCTTCAGCACGTCGAGGACCCGGGGCGTCCAGGTCGGGTCGGGGCCGTCGTCGAAGGTCAGCGCGATGGTCTTGGCCGGCATGCGGCTGGTGCTCTCCTGGCCGCCGGTGGTGTTGATGACCGGCCCGCCGCCGAGGATCTCCCGGGGTACGCCGGCCTGGTCGCCGACCTCGGACTCGGCGTGGTCGCCCTTGAACTCGGCGTTCACGTACGCCTGCACGATGAGCACCGCGATGAAGACGCCGAGCAGCAGCGTGCCGAGCAGGACGCGGGGCGCGGGCAGCAGCCGGCGGCGGACGGGGCCGCGAGCGCGGCCGCGGCCGCGCCGGGTGGGCATGGCGGGAGGGGTCACGAAGGCACCTTGGGAGTGAGTACGTCGGAGGGGGGTTCCGGCGCCGAGGTCGTGGCGCCGCCCGAGGAGGTGCCGGATCCGCCACCGCTCGTGCCCGACCCCCCTCCGCTGCCGCCCGAAGTCGAGCCGCCGGAAGTGGAGCCACCGGAAGCGGAGCCGCCCGAGGACGAGCCGCCCGAGGATGAGCCGCCCGAGGATGAGCCGCCGGAAGTGGAGCCGCCGGAAGTGGAGCCGCCGGAAGTGGAGCCGCCGGACGACGAGCCGGAACCGGAGCCGGAGTTGGACGAGCCCGAGCCGGTCTGGCTCGGGCTCGGGTCGTCCTTGACGGCGCTTCCGCCGCCGCCACCGCCGGTCCCGCCGCCCCCGGTGCCCGTGCCGCCCCCGGTGCCCGTGCCGCCACCGGTTCCGCCGCCGGCGCCTGTGCCGCCGCCGGTGTTCGGGGCGGGGGGCTCGGGCGCGGCCGGCGGCTTGGTGGACGGCGGCGGAGTGGTGGGGCCGGGGCCGGTGGTGGTCGGCGTCGTCGGCGGGGTCGTCACGACGCCCGACTCGAGCGGCCGCGAGGTCGTCGGCTTCGGCTTCGGCGCCGGCTTGGTGGTCCGGGCCGGCTTCGAGGTGGCCGACGGCGGCCGGGACGACGCCGTCGGCACCCGGGCCGACTCGAGTCGCGGCGCGAGGCGGCGCTC
Organism: Actinoplanes sp. NPDC048988; assembly: GCF_043197815.1. Classification (NCBI taxonomy): domain Bacteria; kingdom Bacillati; phylum Actinomycetota; class Actinomycetes; order Micromonosporales; family Micromonosporaceae; genus Actinoplanes; species Actinoplanes sp. NPDC048988. The sequence goes on along the minus strand of NZ_JBICTW010000001.1, from coordinate 1,190,873 downwards.
GGGGGTCCGGCGGGCCTCGGCCACGAAGACGGCCGTCGCCTTCGGGCTCGGCGTCGGGCTGGGCGCCGGTGGCGCCGGGGCCGGCGCCTTGGTCTCCTTCTCCTCGGGTTCCAGGCCGGGAAGGGGCAGCACCGCGCTGGAGCGGACCGGACCGCCGGCCAGGCTCACGCTGATCAGGCCGCCGTACACCATGACCAGCGCGCCGAAGGCGTAGGCGAGCCGCCGCAAGAACCTGCTGCGGCGCCCGGTGCTGTCCACGAACACCGGGGCGGGCTGCGAAACAGAGATCACCTCGGTGTCGGGGATTTCGTTCGCGGCGAATTGCGGGTTTTCTGGCTCGTGCGAAGTCACGCGGCGAGCTTAAAAATATTTATGGCGATCTTGAGGGCCCTCACTCTTGAGGGTGACGGATGATCGCCGTACAAGAATCAGCCGAAATGATGAGCGTCTACGTTTGACCAGATGGGGGCTGGTATGTGCCGCTGGAAAAGGCAACGCTCTGAGCAGCGGTGCAATGGCGAATGAATTGAGGTTACGCGAGTTCGGACAACTGTTAACTGTCGCTTTGACGACAGTGAAAGAGGCTAAAAGCCGAAGCCTATTCGCGAGTCGATATGCCGTACTAAATAAGCTTATTGGCCTTTGTCCGGTTTGTCCAAACGGCTTGATCGAAATTTGAAAGTTCGGCACGCGACCCGTTGTGCCTGACATCGGAGGTCGTTAAGCTTTGAGGTGCGCGCCCCTATCGCCCGCTTCCCCCGTGGCAGGCGATCGGGGCGCGCTCTTGCTTTCTCTCTGTTCCGGCGCTTGAGACGACTCGCGCCGGCAGTGTCGAGCACTACCGGCGCGGTGGCGAGGTCCGGACGACCGCCTAGATCCAGCGGCCGCCCAGCCACATTCGTTGCGACCAGCTGTCGTACGGAAGAATGTGGCCCACGAAGATCGGATAGAAGTAGGCGAAGCAGACCGCCACCAGGACCACGTACGCCGTGACCGCGATCGTGCCGATCAGCTGCCGGTCCGTGCGGCCCCGACCGGTCGCTATGCCCTCCCGTGGCGTCATGATGGCGCCGAGCACGTAGACGACCGCCAGGATCAGGAACGGCAGGGCGGGCAGGACGTAGAACGAGAACATCGTCCGGCCGTCCTTGATGGCGTAGTAGAACCAGGGCAGGATGCCGGCCACCGCGCCGGTGCCGATCGCCCAGGCCCGCCAGTCGCGGCGGGCGAAACCGAACCAGACCAGGGCGGCCAGCGCCGGCAGGAACGACCACCACAGGATCGGCGTGCCCAGCAGCAGCACCTCGCGGGCGCAGCTCGGCGCACCGCAGTCGCCGCCGTTGTTCCAGTAGAAGGCGACCGGCCGGCCCAGCAGCAGCCACTGCCACGGCCACGACTGGTAGACGTGCCGCTCGGTGAGCCCACTGTGGAACTTGTACGCCTCGGAGTGGTAGTGCCACAGGTTCATCAGCGCGCCCAGGAACGGTGGTTCGCTGAGCCCGTTCGCCTCCCGGTAATGCCGGAAGTAGCCGTCGTCGGTGACGAACCAGCCGGTCCAGGCGGCCAGGTAGATCACGAAGCTGATGACCAGGCTCAGGAGCAGCCAGCCGAGATCACCGATGATGCCGGCCAGGAACGGGCCCTTGATCCCGGCCGAGCGGCGGCCCTGCACCCGCCAGACGATCACCAGCGCCGCGAAGAACGGCGCGAAGGCCAGGGCGCTCCACTTCACGCCGCAGGCCATCCCGAAGGTCACCCCGGCCACCAGCAGCCACCACGGCACGATGCGGGGCACCGCCGCCGTCTTCTCCGGATCGAACCCGTTCTCCAGCGCCCGCAGCAGGCTCCGCCGGTAGTGGTCGCGGTCGAGCACCATCGCGGCGAAGGTCATCAGCACGAACAGGCCGAGGAAGATGTCGAGCAGCGACGTGCGCGAGAGGACCAGCTGGAAGCCGTCCAGCGTCATCAGCAGCCCGGCCAGGCCGGCCAGCAGCACCGAGTGGAACAGCCGGTAGGCGACGCGGATCAGCACCAGGATCATCAACGTGCCGGCGATCGCCGGCATGAGCCGCCAGCCCAGCTCGTGGTTGCCGTAGATCATCTCGCCGACGGAGATCAGCCATTTGCCCAGCGGTGGATGCACCACGTACGCCGGGCCGTTGGTCTTCTCGTCCCACTCGACGCCGTGCTGGAGCATGTCCCAGGCGTCGGTCGGGTAGTACACCTCGTCGAAGATGTACCCCTTCGGGCTACTGATCCCGTTGAGCCGCAGGATCGCGGCGATCACCACGATCACGCCGGTGACGATCCACGAATGCGGATTGAGCCAGTTGTCGAGCGTGGCCAGCCGCCGCCGGACGACCTCGGGAACCGCGCGCACGCCACCGGACTCGGGGGCCGCAACGGGCGGTTCCGGGGTGATCTGTTTCTCCGCTGTCGCCGCCGTAGTCACCCCAGGATCGTAGAAGGTACGTCTGAGAGTCGACGCCCGCCGTCGCCGCGGCGCGTCATGTGATGGACTTTCCGTCGTGTCATCCGCAGAGAACGCTTCCGGCCGGGTCGTGCTGCTCGGCGCGCCGCTGGGCAACGTCGGCGACGCCTCCACACGACTGCGCGAGGTCCTCGCCACGGCGGACGTGATCGCCGCCGAGGACACGCGCCGACTGGCCCGGCTCACCCGCGATCTGGGCGTCACGGTCTCCGGGCGTGTCGTCTCCTATTTCGAGGGCAACGACGAGAGACGTACGCCCGAACTGGTCGAAGCCCTGGCCGGCGGCGCCGTCGTCGCGGTGGTCACCGACGGGGGCATGCCCAGCGTCTCCGACCCGGGCTTCCGGCTGGTCCGCGCGGCCCTCGACGCCGGCTACCCGGTGACCGCGGCGCCCGGGCCGAGCGCGGTCACCACCGCTCTGGCGCTCTCCGGCCTGCCCAGCGACCGCTTCGTCTTCGAGGGCTTCCTTCCCCGTACGGGCTCGCACCGTCGCTCCCGGCTGCGCGAACTCGCCGGCGAACCGCGCACGCTGGTCCTGTTCGAGGCGCCGCACCGCATCGCGGGCACCCTGGCCGACCTGGCCGCGATCTTCGGCGCGGATCGGCCGGCGGCGGTCTGCCGCGAGCTGACCAAGACGTACGAGGAGATCCGCCGCGACACGCTGGGCGCCCTGGCCGAGCACGCGGCCCGCGACGAGTTCCGGGGCGAGATCACCCTGGTCGTGGGCGGCGCGCCGGCCGGGCCCGCGGAACGCCCGGCCGACGAGGACCTGCGCGCGGCGGTGGCCGCCCACGAGGCCGCCGGCCAGTCGCGCCGGGACGCGATCCAGGCCGTGGCCGACGAGTACGGGGTGAAGAAGCGCGAGGTGTACGCGCTGGTGCACCAGTAGGCCTCTTAGTACGCCGCCGCGAGGAAGCCGGCGAGCAGGGCGAGGGGTCCGGCCAGGCTGAGCAGGATGGCGGCCCGGCGCGCCCGCGCCGACGGCAGCTGACGCGCCCGGGTGACGCCGGCGATGGCGTACCCGCAGAGAAGCACCAGGGCGAAGCCGAGCAGCCAGCGCAGTTGCAGCAGGGCCCCGGTGCCGCCCAGGTAGGCCTGCTGGCTGTCCGGGCTGACCATCTTGGCCGGAGTGACAGCGCCCGGTTGCCGGCCGGTGCCCTCCACGCCGAGCAGGGTCACCCGGGCGATGGTGTAGCTGCCGTCCTCGGCGGTGAACTGGCCGGCGCAGCGCTGGGTGACGCCGGTGCCGGTGCAGACGGTGGTGGTGGCGTGGCCGAGGTCGCCGTGGCCGACGGCGAGCCAGAACGGTTCGGCGCTGACCCAGGCGAAGAAGGCGGCGACCAGGCCCAGAGCGACCAGGGAGACCTGGGCCGAGAGGGGCAGACCGGCCGAGCGGCGGCTGTGCCGGGGCCGGCCGGGAAGGCGGCGGGGCTCCTCGGGCATGACCTCGATCGTGTCGTCGACCCGGTCGTGCCAGAAAGGCGAGTTCTCGAGCCGTTCCAGCCGCGCGTCGGTGGCCGGCGACCCGGTCGGCGGCGGCAGCGGTTCGGTCGGCCGGACATGGGCGCCACCCTGCCGGGGCCGCCGCACAACCGGCGGCCGGGCGGGCGCGGCCCCGGGCTCGAGCGGCACGGTGGGCCGGTTGCGCGCGCTCGGCTCGGGCAGAACCATCACATCCTGATCGGCGGGCGGCGGCGTCACGGTGCCCGGGGCCCGGGCACCGGACGGCCCGGCTTCGGCAGCGGGGGGCGCGGTGGCAGCATCGGCCGCGGGCGACCCGGCTTCCGCCGCGGAGGACGCCGTCGCAACGTCGGCCGTGGGCGACCCGGCCTCGACACCGGCGGACGCCGGCTCGGCGGCAGCGGGCGGCTGCTCCACTACGGCAGCGGCCGCCTGTGCCGCTGAGCCGGTGGACGGCTGTGTGATGGCGATGTCAGGTTGCTGCCCCACGGCGGCGCCCGGCTGCTCCGCCGCCGTCTCGGCGGACGGGAGAGTGCCGGCGGCCGTCCTCTTGGGGGTGTAACCGGCGGGCGGGCGCAGCGGGTCGTAGCGGTGCGGGTCCGGGCGGTCGTGGTCCCGCTCGACGGCGACGAAACGGGCGACTGCCTCGGCCGGCGGACTGGCCGACGCGACGACGGGCGCCGGGGCGGCCGAGGGTGGGGCCTCGAGGGGCGGGTTCTCGACCGGTGGAAGCAGGGCCGCGGCGGTCGCTGGCGCGGTGAGTTCCGCCGCGGGTGTGGTGGGGCGAGGGGACGCGGTCGGGTCCAGCGCCTCGGCTACGTCCTGGGCGGCGGCCGCGTGGGCGTCGGCTGCCTCGCCGGTGTGGGTCTTCGTGCCTGGTGGCTCGAGGACCCCCGTACCGCCGGAACTCTCTTGGTCCTTGGTGGCGGACGGAGGGCGGCGGCGCGGGTGGCGGGGGCGGGAAGGCCGGTCGGTCTCGCCGCGCCACCAGGCCGCGTCGGGATCGGCGAACGACCACGGGTCGCCCTCGCTGCGCGGCGTTTCCCCAGGCTGTGGCGTGTCTCCGAGCACGTTTCCATTGGACTACGAGGGCGAGCGGTGATCGCGTTCAAATTCGGGCGTGTCGTAATAAATAAGGATCTCGCTGAGGGCGGAGCGAATCCCGTCGCAGTGTGATGGGGCGGCTCACTACGCTTGTACCTCATGAGTCACGTTCTCGCCGCGGTCGCCTGGCCCTATGCCAACGGCCCGCGCCACATCGGTCATGTGTCCGGCTTTGGGGTGCCCTCCGACGTCTTCAGCCGTTACATGCGCATGGCCGGTCACGACGTGCTCATGGTCTCCGGCACCGACGAGCACGGCACGCCCATCCAGGTGCAGGCCGACGCCGACGGGGTGACCCCGCGCGAGCTCGCCGACCGGTACAACCGGGTCATCGTCGAGGACCTGCACGGCCTCGGTCTGTCGTACGACCTGTTCACCCGCACCACCACGCGCAACCACTACGCCGTGGTCCAGGAGCTGTTCGGCGCGCTGCACCGCAACGGCTACATCGTCGCCCGGACGACGCTGGGTGCGAAGTCGCCCTCCACCGGCCGTACGCTGCCCGACCGCTACATCGAGGGCACCTGCCCGATCTGCGGCTACGAGAGCGCCCGCGGCGACCAGTGCGACAACTGCGGCAACCAGCTCGACCCGGAGCAGCTGATCAACCCGCGCTCCAAGATCAACGGCGAGACCCCGGAGTTCGTCGAGACCGAGCACTTCTTCCTCGACCTGCCGGCCTTCGCCGAGGCGATCGGCAACTGGCTCGACCAGCGGGAGAACTGGCGGCCCAACGTCCTGAAGTTCTCCCGTAACCTGCTCGACGACCTCCAGCCCCGGGCCATCACCCGCGACCTGGAGTGGGGCGTGCCGATCCCGCTCGACGGCTGGCGCGACCGCAACGACAAGCGCATCTACGTCTGGTTCGACGCCGTCATCGGCTACCTGTCGGCCTCGATCGAGTGGGCCCGCCGCTCCGGCGACCCCGAGGCGTGGCGCAAGTGGTGGTCGGCCGACGGCGCCGGCAAGGACTCCCTGGCCTACTACTTCATGGGCAAGGACAACATCGTCTTCCACTCGGTGATCTGGCCGGCGCTGCTGCTCGGCTACTCGGGCGAGGGCGACAAGGGCGGCGAGCCGGGCGAGCTGGGCCGGCTCAACCTGCCGACCGAGGTGGTCAGCAGCGAGTACCTGACCATGGAGGGCAAGAAGTTCTCCTCCTCGCGCCGGGTCGTCATCTACGTGCGCGACTTCCTGGAGCGCTACGACGCCGACGCCCTGCGCTACTTCATCGCCGCCGCCGGCCCCGAGTCCAACGACACCGACTTCACCTGGGCCGAGTTCGTCCGCCGCAACAACGACGAGCTGGTGGCCGGCTGGGGCAACCTGGTCAACCGGTCGATCTCGATGGCGGCCAAGAACTTCGGGGCCATTCCCGAGGCCGGCGAGCTGACGGCCGAGGACGAGGCGCTGCTGGCGGTGGCCCGGGCCGGTTTCGGTACGGTCGGTGAGCTGATCGCCAAGCACAGGCAGAAAGCGGCCATCGGCGAGGCGATGAAGGTCGTCGCCGAGGCGAACAAGTACCTCTCCGAGCAGGCGCCCTGGAAGCTGAAGTCCGAGGAGGACAAGCCCCGCCAGGCCACCATCCTGCACGTGGCGCTCCAGGTGGTCAGCGACGCCAACACGATCCTGACCCCGTTCCTGCCGCACTCCGCGCAGAAGGTCTTCGAGCTGCTCGGCGGCGAGGGCGTGCACGCGCCGATGCCGCGCATCGACGAGGTGGACGACCTGGACGGCGGCCCGTCGTACCCGGTCCTGCGGGGCGACTACACGGTCGGCGCCCGCTGGGAGTCCGTCCCGCTGGTCGCCGGCACCCCGCTCAGCGCGCCGAAGCCGGTCTTCAAGAAGCTCGAGCCGTCAGTAGTCGAGGAAGAGCTGGCCCGTCTGGGCTAGAGGGCATAGGGGATGTCGGCGATGTGGTGGTCCGCCAGCTCGCCGACCGGGGCCCAGGCCTCGTACACGCCCCGTTCGTAGCAGCGGGCGCCGGTGTTGTTGAGGGCATCGGCGTCCGGGCGGATCAGGCGCAGCCGGGCCCACGCGTCGTCGCGCTGCAACACCCAGCAGGGCACGCCGCGCCACAGGGCCTGCTCGGCGCGGCGGCTCAGCGTCGACACCGGGTAGCGGGCGGCGCGGGTCAGCGCGCGGACGCGGAACTCGTTCGGCGGATCGGCCACCGCCTCGTACTCCTTGTCCTTTATCGTGCCGACCAGCTTGGCCGAGCCGGGCGTCGTGCAGGGCACGTACTCCCGGTCCGGGCTCACCCCGGGCAGGTTGTCGAGCAGGCCCCGCCAGCGCGGGCCGGCCAGGCGCAGCCACCCGTGCTGCTCCGGCTGATACGTGTAGAGCAGCACCTCCTCGCCGCCCGGCACGTACGCGATGATCTGCGCGTTGGCCGGCATCGGCAGGTCGGCGAAACCGGCGGTGACGTACTCCGGTACAAGATCCTCATTGCTCGGCGTGAAGCCGGTGCCGAGAACCATCGCCCCGACGCGCGAGTGCGCCGGCAGCATCGGCAGCCCCGGCTGGGCCGGCCCGGCCGGCACCTCGTAGTCGATCGGGTCGGTGGCCCGCCAGCGCAGCGCGAACGCCACCTCGTCGTCGGCCGTGCCGTCGGTGCGCAGCAGCGCCAGGTCGCGCGGATCGCTGAGGTGGGCGATGTCGCAGGAGCGGTGGCAGAAGCCGTACGGAAGCCAGCCGCCGAGATGACCGGCGACCTGAGCCGCAGACAGCACCTTGGTCATCCGGGTGCCCCGGTGGATGGCGGCCGTCGCCCGGATCTGGCGCAGCAGCGGGTCGTTGCGGTGGTCGGCCGACTGGGCCATCCGCAGAACCTGCTGCCAGCTGAGGTCGCGGCGCAGCGGTGCGGACAGGGGCGGCTCGAGCGGATCAGAGCCGATCACACTGTCCTCGCCGGTCACAGTCACGGTCAGTGAAGGTAGGGGACACCGGTTGACCCCAGGTGAACAAACGGTGTCGCCCGGGTCCAAGTGCAGAATGTCTCACATGTCAACGTCACCGTCAGAATCCCGCCGGAAGAAGGCCGCCCGGCGCGCCGGCGAGTTCCCCGCCGCCCCGGAACCGCTCGCCGTCCCGGTCTTCGACAGCCACACCCACCTGGACATCACGATCCAGGAGGCGGGCGTGCCCGGAGGTCCCGGCGCCGACCCGGTCGAAGCCCTGATCACCGCGGCGGCCAAGGCGGGCGTCGACCGGATCGTGCAGGTCGGCGTCGACGAGGCGTCCTCCCGCTGGGGCGCCGAACTGGCCGCCCGCCACCCGTCGGTGCTGGCCGCGGTCGCGCTGCACCCCAACGACGCGCCCCTGCTGGCCGACCTGGACGAGTCGCTGCGGGTGATCGAGGCGCTGGCCGCCGAGCCGCGGGTGCGGGGCATCGGCGAGACGGGGCTGGACACGTTCCGTACGGGCGAAGAAGGTCGCGAAGCGCAGGAGAAGAGCTTCCGGGCGCACATCGCCATCGCCAAGCGGTACGGCAAGGCGCTGATCATCCACGACCGGGACGCCCACGACGACGTGCTGCGGGTGCTCGACGCCGAAGGAGCGCCGGACACGGTGGTCATGCACTGCTTCTCGGGCGACGCGGCGTTCGCCGGCGAGTGCGTACGGCGAGGCTTCTACCTGAGCTTCGCGGGCACGGTGACGTTCGCCAGCGCCGGCAACCTGCGCGAGGCGGCCGCGTTGACCCCGCCTGGGCAGATCATGGTGGAGACGGACGCGCCCTACCTGACGCCGGTCCCGCACCGGGGCCGCCCGAACGCCTCGTACCTGATCCCGCTGACGGTCCGGGCCCTGGCCGAAACCCGCGGCGACGACGTGGACGAGCTGTGCGCCGCCATCTCCGCCAACGGCGACCGCGTCTTCGGCCCGTGGAGCTAGTCGACCCAGGCCTTGGCGTTGAGCTCGGTGCCCAGGCGGGTGAGGAGGGCGGCGAATTCACGCGGGGCGGCGTTGATCGGGCCCCGGGAGACGAAGCGGACCGCCCAGCCGTTGCCCTGAGCGATGTTGAACATGCGGAAGCGGACCAGGCTGCCCCGGTCGTCCGGCTCGACCGAGGTGACCCCTCGGTACCACCAGGCGCCCTCGATGGTCACCGAGCGGGCCGCCCGGTCGACCGCCACGGTGATTTTGCTGCCGTCCTGAACGACCTCGAACTGGTCCCCGATGTCCGTCTCCTCGATCGTGCCCGTGACGGCGATCGGGGAGCGGCCGCCCGGGCGCACGTCGAGCAGGACCGCGGACACCGCCTCAGGGGTGGCTTCGACCACCCCGCGTAACGCCAGCAACTCGCTCATGGCTCGTTTGTACCCCGCGGCGGCCTTCCCCGTACGCTCTGAACCCATGGCTGACGCACTTCTCGGCCCGGCGGAGATCCGGGACCTGGCCGCCCGTCTCGGCGTGGCGCCGACCAAGAAGCTCGGCCAGAACTTCCTGCACGACCCGAACACGATCCGGCGCATCGTCGCCGCGGCCGGTCTGCGGCCCGACGACGTGGCGCTCGAGGTGGGTCCGGGGCTGGGTTCGCTCACCCTCGGCCTGGTCGGCGCGGTCCGGCACGTGCACGCCGTGGAGATCGATCCGAGGCTGGCCGCCGCGCTGCCGGAGACCGTCTCGGACGCGCACCTGTCCGTGCACCAGGCCGACGCCCTGCATGTGCGGGCCGCGGATTTCGAGCCGGCGCCGACGATGCTCGTGGCCAACCTGCCGTACAACGTGGCGGTTCCGGTGGTTCTGCACCTGCTCGCCGAGCTGCCGACACTGCGCGGCGGCCTCGTCATGGTGCAGAAGGAGGTCGCCGACCGGCTGGTCGCCGGTCCGGGTTCCAAGGTGTACGGGGTTCCGTCGGTGAAACTGGCCTGGTACGCCGAGGCCCGGCCGGCGGGCAAGGTGCCACCGGCGGTGTTCTGGCCGGTGCCCAATGTGGACTCCGGGCTGGTCGCCTTCAGTGCGCGCACTCCTCCGGGTGACATCGATCGGCCGGCGGTCTTCGCAGTCGTGGACGCGGCGTTCGCCCAGCGGCGCAAGACCCTGCGGGCCGCACTGTCGGGCTGGGCCGGCGGCGCCGACCGGGCCGAGAAGCTGCTGGTGGCGGCCGGGATCAGCCCGCAGGCCCGCGGCGAGTCGCTGACCGTCGAGCAGTTCGCCGCGATCGCCGGGGCGGCGAGACAGTCGCCCTCCGGCGGTAAGCTCAGCCCGACCGACGCACAGGCCGAGGAGGTGGACTCATGAGCGCCGAGCCGACGGGTCATGTCATGTGGTCGCCCGACCCCATCAGGCAGCGTTTGGCCAATCACTACCTCGAGGACGTCCTTGCCCTGCCGGACGACGCCCCCCGTGTCGAGCTCCGCGACGGAGTCATGATCGTGGTCCCTTCCCCGACCTTCGGTCACCAGACCATCGGGAACCTGCTGTGGATGTGGTTCCGGCAGAATGCTCCCGCTGACATGTTCATCCCCGGCACAGCCGTCGGCGTCGCTGTCGGTCTACGGGACAGTCTCGAACCGGATGTCCTGTTGCTGCGGCATCCCGTTCCGACCGTCAATCATTTCTTCCTTCCCGAGCAGGTGGTCATCGCGGTCGAAATCGTCTCGCCCGGTACCAAGCGACGGGATCGATTCGAGAAGCCTTCGGAATATGCGGCGGCAGGTGTCTCGCATTTCTGGCGTATCGAGCAGGATCCGGTCCATGTGTACGCCTACGACCTCGTCGACGGCCGTTATGAGTTGGCTGCCGACTCGGACACCGAGCTGGAGCTCACCATGCCGTTCGAGATCAAGCTTCCTATCCGGGAAATCACTCCGTGACGGAGGCATGGGGGCCGGACGATGACGAGCCGCGGCGGCATCACGGGCCGGTGCGGGTGCGGGTTCCTGCGAAGATCAATCTTCATCTCGGGGTCGGGCCGCTGCGGACGGACGGGTTCCATGAGCTGAACACCGTCTATCACGCGATCAGCCTGTTCGATGAGCTGACGGCGCGGGCCGGGGACACGCTCACCCTCACCATGGAGGGGGAGGGCACCGGCGCGCTGGAGCTGGACGAGAGCAACCTGATCATTCGGGCGGCCAAGGCGCTCGCGGCGCGGACGCGGATGCCCGCGTACGCGCGGTTGCATCTGCGGAAGACCATTCCGCTCGCCGGTGGGCTGGCCGGGGGCAGCGCCGACGCGGCGGCCGCGCTGATCGCCTGTGATCTGCTCTGGGGGACCGGGCTGTCGCGTGACGAGCTGGCCGAGGTCGGTGCCACTCTCGGGTCCGACATTCCCTTCCTTCTGCACGGCGGTACGGCGCTGGGCACCGGGCACGGTGAGACCGTCAGCCCGATCCTGGCCCGGCCCACCACCTGGCACTGGGTCGTCGCCATCGCCGACGGGGGTCTCTCCACGCCGGCCGTCTACCGCAAGCTCGACGAGCTGCGCGACAGTTCCTTCCCGCCGAAGGCGCTGGGCGATCCGGACGAGCTGATGACCGCCCTGCGCCAGCGTGACCCGGCCGTGCTCGGCGCCGCCCTCGGCAACGACCTTCAGCCGGCCGCGCTCGCGCTGCGGCCCGAGCTGACCGAGGTGCTTCAGGCTGGTCAGCGGGCCGGGGCGGTCGCCGGCCTGGTTTCCGGGTCGGGACCCACCTGCGTCTTCCTGGCCACCGACGCGAAGCACGCGGCTCAGGTCGCGGCCGCGATCAACGCGGCCGGGGTGTGCCGGGAGGCGGTCACCGCGCGGGGGCCGATGCCGGGCGCGCGGGTAACCTAGACCGCATCGTGGCAAACATCATCAACCTCGACCGGGTCTCCAAGGGCTATGGCGCCGCCGGTCAGCTGCTCACCGACGTCTCTCTCGGCCTCGACGACGACGCCCGCGTCGGCATCGTCGGCCTCAACGGGGCCGGCAAGTCGACCCTTCTCCGCATGCTCGCCAAGAGCGAGGAACCCGACTCGGGCCGGGTCACCCACCGGCGCGACGTGCGGGTGGCCACCCTTCCGCAGACCTTGACGCTCGCCGCCGAGGCGACCGTGCGCGATGTCGTGCTCGGCACCGCCTGGCTGTCCGAGGGCATGGGCGCCGAGCACGAGTGGGCCGGCGACGCCGGGGTGCGTGCCATCCTCGACGGCCTCGGCATGGGCTATCTCGGCCTCGACACGCCGGTCGGCCCGATGTCCGGTGGCGAGCGCCGCCGGGTCGCGCTGGCCGCGCTGCTCGTGCGCGAGAGCGACCTGCTGATCCTCGACGAGCCCACCAACCACCTCGACGTGGCCGGTGTCGACTGGCTCGCCCGCTACCTGCTGTCGACCCACCGCGGCGCGCTCGTCGTGGTCACCCACGACCGCTGGTTCCTCGACGCGGTCTGCACGGCGACCTGGGAGGTCGTCGACGAGCAGGTGCACACGTACGAGGGTGGCTACGCCGCCTGGACCCTGGCCCGGGCCGAGCGGCAGCGGGTCGCCGCCGTCGTCGAGGCCCGGCGGCAGAACCTCCTGCGCAAGGAGATCGCCTGGCTGCGGCGGGGCCCGCCGGCCCGTACGTCGAAGCCGCAGTTCCGCATCGACGCCGCGAACGCGCTGATCGCCGACGTGCCGCCGGTGCGTGACACCGTGAGCCTGCAGAAACTGGCCACCAGCCGGCTCGGCAAGCAGGTGTACGACCTCGAGGACGTCACCCTCAACGCCGGCCCCAAGCCGATCTTCAAGGGCCTGACCTGGCAGGTCGGGCCGGGTGACCGGTTCGCCATTCTGGGCGCCAACGGCGCCGGCAAGACCACGCTGCTGCGCCTGCTGGCCGGGGTCACCAAGCCGGACGGCGGGCGCCTGGTCACCGGCTCGACCGTGCGGGCCGCCTTCCTGTCGCAGGAGCTCAAGGAGCTGCCGGGCGAGCTGCGCCTGCTCGAGGCGGTCGAGGAGGTCGCCAAGCGGGTCAAGCTCGGCGACCGGGAGCTGTCGGCCGGTCAGCTGGCCGAGGTGTTCGGTTTCACCGACAAGCGGATCTGGACGCCGGTCAGCGACCTGTCCGGCGGTGAGCGCCGGCGGCTGCAGCTGCTGCGCCTGCTCGCCACCGAGCCGAACGTGCTGCTGCTCGACGAGCCGACGAACGACCTCGACACCGACACCCTGGCCGCGCTGGAGGACCTGCTCGACTCCTGGCCGGGCACGATGATCGTGGCCAGCCACGACCGCTACCTGGTCGAGCGGGTCACCGACACCGCGTACGGGATGTTCGGCGACGGCCGTCTGGTGCACCTGCCCGGTGGCATCGACGAATACCTGTCGCGGGCCGCGTCCGGCCTGGGCCCGGCGGCGGGCGTGGCCACCGGCGTACCGCAGAAGAGCGCGGAAAGCGCGAGTGGCCTCTCCGCGGCCGAGGTGCGCCAGGCTCGCAAGGACCTGGCCAAGCTGGAACGGCAGCTGGCCAAGCTCGACGAGCGCGTGCTGAAGATCAACGAAAGCCTGGCTCAGCACGGCAGCGACTACGGCAAGATCGTAGAGTTGGACGCGCAGCTCAAATCGGTACAAGAGGAGCGCGCCGCGGTCGAGGAGGCCTGGTTGGAGCTCGCGGAGCAGGTGCCCGGTAACTGATCCGGGGGGTGTGCCTGCGCCGCTTGACCGGGATACGCGAGAATCGGCGTGTACAACACCTGACCTTGGAGACGGACACCATGGCGCACACCCCGGTAAACCACCCGCTGCGGCCGCTGTACCGCGCGCTCGGCCTCCTGGTCGGCGCGTACCTCGTGGTGTTCGCGATCGTCGGGTTCATCCAGACCTCCGGCGAGAGCTTCACCGGTGACAACACCGAGCGGGCCCTCGGGCAGGGCACCAACCTGCTGTGGTCGATCATCTCGCTGATCCTGGGCGCGATCGTCCTGGCCACCAGCGCGATCGGCCGCAACCTCGACGTCGAGGCCGACAAGTACGTCGGCTGGACGCTGCTGGTGATCGGCAGCTACGAGCTGGCCGCCAGCCGTACCGACGCCAACTTCTTCGGCTTCACGGTGTCCACGGTCGTCGTCACCTACCTGGCCGGCGTCATCCTCATCACCGCCGGTCTGTACAGCAAGGTGGCCGCGCCCAGCAAGGCCGGCGCCCCGCGCCAGGTGCGCGAGGGCCGTACCGCCTGATCTTCGCCGGAACAGAAGGCCCGCCGATCGGCGGGCCTTCTGTCATTTCACCTTGCGGGTGATCAGGGCCGGTTTCGGCTCGAGGTTGGACAGGCCGTTCCAGGCCAGGTTGACCAGGTGGGCCGCGACCATCTCCTTCTTCGGCTTGCGGGCCTCACGCCACCACTGGCCGACCAGCGCCACCATGCCGACCAGCGCCTGCGAGTAGAGCTCGGCGAATTTCGGGTCGAGGCCGCGGCTGCGGAACTCGTCGCCCAGGATGTGCTCCACCTGGTGGGCCACGTCGTTCATGACACTGGAGAAGGTGCCGGCCGGGGCGAGCACCGGCGACTCGCGCACCAGCACCCGGAAGCCGTGCGGCTCGTCCTCGATGTAGTCGAGCAGGGCCAGCGCGGCCTGTTCCAGCAGTTCGCGCGGGTGGCCCGCGGTCAGCGCGGCCGTGATCCGGTCGAGCAGGGCGCGGACCTCGCGGTCGACGACCACCGCGTACAGCCCCTCCTTGCCGCCGAAGTGCTCGTAGACCACCGGCTTGGAGACCTTGGCCCGGGCCGCCACCTCTTCCACGCTGGTCGCGTCGAAGCCACGCTCGGCGAACAACTGGCGGCCGATCGCGATCAGCTGCTCCCGCCGCTGCGCGGCCGACATGCGGACCCGGGGGGCCGCCGGCGGCCGCTGGCGGCGGGTGCGGGGGCGCTCGTCGTCGAGGGGATCCGTCACCCGGCCATCCTGCCAGCCTTCAGTCCGGTCAAGGGTGCGGTGGCGGGGCGGTCGGATGGGGACTGTCGGGATTGCGGCCGATGAGCATCGCGAGCGTGCCGCTAAGATGTGACCGGTGGATGGATCCCCAGTGGGAAAAGTCCGAATGGTCCCGGATCGTCTAATGGTAGGACCGCGGCTTTTGGTGCCGTTTATAGGGGTTCGAATCCTCTTCCGGGAGCAGTCTCTCCGCGGCTGTGTTTGGCGCCGCCTCTCTGCGTAAATCTCTCTACTGCGAGCAATGGAGTACCGCGTGAGCCAGGCCCCTCGTCGTACCGTCGTCGTTCTTGCCGCCGGTGAAGGTAAGCGGATGAAGTCCGCGACGCCCAAGGTCCTGCACCCGATGCTGGGCCGCACCCTGGTCGGGCACGTGCTGGCCGCCGCCGAGCCGGCCGGCGCCGAGCAGGTGATCGTCGTCGTCGGCCACAAGGCCGACCAGGTCAAAGCGCACCTCACCGAGATCGCCCCGAGCGCCGTGCCGGTGCTGCAGGCCGAGCAGAACGGCACCGGTCACGCGGTGCGCATCGCCCTCGAGGCCGTGCCCGAGGCGACCGGAACGGTCGTCGTGCTCAACGGTGACGTGCCCCTGCTGCGCCCCGAGACGGTGTCCAACCTGATCGAGGCGCACGAGGCCGGTGAGCGCGGCGCGACCGTGCTGGCGGCCGAGGTGCCCGACCCGACCGGCCTGGGCCGCATCGTGCGCGACGCCGCCGGCAACCTGGAGCGCATCGTCGAGGAGCGCGACGCGTCGGCCGAGGTCAAGGCGATCCGCGAGATCAACGCGGGCATCTACGCGTTCGACGTGGTTTCCCTGCGCGAGGCGCTTTCGAAGCTGTCCACCGACAACGACCAGGGCGAGGAATACCTCACCGACGTCTTCGGCCTGCTGGCCTCGGCCGGCGACCCGGTCGGCGTCTTCGTGGCGCCCGACGCGCAGGAGACGCTGGGCTGCAACGACCGGGCCGAGCTGGCCAAGCTGCGGGCCCTGCTGCGTGACCGGGTGAACGAGGCGTGGATGCGCCGCGGGGTGTCGATCCTCGACCCGTCGACGACCTGGATCGACGTGACGGTGACGCTCGAGCCGGACGCCGAGATCGACCAGAACTCGCAGCTGCTCGGGGCCACCACTGTGGCCGCCGGGGCGATCGTGGGCCCGGACACGACGCTCATCGACACGACAGTGGGCGCGGGCGCGGTGGTCCTGCGTACCCACTCGATCGGCGCCCAGGTCGGCGACGAGGCGACGGTCGGCCCGTTCTCGTTCCTGCGCCCGGGCACCCGGCTGGGCCGCAAGGCCAAGGTCGGCGGCTTCGTCGAGACCAAGAACGCCGAACTCGGCGACGGGGCCAAGGTGCCGCACCTGTCGTACGTGGGTGACGCCACGATCGGCGCCAAGTCCAACATCGGCGCGGGCACGATCTTCGCCAACTACGACGGCGTCAACAAGCACCACACGACCGTCGGCGAGGCCGCGTTCGTCGGCTCCGACTCGGTGCTGATCGCGCCGGCCACGATCGAGCCGGGTGCGTACGTGGCCGCGGGCAGCGCGATCTCGGGCACGGTGCCGGCGGGCAGCCTGGCCGTGACCCGGGCGCCGCAGCGGGCCGTGGAGGGCTGGGTGGCGCGCCGCCGGGCCGGCACGGTGTCGGCCGAGGCGGCCGAGCGCTTCGAGGCGGCCCAGGCCGGCGAGGGTGAAATCTCCGAGGCGGAGTAAAGAGGCTTGAGACGTACGGCCCGGGCGGCATCCGCCCGGGCCGTCGCTGTGCAAAGTCCGGGCGGTTCCTGTGCAAAAAGCGAACGCCGTGCGGCCGCGCGGTAACTAGGGGAGGCTGGTGGGTACACCGGCCGGTGGCGGCTATCCGACAGGACGGTCCGTCGGCGCGCTCGAACGGTGATGATCCAGGTGCGCTCGGTGGTGCGGTAACGGCCGGGTGAACCCGTTCTGACCAGGAGTGATCCGCTGGGGGTGAGGCATCCCACCCGGTGCCCGCGTAACGTGGCGCTTCGGTGGCCCCGGGGGATACTTCACTCGATCACATCCCCACCCCCTCGATCCAACGGGAGTAGCGAGCCGATGGGCAGCATCGTCGCGGAGAACCGTAAGAGTCTGATGCTTTTCTCCGGACGTGGTTTCCCGGAGCTGGCGGACGAGATCGGCCAGGTGCTCGGCGTCGCGCCGACCCCCGCCGACTCGTACGAGTTCGCCAACGGTGAGATCTTCGTCCGGTTCAAGGACTCGGTCCGTGGTTCGGACGCGTTCGTCGTGCAGTCGGTGACCGAGGGCGTCAACCGCTGGGTCATGGAAACCCTCATCATGATCGACGCGCTGAAGCGCGGGTCGGCCAAGCGCATCACCGTGGTGCTGCCGTTCTACCCGTACTCGCGGCAGGACAAGAAGCACCGCGGCCGCGAGCCGATCTCGGCCCGCCTGGTGGCCGACCTGCTGAAGACCGCGGGTGCCAACCGGATCCTCACGGTCGACCTGCACACGGCGCAGATCCAGGGGTTCTTCGACGGTCCGGTGGACCACCTGTTCGCGATGGACATCCTGGCCGAGCACGTGCAGAAGAAGTACGCGGGCCGGCCGATGACAGTGGTCGCGCCCGATTCAGGTCGCGTGCGCGTGGCCGAGCGGTGGACCGACCGGCTGGGCGGCTGCCCGCTGGCGTTCATCCACAAGACCCGTGACCCGCTCAAGCCCAACCAGGTCGTGGCCAACCGGGTGGTCGGCGAGGTCGAGGGCCGGGTCTGCCTGATCGTCGACGACATGATCGACACCGGCGGCACGATCACCAAGGCGGCCGACATCCTCTGGGACGAGGGCGCGGCCGACGTGATCGTGGCCTCGACGCACGCCCTGCTCTCCGACCCGGCGACCGAGCGGCTGAAGAACAGCCGGATCAGCGAGCTCGTGGTGACGAACACGTTGCCGCTGCCGCCGGAGAAGCGGCTCGACAAGATCACTGTGTTGTCCATCGCCCCGCTGCTGGCCCGGGCGATCCGTGAAGTCTTCGACGACGGCTCCGTGACCACGCTTTTCGGTGGCCTGAGCTGAAACCTCTTCCGGGTGAAGTTCGCACGGAGCGGCGCAGCGGACCGGACCCGCTGAGGAGTGCGCTCAGGCTGTGGGTAAGATAGTGCGGTTGCCACGGCGAGGGTGCCCCGCGGTCTGCTGAGGTTCGCAGCCATTCGGGGGCACCGTCATCGACGCGGTGCTCCGGGCCTGTGCCCAGCGCGCCCCCTTGCCCGGCAGCGCCGACGACGGCCTCCAGCACTTTCCGGTGGCCGATCAGCACTGCCGCAGCCCGCCGACTTAGACGCAGCCCGATCGAAGAGTTTCAGGAGTTTCCCCGTGTCCGAGGTAAAGATCAGCGCCGAGCCCCGCACCGAGTTCGGCAAGGGTGGTGCCCGTCGCACGCGCCGGGCCGGTTTGGTGCCCGCCGTGCTTTACGGCCACGGCGAGAAGCCGCAGCACATCGCGCTGCCGGCCCGTGAGTTCGCCGCCGCGATCCGGCACGGCGGTCTCAACCAGGTTTTCACCATCGACATCCAGGGCGCGTCCGCCGCGACGCTCGCCCTGCCCAAGGCGATCCAGCGTGACCCGATCAAGGACACGTACGAGCACGTGGACCTGATCATCGTCAAGCGCGGCGAGAAGGTCCAGGTCGACGTTCCGATCAACCTGACCGGCGAGGCCGCCCGCAACACGCTCGTCGTGCACGAGTCCAACACCCTCGCCGTCGTGGCCGACGCGCTGCACCTGCCGAGCGGCCTCGACGTCTCGATCGAGGGCCTCGAGGCCGGCGCGCAGGTCACCGCCGGCGACGTGACCCTGCCGAACGGCGTCGAGCTGGCCGTCGAGCCCGACTTCGTGCTGGCGATCGTCTCGCAGGCGCAGACCGCCGAGCAGCTTGAGGGCGAGTCGGCCGAGGGCGCCGAGGCGTCGGCCGAGGGCGAAGAGGCTCCCGCCGCGGAGTAACAAAGTTCGGGCTGTGATCGGGGAAAGTGCCATGGCACTTTCCCCGAATTGCGTTGTCTTCAGTCCGATCTAGGGCGGCGGGCGGGGCGGTCGGATGGATGTGGGGAGAAACGTGACTGAGGACGCGCCGTGGCTGGTCGTCGGGCTGGGTAACCCGGGCAAGGAGTACGCCGGGAACCGTCACAACGTGGGCTTCATGGTGGCCGATCTGCTGGCGTCCCGGGTGGGGGCCAAGTTCGGCCGGTCCAAGCGCGCGCAGGGCGAGGTGGCCGAGGGACGGCTGGGCTTCGGCGGTCCCAAGCTGGTGCTCGTCAAGCCGCTGACCTTCATGAACCTGTCCGGCAACGCGGTGGTCTCGCTGGCCCAGTTCTTCAAAGTGCCGGTGTCGAACGTGATCGCCGTGCACGATGAGCTTGATGTGCCTTTCGGTCAGGTACGGGCTAAGCGTGGCGGTGGTGAGGGTGGCCACAACGGTCTGCGATCCATGTCGAAATCGCTGTCGAGCAAGGAGTACGCCCGGGTCCGTTTCGGGGTCGGCCGTCCGCCCGGACGGCAGGATCCGGCGGATTTCGTGCTCTCCGACTTCTCCGGCGTGGAACGCAAGGAGCTGGACTTCCTCATCGACCGGGCGGCCGACGTGGTGGAGGCGATCGTCCTCGAAGGCGTGGAGTGGGCGCAGAACAAATACCACGGCGGTTGATCTCACGGGGCTGGAACGGATAGATCATTTGGGCGGTTTTGTCCGCCTCGCGGTCCCGTGACGCCTTCCGCCGTCCGTCCGTTGGTCACACGTACGCACCGGTTCGGTGCGTTTTGACCGGCGTACGGGGGAGGATTGGTATGCGGCAGGACCTGTCCGCGCACCAGGAGTCGGTGCTCACCGAGCCGACCGTGCTGCTGCCGACGGTGCTGCTCGAGGAGGGCCAGCCGCCGGAAGAATACGGCGAGGCCAACCATCCGCCGGCCAACCGCGGGCCGCACCCCGGGATCCGCAAGGCCAACTCGAAGATCCCGGCCCCCGTGGTGCCGCTGAGCCCGCCGCCCGCCGGCGCGGGCTCGCGCTCCCGCACGGAGTGGCCGGTGAACTCGGCCACGAAGCCGGCCCGGAAGCCCGCCCAGGCGCCGGCGGAGGCGGGTGGCGAAGGGAAGGTTCGGGCGCCCAAGCCGGACAACGCCCCGCCCCGCGCGGGACGGGAAGCGGCCGACCCCGGGCGGAACCAGGCGATCGACCGGCACTGGTCGCAGCGGCGCAACCGTTCGGCCGCGGCCCGGCCCGCGGCGCGGCCTTTCCTGCGGATCCGGGGCCGGCACGCGGCGATGTCCCGGCGGCAGCGCTGGGAGCGCAGCTACGTCCGCTCGCTGGTGCTGTGTGACCTGCTGGCCGGCACCGCGGCCGGCGTCACCGCCTTCGGGCTGCGCTTCGGCGACGAGGTGACCACCTACAACCGCGCCTACATCCTGCTCTCGGCTTTCCTGCCGGTCCTGCTGCTGGTCGTGCTCGCCGTGTCGCGGGCCTACGAGCGGCGCTATCTCTTCGTCGGGACCGACGAATATCAGCGCGTGCTCCGCGGCGGGGTCGGCCTGATCGCGGGGGCGGCCCTGGTGTCGTACGCCCTCGATCTCGATCTGGCCCGCAGCTATGTCCTGGCCGCCCTGCCGACGGCGATCGGCGCCTCGGCGGTGCTGCGTTTCGCGTTGCGCAAGCGGCTGCATCTGGCCCGCGCCCGGGGCGAGAACCTGCGCCGAGTGATCCTGGTCGGCCACGAGCTGTCGATCATCGGGATGGCCCGGCAGCTGCGGCGGGAGCGCTACCACGGGCTCGAGGTGGTCGGCGCCTGCCTGCCGCCGGGCCACGACGGCGCCGGGGTCAACGGTCTGGTCGTCTACGGCACGTTCGACGACGTGGCCGCCGCGGTCGAGCAGGCCGACGCCGACACCGTGGTGGTGCTGAGCTGCCCCGAGCTCGACGGCGAGCAGCTGCGGCGGCTGGCCTGGCGGCTCGAGCGGGACGAGGTCGACCTGGTGGTGGCCAGCGCCCTGGTCGACGTGGCCGGCGCCCGGACCACGATCCGGCCCTTCGACGGGCTGCCGATGCTGCACGTCGAGCATCCCCGTCTGCACGGCGGGTCGCGGCTGGTCAAGGAGGCGGTGGACCGGCTCGGCGCGCTGGCCCTGCTGGTGCTCTTCGGGCCGCTGCTGCTGGGCGTCGCACTGTGTGTGCGGGTCACCTCGCGCGGGCCGGTACTCTTTCGTCAGGTGCGGGTGGGTCGTGACGGCAGTCACTTCCGCATCTACAAGTTCCGCAGCATGTATGTCGATGCCGAGGCCCGCCTGGCCGAGCTGAAGCATCTCAACGAGCACGACGGCGTGCTCTTCAAGATTCGTGATGATCCGCGGGTTACCCCGGTCGGGCGATATCTGCGCCGGTTCTCCCTGGACGAGCTGCCTCAGCTGCTCAACGTGGTGCTGGGGCAGATGTCCCTGGTGGGGCCGCGTCCGCCGCTGCCGGCCGAGGTCGCGGCGTACGCCGACGACGTGCGGCGCCGGCTCGCCGTCAAGCCGGGCATGACGGGCCTGTGGCAGGTATCCGGACGTTCGGATCTACCGTGGGAGGAAGCGGTCCGGCTGGACCTGCGCTATGTGGAGAACTGGTCCCTCAGTTTGGACCTCGTCATCCTGTTGCGCACGATGACGGCTGTGGTGCGGTCGTCCGGGGCGTACTGAATCAATGGGGAGACAAGAGCATGGGCGAGCGGACAGAGACGTCGGCGCGCGTGACTTCGCAACGGGAGACCCTGGACCTGGGCCACGCGCCGGTGACCGACGGCGCCTTCGCCCGCTGGCTGGCCGACAAGGCCGGCCAGGTGCTGCTTCGGGTGCGCGACGAGATGGGGTACGGCGACGCCGCCGCCCTCAAGGCGGCCGGCGACAAGGCCGCGCACGACCTGATGCGGGCCGAGCTCGCGCGGTGGCGCCCGGCCGACGCGGTGCTGTCCGAGGAGGACGACCACGCGCGGGCGGCCTGGCGTGACGGCGAGCCGGGCAGCGTACGACCGGAGCGGCTGAGCGCGGGCCGGGTCTGGATCGTCGACCCGCTCGACGGCACCCGCGAGTTCTCCGAGGAGGGCCGATCCGACTGGGCCGTGCACGTGGCTCTCTGGACGGCCGACTGCGGGAGCCCGGCCTGCCTGGCCGCGGGCGCGGTCGCGATGCCCGCGCAGCACCGGACGATCGCCACCGACCACGCGCCGGCCTACCCGCCGCTGCCGCTGGAGTCGGCGACGGGCGGGCCGATCCGGATCGCGGCCAGCCGGACCCGGCCGCCGGCCTTCGTCACGGCCCTGGCCGAGGAGCTCGGGGCCGAGCTGGTGCCGATGGGCTCGGCCGGCGTCAAGATCGCCGCAGTGATCAACGGCGACGCCGACGCGTACGTGCACGCCGGCGGACAGTACGAGTGGGACTCGGCCGCGCCGGTCGCTGTGGCGCTGGCCACGGGTTTGCACGCTTCCCGTATCGACGGTTCTACGCTGAGATACAACGAGGCCGACCCTAAGTTGCCGGACCTGGTGGTGTGCCGTAAGGATCTCGCTCCTCGGTTACTTGCAGCGTTGCAGCGTCACCTTCCGTCACAATGACGGTTCCCCCTAGGTAACACTCTCAACCGCAAGCCCCGGAAAGGTCTGGATACCACCATGAGCCAGACGAAGCCGTACCGCGTCTCGCATCTGGATGCCCTCGAAGCCGAGGCCATCTTCGTGATGCGCGAGGTGATGGCCGAGTTCGAGCGTCCCGTCCTGCTCTTCTCGGGTGGCAAGGACTCGATCGTCATGCTGCGGCTGGCCGAGAAGGCCTTCGCCCCGGCCCGCATCCCCTTCCCCGTCATGCACGTCGACACCGGGCACAACTTTCCCGAGGTGCTGGACTACCGCGACACCCGGGTCGCCACCCTCGGCCTCAATCTCGTGGTGGCCAGCGTCCAGGAGGCGATCGACACCGGCCTGGTCCGCGAGCTGCCCGACGGCACCCGCAACCGCATCCAGACCCCGGTGCTGCTGGCCGCCGTCGAGAAATACCGCTTCGACGCCCTGTTCGGCGGCGCCCGCCGCGACGAGGAGAAGGCGCGCGCCAAGGAGCGCATGTTCAGCTTCCGCGACGAGTTCGGCCAGTGGGACCCGAAGAACCAGCGTCCCGAGCTGTGGGCGCTCTACAACGGCCGGCACCACCCGGGCGAGTCGATCCGGGTGTTCCCGCTCTCCAACTGGACCGAGCTGGACATCTGGCACTACATCGCCAAGGAGCAGGTCCCGCTGCCGAGCATCTACTACGCGCACGACCGTGAGGTCGTCGAGCGCAACGGGATGTTCTACGCGGTGAACGAGTTCATCCAGCTCCGTGACGGCGAGACCTCCGAGGTGCGCCGCGTCCGCTACCGCACGGTGGGCGACGCCTCGCAGACCGCCGCCGTGCTCTCCGAGGCCGACACGGTGGAAAAGGTGATCGACGAGGTCGCCGCGACCCGGATCACCGAGCGGGGCGCGACCCGCGGTGACGACAAGGTCAGCGAGGCCGCGATGGAAGACCGCAAGCGAGAGGGTTACTTCTGATGAGTCAGGCCGTCCTGGACACCGAGACGGCGCCCGCGGCGCGCATGGACCTGCTGCGGTTCGCCACCGCGGGCAGCGTGGACGACGGGAAGTCCACCCTGATCGGGCGTCTCCTGTACGACACCAAGACGATCTTCGCCGACCAGCTGGAGGCCGTCGAGGCGGCCAGCGCGTCGCGCGGCGACGAGTACACCAACCTGGCGCTGCTCACCGACGGCCTGCGGGCCGAGCGCGAGCAGGGCATCACCATCGACGTGGCGTACCGCTACTTCGCCACCCCGCGGCGCAAGTTCATCATCGCCGACACCCCGGGGCACATCCAGTACACCCGGAACATGGTCACCGGCGCCTCGACCGCCGACCTGGCGCTGATCCTGGTCGACGCCCGTAAGGGCCTGGTCGAGCAGTCCCGCCGGCACGCGTTCCTGACGTCGCTGCTGCGGGTGCCGCACCTGGTGCTCTGCATCAACAAGATGGACCTGGTCGACTGGGACAAGGCGGTCTACGACCGGATCGCCGACGAGTTCACCTCGTTCGCGGCCAAGCTCGAGATCACCGACCTGACGATCATCCCGGTGTCGGCGCTCAACGGCGACAACATCGCGTCGCGGTCGGAGAACAGCCCCTGGTACGACGGGCCGTCGCTGCTGCACCACCTGGAGCACGTGCACATCGCCAGCGACCGCAACCTGGTCGACGTGCGCTTCCCGGTGCAGTACGTGATCCGCCCGCAGTCGACCACGGTCACCGACTACCGCGGCTACGCCGGTCAGGTCGCCTCCGGTGTTCTCAAGCCGGGCGACGACGTGATGGTGCTGCCGTCCGGTCTGACCAGCAAGATCGCGGCGATCGACACCGCCGACGGTCCGGTCGACGAGGCGTTCCCGCCCATGTCGGTCACGGTCCGGCTGGCCGACGAGATCGACATCTCGCGCGGCGACCTGATCTGCCGCCCGCACAACGCGCCGGCGGTCGCCCAGGACATTGAGGCGATGGTCTGCTGGATGGACGAGTCGGCGCCGCTGCGCGTCGGCGGCAAGTACGCCATCAAGCACACCACCCGGTCGGCCCGGACGGTCGTGCGCGGTCTTCAGTACCGGCTGGACGTCAACACCCTGCACCGGGACGAGGCGGCGGGCGAGCTGAAGCTCAACGAGATCGGCCGGGTGCGCCTGCGTACCACCGTGCCGCTGCTCGCCGACGAGTACCGGCGCAACCGCACCACCGGCGGTTTCATCCTGATCGACGAGAGCACCAACCGTACGGTCGGCGCCGGAATGATCATCGAGGCTCAGTAGCGGCCCGAGGCGGCTGGAGCGTTGCCCACACCACCTTGCCGGTGCGGGTGGGTAACGCGCCCCAGGCCACGGCCGTCTCCATGACGAGCCGGAGCCCCAGCCCGCGCTGGTCCAGGGGCCGGCCGCGACGGATCCGGGCCGGCTTGATCAGGCGCGGCATCTCGGGGGACCGGTCGGCCACGCACACGTGCAGTCCCCGGCCACGCAGGCTGACCATCACCGTCATCTCGCTGCGGGCGTGCTCGACCGCGTTGGTGACCAGTTCCGAGGTGACGGTGCGGCTCGGGTGCAGCAGGTGGGCCAGGCCCCAGGCCAGGCAGGCGTCGCTGACCAGGTTGCGGGCGGCGCTGGGCGCCTCCGGTTCGGGGGGCAGGGTCAGCATCAGGCGTTCGACCAGCGGCAGGCGGCTCGCGATGGCGACCCGGGCCTGGCGCACCTTGGCGTAGACGGGCAGGAACCGCGGGGCGCCGAGGCGCTGCATCCTGTCGGCCAGGGGCAGATCGGGCGGGATGCACAGGGCCAGCTGAACCGGCGGGTCCATCTTGGCCGCCATGTCGCGGGCGGTCATCCAGGCCGGTGCGGAGCGCCCGGACGGGTCGTCGAGCCCGGTCAGGTCGACGATGAGCGCCTCGGGATGTTCGGCCAGGCATTTGCGCAGGGTCACGCTGGCCGTCTGCCAGAGCTCCTTGTCCCAGACACCGTCGACGGTGAGGAGCGCGACGGCGGCGTCGACGTCGCTCTCGATGCGGACGGACGCGGGAACCGGCAGACACGCTGCGCTCATGGACATGACGTCACGGTAACCGCGAACGCAGATCGACTAGTCGGGCCTTAGCTCCGCCGGGTGATCGGACTTAAGTACTGCAACGTTGTATAGTCCACATTCGTGCCGCCGGGCCTCAAGGATGTCGCCGCGCGGGCCGGTGTGTCGATCAAGACGGTCTCCAATGTCGTCAACGGTTATGTGCACGTGGCCCCGGCCACGCGCGCCCGGGTGCAGGCCGCCATCGAGGCGCTCGGCTACGTGCCCAACATGGCCGCCCGCCAGCTGCGCAGCGGCCGTTCCGGGGTGATCGCCCTGGCCGTGCCCGAGCTCCAGTCGCCCTACTTCGCCGAGATTGCGGGCCTGATCGTGCAGGCGGCCGAACAGCGTTCCTGGACCGTCCTGATCGACCAGACCGACGGGCACGCGGAGCGTGAGCGCAACCTGGTCGCCGGTCTGCGCCGGCACGCCATCGACGGGCTCATCTTCAGCCCCTTGGCCCTGGCCGGCGAGGAGCTGGCCGTCGAGAGCGGGACCCCGATGGTGCTGCTCGGCGAGCGGGTGTGGCACGGTCCGGCCGATCACGTGGCGATAGACAACACCGCGGCCGCGGCCGACGCGACCCGGCATCTGCGCTCGCTGGGCCGCCGGCGCATCGCCGCGATCGGCGTGCAGGACAGCCCCTCGGCCGTGACCTCGCACCAGCGGCTGGCCGGCTACCGGTCGGTGCTGGCCGAGGCCGGGCTGGAGAGCGTCGAGACGCCGGTGGAGAGCTTCCACCGGGCCGACGGCGCGGCCGCGATGGCCCGTTTGCTGGACGAGGGCGAGCCGCCGGACGCGGTCTTCTGCTTCAACGACCTGCTCGCCCTCGGTGCCATTCGCACGCTGCTGGAACGTGGCCTGAGCGTGCCCGGCGACGTCGCCGTGATCGGCTTCGACGACATCGAGGACGGCCGGTTCTCGACGCCGACGCTGAGCACCATCGCGCCGGACGCCCCGCGGATCGCCCAGCTCGCCGTCGACCTGCTGGCCGAGCGGCTCGGCGACGGCCCGGCCGCCTCCGGCGCGCCGCGGGAGCTGCGCGTCGACCACCGTTTGGTGGTCCGCGAGAGCACCACCGTCGCGTAACAAGTTACAGCCATATTTCGCAACGTCGACCGCGGTCTCTTTACAACGATGAATGCAACGTTGTAAAAACGTGGCATGGCAGTGGCGCACCTCACTCTCGATCCCGCCTTCTCCGTCGCACCGGTCGACCGCCGGCTCTTCGGCTCCTTCGTGGAGCACATGGGCCGCTGCGTCTACACCGGCATCTTCGAACCCGGTCACTCCACCGCCGACGACGACGGCCTGCGGGGCGACGTGCTCGAGCTGGTCCGTGAGCTCGGCGTCAGCACCGTGCGCTATCCGGGCGGCAACTTCGTCTCCGGTTACCGCTGGGAGGACGGCGTCGGCCCGCGCGGCGACCGTCCGCGCCGCCTCGACCTGGCCTGGCGCGCCCTGGAGAGCAACGCCTTCGGGCTCAACGAATTCATGCGATGGGCCGGCCTGGCCGGCGTCGAGCCGATGATGGCGGTCAACCTCGGCACCCGGGGCGTGGAGGCCGCGGCCGAGCTCGTCGAGTACTGCAATCTGGCCGACGGCACGGCCGCGGCCGATCTGCGCCGCAAGCACGGCGTGGCCCGGCCGCACGACGTGAAGCTGTGGTGCCTGGGCAACGAGATGGACGGCCCGTGGCAGATCGGCAGCCTCACCGCCCTCGAGTACGGCCAGCTGGCGGCCCGGGCCGGGCACGCCATGAAGCGGGTCGACCCGAGCATCGAGCTGGTCGCCTGCGGCAGCTCGAACTCGGGCATGCCGACCTTCGCGTCCTGGGAGGCGACGGTCCTCGAGCAGGCGTACGACCAGGTCGACTACATCTCGCTGCACAACTACTACGACCCGGAGAAGTACGACGAGGCCACCTTCCGGGCGTCCGCGGTGGACCTCGACGGGTTCATCGACGACGTCGTCGCCACTGCCGATTTCGTACGGGCGAAGCTGCGCCGCAGCAAGCGCATCAAGCTCTCGCTCGACGAGTGGAACGTCTGGTACCAGAGCCGCTTCACCGAGCCCGAGGACCGGGACATCGAGGAGCTGCCGGCCCTGATCGAGGACGACTACAACGACACCGACGCCATGGTGGTCGGCAACCTGCTGATCAGCATGCTGCGCCACGCCGACCGGCTGGCCGTCGGCTGCCAGGCCCAGCTGGTGAACGTGATCGCGCCGATCCGGACCGAGCCCGGGGGCCGGGCCTGGCGGCAGACCATCTTCCACCCGTTCGCGCACACCGCCCGGCTGGCCCGCGGCACGGTGTTGCGGCCCGCGCTGACCGCGCCGGCGATGACCACCGGCCGCTACGGCGAGGTGCCCGCGGCCGACGCCGTCGCCACCCACGACGAACAGACCGGCGACCTCACGATCTTCGTCGTCAACCGCGGCACCGAGCCGCTGCCGCTCAGCCTCGACCTGCGGGCCTTCCCGCGGCACCGCCTGGCGCGGCACTTCACGCTCACCGGCGAGACGGCCGTCTCCCCGGCGAGCGAGCTCGTCCTCCCGCCCGTCTCCTGGCACGCCCTGTGCCTCACTCCCGAGGAGTCATAGTGAATCTTCAGTTCTCTCGTCGAGGCCTGCTCGGCCTCGGTGCCGGCGCCGGTGGAGCCGTGCTCCTGAGCGCGTGCGGCGACAGCGGACCGAACGAGAAAGTCACCGGAGGCGGGCAGAACGCCGCGCCGGCGCCGACGGCGTACACCGGCCCGAACGTGGCCCTGGCCTTCTGGAACGGCTTCACCGGTGGTGACGGCCCGTTCATGAAGAAGCTGGTCGACCAGTTCAACACCGAGCACCCGAACATCAAGGTCTCGATGAACACCTACCAGTGGGCCGACTACTACCAGAAGGTGCCGGCCGCGGTCGCCACCGGCAACGGCCCCGACCTCGGCATCATGCACGTCGACAACGTGGCCACGAACGCTGCGCGAGGCGTGATCCTGCCCCTGGAGGACCTGGCCAAGGCGCTGAACTTCAAGGCCGAGGACTTCTCGCCGCCGGTGTGGAACGCGGGCGTCTACAACAACACCCGCTACGCGATACCGCTCGATGTGCACCCACTTGGCTTCTTCTACAACAAGACGGTCATGGAGAAGGCCGGCCTCGACCCGTCGAAGCCACCGGCCACCGACGAGGAGTACAAGGCCGCGCTGGAGCAGATGAAGGCCAAGGGCATCCAGGGCGACTGGGTCACCCCGTTCGAGTTCACCGGCAGCATGCAGTTCCAGTCCCTGCTCTGGCAGTTCGGCGGCAACCTCTTCGACGAGCAGGCGACCAAGGCGCTCTACGCCGAGCAGCCCGGAGTGCAGGCGCTGACCTGGATGACCGACCACGTCAAGAACGGCTGGAGCCCCAAGAACGTGGCCCAGGACGCCGACCTCGTGGCCTTCCGCAACGGCAAGAACGCCTTCAACTGGAACGGCATCTGGACCATCAACACGCTCAAGGAGGACAAGAACCTCCAGTGGGGTGTGGCGCCGCTGCCGCAGATCGGCACGCAGAAGGCGGCGTGGGCCGGCTCCCACCAGTTCGTGCAGTTCAAGCAGAAGGCCAAGGACGAGAACAAGCTGGCCGCGGGCAAGGTCTTCATCAACTGGATCAGCCAGCACTCGATCGAGTGGGCCAAGGGCGGCCAGGTGCCGGCCCGGGCCGAGATCCGCGACAGCGCCGAGTTCAAGGCGCTGCCGGAGCAGGCGGCGATCGGCTCGCAGATCGACGACCTGCACTTCCTGCCGCCGAAGCCGGGCATCGCGGACGCGATGGCCACCGTGGTCACCGCGATCAACGAGGCTGTCCTGGGACGTAAGGAGCCGGCCAAGGCGCTGTCCGACGGCGCCGCCAAGGCCAACCAGCTCCTGGAGCAGAACGCGAAGAAGTATGGCAGCTGACCTGGCAGTCAAGGAGCAGGCGAGGACGGAACCGCGTGCCGGGGGCCGGATCCGGCGTACCGGCACGCTCACCCCGTACCTCTTCGTCCTGCCGTACTTCGTGGTCTTCGCGACGTTCGTGCTGGCTCCGGCGGTCTACGGATTGTGGATCAGCCTGCACGACTGGGACTACCTGCTGCCGGGCAAGCCGTTCGTGGGGCTCGACAACTACAAGGCGCTGTTCGACTCGAGTTCGGCCGTCTTCAGCTTCTTCTGGGAGAGCATGTCGGCGACCGGGATCTTCACGGTCCTCAGCGTGCCGCTGCTGCTGACCGTGCCGCTGGCGATCGCGTTGATGCTCAACCGCCGCTTCCCGGGGCGAACCCTCTTCCGGGCGGTCTACTTCGCGCCGTACGTCCTGGGCGTGGCCGTGATCGGTGTGCTCTGGCGTTTCCTGCTCGACCCGAACCTGGGTGTGGTCAACGCGATCCTGCCCGGCGCGGCGCCGTGGACGACGGCGCTCCCGTGGGCCTGGGTCACGCTGGTCGGTGTCACGGTCTGGTGGACGCTCGGCTTCAACGCGGTGATCTACCTGGCCGGGCTCCAGGACATTCCCCGCGAGTTGTACGAGGCAGCCCGCATCGACGGCGGCGGCAAATGGGCCGAGTTCCGGCACGTGACGCTGCCCGGCCTGCGCCCGGTGCTGCTGTTCGTCACCGTCAACACGATCCTGGTGTCGGCCAACATGTTCGGGCAGTCGTACCTGATCACGCAGGGCGCGCCCGGCACCGAGACCCGCACGGCGATCATGTACATCGCCCAGGTCGGCCTGGCCGACTACAAGATGGGCAGCGCCGCCGCCATGAGCTACCTGCTCACCGTCGGCCTGCTGCTGATCAGCGCGATCGTGTTCCGCCTGTTCCGGGAGAAGGACGCATCATGAGACGCGTACGGCCCATCGCCTGGTACACCGTCCTGATCGGACTCAGTCTGGTCTTCATCGCGCCCCTGGTGTGGATGCTGCTCACCGCGTTCAAGACGCCCGGCGAGGCGACCCGGGTACCGCCGACGGTGTTCCCGCAGGAGCCCACCACCAGCGCCTTCGACACGCTGATGGGCAACGACCAGACGCCGGTGCTGCGCTGGTTCCTCAACAGCGTGCTGGCCGCGACCGGGCAGGCGCTGCTCGTGCTGGCGATCGCCTCGATGGCCGCGTACGCCCTGGCCCGCCTGGAGTTCCGGTTCAAGCGGCTGATCTTCGGCATGATCATCGCGACGCTCTTCATCCCGAGCTTCGTGCTGATCATCCCGAACTTCCTGATCGTCGACCGGTTCGGCATGCTCGACACCCTCTGGGCGCTGATCATCCCGGGGGCGGCCGGCGCGTTCGGCGTCTTCTTCCTGCGGCAGTTCTTCCTGGGCCTGCCCCGGGAGTTGGAGGAGGCGGCCGTGCTCGAGGGGGCCAACTCCTGGCAGATCTTCACCCGGGTGGTGCTGCCGCTGTCGAAGCCGGCCCTGGCCACCCTCGCGGTGATCAGCTTCCTGACCAACTGGAACGACTTCATCTGGCCGATCTACGTGCTGTTCAGCCCCGACCAGTTCACGCTGCCGCCCGGCCTGGCGATCCTGCAGGGCGCCTACACGATCAACTACCCGGTGATCATGGCGGGCGCGCTGATCGCCAGCATTCCGGTGCTGCTGCTGTTCGTGGTGGCGCAGCGCTACGTCATCGAGGGTGTCTCCCGCTCCGGCCTGAAAGGATGACCATGCGACGCCTGGTCGCCGCGGTTGCGGCGCTGCTGCTCCTGCCCGCTCTGACGGCCGCCGGAAAGCCCCGGCCGCAGAACCCCGTTTCCGCCTCCTTCGCCGACACCTTCGCCGACCCGGTCATCGTCCGGGGAGACGACGGGCTCTATTACGCGTACGGCACCTCCGACCCGTTGCGTGAGGGCGAGCGCACGCCGCATCGCATCCCGATGGCGCGTTCGGCCGACCTGGCGAACTGGAAGTACGTGGGCGACGCCTTCACCGGCCTGCCCTCCTACGCGGCGGAGGGCGCCTCCCTCTGGGCTCCCGACGTTCGCAAGATCGGTGGCCGCTGGGTCATGTACGTGACCGTGACCGAGACGTCCCCGGGGGCGTCGGCGATCGGCGTCGCCACCGCGCCCACGCCGACCGGACCGTGGACCTTCACGGCCGAACCGGCCGTGCCGCCGCGCGCGGCCCCCGGCGGCGGCTGGTGGTGGACCTTCGACCCGGCCCAGCTGACCACGCCCGACGGCCGCAAATACCTCTACTACGGCAGCTACTTCGGCGGCATCTGGGTCAGCGAGCTCACCGCCGACGGCCTGCGGATCACCGGCACGCCGACGCGGGTCGCGATCGACAACAAGTTCGAGGGCGCGTACGTCGTCCGGCGCGACGGCTGGTACTACCTGTTCGCCTCCTCGGCCAACTGCTGCGCCGGCCCGACCACCGGATACTCGGTCTCGGTGGGCCGCTCGCGCAGCCCGCTCGGCCCGTTCACCGACCGCGACGGCCTGCGGCTCGATGTCTCCCGGGCCGGCGGCACCCCGGTGGTCGCGCCGAACGGCGACCGCTGGGTCGGCACCGGCCACAACGGACTGATCACCGACCGCTCCGGCCGGGACTGGCTGGTCTACCACGCGATCGACCGCGACGATCCGTACCTCGACGAGCCGTTCGGCATCAACGAGCGCCCGATGCTGCTCGACCGGCTGTACTGGGTCGACGGCTGGCCCACCGTCGACCGCCGGCCGGTGCCGCGGCCCGGACGGCCGCTGCCGGCGTACTCCACCGAGTTCGCCACCCTCGGCACGAACTGGGACTTCGTTCGGCCCGACCCGGCCGTCACGGTCAGCGGGGGAGCGCTGCGCTGGCCGGTGCAGGGCGCCGACCTGACCGGCACGTCGAACAACGCGGGCGTGCTGCTGCGCGACCCGCCGCCGGGATCGTGGATCGCGGAGACGAAGCTGACGCTTCCGCTGGGCGAGGACACGGTGCGCAACTACCAGCAGGCCGGCCTCATCGCGTACGCCGACGACGATCTTTTCGCCCGGCTCAGCGCGGTGGCGATCTGGAACACGCGGCAGGTCGAGTTCGGCAAGGAGATGCCGTACGCGGGCGCGCTGTCCTACGGGGGCACGATCGCCGGCACTCCGGGACTCGAGACGACGTGGCTGCGCCTGGCCCACCGGATCGACCCGGCCAACGGCGAGCACGAGTACCGGGCCGGGGTCAGCCGCGACGGCAAGCGCTGGACGTGGGGCGGGACCTGGACCCTGCCCGCTGACAGCTCGCCCCGCCTCGGGCTGGTGGCGCACGGCGGGGCCGAGCCGGCGGTCACGGCGTCGTTCGACTACCTCCGGTTCTACCGGTGGTGAGATTTTGGTTGGTGGCGTCGCTCGTACTGCTGGCCGCGTGCGGCGCCGACCC
This sequence comes from Actinoplanes sp. NPDC048988, assembly GCF_043197815.1. Lineage (NCBI taxonomy): Bacteria > Bacillati > Actinomycetota > Actinomycetes > Micromonosporales > Micromonosporaceae > Actinoplanes > Actinoplanes sp. NPDC048988. The sequence continues at coordinate 1,157,880 of NZ_JBICTW010000001.1, read as the reverse complement.
GCCTCCGGAGGGGAACAAAGTGGACACCTTCACCAATCCGGTCTTCGACCAGAACTTCCCCGATCCGGGCGCTCTTCTCGTGGACGGAACCTGGTACGCGTACGGAACCAACAATGAGACCCAGAACGTACCGATCCTGACCTCGGCCGATCTCGTGCACTGGACCGCCGCGGGCGATGCCCTGCCGCGGGTGGGCAAGTGGGCCGAGCGCGGGCACACCTGGGCGCCCGAGGTGATCGAGGGCCCGGGCGGCACCTACCTGCTGTACTACACGGCCCGGGCGACCGCGACCGGACGGCAGTGCGTCGGTGTCGCCGTGGCCGGCGCGCCCGCCGGCCCGTTCGCCGACGACTCGGACGAGCCGCTGGTCTGCCAGGCCGACGAGGGCGGGTCGATCGACGCCAGCCCCTATGAAGACGAGTCCGGCGGCCGCTGGCTTTACTGGAAGAACGACGGCAACGCGATCGGGCAGCCGACCTACCTGTACGGCGCCCGGCTCGACGACTCCGGCCGCGCGATCGCCGGCGAGAGCAAGCGCCTACTGCGCAACGACGCCGACTGGGAGGCGCACGTCATCGAGGCACCCCAGATGGTGCGCCACGACGGAAAGCTCTACCTCTTCTACTCGGCCAACGCGTTCGACGCCGACGCGTACGCCCTGGGCTACGCGATCTGCGACGGCCCGCTCGGCCCGTGCCGCAAGGCGCCGGAGAACCCGATCCTGCGATCGTCGGCCGCCGCGGCCGGACCCGGCCACGGCTTCCTCGTCACCCTGCCCAGCGGCGCGACCTGGATGCTCTACCACGCCTGGCCGGACGGCGCGGTGGGCAGCGTGGTCCCCGGCCGGCAGCTGTGGCTCGACCGGGTGGAGTGGATCGACGAGCGCCCGGTGGTCAAGGGGCCGACCGCCGAGGCGCAGCCGGTGCCCTAGGACTCGTCCTGGTGGTGGTGGCGGCCCTCCGCCGCCTCCTCGATCGCTTCGACGATCGAGCCGGTCAGGTCACCGGCCGGAACGGCGATGCTCTCGCCGAAGCCCTCGGCGGGCTCCCGCTCGGGCTGCGGTGCGGTGCCGGCCCCGGCGAAGCCGAACTCGTTCGGCTCGTTCTGCTCTGTTTCCCGTGGAGTGGTCATGCCCCCGCACATACCCGCGGGGGCATGACCTGAAGCGTTCCTAGGCGGTGATCGCGGTCGCGCCGGGCCCGGCCGTGACGGTCCAGCAGGTGGGCGCCTGGAAACCCCGTTCGGCGTACGCCGCCTCGACCGCCCCGGTGGTCACATCGGCCCGGCCGGCCTCGATGAGGGCCAGGACGCAGCCGCCGAAACCGCCGCCGGTCATCCGGGCGCCGAGAGCGCCGGCCGCGATCGCGGCCTCGACCGCGACGTCGACCTGGGCCACGGTGATCTCGAAGTCGTCGCGCATCGAGGCGTGCCCGGCGGTCAGCACCGGGCCGATCTCGCGGACGCGCCCCTCGCGGAGCAGGGCGACCGTGTCGAGCACCCGCTGGTCCTCGGTGACGATGTGGCGCACCCGGCGGCGCATCACCTCGTCGTCGAGGCGGGACAGGGCGGTGTCGAGGTCGGCCACCGAGATGTCGCGCAGCGCGGGGACGCCCAGGATCGCGGCGGCCTCCTCGCACGACTTGCGGCGGGCGCCGTACTCGCCGTCGACGTGCTGGTGCGGGGCGTTGCTGTTGATGACCAGGATGGCCAGGCCCTCGGCGGCCAGGTCGAACGGGATCTGGTCGACCTCGAACGAGCGGCAGTCGAGGAAGAGGGCCTTGCCCTCCTGGCACCGGATCGAGGCCGACTGGTCCATGATGCCGGTGGGCGCGCCCACGTAGACGTTCTCGGCCCGCTGGGCGATCGACGGCCGCCGCTCGAGCGGCACGTCCAGCCGGCCCAGGTCGATCAGCGCGGTCAGCACGGCCGACTCTAGGGCGGCCGACGACGACAGGCCGGAGCCGAGCGGCACCTCGGAGGCGAGCGCGATGCGGGCGCCGGGCACCTCGTGGCCGTCCTCGGCCAGCGCCCAGACGACACCGGCCACGTAGGCGGCCCAGCCGGTGACCTCGCCGGGCCGGGTCAGCCCGAAGGAGACGGCCTCGTCGGTGAAGGTCGAGCAGACGGTCCACTCGCCGGCCGGGGCCGGGCTGACCGCGGCCACGGTGTGCTGCGGCAGCGCGAACGGCAGCACGAACCCGTCGTTGTAGTCGGTGTGCTCGCCGATCAGGTTGACCCGGCCGGGCGCGGCCCAAAGGCCTTGAGGTTCGGAACCGAACTGCTTGCGGTACGCCTCGACGGCGTCAGTCACGACACTCATGTCAGCCTTCAGTCCGGTTAAGGGCGGCGGTGGGGTGGTCGGACAGGACGTGCTTTCGGTAGAAGGTCCAGGCGTCGCCGATCATGTCCTGCAGGGTGTTCTTTTCCGGCACCCAGCCCAGGTCCTCGCGGGCGCGGGCGGACGAGGCGACCAGGGTGGCCGGGTCACCCTCGCGGCGCGGGGCGATCTCGATCGGCAGCTCGGCCCCGGTGACCTCGCGGGCCGCCTCGACGACCTGGCGGTTGGAGAAGCCGTTGCCGTTGCCCAGGTTGTAGATGCGGTGCTCGCCGGGGGTGGCGGCGTCCAGCGCGAGGAGGTGGGCGCGGGCCAGGTCTTCCACGTGGATGTAGTCGCGCACGCAGGTGCCGTCGGGCGTCGGGTAGTCGTCGCCGAACAGCTGGAGCTTGTCGCGCTTGCCGGCCGCGGCCTGCAGCGTGATCGGGATCAGGTGGGTCTCGGGGTCGTGCCGCTCGCCGATCTCGTGGCCGTCGCGGATGTAGGCTCCCGCGACGTTGAAGTACCGCAGGGAGACCGCCGCCAGGTTATGCGCGAACGTCTCCGAGGTGAGCGCGTAGTCGAACGCCAGCTTGGTCGCGCCGTACGTGTTGGTGGGCGCCTTGGCCGCGTTCTCGGTGATCGGCAGCTCGACCGGGTTGCCGTAGACGGCGGCGGTGGAGGAGAAGATGACCCGCGGCACCCGGGCGGCGCGGATCGCGTCGAGCAGGGCCAGCGACTTCACCACGTTGTCGTGCCAGTACAGCTCGGGCTTGCTCATCGACTCGCCGGCCTGGATGAGCCCGGCGAAGTGCAGCACCGCGTCGAAGCCGGCCTCGGGGGTCAGCACCTGGGCGGCGTCGGCGATGTCGGCCTGGACGAAGGTGGCGTCGGGCGCGACGGCCTCACGGAAGCCGCGGACCAGACTGTCGAGGGCGACAACCTCGTGTCCGGCGTCGAGCAACAGGCGGCTGGTGATGCTGCCTACGTAGCCGGCACCCCCGGTGACGAGCAGTTTCACGGTGCGGTTCCCCCTAGCTGGGCTTTTCAGTCAAGCCTACGTTCCACCACTTTCGATCAAAAGTCAACAGGTTCGAACATGCGACAGGGCCCGCCGGGGTGTTCGCGCCTCGCCGTGGGGGACTGACACAATGGGCTCATGTCCGATCTCGCCCGTCGCCCGCGCGTGCTTTCCGGCATTCAGCCGACCGCCGATTCGTTCCACCTCGGCAACTACCTCGGCGCGGTGCGCAACTGGGTGGCGATGCAGGAGACCCACGACGCGTACTACTGCGTCGTCGACCTGCACGCGATCACGATGGGCCACGACCCGGCCGCCCTGCGGGCCCGGACCAGGATCTCGGCCGCGCAGCTGCTCGCCGCCGGGCTCGACCCCGAGCGCTGCACGCTGTTCGTCCAGTCCCACGTGCCCGAGCACGCGCAGCTCGGCTGGGTGCTCAGCTGCATCACCGGGTTCGGCGAGGCCGGCCGGATGGTCCAGTTCAAGGACAAGTCGGCCAAGGCCGCCGACTCCACCACCGTCGGCCTGTTCACGTACCCGATCCTCCAGGCCGCCGACATCCTGCTCTACCAGGCCGACCAGGTGCCGGTGGGCGAGGACCAGCGGCAGCATCTCGAGCTCACCCGCGACCTGGCCCAGCGGTACAACACCCGCTTCGGCAAGACGTTCACGGTCCCCTCGGCGTACATCGTCAAGGACACCGCGAAGATCACCGACCTCCAGGACCCGACGTCGAAGATGTCGAAGTCGGCCTCGTCGCCGAACGGCATCATCGAGCTGCTCGAGGACCCGGCCCGCTCGGCCAAGAAGATCAAGTCCGCGGTGACCGACACCGGGCGCGAGATCCTCTACGACGAGGAGAACAAGCCGGGCGTGAGCAACCTGCTCACCATCTACGCCGCGCTCACCGCGCGGACCATAGACGATCTGCTCGAGGCGTACGAGGGACGCGGCTACGGCGACCTCAAGAAGGACCTGGCCGAGATCGTGGTCGAGTTCGTCAAGCCGATCCAGGAGCGGACCCGCGCCTACCTCGACGACCCCGGATACCTCGACAAGGTGCTCGCGATCGGCGCCGAGAAGGCGCGCTCGGTCGCGTCGGGGACGCTCGCCGAGGCGTACAAGAACATCGGTTTCCTGGCCCCCGCCCGCGAGGTCTGACCAACGGTGCTCACTACCCGCATCGGTGTGGCCATCGACATCCCCGAGCCCTGGGGCGAGCAGTTGACTCGCCGCCGGGCCGAGGCGGGCGATCCGCAGGCGGCGTACACCCCGGCCCACGTCACGCTGCTGGGGCCGACCGAGGTGCGCACCGAGGCGCTGCCGGCGATCGAGCGTCACCTCGAGAAGGTGGCCGCGGCCCAGCCGCCGTTCACCATCCACCTGCGCGGCACCGGCACGTTCCGGCCGGTCACCGAGGTGGTGTTCGTGACGCTGGCCGTCGGCATCAGTGAGTGTGAGCTTCTGGCCGAGGCGATCACGTCGTCCGACGAGGTCAACCGCGACTCCCGCTTCCCGTACCACCCGCATGTGACGGTGGCCCAGGACGTGCCGGCCGAGGCCCTGGACGCGGCGTTCGAAGATCTGGCCGGCTTCTCGGCGAAGTTTCCGGTGCCGGCCTTCACGCTCTTCTCGCACGGCGGCGAAGGGCCGTGGAAACGCCGCCGCGACTACACGTTGGGTTCGTAGTTTTTCGGCTACCTTCAGCGCGTGAATCCGATCGATCGGGCGTACGACACCGCGGAGATGCAGATTCTCCGCCTTCGCCGGCGCTCGAAGTACTTCGATCACCTCAGCCGGGCCCTGCTGCGTTTCTGGGAGGCGCAGGGTGGGCGACTGGCCGCGGCCATCGCCTACTACGGGTTCTTCGCGGTCTTCGCGCTGCTGCTGATCGGGTACTCGATCTTCGGCATTCTGCTGAACAACAACAAGGAGCTGTTCGAGGTCGTCAGCGACTTCCTCCGGCAGAACCTGCCCTTCCTCGACGTGCCGGCGATCCTGGCCAGCGGCAAGACGGTCGGCATCGTGGGCATCATCGGCCTGACCTTCACCGGTATCGCCTGGGTCGAGGCGATCCGGTCGTCGCAGCGGCTGATCTGGCGCCTCAACGAGCAGCCCGGCTACATCGGGGTGCGGCAGGCGCTCGACCTGCTGGTGCTGCTCGGCATCCTGGCCCTGCTGGCGCTCAGCCAGCTCGCCGTCTACGGCCTGGAGAAGCTGCTGGCCTGGATGGCCGACGGCATCGTCCAGTCCGGGGTGAGCTGGATGCTCACGGTGGCGGTCAACATGCTGCTCGCGGCGGCGCTGCTGGCCGCCGTGCCGCGCCTGCGGATGACGGTGCGCCGGATGGTCCCGCCGGTCCTGCAAGTGGGCATCGGTGTGACCCTGCTCAACACCGTGGGCAAGTCCTTCGTCGGCCTGGTCCAGCGCAACCCGGCCTACGGACTGGTCGGTTCGGCCGTCGGCGTGCTGGTTTACCTGTACGTCTTCAACCAGCTGCTGCTCTTCGGGGCGGCCTGGGCGGCGACCAGCCCGCACGGCCGCGTGATCGACCTGTCAGCTGACGATAAAAGTGCTCCGGTGGGGCAAAATACCTGGATTCGGCACAGCCGCCCGGAATGATGTGCCCGTGGGCACTCTCGTGACGCTCGACCTGCCCGCCGGATCGCCGGTGGCCGACCTCCCCTGGGTCATCACCATCGGCGCGCTCGGCGACGAGGAGGACTGGGAACCCGTGGTCTGCGGGCCGTACGAGCGCGCGCACGCGCTCGCCCTGGCCCAGGCCGTCGTGGCCGACGAGGACCTGATGGCGGTGGTCGAACCCCTGCTGCCACGGCCCGACGCCGAGTCCATCCGGGAAGAGATCGCGCTGGCCCGGGCGGTCGCCGAGGCTCCCCTCGACGAGAAGGACGACCAGGAGGAGTACGAGACCAGGCGGGTGCGCCCGGGCCGCCCGCCGACCGAGGCCGAGGTGCGCGAGGGCTGGTCCCGGATAGCGGCCCGGCTGACCGTCCCTACCGGTTGAGCAGCTCCCGGACGCCCCGCATGTAGGTCTCCTTGTCCGGCGAGCCGGTGAGGATCCGCTGCAGGGCATAGCCCGGGACCAGGGAGAAGAACGCGGTGGTGACCGCCGCGCCGGCGGCGGCCGGTGCGGGCGGGGCCGTGGTGAAGGACGTCGTGCCGCTCGACGCGGACGACCCGCGCGGGGCCGGGTTCGGGGCGGCCTTCCTGCCGCTCGCGATCACCAGCATGATCGCCGGGATCATGGTCTTCCTGCTGCTCAAGCACCGCACGGCCCGCGTGGCCGGGCTGCTCGCCTACGGTACGTTCGCCGGGCTCGGGGCCGCCGCCGTGCAGCACTTCTGGCTCGGCATCGTGCCGGGTGACTACCTGGCCGTGGCCGGGGCGCTGGGCCTGTTCGCGCTCGGGATGTCGGCCGCGGTGGCCGGGCTGGCCGCCCTGTTCGGTGAGCCGGGCATCGGTCTCGGCGCGCTGACTTTCTTCCTGGCCGGTAACGCGATCTCCGGCCTCTCGGCGGCGCCCGAACTGTTGCCGCAGCCGTGGGGAGCGGTCGGGCAGTGGTTGCCGATCGGCGCCGGCGGGTCGTTGCTGCGCTCGGCCTCCTACTTCGACGGCTGCGGGGCGAGCTTCCCGGCCGCTGTGCTCACGGCGTACGCCATCGGGGGTGTGGTCCTAGTGTTGATCGGCCGCAAGCGGCTCGGAACGGCCCCGGCGGAGGTCGTGGAGGAGACGGTGGCCTCACCCGAGCTGGTCCCGGCGAGGTGAGCGACCGGCCCGCTGCGATAGTGGGCGCATGGTGATCTCGCGGCGATGGGCGGTCTTCCTGACGGCGGTCGGGGTGTGGACCTGGGTGATCTGGCCCCGGTTCGGCCTGGCGATCTGGCAGGACGACCGCTCGTTCGCCGATGGGCGGCCGACGTCCTTTCTGATCGTGCACGCCGTGTTGATCGTCACTTCGCTGGCGGTCGGCACGGTCGTCGGCGTCCTGGGAATCCGGGCATGGCGGACTTGCCGCAAGTTGTCCACTGTCTCGGCCGGTGCGCCGAAAGATTAAGGGCTTGTTACCGCCCGGCCCGGGAAATTGCCGCAGTATCGGATACAAGCGACGGCCAGTGTGCCTTGCGATTGCGGGCAGATAACGGTGCGCCAACAGTCCGGACCAAACTGCCTCCGCCGTCCTGGCCTGCGGCTACGCTCCCGCGTTGAAGACTCACCGACATGTGTCGGTGTGCGTTGGAAGGAGGGCGTCTTGCGCCCAGTACGTGGGAAGCGGATCGTTGCGATTCTCGCGGCAGGTGGGCTGACGCTCGCTGCCGCGGCCTGTGGCGACGCCCCTGACGAGACTCCCGCCGGCGGCAGCTCGAACGCTGCCGCCGCCGCATACAAGGCCTGCATGGTCACCGACACCGGCGGCATCGACGACAAGTCGTTCAACGCGTCCGCGTGGGCCGGAATCAACGCCGCGAAGAGCCAGGCCAGCAACGTCGACGCGAAGGTCGCGGCGTCCTCGAGCGAGGCCGACTACGAGCCCAACCTGCGCGGCTTCGTCACGCAGAAGTGCAACTTCACCCTCGCGGTCGGCGGTCTGATGATCGACGCCACCAAGAAGATCGCGTCGGAGAACACCGGCGCGCAGTTCGGCATCGTGGACGGCGTCGTCGCCGGCCAGAGCAACGTCTACCCGATGCAGTTCGCCACCGACGAGGCCGCGTTCCTCGCCGGCTACCTGGCCGCGGGCTACTCGAAGACCAAGAAGGTCGCGACCTTCGGCGGCATGAAGCTGCCGACCGTCGCCATCTTCATGGACGGCTTCGTCGACGGCGTGAAGTACTACAACGAGCAGAAGAAGGCCAACGTCCAGGTCCTCGGCTGGGACAAGGCCAAGCAGGCCGGCTCGTTCACCGACGACTTCGCCAGCCCGGCCAAGGGCAAGGCGCTGGCCAACACGTTCGTCGCCCAGGGCGCCGACGTGATCCTGCCCGTCGCCGGCGGCACCGGCCTGGGCGCGGCCGAGGTCGCGCAGGGCTCGTCCGGCAAGGTCTCGATCGTCTGGGTCGACCAGGACGGTTGCAAGAGCGCCGCGCAGTTCTGTGACGTCTTCCTGACCACCGTCGTCAAGAACATCACCGACGCGGTCGAGAAGGCGGTCGTCGCCGGCGCCACCGGCAAGCCGCTCGCGGCCACCCCGGGCTACCTGGGCAAGCTGGAGAACGAAGGCGTCTCGCTGGCGCCGTACAACAAGTTCGACAGCAAGATCGACGCCACCCTGAAGTCCGAGGTCGACGCGCTGAAGGCGGACATCGTCTCGGGCAAGGTCAAGGTCGAGTCGACCAACGCGCCGAAGTGACGTTGCGCTAGGTAACATTTCGCCGCCGCCGGTTGTGAGCCTCGCTCGCAACCGCGCGGCGGTTTCCCCTGTTCTGCAGCTGAGCGCTTAGGAGATTCCGCTGAGACTCGAATTGCGCGGCATCACCAAGCGCTTCGGCGACCTGGTGGCCAACGACCACATCGACATCACCGTCGAGCCGGGCGAGGTCCACGCCCTGCTCGGTGAGAACGGCGCCGGCAAATCGACGCTGATGAACCAGCTGTACGGCCTGCTCCAGCCGGACGAGGGCGAGATCCTGGTCGACGGCGAGAAGAAGGTCTTCCGCAGCCCCCGCGACGCCATCGCCGCCGGCATCGGCATGGTCCACCAGCACTTCATGCTGGTACCGGTCTTCACCGTGGCCGAGAACATCGCGCTCGGCGCCGAGGAGATCCGGGGCGGTCCGCTCGGGATCCTCGACCGCCGGCGCAGCCGCCGCGACGTGCTCGAGACCTCCCAGAAGTACGGCCTGCCGGTCGATCCCGACGCCCTGGTCGAGAACCTCTCGGTCGGCGCCCAGCAGCGCGTCGAGATCGTCAAGGCCCTGACCCGCGACGTCGACCTGCTCATCCTCGACGAGCCGACAGCGGTCCTCACCCCGCAGGAGACCGACGAGCTGCTCGCGGTGATGCGCTCGCTGGCCGAGACCGGAAAGTCGATCGTCTTCATCACCCACAAGCTGGGCGAGGTCAAGGCGATCGCCGACCGGATCACGGTCATCCGCCGCGGCCGCACGGTGGGCACCGCCACCCCCGCCACCTCGGAGGACGAGCTGGCCGCCCTGATGGTCGGCCGCGACGTCAGCCTCGAGGTGGTCAAGGGACCGGCCCAGCCGCAGGGCGAGGTGCTCAAGGTCGCCGGCCTGATCGTCGACGACGACCGCGGCGTGCGCGCCGTCGACGGCGTCGACCTGACCGTCCGGGGCGGTGAAGTGCTCGGCATCGCGGGTGTGCAGGGCAACGGGCAGACCGAGCTGGTCGAGGCGATCATGGGCCTGCGCCCGGCCCGGGCCGGCACGATCCAGCTCGAGGACGAGTCGCTGATCGGCAAGAGCACCAAGCAGGTGCTGCGCTCCGGCGTCGGCTACGTGCCCGAGGACCGCAGCCTCGACGGCGTGGTCAAGGACTTCTCCGTGGCCGAGAACCTCGTGCTCGACATGTACGACCGCGAGCCGTACGGCAGCGCCTTCAAGCTCAATCCCAAGGCGATCGCGGTCAACGCGGCCCAGCGGGTCGAACAGTTCGACATCCGGGTCTCGTCACCGCAGTCGGCGGTCGGCAACCTCTCCGGCGGCAACCAGCAGAAGGTCGTCGTGGCCCGGGAGATGTCCCGGCCGCTGCGGCTGTTCATCGCCGCCCAGCCGACCCGCGGCGTGGACGTCGGCTCGATCGAGTTCATCCACAAACAGATCATCCACGAGCGGGACAACGGCACCGCCGTTCTCGTGGTCTCCAGCGAGCTCGACGAGGTGGTCGGCCTGGCCGACCGCATCGCGGTCATGTACCGCGGCCGGGTCCTCGCCATCGTCTCGCCGGACACCCCGCGCGAGGAGATCGGCCTGCTGATGGCCGGCATCACGGGCACAAACGACGAAGAGGACGGCCAGTGACCACCGAAGTAGCACCTCCCGAGAAGAAGGAGGAAGAGAAGCGGGAGACGTTCATCTCCCTCTTCCTGCAGAACCTCTGGTCGGCCAACACGGTCACTGTCACCTTCCTGTCGATCTTCCTGGCCCTGGTCATCGGCGCCGTCCTGATCGTGGTCTCCGACTCGCAGGTGCTCTCCTACTTCGAGTACTTCACCTCCCGGCCCAGCGACGCGCTGAACGCGAGCTGGGACCTGATCAGCCAGGCCTACGCCGACCTGTTCAAGGGCGCGATCTTCGACCCGGCCGCGTTCCAGGCCTGGTTCGACGGGACCGGCACCTGGCAGGCCGCGTTCGGCCCGATCTCCGAGACGCTGACGTACGCGGCGCCGCTGGTCTTCACCGGCCTGTCGGTCGCGATCGCCTTCCGCGGCGGCCTGTTCAACATCGGCGGTCAGGGCCAGGCGGTCATCGGCTGCGTCACCGGCGGCGTGGTCGGCTTCGCGGTCGGCCTGCCGGTCGGCCTGCACCTACTGGTGGCGCTGGTCGCCGGCTTCCTCGGCGGCGCGCTCTGGGGCTTCCTGCCCGGCCTGCTCAAGGCCCGCACCGGCGCCCACGAGGTGATCACCACGATCATGCTCAACTACATCGCCACGCTCTTCCTGAGCTGGCTGATCCTGCAGAACGGCGTCCGCGACCCCGACCGTACCGACGCGATCAGCAAGACCATCGAGTCGTCGGCCCAGCTGCCCGCCCTGCCCTCGCCGCTACGGGTGCACCTGGGCATCGTGCTCGCGGTCGTCGCCACCGCGGTCGTGGCCTGGCTGCTCAACAAGTCGCCGTTCGGCTTCGAGCTGCGCGCGGTCGGCGTCAACCCGCCCGCCGCCAAGACCGCCGGCATGAGCGTGGCCAAGACGTACACGCTGCTGATGGTCATCGCCGGCGGCCTGGCCGGCCTCGGCGGCGCGGTCCAGGTGCTCGGCACCGCCGACAAGCTGACCGCGCAGGTGGCCGGCAACATCGGCTTCGACGGCCTGCTGGTGGCCCTGCTCGGGCGCAACAAGCCGTGGGGCACGCTGCTCGCCGCCATCCTGTACGGCGCGCTGCGCGCCGGCGGCAACCTGATGCAGGTCGACGCGGGCATCTCGCTCGAGCTGGTCACCGTGCTCCAGGCCCTGATCGTCATCTTCATCGCCGCGCCGGCCCTGGTGAAGGCGATCTTCCAGCTCCGCGCCGCCCGTTCCGCACGGCTCGGCGCCACGATGGCGAAGGGCTGGTGAGCCACATGTCGACAGCGACAGTGGAAGACCTGACCGAGATCACCGCCCCCGACCGCTTCTGGAACCGGCAGCGCCGCCTGGGCGCCGCCCTGGTGATCATCGGCCTGATCGCGGCGGTCGTGTTCGGCTCGCTCGCCGACTCGAAGACCGCCAAGTTCACCCTCAGCGACGACGCCGAGGGCGCCGCCCTGTCGATCAACGGCCAGTTCGGGGCCATCCTGTTCGGCGTCGTGACCATCGCCGCCGGTGCCGCCCTGCTGGCCGGCGTGGCCAAGCGCTGGCAGACGTGGCTGCTCGGCCTCGGCATCGTCACGTTCGTCCTGTCGTTCCTGTGCTGGCAGGTCGCGGGCAAGTTCCTGCCGCTGGTCGACACGGCCAGCGGCTCCCTCGAACTGGCCCTGCCGCTGATCCTGGGCGCGCTGGCCGGCGTGCTCTGCGAGCGCTCCGGCGTGGTGAACGTGGCCATCGAGGGCCAGTTCCTGATGGGCGCGTTCGGCGCGGCCCTGGTCGGCACCCTGGCCACCAGCGTCTGGGCCGGCCTGATCAGCGCGGTCGTCGGCGGTGTCATCATCGCCGCGATGCTGGCCTGGCTCGCCATCCGCTTCCTGGTCGACCAGGTCGTCGTCGGCATCGTGCTCAACCTGTTCGCGCTCGGCGTCACCGGCTTCCTGTACGAGCGGCTGATGCAGCCCGACGCGCTGAAGTACAACTCGCCGCCCCGCCTGCCCGAGTGGAAGATCCCGGGCCTGGCCGACATCCCGGTGGTCGGCCCGGTGCTGTTCGACACCAATCTGCTGGTCTGGATCGCCCTGATCCTGGTCTTCGTCATCCACTTCGCGCTCAAGCGCACCCGCTGGGGCCTGCGCACCCGGGCGGTCGGCGAGCACCCCACGGCGGCCGACACGGTCGGCATCCGGGTCCGCGGCCTGCGCTACATGAACGTCCTGCTGGGCGGCGTGGTGGCCGGCCTCGGCGGCGCGTACTTCACGCTGGTGTCGACCAGCGCCTTCAACAAGAACATGACGGCGGGCGCGGGCTTCATCGCGCTGGCCGCCCTGATCTTCGGGCGCTGGACCCCGTTCGGCGCCCTGGGTGCGGCCCTGTTCTTCGGCTTCGCCCAGAAATTGGCGAACTACCTGAGCGCGGTCGGCAGCCCGGTCCCGAACCAGTTCCTCAACATGCTCCCGTACATCGCCACCATCATCGCGGTGGCCGGCCTGGTCGGTCGCGTCCGCGCCCCCGCCGCCGACGGCGTCCCGTACGTGAAGAGCTGAGAACGCTGGACGACCGGCATACTTTCAAACTATTTTGAAAGTATGCCGGTCGCCGAGGCTCCGTTCTCCGAGCTCATCAACAAGCCCAAGTCGACCCTTCAGTCGCTCACCGGTTCGCGCGCCCACGCGATCCGGTTGCGGCGCCGCGACGACGTCGACCTCGTACTCACCACGGCCGACCGCTACGAGCAGGACCACGCGGTGGTCTCCGCCGCGCTCCGCCTGTTCCGCACGATCGTGCTCAACGGCCAGACCGACGCCGTGCTCGACCTGTTGCCTGAAGTCTTCCCCTGGTCGCGGTTCCTCCCCGCGGGTGACAGGCACACCTTCCTGATCGAGTTCGTCGATACGCTGCGTGCCGTGGAAGATCTCGACACACTCGCGCCCGTCACCCAGCTCCTCGCCGAATGGCGGCACACCGCCGAGGCCCACGCCGACCCGGCCGTACTGGCCGCCTTGACCGGAGGCGCCGATGACTTCGGCCCGGTGCCGGACCCTCCGAGCGCATGACCCCTAAGCGAGGCGAGCGGGTGGCGCCGCCGCCGGGCCCCGATGAGTACGACCTGACCTTCGGCACCAGCGAGGCGGCCAAGGGCTGGATCGACCTCTGCGCCCAGGCACCGGCGAATGCCCTGGAGATGTGGCGAACCCTGCGCGCGAACCCCGCTCCGTCCCCGCCGACCAGCCGCCATCATCAGCTCAAGGGATCTCTGTCGACGGGCGCCTACCGCGGTGCGGTCCTGCCGCAATGGCAGTACGAAGTAACGGCGGGCGGCCGGGTCTGGTATCTCGTCGACGCTGCGGGCAAGAAGGTCTATCTGATGTACGCGGGGACGCGGCATCCCAAGGTGACCGAGTAGCGGAGCTGGGGCGTCAGGCACAATCAGCTGCATGGAGATCGACTGGGTTGGGCTGCGGGCCGCCGCTACCGAGGCCATGCGGCACGCCTATGCGCCGTACTCCGACTTTCCGGTCGGGGCGGCGGCGCTCGTGGACGACGGCCGGGTGGTCGTCGGGTGCAACGTGGAGAACGCGTCGTACGGCGTGGGGCTCTGTGCCGAGTGCGGTCTGGTCAGCCAGCTGCACGCCAGCGGCGGGGGACGCCTGGTGGCGTTCTCGTGCGTGGACGCGACCGGCAACCCGCTGATGCCGTGCGGGCGCTGCCGTCAGCTGCTGTGGGAGCACGGCGGCCCGGAACTGCTGGTCGAGTGGCACACCGGCCCGATCCGGATGACCGAGCTGCTGCCGCACGCGTTCGGCCCGGAGGACCTGGAGCGGGTCAACGGCGCCACCAGCGGCCCCGAGGTGCCGGCCGAGCTGGCCAAGTGGCGTGGCCGCGGAACCGTCTTCGTGCACCCGGACCTGTCCGGTGGCGCCACGGTCTGGACCGCGTACTGGGAGCGCTCCGGCGGCAGCTCGGCCGAGAGCGACGCCGACAAGGGTGTTCTCGAGGAGGGCCCGAACTTCGCCACCACGGCCGAGGCCGTGGGCTGGGGTCAGGCCCGTACCCCACGGATCGTCGTGGTGGACGCCGAGGGTGGCCTGGCCTGGGCCGGGGAGGGTGAAGCGCCGGAGGGCATTCCCTCCAAGTGGACGGAAGGTTCCATCGATGAGTGAGTTCGCCGCCGTCGACGTCATCCGGGCCAAGCGGGACGGGCACGCGCTGAGCGACGCCCAGATCGACTGGGTCGTGGACGCGTACACCAAGGGTGTTGTCGCCGACGAGCAGATGTCGGCGCTGGCCATGGCGATCCTGCTGCGCGGCATGACGCCGGCCGAGATCGCCCGCTGGACCGCCGCGATGATCGCGAGCGGGGAGCGGCTGGATCTCTCCTCGGTGACCCGGCCGACCGCCGACAAGCACTCCACCGGTGGTGTCGGTGACAAGATCACGCTGCCGTTGACCCCGTTGGTCGCCGCGTGCGGTGTGGCCGTGCCGCAGCTGTCCGGGCGCGGTCTCGGGCACACCGGCGGCACGCTCGACAAGCTGGAGTCGATCGCCGGCTGGCGGGCGAAGCTGAGCAACGACGAGTTCAAGAGCCAGCTGCAGGACATCGGCGCGGTGATCTGCGCGGCCGGCGAGGGCCTGGCCCCGGCCGACCGCAAGCTGTACGCGTTGCGCGACGTGACCGGCACGGTCGAGTCGATCCCGCTGATCGCCAGTTCGATCATGAGCAAGAAGATCGCCGAGGGGACCGGCGCGCTGGTGCTGGACGTCAAGGTCGGTTCGGGCGCCTTCATGAAGGACCTGGCGACCGCCCGCGAGCTGGCGAGCACCATGGTACGGCTGGGCCGGGACAGCGGCGTGAACACGGTCGCGCTGCTCACCGACATGAGCACCCCGCTCGGCCTGGCCGTCGGCAACGCGAACGAGGTGGCGGAGTCGGTCGAGGTGCTCGCCGGTGGGGGCCCGGCCGACGTGGTCGAGCTGACCCTGGCGCTGGCCCGCGAGATGCTGGCCGCGGCGGGCGTCGACGCCGATCCGGCCCAGGTCCTCGCGTCGGGCGCGGCCATGGACACCTGGCGGGCGATGATCCGGGCCCAGGGTGGCGACCCGGACGCTCCGCTGCCGGTGGCGCGCGAGACCGAGGTGCTGCGGGCGACGGCCGACGGGGTGGTGAGCGGCGTCGACGCGTACGGCATCGGCATCGCGGCCTGGCGCCTCGGCGCCGGACGGGCCCGCAAGGAGGACCCGGTCAGCTTCGGCGCCGGCATTCAGCTCAAGGTCAAGCCCGGCGATTCGGTACGTACGGGGGACGTGCTCCTGGAGCTTCGCGCGGACGACCCGTCCCGCATCCCGACGGCCCGCGACGAGGCCGCGGCGGCGGTGTCGATCGGTACGGAGCGCCCCGCCCCTTCAAAGCTGGTGCTCGACCGCATAGCCTGACCCACCATGACGAAGGCCGCACCCGATCCGCACGCCGTTCGCGAGGCCAGCCTCGACGAGCTGCGGCGGCTCGGCCTGCCGCTGCCACCGGCGGGCTTCCCTCTGGTCTGGGAGGCGGGCGACGCCATCGAGCTGAGACCGACGGCCGAGATCGAGGCCCGGACGGCGGTGCTGCACGTGGTGGTCGCCCGCTGTTTCGGCATGCCGACCGAGGTCGCCATGAGCTGGCTGCTCGGTTCGCACCTGGTCGATTTCGTCACGCCGCCGGAGTGGCAGTTCGTGATCGGCGCCAAGGGCGATCACCGGTCGTTCGTGCTTCACCACGACGCGGTGTTCGCCCTCGCCTGGTTGCTCGGCCTGGCCCGTCATCTGGATCCGACCGCGCCGCCCGAGGGCCGGATGATGTCTCAGATGCCTGATCTGCCGGCTGGTGAGAGTTTCAACAGCTGGCGGTCGCGCTCCCTGATGTCACCGCGCGACCCGGTCGAGGCGGCCGTCCTGCTCGACCTCTACTACTGCCTCGACTGGGCGTTCCAGGAGGCCGAGCAGACCGGCCTGCCGCTGCCCGGTGAGATCGACGGCAACGCGATCGGCCAGCGACGCTGGGCGCTGGAGTGGGCAGTGGTCTTCCACGGCCCGTATCACGACAAACCGGCCGAGTGGGAAGAAGTCGACCTCTCGGTGTAGGTGGTGATCTCCACCGCCGCCGTGACCGTGACGTCGCCGGTCGGCCGGTCGCCCGGCGGGACGTGCCGGGCGGCGGGGGTCATTCCGATGAGGGTACGGGCCTCGGCCGCGCTCAGGCGCAACGTGCGGCGCTCGGTGACGGCCGGCCCGGCGGTGAAGTGCTCGCCGAGCGCGTCCCCGACCCGCTCCGCCTTGTCCGGGTCGACCCGGATCAGCCCGCGCATCAGCTCCCCCAGGTGGTCGGCGGCCGGGGTGACGACGACCAGCGCCCCGCCGGGGCGCAGAATCCGGCGGTACTCGGCGCCGTTGCGGGGCGCGAAGACGTTGAGGACCATCGCGGCGGCGCCGTCGGCGATCGGCAGCGGGCGCCAGAGGTCGGCCAGCACGGCCGCGGCGCGGGGATGGGCCCGGGCCGCCCGGCGCAGGGCCGGCTTGGAGACGTCCAGGCCGAGCCCGGTCGCCGCCGGCGCCTTCTGCAGGACTTTTCCCAGGTAGAAGCCCGTGCCCGTGCCGGCGTCGACCACGAGGCCGTCCGTTCCCGGCAGCGCGTCCGCTATGAAGTCGTAGTGGCCGGCGGCCAGGAACGCCTCACGGTCGGCCACCATCTCCGCGGTGTCGCCCACATGCGGCATGCGGCCGGCGGTCAGATCCGCGTACCCCTGCTTGGCCATGTCGAAGCTGTGTCCCCGGGTGCAGAGCAGCCGCTTGTCGTCGCGCCGGAGGTGCTGGCGGCAAACCGGGCACCGCAGGTACGGCAATGCGCCGTCGATCATTCGTCTCCTGCCTCTAGGCTCGGCTGATGGCCGCCATCGCTTACTCCGACATCGTTCCGGCGCCCAAGGCGCTGCTGCACGACCACCTTGACGGTGGTCTGCGCCCCTCGACCATCGTCGAACTGGCCGAGGCGGTGGGTCATGAGCTGCCGACGACCGACCCGGCCGCGCTGGCCGACTGGTTCGTGGCCGCCGCCGACTCGGGTTCGCTGGAACGCTACCTGGAGACGTTCGCCCACACGGTCGCGGTGATGCAGACCGAGGAGGGCCTTTTCCGGGTCGCCAAGGAGTGCGCGCTCGACCTGGCGGCCGACGGGGTGGTGTACGCCGAGGTGCGGTACGCCCCCGAGCAGCATCTGGAGCGTGGCCTCACGCTCGATCAGGTGGTCGACGCCGTGAACGCCGGTTTCACCGAGGGCATGGCCGAGGCGGCCGCCCAGGGGACGCCGATCCGGGTGGGTGTGCTGTTGACCGCCATGCGCCACGCCGCCCGCTCGCAGGAGATCGCCGAGCTGTCGGTGCGCTACCGGGACAACGGCGTGGTCGGTTTCGACATCGCCGGCGCCGAGGCCGGTTTTCCCCCCACCCGTCACCTGGACGCCTTCGAATACCTCCAGCGCGAGAACTTCCATTTCACCATTCACGCCGGCGAGGCGTTCGGCCTGCCGTCGATCTGGCAGGCCATCCAGTGGTGCGGCGCCGACCGGCTCGGTCACGGTGTGCGTCTGGTCGATGACATCACGGGTACGCCGGGTGGCGGCGAGACGGTTCTCGGCCGGCTGGCCGCCTATGTTCGCGACAAGCGGATCCCGCTCGAGCTGTGCCCGTCGTCGAACGTGCAGACCGGCGCCGCGCCCTCGATCGCCGAGCACCCGATCGGCCTGCTGCACGATCTGCGGTTCCGGGTGACCGTCAATACCGACAACCGGCTGATGAGCGGTACGTCGATGTCGCGCGAGATGGCGCTGCTCTCCGAGGCCTTCGGCTGGGGCTGGGCCGAGTTGCAGTGGCTGACGATCAACGCGATGAAGTCGGCCTTCATCCCGTACGACGAGCGGTTGGCGATCATCAATGACGTGATCAAGCCTGGTTACGCAAAGTTGATCAGCTGACTCCTTTCGGCAAGCGGCCTTGCCGGTTCGGCGGTGACACTCATCCGTTCGGTCAGAATGGTCCCTACAAAGACTGCGAAATCGGGCATCTCACCTTGCCGATCGGGCCGGACCGCGACATCGTTCATCCCGCCGCGATCCACTACGATCGGGCGCGTTCGACGAGCGTCACCCCCGCGTCTCGTCGATCGACACGAGTGACACTGAGAAACGCACCCCTATACAGCCAGTGAGACGGCCCGGTCCGAGCGCGTAGACATTGCGCCACACAACCGGTCCGTGTTCGATGGCCCTTTCTCTTTGACACTCGTCGTGATGGAATCTCGGGGGCCCGACGCGGCAGTCGGCCGTGTGCGGCGCCCGGCGAGCCGAATGCCGGGCCCGAATCAGGAGGACGGTGACGTGAGCAAGCGCCCCGAGACGGCGACCGGCGTCATGTCGCGTCTCCGTCGGCCGGCCGATCGGCTTAGAGATCTGCCGATCTGGTCGAAGCTCGGCTTGATCATGTTGGTTCCCACCCTGGCGACGATCATCGTCGGCGTCAGCGGTCTCGTGGACCACATCGAGGAAGCCAGCAACGCGGAGCGCGCGCGCAACCTAGCGGTGCTGTCGGAAGCGGCCGGTGGTCTCGTCGACCACCTGCAGAACGAACGCGCTTACGGCATCATCATCGGCACGGACGGCATGAGCAAGCAGGTCAAGGCCAACGCGCTCAAGTCCTACAACGACGAGCACGCCCAGGTCGACCGGGCCAAGGTGCCCTACGCACAGCAGAAGGCCTCGCTGGACGACGTTCCGGACAAGGTCGGCACCCTGCTCCTGCGGCTCGACCGCAACATCGAGGAACTTCCCGCCACGCGCAGCCAGGTCGCCAACGGCCGCATGGACACGGTCAAGGTCGAGGAGACCTACGACCGTCTGATCGACGACTTGCTCTCCGTGCGCGACGTCTCGGCCCAGCTGTCGAACGACACCACGCTCGGCGACCACCTGCGAGCCGTGGCCGCGGTGGCCAACGCCAAGGAGTACATGGCGCAGCAGCGCGACGTCGGCCAGAAAATCATCGGCAAGGGTGAGCTGACGAACGATCTGCGCCGCGAGTACCAGCTCGCCGACACCGGATTCGAGCTCGCCGGCACCACGCTGCAGTCGGTCGGCACGCAGTCCGAGGCCGACATGTTCAAGGCGACCAGCGACACCGAGGCCGGCCGGGCCGCGACGAACTACATCACGCCGCTGATCAGCCTTTCCGGCGCGAACACCAAGGATATCAGGGTCACCTCCCCGCAGTGGGACGCCGCGATGGCCGGCTACGGCCAGCAGTTCCGCGGCGTCGAGCAGAAACTGGACGCCCAGATCGTCACCGAGGCCACCGGCCTGCGCGACGACGTGAACCGGCGGGTCTTCATCGAGACCAGCATCCTGCTCGGCATGCTGCTGCTCGCCATCCTGTTCGCCTGGCTGGTCGCCCGGTCGATGGCCCGCTCGCTGCGCGAGCTGCGGCAGGGTGCCCTCTCGGTCGCCCAGTTCGGCCTGCCCCACGCGGTGAGCCGGCTGCGTGACCCGCAGCTGTCCACCTCGCTCACCCCGGCCCAGCTCGCCGACCAGATCGCCGAGCCGCTGCCGGTGCGCAGCCGTGACGAGTTCGGTCAGGTGACCGAGGCGTTCAACGCGGTTCACCTCGAGGCGGTGCGCACCGCGGCCGAGCAGGCCGCCCTGCGGGCCTCCGTCGCGACCATGTTCGTCAACCTCGCCCGCCGTTCCCAGATCCTGGTCGACCGGCTCATCGGTCACCTCGACCGGCTGGAGCGCGGCGAGGAGGACCCGGACCGGCTCGCCGAGCTCTTCCAGCTCGACCACCTCGCCACCCGAATGCGGCGTAACGACGAGAACCTCCTGGTTCTGGCCGGCGCCGACTCGACCCGTGTGCAGCGCGAGCCGGCCGCCCTGATCGACGTGCTCCGCGCCGCCCAGTCCGAGGTGGAGCACTACACCCGCATCGAGTTCGGCATGATCGACCGGGACATCGAGGTGGCGGCGCACGCCGTCAACGACATGGTCCACCTGGTCGCCGAGCTCTTCGACAACGCGACCGCCTTCTCGCCGCCCAACTCGACGGTCATCGTCGAGGCCCGGCACCTGCCCGAGGGCGCGCTCCTGACGGTCGAGGACCGCGGCATCGGCATCAGCCGGGAGCAGCTCCGCGACCTCAACGAGCGCCTGGCCAACCCGCCGATGGTGGACGTCGCCGTCTCCCGCATGATGGGCCTGGTCGTGGTCGCCCGGCTGGCCAACCGCCACGCGGTGAAGGTCGAGCTGCGCCCGGCCGACACCGACCGGGGCACGGTGGCCGAGGTCGGCCTGCCGCTCGCGGTCCTGACCGGCGAGGCGCAGCCCGCCGCCGGCCGCATGCAGGCCGTCGGCGCCGGCTACGACCAGCAGGGCCGCCAGGGCATGTCCGAGCCGCTCGCTCTCGAGAGCGGCCACGGCGGATACCCGACCGGCCGCCCCTTCGACCCGAACCCGCCGATGAACAACGGCGGCATGCTCGGCACCAACGGGCGCCCGGCGCCCGCCTGGTCCGACCTGACCGGCGCGCCGTCGAACGGCTCGAACGGCTTCGGCTCCTCGAACGGCTCGCTCAACGGCCTCAACGGCGGCGGCGCCAACGGCAGCAACGGCAACGGTGGCTTCTACGGTCCCCGCAGCAACGAGCCGATTCCGCCGCTGCCCGCCGGTCCTACCCAGGGCTTCGACGCCCCGCGCGGCTTCGACGCCCCGCAGGGTGCGAACGGCTTCAACGGCGCCCAGGGTCTGAACGGCAGCCAGGGTCTGAACGGCAGCCAGGGTCTGAACGGCACTCAGGGCTTCAACGGCTCGCAGAGTCTGAACGGCGCCCAGAGCTTCGACGGACCGCAGGGCTTCGACGGGCCGCAGGGCTTCGCCGGGCCGGACGGGCTGCCGCAGCGCCGCAACGGCGACGGCGGCCAGCCCCAGGGCGACGCCAACGGCTTCGGCGCGACCATCCCGCGTCAGCTTCCGGCCAACCCGGAGACCCAGGGGCGTAACCCGTTCGTCCCGCCGGTCTCCGCTCCGCCGGTGCCGTCCGCGCCGCCGTACGGTGGGACGCCCGTCTCCACCCCGCCGGCCAACGACCCGGTCTCGGCCGCTCCGGCCTCGCCGCCCGCGTGGCCGCCGGTCGCCTCCGACCGCGACCAGAGCCACACGCCGCACGTGCCGGAAAGCCTCGCCGCGGCCCTCGACATGACCGCCGAGCTTCCCCGGTACCGTCCGGAGCAGCGCAGCGAGCCCCAAGTCGAGCGTCCGGCGAACCCGCCGATCGCGGCGATCCCGTCGTCCGCGCCGCCGGCCAACCCGGTCTCGGGCACGCCGGTCTCGGCGACCCCGATCTCGGCCACGCCGGTCTCCGGCGCGGCCGACCAGGGCGAGTCGCAGCGGGCGGCCGCGGCCGCCCGGGCCGCGCACGAGCTGGCGGCCGCCCAGGCCGCGGAGGCCCAGGCCACCGCCGCCGCGCAGATCGCCGCGGCGCAGGCCGCGGCCCGTCAGCGCGACAACGGTCAGGGCCAGTTCGCCGACGAGACGATGGAGCTGCCGATCTTCCGGGAGCTCGAGTCGGCCTGGTTCACCACGGCGCGTCCGGCCGAGCCGTCGAAGCCGTCCTCCAACGGCATCGACGAGCCGGTGACCTCGCAGCGGATCCCGACCGGGGAGCCGGCGCGGACCGTCGGTGTGCCGCAGCAGGCGGTCTCGCCCGAGTCGCGCGACCAAACGCCCGCTACTGTTGGTGTCGGTGCCTCCAACGGCGCCGGCTCGACCAGCGGCCCCAACGGCAGCGTCGCCACCAACCCGTGGCGTACCGCGGCCGACGAGGGCTGGCAGGCCGCGCAGGCGGCGGCAGAGGCGCGGGTGGACACCACGACCACCGCGGGTCTGCCCAAGCGCACGCCGATGGCGCAGCTCGTTCCCGGTGGTGTCGACCGGGGCAGTGACCCCGCTCAGCGCCGTACCCCCGAGGGTGTTCGCGGGCTCCTGTCCGCGTACCACCGAGGTGTGCAGCGCGGTCGCACCAAAGATTCGACCAACCCGGAGGAGACTCCGGGAGGGCAGCAGTCCTCGCAGGCTGGCAAGGAGCATGAGGCATGACATCTACGCAGGATCTCGGTTGGCTGCTGGCCAACTTCGCCGACCGCGTTCCCGGAGTCGCGCATGCGATCGCGGTCTCCGCTGACGGTCTGCTCCTGGCGGCCTCGCGGGACCTTCCGCGGGACCGCGCCGATCAGCTGGCGGCTATCGCCTCCGGCCTTGTGAGCCTCACCCAGGGCGCCGCGCGGTGCTTCGAGGGTGGCGCTGTTCTTCAGACGGTCGTCGAGATGGACAACGGGTTCCTTTTCCTGATGTCGATCTCCGATGGCTCCTCGTTCGCGGTGCTCGCGGCTCGCAGCTGCGACGTCGGCCAGGTGGGCTACGAGATGGCCCTCCTCGTCGACCGCGTCGGCGAGGCGCTGACCCCCGCGCCGCGTTCCGCGGCCGGGGTGCTCGGCTGAACGGGCAGTGGGCCGGGGCACTCGGCCGCTGTTCAAAGCTTTGACAACAAGAGACACTTCTAAGAGTTCGAGGAAGGGGTGAGCGGTGACAATGCCCGAACGCGATGAGCCGACCGGCGCACTAGTCAGACCGTACGCCGTGACCCGCGGTCGGACCCGGCCGAAGCTTGAGATAGCGCTGGAAGCGCTGGTCGAGACAACCGTCCGCGGGCGTTCAGGAATGTCCCGCGGCGGGCAGGGTGGAAGCGAGCATCAGTACATCGCGGCGATGTGCGACGGCGGCCGTGTTCAGTCGCTCGCCGAGATCGCCGCACGCATGCAACTGCCGCTCGGTGTGGCTCGTGTCATCGTCGCCGACATGGCCCATGACGGCCTGGTCTCGGTGTACGAGCCCACCTCGCTGGAAGACGAGACCGACGCGGTAGGCACGGAACTGCTGGAAAGGGTGCTGAGTGGACTTCGCAGGCTCTGACATGTCGCCCCGTCCCTCCGCGGGACGGGTTACATCGGCGAAGATTGTCATCGCCGGTGGGTTCGGCGTTGGCAAGACGACGCTCGTCGGGTCGGTCTCGGAGATCACCCCGCTGACGACCGAGGCCATCATGACCTCGGCCGGCGTGGGTGTCGACGACAACCGGCAGGTGCCGGGCAAGATGACGACCACCGTCGCCATGGACTTCGGCCGGATCAGCATCGACCGCGACCTGATCCTCTACCTGTTCGGTACCCCTGGCCAGACGCGGTTCTGGTTCATGTGGGACGAGCTGGTCCGGGGCGCGATCGGTGCCGTCGTCATGGTCGACACGCGTCGGCTCGCCGACTGCTTCGCCGCCATCGACTTCTTCGAACATCGCCGCCTGCCGTACCTGGTGGCGATCAACTGCTTCGACGGCATGCAGTATCACAACGCTCAGGACGTTCGGGACGCGCTGGCGATCTCGAGTGACGTCCCGGTGGTGAGCTGCGACGCCCGCAACCGTGAGTCGACGAAAAACGTCCTCATCTCCCTCGTGGAGTATGTGCTGACGATGCGTCGCTCGCGCGCGGTAGCGCCCGCCTGACGATCGGTTGAAGCCCCGCTCCGCGAGTCGGAGCGGGGCTTCTGCATGCTCGAATTCGGTTGTGGCGCAGCCCGGCAGCGGCGATGATCGTCGATCGTGCGTACCTTCCTCACGCTTCCTGACGTGTCCGATGTGGTGGCCGGAGCCCTGGGCCGCCCGCCGGTCGAGCTCGACCGGCTGACCGGAGGCACGACCAAGGGCGTCTACCGGCTGCGGCTCGGCGACGGCGCCACGGCGATCCTGTACGCGTGGGCGGACGCCGAGAACTATTGGCCGCCGGCGGTGAACGTGCCGGACGATCCATTCACGAACGCCATCGGGCCGAACCTGTTCGCGACCAACCACGCGGCACTGTCGGCCGCAGGTGTCCGCGTACCCCACCTGCTGTGGCTTGACCGGGACGCCGGGCTGGCGATCGTCGAGGACGCGGGCACCGAGACGCTCGAGGCGCTGATGGAGCGCGACCCGGCGGCGGCCGCGGCGCCGCTGGCCGAGCTCGGCGATGCGCTGCGGCGGATGCACACCACCACCCGAACCGCCTGGGGGCGGCTCGCCGAGCTCACCGACGCGCGTCCGGCGCACGACGTCATCCTGGACCGGGCGCTGAGCCATCTCCGGCTGACGGCGCCCCGGGACGGCCGCCTGGCGGTGGCGGCGCCGCGGATCGAGGAGCATCTGCGCCGACTGCACACGGCGGTGCGGCCCCGCGCGGTGTACGGGCTGCTGCACGGCGAACTCGGGCCCGACCACGTGCTGATCGGGCCGGCCGGGGAACCGGTCATCATCGACATCGAGGGGCTGACGTATTTCGACGTCGAGTGGGAGCACGCCTTCCTGCAACTGCGCTTCGAATCCTCGTACGGCCGGTTGAAGCCTGTCGAACTTGACCTTGATCGTCTCGAGTTCTACCGGTACGCGCAGGTCCTGGCGCTGATCGAGGGGCCGCTGCGGATCGCCGAGACCGACTTTCCCGAGCGCGACTGGATGCTCGAGCTGGCCGAATGGAACATCGGGAAGGCGCTCGACCTACCCGAGTAGCGGCAACCTGCCGACGATCTTGTCGAGCGGGTTGCGGGGGCCGACGATGCTGACCGCGTAGTAGTCGAGGCTTTCGGCCGGGGACTCCTTCACGGCGTCGAGGTACTCGGTGTAGACACGCGTGTGCTGGGCCGCGGCCGGCATGTCGGCCACGAAGAAATCATCGCGGGCGGCGGCCTTACGGCGGATCGTCCGCAGGGCATCCGCGTCGGCGGCCAGCACAGTGCAGCCCAGCCACGGCAGCCCCGGATGGGTGCCGCCGTCGGCGTCCACCGCGTCGTCGCCGAGCAGCCCGGCCACGGCCTGCGAGGTGGCGGCGGCCGTGCAGATCGCCGCGTTGGCCGCGCGGCCCGGCGCCAGGCCGGCGTCGACCACCACGACCCACTTGAGACGGGCCGCGCGGGTGGGCGCGGTCTGGTCGATCTCCTCGGCGCTGAATCCGATCATCACTTCGTCCGTTCTTCTGCCGGTTGTTCTAGGGAAAGGCTAGGCAGGTATAAGGTCAGTCGACAATCAATCCGTACTAATCTCGGAAAGAGGTCCGTAATGGCGGATCTGGACGAACTTGATACGGCGATCCTCAGCGCGTTGCAGTCGGATGCACGGAAGACGAACCGGGAGGTCGCCGCGGCTGTCGGCGTCTCGGCCACCACCGCCCTCGACCGCACCCGGGCGCTGCGCCGCCGCGGCGTCATCCGCGGCGCCATCCTCGACGTCGACCTGCCGGCCATCGGCCGCCCGGTGCAGGCCCTCATCGCCGTCCGCATCCGCCCGCCGTCCCGGCGCAACATCGAGGCGTTCCGGGAATGGGTCAGCGCCCTGCCCGACACGCTCGGCGTCTACGTGACGACCGGCAACGAAGACTTCATCGTGCACGTGGCGGTCCCGGACAACGACAGCCTGTACGCGTTCGTCATCGACCGGCTCACCGAACGGCCCGAGGTCGCCGACGTACGCACGTCGATCGTTTACGAGCACATCCGCAACAACCGGATCGCGCCGGCGAGCTGATGGCGGCAGCATGAGGGAATGACTGTGCTGAACGGTAGGCAGATCGCGGAGGAGAAGCTCGACGGCTGGGTCTACGTGCCGGGCGGCTTGCAGACCCGCATCCATACCGGCGACTTCGCGACCGGGCTGAAGATCGTGAACGCCATCGGCGAGGTCGCCGAGCGCATGAACCACCACCCGGACGTCACCTTGCGCTACACCGAGGTGGACGTGAGGCTGACCAGCCACGACGCCCACGGTGTGACCCAGCGCGACGTCCGCCTGGCCCGCGCCGTCTCGTCGATCGTCTCAGGCGCCGGTGTCCGCATGGAGAGCGCGAGCGTCTCCCGTCTGGAGTGGGCTCTGGACTCGCCCGCATACGGCTCGGTGCGCCCGTTCTGGGCCGCCATCATGGCCATGGAGACCCCGGAGGGCCAGGAGGACCTGGTGGACCCGGCCGACGTGCACCCGGCCATCTGGTTCCAGGAGTCCGGCCCCGAGGAGCCCCGCCAGCGTTGGCATCCCGACATCTGGCTCGAGCCGACCCAGGTCCAGCCCCGTATCGACGCCGCCGTAGCCGCCGGCGGCACCTTGGTCAGCGACGCCGCAGCCCCGTCTTTCTGGGTCCTGGCCGACCCAGAGGGCAACCGCGTCTGCCTGTGCACATGGCAGGACCGCCGAAGCTGAAAGCGGCCGCCCTCAATGCAAACGAACACGCGTCGACAAAATCCGCTCTCCTTAACTGGTTAATTGCCCTCAACTGCCCACGACTCTTTGTGGATCCCTCATCTGAGAAAGCCGCTGCGATTCGTTCAGGCGGCGGCTTTACCAAAGCCGCAGATCCGCCGCCACCGATGATGGCGTGCCGATACGCGCAACATGACAAACGCGCACCAAAATGCTCGATCCGAATGGTCCCCGCCGCCGCCCGCGGTTAAGACGAAAGGCGACCCGCGCCGATCCACACCGCCCGGCGTATCCGACCCGCGACCCCACGGCCGGCCGCACCACCGTCTCAGGCTGGCTGCCGCTCCGGCCCGGGCTCCCGCCCCGTGCAGCGCCGCCGTCCTGGGCTGCGTTGCCGTGCTGGGCCGCGCTGCCGTGCTGGGCCGGGCCGCCGTGTTGGGCTGGGCTGTCGTGTTGGGCTGGGCTGTCGTGCTGGGCCGCGGTGTCCTGCTGGGCTGGGCTGTCGTGCTGGGCCGCGCTGGGCTGCGGTGTCGTGCTGGGCCGGGCCGCCGTGCTGGGCTGCGGTGTCGTGCTGGGCCGCGCTGCCGTGCTGGGCTGGGCAGCCGATTCAGGCTGTGTCACCACCTCAGGCTGAGGCGCCGCCGCACGCTGAGCTGTAGGAAGGGCTGCCTCTGCTTCGGCGGCCGGTTGGGGCTGCGTGGCCTTGCCGACGGGGGCCGTCACATCTGCCTCAGCCGTGTGCTTCCGAGAGCGCGCTGGCTCTGCGCGCGGTCGGCCTTCCCGGCGAGCCGTGGCTGTCGGCTCGTCGACCGACCCGCCTGCGGGACGCACACACGTGAGCCCTTCGTCCCAGATCAACGGCGGTATCCGTTCGAACGAGTCATGCAAACCCAGCTCGCCGCATTCGCGGGAACAGCCGTGCAGTCGACACAGCTTCAACGCATGACGCTGCTTGAGTCCCCACCGTCGCCGCTTCGCATGATCGCGCCGGAAGCGCACCATGTCCGGCGAGTGACTGGGCACCCCAGTCCAATCCCGCATAGCCGCGATTTCCGACCTAGAAAAGAACCCCAACTGTGCCATGAACCATTATCCCGTACCCGGAAGATCATAAACAAAGGAACTGTCATGCCAATCGCAAAGGATCGGAGGTGGCTGGGAGATCAATTATTGGGTGCGTGCAACGCGCATTATCATGTCGCAGGTAAATGCGCGGTTAATGCCGTGATCGGTGATGTTCCGGTGGTACCCACCTATTGTCGTGGAGCGGTCCAAGGTCACGCCGGCCCCTGTGGACAAGTCGGCGGCCTGTGGACAGCCGAAGCCGTCGGGCAGGCACGATGCGGGGGTCGTCGGCCGCGGGGCGCGAGACCTCGGCGGGCCGGCTGAGGCGATTGCGGGGAGAGTCGGGCGCGAGGCGTGAACGCGACGGCCGGGGCGGGTCAGGCGATCGCTGGGAAAGGCAGGATGTCGAGCGGACAGCGCCGCGAGGCGCAACCACCATCAGATCGAGGGCGCCCGGCGATGGTGGGGCGTAAGACGCCGCCAGATCACGTGCACGGCGATCATGGGGTAGAAGACGACGCCAGCTCGAGGTTGCATAGCGGTGGCGGGGCGCAAGGCGCCGCCGGCTCGTGTTTGCGGGGCGGTGGCGGGGCGTAAGACGGTGCTGGCTCGTGTTTGCGGAGCGGTGGCGGGCGTAAGACGACGCCAGCTTGAGGTTGCGGAGCGGTGGCGGGGCGTAAGACGGCGCTAGCTCGAGGTTGCGGAGCGGTGGCGGGGCGCAAGGCGCCGCTGGCTCGTGGCCGCGAGGCGCGCGTAGGGCGCAAAGCGCCTCTAGCGCAGGGTCGTGGGGTCAGGGCAGAAACGCAGCGGCCGGCGGTCGGGTGGGACCCGAGCGCCGGCCGTTTGGCGTGTCAGCGGGAGCCGTAGCCCGCGTTGTCGTTGCGGAACTCGTTGTCCTCGCCCTGGCCGCCGTCGCGGGTGAAGTCCCAGCCGCCGGCGGACTCGCGGCCCGGGCGACCGCCCATGGCGAAGCCGCCGATCTCCTGGCCGCGGCGCCAACCGCGGAAGTAGCCCGTCGTGTGGGCGGCGATGCTGGCCGCGTCGCGGACGATGCGCAGCGGGCGCTCCTCGCGCAGCGGGGAACCCGGGACCAGGTTGGCCTGGGGGACCCGCTTCGGGAGGCCGGCCGACGTCTCGGCCGCCACCGCGGGGGTGGCTGCCTTTTCGGCGGCGCGCCAACCCGTGTCGTTCGGGTTGGTCCAGTCGAGTTTGTCGGTCTGCTCGGTGTGGCCGGTGAACCAGGCCGACCTCGCCTGGGCGAAGATCAGCAGGTCGCCGTCGTTGCTGTCGGCCGGGACCGGCGGGGCGATGCTGCGGTCGAGCGCCGTCAGGGTCGAGCCGGCCGCCGTGCCGGTGGGGACGACGCGGCGGGCCGCGTTGCGGCGGGCGGCCTCCCCCTCGACCAGGCGCAGCGCGGGCGGCTCGGTCACCGCGGGCAGGTCGGTCACCGTCGCGTCGAGGCTGTTGCCGGTGTCGACCAGGCGCAGGGCCGGCGGCTCCTTGGGCATGTCCTGCCAGGGCGGGCGCACCCGGCCGTCGGCCGGCGGGGAGCTCGTCGAGGCGGCCGGGATGGTCGCCGTGTCGTCGGCGCCGGTGTTCAGCAGCGGCCAGTTGGCCCGCGAGCCGGGCTCGGCCTCGGGACCGCCCGGGCGCTGGGCCGGCATGGGCAGCGAGTAGTCGGTCGCGCTGTTGTTGGCCGGTGCCGGCGAGGCCGGGCGGGCCGTCGTGGTCGGGCGCGGCGGGATGACCGTGCGCTGGCGCTCGGCGCGGGCGTTGTTGATCGCCGCGTTGGTGAGTGTGGCCCGGAAGGGCTGCCCGGTCTCGGCCGGCGTGGGTGCCCCCGAGGAGGGCGCTGAGGCGCCTGGCGAAACCGGGAACGAGGAACCCGGGCCGGAGGCGGCAGGGAAGGACGGCAGCGACGGTGACGTCGGGGCCGACGGCGACGAGGTGGGGGCCACCGGGTTGCGGGAGCCGGGCACGGGGCGCGAGCCCGGCGTGATCGGCGTCATGCCCGGCGGGGGCGGCGGTGTGGAGATCGGGCGGTTGCCGGGACCGGAGACCGGGCGGCTGCTCGGGGCGGGCGCCCGGTTCGGGAACGCGGCGGCCGGTGCTGACGGGCGCGGGGCGACCGGCGAGGGCGCCAGCGGCGGCGGCCCGATCGGGTCGGGGGCGACCGGCGGTGCGGTGAGCGGCTGGGGCGAGGCCGGGCCGCTGCCGGTGGAGGCCGGCTCGGGGCGGCCGCGGCGGCCGAAGGCGGCCACCGACTGGAGCGAGGCCGGCTCGGCGGTGCGGCGGGCGGCTCGGCGGCCGGCGTCGGCCGGGGGCGTGCTGCGGGCGGCGATGGTGCCGATCAGGGACGCGCAGGCGGCATCGCAGGCGCGGACCGCGGCGACGGCCTGGCGGACCGTCTCGCCGGCGGCCGGGGCGAGCGACTTGTTGATGCCACCCCGGCGCGGCGACTCGCTGATCGCGACGTGCAGCGCGGTGACGGCGGCGATGATCTCGTCCTCGGTGCCGGCGCCGGCCCGGGTGAGCTCGGCCGCGACCTGCTCGGCGGCGCGCTCGGAGTCGCCCTGCCCGGTGAGCCGGCCGGGCTCGGGCAGCGCGTCGAGCACGGCCAGTGCCAGCGGGTGGGACGGGTCGGGGTACGCCCGCAGGGCCGCCGGGTAGAGCTCGCGCAGAACCTCGCGCAGCGCCGTGGCCGAGGCGTGCCGGCCGTTGAGCAGCGCGACGTGCGCGGCCAGGACCGGCTTGTAGCTGATCAGCTCGCGCGAGACCGGCATGCCGCTCGCGGTGAGCGCGCCCGCCTGCAGCGCCCGGGCCAGGCCGACCGCCCGCCGGGCGGCGGGCGGGGCCTGCATCTCCTCGACGGAGTCGTCGTCGGCGAAGCGCTCGGCGAAGTCGTCGGTGGTGTCGTCGTCGGCCACGACCAGCGGCCGGCCGGCCGCGGTGAGAAGTGACGTCACCAGGTGATCGTCGCTGTCGGCGGCGACCGCGGCGTCGGTGAATCCACTCGTCCGTTCCACGAGCAGCGATCCGAGCTCGGCGTAACCGCCGGGATCGTCGCCGATCTCGTGGACGCCGAGCAGTCGTCCTGCGTCGTCAACCACGGCGATGGTCAGCTGCGGGGCCGAGACCCCACGTACCGATTCATCAGCCGACGCCAGACCGCAGTACACGCGCACGAGCGCCACGGCGTCGTCCTCCCTCCCCGGGACTTCCCATTGCTGTTTGTGGCCAAGGACTGATGCTCCCTGGTGAGGGGTCAGTCGCGCCAGTCCACAGCGGCAGAGATCTTGCCGATTACCGAGCGCCAGCCCAGACTTGCCTGTTGTGCACCGATTTTCTTCAATCGGCGACGACCGAAGAATCCGCCCATACCACCGCTTTCCGCGGAACGGAGTGACTCGTCCAGGTCATCGAGGGGCGAGCCCGGCGACAGTGCCAGGATCACCGGCTTGAGCCGGAGCGCGTGACCCAGGTCGCGGGCCACCTCGCCGGCGGCGATGAGCAGTGGAAGATCCCACGTGTCGTGCCCGCCGCGCAGGTTTTCCACCACGAGGTCGAGCTCGTAGCGGTCGTCCGGCTGCGGGTCGATGTCCGTCGACTGTACCCGGTCGGCCAGGGTGGCCCAGGAGTCGAGTTGTGCGAGGTCGTGCGGAGCACCCGAACGAATGAAGGAGACCAGCGACTCGGGCGTCTTGAAGGCGAGCAGCCGGCCCTTGTGGCTCAAGAAGAGGGGGACCTCTTCGTCCTCCGCCTGGGCGGTCTCCTCGTCCTCGAAGTCGGCCGGGTCGGGCTCGTCGGCGTCGGCCGCGGCCTTGTCGTCCTCGGCCAGCAGAGCCTGGAACTCCTCGTCGACGATGACTTCCTCGTCGTCGTCCTCGGCCGCGGCGGCGCGCTTGCGCGAGTCGAACACGTCGTCCTCTTCCACACCGGCCTCGGTCGGGGTGATCTCAGAGGACTTGCGGTACGCGCGGAGGGTGATGCCGACACCGGCGGGCAGCGCGATCTCGACCGGCTCGATGCCGACCTCTTCCCACAGCTGAGCGCCGGAGGCCCCGTCAGTGGAGGCGGTCTTCGCCTCGGGCTCGTCGGACTGGCTGGCCACGGTGACCTCCGCGTTGATCGGGCTGTGGGACGGTGAGTCTGCCGACACACCCTAATGGGCGCGCCTGGGCGCTGACTGACCGTCCCCCGCACTTTCGAGATGACCGTTTATCAACGATCAGAAACCTTTCGGGTGCCACACCGTCTTGGTCTCGAGCAGAGCGGTCATCGGGCCCACCCCGGGGTCGGCTGTCCAATCCGGTGACGAGGGCCGCACCACCCGTTTGAGGGTGCCGGCGGCGGCGCGTTCGAGCTCGGTCGCGAGCTCGGCGTCGTCGACGCCGGAGAGGTCGATCGCGTTGACGTCGTCGTGCGAGGCGAGCCACGGCGCGATCTCGGCGGCGTGTCCGGTCAGGACGTTCACCACCCCGCCCGGCACGTCGGAGGTCGCGAACACCTCGGCCAGGGTGACGGCGGCCTGCGGGTTGGCGGCGATCACCACCACCGTGTTGCCGGTGACCACGGCCGGCGCGATCACGCTGACCAGGCCGAGCAGCGACGACGGGGCGACCACGGCGACGACGCCGGTGGGCTCGGGGGCCGAGATGTTGAAGAACGGCCCGGCCACCGGGTTGGCGCCGCCGGCCACCTGGGCGATCTTGTCGGACCAGCCCGCGTACCAGACCCAGCGGTCGACCGCGGCGTCCACCTCGGCGCCCTTGACACCCAGGGCCTTGAACTCGGCCCGGCGCGCCTCGAGCATCTCGGCGACGCGATAGAGGACCTGACCTCGGTTGTACGCCGTGGCGCCGGCCCACTTGGGCTGGGCGGCCCGGGCCGCCACCACCGCGTCCCGGGCGTCCTTACGGGAGGCGAGGGAGACGTTGTCGCCGTCCACCAGATAGGTCCGTCCTGATTCGCTGCGCGGGAACTTCCCGCCCACGTACAGCTTGTAGGTCTTGCGCACGGAGAGGCGCACCGATGACTCAGGCAAGGTACGCCTCCAGGCCGTGACGGCCGCCCTCGCGGCCGTACCCCGATTCCTTGTAGCCGCCGAACGGCGACGTGGGGTCGAACTTGTTGAACGTGTTGGCCCAGACCACACCGGCCCGCAGCTTGTCGGCCACGGCCAGGATCCGGGAACCCTTGTCGCTCCACACGCCGGCCGACAACCCGTACGGCGTGTTGTTGGCCTTTTCGATCGCCTCGGCCGGGGTGCGGAAGGTCAGCACCGACAGCACCGGTCCGAAGATCTCCTCGCGGGCGATCCGGTGGGCCTGGGTGACGCCCGTGAAGATCGTCGGCGCGAACCAGAAGCCCCGGTCGGGCAGCGAACACTCCGGCGACCAGCGCTCGGCGCCCTCACTGGCCCCAATTTCCGACAATTCAGTAATGCGCGCCAGCTGAGCCGCGGAGTTGATCGCGCCGACGTCGGTGTTCTTGTCGAGCGGGTCGCCGACACGCAGCGTGGACATGCGGCGCTTGAGCGAGTCGAGCAATTCCTCGGCGATCGATTCCTGTACGAGCAGTCGCGAGCCCGCGCAGCACACGTGGCCCTGGTTGAAGAAGATGCCGTTGACGATGCCCTCGACGGCCTGGTCGATCGGCGCGTCGTCGAAGACGATGTTGGCCGCCTTGCCGCCGAGCTCGAGCGTGAGCTTCTTGCCGGTGCCGGCCACCGAGCGGGCGATGGCCCGGCCGACCTCGGTCGAGCCGGTGAACGCGACCTTGTTGACGTCGGGGTGTTCGACCAGGTAGCGCCCGGTGTCGCCGGCGCCCGTGACGATGTTGACCACGCCCGGCGGCAGCTCGGCCTGGCGGCAGATGTCGGCGAAGAAGAGCGCGGAGAGCGGGGTCGTCTCGGCCGGCTTGAGCACCACGGTGTTGCCGGTGGCCAGCGCCGGAGCGATCTTCCAGGCCAGCATCATCAGCGGGAAGTTCCACGGGATGACCTGGCCGGCCACGCCGAGCGGGCGCGGGTCGGGGCCGAAGCCGGCGTACTTCAGCTTGTCGGCCCAGCCCGCGTAGTAGAAGAAGTGGGCGGCGACCAGCGGCAGGTCGACGTCGCGCGACTCCTTGATCGGCTTGCCGTTGTCGAGCGACTCGAGGACGGCCAGCTCGCGGGAACGCTCCTGGATGATCCGCGCGATGCGGAACAGGTACTTGGCGCGCTCCGAACCGGGCAGCGCCGACCAGCTCTCGAAGGCGCGCCGGGCGGCCGCGACGGCGCGGTCGACGTCTTCCGGCCCGGCCAGGGCGACCTCGGAGAGGACCTCCTCGTTGGCCGGGTTGACCGTCTTGAAGGTGTCCTTGGCCTCGCTGAACGCGCCGTCGATGAACAGCCCGTAGGACGGGGCGATGGAGACGACCGAGCGGGACTCGGGCGCGGGGGCGTACTCGAACATGGCCACCTCAGTCCAGGGTGAAGTAATCCGGACCGGCGTAATGGCCGGTGGTGAGCTTGGTGCGCTGCATCAGCAGGTCGTTGAGCAGCGAGGACGCGCCGAAGCGGAACCAGTCGGGGTCGAGCCAGTCGTCGCCCACGGTCTCGTTGATCATCACGAGGTACTTGATGGCGTCCTTGGTCGTACGGATGCCCCCGGCGGGCTTGACGCCGACCTGGCGCCCGTACCGGGCGCGGAAGTCACGCACCGCCTCGAGCATGATCAGCGTGACCGGCAGGGTCGCCGCCACCGGGACCTTGCCGGTCGAGGTCTTGATGAAGTCGGCACCGGCCAGCATGGCCAGCCAGGAGGCGCGGCGCACGTTGTCGTACGTCGCCAGTTCGCCCGTCTCGAGGATGACCTTGAGGTGGGCCGAGCCGCACGCCTCCTTGACCGCGACGATCTCGTCGAAGACCTTGCCGTAGTCGCCGGCCAGGAACGCGCCCCGGCTGATCACCATGTCGATCTCGTCGGCGCCGGCCGCCACCGCGTCGCGCGTGTCGGCCAGCTTGACGTCCAGCGGCGCCTGGCCGGACGGGAACGCGGTGGCCACGCTGGCCAGGTGGACGCCGCTGCCGGCGAGCACCTCGGCCGCGTACGGAACCATGGCCGGATAAACGCAGACGGCCGCCACCGCGGGGCAGCTGGAGTCGGAGGGGTCGGGCCGCAGGGCCTTGGCCGAGAGGGCCCGCACCTTGCCCGGGGTGTCCGCGCCCTCGAGCGTGGTCAGGTCGACCATGCGGATGGCCAGGTCGATGGCGTGGGCCTTGGCGGTCGTCTTCACCGATCGGGTGCCGAGCGCCGCCGCCCTGGCCTCGACGCCCACCTTGTCGACGCCGGGCAGTCCGTGCAGGAAAGTCCGGAGATCAGAGGCGGAATCGGGCAGGCCGGACAGCCTTGACGTCGCTGTCGCAGTCATGAAAGGGATTCTACGCGGGCCCCCGACAGTTGATCTTGAATGACCGGTAGGTTGTGCCCGTGGACGTACTCGTTGTAGATCACCCGCTCGCCCAGACCCGGCTCACCGCGATGCGCAAAGCGGACACCGACTCGGGGGTCTTCCGGGCGTCCCTGCACGAGCTGACCACCATGGTCGTGTACGAGGCGGCCCGCTCCTTCGCCACCGAGAAATACCCGATCGACACGCCGGTCGCGCCCACCGAGGGCACCCGGCTGGCCAACCCGCCGCTGATCGTCCCGGTCCTGCGCGCCGGCCTCGGCATGGCCGACTCGGCGCTGGCCCTGCTGCCCGAGTCGTCGATGGGCTTCGTGGGGCTGGCCCGCGACGAGAAGACGTACGAGCCGCGGGCGTACATGGAATCGCTGCCGGGCGACCTGTCGGGACAGCCGGTGCTGGTCCTCGACCCGATGCTGGCCACCGGCGGCTCCCTGCTGCACTGCTGCCAGCTGCTGGTCGACCGCGGCTGCACCGACGTGATCATCTGCTGCGTGCTCGCGGCTCCTGAGGGGGTTGCGGCGCTCGAGGCCTCGGGGCTGCCGCTGCGGCTGGTCACGGCCTCGATCGACCAGGGCCTGAACGAGAAGAAGTACATCGTCCCGGGCCTGGGAGACGCCGGCGACCGACAGTTCGGCGGCATGCGCCGCTTCTAGACGAGTAAGTCCTGATCCGGGTGAGTGGTCGTCGGCGACTGCTGACCTGATCAGGTCTGACGAGTGGGTTCGAGTAGGTGTTTCACCGGGGTGTGGGGTTCGATCGCGGTAAGACGGGCGCAGCAACCGAGTGAGTAGCCGCGGATCTTCCTCCAGGGCGACGGCCAGGACGTGCCTGAGCTACAGCCATGGTCAGCAGTTCGGCGTCGGAAACGTTGGGACTTAGCCGCCGGGTCCGGGCTCGTCGGCGATCGAATGGCTGTCGCGGCCGCGTACCAGCCGCCATCGTCGCGGCCGGCCGGTCTTCCTGACGCCGGCGGATCAGCTGTCGAGCCAGACCGTGGCGTGTCAGAGCCGCAGCACCGTGGAGGCGGGGCATGCCCAGCAGCGGCGCGAGCCGGCGTGGTCCCCGTGTGAGCGGGGTGCGGTTCACGCTGCTGAGCTGGCTGGCCTCACTTCACCTCATTGCGGGCGAAGTGCGACTTTGGTTGCGGTTAGAGCGACGTGTACGACCAGCTCAGGGCCTTGCCGGAGGAGAAGGGCATGACACCGTGGAAGACGGTGGGGGAAGCGGCGAAGACCAGCGGCAGGAAGTGGCGGTCGGACTCCCACATCGGGATTCGGCCGGCCAGCACGTCGGCCACGGGGATCCAGTGCAGGCTGCCCTCGTCGTTGGAGGGCAGGGGGGTGCCGGTCCACGTCGGAATCCGGAAGATGAAGCCGAACCAGTTGGCGCCGTTGCGGCCGAAGCCGGGCCACGAGATGGTTCCGGCCAGCTCGACTGAGGTGGCGACGAGGCCGGACTCCTCCTTGAGTTCGCGGCGCATGCCGGAGACGACGTCCTCGTCCGGGTCGAGCTTGCCGCCCAGGCCGTTGTACTTGCCGTAGTGGAGGTCGTCGGGGCGGGTGTCACGACGGATCATGAGCACCTCGTCGCCGGCGGGGGACAGTACGTAGCCGAGGGTTGCGATGATTGCCTGCACGAGCGCGACTCTATAAGGAAGCAACCGGGATATAACCGTCCTGACGATCGGTCTGCGTGACTGGGGACACTATCGTTTCGAGCCATGACCTCCATCGCGCTCGCCGAGGAACTGCTACTCCTCGCGTACGACGACCAGACCGGCAAGGCGACCGGATCCCGCATCGGGCTCGACCTCGGCATGGCCGCGGCTGTGCTGGTCGATCTCGCCTTGGCGGGACGTGTCGCGTACGTGGACGGGTACCTCAAAGTCATCGACAACCGGCCGATCGGCGACCCCATCGCCGACGCCGTCCTCGCCAAGGCCGCCGAGGACGAGCCGCACACCCCGGCCCAGTGGCTGCAGCGGCTGCGGCACCGCCTGCGGACCCGGGTGCTCGAGGACCTGTGCGCCCGCGGCGTCGTCCAGGACGTCGACGAGACCCAGCAGGGCTTCATCCACGTGCACCGCTACCCGACGACCGACCCCGCCTTCGAGGCCGAGATCCGGGGCCGGCTGGCCAAGGCGCTGACCACCGACGGCCCGACCGACGAGCGGACCGCCGCCCTGGCCACGCTGCTCGTGGCGACCCGCATGGAGCCGGCCCTGCGCCTGCCCGCCGAGCAGGCGGCCCAGGCGCACGAGCGTCTGGAGCAGATCGCCGCCGGCGCCGGCTTCTCGGGCAGCGCCAACCTGGAGGACTCGATCGTCCGCCCGTCCGTCGCCCTCGTGGTGGCGACGCTGGGCCGGGCCATCACGGCCGCTCTCGGCGCTCCCAAGC
Organism: Actinoplanes sp. NPDC048988; assembly: GCF_043197815.1. Lineage (NCBI taxonomy): Bacteria > Bacillati > Actinomycetota > Actinomycetes > Micromonosporales > Micromonosporaceae > Actinoplanes > Actinoplanes sp. NPDC048988. The sequence continues at coordinate 1,120,304 of NZ_JBICTW010000001.1, read as the reverse complement.
CGGCATGACGGGTGACGCCGGGCGCGCGTGAAAAGGCGCGCCCGGCGAAATCTCAGACGCCCAGCGCGGCGGCGATCTCCTGCCGCAAGGTGACCAGGGAAGACGCGGCGCGGGTGCGGGCCGCGGTCAGGTCACCCTCGCCGGTCGGCTCGACCACTTCGAGGTACGCCTTGAGCTTGGGTTCGGTGCCTGACGGGCGGATCACCGCGCGCGCCGACTCCGTGCGGAAGGTGAGCACGTTGTTGGCCGTGTCATCGGTTGTGGCCACCGGGGCGCCGAGCAGGGTCGCCGGCGGCGCGCTGCGGGCGCGTCGCATCGCCACCCCGATCTCGGCCAGGTCGTCGACCCGGACCGAGAGCTGGTCGGTGGCGTGCACCCCGAACTCGGCGGCCAGCTCGTCGAGCCGGTCGGCCAGGGTGCGCCCTTCGGCCTTGAGCCCGGCGGCCAGCTCGGCCACCGTGAGGGCGGCCGTAATGCCGTCCTTGTCCCGCACGAGCGACGGGGCGACGCAGTAACCGAGCGCCTCCTCGTATCCGTAGGCCAGGTCCTCGGCGGCCCGCACGATCCATTTGAAGCCGGTCAGCGTCTCCGCGTACGGCACGCCCCGGGCCGCGCACAGGCGGCCCAGCAGCTGCGAGGAGACGATCGTGGTGGCGTACGTCCCGGGGACGCCCCGCCGGATGAGGTAGTCACCGAGCAGCACGCCCAGCTCGTCGCCGCGCAGCGGCCGCCACCCGCCGCCGGCGGTGGGGACGGCCACCGCGCACCGGTCGGCGTCCGGGTCGTTGGCGATGGCCAGGTCGGCCCCGGTGCCCTGGGCGAGCGCGAGCAGCAGGGCCATCGCCCCCGGCTCCTCCGGGTTGGGGAAGGCGACGGTGGGGAACTCGGGGTCGGGTTCGGCCTGCTCGGCCACGACGGCCGGGGCCGGGAAGCCGGCCGCCGCGAAGGCGGCCCGGAACGTGCCGCCGCCCACCCCGTGCATCGGGGTGTAGGCGATCGCGAGGTCCCGGGGGCCGCCCTCGCTGAGGGTGGCGGCGGCGCTCCGGGCGTACCCCTCAATCGTCTTGTCCTCGATCAGCGTGCCCGGACCGCCCAGCGGGACCTCGGACAGGGGCCCGACGGCCCGGATGGCCGCCTCGATGCCGGCGTCGGCCGGCGGGACGATCTGCGCGCCGTCGCCGGCCGGACCGCCGAGCCCGCGGCCCAGATAGACCTTGTAGCCGTTGTCCTGCGGCGGATTGTGGCTCGCGGTCACCATCACCCCGGCCACCGCGTCCAGGGCCCGCACGGCGTACGCCAGGACGGGCGTCGGCAGCGTCCCGGGCATCAGCAGGGCCTCCCGCCCGGCGCCGGTCGCGACGCGGGCGGTCTGCTCGGCGAACTCGCGGGAGCCGTGCCGGGCGTCGTACCCGATCACCAGCGGCCCCTCGCCGCCCTGCTCGGCCAGCCAGGTGACCAGGCCGGCCGCGGCCCGGGTGACGACCGCGAGGTTCATCCCGTTCGGCCCGGCCCGTAGGCGACCGCGCAGCCCGGCCGTGCCGAAGGTGAGCGGGCCGGCGAACCGGTCGCTCAGCTCGGCGGCGGTGCCGGGCAGGCCGTCGATGAGCCGGGTCAGCTCGGCGCGGGTGGCCGGGTCGGGGTCGTCCGCCAGCCAGGTCTCCGCGAGGGATCGCAGTTCGTCAGGTGCCATCCAGACTTGATAGCACGACAGCGGATCGTCAGGCGGAGCCCAGGGCGTACGACTTGATCATCTGGTCGAAGATCGGCTTGCTGGTCTCGAACTGCGATTCCTTGGTGGTCAGGTAGAACGAGTACGCCTTGCCGCCGGAGACCACCGCGCCCCAGAGGCCGTGCCGGCCCTCCGCGCCGCTGCCGCACTTGTACTCCAGCACCGCGCCGTCCCGGCCGGAGATCTTGGTCTCGGTGAGACCGACCCGGCTGTACGGCGTGGTGCAGGACGTCGTGCCCTTCTTCAGGTTGCTCTCGGCCACACCCAGGAACGAGGTCGGCGTGCCCTTCGATTTCTCGATCAGGATGCGGACCTTGCGCTTGGCGTCCTGCGGGTCGGCGTAGTCGACCCAGCTTCCGGCGGCCTTGCGGGTCCAGCCGGCGGGCACCAGCACGCTGATGCCGCGGTCCTTGTACGCCTGCGTGGCGAAGGTCGGCGCGACGTTCTCGACCGCCGACGGCGGCGCGGCCGCCGGGGTCTTGTCGTCCCCGCCGCCGCCGGTCAGCGAGAAGACCAGGACCAGCAGGAGTACGACACCGAGGGCTCCGCCGCCGGCGATGAGCTGCTTCTGCCGCGGCCAGCCCTTGACCGTGGTGACCGCGCGACCGGTGACCTGCTTGGCGGTGCCCACGGCGTTGTCGATCATCGCCTTGCGCTTGGCCGCCGGGCTCTGCACGACAGTGCCGCCGGCCATCGGCTCGCGGGCCGCGCGGGCGCCGTTCCACGCCTCGCGGGGCGGCAGAACGCTCGTCGTGTCGCCGGTGGGCCGCGGCGGCGGCGCCTGCATGGTGCCGGTCGGCGGGAGCTCGCCCGGGCCGCCGCGGCGGGCCGGCGCGGTGTTCTCCTGCTGGAGCTTGGCCAGGTGGTCGGTGAGCGAGTCGCCCGGCGACAGCATGGCCCGGCCACCGATCTGGCCGCTCGGCTGGGGCGGGATCGGCTGGGTCTCGGCCGGCGCCGCCGGCGGGCGCGGCGAGGGGACGACCGAGTAGGGGTCGGTCATCATGTGCGGCGGGCTCTTGCTGGCCAGCGGGCCGGCCAGTTGCTGACGCAGCATCGTGCGCGCGGTCAGCACGTCCATCCGCCGGGCCGGGTCCTTTTCGAGCAGGCCCATCAGCACGGGGGTGAGCGATCCGGCCCGCACGGCCGGGGCCGGCGGGTCCTCGACCACCGCGTGCATGGTCTCGATCGGGTCGCCCTTGTCGAACGGGGGCCGGCCCTCGACCGCGGTGTAGAGCGTGACGCCGAGCGAGAACAGGTCGCTCGGCGGGCCGAACTCGCTGCCCATGGCCCGCTCGGGCGAGATGAAGTGCGGCGAGCCGAGCACCATGCCGGGCGTGGTCAGCTGCACGTCGGTCGGCATCCGGGCCACGCCGAAGTCGGTCAGCACGCAGCGGCCGTCGGAGCAGATCAGCACGTTGGCCGGCTTGACGTCGCGGTGCAGCACGCCGTGCGCGTGGGCCACCTCGAGGGCGCCGAGCAGCGCGATACCGATCTTGGCGACGACGCGGGGCGTGACCGGCCCGTCCTCGATCACCATGTCGGCCAGGCTGCGCGCGTCGAGCAGCTCCATCACGATCCAGGGACGGCCGTTCTCGTGCACGACGTCGTAGACCTGCACGACCGCCGGGTGCTGCAGGGCGGCGGCCGCGCGCGCCTCGCGCATGGTCCGCTCGTACATCGCGTCGCGGTCGCTGGGGGCGAGACCGGGCGGGAGGATGACCTCCTTGATCGCCACGTCACGGCGCAGCAGCGTGTCCGCCGCGCGCCAGACCGTGCCCATGCCACCGTGGCCCACAGCGGCACGGAGTGTGTACCGCCCGCCGATGAGCGTGCCAGGGGCTGCGCGTCCGCTGGTGGGAGCCGTGTTGCCGCCGCTCCACGTCGGAATCTGAGTCACTGAGGATGCCACCGAGGGGGTCTAGGGGCCGTCGACCAACCCCGCCATCTTGCCGGGTTCGCACCCCTAATTGAAAGTCGCGGGGCTCGTGTTTACCTGAACTCGACGGTAGGTGACGGGGAAATCGCATTCGGTGGACGGATTCGGACGCTGAGTGCAAAAGTCCTCACTCGTTCGCATTGAACGAAGCCTTAGGATCACCGGTGTGAACGCGGAGTCGGGATTCGAGATCAAGCCGGTTTACCGTCCGGGCGACGTCGGCGACGCTCCGATCGGCGAGCCCGGCGAGTTTCCGTACACGCGGGGTGTCTATCCCACGATGTACACCAAGCGCCCCTGGACCATGCGGCAGTACGCGGGCTTCGGCACCGCGGCCGAGTCGAACGCGCGCTACCACCAGCTGCTCGCGGCCGGCACCATGGGCCTGTCGGTGGCCTTCGACCTGCCCACCCAGATGGGTTACGACTCGGACGAGCCGATCGCGCACGGCGAGGTCGGCAAGGTCGGGGTGGCGATCGACTCCATCGACGACATGCGGCGGCTCTTCGACAAGATCCCGCTCGACCAGGTGTCCACCTCGATGACGATCAACGCGCCGGGCTCGGTGCTGTTGCTCCTTTATCAACTGGTCGCCGAGGAGCAGGGCGTCGAAGGTTCGGCCCTGCAGGGCACGATCCAGAACGACATCCTCAAGGAGTACATCGCCCGCGGCACGTACATTTTCCCGCCGAAACCCTCGTTGCGGCTGGTCGCCGACACTTTCGCGTACTGCCGTAAAGAGATCCCGAAGTGGAACACGATCTCGATCTCCGGCTATCACATGGCCGAGGCCGGCGCGTCGCCCGCTCAGGAGATCGCTTTCACCCTCGCCAACGGCATGGAGTACGTCCGGGCGGCGCTCGCCGCCGGCCTGGCCGTCGACGATTTCGCGCCTCGGCTGTCGTTCTTCTTCGTCGCCCGCACCACCCTGCTCGAGGAGATCGCCAAGTTCCGGGCCGCCCGCCGCATGTGGGCCCGGATCATGCGCGACGAGTTCGGCGCCAAGGACCCGAAATCGCTGATGCTGCGATTCCACACGCAGACGGCCGGTGTGCAGCTCACCGCCCAGCAGCCCGAGGTCAACCTCGTGCGGGTGGCGATCCAGGCGCTCGGCGCGGTCGCCGGCGGCACCCAGTCGCTGCACACCAACGCGTACGACGAGGCCATCGCCCTGCCGACCGAGAAATCGGCCCGGCTCGCCCTGCGCACCCAGCAGGTGCTGGCCTACGAGAGCGGACTGACCGGCACGGTCGACCCGTTCGCCGGCTCGTACGCCATCGAGGCGCTCACCGACGAGGTGGAGAAACAGGCCACCGAGCTGATCGACCGGGTCTTCTCGTACGGGTCCGCGGTGGACGCGATCGAGCAGGGCTTCCAGAAACAGGAGATCGAGACGTCGGCGTACCGCATCGCCAACGAGATCGACAACGGCGAGCGGGTGGTGGTGGGCGTCAACCGGTTCGTCGCCGACACCGAGGAGCGGTACGAGCCGCTGCGGGTCGACCCGGCGATCGAGGCGGCCCAGGTGGCCCGGCTGGCCACGCTGCGGGCGGAACGCGACAGTGTGGCGGTCGAGACAGCCCTGGCGGATTTGGCGAAGGCCGCCGGTGGGAACGACAACGTCCTACCGTTGATGAAAGAGGCGTTGCGTCTTCGTGCCACAGTGGGCGAGGTATGCCACACCTTGCGCGGCGTGTGGGGGGTCTACCGCCCCGTCGAGCGCTTCTGACGGCTCTCATCCCGTGATCCGGGCTGAATCGTCGGGTCGCAGCCGTTGAACCGCGTCACCTCAACGGTCCGTAACCGTTTGTAGGCGTGTGCGGGAAAGGCGTTGCACAGCGTTACGTAAAACGGTCTAAGCTGTCGCGCGTCATAAAAACCCGGCAAAAACTTCACTAGTGATACGGAAGCCGACGTGACTACTGCTCTGACGGAGCCCGAAGGGGCCCAGACGGAGTGGCCCGGGCCGTTGCCCGGTGCCGAGCCCCTGCCCGGCCAGCTCGACCGCTGGCTCGCCTCCCGCGGCGCGGAGCTCGTAGCGATTCGACGGCACATTCACGCCCACCCCGAACCCTCCTATCGCGAGTTCGAGACGGCGGCGCTGGTCGCCCGCGAGCTGGCCGTGGCCGGCCTCTCGCCCCAGCTGCTGCCCGACCGCAACGGCGTCATCTGCGACATCGGCCAGGGCGACCGGGTGATCGCGTTCCGGGCCGATCTCGACGCGCTGCCGTTGCAGGACCTCAAGGACGTGCCGTACCGCTCGACAGTGCCCAACGTGGCCCACGCCTGCGGCCACGACGTGCACACCACCGTCATGCTCGGCCTCGGCCTGGCCCTCGCCCAGCTCGACGAGCGCGGCCAGCTGCCCGGCCGGGTCCGGCTGATCTTCCAGCCGGCCGAGGAGTCGGTGCCCTCCGGCGCGCCGCACGTGATCGCCGCCGGTGGCCTCAAGGACGTGGCCGCGATCTACGCCCTGCACTGCTACCCGCAGCTGCCGGCCGGCCTGGTCGGCGTCCGCTCGGGCCCGTTCACCGCGGCCGCCGACATGATCGACGTCAAGGTCACCGGCCCCGGCGGGCACACCGCCCGGCCGCACCTCACGGCCGACCTGGTGCACGCGCTCGGCCGGATCATCGTCGACGTGCCGTCGCTGCTGAGCCGCCGCATCGACCCGCGGGCCGGAGTGTCCATGGTGTGGGGCTCGGTGCACGCGGGCGAGGCGCCCAACGCCATCCCCGGCGTCGGCGAGGCCCGCGGCACGGTGCGCATCCTCAACCGGGACGCCTGGCGCCAGGCCCCCGAGCTGATCACCCAGCTGATCCAGGACGTGGTGGCGCCGACCGGGGCCCACGTCGAGGTGGGTTATCACCGCGGCGTTCCGCCGGTGATCAACGACCGGATGGCGGCGGCCGTGATCGCCGGGGCGGCCGGCGCCGCTCTCGGCGCCGACCGGGTGGTCGAGGCCGAGATCAGCATGGGTGGCGAGGACTTCGCCTTCTACCTCGACCACGTGCCGGGCGCGATGATCCGGCTCGGCACCGCCCGCCCCGGCTCGGACGAGAAGCACGACCTGCACCAGGGCGACTTCGACGTGGACGAGAACTGCATCGGCTACGGCATCCGCGTCATGGCCCACACCGCCCTCGCCGCCCTGGCGACCGGCGCGTTCTGAGCCGGAGCCGTCAGTCTTTTTCGGCCGGCGCCGGGGCCGGGGTTGCCAACGCCGCGGACGCCGGCCCGGTCGGCCGGCGCCGCAGCCGCCGGACCGCGTACAGGACAGCCCACGCCGGCAGGCCGATGGCGATCACCCACGGCAGCAGGGCGCCGAGCACGGTCAGTAGCACCCTCAGCGACGCCAGCAGCGCGTCCCACCCGGCGCCGAGCCCGGCCAGAAAGCCCGGCGGGTCGTCGTCGGCTCCGGCCACCGGGTCGGCGTCCGGGTCGAGGAAGGTGACGGTGATCGTGGAGAGCGCGGTCAGGTCGGCCAGGTTGCGCTTCTTGGCCTGCAACGACGCCAGGTCGGACTCGCGGGTGGCCACCTCGCGCTCCAGCATGACCAGGTCGTCCAGCGACTTGGCCTGAGCCAGCAGCTTGCGGCCGCTGTCCACCCGGGCCTGCTGCACGGCGATCCGCGCGTCCAGGTCGACGACCGCCTCGGTGACGTCCTCGGTGCTGATCTGGCGCTGCTCCTCGTCGCCGAGCTTGGCCAGCTGGTCGACGACCTGACCGAACTTGGCGGCCGGGATGCGCAGCTCGAGGGTGGCGCTGCCGGCGCCCGAGCCGCTGGTGCGGTTGTCGCCGCCGACGAAGCCGCCGGCCGTGGTGGCGATGCCGGTGGCCTGCCCGGCGGCGGCGTTGACGTCCTTCACCCGTACCGAAAGAGACCCTCGGTAAATGATCGAGCGTTGCTCGACGCGCAGGTCGGGCGCCTGCGCGGTGGTGTCCTGGCCCTGGGCCGGCGCGGCCTCTCCCTTGGCCTGGTCCGGCGCCTGGTTGGGCGCCGCCGCCGGAGCCTGGGCGGCGCCGCTGGTGCTCTGCGAATCGCTGGAATCGGCGCTGCATCCGGCGACCAGAAGGCCGGTGATCAGGACGGTCGCCGCGAGATATGTCTTCCGGTTACGGATAGCACGCATAGTGTGTCTCCCTGTCCCCGCTAGAGATGTGGGTTTGGGACGTGCGGCACCGCCTTCACGGTTCCGGCAGACTGGTCACGAATCGGCGGCGACGGAGGGTCCCATGCGCATCACCAAGTTCGGGCATTCCTGCCTTCGCGTCGAGGGCGAGGGCGTCCTCGTCATCGACCCGGGCAACTTCAGCGAGCGGTCCGCGGTCGACGGGGCGGACGCGGTACTGATCACCCACGAGCATCCCGACCACGTCGATCACGAGACCATCGCGTCGGTGTCGCGGATCTACGCCCACCCCGCGGTGCTGGCGACGCTGACCAGCTTCCGGGGCGAGACGGTCGCGGTCGAGCCGGGTCAGCGTCTGGAGGTCGCCGGCTATCAGGTCACGGCCCACGGCGGGCAGCACGCGGTGATCCACCCGGACATCCCGCGGATCGTCAACCTGGCCTATCTGGTCGCCGACGCGAACACGAACCTCTACCACCCGGGTGACTCGTTCACCGTGCCGGTGGACACGACGGTGGACACGCTGTTCGCGCCGATCAATGCTCCGTGGATGAGGGCGTCGGAGTCGATCGACTTCATCCGGGCCGTCCGGCCCGGACGGGCGTTCGCGCTGCACGACGGTCTGCTCAACGCGAACGGCCGGAAGATCTACGGCGGCCTCTCGGAGAGGCTGTCCGGCACGGCGTGGGCGCACGTGGCACCCGGCACGGTCATCGACTGACTTACATGAGCACAGCCACCGAGGAACTGATCCAGCGGTTGTACGAGGCGCCGCCGGAAGGCTTCGTGGCGGCCCGCACGGCCGCGGTCGAGGACGCCCGCAAGGCCGGGGACAAGGCCACCGCCAAGCGGCTGGCCGCGCTCAAGAAGCCGACAGTGGCCGCGTGGGTGGTCAACCTGCTCGCGCTGCGCCGCCCGGAGCTGGTCGAGGAACTGGCCGACCTGGCCACCGCGCTGCGCGAGGCCCAGCGGGGCCTGGACGGCGACGCGCTGCGGGAGTTGACCGCCCAGCGCCGGCAGGTGGTGTCGGCTCTGGTCAACGCGGCCGGCAAGCTGGCCCGGGCCGAGGAGCCGGGCCTCAAGCTGCCGCTGGGCGAGGTGGAGGCCACGCTGACGGCGGCCATGGCCGAGCCGGAGGTCGCGGCCCAGGTGCGTACCGGCCGGTTGATCCGGGCCGCCACCTACGCCGGCTTCGGCGAGGTGCCCCGCCCCCGCCTCCGTCTGGTCACCGACGTGCCGGACGAGGACGACGACGAGGCCGAGGTCATCGAGCTTCCGCAGCCGTCGGCGCGGGAGCGGGCGGCCGAGGAGCGCCGCCGCCGTGAGCGGGAGCAGCGCAAGCGGGAGCTCCGCCGACGGTTGGGCACGGCCCAGTCGGCCGAGCGCCGGGCCGACGAGCAGCTCGAGAAGGCCGAGGGCGCGGAACGTGACGCTGGTCACGTCGTGGAGGACCTGGACGCCGAGCTGGCGGAACTGGAACGCCGGCGTACCGAAGCGCAGGCCGAGGTCGCCCGCCGCAAGCAGGCTCGTCGCGACGCCGAACGGGCCGCCGCGGCGGCCCGGCGCGAGGTCGGCGACGTCCAGGCCGCCTTGGAGGATCTTGAAGCTGACGAGTCGGATTGATCCGTTTGGCCGCCCCAAGCGGGAAGATTATTTTCCGAAACGGTCCGAGGAGAGCAGAATCGGGCGGGTGACCCCCGAACAGGCTGCCGCCACTGCCAAAACGGGACTCGCCACCATCGTGGGCGCCTTTGCCGAGTCGCCGCAGACACTTCGCCGGGCCCGCCTGCTCGGCCTTTCCGGCTGGGCCTACCACGTATCGGCGCGCGCCGGCGCGCTCGGTGACGTCCGCCCGGAGACCGTCGCCGCCGCCATCGGCTTCATCGCGCCCGAGGCCGTCATCGACGGCTGGGAGGCGACCGCCAAGACCTCCGCGCCCATGGAGGTGGCCACCTGGCACCTGCACGAGCTCTGCACCTGGGGCGCCGAGCAGCTCGGTGGCTTCCCCCGGCTCGGACGGCTGCACGAGCTGACCCACCGGGTGGTGAGCGCCGTCGACTACGCCGGGTTGCCGCTGTTCGCCGCCTGGCGAGCCATGCCGGTGCCCGAACAGAGCGCCGGCGCCCAGGCCGCGGTGCTGCTGCACCTGCTGCACGAGCACCGGCTCGGCGTGCACCTGGTGGCCGTGCGGGCCAGCGGGCTCACCCCGCTCCAGGCGATCATCGCCGGGCCCGAGGGGGAGACCGGCGCCGTCGCGTTCGGCTGGCAGCCGCCCTACCCGCCGGCCGGCCCGATCGTGCGCCGGCTCATGTGGGCCGACTCGGTGGCCGACGCGATGGCCGGCCAGGCCTACGCGTCGCTCGACCTCGCCGAGCGGGTCGAGCTCATCGGCCTGCTGGAGTCGCTGCGGCACCGCCTCGCCCCGTGACGTAATTCGATGGCCCGCCGCGGGCGCCTCGTGGTCGGATGCTCCGATGACCGAGCTTCCCGACGGCTGGAGCCTGCGCCGGCCCACCCTCGACGACGTGCCCGCGATCCTCGAGCTCGTGCACGCCAGCGACATCGCCGCCCTCGGCTACCCCGACTTCAGCGCCGAGGAGGTGCGCGAGTCGCTCACCGAGCCGAACACCGACATGGCCCGCGACGTCTGGCTCGCGCTCGACCCGGGCGGCAAGGTCGTCGGCTGGGCCTTCCCGGTGAACGCGGCCGGTATCGACCGCGACTTCGTCGAGGTCTACGTCTGGCCCGAGCTCGGCCGGCCGGCCATGGTGCCGCTGCTCGAGATCATCCTGGCCCGGGCGGCCGAGCGGGCGGTCGAGTTCGGCCACAGCCCGTACGAGGTGCGAGCCGGCGCCGTGCCGACCGAGGAGCCCTACATCCAGGCGCTGCTCGACCACGGCTTCACGTTCCTCAAGCAGCACGCCCGCATGCAGATGTCGCTCGACGGGGTGCCGCACACCGCGCCCGAGCCGCCCGAGGGCGTCATCGTCCGCCTGGTCCGCCCGGACGACGACGCCGACATGCGCGCCGTGCACAGCGTGATCAGCGAGGCGTTCCTCGACTCCGACCACCGGACGGCCGACTACGACGCGTGGCGCAAGATCCTCGACGAGGAGCCGGTGCACGTGTACGACGAGTGGTTCGTGGCCGAGGTCGACGGCCGGGTCGTGGGCGCGCTGGAGTCGTCGGCCGACAGCGGCGACGCGCACGACGAGGGCTGGGTGAAAAGGCTCGGAGTGCTCTCCTCGTACCGCAAGCGGGGTCTGGGAGAGACGCTGCTGCGCCATGCCTTCGCCGTGTACGCGCGCAAGGGTTACGCCAAGGCGGGACTGGGCGTCGACCTGGCCAATCCGACCCAGGCCGCGCGCCTCTATCTCGCCGTCGGCATGAAGCCGCTGTACGAGGCGAACGTCTACCGCAAGGTCATTTAGCTTCCGGCGGCGGCGTGCTGGTGGGCCGCTGCCGAAGCTCGGCGACGTAGTCGTCGGGGGCGCCGGCCTTCTCGGCCGCGTTGGCGATCTCGGAGAGATACCACGCGGTCGGCAGGCCGCCCTCGTAACCGGCGAACACGTACACCCAGGCGCTGAACTCACCCTCGAGCGTCGAAACACGCACGGTGACCTTTTGATACGCCTCGGCGGTCACGCCCTCGACCTCGTCGAGCTGCGCGGCGTCCCAGGGGTGGACGTCGTAGAGCGAGACGAAGACCCGGTCGCCGGGCGACTCGACGATCGTGGTGACCGCCCCCTCCCAGCCTAATTCCCCCTCACCGGCGAAGGTCAGGCGCCAGCCTTCTATCCACCCCACGCCCACCATGGGCGAGTGCGGACAGTAGGCCCGCATGCGGGCGGGGTCGAGGTTCGAGCCATACGCGGCGTAATGACGCACGGCGATGACGATAGCCCGATCGGGCGGTGGTGGAGAATACAAGGAGTGCGTGTCGGCACATTGGCAGCGTGGAGGGAAGCGTCGTGAGTCGGATCGTGATCATCGGTGGGGGACCGGGTGGGTATGAGGCCGCGTTGGTGGCGGCCCAGCTCGACGCGGACGTCACCCTCGTCGAGGCGGACGGCCCGGGCGGTGCCTGCGTGCTCACCGACTGTGTGCCGAGCAAGACCTTCATCGCCAGTTCCGAGGTGATGACCGGCTATCGGCACAACGAGCGGTTCGGGATCCGCTCGGCCGGCCTGGACGGGGTCACGGTCGACGCGGCCGCGGTCAACGAGCGGGTCAAGCGGCTGGCGCTGGCCCAGTCGAGCGACATCCAGGCCAAGCTGATCAAGGCGGGCGTCGACGTGGTGCACGGCCGGGCGCGGCTCGGCGAGGACACCCTCGGCCACACCCACCAGGTGCTGATCACCCCGCACGACGGTCTCGAATATGCCGTCGATGCCACAACGGTGCTGCTGGCAACGGGTGCGACGCCCCGCGTGCTGCCGACCGCCAGGCCCGACGGCGAGCGGATCCTCGACTGGCGCCAGCTCTACGACCTCACCGAGCTGCCGTCCCACCTGATCGTCATCGGCTCCGGTGTGACCGGCGCCGAGTTCGCCAGCGCGTACCTGGCCATGGGGGTCAAGGTCACCCTGGTCTCCAGCCGCGAGCGGGTCATGCCGCACGAGGACGCCGACGCCGCGATGGCGATCGAGCGGGTCTTCCGCGAGCGCGGGATGACCATTCTCAGCCAGGCCCGCGGCCGTTCGGTGGAGAACACCGGTGACGGCGTGAAGGTCACGCTGGGTGATGGCAAGGTCATCGAGGGATCACACGCGCTCATCGCGGTCGGCGCGGTTCCCAACACGGCCGATCTCGGGCTTGAGGAGTACGGGGTCCAGGTCGGCGACGGGGGCTACGTGACGGTCGACCGGGTGTCGCGCACCAACGTGCCCGGCGTCTACGCGGCCGGCGACTGCACCGGCGTGCTCGCGCTGGCCAGCGTGGCCGCCATGCAGGGCCGCATCGCCATCTGGCACGCGATGGGCGAGGCCGTCGCCCCGCTGCGCCTGCGTACCGTGGCCGCGAACGCCTTCACCGACCCCGAACTGGCCACCGTCGGCGTCAGCCAGAACGACGTGGACGCCGGCCGGGTTCCCGCCCGCCAGGTGATGCTGCCGCTGACCGGCAACGCCCGGGCCAAGATGGCCGACCTGACCGACGGATTCGTCAAGCTGTTCTGCCGCCCGGCCACCGGTCAGATCGTCGGCGGCGTGGTGGTGGCGCCCAAGGCGAGCGAGCTGATCCTGCCGATCACGATGGCGGTGGAGAACAACCTGACAGTGGACCAACTGGCCCACACGATCACTATCTACCCGTCGCTGTCGGGCTCGATTGCGGAAGCGGCCCGTCAGCTGATGCTTCACGAGCTGCAGTAACGGTTTCCTCGGCGTCTTTGCGGCCGCCGAAGATGGCCAGGATCCACCCCGCCGTGCCGAAGACCACGGCGGCGGTGGCGGCGACCGCGAACAGGCGCCAGGCCGACTGGGTGATGGCCGTGCCGCCGACGTGGCCGACCAGCCCGCCGTACGAGCCCCAGGCCAGCGCGGCCAGGCCGTCGTACAGGATGAACAGCTTGATCGGGTAGCCCCGGCGGCCGGCGTGGAAACCGGCCGCCATCCGGCCGCCCGGCACGAACCGGCAGAGCAGCAGCACGAGCGGGCCGGGCCGGCGCAGGCCGCGAGTGAAACGCTCGGCCGCGCGGCGGGTCTTGGACTCCTCTTTGGCCTCGTCGTCGTGCTTGGGCCCGTAGCGGGCGCGCAGCGCGGCCAGCCGGCCCGAGCCGAGGTCGGCGCTGGACCGGCCGAGGCTGCTGGACCGGCCGAGACTGAAGGCGATCGAGTCGCCGGTGAACATGCCGAGCGCGCCGATGGCGATCACCAGCGCGAGATTGAGATTTCCGTAGACAGTCAGCGCGCCGGATGTGATCATGATCGCCTGGATCGGGACCACCGGAATCATCGCGTCGACCGCGAGGAAGCCGAAGAGAGCAAGGTACGCCCACGCCGGTGTTGCCATCATGGTCAACAGTTCGGTCATGGGTCCTTTACCTCACGGGGTGTTAGGGGCCTCTCGGGAATTGTCCGGGGAGGCACCTGAGAATGTGCTGTGTTTCAGGATGCTCCTGATCAGGGCCGGTCGGCGGTGATGCCTGACACGGTATTGTCTCGATCTCCCCGGCGCTCGCGGTTTTTCCTCCCGCCACCGCGTCTTGTCCTATTTGTCACCGGGCAAGTTTTCCGCTGAGCCCCCTCGGGCGTACCGTGAGGTGGCCGGAACTCCGGGTCCCCCGTTCTCGGTGTGCCGGCCGGCGGGCCGTCGGTAGGTCCCGTACCGGCGGCCCGTCTCCTTGCCCACGCTGGGCCTCCCCACGCTGGGCTTCCCTATGCTGGGCCTCCCCACGCTGGGCCTCCCCGTGCTGGGCTTGCCTACCCTGGGCAGATGCCGGTTCTCGCAGCTCCCGTCTACGACGTCCAGAAGTCCTTTTTGGAGGCCATGGCCGAGTACGAGGCGGAGGGCCGAGGCTCGCCCGGCGACCACAGCAACATCGGTAGTGACCTGCGGGTCTGGTCGGCCACGTGGTCACAGCCGGCGGGTTTCCGCAGCTTCGTCGACGCGTTGCGGGCGCAGGCGCTCGAGGCGACGCCCCGCCCGGCCTCGTTCGTGCCGACCACCGTGCTCTGGTGGGTCGAGGGCGTCGACTACCTGGGCCGGCTCAACATCCGCCAGCGCCTGGCGCCCGGGGTTGCCGGCCAGCGGAACGGGCATATCGGTTATGACGTACGCCCGTCGGCGCGCCGCCAGGGCCACGCCACCGCGATGCTGGCCGCCGCGCTGCCCATCGCGGCGTCGCTCGGCCTCGACCGGGTACTCGTCACCTGCGACGTCGACAATGTGGCGTCCCGGCGCACGATCGAGCGCAACGGCGGTGTCGCCGCCGTGCCGATCGACGAAAAGCTTCGTTATTGGATCGTGACCGCTCGCTGAGCCTCGGTCAGTCGATGGTGCAGACGACAGTGCCGGCCGTGACCGTCTCGCCGACCGCGAGGGACAGCCCCGACACGGTGCCCGCCTTGTGGGCCTGAAGGGGCTGCTCCATCTTCATGGCCTCGACCACGACGATCACGTCGCCCTCGGAGACCGTGTCGCCGTCGGCCACCGCGACCTTGACGATCGTCCCCTGCATCGGCGCGGTCAGGGCCGCGGCCCCACCCGCCTGGGCGGTCGCGCCACTTCTGGTCTTCCTGGCCGCCGGCGCCTTCGGCCCGGCCGGGCGGCTGGTCAGGAGCTGCGACGGCAGCCGGACCTCGAGCCGCTTGCCGCCGACCTCGACCACGACTGTCTCGCGCGCCTCGGGCTCGTCGCCCATGGCCGGGGTGGTGAAGGGCTCGACGCCGCCGGCCCACTCGGTCTCGATCCAGCGGGTGTGCACGGTGAACGGCTCGCTCGTGAAGGCCGGGTCGCGCACCACGGCCCGGTGGAACGGCAGCACCGTGGCGATGCCCTCGACCACCGTTTCGTCGAGCACCCGCCGCGAGCGCTCCAGCGCCTCCTCGCGGGTCGCGCCGGTCACGATGATCTTCGCCAGGAGCGAGTCGAAGTTGCCGCCGACCACGCTGCCCTTCTCGACGCCCGCGTCCACGCGGACGCCGGGGCCGAGCGGCCACGCGAGCTCGGCGACCTGGCCGGGCGCCGGCAGGAAGTTGCGGCCCGGGTCCTCGCCGTTGATCCGGAACTCGATCGAGTGCCCGCGGGGCACCGGGTCCTCGGAAATGTCCAAAGTGGCGCCATCAGCGATACGGAACTGTTGGCGCACGAGGTCGAGCCCGGCGGTCTCCTCACTGACCGGGTGCTCCACCTGAAGGCGGGTGTTCACCTCGAGGAACGAGATCGTCCCGTCCTGGCCCACGAGATATTCGACCGTGCCGGCGCCGTGATAGCCGGCCTCCCGGCAGATCGCCTTGGCGCTGGAGTGGATCGAGGCGCGCTGCTCGTCGCTCAGGAACGGCGCCGGTGCCTCCTCGACCAGCTTCTGGTGGCGGCGCTGAAGCGAGCAGTCCCGCGTGCCGACCACGATCACGTTGCCGTGAGTGTCGGCCAGGACCTGCGCCTCCACGTGGCGGGGCCGGTCGAGGTAGCGCTCGACGAAGCACTCGCCGCGCCCGAAGGCCGCCACCGCCTCGCGGGTCGCGCTCTCGAACAGCGACGGGATCTCCTCCATCGTGCGGGCCACCTTGAGCCCGCGCCCGCCACCGCCGAACGCCGCCTTGATCGCCACCGGCAGGCCGTGCTCCCGGGCGAACGCGATGATCTCGTCGGCGTCCGCCACCGGCTCGGCCGTGCCCGGCACGAGCGGGGCGCCCGCCCGCTGCGCGATGTGCCGGGCGGTGACCTTGTCGCCCAGGTCGCGGATCGCCTGCGGGGTGGGGCCGACCCAGGTCAGCCCGGCGTCGATCACGGCCTGGGCGAAATCGGCGTTCTCGCTGAGGAAGCCGTACCCCGGGTGCACGGCGTCGGCGCCGGCCCGTTGCGCGATCTCGATCAGCTTGTCGATGCGCAGATAGGTATCGGCGGCGGTCTCTCCGCCCAGCGCGTACGCCTCGTCGGCGAGCCGGGCCGGTAATCCGTCCCGGTCACTGTCGGCGTAGACGGCGACGCTGGTCAGCCCGGCGTCCTGGCAGGCCCGGATGACCCGGACGGCGATCTCGCCGCGGTTGGCGATCAATACCTTGCGCACGAGGTGAGCCTAGCGGCACTTTTATGCTGACAGGGTGTCCGCTACGCGCATGATGATTCTCGGCCTGGTCCAGTGGATGCAGCCCGTGCACGGCTACGACGTCCGCCGCGAGCTGCTGAGCTGGAACGCCGACAAGTGGGCCAACGTCCAGCCCGGTTCGATCTACCACGCCCTGCGCAAGTTGAGCGAGGAAGACCTGCTCCGCGAGGTGGCGACGGAGCAGGTGGGCGCCCGTCCGGCCCGGACCACGTACGAGATCACCGACAAGGGCGCGGCCGAGTTCCAGGCGCTGCTGCGCAAGGAGTGGTGGAACGTGGCGCCGACGACCGACCCGTTCATGGCGGCCTTCTCGTTCCTGCCGGCGCTTCCGCCGGAGGAGACGGCGGCGGCCCTGCGCAGCCGGGCGACCCAGCTGACGGCGGCGGCTCAGCAGCTGGACGCGGCGATGAAGGCCGAGTGGGCGGACAACAAGCCGGAGTACGTGAGCTGGATGTGGGAGCGCAGCGCCGTCATCTTGGAAGCGGAGATCGCCTGGTGCGAACGAACCGCCAAACGCATCACTGATCAAATTTGACTACTAAAACTTGACGGTCGTACGCTTCCCGCATGATAGAGACTCGCGGGTTGCGCAAGTCGTTCACCTCGCGCCAGGGGCGCGACAAAAAGACCGTCGAAGCCGTCCGCGGCGTCGACCTGGAGGTCGCCGCGGGCGAGATCTTCGGCTTCCTCGGCCCGAACGGGGCCGGCAAGACCACCACCCTGCGGATGCTCGCCACCCTCATCGAGCCCGACGGCGGCACCGCGACGATCGCCGGGGCCGACCTGCGCACCGACCCGGGCGAGGTGCGCCGCCGCATCGGATACGTCGCCCAGGGCGGCAGCACCTGGGACGACTCGACGGCCCGGGAAGAGCTGGTGCTTCAGGCCCGGCTCTACGGCATCGGCAAGGCGGAGGCCCAGCAGCGGGCCGAGCGGGTGCTCGACGGCTTCCAACTGAGTGAGTACGCCGACCGGAAGTGCAAGACGTACTCGGGCGGCCAGCGCCGGCGCGTCGACATCGCGCTCGGCATCATCCACGAGCCCAAGGTCGTCTTCCTGGACGAGCCGACCACCGGCCTGGACCCGCAGAGCCGGGCCCACATGTGGGACGAGATCCGACGGCTGCGCGCGGAGGGCATGACCGTCTTCATCACGACCCACTACCTCGACGAGGCCGACGCGCTCTGCGACCGGATCTCCATCATGGACAACGGCGAGATCGTCGCCTCGGGCACGCCCGCCGACCTCAAGCGGGAGATCTCCGGCGATGTGGTCCGGGTCGGCCTGCCGGTGGACGCGGTGGCGGCCGCGGCGCAGGCCTTGACCTCCTACAAGCTTGAGACGTACGAGGACAACGTGCGCCTGTACGTGGAGGACGGCGCCGTGGCGATCCCACAGATCCTGCGCGCCCTCGACGCCGCGTCGGTTCCGCTCGGCACGATCGAGCTGCACCGGCCCAGCCTCGACGACGTGTTCCTGACCAAGACCGGCCGATCGCTGCGGGAGAACTGACATGAAGCTGCTGCGCGACACCTCACTGATCTTCAACCGGCAGATGCAGCTCCTCCTGCGCAACCCGGTCTGGATCTTCGTGGGCGTCTTTCAGCCGGTCATGTACCTGCTGCTGTTCGCGCCCCTGCTGAAGCCGGCCCTGCAGGTGGGCTCCAACGCCGAGGCGTACCAAATCTTCGTCCCCGGTCTGCTGGTCCTGCTGGCCATCTTCGGCGGCCTGTTCCAGGGCTTCGGCCTGATCGCCGAACTGCGCGCGGGCGTGATCGAACGGTCCCGGGTGACCCCGGTGAGCCGCCTGGCCCTGCTGCTGGGCCGGTCGCTGCGCGACGTGGTCTCGCTGATCGCCCAAGCAGTGATCATCACCCTGCTCGCACTCGTCTTCGACCTGCGCGTGTTCCTGGGCAACCTGCTCCTGGCGTACCTGATGCTGGCCCTGATCTCGCTGATGACCTCGGCGCTCAGCTACGGCGTGGCGCTGGTGGTGAAGAGCGAGGACGCGCTGGCGCCGCTGATGAACACGGTGGCCCAGCCGGTGCTGCTGCTCAGCGGCATCCTGCTCCCGTTGACGTTCGCGCCGGGTTGGCTGCAGGGGATAGCCGACTGGAACCCGTTCTCGTGGGCGGTGAACGGCACAAGGGCCCTGTTCCGGGGCGACCTGGGCGCGCCGGACGTGTGGCAGGGCCTGCTCATCATGGCGGTGCTGGCGGTGGCCGCGGTGGCGTGGGCGGCCCGGGAATTCGCCCGAAGCGTCCGCTAGCTAGTCCTTGCTCCACAACTCGATGATCGGCACACCCATCTCGGCGAGGAGCGTGCGGAGCAGCGGAAGCGAAAGCCCGATGACGTTACCCGGGTCCCCTTCAATCCGGTCGACGAAGGCTCCGCCGCGCCCGTCGAGGGTGAAGGACCCGGCCACGTGCAGCGGCTCCCCGCTCGCGACGTAGGCCTCGATCTCCGCGTCACTGATATCGGCGAAGTGCACGGTGGTGGTCCCGACGGCCTCGGCCTGCTTCCCGCTGACCAGGCTGGTCAGGTGATGCCCGGTGTGCAGAACACCGGACTTGCCCCGCATGCGAAGCCACCGTTTGGTCGCTTCCTCGGCGTTGGCCGGCTTGCCGAAGATTTCCCCGTCAAAGGCCAGAACAGAGTCACACCCGAGCACGACAACCCCCGGGTCGGCGTTGAGCTGGGCGGCGATGGTCCGAGCCTTCATACGGGCAAGCGCAAGACACAGCGAAGACGCGTCCTCAGCCTCCACCACGGACTCATCAACACCACTGACCATCACTTCAGCGTCAATCCCAGCCGCGGCAAGCAGCTGCCGCCGAGCCGGACTGGCCGACGCCAAAATCAGCCGATACGCAAGGTCCTGTTCCTTCTGCACGCCCCGAGGCTACAAGTCAAACACCCGCAAAAGCAGCACACACGACGGCGTTTCCCCCGCAGACCTACACACCCTCACGCCGCCGCCGAAGGAGCACAAAGCCCAAAACACCCCCAAGCCCCACCACGGCAGCAATCCCGCCGTAGAGGAGCCCACGCCCACTCCCACCCTCCGAGTCCTCCTTTTGGGCGGTCCTGACGGCAGCGGAAGTGGCCACAGGACTCGTCGCTGCGGCGGTGGGTACAGCCGGGGTTGGAGCTGTTGAGGCGCCAGCATTAAGCGGTATCACATCGGCTGTAAGCGCCTTAATAAGGTTGAGCCGCCCGAAACCGCACTCATTGTCCCGTCCGGGAGGGCCAATATCGTCAGCCGTGGCGGTGAGTCGATGAACTACCTCTTCAGCGGAAAGCCGAGGGAACTTAGCCCGAACAAGCGCAGCAGCGCCAGAGACAATGGCCGTTGCGGGCGATGTGCCTCCGATATCAGCATATCTAGTTTTCGGCTCTGCGGTCGTTATATCGATACCGGGAGCGCAGATTGTCACCTTAGCTGTCTTAAGTGACGTGGAAGAGTACTTACCGTTTCGTCCTACGGACCCGACCGCGAGAACGCCGTCCATCGCTGCCGGGAATCCTACGATGGTGGACGTAGAACTGTTACCTACGGATGCAACCACAACGATGTTCTCGTCCATAGCTTTCGCCGTTGCATCCTGAACCTTAAAAGAAGGGCCAATCGCTGCCGATATGCTGATGACGCCTGCGCCCTGCGCTATCGCCCAATTCATGCCCTCCGCCATCTCGTTTGCCGGAGCCACATTTTTCGAGTTGGATATCTTTATGGGAATAATTTTAGCAGATGGAGCAAGGCCAAGGACACCATTTTCTCCGCGGCCGTGGGCCGCTACCAGCGCGGCCATCTCGGTGCCATGGCCGGCTCGGTCGTTCTGACCGTTTCCGCTCTCCCCCGACACGAAGGTCTTTCCCGTAAGGAGGTTGCCCTTTAGGTCTGGATGCGGGTAAGTGCCGGTGTCGACAACTGCTACTTTGACCCCTGCGCCCTTTGTAATGTTTTGCGCGTCGGCTACTTTGAGAGCGCTCAAGTGCCATTGGTCACTGCGGAAACTGTCGGCCCTTGCTGGGCTAGAGGGAATAACTACGATGCCTGCAAGAAGAAACGCGGAGGCGGCTGCTAAACTTTTGCGTTGCATTACTTAGAGTCCGATCGCCGGCCCAGGATCGATCCGTCGTTCTCGCGACGGCTCCACCACAGGGTCGACGCCTTCAGGTGTCTGCCAAGGGTTATCGGGATCCCAGCGCGTTCCGTCGGTGCTGTCCGTTCGGCCTGAGCGCCGCTGTCCGCCTTGCCCGTAGGGCATAGCGCTGCCGCCGGCATGTTCTAGCCCTGTAATTCCATGCATGCCTGCTTTGGCAGAAGGTCCGCCACCACCAATTACTCCACCGACGGGGTTTACGCGGCTAACTCCAGGTCGTGCTGTCCCAGGCTGACCCAGCCCTCCGCCGGGAACCGCGCCGATCATTCCGCCGGGTGGCATGGCGTGAAGTCCTCCGGAGTTCGGGCCAATCGCGCGGACCAGACCCTCTTGAGGTGTGCTTACTCCGCGACCCAATCCAGAGACTGGTGGTTGAGTAGAGGGAGTCCCGCCCGTTGGCAGCGTTCCAAGCGGGGGAAACAGGACCGGATTCGACCCGAGCCCCGGCGCGGCACCCGGAACGCCGGGTGTCGGCGTCAGTCCGATAGAAGGCGGTCCCAATGGAGCGGCAGCTGTCGGAGTAGTTCCGCCGAGGATGAGCCCGGGTTGTGTTGCGCCAAGGCCTGGCTGCGGACCACCTATTCCGGGAAGCGCTGCACCGATGCCGGGCTGGCTACTTAAGGGCGGCGTACCCGTGGGCGGGGTGTTGCTTGGAAAAGTGATTTCCGGCCGCCTGGAGGATGCTCCGCTTGCACTGTCAGCAGCGAAGCTCGGCGTGATAGGCGGGATTGGCGGCGCCACATAGGTAGAGCCATCATTGATCTGGGAAGCGTCATCAGTGAACTTCGGCTGATAAGGCCTTGGGGTTCTTATGCTGACCTGGGCGAGAGCCAAATCGCTGCTTACGGTGCTTAGTAGGGCGGCGGCCTTTTGGCGTAGCTGCTCCTGGTGGCCGTCTGGTACGGGGGGCTTTTCGGTGGGGGTGCGGTCTGGGTCTGCTTTTTGGGCCTGCAGCTGCTCGGTGTTGAAAGTGGTCAAGAGCTGGGCGTTGGCCATGTACTCGTCGTGGATGGCCTGGATGTCTTTTTGGGCCAGGCTGATCGACAAGGTGGCTGAGGCGAAGGCGTCGTGGTTGGCCAGGGCTGCCTCGTACGTCTCGTCCAGGTTTTGGATCAGCTCGTCCAGGCGGGTCAAGTAGGCGCGGGCGGCCTCGTTCTTTTCCGGGGGCCACACGGCGGCCAAGTTGTCGCGGTAGTTCTGGACCTGCCAGCGGTGTTCGGTGATCAGGTCGGCTGACTGTTTCCAGCCGGTCAGCAGCTCGTAGTGCTTTGCCGTGTCGGGCTGCTGGATCAGGTTCTGCATGTCGGGGATGGTCATGGCGTACCAGTTGGTGCCGCCTCCGCCGTCTGCTGCCAGCATCAGAGGTCTCCCTCGACGGTTGTGGTCTCGGGTATGCCGTACTTGTCGAAGGCCTTGTCGACGTCGCTGACCTTGGCGTGGGAGAAGGCGTCGGAGCCCGCGTACTTCTTGCTGATGTCGGCGGCGGCCGAGGCGAAGCCCTGCGTGCCGTTCGCGTAGTTGTAGACGTTCTGGTGGGTCACGTCCTGCGCCTCGCGGTGGGCCGTCAGGAACGAGGCCAGCTCGGCGAAGGAGACGTGCAGGGGCGCCAGCGGGGTGCCCATCGAGGCGGACACGCTCTCAAGATGGGGGGCGTAGCTGTCCTTGACGTTGGCGGCGAGCTTGGCCGCGAACTGCTCCATCGCCCTGATGTCGGCCTCGATCTGGCCGAAGTCGGTGGTGCCGTAGTCGCGCAGCCACGCGGGGCCGAGGTCCTCCTCAGGAATCATCGCCATCCTCCCCCGAAGATCGGAACAAAACCGGACCAGCGAGGGTGAGAGTAGTCGGTTGCCGCCAGCCTCGGGGGTGGCTGTGGACAGTGGCCGGCGATGATCTAGCGGGGCAGGGCGGAGGCGCGCCAGGAGGCGGGACGCATCGACGGGCGTGCGGAGCGGGTCCACTCCGACGAGGTGATCCGCGGGGGCTCCCCATCCACTGCGCCCGATGCCGCGGCCAGTACCGTGACCAGCGCGGCCAGCTCAAGATCGGTCGGTTCGCCGCGCACGACGCTGACCAGCGGTTCCTTATCCATCGACCGAGCGTACGACGTGACCAGGGAGATCCGGTGACACGTATCCCACACTCGGCTGATCGATTCGCTGTGGCTCGACAGGACCGGGTATTTTCTCCGTGATGTCTTCCTCGCCCCCGCTCATCGTCGCAGACCGTTACCGGCTCGTCGCGCCGCTCGGTCAGGGCGGCATGGGCCGCGTCTGGCGGGCGACAGACGTCGTCCTGCACCGGGACGTGGCCATCAAAGAGCTCGTCCCGCCGCCCGGTCTGACGCCCGGCGAGCGGCAGGAGATGCGTGAGCGGTCGCTGCGCGAGGCGCGCGCGATCGCCCGGCTCAACAACATCAACGTGGTCCGTGTGTTCGACGTGCTGCGGACCGATGCCGACCCGTGGATCGTCATGGAGTACGTGCCCTCGCGCTCGCTCCAGGACACCTTGGCCGCCGAAGGTCCCTTCAACGCCGTACGGGCCGCGGAAATGGGCCTTGGTGTTCTCAACGCTCTGCGCGCCGCCCACCGGGCCGGGGTCGTGCACCGCGACGTCAAGCCGGGCAACGTTCTGATCGGCGCCGACGGCCGCGTCGTGCTCACCGACTTCGGGCTGGCCACCGTGCCGGGCGACCCCAATGTCACGCGTACGGGTCTGGTGCTCGGCTCGCCGGCGTACATCGCTCCGGAGCGGGCCCGTGACGGCTCGGCCGGTCCCGCCGCCGACCTCTGGTCGCTCGGCGCGACGCTGTACGCAGCGGTCGAGGGCGCGTCCCCGTTCGCCCGTCCGTCGGCGATCGCGACTCTGGCCGCTCTCGCGACCGAGAACCCGCCGCCGGCCCGTAACGCCGGTCCGCTCAAGCCCGTACTCAATGGTCTTCTGCGTAAGGACCCCGCACACCGCATCAACGCCGAGGAAGCGGAGCGCCTGCTGCTGCGCGCCGCCGGTCGTCGCGGCAAGCTGACGTTCCCGATGAGCCCGACCATGCGCCGCCCGGGTGTCGGCCGCGACCGCACCGGCCTGCCCAACACGGGTACCACGCCCGTCGTGCCCGGTCCCCGCCCGCCGGTCCGCCCGACCAACCCGCCCCCGCAGCCTCCTGTGGTGAGTGGCCGTCCGGCGGCCGGCGACGGCCGGCCGCCGATCTTCACCCCGGGCAAGGCCACTGTGGGCCGTCCGGCCGCCGAGACGCCGACTCGTGTCGACCGCCCGGCCAAGCCGCCCCGTACCGATCCGCCCAAGACCGACAAGCCGCGCCTCGACGCCACCCGCGTCGACGGTCCCCCGGTGCGAGACGACAAGACCGCTTTCTTGAGTACGCGTCGGGGACCGGCCCCCGACGCGGCGCGTCCCAACGCCGTGCGCCCCGAGCCCCCGAATGGCACACCGCCGCGGACGACCCGGGCCGGGCACGCTGGTTTCACCGCGGCCGACGTCGCCGCCGCGCGCAGGGGCCGGCCGGCCCCCGCCAACGACGCCACCACAGTCGTGCCCACCCCGAAGCCGATGCCGGCCGACGCGACAACGGTGATGCCGCGCGTCGTCGGCAAGCCGCCGGTGGACGCCACGACGGTGGTGCCGTCGCCGGCCGACGCCACGACCGTGGTTCCCGCGCCGAAGCCGTCGATCGATGCGACCACCGTGGTTCCTCCGCCGAAAAAGCCGGTCAAGGCGCCCACGAAGAGCGCGCCCCCGGCCACGGCTGAGGCGAGTGCGGTCACTGAGTCTCCTTCCGGGTACGCCGGAAGCCCGGCGACCGGGAAGCCCGAACAGAACGCCGCGCCCGAGCAGATCGCCGCGCCCGAGCAGGTCGCCGCGCCCGAGCAGGTCGCCGCGCCGGAGCCGAAGACGGAGCCGCACGCCAAGGTCACCGAATCGCCGGCAAGGGTCAGCGAATCGCCGGCGAAGGTCAGCGGGACGCAGGCAAAGGTCACGGGCTCGCAGGCGAAGGTCAGCGGGCCGCAGGCGAAGGTGGCGCAATCGCCGGCGAAGGCCGGCGAGCCACAGGCTAAGGTCACCGAGTCGTCGGCAGGGGTCAGCGAATCCCAGGCCGAGGTCAGCGAGCCGCGAGCCAAGGGTGGGGTGTCGCAGCCGACGAAGAGCGAAGCTCCGGCCGCAACGGATAAATCCGTTAAATCCGGCACCTCGTCGGCTGGGGTGATCGCGCCCGCAGCGGACCCCAAATCGAGTAGCGGTGCCGACTCGAAGCTCGATTCGGACGTGAAGGCCGAAGGTTCGTCGGCGGCAGTGGACAGCGCGGCGGCTGATTCTGTGACCGCGGTTGACTCCTCGACGACGGTTGACTCCGCGACGGCGGCGGCTGACTCCGCGAGGGCGGCGGCTGACTCCGCGACGGCGCCTGACTCTGCGGCGGCGGCTGACTCTGCGACGGCGGCGCACTCTGCGGCGGCGGCTGACTCTGCGACGGCGGCGCACTCTGCGGCGGTGACGGCTGGCTCTGTCGCGGCGATGGAATCTGCGGTGGCGGGAACTGGCTCTGCGGCGGCTGACTCCGTGACAGCAACCCACTCGGCGACGGCGGCGGAGTCCGGGACGGTGGCCGAGACGGCGGCGGCTGTGGAAGCGGCGGCACCGGCTTCGGCGGCGGGCTCCGCGACGGATGTGGATGGTGCTCCGGCCGGGGGTGGCTCGACCAGCAAGAAGGTTGAGAAGCCGGACCTCGAGTCGGTTGACGCGTCCGCATCGCCGGAGAGGGGCGAGGCCGCGGCGTCTCGGACGGACGCCGACGTCGCGGTCGAATCCACCTCCAGTCCCGCGGCTGGAGGGCCCACGTCGGAAGAAGCTCCGGCGGCTGAAGCCTCTGCGGTTCAGGCGACCACGCCAGAAGCGCCCACGATGTCGCCGGCTCCCGCGTCGGGAGCATCGACGTCGTCGGGTGCCCTCGCAGCGCCGGCGCCTGCCTCGAGTGCTTCGGCGGCGGCGAAACCGGCTACGGAAGCGGCCGCGAAACCGGCTACGGAAGCGGCTGCGAAACCGGCTGCGGAAGCGACTGCGAAACCGGCTGCGGAAGCGGCTGAGGAAGTGGCTGAGGAAGTGGCTGCGGAAGCGGCTGCGGAAGTGGCTGCGAAAGCGGCTGAGAAGTCCGTGGCGAAGTCGGCGGCGCGGAAGTCGGCGGCCATGCCTCTGGGCAAGCCCGCGGCTCCGGCCGTGGACGAGCAGGCCGGTGGCGCTTCGGACGACAAGAACGCCACGCGGCTGGTTGCCGATCTGGGTGGAACCGACAAGACGGCGGTGGCCGGGATGCTTCCGCCGCGGCGGAAGAGCTCCGACATGCCGGCCATGCCGGGGGTCAACCGGTCGAACCGTCCCGCGTGGACGCCCATGCCGGTCACGCCCGCGTATTCGAGCAGCCCGGGCGTCACCGTCTTCGGTACCCGGCTCACCTATCGCCAGGCCGCCGTCGGGTTCGGCGTACTGCTGCTCATCGTCGTTCTGGTCGTCGTGCTCGCCGTTCAGGCCTTCGGCGACGACGACAAGCAGCCCGACCCGAACGCGGTTGCCCCGACCACCTCGGCGGCCGCTGCCCCGCCCGCCTCGGCGCCGGCCGGTGCCGTCGCCTCGCCGAGCAAGCCGCCGACCACGACGGCGGCGGCGAGTGGGTTGCCGGCCGGCTGGACCCTGCGTACCGACGCCACGGGTTTCAAGGTCCCGTTGCCGCCGAATGCCACGCGGCGGGTGACCGCCAACGGTATCGAGTACAAGTGGAACAACCGCCTGCTCATCGTGTCGCAGACGACCAGCCCGCAGGCCGACGCGTACGACGACTGGGTCGAGCAGGAGAAAGACCGCTCGGGCAGCATCTACGAGTACCAGAAGGTCCGCGTCGACCGGGTCACCGGCTTCTTCAAGAACGCCGCCGACTGGGAGTACTACTACACGACCAGCACCAACAACCGGCAGCACGTGATCAAGCGGAACTTCGTCGTGAACGACCACCAGGCGTACTCACTGAACTGGTATGTCAGCCCCGACGACTGGGACGCGTCCCAGGCCGACATCAAGGCCATCTACGCCGGATTCAAGTCGAAGTAGTCCCTCGGGCGCGTGATTCGCCGGATGAATGGGTAGTTCACGTCGTATCACCGAGGAGGTGCGACATGAACTGCCGACGGTACGGCAGTAAGCCCAGCGTAGGATTCTGGGTGCTGATCGGGTTCGCGGATCTCGTTGTGCTGACCGTGACCATCGGCCCCCTGGCCATGGTCGCCATCATCGCCCTGCTGGCCGTGTTCGCCGGCGGTGTGTACGCCGCCCGCACGCTCACCAAGCGAACCGAAGCCCCGGCGAAGGCGGTAGTGCGGCATCACCCATAGCGTGATCGGCTACAGTTCGGCGCTGTGTCGATCGAAGGTGTGACTGACTTCTGGGACAAGCTGCTCGGCGCCCAACCGGACCCGCCCGGTCTGCTGGTCCTGCTCACCGCGCTGGCCGGCCTGCTGGCCGTGTCGTTCCGTCCGGTGTGGCGGATCGCCCGTAACGCCGTCACGATCGCGCACGAGGGCGGTCACGCGCTTTTCGCGCTGCTGACCGGCCGCCGGTTGCGCGGCATCCGGCTGGAGTTCGACACGTCCGGGCTGACGCTTTCGTCGGGTCGCCCGACCGGCCCCGGCATGATGTTCACCCTGCTCGGTGGCTACATCGCGCCGTCGCTGGTGGGCCTGCTCGGTGCCTGGCTGCTCGGCGGCAACCGGATCACGCTGCTGCTCTGGCTGGCCGTGGTTCTGCTGCTGCTCATGCTGATCAACATCAGGAACCTGTTCGGCGTGGTCTCCCTGGTGGTGACGGGCGCGATCGTCTTCGTCGTCTCCTGGTACGCGTCGCCGCAGGTGCAGGCCGCGTTCGCGTACGTGGGCGTCTGGTTCCTGCTGTTCGGCGGCGTCCGCCCGGTCTTCGAGCTGCAGAGCCTCCGGCGCCGAGGCCGCATGCCCGAGTCGGACGCCGACCAGCTCGCCCACGTCACACACGTCCCGGCGATCTTCTGGGTCGGCGTCTTCCTGGTGGTGAACCTGATCGCCCTGGTCGTGGGCGCCTTCCTGCTCGCCGGCCAGTGGCTCCCCAGCAACGCCTGACAAGCGCCTACAGCGGGATGTTCCCGTGCTTTTTCGGCGGCAACGTCTCCCGCTTCGTGCGCAGCATGCGCAGCGCCTGCACCACCTGGGCTCGCGTCTCCGACGGCTGGATGACCGCGTCGACGTAGCCGCGTTCGGCCGCGATGTACGGGTTGGCCAGCGTGTCCTCGTACTCCTGGATCAGTTCGGCCCGCCGCCCCGCCGGGTCCTCCGCCGACGCCAGTTCGCCCCGGTAGAGGATGTTCACCGCGCCCTGGGCGCCCATCACCGCGATCTGCGCCGTCGGCCACGCGAAGTTCATGTCGGCGCCGAGGTGCTTGGAGCCCATCACGTCGTACGCGCCGCCGTAGGCCTTGCGGGTGATCACCGTGATCTTCGGGACGGTGGCTTCGGCGTACGCGTAAATCAGTTTGGCTCCTCGCCTGATGATGCCGTCCCATTCCTGCGTCGTTCCCGGCAGGAAGCCCGGCACGTCGACCAGGGTCAGCACCGGAATGTTGAAGGCGTCGCACGTACGGACGAATCGGGCCGCCTTCTCCGAGGCCGCGATGTCGAGCGTGCCCGCGAAGTGGGTCGGCTGGTTGGCGACCACGCCGACCGGGCGCCCCTCGACGCGGCCGAAGCCGACCACGATGTTCTGCGCGTAGAGCGGCTGCACTTCGAGGAAGTCGTCGACGACCGTCTCGACGACCTTCTTGATGTCGTACGGCTGGTTGGCCGAGTCCGGGATCAGGGTGTCCAGCGCCAGGTCGTCCGCGGAGGGGGACAGATCGGCCGGCATCTCGAACACGGCCGGCTCGTCGAGGTTGTTCGACGGCAGGTAGGACAGCAGCGCCCGTACGTAGTCGATCGCGTCGTCCTCGTCGGCGGCCAGGTAGTGGGCGTTGCCGCTGCGCGTGTTGTGGGTGCGCGCGCCGCCCAGCTCCTCCATGGCGACCTCTTCGCCGGTGACCGTCTTGATCACGTCGGGGCCGGTGATGAACATGTGTGAGGTCTGGTCGACCATCACGGTGAAGTCGGTGATCGCGGGGGAGTAGACCGCGCCGCCGGCGCACGGGCCCATGATCAACGAGATCTGCGGGATGACTCCGCTGGCTCGTACGTTGCGGAAGAAGATGTCGGCGTAGAGGCCGAGTGCGACCACGCCTTCCTGGATGCGGGCGCCACCGGAGTCGTTGATCCCGATGATCGGGCAGCCGGTCTTCATGGCCAGGTCGAGCACCTTGACGATCTTCTCGCCGAAGACCTCGCCGAGGGAGCCGCCGAAGACGGTGAAGTCCTGCGAGAAGACGCAGACCTGCCGGCCGTCGACGGTGCCGTAGCCGGTGACCACACCGTCGCCGTAGGGGCGGTTCTTCTCGAGCCCGAAGTTGGTCGAGCGGTGCCGGGCGAGCGCGTCGAGTTCCACGAAGGAGCCCTCGTCGAGCAGCATGGCGATCCGCTCGCGGGCGGTCTTCTTGCCCCGGGCGTGCTGTTTCTCGACGGCACGCTCGCTTCCGGCGTGCACGGCCTCGTCCGTACGGCGGGTGAGGTCGCCGATCTTGCCGGCGGTCGTGTGGATGTCGTCCCGGGCCGTGTCCGGCTGCGTCGTCACAGTGGTTCCTCACGTTTTCCGCGAAGGGTGGAAACAGCGGACTTGATCGTAGTGCGAGATCGGCTCGCGCGCCGCTACGGGTGCGTTTCGCACTCAATGCCCCATTCGTTACGCCTCACGTGACGAACTGGATGACCGCGGCCGGGATCGCCCTCATCGCCGGCGGCATCGCCACTCTGATCTGTTTCCGCAGCGTGCTGTTCCGTGTCGGAGGCCGCCGGGCGGGTCGGAGGGCGGTCCGTGAGGCCACGCGCACCGCGGTCCTGGAGGCCGAGGCGAGGGCGCCTCGCGGCGTGCGGGGAAGCCGGCGCCGGGGCCGGACCGCGGCGCCGGAGGAGGACGAGCGCGGCGGCCTCGCGATGATCGGCCTGGCCGCCGAGGAGGACCTCGAAACCCCGGCGGCTCGGCCCAGGCGCCGGCGTCGCCGTCAGGAATCGATTTCGTACGCCGATGGGCACGGCCAAGCGCACGAGCCGGTGGCCTCGGAGCTCGCGGAAGACGTCTTCCCGGAGTCCGCCCTCGAGCCGGTGCCGGCGGCCGCGCTGGAACCCGAGCTCGATCCGGAAGGTGAACTGGAGCGGGACCGGGAGTTCGAGCGCGAACTGAGATTCGAACGCCAGCGGGAGTTCAGGCGCGGCCTGGAGTTCGGCCCCGAGCCGGAGCTCGATTTCGGTCGAAAGCCGGAGCCGGAGCCGGAGCCGGAGCTCACGTTCGCGCCGGAGCCGGAGCCGGAGCCGGAGCCGGAGCCGGAGCCGGAGTTCGAGCCGGCGCTGGAGCGCGAGCCGAGCCGGGATGCCGAGCGGGACTCGGCGACCGGAGCCGGCGAAGAAAACGCGCCGGAGCCCGCGCCCCGATCCGCCGCCCGTCTCGGTCACCGGGTCGAGGGCTGGGTCCGCCCCGAATACCGGCAGACCCGCGACGAGTTGCCCTCCGGCGAGTACTGGACGCCGATCCCGGTCGAGCTCGACGCCGACCACGAGCCCTCCGCCAAGGGCTACGGCTGGCCGGTCGCCGTGGAGCGGCTTCCCCCGGTTCCCGACTACGAGCCGGCCACCGGCTTCGACCTCACCCCCGTCGAGATGGAGCCCACCCAGGCCGTGCCCGCCTGGCCTCTCGACGACGGCGACCGCTCCGGCCGGATCCGTCTGCCGCGCAGCTGGCAGACCCGCAACGACAAGCGCCGCGCGGCCCGCGACCAGCCCACCCCGCCCCGCGAGTGGCGGCCGGAGAACGAGGCGGTCCCGGCCGAACGCCGCCCGCGTCCGCGCCCGCGACCCCGCC
This sequence comes from Actinoplanes sp. NPDC048988, assembly GCF_043197815.1. Taxonomy (NCBI): domain Bacteria; kingdom Bacillati; phylum Actinomycetota; class Actinomycetes; order Micromonosporales; family Micromonosporaceae; genus Actinoplanes; species Actinoplanes sp. NPDC048988. Next base: position 1,089,547 of record NZ_JBICTW010000001.1, on the reverse strand, counting down.
CGGTCGACCCCCCGCCGTCCCATCCGAGCCGCGTCTACGTGAGCCGCCACGCCGCCGACCCGCCGCAGTGAAGCGGACTAGGCTCTGCTGATGTCTTCGCCGTACACCGACCTGGACCGTCCGCCGCTGTCGCCTCGGGCGCTGGAGCGGGCGCTCGTGACGCCCGGCGGTTTCTGGCGGCGGCTCGATCTGCGGGCTGAGACGGCCTCCACCAACGCCGACGCCGTCGCGGCCGCGCAGGCCGGGGAGCCCGAGGGCCTGGTCGTGGTGGCCGAGAGCCAGAGCGCCGGCCGGGGCCGCCGTGACCGGCAGTGGACGTCCCCGCCGCGGGCCGGGTTGACCTTCAGCGTGCTGCTGCGACCCGGCGTGCGGAACGAGGAGCGCGGCTGGCCCGCCGTGCCGCCCGGCGCCCTCGGCTGGCTGCCGCTGCTGGCCGGGGTGGCTCTGTCCGAGGCCGTGACCCGGGTGGCCGAGGTCGAGGCGGCCCTGAAGTGGCCGAACGACCTGCTCGCGGCCGGCGGTAAGTGCGCCGGCATCCTGGCCGAGGCCTCCGGCGACGCCGTAGTGGTGGGGATCGGGCTCAACGTGAGCACCCGGGCCGAGGAGCTGCCCGAGACCAACGGGCTGCCCGCCACCTCACTTCGGGTGGCCGGCGCTCCGGTCACCGACCGTGACCCTCTGTTGCGGGCGACACTGCGCGGCATCGCCTCCTGGTACGAAGGGTGGCGCGGCGCCGACGGGGACGCCGAGATGTCCGGCCTGCTCGCGGCGTACCGGCGGAACTGCGCGACCATCGGCCGGCAGGTCCGTGTGCTGCTGCCGGCCGGCGGCCCGCTGGAGGGCGAGGCCACCTCGGTCGACGCCGACGGCCGCCTGGTCGTCCGTACGGCGGACGGCGCCGACAATCGCGTCTCGGCGGGTGACGTGCTGCACGTACGCTGACGGCGTGGCGTTCCCTCAGGAAGTGCTGGCCGAGGAGGAGGAACTTGTCCTCCACCTGCGTCCGCATTGGAAGTCGGCGATCCGCCCGGGCCTGATCGTTGCGCTGGCGGTCGTCGTGAGCACCGTGGCCTGGGTGATGCTGCCGACCAACGAGGGCGGCCGCATCGGTTTCGGCGTGGTCGCGCTGATCATGCTTTATCAGGGCGTCCGGTACGGGGTGACGCCGCTTGTCAAGTGGCGGTGCACCCACTACGTGCTGACCAGCGAGCGGATCCTGCTTCAGGATGGCGTGATCGCCCGGGAGCGGCGTGACCTGCCGCTCAACCGGGTCAACGACCACGTGGTCAACCAGTCGGTGCTCGACCGGGTCTTCGGGTCGGGCACGTTGAAGGTCGACTCGATCGGCGAGCAGGCCGTCTTGCTGGCCGCCGTCCCGCGGGCGCAGAGCGTGCAGACCCTGCTGTACGAGCTGATCGAGCAGGATCGCCTGCGGCACCCGGAGGACGAGGAGGAAGAGGAAGAGCCGGAGCTGCCGGTGCAGCAACGGCGCGGCCTGTTCAGGAGACAGGCGAAGAACTAGCTTGGGGCTCTTCCTCGGTGCTCAGCTCGGCCAGGCCGGCGGCGGCGTCGAGGTCGGCCAGCTCGGCCTCGTGGCCGTCGACCGGCGGCTTGAGGAAGACGAAGGTCCGGTAGGCCCAGAACCGGAAGATCGTGGCGACCACTATGCCGAGCAGGGTCACGCCCATGAACTCGTACTTGTTGTGCTCCTCGGTCAGGCCGAAACCGTACTTGCCGACGGCGATGGCGCCGGACTGGATGACCATGCCGATCAGGTTGAAGCCGAAGAACAGCGTGTACTCACGGCGCAGCGCTGTGCGCGTGTGGTGACGGTACGTCCAGTAGCGGTTGGCGAAGTACGCCAGGGTGGTCGTGATGACCGTGGCGACCACGCTGGCCTTGACCGCGCCGATCGGCAGCAGCGCCCATGTGATGGCCATGTAGAGCAGCGTGTTTCCGGCGCCGATGACACCGAACGCGATGGCTTCGGGGGCGAGACGGCGCAGGTGTGACGTCAGCGAACTGACAGAAGGCATTGGGCAACCTTACGGGAGAGTGGGCTGTTACGCCGTGTCACGAACGGGGGATGCAGGCGGCGTCACATGAGCCGCCCGGCCGTCGTGAGGGGGTGGCGGGCCCGGCGGGGTCGCCGCGGGAAAGACGAACCGGCGGTACGACCAGAAGCGGAACAGCGTGCCGACGGCGGTGCCGACCAGCTGGCCCGAGATGTTGTCCGCGAGCCGCGTCTGGAAGACCGGCCAGACGCTGCCCAGGCCGTAGTGGCTGATGGCCAGGCAGGCGAGCCCGATGCCCAGGCCGATGGCGTTGAGCACGAAGAACATCGTGTACTGCCGGGTGATGTTCGTGTGGGCCGCGTGCCGCCAGGTCCAGAACCGGTTGCCGGTGAACGCGACGGTGGTCGCCAGCACGGTCGAGATGGTCTTGGCGAACAGCGTTTCGACGCCGGCCTGGAGCAACACGTTGAAGATGGCGAGGTCGATGGCGAAGGAGATGGTCCCCACCGTGCCGAACTTGCCGAGCTCCCGGACGAGTCCCCGAATCCTTACGCGCAGGCCCGAGGGCTGCGTCGGCGAGATGTCGGGCACGGTCCGAGCGTACCGGGGGTCGTCACGCCCCGCTGTTTTCGTTGGCGAGTCTTAACCCCCGCTGCTGGTACGGCGGGTGCATGTCGCTGATCTCGGCGATCTCGGCGACCCGTTCGCGGCACCCGGCGCACCAGCCCAGATGCAGGCGCATTCGGTTGCTGTCCCGGGGCGCGAGACGCCCGCGCAGGTGGACCCCGAGGCGGTCACCGGCCCACCGGCATTCCGGGTGCTTGGCCACCGCGACGTGCTGTTGGAGGTAGAGGCTGCGCAGGCCTTCACGGGCGCGGTGGGCGAGCACGGCCACGGCGTTGGGGGTCATCCCGAGCATGCCGGCCACCTCGGAGGGGGTGTTCCCCTCGACCGCGGTCTGCCACAGCACGTCGCGCCACCGCTCGGGCAGTTGCCGGAACGCGGCCGCGGCGTACGCCCGTTCCAGGCGGTCCAGGGCCGGGTCGGTGTACGGCTGGCCCTCGTCGTACCGGGTCAGATCGTCGGTGAACTCGATCCGCCGGTCCCGCCGGGCCCGGTGGTAGCAGACGTGCCGCATGGTGGTGGCGAGGTAGGCGCGGAAGGCGACCAGCGGTCCCCGGCCGGCCCGCAGGGCGGCGAAGACCTTGGCGAACGTCTCGGCCACCAGATCGTCGGCGTCGGCCGGGTCACGGGTCAGGCCGTACGCCAGTTGCCGGGCCGCCGCGTGGTGCCGTTCGTAGAGCGTGCCGTACGCCGCGGTGTCCCCTTCACGGACCGCCGCCAGCAGTTCGGTGTCCGTGTCGGTTGGACTGCCCGGGATGGTCATTCCTGCCTCCTAGGAGAGGAAAGCCCGATTACCCAAGCTTAGGGGGTTAAGTCCGTTTTGTGAAAGTCGACGAACGGCGGGGCGCGACCCCGGCCGAACCGGCGATGCTGCGCGGAACTGCGCTCAATGTCGAAGAATCGAACGTCCGTAAGCAAACCTGCCGAGGATTGTGCGGTTATCCACAGCAACTACCGATGAACACAACGTTGCATCCCCTTAGGCTGCGATGACTCCCCAAGACTGCAAGTGGTCCTGGTCAACGCCGACCGAAGGAGATCACCGTGCCCCCTACTTCTCATCCCAGGCTGCTCGCCTGGATCGAAGAAGTAACCGCCCTGACCACCCCCGACCGCGTCGTCTGGTGCGACGGCTCGGAGCAGGAGTGGCGAAATCTCACCGATGCCCTGGTCGAATCGGGCTCGCTCGTGCGGCTCGACCCCGAGAAGAAACCGAACTCGTTCTGGGCGCGCACCGACCCCGGCGACGTCGCCCGGGTCGAGGAGCGCACCTTCATCTGCTCGGCCGACGAGGCCGACGCCGGCCCCACCAACAACTGGATGGCGCCGGCCGAGATGAAAACGACCATGACCGAGCTCTACCGGGGCTGCATGCGCGGCCGCACCATGTACGTCGTCCCGTTCTGCATGGGCCCGCTCGACGCGCCGCAACCGATGTTCGGCGTGGAGCTGACCGACAGCCCGTACGTCGTGGCCAGCATGCGCATCATGACCCGGATGGGCGCCGGCGTCCTCGAGGCCATGGGGGAGGACGCCGACTTCGTGCCCGCGCTGCATTCGGTCGGCGCGCCGCTCGCGCCGGGCGAGAAGGACGTCCCCTGGCCGTGCAACGACACGAAGTACATCTCGCACTTCCCGGAGACCCGGGAGATCTGGTCGTACGGGTCCGGGTACGGCGGCAACTCGCTGCTCGGCAAGAAGTGCTACGCGCTGCGCATCGCCAGCGTGGCCGCCCGCGACGAGGGCTGGCTGGCCGAGCACATGCTGATCATGAAGCTGACCTCGCCCGAGGGGCAGGTCCGCTACATCGCCGGCGCGTTCCCCTCGGCCTGCGGCAAGACCAACCTGGCCATGCTCGAGCCCACCCTGCCCGGCTGGAAGGTCGAGACCGTCGGCGACGACATCGCCTGGATGCGGTTCGGCGAGGACGGCCGGCTCTGGGCCACCAACCCCGAGTTCGGCCTGTTCGGCGTCGCGCCCGGCACCGACTTCCACACCAACCCCAACGCGATGCGCACGCTCGCCCGGGGCAACTCGGTCTTCACCAATGTCGCCCTCACCGACGACGGCGACATCTGGTGGGAGGGCATGGGCGAGCCGCCGGCCCACCTCACCGACTGGAAGAACCAGGACTGGACCCCGGACTCGGAAACCCCGTCGAGCCACCCCAACAGCCGATTCTGTACGCCCATCGAGCAGTGCCCGATTCTCGCCGACGAGTACCACGACCCGCGCGGCGTGCCGATCGACGCGATCCTGTTCGGTGGCCGTCGCCGCACGACCGTCCCGCTGGTCACCGAGGCCCGCGACTGGGTGCACGGCGTCTACCTGGGCGCGACCCTGTCGTCCGAGACCACCGCGGCCGCGGTCGGCCAGGTCGGTGTGGTGCGCCGCGACCCGATGGCGATGCTGCCGTTCATCGGCTACCACGCCGGCGACTACTTCCAGCACTGGATCGACATGGCCAAGGGCGCGTCCGGCGACGCCGCCAAGCTGCCCAAGGTCTTCTACGTGAACTGGTTCCGGCGCGGCGACGACGGCCGGTTCCTGTGGCCCGGCTTCGGCGAGAACAGCCGGGTGCTCAAGTGGGTCGTCGAGCGGCTGGACGGCAAGGGCGAGGCGGTGGAGACCGCGATCGGGCACGTGCCCACCCCGGACGCCCTCGACCTGACCGGTCTCGACCTCGACACCGACGATCTCGAGGCCGTGCTGCGCGTCGACCGCGACGAGTGGCTGGCCGAGATTCCCCAGGTCACCGAGTGGTTCACCAAGTTCGGCGACAAGCTCCCGGCCGTGTTGTGGTCCGAGTTGGACGCTCTGCGGGCCCGTCTGGCCGACGCCTGAGCGCCGGCGCCCGCCTCGCCCTCGCGTGAGGCGGGCGCGTACCGGGTACCAGCGGAATCGTGCCCCGTGCCCTCCGCGTTCTGACCGTGCTGCTGGTGACCACCGCGGCCGTCACCGTGCTGGTCGAGATCCTCAACTACTCGTACGCGCCGGAGCACGGCTTCGGCCTCGCGGTCCGCACCGGCTGGGCGCTCCTGCGCACCCTCGGCTGGCTTCTGCTGATCTGGCAGGTCCGCCGGTCGCGGGCGGCGGCCCGGCCGCTCGGCCTGATCCTCGCCGTCACCACGATCTTCGCGGTGGGCCGTCTCGTCGTGCCGCGATCGGGGACGCCACCCATGGCCGGCGTGATCGGCTTCGCCGTCCTGGTCGTCCTCTGTGTCACGGTGGTCGCCCTGCTCTACCGGCATCCCGTCGTGCGCGACCATCTGGTGCACCAGCCGAAACGGTTTGGGCCGCGCCGGGCCCCCGTCAGCGGGTGGCTGCTGACGGCCCGGCTCGCCGCCTTCACGTACAGCCCGTTGATGTTGGTGCCCTGTCTCATCTCGTTCGGCGAGCTGCGAGACCGGCCACAATGGCTGCTGGCCGTGGTGTTCTGGCTGTTCGCCGGCATCGCGGTCAGCTACGCGGTGCTGCTGTGCACGATCTTCCTGATGCGCGGGAAGGCGGGAGCGCGCCGGGCCCTGGGCTGGGTGACCTTCTTCGTCCTGCTCTGGGACCTGCCGCTCTGTTACTTCCTGCTCGGCGCCGACGGCCTGATCCGGGACGGCGCTCCGCTGGTGGCCGCCGCGCTGCTCACCTGGTACGCCTTGTACCGGGCCGCCGCCGTGGCCGACCTCCCCACCGGGGCGCGTATCTGAGGAGGACCGGCATGCCGGTCGAGAGCTTCGACGTGGTGGTGGCCGGCGCCGGTCCGGCCGGGGCCGCGGCCGCGATCGCCGCCCGCCGGGCCGGGGCGAGGGTGTTGCTGCTCGACCGGGCCGACTTTCCGCGCGACAAGCCGTGCGGTGACGGCATCGCGGCCGAGGCGGTCGCCGTGCTCGACGGCCTGGGCGTGTCCGGGGTGACCGATGGTTACCCGGCTATCGAACGGTTGCGCCTGGTGGCGCCGGGTGGGGCGACCGTCGCGCGGCCGTTGCCGAAACCGGCGCACACCGTTCCCCGGCGGGTCTTCGACGAACGTCTCGTGCGAGCCGCGGTCGCGGCGGGGGCGGAATTGCGACATCATTCCGTACGCCGGGTGAGCGATCACGGCGACGCGGTGGTCCTCGACGATCTCGTCCGGGCGAGAGTGCTCATCGGCGCCGACGGCGCCGGCTCGGTCGTCCGCCGGCATCTCGGCCATCCGGTCAACCCGCCCGGCCACCTCGCCGTGGCGATCCGCGGTTACGCGCCGACCACCAACACCGGCGAACAAATCATCGTCACCACGCGGCAGCGCTGGCCCGCGTACGCCTGGGAGTTCCCGATCGGCGACGGCACCGCCAACGTCGGATACGGGGAGGTCCTTCGGGGCGTGCCGCTGTCCCGGGCGTACCTCCTGGAAAGAATGCGGAACCTCCTGGCCGGCGCCGAGCCGGCCGGAGTGCGCGGGCACCACCTCCCGCTCTCGACGCATCGGCCGCCGCCGGGCCGCGGCCGAGTGCTGCTGGCCGGCGACGCCCTGTCCTTGATCAACCCGTTCACCGGGGAGGGGATCTTCTACGCCGTGCTCTCCGGCTCGCTGGCCGGCGCGGCGGCCGCGGCCGGACCCGAACGGGTGACCGAGCGCTATCGCGACGCCCTGCGCCGGCGGCTCGGCCGGCACCTGCGCCACTCCGGCTTCGCGGCCCGGCTCAGCCGGCGGCCGCGGGTGGTCGACGCCGCCGTGAGCGCTGCGGCCCGGGATGGTGGTGTTTTCGACCGGATGGTGGAGCTGGGGCTCGGTGACGGGGTTTTCGACCCTCGCACGATCGGGCTCATCACCTTGCGGTTGAGTCACCGTCGCCGAGCCCACCCTTGAGTCGCTACCGGGGCGGGCTAGGGTTTGATGCGATGAGTCTGCGGTCCCTGATCTCCACTCCGTTCTACCGCGTGTACGAACGGCGGCTGGCCGGCAAGCTGGCCGGCAAACCCGTGCCCCAGCACGTCGGCGTGATGTGCGACGGCAACCGTCGCTGGGCCCGCGAAATGGGGTTCGTCGACCCCAACGACGGCCACCGCGTCGGCGCCGCCCGCGTCAAGGAGCTGCTGACCTGGTGCGACCAGGCCGGCATCAAACACGTCACGCTCTACCTGCTGGCCACCGACAACCTGCGCCGCCCGGCGGCCGAGCTCGACCCCCTGCTGCGGATCATCGAAGATCTGGCCAGCGAGCTGGCCGAGGACGGCAACCCGTGGCGGCTGCGCATCGTCGGCGCCCTCGACGTCCTGCCCGCCTCCACGGCCACGATCCTCAAGGCGGCGCAGGAGAAGACCCGCAACCGCACGATCGGAGTCGAGGTCAACATGGCGGTCGGGTACGGCGGCCGCCGCGAGATCGCGGACGCGGTGCGCTCGCTGCTGCACGAGCAGGCCGCCGCCGGCCGCACGATCGAGGAGATGGCCGAGATCCTCGACGTCGACCACATCGCCGAGCACCTGTACACCCGTGGCCAGCCCGATCCCGACCTGGTCATCCGCACCAGCGGCGAGCAGCGGCTCTCCGGTTTCCTGCTCTGGCAGTCGGCGCACTCAGAGTTCTACTTCCACGACGCCAACTGGCCCGACTTCCGCCGGATCGACTTCCTGCGGGCGCTGCGGTCGTACGGCAACCGGCAGCGCCGCTTCGGCGCCTAGCTCCCTAGAAGCGCTTGAGGCCCTCGGCGAGGAACTCGGCCACCGCGCCGGGGGAGTCGAGGGTCAGGTCGGCCGCGCTGGACACCTCGGCCCCGGTCTCGGGGTTGGCCACGGCCACCGCGACACCGAAGAACGACGGGTCGACCGCCTCGCGGGCGCGCAGCGCGTCGAACGCCTTGATGTCGGACATGTCGTCACCGAAATACCACGCGCAGCCCGCGTCGCGGACGCCCTCGGTGATGACCATGCCCTTGTCCTGGTCGACCGGGGGCTTGAGCTCGACCACCATGCGGCCGGCCTGGATCCGCAGGCCCTTCGCCTCGGCCTGCTCGTGTCCCCAGCGCTCGACGTCGCCGGCCCGCTGCGGCGCCGTGCGGTAGTGCAGGGCCACTGACAGGCGCTTGTACTCCACCAGGACGTCGGCGGGCAGCTCGGTCTTGGCCCGCTCGGCCAGCTCGGCCATCGCCGGCACCCAGGGCAGCGCGGCCGGCTCGGTGACGACCTCGCCCTCGTGCCACACCTCGAGGCCGTACAGCCCGTAGAGGTCGACGCCCTCGAGCGAGGAGAACCGGGACCGCAGGAAGCTGACCGGGCGGGCCGACACGATGGCGACCCGCTGCACGACGGTGGCGAGCTTTTCGAGCACGCCCAGCACGGACGGCACCGGCTGCGACGCGTCCGGGTCGTCGGTGACCGGCGAGAGCACGCCGTCGAAGTCGAAGAAGAACGTGGTGCGCTGCCTGTGCTCGGCGGTGAACGCCCAGGCCTCGGAGATGCCCACGTCTGAAAGGCTCAACGGATGGGTCGGACGCGGAGTCTGTGCCACGAGCCTCAGATTACCCGCCGAGGGTGACGTTTCATGCGCGCAAAATTAGCCGAGAGTTGGACGTCACCCGTTTTTGCGTACTACCGCGTACGCCTGATGACCGCTAGCGTTTGAGTCATGGCACGGGGTCATCCCGAGCCAGCCGGCCGGCCCGGACCTGCGACAAGTGCGCCACGGGGCCTGCAATCCGTCCCGTGCATGAGATCGGGCGCCGGAGGTGGCGGACCGCGGGCGTACCGGGTTGCACGCCCGCTGGAGCAGGCCTGTGACATCACGCCGATCTGACGCCGACGTCGCTAAGTCTTCACGTGACTCGGCCGCCAAAGTCTCCGGAACCATGGAACCGGCCCGTGAGGGCCGTGTTTTCGTTCTGGACACCTCGGTCCTGCTGTCCGACCCGGCGGCGTTCCGCCGGTTCTCCGATCACGAGGTGGTCATCCCCCTCGTCGTGATCTCCGAGTTGGAGGGAAAGCGCCACCATCCCGAGTTGGGCTGGTTCGCTCGCCAGTCGCTGCGTTTCCTGGACGAGCTCCGGATCAAGTTCGGCCGGCTCGACGAGCCGGTGCTCTGCAACGACGAGGGCGGCACGCTGCGGGTCGAGCTCAACCACGCCGACCAGAGCGTCCTGCCGCAGGGCTTCCGCAACGACTCCAACGACACCCGCATCCTCTCCGTGGCGCTGGGCCTGGCCCACGACGGGCGGGAGGTCACGCTCGTCAGCAAGGACATGCCGCTGCGGGTCAAGGCGGCCTCGGTCGGCCTCACCGCCGACGAGTACCGGCACGGCCAGGCCAGCGACCCCACCTGGACCGGCATGGCCGACCTCAAGCTGGGCGAGGAGGAGGTCAACGCGCTCTACAGCGGTGCGGAGCTGGAGGTCGAGGAGACCGAGCGCCTGCCCTGCCACACCGGCCTCGTGATCCACTCACCGCGCGGTTCGGCGCTGGGCCGGGTCAACCCCGACAAGTCGGTACGGCTGGTCCGCGGCGACCGGGAGGCGTTCGGCATCCGCGGCCGCTCGGCCGAGCAGCGGGTGGCGCTCGATCTGCTGCTGGACGAGTCGATCGGCATCGTCTCGCTCGGCGGCCGGGCCGGCACCGGCAAGTCGGCGCTGGCCCTCTGCGCCGGCCTCGAGGCCACCATGGAACGCAACCGCCACAAGAAGGTCATCGTGTTCCGCCCGCTCTACGCGGTCGGCGGCCAGGAGCTCGGCTACCTGCCCGGCACCGAGAACGAGAAGATGTCGCCCTGGGCTCAGGCCGTCTTCGACACGCTCGGCGCGGTCGCGCACGCGAACGTCGTGGAGGAGGTCATGGCCCGCGGCATGCTCGAGGTGCTGCCGCTGACCCACATCCGCGGCCGGAGCCTGCACGACGCCTTCGTGATCGTCGACGAGGCGCAGTCGCTGGAGCGCAACGTGCTGCTGACGGTGCTCTCCCGCATCGGGCAGGGTTCGCGGGTGGTGCTCACCCACGACGTGGCGCAGCGCGACAACCTGCGGGTGGGCCGGCACGACGGCGTCACCGCGGTGATCGAGGCCCTCAAGGGACACCCGATCTTCGCCCACGTGACGCTGACCCGATCGGAGCGTTCGCCCATCGCCGAGGTGGTCACCGATCTCCTCGAAGAGATTCCACTCTAAGTGATCGCTACACTCCGTAAGGTGACAACGGAGTCCCCTTCGGAGTGACGCGGTTTATGGAGTCTTTCACCCGTTTTGAGCGCGAAATAGTAGTGAGCAAAGTCACAACTCCGCTCTGACGTTTCACATCTACTTCACGCTGCGCCATGGTGTCTGACGAGCGCCATGCGTGGCCATCGTCGTCGGAGATCGACTTCGGGCCATCGTCTCGATTGACAGCGATCGAGATGTCGGCCCCTGTGGTCGCGGTGCTCACGGCACGTTCCCCCTGGTGGAGGGCGTGCCGTGTCATTGCCCCCGACGAAGGGAACCTTCGTGAATCGGCTCTGGAGCCGGGTCGGAGTACGAGTCACCGCGGTCGGCCTGCTTGTCGCGGGTGCCGCCGGAGGTGTCTATTTCGGACAGGACCGGGAAGTCCAGCAGACGAGTGCCGGAGCGCAACTTGTCGTGCAGGCGGACGTCGATGACACCCTGCTGCTGAAGCAGCGCCAGGCCGAGCACGCCGCGGACCGGGCGCAGCGCAGCCAGGCCGAGGCCGGTGCCGCCGAGAAGGCCGCCGCGGCGGCCAAGGTGTCCGCCGCTCAGGCGCACTCGACCGAGCAGAAGCTGATCGCCGCGAAGAAGGCGGCCGAGGCCAAGAAAAAGGCCGAGGAGGCCGCCAAGAAGGCGGCCGAGGCCAAGAAGAAGGCCGAAGAGTCCGCGAAGGAGAGCGGCGGCAGCCCTGCCGAGTACACGGGAGACATCCCGGCCTCCTGCAACGAGTACTCGGGCGCCCGCAAGACCGGCTGTGCGCTGATGATCTCCGCCGGCTTCGGCATCGACCAGTTCCCGTGCCTGGACAAGCTGTGGAAGAAGGAGAGTGGCTGGAACTACAAGGCCACCAACCCCAGTTCCGGCGCGTACGGCATCCCGCAGTCACTGCCCGGCAGCAAGATGGCCTCCGAGGGTGACGACTGGAAGAGCAACCCGGCGACCCAGATCAAGTGGGGCCTCGGTTACATCGAGGGCCGGTACGACACCCCTTGCGGCGCCTGGTCGCACTCGCAGGACACCGGCTGGTACTAAGTAGACACGCTTTTTGACGGGCCGCGCGGCTAACCGCGCGGCCCGTTTTCTTGTGATCAAATGTCCAGATGGTCCGAAATGCCGCTTCGCTGGTCATGATCGGTGTCCTCGCGGCGGTGCTGGGCGCGGGCTCTTCACCGGCTCAGGCCGGCGGAGAGCCCCGCCCGGTTCGCGAGGTGGTCGGCGGCACCGTGGCGCCGCAGGGCAAGTTCCCCTGGGTGGTGCGGCTCTCGATGGGCTGCGGCGGCACCCTGGTCGCGCCCCGGGTCGTGCTGACCGCGGGCCACTGCGTCGACGGCACCGGCGACACCGACCGGATCCAGGTCACCGCCGGCGTGTCCGACCTCAAGTCCCGTCGCGCGCTGACCGCCCGCAGCATCACGGTCATCCGCGCCGCCGGATTCAAGGACGAGACCCGCGGCGACGACTGGGCGGTCGTCCAGATGGACCGCGTGTTGCACCTGCCCGTCCTGCCGATCTCGGCCGAGCCGATCGGGAAGGGCCGCTACACCGTGATGGGGTGGGGGCAGACCCGCGAGGACTCGGTCAAGCAGGAGCGGCGGCTGCACTACGCCACGGTGCCCGTGGTCTCCGACGCGAGCTGCGCCAAGGCGTACCTCAAAGCGGGGGTGACGCTCGTCGGCGACGAGCAGATGTGCGCCGGTGACCGGCGGGTGGACACCTGCCAGGGCGACAGCGGCGGCCCGATGGTCGACCAGGATCGGCGTGGCCAATGGGTGCAGGTGGGCATCGTCAGCTGGGGGCTCGGCTGCGCGCGGGACGGATATCCGGGTGTCTACACCCAGATCTCCACCTTCCGTCCCGCGATCATGGCGGCGTTGCGGAAACTTCAGTAAGAGATCGTCTTAGGCCGCTTGCGGCGGAACAGGATCGCGGCGATCGCGCCGCCGAGCAGGCCCAGCAGGTGACCCTGCCAGGAGACCGGCTGGTCGGTCGGCAGGATGTTGTAGACCTGGTACCAGTACAGCAGGCCGATGAACCCGGCCACGCCGAGGTTCCACCAGCTCCGCTCGACCAGGCCGCGGGTCAGCAGCAGGCCCAGGTAGCCGAAGATGACGCCGCTCGCCCCGACCACCACGCTGTTCGGGTCGCCCACGAACCAGACACCCAGGCCACTCACCAGCATGATCACGAAGGTCGACCAGATGAACCGCCGGACGCCGCCGGCCAGGGCGAACGTGCCGACCAGGATCAGCGGCACGGCGTTGCCGTAGAGGTGGTCCCACCCGGCGTGCAGGAACGGGCTGAACAGCACGCCGTCGAGCCCGGCGATGCGGTGCGGGATGATGCCGCCGGCCACGTCGAGCTGCCCGGAGCCGATGCCGACGTCGATCGCCTCGATGAGGAAGAGGAAGGGAACGACGGCGCACATGGTCAGGAAGGCGCGCCCGAGGGACGCGTAGAACTCGTTCGTGCCGAACTTGGCCTCGGCCTCCGCGCGGGTCGTGTCTGCCCCGTAACTCATTGGTCAATGGTTCCAGGGAGGGGCAAGGCCCGCCAACAAATAGCGGGCCTCACCTTCGGCGAGAGTTAGATGACCGGCTCGCCGTCACCCAGCGGGACGGTCGGCAGGTGACCGTCGAAGTCGATGGCCGAGTACAGGGCCAGTTTCTCCAGGCGGTGGTACGAGTCGATGACCCGGATGGTGCCGCTCTTGGAACGCATGACGATCGACTGGGTGTGCGCGCCACCGGAGCGGTACCGCACGCCCTTGAGCAGGTCGCCGCTGGTCACGCCGGTGGCCACGAAGAAGCAGTTGTCGCCGGTGACCAGGTCGTCGGTGGTCAGCACCCGGTCGAGGTCGTGCCCGGCGGCGATCGCCTTCTCCCGCTCGGCGTCGTCGTGCGGCCACAGCTTGGCCTGGATCATGCCGCCCAGGCACTTGATGGCACAGGCGGCGGTGATGCCCTCCGGGGTGCCGCCGATGCCCATCAGCACATCCACGTCGGACTCGGCCCGCGCGGCCGAGATGGCCCCGGCGATGTCGCCGTCGGAGATGAACTTGATGTTCGCCCCGGCCTGGCGCACCTCCTCGACCAGCTTCGCGTGCCGTGGGCGGTCGAGGATGCAGACGGTCACGTCGGAAATGCTCGACCGCTTGGCCTTGGCGATCCGCCGCAGGTTCTCGGCGGTGCCGGCGTTGATGTCGACGACGTCGGCGCAGTCCGGCCCGACAGCGATCTTGTCCATGTAGAAGACGGCGCTCGGATCGAACATGGCGCCGCGCTCGGCCACCGCCAGAACGGCCACGGCGCCGGGCATGCCCTTGCTCATCAGCGTGGTGCCGTCGATCGGGTCCACCGCCACGTCCACCTCGGGCCCGGTGCCGTCGCCGACCCGTTCCCCGTTGTAGAGCATGGGCGCCTCGTCCTTCTCGCCCTCGCCGATCACCACCGTGCCGCGCATCTGAATCGAGTTGATCAGCTTGCGCATCGCGTCGACGGCCGCGCCGTCACCGCCGTTCTTGTCGCCGCGCCCGACCCAGCGGCCGGCTGCCATCGCCGCCGCCTCGGTGACTCGAACCAGATCGAGGGCGATGTTGCGGTCGAGATCCTGCGGGACCCGTGCTGGCATGGGCGCCTCCTCGCGACTCTGCGGGGTTGGTGAGTAACCAGATCCTCACATGTGCGGATGTGCAAAGTCCCGCGCCAGCGACATGGTTAACAATGGGTGAGTGGAACCAGCCGCACCGGACACCTCCGCCCCTTCCGCCCCTCAGGCGAAGCCCACCCCAGCGCCCGAGCCCGAGCCCGCCCCCACACCCGCGGCCGAGGCGCCGGCGCGGCTCGAGCGGGGGCAGGTGCGGTCGCCGAAGGACATGGCGATGTCGTTGCTGGTTCTGCTCGTGCCGATCGCGCTGCTGCTGATCTTCTACCGGACCGTGCTGAACGGCGACGCGCCGATCACTGTCGACCCCGCGCCCGCGCTTCAGGAGGCGCAGCGCGCGAACATCTTCCCGGTGCTTCAGCCGACCGGCCTCGGCGACGACTGGCACGTGTCAGCCGCGACCTTCCGCCGCCAGGACGCGGGCGCCACCCTGCGGATCGGTTACGTCGACCCCGACAAGGACGCCGTCCAGCTCGTCGAGAGCAGCGTGCCGTCGGCGACCCTGCTCCCCACCGAGCTCACCAAGCAGGCCAAGCCCGCCGGCGAGTTCCGCACGGACGCCGGCGTCTGGCGCCTGTACGACGCTCGCCCCGGCGAGAAGGCCCTGGTCCTGGCCGACCAGACCCGCACGGTCATCGTCATCGGCAAGAGCGACACCGACACCCTCGAACACCTCGCCGAGTCCCTGCGCTGACCCCGGGTCAGTTCTCGGCGCGGGCGGCGCGGGCGGCCTCGATGCGCTCGCGGGCGCCGTCGAGCCAGCGCTGGCAGATGTCGGCCAGTTTCTCGCCGCGCTCCCACAGGGCCAGCGACTCCTCCAGGGAGCTGCCGCCCTGTTCCAGCCGTTCCACCACGGTGGCCAGCTCGGTCCGCGCCTGCTCGTAGCTCAGCTTGTCGTCGCTCACTCTTGCTCCTTTACGACTGCTCGCAACTCGCCCTCGGCGAGCCGCACCCTCACCAGATCGTCGGTCTCGACCTCGCCGGCCGCGCGGACCACGTGGCCGTCGGCGCGCTGCACGATCGCGTAGCCGCGCTGCAGCGTCGCCGCCGGTGACAGCGCGCGCAGCCGGGCCAGCGTGTGCCGCAGGTCGTCGTCGGCGCGGCGCACCCGGTGTTCGAGGCTGCGCACGGCCCGCTCGCGCAGCGCGGTCACGTCAGCCGCGCGCTGGTCGACCAGCAGCTCGGGCCGGGCCAGCGACGGGCGCGAGCGCCACGACTCGAGGCGGTGGCTCTCGCGGTCGACCAGGGTGAGCACGGCCCGTTCCAGGCGGCGGCGGGCCACGTCGATCAGCTGTCGCTCCTCGGCCAGGTCGGGCACGATGCGCTTGGCCGCGTCGGTGGGCGTCGAGGCGCGCAGGTCGGCCACATAATCGAGCAGCGGCGCGTCGGTCTCGTGGCCGATCGCGCTGACCACCGGCGTCCGGGCGCCGAAGACGGCCCGGCACAACGCCTCGTCGGAGAACGGCAGCAGGTCTTCGACGCTGCCACCGCCACGGGCGATCACGATGACGTCGACCGACTCGTCGTTGTCGAGCACCTTGAGCGCGTCGATGATCTGCGGCACCGCGGTGGGGCCCTGAACCGGCACGTTGATCGTGAAGAACTCGACGGCCGGCCAGCGGCGGCGCGTGTTCATCAGGACGTCGCGCTCGGCGGCGCTGGCCCGGCCGGTGATCAGGCCGATCTTGCGGGGCAGGAACGGCAGGCGGCGCTTGCGCTCGCGGGCGAACAGGCCCTCGGCCGCCAGCAGTTTCTTGAGCCGGTCGAGCCGGGCCAGCAGCTCGCCCAGGCCGACCTGGCGGATCTCGTCGGCGCGCAGGCTGAGCGTGCCCCGCGCGGGGTAGAACTCCGGCTTGGCGTGCAGCGTGACGCGGGCGCCCTCGGCCAGCTCGGGCGCACCGGCGTCGAGCACGTCGCGATGGGCGGTGACGGTGAGGCTCAGGTCGGCCGACGGGTCGCGCAGGGTCAGGAAGACCACGCTGGAGCCGGGGCGGCGGCTGATCTGGGCCACCTGGCCGTCGACCCACACCCAGCCCAGCTTGGCGATCCAGGCCCCGACCTTCTGGCTGACGACGCGGACCGGCCACGGCTCGTCGGCGGTGCTCTTGGCTCCTGCTGGCTCACTCACCCGGCCAGATTACGGAAGCCCTCTGACATTCTCGTCGTCCGCGGTGCGCGTCCCGCGTTGTTCGGCATGATCGGCCGAGGTGCGGCCGGCGGGCCGGGCGGGGCCGGGACGAGTCGCGGGGCGGGTCGTGGAGCGGGCCGGCGCCGGCCTCAGACGGCCGGCGACGACCAGCACGAGCATGCCGGCGAGCGCCCAGAAGAGCAGGTCGATGACGATCCGGGCGCCGTCGGCGTGCCAGCCGCCGGGATCGCGGGCCACCACGGTGTACGGGAAACCGTGCGTGACGCCGTACCGGGAAGAACAGCAGTTGACCTTGACTGTGGGCAGTGTCGAGATGACCAGGCCGAGCACGGCGACGGACGCGCCGGCCACCCACGCGGTCCGCCCCGGACGGCAGCCGACGCGCTGAAGGCCGAGCAGGGTCAGGCCGGCGAGCAGAAGTACGGCGTGGAACAGCCCATAGGTGAACGAGTCGACTCCCATGGCGAGGTTGAGCAGGGCGAGCGCGGTGAAGGCCCAGCCGATGATCAAGCGCAGTGTGGTCGCCGCTCCCGCCAGCAGTCCGGGGTCGTCCACCGGGGCCTCAGGCATGAATTCGAGTATCCCGGCGAAACGGTGAAGTTACCGGCGAATCGGATGTTGTCCGCTTTTCGACCGCCGGATCACGAGGAAGAGCACCAGGAGCAACAACCCGGCGTACGAGAAAAGCAGAAGATCCGCGAAGAGCGAGATGAAACTGACCGTCCAGTCCGCGCTCGACGCGAGCCGGACGGCGGTCTCCTGATCGTCCGCGACGGCGCCGCGGCCGGCCCAGGTGAACGGCCAGCCGCGATCGACCAGGTAGGCCACGTCGCAGCACACCTGCGACTTCGAGACGGCCAGGCCGGCCGCCGTCCCGGCCACGGCGGAAACGGCCATGACGATCGCGGTGAGGCGGCCGGGCAGGCGGACACGATGCGGCATGAGCAGCACCAGACCGCCCGCGGCGAGCACGGCGCCGATCAGCAGATCCAGCCGGTAACTGGCCGAATGCAGATTGAGAAGGATCCAGGTCAGGCCCAGCACCAGCGACAACGCGCCCACCGCGAAGTACAAGCCCTTGGTTGCTTCCCGCACGATCACCGCACGAGTATGCCTGTGGCACGGATCGCAGAGAAGCATGCGCGAGAGGGATCCACGTACCATGGCCGGGTGACTGAGCCCCGGAAGCGTGTGTTGCTGGCCAAGCCGCGCGGCTACTGCGCCGGCGTCGACCGTGCGGTGCAGACCGTCGAGGAGGCGCTGAAGCTGTACGGCGCCCCGGTCTACGTGCGCAAGCAGATCGTGCACAACAAGCACGTGGTGAGCACGCTCGAGGCGGCCGGCGCGATCTTCGTGGAGGAGAACGAGGAGGTGCCCGAGGGCTCCACCGTCGTCTTCTCGGCCCACGGCGTCGCCCCCGAGGTGCACGAGCAGGCCAAGAGCCGCAACCTGAAGGCGATCGACGCGACCTGCCCGCTGGTCACCAAGGTCCACCACGAGGCGAAAAGGTTCGCCGCGGAGGACTACGACATCCTGCTCATCGGCCACGAGGGCCACGAGGAGGTCATCGGCACCTCCGGCGAGGCTCCCGAGCACATCCAGCTCGTCGACGGCCCCGACTCGGTCGACCAGGTCGTCGTCCGCGACCCGTCCAAGGTCGTGTGGCTCTCGCAGACCACGCTCTCGGTCGACGAGACGATGGAGACGGTCGCCCGGCTGAAGACCCGCCTGCCGCTGCTCCAGTCGCCCCCGAGCGACGACATCTGCTACGCCACCCAGAACCGGCAGCACGTGGTGAAGGAGATCGCCCCCGAGTGCGACGTGGTCATCGTCGTGGGCTCGACGAACTCCTCCAATTCGGTACGCCTCGTCGAGGTCGCGGTGGACGCGGGCGCCCGCGCCGGCCACCTGGTCGACTACGCCTCCGAGATCAAGGACGAGTGGCTCGAGGGCGCGACCACGGTCGGCGTCTCCTCCGGCGCCAGCGTCCCGGAAGACCTGGTCATGGAGGTTCTGTCCCACCTGGCGGCCCGCGGCTTCGGCGAGGTCACCGAGTTCACGACGGCCGAGGAGCGCCTGACGTTCTCGCTGCCGCAGGAGCTCCGCCGGGACATGAAAGCCGCGGCCGCCCAGGCCTAATCGATCAGCTCCGGTGACTGCGGTTGCCTCGGGGCGACCTCGATCTGCGGCGGCGTGACCAGCTCGTCGTCGGAGACGCCCATCTCGGCGAGCTTGCGGGCGCTGACCAGCACGCGTGCTTCCAAGGACCCGACTGCCCGGTTGTACGCCGTGACGGCACCACCCAGCGCGGTGCCGACCCGGCCCACGTGGTCGCCCAGGGTGGCGAGCCGCCCGTACAGCTCACGGGCCAGGCTGTGCACGGCCACCGCGTTGCGGGCCAGGGCCTCCTGCCGCCACGAGTAGGCGACCGTGCGCAGCATGGCGATCAGGGTGGCCGGGGTGGCCAGCACGACGTTGCGCCGGAAGGCGTGCTCCATCAGCGTCGGGTCGTGCCGCAGGGCCACGTCGAGGAACGGGTCGGCCGGCAGGAAGAGCACCACGAAGTCGGGGGACTGCTCGAAGGCGGTCCAGTACTCCTTCGCGGCGAGCGCGTCGATGTGGGCCCGCAGGTGGCGGGCGTGCTGGTTGAGGTGGGCGTCGCGGCCGCGCTCGTCGCGCGCCTCCAGGGCCGAAAGGTAGGCCTCGAGCGGCGCCTTGGCGTCGACGACGACGGTGCGGCCGCCGTGCATGCGGACCACGAGGTCCGGGCGGACACCCGAATTGTCGGTGGCGGCGGTCACCTGCTCGGCGAAGTCGCAGTGTTCCAGCAGGCCGGCCGCCTCGACGATGCGGCGGAGCTGATGCTCACCCCAGCGGCCGCGCACCTGCGGGGTCCGCAGCGCCGCGACCAGCTGTTTCGTCTCGGTGCGGAGCTCGCCCGAGACCTCGCTCATCGAGCGCACCTGCTCGCGCAGTTCGGCGTACGCGTCGACGCGCTCCCGTTCCAGCTCGGCGACCCGCTGCTCGTAGCGGCGCAGGGTCTCGTGCAGCGGCGCCACGGCCCGGGCCACCGCCTCCTGCGACTGGGCGGTCGCCTCGTACGACAGCGCGCGCATCGACTGCTCCAGGCGTTCCTCACCGTCGGCGCGGGCCTGCACGGTCGCCTCGAGCCGGGCGATGTCGGCGGCCGCCCGCAGCCGCGCGGCGAACCAGCCGATCGCGGCCCCGGCGGCCAGACAGAGGAGCACCACGGCCAGCGTCGAGACAGTCACATGACGGAGATTGCCAGACGGCTCGGACGTGATTCGCGAGGGTACCGTTGGAACATGAGCGTGTTGCTGATTCTGGCCATCATCGTCGTGGTCGTTCTCGTGATCGCCTTGGCGCGGCGGAACGGGGCGGCATCTCAGCAAACGCGGCTCGAGGACGCCCGGGCCGAGGCCCAGCGGTGGTACGAGCGGCTGGGCGGTCAGCTCATGAACCTGCACGGCAGTGACACCGCCGCACAGCAGGCCCTGGCCGACGCGGGCGAGCGGTACAACGCCGCCGGCGGCCAGTTGCAGCAGGCCAACACCGTCCGGCAGTACGAGCTGGCCCGCGAGTCGGCGCTGGAGGGCCTGCAGTACGTGCGGGCCGGGCGTCTCGCGATGGGTCTCGACCCCGGCCCCGAGCTGCCGCCGCTGGCGAGCGCGCAGGGCGTCGGCCAGTTGACCAAGGAGCGCGAGGTCAACGTCCAGGGCCACAGCTACAAGGCGGGCCCGCAGCCGGGCGCCGACACCCCGTACTACTACCCCGGTGGCCGCGTGCAGGGCCGCCCGGTCCCGGCCGGCTGGTATTCGACGCCGGTGTGGAAGACGGCGCTCGGCGCCGGCGCGGGCGCCCTCGGCGGCCTGCTCATCTTCGACGCCCTGTTCTCGCCCGGCTTCGGCGACATGGGCTACGGCGACGGTTTCCAGGACGGCTACGCCGACGCCGCCGGCGACTTCGGCGGCGGCGACATGGGCGGCGGTGACTCGGGCGGTGGCGACTGGGGCGGTGGCGACTGGGGCGGCGGCGACATGGGCGGTGGCGACTTCGGCGGCGACTTCTAAGCACCGGTCTCCCGCCGGCGACTCTTAGGCGCCGTCGGTTTGGCGGAGGTGTTTGGCCAGCTCGCGGCGTAGCCGTCGCGGGCCTGGCCAGATCTCGCTGAGGTCGGCGGTGAACGCGGTGCCGTTCGGTGTCTCGGCCAGAGCGGGCCACCCGACCCGCTGGCCCTGCACCGGGTGCACGCTGTCGAGATCGACCGGGGTCACGTCCAGGACGTTGCGCAACCGCTCCCGGCGCACCTTCACCGAGGCGATGTCCTCCCAGGCCAGCAGGATCGGGTCGCTGTCCTGCGCGGCCAGTTCGAGGCCGCCCGACGAGACCCGCACCCACGTCTTCAGGGAACCCCGCGTGGAGTACGCGAAGCAGGCCGCCCCGAAGACCGCGACCACCCCGGCCTGGAACGCGGTGTGCCACCACGGGTTCCCGGTGCCGCCCGTGACCGCCGCCATGATCGGCGAGACGAGGGCGAACGAGAGCATCAGCAGGATGAAGACGGTGACGAACGTCCGCACCGGCGACGACCGGAACAGCACGGCGTCGCGTGCGGGCGCCTCCACCTGATCAGGCGCGATCATGCCTCCCATGCTGCCCTGCCGGCGGCCCCGGCTCCGGCGTTTCGCCGGAGCCGGGCCCACGAGCTCCGGTCAGAAGGCGCAGGCGATGACCAACTCGGGCGTACGGTCGGGCAGCTTGTCCAGCTTGGCGATGCGTCCCGCCGAGGTGAGGTCGCCCTCGATCAGCGCCAGCTTGTCGAGCAGCTCCGCCGGCCCGAGCGCCTCGGCCAGCGGCACGTCGGCCTTCATCGACAGCTTCCGGTCGCTCTTGGCCCGCCGAACCTGGCGCAGCGCGTCGCCGGCCAGGTCGAGCAGGCTCGCGTCACCCTCAGTCGCGACCCGGGTCAGCTCGTACGTCGTCGGCCAGGTCGCCTTGTGCACCGACCCGTACCGCCACCACGACCAGACCTCCTCCGTCACGTACGGCAGGAACGGCGCGAACAGCCGCAGCAGTACCGACAGCCCCGCCGCCAGCGCCGCCCGGGCCGAGTCGGCGCCGGGCCCCTGCGCGTACGCCCGCTCCTTGACCAACTCGATGTAGTCGTCGCAGAACGTCCAGAAGAACGCCTCGGTCGCCTGCAACGCCTCGGTGTGGTCGTACCTGTCGAACGCCTCGGTCGCCGTGCCGACCACCGCCGCGAGCCGGGTCAGCATCGCCCGGTCGAGCGGCTCGGTGACCGGCTGCCGCAGCGCCTCGGCCGCGCCCAGCCCGAGCGCGAACTTCGACGCGTTGAGCAGTTTGGTCGCCAGCCGCCGGCCGACCTTGATCTGGGCCGGGTCGAACGCCAGGTCGGCCCCGGGCCGTCCGTTGGCCGCCCAGTACCGCACCGCGTCCGAGCCGTTCTGCGTCAGCAGGTCCATCGGGGTGACGACGTTGCCCTTGGACTTGGACATCTTCTTACGGTCGGGGTCGAGGATCCACCCGGACAGGACTGTCGTCTTCCACGGCAGGACGTCGCTTTCCTGGTCGGCCCGCAGGACCGAGGAGAACAGCCAGGTGCGGATGATCTCTTGCCCCTGGGGGCGCAGATCCATCGGGAAGGTCCGCCGGTGCAGGTCGTCGTCGTGCTGCCAGCCGGTGACGATCTGCGGCGTCACCGATGAGGTGGCCCAGGTGTCCATCACGTCCGGGTCGGCCGTGAAGCCACCCGGAACGTCGCGCTGCGACTCGTCGAAGCCGGGCGGACACTCCGAGGAAGGGTCGACCGGCAGCGCCGTTTCGTCCGGTATGAGAAGCTGGTCGTAGTCCGGTTCGCCAGCGTTGTCGAGCCGGTACCAGACCGGGATCGGCACGCCGAAGAACCGCTGCCGGCTGATCAGCCAGTCACCGGTCAGCCCGTTCACCCAGTGCTCGTAGCGATGCCGCATGTGCTCGGGGAACCACTGCAACTCCTTGCCCCGGGCGATCAGCCGCTCGCGCAGCGCGGGCTCGCGGCCGCCGTTGCGGACGAACCACTGCCGGCTGGTGACGATCTCGAGCGGTGAGTCGCCCCGCTCGTAGAACTTGACCGGATGGGTGATCGGCCGCGGCTCGCCGATCAGGTCGCCGGACTCGGTGAGCAGCCGGACGATCTCCCGCCGGGCCGCGTTGACGGTCAGGCCGGCGAACTCCCGGTAGGCCGCCTCGGGAACATCCGCCGGACGGTCGGCCAGGAAGCGGCCGTCGCGCCCGAGAACGACCCGCGTCTCGAGCTGAAGGTCGCGCCACCAGGTGACGTCGGTGATGTCACCGAACGTGCAGACCATCGCGATGCCGGTGCCCTTGTCGATCGCGGCCATCGGATGGGCCTTGACCGGCACCTCGACGTCGAAGAACGGCGTCCGGACACTGGTCAGGCCCTCGTAGCGCTCGTCGCCCGGGTGGTAGACCAGCGCGACGCAGGCCGGCAGCAGCTCGGGCCGGGTCGTGTCGACCTCGACCGGGCCGTCCGGCCCGTGGAAACGCAGCCGGTGGTACGCGCCCGGGCGCTCCCGGTCCTCGAGCTCGGCCTGCGCGACCGCCGTGCGGAACCCGACGTCCCACAGCGTCGGCGCCTCGGACGTGTAGGCCTCGCCGCGCGCCAGGTTGTTGAGGAAGGCGCGCTGCGAGACGGCCTGCGAGTGCCGCCCGATCGTCGTGTAGGTCAGCCCCCAGTCGACCGAGAGGCCGAGCGTGCGCCACAGCGCCTCGAAGGCCTTCTCATCCTCGGTGGTCAGCCGGCCGCACAGCTCGACGAAGTTGCGCCGCGAGATGGCGATCGGCTGCTTGGGCGGCGTGGCCGGCGGCTCCCAGGCCGGGTCGTAGGGCAGCGCCGGGTCGCACCGGACGCCGTACACGTTCTGGACCCGGCGCTCGGTCGGCAGCCCGTTGTCGTCCCAGCCCATCGGATAGAAGACGGCCTTGCCGCGCATGCGCTGGAACCGCGCGACCGTATCGGTGTGGGTGTACGAGAAGACGTGCCCCATGTGCAGCTCGCCCGATACGGTCGGCGGAGGCGTGTCGATGCTGTATACATCCGAGCGCTCCTTCGAGCGGTCGAACGCATACGTGCCCTCCTCCTGCCAGGTCCGCGCCCACTTGTCCTCGAGCCCGTCCAGCGACGGCCGCTCGGGGAGACCGGCGCGTCCGGTCGTTCCCGTATCAGTCATGGCTGAATGCTACGGCGCGGCCGGATCGAGGGCTTGGCAATAAGCGTCACGCCGACGCCTCGTGGTCGAGCAGCCACTGCTTCACCGGCACACCCCAGCGGTAGCCGCCGAGCGTGCCGTCCAGCCGCAGCACCCGGTGACAGGGCGTGAAGAGCGCGACCGGGTTGCGCGCGCAGGCCGACGCCGCTCCGCGGACCGCGGCCGGACGCCCGGCCAGGCGCGCGAACTCCGAATAGGTCACCGGGGCGCCCGGCTTGATCTCGCGCATGACCTGCCACGCGTACCGGATGAAGGGCCCGCCGGTCCGCTGCTCGACGGTCACGGCGTCGATCGCCGAGCGGTCACCGTCGAAATAGGACCGGACGTGGCCGGTGACCGGCCCGACGTCGTCGGCCGGCTCGGCCGGGGCGCGCAGATCGGGATGGATCAGGCTCACCAGGTCGGCCACGTCGGTCGTGAAGCCGGCAGCGCGCACGGCGCCGGACGGGGAGACGATCACGGTCAGCGGGCCGGTAGGGGTGTCCAGCGTGCGGTACTTCAACATCGGGTCCTCCTGGGGTCGCGCTTCAGCTTGGCCCGTTCGGACGGGCCATGGGAAAGATCTTGTTGAGCCTGTGGACAACGCGTCAGGCCGCTCTCCACAGCCGGATCAGTCCGTATGAGCGCCACGGCCGCCACCGCTCGGCGTGCGCGGCGAGCGCCCTGGCCGCGGTCGGCAGGCCCAGAGCCGCTGCTCCGCGGCGTACGGCGAGATCGGTGGGAAGGAAGACGTCCGGATCGCCGATCGCCCGCATCGCGACATATCCGGCCGTCCACGCGCCTATCCCGGGGAGTTCTTCCAGGCGGGCGACGGTTTCGGCCCGGTCCGCGCCCGGCTCGAGGTCGATTTTGCCGTCGGCCACGGCCGCCGCCACCCGCCGGATCGTGTCCCGCCGCGCCGCCGGCATCCCGAACGCCGCATCCGGCAGGTCGGCCACGACCGCGGCGGAGGGAAAAGCAGCGAGGCCCACTTCGGAGGGAAGGGCGACCCGGGCCGCTGCGATGATCCGGCCCAGGGTCGTTCGCGCGCCGGCCACCGAGACCTGCTGGCCCACGATCGCCCGCACGGCCATCTCGAAACCGTCGACCGCGCGCGGCACCCGTACACCCGGCTCCTCGGCGACAGCCGTCGCCAGCGCGCCGTCCGCACCCAGCGTGGCGTCGACCGCGTCGGGGTCCGCGTCCAGATCGAAGAGCCGCCGGCAGCGGGCCACGGCCGGCGCCAGGTCGCGGACGTCGCCCAGCCGCAGCGTCGCCGTGACGAACCGGTCGGCCGGCGTCAGCGCCACGGTCGCGCTTCCATGGGGCAGGGACAGGCCTCGGCGGTACGTGTTCCCGTCGCGCTCCTCGACCCCCGGCAGCGCCCGCGTCCCGAGGAAGTCGAGCAGCGCCGGCACGTGCAACGGCGAACGGTACGCCAGCCGTACGGAAATCGTCCCCGGCTCGTCCGCCGCACCACTGGCCCGCCGGGCCCGCAGCTGGCCGGGCGCCTGCGCGTACACCTCCTGGATGGTGTCGTTGAACTGGCGGACGCTGCCGAAACCGGCCGCGAACGCGATCTCGGCCAGGCCCAGGCCGGTGGTCTCGATCAGAATGCGCGCCGTCTGCGCGCGCTGGGCCCGGGCCAGGGCCAGCGGCCCGGCGCCGAGTTCCGCGGTCAGCAGCCGGTTCAGGTGACGCTCGGTGTAACCGAGGCGGCTCGCCAGCCCCGGCACGCCCTCCCGGTCGACCACCCCGTCGCCGATCAGGCGCATCGCGCGCCCGACCAGGTCGGCCCGCACGTCCCACTCGGGTGAGCCGGGCGCCGCGTCCGGCCGGCAGCGCTTGCAGGCGCGGAAGCCGGCCCGCTGCGCGGCGGCCGCGCTCGGGTGGAAGCGCACGTTCTCCCGCTTCGGCGTGATCGCCGGGCAGGACGGGCGGCAGTAGATGCCGGTGCTGGTCACGGCGGTAAAGAACCAGCCGTCGAAGCGCTGGTCCCGGCTGTCCACGGCCCGGTAGCACCGCTCGAAGTCCAGTTCCATGTCGTTGAGTCTGCGCTTGCCGCTGTACGGATTGCTGGCGGGATTCGGACATGGCCATGCACCCCGTAGACTGACGCTCCGTGAGCCTCACCATCGGAATCGTCGGCCTGCCCAACGTCGGCAAGAGCACCCTGTTCAACGCCCTGACCAAGAACGACGTGCTCGCCGCGAACTACCCGTTCGCGACGATCGAGCCGAACGTCGGGGTCGTCGGGCTGCCCGACGAGCGCCTGGAGAAGCTGGCCGAGCTGTTCAAGAGCGAGAAGGTCATTCCGGCGCCGGTCAGCTTCGTCGACATCGCCGGCCTGGTCCGGGGCGCGTCGAAGGGGCAGGGGCGGGGCAACGCGTTCCTCGCCAACATCCGCGACGCCTCGGCCATCTGCCAGGTCGTACGCGCGTTCTCCGACCCGAACGTGCTGCACGTCGACGGCAAGGTGTCGCCGTCCGACGACATCGAGACGATCAACACCGAGCTGATCCTGGCCGACCTCCAGACGGTCGAGAAGGCGCTGCCCCGCCTGCAGAAAGAGGCGAAGCTCAAGAAGGACCGGGCGCCGGTCGTGGCCGCCGCCGAGGCCGCGTTCAAGCTGCTCAACGACGGTGTCACGCTGCACGCGGGCGCGGCGAAGGCCGGCATCGACGTGGAGCTGCTGGGCGAGCTGCACCTGCTGACGACCAAGCCTTTCCTGTACGTGTTCAACGTCGACGAGGAAGAGCTCGGCAACGCCGCGTTCCTCGACGAGCTGCGCGCCCTCGTGGCGCCGGCCGAGGCCGTCTTCATGGACGCCAAGATCGAGTCCGAGCTGATCGACCTGTCTCCCGAGGACGCGCAGGAGCTGCTCGAGTCGACCGGCCAGACCGAGCCCGGCCTCAACCAGCTGATCCGGGTCGGCTTCGACACGCTGGGCCTGCAGACGTACCTGACGGCCGGCCCGAAGGAGGCCCGCGCCTGGGTGATCCCGGTCGGCGCGACCGCCCCCGAGGCCGCCGGCGTCATCCACAGCGACTTCCAGCGCGGCTTCATCAAGGCCGAGATCGTCAGCTTCGACGACCTGATGGCCGCCGGCTCCATGTCCGCCGCCAAGGCCGCCGGCAAGGTCCGCATGGAGGGCAAGGACTACATCATGAAGGACGGCGACGTCGTCGAGTTCCGCTTCAACGTGTGACGAGCACGGCGCCCGGCTCAGCTCTTGGGGCCGGGCACCAGCTTGTCCAGGTCGATTTCGATCGGGAACGGCACTGTGGTGCGCAGCGTGTGGCGATGGATGCCGGTCGGCACGTACGACCGGGTCGGTTCGTCGAGTTCGTAGGCGTGAACCACCGGCGATGTGTCCTCGACTTCGATGCGCCAGTAACTCGCAATACCGGCTTCGGCGTACTTACGCAGCTTGACCGTTCGATCGCGGTGTGCCGACTCCGGTGAGACAACCTCTCCGACCAGAAGTGCCTCTTCGGGCGTGTAAAAAGTACGGAAGAGGTCGAAGGGCGCCCTTGTGATCAGGAGATCGGGCTCGGGACGGTTCCATTTGTCGAGCCGAATGGTGATCTCGCGGTCGACCGCGATGCCTTCGGGGACCTGATTCGTCAGAGCGTTCACCAGCGCGGTAATCATCCGGGCGTGCCAGATCCGCTGGGGGGACATCATGAAGACGAGTGCTCCATCGATGAGCTCGGTATGGCGCGGTGCTTCGGGCAGTCGGTCGAGGTCGTCGGCGTACCACCCCTCTGGCCGAGGTGGGCGCATCCACTCGGGCACCGCGGTCATGGCGTCACCGTAGCATTCTGACGTGACGGATCGCGTCAGATGAAGATCCACTTGCGGGAGATGAAGTAGTTGATCGTGGAGAGGGCGGCGGTGGTCAGGACCTTGGCGATCAGGTACATGACGCCGAGGGTGGTCAGGGCCTTGACCAGCAGGACCGTGATCAGCAGGTTCACCGCTACCAGGGCCAGGTATTTGGCCAGCTGATGCCGGAGGCGGCCGGTGGAGGCGAAGGCCCACTGGCGGTTGAGCAGGAAGTTGACCAAGAAGCCGGCCAGGAACGCGATGGCGGTGGCGGGCTCCAGCCACATGCCGGCCAGGCCGTGCAGCACCCAGAGCAGGCCCGCGTCGACGACCACGCTGGTGCCACCGACGATCAGGAAGCGGAAGCCGCTGCTGCGGGTGATGCGAAGTGCGGTTTCGCCGAGGGTGCCGGCCGTCATCGGCGGACCAGGGCGAGCAGCAGCGCCAGGCCGGAGCGGAACAGGTAGATCATCGCCTTGGTCGGCGAGTTGCTGGGCGTGCCGCCCTGGCGGGGGCGCATCGACACCGGGATCTGCTTGATCACGTACCCGCAGCGCTTGGCCTGGACGATCGTGTCGACCGTGTCGCCGAGGTATTCGACCGGGAAGTTGCGCGAGTAGAAGTTGATCAGCTCGCCGCGGCAGGCCCGGTAGCCGGAGGTGGTGTCGGTCAGCCTCGTGCGGGCGATCGCGGACAGCGCCTTAGACAGCAGCTTCATCGCCCACTGCCGCGGGCCGGCCACCTTGTAGACGCCCTCGCCGGCGAAGCGGGCGCCGATCACGAGGTCGGCGTCGGACAGCGCGTCGATCATGTCCTTGATGTATCGGGGGTCGTGCTGACCATCGGCGTCCATCTGCACGGCGACGTCGTACTCGTGCTCGACCGCGTACCGGTAGCCCAGCCGGCGGGCTCCGCCCACCCCGAGGTTGTAGGGGAGCCGGACGACCTTGGCGCCGGCGGCCCGGGCGACAGCGGCCGTCGCGTCCCGTGAACAGTCGTCGACGACCAGAATGTCCATTCCGGGGACTTCTTGCTGAAGTTCCTTGATCACCGCGGCGATCGATTCCGCCTCGTTCCACGCGGGCAGGATCGTCAGCACACGTTCCATTGTCGCGGTCACGGTGTTTTCACTTTCTCCCGCAATTCCTGCAATTCGGCGACATCGGCCCGAAGTAGGGCAATCTCCTCGGAGAGGCTTCGGGTTTCCTCCTCCAGCCGGCTGCTCTCCCACGAGAGGTGCACGGTGACCAGAAGCAGGAAGACGACACTGGCGAACAGGAAGAGGCTCAGCCCGGACGCGATGCCGAGGAACGAGGACAACCCGTCGAGCAGTGTCGGGATGAACGCCAGCGGAAGCACGGCGACCGCCACGAGCAGCCACAAGGCGCCGTACTTCTCACGCAGTTGCCGCCGCCGCAACAACTCGAATATCACGACCAGCATGACAAGGCCGGTCGTGGCCGTCACGAAAGTAAGTCTCATTGATTGTCCCCCGCTGTCCCCGCGGTCTTAGCGTGCGGACACTACCGCACACCCACCACATTCGAGAGATTGAGGCTTGGGGATTTTTGGGTAAGTATCGGTGTACAACAGGCAAATGACGTCGGTCTGTCTATGCGCGGGCTGTGGCGTGCGGCCGTTGCTGCTACCGTTTCGCCGGTCATTCGCTGGTTGACGCCACCGGCGCCCCAGGGCAGGAAGATTAACGACCATCATGACGACAGAGGTCATGCCGACCGTGCAGCGCGACGCGACGGCGGCGAAAGAAAGCTCCGGCCGTCTCCGGTGGGCCATCATCGGAGCCCTGGTTCTGGGATGGCTGGCCGCGTTCGTGTGGCGGCTCTGGCTCGGGCACCCGATCACGCACCCGGTCGCGCACACCGACGAGGACAGCTACATGAACGCCGCGCGCGCGATCGCCGGCGGTCCGGGCGGCTTCAGCTCGGAGACCCCGCTGTTCCGCCGGGTCGGATACCCGCTGCTCGTGTCGCCCGCCTTCCTGTTCAACCTCGACTTCGCGACCTCGTACAAGATCGTCCAGGTCATCAACGCGGCGATCAGCGCCCTCACCCTGCCGCTGGCCTACCTGCTGGCCCGCCGGATGTTCGGGCTCAAGACGTGGGTCGCGCTGGCCGCCGGCGTCGTCGCGGTCACCATGCCGGCCGGCACGTTCTGGTCGCTGGTGGGCATGACCGACGCGGTCATGGCGCCGCTGCTGCTCGGCTGGTTCCTGGCGGTCCACTGGTGGCTCGGCGACACCACGCGCAAGGGCGCCGCGATCACCGTGGGTGCGCTGACCGGCGCGCTCTACATGGTCCACGTCCGCGGCACGATCCTCGCCGCCGTCTACTTCGCGTTCCTGGCCTTCCTGATCTACCGCCGCAAGGCGACCTGGCGCCTGGCCGCCCTGTCGGTCGTGCCGCTGGTGCTGCTGGTCGCGCTCAACCAGATCATCATCGTGCTGCTCGGTGACAAGGTGCACATCCGCGGCGACATCGTCGGCGGCGGCACCCTCGAGGTGTTCACCAGCGCCCAGCGGCTCCAGGTGTTCTTCGGCTCGCTCGGCACCAACATCTGGTACATGTGCGTGGTGACCGCGGGTCTGGCCGGCATCGGCTGGGCCCTGGCCACGTTCGAGATGTTCCGGCCCAAGCGCGACGTCGCGTTCCGCTGGACCGGTGGACTGGCCCTGTTCAGCACGCTCGGCGTGGCCCTGGGCGCCGCGCTGATCCTGGCCGGTCTGGTCGACACCAACGCCGACGCCATCTACTCGCGGTACGTGCAGGCGTTCGTCCCGTTCTGGATCGTCTTCGGCTTCGCCGTGGTGGTGCGAAGCAGCCTCCGTGAGGTGGCGAAGTACGCCGTGGTGCCGGTTCTGGTCCTCGGCGCGGGCGGAGCCCTGATCGCGTACCGGCTGCACTATGTCGCCGAGCAGGGGCACAAGCTGTCGTACGGCGTCTTCGGCGGCCCGGACATCATGACCATCACGGGCGGCTACGCCAATTTCCGCCCGCTCGTCGGTACGGCCATCGGGCTGGCCGGGCTCGCCGTGATCGTGGCCCTCACCCGGTTCCGCCGGCTCGCGATTCCGGTGCTGGTGCTGATCGTGGCGGCGAACCTCGTGACCATGTCGGTGATGCGCGACCGCCTCATCCAGGCGCTCGGTGACAAGTTCAGCACCGCGATCGATCTGAAGAAGCTCGGCGTCGGTCCCGGTGACAAGGTCGCTCTCAGCACCAGGATGACCAACGAGGGCTACTTCGTCATGTACCACGACGTCTATTGGCAGGAGGTCGGCTTCCTGCCGAAGAGCGGCCTCCCGCCGGCCGACGTCGACGTCGTGATCGGCCGCTACATCCCCTCGTATCCGGACTACACCTGGAACGGCACCAAGTACGGCTTCAAGCTGTTGCAGAGCACGGGTGCCGCCGACGGCCAGGTCGGCGTCTGGCGCCGTCAGTAGCGCCGATCGCTCAGACGAGGGCCCGTTCGTAACAGACCGAGAGGTCGGAGCCGGCGTACGGGCCGAAGAGCGGGATCTCGCGGTAGCCCTCCCGCTCGTAGAAGCGGATCGCGTCGGGCTGAGCCGGGCCCGTCTCGAGGCGCAGAGTGGTCCAGCCCCGGCTGCGGGCGGCCTCCTCCAGGGCCCGCAGCAGGGCGGTGGCCGTGCCACTGCCCCGGCTCGCGGGAGTCACGTACATCCGCTTGACCTCGGCGCTGACGTCGTCCAGGCGGCGCAGCGCGCCGCAGCCCAGGGCGCGCCCGTCGTCGTCGAACGCGACCAGGAAGAGGTCGATGTCGGCGGCCGAGGGCGGCGTGCCGGGCTCGTGGTCGTCACTGCCGTAGCGCTGGTCGAGTTCCGCCCGCTGCGCCGTTCGCAGGGCGATGCCGGCCGGGTCGTCCCAGGGTCGTTCCTCGATGGTGGTCATGCACGTCCTCCAGTCGTAACAAGCGTTACGGTAACATGTGTTACGTGGCACGGACGGCGGACAAGAAGGCACAGGAGGCGGCGCTCTCCCGCGCCGTGTGGGACGTGCTGGGGCAGCAAGGTTTGGAGCGATTGACCGTACGGGCGGTGGCCGCGGCCGCCGGATGCACGACCGGACTCGTCATGCATCGGTTCCCCAACCGGCAGGCGCTCCTGCGGCATGCCCGGCAGCTGCTGCACGAGAAGACCCGGGACCGGGTCGAGGCGCTGGAGCGGGACGCGCCGTCGCCGCGCGCCGCGCTGCGGGAGGTGCTGCGTCAAGGGCTAGCGCTGGACGCCGAGGCTCGGCAGGAGAGCGTCGTCTGGATGGGTTTCCTGGCCGCGGCCGTCGCCGACGACGAGCTCGTCGAGAGGCACCGGGCCAACAACCGCGCCTGGCGGGCCCGCGTGGAACGGCTGGTCGGTGAGGCCGCGCCGGCCTGGCCGCCCACTCGGGTGTCCGATGTGGCCCTCGGCCTGATCGCCATGGCCGAGGGCGCCGCCGCCTTCGCCGCGGCCGACCCCGGCGCGTACCCGCCGGTGGCCCAGGAACGCATGCTGACCGAGGCGCTGGCGGCGTACCAGCTCAGCGAGGAGCGTCGCTGGCGATCTCGTTGAGCGCGGCCGCGAGCTTTTCGAGGTCGATACCGTCGAGGTGGTCGAAGATGTGCCGCCGGACGCTGGCCAGGTGGGTCGGCCAGGCCTCGCGCAGGCGGGCCAGGCCGCGCTCGGTGAGCACCGCGTTCCACCCGCGCAGGTCGTCCTCGCACTTGACCCGGGTCAGGTAGCCGAGCGACTCGAGCTTGGCCGCGAGCCGGGTCATGCCGCTCAGCGACATGTCGCACGCCTGGGCCAGTTCACTCATCCGCATGCGGCCGTGCTCGGACTCCGACAGGTGCCGCAGCACGTTGTATTCGCTGGCCGACATGCGCTGCTCGCGCTCGAGGTCGGTGTTCAGCTGCCGGGGGAGCAGTTGCAGCATCCGGCCGATGCCCCGCATGACCGCTTCCTCCGAGGGCGTCAGGGCATGGAGGCCCGGCGGGAGCGCCGGGTCGGGCGTTGTGGCGGACATGACATTGATCGTACGGCCAACGCCCAGGAATACTTCTTTGACGTAGCAAGTTTAGTGAGCGTCACAGACACAAGAAACAGAGATCGGAGCCACCGATGACCACCAAGATCGGCATCATCCTGGGCAGCACGCGTCCCGGCCGTAACGGCGAGGCCGTGGCCAAGTGGGTGCTGGACATCGCGTCCAAGCGCACCGACGCCGAGTTCGAGCTGGTGGACCTCCTCGACTACAACCTCCCGCACCTCGACGAGGCCATCCCGCCGTCGATGGGCCAGTACACCAAGCCGCACACCCTCGAGTGGGCCAAGAAGATCGCGTCGTTCGACGGCTTCATCTTCGTCACCCCCGAGTACAACCACTCCACCTCGGGCGCGCTCAAGAACGCGATCGACTTCCTGTTCGCCGAGTGGAACAACAAGGCCGTCGGCTTCGTCGGCTACGGCTCGGTCGGTGGCGCCCGCGCCGTCGAGCACCTGCGCCTGATCGCCGGTGAGCTCATGCTGGCCGACGTCCGCGCTCAGGTCCTGCTCTCGCTCGCGACCGACTTCGAGAACTACAGCAAGTTCCTGCCGGGCGCCCACCAGGAGGCGGCCCTCAACACCGTCCTCGACCAGACGGTGGCCTGGAGCACGGCCCTCAAGCCGCTGCGCAACGCTGCCTGATCAACTGGGACACACCGGAGCGGGGGGTGCTTGCATCCCCCGCTTCGCGCAGCACAATGCCTAGGGTGCAAAACCAGACAACTAGTGACTCTTTGCAGCAACTGCTTGAAATGCCACGAAAGTCTTGGTGGGCCCGGCTGCCGTTCGGGGTCCGCATGGCGGCCGGCGGCGGTGCGCTGCTGGTCGTGACGTCCGTGGCCCTGGGGGGCGTGGCCGCCCTGACCAGGGACGACCCCGCCGCCCCGCGGATCGTCACGGCCGTCGGGCAGGCCGCCGCCTCCCCGGCCGCACAGGACCCGCAGGCGCCGGCCCCGGTCGCCCCGCACCACGCGAAACCGCAGTACGACGCGGCGGCCAGCCTGCCCCGGATCGACAATCAGGCCGACCGCACCGCCACCCGCACCCCGAAACAGGCGGCCGCGGTGCCGCCGTCCAAGCCGCTGCAACAACCGCGGCGACAGCCCCAGCAACAAGGGCAGCCCCAACAACAGCCGCAGCAACAAATGCCTCCGCCCGTGATCGCCGCCGGCGATCCGCGTCCCGTGCTGACCACCCGCACGGAGACCGAGACGCGCGAGATCCCGTTCCAGACCCGCCTCGTGCGCGATCCGTCGCTGCCCCGCGGCGCGCGGAAGATCCAGACCGCCGGTGTGCCCGGCGAGGAGACCCTGCGCTACCTGGTGACCTTCACCGACGGCAAGCAGACCGAGCGCCGCCTGCTGGACAGCGCGATCACCAAGCAGCCGCAGCACCGGGTCATCGTGTTCGGCTCGCGACGGGGACCGGCCGGACCGGGTGCCGGCGGCCGCCCGCCTAAGGGCTGTGA
Source organism: Actinoplanes sp. NPDC048988 (assembly GCF_043197815.1). Lineage (NCBI taxonomy): Bacteria > Bacillati > Actinomycetota > Actinomycetes > Micromonosporales > Micromonosporaceae > Actinoplanes > Actinoplanes sp. NPDC048988. The sequence goes on along the minus strand of NZ_JBICTW010000001.1, from coordinate 1,055,296 downwards.
CGACTTCTGCCTGCCGCTCGGCCGGTCGGCGGACTGCCGGCAGGAGAGCGCCGCCCAGCTCGGCGGCTCGGTCACGATCCTCGACCAGGACATCGCGCTGCTCGACGCCGAATCGCTCGGAAATCTCGGGTGCGGCCCGAAGTGGGCGTCGCCAAGATAGGGCGCGTGGACTTCGACGAATTGCTCGCGGAGGCGGCGGCCGTTCCCCTCGAGGGCTGGGATTTCTCCTGGTTCGACGGCCGTGCCACCGAGGAACGCCCGTCGTGGCGTTACGCCGATCGCGTCGCCGAGCGGCTGAGGACCGCGAGTGCCGCATTGGATCTGCAGACCGGCGGGGGCGAGGTCTTCTCGTACGCCATCGGCAAGGCCCCGGGACAACGCCGGCTGGTCGCCACGGAAGCGTGGCAACCGGAGGTGGCCGCCCGCAACCTCGAGGCTCTCGTGGTGCGAGCCGACGACCATCTGCCGTTCCTCGACGCCACGTTCGACCTGGTCGTGAGCCGTCATCCGGTGAGCACGCCCTGGACCGAGATCGCCCGCGTGCTGCGTCCCGGCGGCATTTTCCTGTCTCAGCAGATCGGCGACGGCAGCAATCGCGAATTGTCGGAGGCCATGCTCGGTCCCCTTCCGCCTCCGGCGAGGAGAAACCCGGGGCGGCTCGCGGAAGCGGCCGGTCTGGAGCTTATTGACGTACGGGCCGAGCGCCTGCGCGCCGAATTCCTCGACGTCGCCGCCGTGGCGTATTTCCTGCGTAAGGTGATCTGGACCGTGCCCGACTTCACCATCGAGAAGTACCGGGACCGGTTGCGGGCGGTCCACGAGGAGATCAGCGTGAAGGGCATGTTCGTCTCCTACGCGACCCGCGTGCTGATCGAGGCGCGCCGGTGGCCCTGACCGAGGCTCAGCTGGCCGCGATGGCCGCCGAGCTGATCCTCGTGCCCGGCGTCACCGCGGTGGTGCTGGGTGGCAGCCGCGCCCGCGGCACACACCATCCCGGTTCCGACACCGACCTGGGGCTCTATTACCGGCGACCGCTCGACATCGACCGGTTGTCCGAGGTCGCCCGCGCTCTCGCCGGCCCCTCGGCGCAGGTGACGGCGCCCGGCGGGTGGGGCCCGTGGGTGGACGGCGGCGGCTGGCTCGAGGTCGGCGGCGACGCGGTCGATCTGATCTATCGCGATCTCGACCGGGTCGCCGACGTCTGCGAGTCGGTCGAGCGGGGCCGGTACGCGTTCCACACGCAGGCGGGCCATCCGCTCGGGTTCGCCGATCACGCGTACGCCGGGGAAGTCGCCCTGGCCCGGGTCCTGGCCGACCCCTCGGGAGAGGTCGAAGGGCTGCGCCGGCGGCTGCGGGTCTATCCGCCGGCCCTGGCCCGTGAGCTCGTGGCCGGTCTGTGGGAGGCCGACTTCCTCGTCAAGCTCGCCCGCAAGGGCATCGCGCGCGGCGACAGCGCGTACGTCTCCGGCTGTCTGTTCCGCCTGGTCGGGGTGTGCGCGCACGCCCTGCACGGAGCGGCCGGCCGATGGCTGATCAATGAGAAGGGCGCGGTGGCCGCCGCGGCCGCCCTGCCCGGCGCTCCGGCCGAGTTCGCCGAGCGGGTCGACAAGGCCTTCGCCGCCGTGGACGGCGACCCGCTGCGGCTGCGGCTGGCCGTCGACATCGCCGCCGATCTGGTGCTCGACACCGCCGACGCCTGCATGATGATGTCGCGATGACCGCAGACGAGCCCACCATCCTCGCGACCAGCGCCTTCTTCGAGGTCGGCCGCTTCGGCGACTTCGCCTGGCGCCCCGGCAAGATCCATCGGTTCGCGGCCGAGCTGGCCCACGTGACGCAGCCGCGGATCTGCTTCCTGACCCAGGCCAGCGGCGACTTTCCGCAGGTCATCGGTGCTCACTACGCGGCGTTCGCCCGCACCGAGTTCATCGCGTCGCACCTTCAGCTCATCCCGATGCCGAACGTGGCCGACATCCGGTCGCACCTGCTCGAGCAGGACATCATCTGGGTGCACGGCGGCAGCGTGGCCAACCTGTGCGCGCTGTGGCGGGTGCACGGGGTCGACGAGATCCTGCACGAGGCCTGGCAGGCCGGTGTGGTGCTCGGCGGTGTCTCGGCCGGCTCGATCTGCTGGCACCAGGGCGGCAGCACGGACAGCTTCGGGCCGGACCTGCAAGCGTTCACCGACGGGCTGGGCTGGCTGCCGTACAGCAACGGCGTGCACTACGACGCCGAGGAGCAGCGCCGCCCCAAGATGCACGAACTGATCGGCGACGGCACTCTGGGCGACGGCTACGCCACCGACGACGGGGCCGCCCTGGTCTACCGGGGTACGACCCTGTCCGAGGTCGTGGCCGACCGGCCGGGGCCGCTCGGCTACGCGCTGCGCCGGCGGGACGACGGCTCGGTGGAGGAGACGCCGCTTCCGACCCGGGTGCTCTAACTCGCGTAATGCAGGATCACGTTGTGCACGTGGTGGGTCTTGTCCGAGCCGCGGAACTCGACCTCGTACGTGTGCGTGCCGACCGTGATGGCGATCGTGCCGGTGGAGAAGAACTGGCCGGCCCAGCTCTTGTTGCTGACCACGCTGACGCTGCTGACCTTCGAGTACGGGATGCTCGTGATCGCGAAGCGCTTACCGACGAAGGACTTGTCCTGGATGATGATGCGGCGGTTGGTCAGCCCGATGAAGCCGGTGCCCGCCCCGATCGCGTCGTAGACGGCGATGATCGTCTCGCCGTCGAGCAGGCCGCTCTGCACCTGCTCGAACTGGCCCTTGCTGTCGTAGGTCACGTCGCTCATGGCGCGAGCGTAGCGAGGAGGGGCTATTGCGGGTTGGTCAGCTCGGAATCGGTCACCGTGCGGTAGAAATCCTCGATTCGGGCGGCGAGGGCGACCTCACCGTCGGTGAGGGTGTCACCGTCTCGATCACCCACGCAGATCTGAGTGTGACCGTTGGTGCGCCTGATGTTGGGTTGAATGCGAAGTGTGTCCGCCGCCACCTTGATCCGTTCGGTCAATGCGGCATGCTGACTGTCGTCGCACGCGAGCTCGCGCCGGAGCTGGACGCCGTCGCGCGTCCACTCGCTCAGCACGGTCAAAGCGTCTGTCAGGTAGTCGGAGCGGTTCACTCGCTGTCTTCTGGCCCGCATCGCCCATCCCCCTAGGCGTCGTTGCCGGCTTGTGGCCAAACTGTCGCCGTGTCGTCATGGTCGGTGCCTCACAGTCTTGCTCTCCAGGACAAGCATGTCCACGCCCACATATATGTGTTTGCGTGACGATCGGGACGGCTCGGGCACCCGGAACGGCAAACTTTTGTGGAAAGCTCTGATCTCATGCGGTCGGAACAGGATGTCAAGTCACCAAAGTCACGCAGAGTAATCGTGGCGGCGGTGATCATCAATGACGGTCGCGTACTGGCATGCGAGCGGTCGGCGCCGCCCGAGGTCGCGGGCCGCTGGGAGTTTCCGGGGGGAAAGGTCGAGCCGGGCGAGACCGAGGAGCAGGCCCTGGCCCGGGAGTGCGTCGAGGAGCTCGGCGTCCGGGTCGAGGTCGGCGGCCGGGTCGGGCCGGACGTCTCCCTCGCGCACGGCCGGGCCGTGCTGCGGGTCTTCAACGCCCGGCTGCTGGGCGGCGACATGCCGCGGGCGCTCGAGCACACTGCCATGCGCTGGCTCGGGGTGGACGAGCTGGACAGCGTGCACTGGCTACCCGCGGACAAGCCGATCGTCGCGGAACTGCCCGCTCTACTGAGCGTCTGAGCCGTACGTCTTGCGCAGTTCCCGCTTGAGGACCTTGAAACTGGGCCCGAGCGGGAGCGACTCCGCGAAGCGGATCTTGCGGGGGTACTTGTGCTTGCCGAGCTTCTCGCGCGACCACTCGATCAGCTCGTCGGCCGAGACACTGCCCTGTTCGGCGACGACCACCGCGCAGATCTCCTCGCCGTGCGTCGCGTCGGGCACACCGATCACGGCCACCTGCTGCACCGCCGGATGCCGGGCCAGCGCCTCCTCCACCTCACGCGGGTAGACGTTGAAGCCGCCCCGGATCACCAGGTCCTTCTTGCGGTCGACGATCGCGATGAAGCCGTTCTCGTCCTTGGTGCCGAGGTCGCCCGTACGGAACCAGCCGTCGACCACCGCCTCCTGGGTCGCCGACGGGTTGTTGAGGTAGCCGGCGAAGACGTTGTGGCCGCGGATGACGATCTCGCCGAGCTCGCCGTCGGGCAGCAGCTCGATCCGCTCGTCGATCTCGGGCCGGGCGATCTCGACCTCCACACCCCAGATCGGGTGCCCGACCGTGCCCGGCTTGGTGCCGAACGCCGGCTGGTTGGTGGTCGCCGTCGGCGAGGTCTCCGAGAGGCCGTACCCCTCGAAGATCTCGGCATGGAAGGTCTCGTTGAACTTCTCCAGCACGGCGACCGGCAGCGAGGCGCCGCCGGAGACGCAGAGCCGCAGCTCGGGAAGCTTCTCGGCCTTGCTCGCGGCCTCCAGCAGCCCGATGTACATGGTCGGCACACCGTGGAAGATGGTCACGTTCTCCTTGACCATCAGCTGGATGGCGGCCTCGCCGGTGAAGCGGGCGAGCAGGACGAGGGTGCCGCCCATCCGGAAGGTGCCGTTCATGCCGACGGTCTGGCCGAACGTGTGGAACAGCGGCAGGCAGCCCATCGTCACGTCGTCCGGGCGCAGATCGTGGATGTCGAAGACGTTCACGATCGTGTTCATGACGAGGTTGAGGTGGGTCAGGAGCGCGCCCTTGGGCTTTCCGGTGGTGCCGCTCGTGTAGAAGATGACCGCGACGTCCTCGGCCTCGCGGCTGACGTACGTCCGGAGCGGCGTCGTCACGGCTTCCTCGAGCCGTGCGATGCCCGGCACCGCGGGGCCGACCGAAGCCACCCCGACCTCCGCGATCTTGGCGGCCGCCACCGCGTTCTCCAGCTGCGAAGAATGCGCGACCAGCAGCTTGGCGCCGCTGTCCCGCAGGACGTAGGCGTTCTCCTCGGGGGTGAGGAGCAGGTGCATCGGTACGATCGTCGCGCCGACCGCCAGCGTCGCGTAGTAGACCCGGGGGAAGTCGGCCAGGTTGGGGATCTGGATGGCGACGACGTCGCCGGGGCCGACGCCCAGCTCGCGCAGCCCCGAGGCGTACGCAAGCGTCTGTTGCCAGAGATCGCGATAGGTGATCCGTTCGGTGGTGACGCTGTCGATCACGGCGATCTTGTCGGGGAACTTGCGAGCCGACTCGGCCAGGACGGTGGCGAGCGACAATTGGGTCATGCCAGGTGACCTCCGATCTTCGTGTACCCGCGGAGCAGGTCCCGCGAGATGATCAGGCGCTGCATCTCGTCGGTGCCTTCATAGATACGCATAAGTCGCACCTGGCGGTACCACCGTTCGATCGGAAGCTCGCGCGTGTATCCCATGCCGCCGTGGATCTGCATGACGCGGTCGACGACCTCGTTCACCATCTTCGCGCCGTAGAGCTTGGCCATCGACGAGGCGTGCCGCGGGTCCCAGCCCTGGTCGACCGTCCACGCGGCGCGCAGGATCAGCCAGCGGGCGGCCTCGATCTCGACCTCGGAGTCGGCGATCATCCACTGGATGGCCTGGTTCTCGCCGATCTTCCGGCCGAACGTCTCCCGGGTGTTGGCGTAGTCGATCGCCATGCCGAGCGCGCGCTCGGCGATGCCCAGGGCGTTCGACGGGATCAGGTACCGGCCCTTGCCGATCCACTTCATGCCCAGCTCGAAGCCCTGGCCGATCTCGCCCAGGATGTTGCGGGCCGGCACCCGTACGTTGTCGAAGACCAGGGCCGCCGGGCCGCCCTCGCCCATGGTCTGGATGAACTCGGAGCGCCAGCCCATCTCGCGGTCGACCAGGAACGCGGTCGTGCCGCCGCCGCGAACGCCCTTCTCCCGGTCGGTGACCGCGACGACGATGACGAAGTCGGCGTCGTTGCCGTTGGTGATGAACGTCTTCTCGCCGTTCAGCACCCAGTCGTCGCCGTCCTTGGTGGCGCTGAGCTTGATGTTCGCCGCGTCCGAGCCGGCGCCCGGCTCGGTGATCGCGAAGCAGGAGATGCGCTCGCCCTCGATCGTCGGGATCAGGAACTCCCGCTTCTGGTCCTCATTGGCGTAGTAGAGGATGTTGTCCGCCTCGCCGCCGAACTTGAACTGGATGAAGGTGCGGCCCACCTCGGTCCAGATCAGCGACTGGAGTACGGCCGGGAGGTTCATCCCCCCGTACTCCTCCGGGGTCGACAGGCCCCAGAAGCCGAACTTCTTGGCCTTTTGCTGTAGCTCCCGCAGTTCGCTGAGTTCCAGGCCGGGCTGGTGGCGACGCTCGCGGAGCAGCGCCTCCTGTTCCAGCGGCATGACCTCGCGGGTGATGAACTGCCGGGCGGTGTCGCGAATCGCGCGTTCCTCGTCGGTGAGCGAGAAGTCCATGTGCTTTAAACTAGCGGTGTAAGTTTTAACACGTCCAGTGCAAGTTTTTCGATGGGAGACCGACTTGGCGCGGCCACGGCAGGCGTTGCTGACCCGGGAGCGGATCGTCGAGGCGGCATCGGCACTCATCGACGCCGAAGGGCTGGACGCGCTCTCGATGCGGCGGCTCGCCACTGAACTGGGTGTGCAGGGTCCGTCGCTCTACAACCACTTCGCGACCAAAGCGGAGATCGTGGACGCGGTCGCCGACTCGGTTGTCGCTCAGGTCGACTTGTCGTTTTTCCAGTCCTGTAAGTGGCCGGATGCCCTAAAAAAATGGGCTATGTCCTATCGGGCGGTGCTGGCCGAGCATCCGAACATCGTTCCGGTGCTGGCGCAGGGCCCCGGCCGCCGTCCGGCCGGTCTGGCCATGGCCGAGGCCGTGTACGGGGCGCTGGTCGAGGCCGGCTGGAGCTACGCGCGCGCCACCCACATCGGCGCGCTGATGCGCTACCTGGTCACCGGCTCGGCGCTCGGCTCGTTCGCGCTGGGCTTCGACGTGGATCCACAGCTTTACGAACGTTATCCACACCTGCACCACGCCCCGCTTCTGGCGGAGCATCATGAGGCCGTGGACGAGGGCGCCTTCGAACTCGGCCTGGACCTGCTGATCAACGGCCTTCAGGCCCGACAAGAGATGGGGACCCGTTCATGACATCGCTCGATCGCCCACACCTCTACCTCGGTGGGGAGTGGGTCCCGCCCACCTCCACCGAGACGATCGCGGTTGAGAACCCGGCGACCGAGGAAGTCCTGGCCCACGTTCCGGCCGGCTCGGCCGAGGACGTGGATCGCGCGGTCGCCGCGGCCAAGGCCGCCTTCGACGGCTGGGCGGCCACCCCGAGAGCCGAGCGGGCCCAGGTGCTCGACCGGCTGCACACCTCGCTGACCGCCCGCGCCGGTGACATCGCCAAGACCGTCGGGCTCGAGCTGGGCACGCCGGTCAAGGTCGCCCAGCGGGTCCAGGCGGGACTGCCGCTTGCGGTCCTTCGGGGGTACGCGGACCTGGCCGCGCGCGAGGCGCACGAGGAGACCATCGGCAACTCGCTGATCGTGCACGAGCCGGTGGGTGTGGTCGGCGCCATCACCCCGTGGAACTACCCGCTCCACCAGGTCGTGGCCAAGGTCGCGGCGGCCCTCGCGGCCGGGTGCACCGTGGTGCTCAAGCCGAGCGAGCTGACGCCCCTGGTGGCGTACCTGCTGATCGACGCGGCCGAGGAGGCCGGCGTGCCGGCCGGCGTGCTCAACCTGGTGACCGGCACCGGCCCGGTGGTCGGCGCGGCCATCGCCGGGCACCCCGATGTGGACATGGTGTCGTTCACCGGCTCGACGGCGACCGGCAAGGCCATCACGCACGCGGCGGCCGACCGGGTGGCCAAGGTGGCGCTCGAGCTGGGCGGCAAGTCGGCGAATGTCATCTTGGAAGACGCCGACGTGACCCGGGCGGTCAAGGTCGGTGTCGGCAACGCCTTCCTCAACTCCGGTCAGACCTGCACGGCCTGGACCCGCATGCTCGTGCACCGCGACCACTACGACGAGGCGGTCTCGTTGGCGGCCAAGACCGCTGCCGGCTACACCGTGGGCGACCCGTTCGACGAGGGGACGCGGCTCGGGCCGCTGGTCTCCGCCGCGCAGGCTTCCCGCGTGCGTGGCTTCATCGACCGTGCCTCCGCCCGGCTGGTCGCGGGCGGGCTCGAGGCGCCGGTTCCGTCAACCGGACATTTCGTCGCGCCGACCGTTTTCGCCGACGTCGACCCCGACAGCGAGCTCGCCCAGGAGGAGATCTTCGGCCCGGTGCTGTCGATCATTCCGTTCTCCTCGGACGACGAGGCGGTGTCGATCGCCAACAACTCCCGCTACGGCCTGGCCGGTGGCGTGTGGGGCTCGCCGGACAGGGCGCTCGCGGTGGCACGCCGGCTGCGCACGGGTGCGGTCGACGTGAACGGGGGCGCGTTCAATCCGTTCGCGCCGTTCGGTGGCTACAAGCAGTCCGGTGTCGGCCGTGAGCTCGGCGAGTACGGTCTCGCCGAGTTCCAGCAGGTGAAGGCGATCCAGCGATGACCGCGTGGTTCAACGGGCTCGTCCTGCGCGAGGCGGGTGCCCGGCCGGCCGTGGCCGAGCTGCACCTGCCCGAGGTCGGCCCCGGGCAGGTGCGCATCAAGGTGCGGGCGGCCGGGGTCTGCCACAGCGACCTGTCCATGGTGAACGGGACGATCCGCCCCTCGTACCCCCTGGTCCTCGGCCACGAGGCCGCGGGCGAGGTGGTGGAGGTCGGCGAGCGGGTCACCCGGGCCGCGGTGGGCGACCACGTGGTGCTGAACTGGCAGCCGGCGTGCCGCAACTGCTGGTTCTGCCAGAACGGCGAGCCGTGGCTGTGCTCGACGTCGTCGGGCGTCGCCTCCCTGGAGAACGGGGTGACCCTGGACGGTGTGCCGGTGCACGTCGGCCTGGGCCTGGGCGCCTTCGCCGAGCAGGTGGTGGCGCCGGAGAACGCGGTGGTCCGGGTGCCGTCCGAACTCGACTTCGAGCGGGCGGCGCTGCTGGGCTGCGGTGTCCTGACCGGTTTCGGCGCGGTCCGCAACACGGCCCAGGTCGCCACGGGCGAGTCGGTGGTGGTGATCGGCCTGGGCGGCGTGGGCCTGTCGGTGGTGGCGGCGGCCCGGGCCGCGGGCGCCTCGGACGTCATCGCGGTCGACGTCTCCGAGGCCAAGAAGGGCCTGGCCGAATCGGCCGGGGCGACCGACTTCGTGGTCTCCTCCGACACCCTTTCCAAAGAGATCCGAGGCCGTACGTCGGGCCGGGGGGCCGACCACGCCTTCGAGTGTGTGGGGCGCGCCGCCACGATCCGCGCGGCCTGGCGCGCCACCCGGCGCGGCGGCCGGGTGACGGTGGTCGGCATGGGCTCGAACGACGACCAGGTGTCCCTGTCGGCCCTGGACATCTTCTCCTCCAACCGGACGCTGCGCTCCTCGGTCTACGGGCAGGCCGACCAGGACGTCGAGATCCCGGCCCTGGCCGCCGAGGTCCTGTCCGGCCGGATCAGCCTGGACCACCTGATCACCGACCGCATCACCCTGCCGGAGGTCCCGGACGCCTTCGACCGCATGGCCCGGGGCGAGGGCGCCCGCTCGGTGGTCGTCATCTGAAAGTCGGCGGTCTCGGGCGCGTCCGTGCGGTAGGACCGTGGGATGCGACCCGAGGCCGGCCAGGTGCTGCACTTCTCCGAGGACCCGACGATCGAACTGTTCGTGCCGCACGTGGCGGCAACGGCCCGGGAGACCGAGGCGTACGTCTGGGCGGTCGGCCCCGACCGGGCCCCCGACTACTGGTTCCCGAGGCAATGCCCGCGAGCCATGGCCTGGGTGCGCCCCGGCACGTCCGAAGAGGACCGCGCCCGGATCATCGGCGCCGGCGGCGGCAACCGGGTCCACGTCATCGAATACACCTGGTGGAACGCGATGCAGACCACCACGTTGTACGCCTACCGCCTGCCGGCCGCCCCGTTCCACCCGATCGACGACACGGACGAGCCACCCGCCGTGGTGGCAACCGAGCCGGTGCGCCCCTTAGGGCCGGCCGAGCCGGTGGGCAACCTGATCGACTGCCACGCCGCCGCCGGCATCCAGCTGCGCCTGCTGACCAACCTCTGGCCGTTCTGGACCGAGGTCATCACCACGACCGTGGGCTTCAGCGCCATCCGCCTCCGCAACGCCCACCCCAGCCCCAGCTGACGGCGCCACGAAGCGGCTCAGGCGGACGGCGGGGCCTGAAGGAGGGACGTGATCGTGCGGGACAGGGCGGCCCGGGCCGCGGGGACCGACAGGTTCATCGTTTCGCGCCAGGTGGACCAGGTCGGCCACATGCTGATCGCGGTGAGGGCGTTCAGCAGCTCCTCGTTGCCGTCGACCTCGACCGCGAACAGGGTGCCGAGCTCGGCGCGGACCCGCTCCACGTGCAGCCGGCGGTAACGCTGCAACGTCTCGGAGAACGGCTCCTTCAACGCGGCCGCCTTGGCCGTCGGGCCGATCTGCTCGAGCAGGCGGGTGCGCTGCCGGCAGTAGGCGTCGATGCGCTCGGCCAGCGGCAGCTCCGGCGACACCGGCTTGTGCGCCGCGTCCCGAATCTCCAGAACGCGGCGGCCACTCGCCGTGAACAGCGCCTCCATGTCGGCGAAGTGGCTCCACAGGGCGCGCAGCGACACCCCGGCCTGCTTGGCGATGCGGTCGGCGGTCGGCCGCAGATCACCCTCGCGGATCAGCTGCAGATGGGCGTCGACGATCGCGTTGCGGGTCCGCTCCGACCGCGCCGTGCGCCCGTCGACGCGCTGAGGTGCCGGACTCACAAGCCGCTCCGGCTCCGCGCCACCGCCAGGCAGCGCTGCTCGTACCGAATCCACACGCCCCCACCCGCACGCCACCGCCGACCCGCGCCCTCGCCCGTGCCCGCGCTTA
>NZ_JBICTW010000001.1:289129-1044261 GCF_043197815.1 Actinoplanes sp. NPDC048988 | reverse complement strand
TTACGCCGGTGCCCGCGCTTACGCCGGTGCCCGCGCTTACGCCGGTGCCCGCGCTTACGCCGGTGCCCGCGCTTACGCCGGTGCCCGCGCTTACGCCGGTGCCCGCGCTTACGCCGGTGCCCGCGCTTACGCCCGGGCTTACGCCGCCGACAGCATGGCGCGGCCCGGACCCGAGGGCGTCAGCTGTGCGGCGCGGCCCGAGTGCGGCGACGCGGGCCGTGCGGTGCGACCCGGGTCGGGCGGCGTGGGCCGTGCGGCGCGGCCCGGGTGGGGCGGCGTCGGCTGGGGGATGGTGCAGCGTGTTGGTCACGTGGTGCTCCGGTAGCGGTTCAACTCCCGTCGGGCCAGGGAGCGCTTGTGGACCTCGTCGGGGCCGTCGGCCAGGCGCAGCGTACGCGCGGCCACCCAGAGGGCCGCGAGCGGCGTGTCCTGGCTTGTGCCGGCGGCGCCGTGGGCCTGGATGGCCTTGTCGACGATCCACTCGACGGTGGACGGCACGATGATTTTGATGGCCTGGATCTCGGTGTGGGCACCCTTGTTGCCGACCGTGTCCATCAGCCACGCGGCCTTGAGCACCAGCAGGCGGGCCTGCTCGATGCGCACCCGCGACTCCGCGATCCAGTCCTGCACGACCCCCTGCTCGGCCAGCGGCTTGCCGAACGGCGTGCGGGTGAGCGCCCGCTTGCACATCAGCTCGAGCGCCCGCTCGGCCATGCCGATCAGGCGCATGCAGTGGTGGATGCGGCCGGGGCCGAGGCGCGCCTGCGAGATCGCGAAGCCGCCGCCCTCCTCGCCGATCAGGTTGGTGACCGGCACCCGGACGTTCTCGAAGATCAGCTCGGCGTGTCCGCCGTGGTCGCCGTCGGTGTAGCCGAAGACCGTCATGCCGCGCTTGACCGTCAGGCCCGGCGTGTCCCGGGGGACCAGCACCTGGCTCTGCTGCACGTGCCGGGCCGCTTCCGGGTCGGTCTTGCCCATCACGATGAAGATCCGGCAGTTCGGGTTCATCGCGCCGGTGATGTAGAACTTGCGCCCGTTGATGACGTACTCGTCGCCGTCGCGCTCGATGCGGGTGCCGATGTTCGTGGCGTCCGACGAGGCGACCTGCGGTTCCGTCATCGCGAAGGCGGAGCGGATCGTACCGTCCAGCAGCGGCGCCAGCCACTGCTTCTTCTGCTCGTCGGTGCCGAACTCGGCCAGCACCTCCATGTTGCCGGTGTCCGGCGCCGCGCAGTTCAGCGCGGCCGGCGCGATCGATGGGCTGCGGCCGGTGATCTCGGCCAGCGGAGCGTACTGAAGGTTGGTCAGTCCGGCGCCGTGCTCACCGGGAAGGAAGAGGTTCCACAGGCCGGCGCTTTTCGCCGCGGCCTTGAGGCTTTCCAGGATCGGCGGCGGCTCCCAGCCGTCGCCGCTGTGATAGCCCGCCTCGGCGGGGTAGACGTGCTCGTCCATGAAGGCGAGCAGCCTCTTGCGGTAGTCCTCGGTCTGAGCGTCGAAGCCGAAGTCCATCAGTGTCCCTCCAGCGCCTCGTGGCCCCGCATGACCAGCGGTCCGACGAGGTTGCCGATCGTCTCGAAGCCCTCACCCACGGTTTGGCCCTGAACGTAGCGGTAGTGCACACCCTCGAGGATCACCGCCAGCTTGAAAGCGGCGAATCCCACATACCAGTGGAGATCACTCACATCGCGCCCACTGCGCTCCGCGTACCGGGCGCCCAGCTCGGCGATCGTCGGATGGCCGGGCACGCTCAGCGGCGCGGTCGGCTTGCCGTCCTCGCCGACGTTGAGTGGCAACCCGGCGTAGACGACCATCAGCGCGACGTCGCTGAGCGGGTCGCCGAGCGTGGACATCTCCCAGTCCAGGACCGCGTTGATGCCCAGGTCGTCGCCGATGAGCACGTTGTCGAGCCGGAAGTCGCCGTGCACCACGGCACCGGGTCCGCCGGCCGGGATGTCCACCGCGAGCCGCGCGTGCAGCTCGTCGATGCCGGCCACGTCGCGGCTGCGCGACGCGTCGAGCTGCTTCTTCCAGCGGCTCACCTGGCGCGCGTTGAAGCCTTCCGGCTTCCCGAAATCGCCGAGACCGATGGCGTACGGGTCGAGGGCGTGCAGATCGGCCAGCGTGTCCACAAGCGACAGGATCAGGCCGCGCAACGCGTCGGGGCCGAGCGCCTGGAGGTCGGCGACGTCGCGGTAGATCCGCCCGTCGACGTGCTCCATCAGGTAGAACGGCGCCCCGATGACCTCGGTGTCGGTGCAGAGCAGCACCGGCCGCGGAGCCGGGAAGCCGGCCTTGGACAGCGCCTCCAGGACGCGGTGCTCCCGGGCCATGTCGTGCGCGGTCGGCAGCACGTGCCCCAGCGGCGGCCGGCGCAGCACCCACCGCTTCTCGCCGTCGGTGACCGCGTACGTCAGGTTGGAGCGCCCGCCGGCGAACATCCGGCCGGTGAGCTCGGCGTCCGACCCCAGGTAGGCCCGCAGTCGTTCGAGGTCGAGTCCTCTCACCGGCTGCTCCCTTCGAAGGCCCGCTGCATCTTGTTCATGCCGCCCAGCCAGCGGTCGGTGTCGCCGGCCCGCAGACGATAGAACTCGGCCACCTCGGGATGGGGCAGGATCAGGAAGCTGTCGCCTTTCAGGGCCTCGGCCACGACCGTCGCGACCTCGTCGGGCTCCATGGCGCTCTCGGCCAGCAGCGCGGCGCTGGCGCTGCCCCGCTCGTTGCCGCGGGTCAGCATGTCGGTGCGCACCCCTTGCGGGCACAGCGCCTGCACGGTCACGCCGCGGTGGGCATACGTGGCGCGTAGCCACTCGGCGTAGGCCAGGGCGGCGTGCTTGGTCACCGCGTACGGCGCGCTGCCCAGCAGCGACAGCAGCCCGGCGGCGCTCACCGTGATCACGAGGCGCTTCTGTTCGCCCTGGTCGAGCCAGCGGGGCAGCAGGGCCCGGGTGACGTAGACGTGCGACATCACGTTGACGTTGAAGTCGCGCAGCCACACCTCGTCCGGCGTGCTCTGGTCGCCCGCCGTGAGCACGCCGGCATTGGCGCAGAACAGGTCGATGCCGCCCAGCTCGGCCCACGCCGTGTCGATGAGGTTGCGGGTGTCGTCCTCGTTCGCGGCGTCGCCGGCCACGGCCAGGCCGCCGATCTCGCTCGCGACCGCCTGCGCGGCGTCCGGGTTGAGGTCGTTGACGATCACCTCGGCCCCCTCGGCCGCGAACCGGCGGGCCAGGGCGGCGCCGATGCCGCCACCGGCGCCGGTGACCACGACTCGCTTCACTGGACGCTCCCGGTCAGCGTCACGCCGCCGTCGATGACGACGGTCTGCCCGGTGATCCAGGCCGAGTCGGGCGAGCAGAGGAAGGCGACCGCGCCGGCCACGTCCTCCGGCACGCCGAGGCGGGCCAGGGGATAGGCGGCCGCGACCTTCTCCTCCCGGCCGTCGTACAGCGCGGTTGCGAACCGCGTCTTGACCACGGCCGGGGCGACCGCGTTGACCCGGACCTTGGGCGCGAGCTCGACGGCCAGTTCCTCGGTCAGGTGGATCAGCGCGGCCTTGGTGACCCCGTAGAAGGCGATGCCCGGCGAGGGGCGGACGCCGGAGACCGACGAGATGTTGACGATCGCGCCGCCCTCGCCCAGTCCGCCCCGCAGGGACTCCTGGACCCAGCCGAGCGTGCCGATGACGTTCACCTCGAAGATCTTCCGGGCCGCGTTCAGGTCGATCGTGCCGAGCGGACCGTACACCGGGTTGATCCCGATGTTGTTCACCAGCGTGGTGACCGGCCCGAACTGCCCCAGCACGGTGTCGATCACCGCGGCCCGGTGGTCGGGGTCGTCACCCTTGCCGGCCACCCCGATCGCCACGTCCGGCCCGCCCAGATCCTTGGCGGCGGTGTCGAGCGCTTCCGCGTCCCGGCCCGTGACGCACACCTTGTATCCGTCGGCCACGAAGCGTTGCGCGATGGCGAACCCGATTCCCCTGCTGGCTCCGGTCACGATCGCCACTTGGTCCGCCATCGCCGCTCCTCAGTTTCTCTATTTGCACTATTCGTGCAGACACTAATTAGCAGTTGCCGCCGTCGCCAACCTTAGGCAGCGGGAATGCCGTTCTGCGGCGGGGTCGCCGCGGGCGAGTCATAGACCTCCACCGCTCCGTCCCCGTCGTCGGTGCGGTACGGCTTGCCGAAGTACTGCGCCTTGCCACCGGCGATCTTGGTGAGCTGCTCACCGCCGTACCCGGAATGATCCTTGTCCGAATAGCGCACCGGCACCAGGCCCGGCCCGGTGAAGCCGCCCTTCTGCACGGCGGCGATGATGCCGTCGCGGGTCAGGTCCTTGCCGGCGGCCTGGAGCGACTGGACGAACAGGTAGGCGACGGACATGCCGTAGACGACGTTGTTGTCCAGCTCGGCGCCGTTGTTGTACTCCTTGTTGACCTTGGTGTACAGCTGGATCCACGGATTGGCGTCGTCGTTGGCCAGCGGCAGGTAGTTCGCCGCCACGACTCCCTCGAGCAGCGGCGCGGCGGCGCCGAGCGTCTTGGCCAGCGTGGTCGGGTCGGAGCCGACGTTGCTCACCACGTACTGCGGCTTGAAGCCGAGCTTGGCGCCGGTGCCGATGGTGAGCGCGGTGAAGCCGGGCACGGTGGCGAGGACGACCACCTGGCAGCCGGCCGCCTTGAGCGCGCCGACCTGCGGCCCGACGTTCGGGTTGGTGGTCACGTAGGACTGCTTGGCCGCGACCGGGCCGAGCACCTTCTCGACGCCGGCCAGGCTGTCCCGCCCGAAGTCGTCGTCCTGCCCGAGGAAGCAGGTCTTCTTGCCGGCGTGGTTCTCCTTGACGTACGTGCCCAGGATCTTGCCCTCGACGGTGTAGTCGGGGTTGAAGCCGAAGGTGCCCGGATATTTGTCGGGCTGGTTCCAGCTGCGGCTGCCGCTGGCCACAAAGAGGTCGGGCACCCGGTTGGTCTTGAGGAAGTCGAGCACGCCGGTGTGTGTCGGGGTGCCGAGGCCGTTCAGGATCGCGAAGACCTTGTCCTGGAGCACCAGCTGGCGCACGACCTGCTGGGTGTTGGCCGGGTTGTAGCCGTCGTCCATGATCTTGTAAGTGATCTTGCGGCCGTGGACGCCGCCGTTGGCGTTGACGTAGTCGAAGTAGGCCTTGGTGGCCGGCGCGATCTTGGAGTACCCGGCGGCGGCCGGGCCGGTGAGCGGCATGTGCGTGCCCACCACGATCTCGGTGTCGGTCACTCCCGGCGTGTTTCCGCCGCTGCTGCTGCCATTACTGTCGCCCGTGTTGCTGCAACCGGCCGCGGCCAGCAGCACGGCGGCGAGGACGATCGCGGTGGTGCGTTTCATCATCGGCCTTTCTGCGCACAGATCTCAGGGAATTAGGGGGTTACGAGCCCGCTCGGTGCGCGGGTTTCCTGCCGAGGCGAGCCCGCCAGGAGCGCGGGATTCGCAGTGACGCGAGGCCGCCCGGGGCGGCCAGCATGACGACGACGAGAACGACGCCGAAGAAGGTGAGGGCGAGGTTGCCCTCGAGTCGCTGGGATCCGGACGCCTCGCCGATCTCGTGAGCGACCGCGGGCAGCGCGACCAGCAGGAAGGCGCCGATCACGGCCCCCGAGAGCCGGCCCAGACCGCCGATCACGATCGCCATCACCAGGAAGAGCGAGAGCGTCAGCGGGAAGGCGCCGGGAGACACGCTTTGGGCGAGTACGGCGAACAGGGCGCCGCCCAGCCCGGCGCCGGCGGCCGAGATCACGAAGGTCCAGACCTGCGTCCGGGCGATGCTGATACCGGCCAGCTTGGCGGCGGTCTCGTCGTCGCGCACGGCCCGCATGTCCCGCCCGAATCGGCCCCGCGTGACCAGCGCCAGCGCCAGCACCGTGACCAGGGCGCCGCCCCAGCAGACCCAGGCCTGCCACTGCTCGACGGTCATCGACTCGGGCGGCGGGTTGAGGATGACCGACAGACCCTGGTCGCTGTTGAAGGTCTCGTCGAACGTGCTGGTGACCGACGGGACGACCACGGCGACGGCGAGCGTGAGACCGGCCAGATAGGGTCCGCGCAGCCGGGCCGCCGCGAGCCCGATGACCAGTCCGGCGACCGTGGTCACCAGGACCGCCACGACGATGCCGACCGCGAGCAGGTTGAACTTGTTCTGCCAGAGCGCCAGCGTGTAGGCACCGGTGGCCATCAGGGCCCCGTGTCCCAGCGACAGCTGTCCGTTGAGTCCGGTGAGGACGGTCAGCCCGGCCGTGACGCAGAGATACGCCCCGATCGTCGCCAACTGATAGATCCGGAACGGCGGCAGCGTGTACGTCAACGCGACCACCAGCACCGCGCCGAGCGCGACCATGAGGAACGGGTTGAGCCGCCGCCGGGTGACCGGCGCGATCATCCGAGTGGTGACCCGATCTCGAAGCACCGTCATGCCGTCCTCGCTTTCGATCGGGCGAACAATCCGTCGGGCCGGCCCAGAAGGACGACCACGAGCAGGCCGAGGACGGCCATCGGGGCGACCGTGGCGCCGAGGTAGCCGCTGATGTAGGACAGGACGAGGCCGACGACCAGGCCGCCGATGACCGCGCCGATCGGGCTGTCGAGCCCGCCCAGCACGGCGGCCGTGAAGGCCGAAATGAACAGCACGTCCATCGCCGTCGGGTGCAGCCCTAGCTCGGTCGGGATGACCAGCATCCCGGCGAGCGAACCGACCCCGGCGGCCAGCGCCCAGCCCAGCGTGAGCATCCCGCCGACCGGCACGCCGAGCAGGCGCGACACGTCCGGCGCGAAGGCCGCCGCCCGCATCCGCAGGCCGGTCGGCGTGCGGGTGAACAGCAGGGTCAGCAGGACGACCACGGCGCCCACGGCCGCGAAGACGAACACGTCGTAGCGCGAGAGCAGGGCGACGCCGCCGATGTTGAAGGCGTCCCGGCTGAACGGCGCCTCGGCCGGCCGGAACTCGTTGCCGTAGATCATGCCGAGGACGCCCTGGATGATCAGTACGAGCCCGAGCGCCACGACCACCCCGTTGAGCGGCGAGGAGTGGTCGACGAAGCGCATCACCACCCGCTCGACGGCGGCGCCGAGCAGCAGCCCGGCCACGAGCGCCACGGCGAACCCGACCCAGTACGAGCCGGTCGCGTCGGCCACCGAATAGCCGACATACGCCGTGGCCACCGCCATCGCGCCCTGCGCGAAGTTGACGATCCGGGTGGCCCGCCAGATCAGCACCAGGGCCAGCGCGAACGCCGCGTAGACGGCGCCCCGGCTGAGCCCGTCGAAGGTCAGGAACAGGAAACGGTCCATGTCAGAACCCCAGGTAGGCGTGCCGGAGATCGGCGTCGTCGGCGAGCGCCGCGGCGTCGTCGCGGGCGGCCACACGGCCCAGCGAGAGCACGACGCCCTGGTCGGCGATGGAGAGCGCGCTGCGCACGTTCTGCTCGACCAGCAGGACGGCCAGCCCGGTGCGGTCGCGCAGGTCGCGCAGCAGCGCCATGATCTGGCCGGTGACCCGCGGCGCGAGCCCCAGCGACGGTTCGTCGAGCAGGAGCAGCCGGGGCTGCGCGGCCAGGGCGCGGCCGATCGCCAGCATCTGCCGCTCCCCGCCGGAGAGCTGATGGCCGAGGTGCGAGCGCCGCTCGGCGAGCCGGGGAAACAGCTCGTAGATCGGCGCGAGTGGCGGCTGCGGCTTGCGCCAGAGACCGCCGAGCCGCAGGTTCTCGTCGACGGTGAGCTCGGTGACCACGCCGCGGCCCTCGGGCACGTGGGCGATGCCGTGCCGGACCAGCCGCTCGACCTTGACGCCGCGCAGGTCGACGCCGTCGAAGACGACGCGGCCCGCGGCCGGCGGCAGCAGCCCCGAGAGGGCGCGCAGCAACGTCGTCTTGCCGGCGCCGTTGGCGCCCAGCACGGCGACGATCTGTCCCTCCTGGACGCTGAGGCTGACGTCGTGCAGCACCGGCGCGGCCCCGTAGCCGACCGTGAGGCCGTCGACCTCCAGCAACGCGCTCACGCGGCCGCTCCCAGGTAGGCCTCGGCGACCTTGTCGTCGTTGCGGATCTCGGCGGGCGTGCCGAGCGCGATCGGCTTACCGAAGTCGAGGACCAGGATCTCGTCGCACACCGACATGACCAGGTCCATGTGGTGCTCGACCAGCAGGACCGTGCAGTCCGACTCCTGGATGAGGGTGGCCAGCCAGCGGATCTCGTCGGCGTCCAGCCCACCGGCCGGCTCGTCGAGCATCAGAATGCGCGGCTTGGCGGCCAGGGCGCGGGCCAGCTCGACCCGCTTACGTTTCGCATAGGGCAGCGAGGCGGGCAGGGCGGCCGCGTGCTCGGCGACGCCGCAGCGCTCGAGCGCGGCCCACGCCTCCTCCTCGTGTTTGCGGGAGCGCGCGCCGACCAGCACGTTGTCTAGAACGGTCATGCCGTTGAACTGGCCGACGCCCTGAAGAGTGCGCGCGATGCCGCGGCCACTGAGGTGGTGGGGCCGGGGCCGGAAGGCCCGCCCGTCGAGCGTGATGGCGCCCGACTGCGGCGACACGAAGCCGCAGATCACGTTGAACAGAGTGGTCTTGCCGGCGCCGTTGGGCCCGATGATGCCGACGACGCGCCCGGGCGGCACCCGGAGCGACACGTCGTCGAGGGCGAGCAGACCACCGAAGCGGACGGTTATGTGTTGGAGCGCGAGCCCTTGATCCTCGGAGGAATCGGAGCTCGCGGTCGAGGACGCTGACGAATCCGTTGACATGGTCACCTCGGCTCGAACCGGCAGAGTGGCCTGTACAGACGGGCGCCGGGCAGCGACGTCCGTCCTGTGTAGAAAGTGAAGGTCAACTATTTACACTTGGAGTGTAACTTTCTGGCCGAGCACGTCAACCGTCTGTTTCCATGTTGTTTCATTCGGCTTTTACCGGCATGATGCAGCGCCCCGCGGGCCGTCGGCCCCGGGTCGTCTCCGAAAAGCTCAGGCGGGCGTCAAGCCACGTTGATGGGGCGGAACTGGACGCTGATCCGCGGCCCGACCGGCTTGGCCGTCTTGAGGATCGCGTGCTCCCAGGTGCGCTGGCAGGACCCGCCCATGACGATCAGGTCGCCGTGACCCAGCGGGAACCGCAGAGTCTCGTGGCCGCCCGCGCGGGGCCGCAGCGAGAGCTGGCGCGGCGCGCCGAGCGAGACGATCGCGACCATGGTGTCGTGGCGGGCCGAGCGGCCGAGCGTGTCGCCGTGCCAGGCGACGCTGTCGCGGCCGTCGCGGTAGAGGCACATGCCCGCGGTGACGAAATCCTCGCCCAGCTCCGCGGCGTAATGTCGGTTGAGCTCGGCCTTGGCGCCGGTCAGCGCGGGGTGGGGCAACTCCTCGTCGCCGCCGTACCACCGCAGCAGGCGCGGGACGTCGACGACGGAGTCGTACATCTGCCGGCGGTCGGCTCGCCAGTCGATGCCCAGCAGGGTCTCGAAGACCTCGCCGGAGCCTTGGAGCCAGCCCGGCAGCACGTCGACCCACGCCCCGGCGGTGAGCTCGTGGCGTTTCAGGCGCCCCGCGAGCGGCCCGACCTCGGTGGCCGGGCCGCCGCTCTCGTCGGCGAGATCGAACATCGACGGCTGATAGGTGCTGGTCATGGCGCAAGCTTAGTACGGATGTTCGAAGATCGTTTCGGCCCTGTGGATAACTCGGAGTCGCTGGAAATATCCGGATATCAAGGCCGCCCAGAGGTGGCTTGAGAGGAAGGGGTGGCTCCGGCGGAGGGGGTAGCGGCGGAAGGGGCGGCGGCAGTGGGGGAGGAGCCGTCGAAACGGGAGGCGGTGGGGGAGGGAAGGTCGGCGGTGGGGGAGGGAAGGTCGGCGGTGGGGGAGGGAAGGTCGGCGGTGGGAGAGGGAAGGGCGGCCGGCTTCGGGCGCAGAACAGAGGCGGCGACCACAGCGGCGATCACGCCGCCCACCACGCCGACCAGGGCGGTGGCGGAGATCGCCTCGACGAAGGAGCTCTGCGCCAGCCGGGCCAGAGCCGCGTCTCCCGTCGACGCCGCGACACCGAGGGCGTCGCCGATCGAGCGGCGGGCCTCCTCGGGGGCGTCGGACGGCATCGCCCCGCGATAGGCCGCGGTCAGCACGCTGCCCAGTACCGCCACGCTCAGCGCCGTACCCACCTGCTGCACCGTGTCGTTGACGGCCGAACCCACGCCGACCCGGTCCGGTGGCAGCGCGCCGAGGAGGGTCCCGTAGGCGGCCGGGCCGGCCGTGCCGCTGCCCGCGCCGATCACCACCAGGGCGATCGCCAGGCGCGCGTATCCATCGCCCGGCGCGAGCGAGGCCAGCACGCCGAACCCGCCCGCCATCAGCAGGAGCCCGGACGCGAGCGCCACCCTCGTACCGAACCGTTTGTCGACCATGACGCCGATGCCGTTGAAGACCACGGCGGTCACGAGCAGCGGGACGAACGCCAGGCCGGCCTTCATGGGCCCGTACCCGAGAACGAATTGCAGATATTGGGTCAGGGCGAGCAGTACGCCGCCGGCCGAGAACGACAGCAGGACGATCGACAGGCTGGCGCCGCCGAAATTGCGGTCGCGGAAGAGCGTCAAGGGCAGCATCGGCTCGGCGACCCGTCGCTCCCAGAGGGCGAACGCGATCAGCCCGGCCACCGCGATCGCGAATCCGCCGAGGGTGGTCGCGGCCGACCAGCCGTCCTGCGCCGCGCGGATGATGCCCCAGATCAGGGCGGCCATGCCGACCGTGGACAGCAGGGCGCCGATCACGTCGGGACGGGACGCGCGGCCGTACGACTCCGGGATGACCACGAGGGCGGCCACGACGCCGAGGATCGCGATCGGCACGTTCAGCAGGAAGATCGAACCCCACCAGAAGTGCTCCAGCAGCAGGCCGCCCAGGGTGGGCGCGCCGAGCGAGCCGAGCATCAGCACCGAGCTCCAGATCGCGATGGCCTTCTTGCGCTCGGACTCGTCGAAGACCGTGGTGAGGATCGACAGCGTGCCCGGCATGAGGAACGCGGCTCCTACGCCCATCAGGCCGCGGACGGCGATGAGCTGCCCGGGCGTCTGGCAGAGCGTGGCCAGCACCGACGCGCTGCCGAAGACGATCAGGCCGGTCACCAGCCCGCGGCGGCGGCCGTGCCGGTCGGAGAGGCTGCCGGCGGTCAGCAGCAGACCGGCGAAGACCAGGATGTACGCGTCGATGATCCACTGAATGTCGGCCGAGCTCGCGCCCAGGTCGCGGATGAGCGACGGGATGGCGATGTTGAGCACCATGTTGTCGACGACCACCACCAGCAGGCTCAAACAGAGCACGCCGAGGATCAGCCAGCGGCGCGGGTTGCGTTCTTCGTCCATGAAAAGCCCCCGTTCTCGAACACTGTGCGATTGACTCGCACACCGTACCAGTCGACTCGAACACTGTGCGAGTGGCTTTAGGATGGGCTCATGACCTCGAAGTTCGCCGACTCGGTGTGGCTGCGCCCGCCGCGCACCCGCAACGGTCAGCCGACCCTGAGCCGGGAGCACATCCTGCGCGCCGCCATGGAGATCCTGGACGCGGAGGGCCCGGCCGGGCTGAGCATGCGCCGCCTCGGCACCAAGCTCGGCTCGGGCGCGACCTCGCTCTACTGGCACGTAGCGAGCAAGGACGAGCTGCTCGAACTGGCCGTCGACGAGGTGATCGGCGAGATCTACGTGCCGGAGCCGGGCGACACCGGCTGGCGCGTCGGTGTCTCGGTGTGGGCGAACGGCATGCGCTCAGCGCTGCTGCGTCACCCGTGGGTGATCGGCCTGCTCGGTACCCATCCGACCCTGGGGCCGAACGCGATGCGCATGGGTGATCGGATCGTGCAGTTGCTCACCGGCGCCGGCTTCACGGGCATGCCGCTGTCGCATGCCAGCGCGCTGATCAACGCGCACGTCATCGGCGCCGCGACCACCGAGGCGGCCGCCCAGTCCGCGATCAAGCGGAGCGGCCTGGACCTGGCCGGCATGGCCGAGCAGGTGAAGCCCTATGTGGAGAAGATGGCCGCGGAGCACCCCGCCTACGACGAATGGCGGCGCAACGCCGGCGTGGCCGGCCGGGACCAGCAGCAGCTCCTGGACGAAGGGTTCGCCTTCGGCCTGGAGCGGCTGCTGGACGGCCTGGAACTCTGGTTGACGAAGAACTAGTGCGCGCTGGGGTCGGAACCCGAGTCCGCCCGGTCGGCCGGGCGGCTGTAGGACACCTCATCCGGAGGGAGCGGGAAGGAGATGTCGTCGCCGAACGGTGACGGGCCGCCCTGGGTGGGCAGCGAGATCTCGGAGACGTCCATCCGGCCGTCCTCGCGGACCGGCGCGTTCTCGGGCATCCGCGCGCTGGAGAACGGAGTGGCGTCCCCCGCCCCGGTCACCCCGGTCGAAACGCTCGGCGCCATGTTGGCGGTTTCCAGCTCGTCGCGACGGAAGATCTTGCGGCCGAGCCAGACCAGGGGGTCGTACCGCCGGTCGACCACGCGCTCCTTCATCGGAATGATCGCGTTGTCGGTGATCTTGATGTGCTCGGGGCAGACCTCGGTGCAGCACTTGGTGATGTTGCAGTAGCCGAGGCCCTGGTGCGCCTGCGCGTACTGTTTGCGATCCTCGCGCTCGTCGAGCGGGTGCATGTCGAGCTCGGCGGCGCGGATGAAGTAGCGCGGGCCGGAGAACGCGGCCTTGTTCTCCTCGTGGTCACGGACGACGTGACACGTGTTCTGGCAGAGGTAGCACTCGATGCACTTGCGGAACTCCTGGCTCCGCTCGACGTCGATCTGCTGCATGCGGTAGTCGCCGGGCGCCACCCCGGCCGGGGGCGCGAAGGCCGGCGTCTCACGAGCCTTCTCGTAGTTGAAGGACACGTCGGTGACCAGGTCGCGGATGACCGGGAAGGTCCGCAGCGGCGTGATCGTGACCGTCTCGCCTTCCTCGAAGGTGGACATCCGGGTCATGCAGCCCAGCTTCGGCTTGCCGTTGATCTCCATCGAGCACGAGCCGCACTTGCCGGCCTTGCAGTTCCACCGGCAGGCCAGGTCGGGCGTCTGCGTGGCCTGAAGCCGGTGGATGATGTCGAGCACGACCTCACCCTCGTTGACCTCGACGTCGAAGTCCTGGATCTCGCCGCCGGACGAGTCGCCGCGCCAGACGCGGAAGTGGCGCTTGGTGCCCATTACTTCGCCTCCGTCTTGCTCTGTGCGTCGGTCCGTGCCCCGGGGATGTGCGCCTCGCCCGGAGCGCGGCTCAGCTCGTCCTCGGTCATGTATTTCGCGAGCTCGCTGCGGTCGAACAGCTCGATCAGCTCGTCCCGCATGGTCGGCAGCGGCTTGCGCTCGAGGTGCACGTCGCCGTTCTTGTCGAGCGAGCAGACCAGGTTGACCTGGCGCCACTGCGGGTTCATCTGCGGGAAGTCCTCACGGGTGTGCCCGCCGCGCGACTCCTCCCGCTCGAGCGCCGCCTTGGCCGTGCACTCCGAGACGATCAGCATGTTGCGCAGGTCGAGCGCGAGGTGCCAGCCCGGGTTGTAGAGCCGTCCGCCGGTCGCGCCCACATTGGCCACCCGCAGTTTCAGCTCCTGCAGCCGCTTGAGGGCGTCGGTCAGCTCGCCCGCCCGGCGGATGATGCCGACCAGGTCGCCCATCACCGCTTGAAGATCTTGTTGCAGGGTGTACGGGTTCTCGCCGCTCTGCCTTTGCAGTGGCGCCAGGGCGGTCGTGACCGCCGCCTCGACGTCGGGCGTGTGCACACGCGGCTTCTGGGTGAGCGAGTCCGCGTACGCCGCCGCGTGCTCCCCGGCGCGCTTGCCGAAGACCAGCAGGTCGGAGAGCGAGTTGCCGCCGAGCCGGTTGGAGCCGTGCATGCCGCCGGACACCTCGCCCGCCGCGAACAGGCCGGCCACCGTGCCCAGGGCCGCACCCGAGTCGGGGTCGACCTCGACGCCGCCCATCACGTAGTGACAGGTCGGCCCGACCTCCATCGGCTCCTTGGTGATGTCGACATCCGCCAGCTCCTTGAACTGGTGATACATCGACGGGAGCCGCCGGGTGATCACCTCGGCCGGCATCCGGGTGGAGACGTCGAGGTAGACGCCGCCGGCCGGGGTGCCCCGGCCCGCCTTGACCTCGGAGTTGATCGCGCGGGCGACCTCGTCACGCGGAAGCAGCTCGGGGGGCCTGCGGTTGTTGTCGGGATCCTCGTACCACCGGTCGGCCTCTTCCTCGGTCTCCGCGTACTGCTTGCGGAAGACGTCGGGCACGTAGTCGAACATGAAGCGCTTGCCGTCGGAGTTGCGCAGCACGCCGCCGTCACCACGGACCGACTCGGTGACCAGGATGCCCTTGACGCTCGGAGGCCAGACCATGCCGGTCGGGTGGAACTGGAGGAACTCCATGTTGATCAGCGTCGCGCCCGAGCGCAGGGCCAGCGCGTGACCGTCGCCCGTGTACTCCCACGAGTTCGACGTGACCTTGTAGCTGCGGCCGACCCCGCCGGTCGCGAGGACCACGGCCGGCGCCTCGAGCAGGATGAACTCGCCGGACTCGCGGTAGTAGCCGAAGGCGCCGGCCACCCGGTCACCGTCGAGCAGCAGCTCGGTGATGGTCGTCTCGGCGAAGACCCGGATCCGCGACTCGTAGTTGCCGGTCTCGGCGAAGTCCTCCTGCTGCAGCGACACGATCTTCTGCTGGAGGGTGCGGATCAGTTCGAGGCCGGTACGGTCGCCGACGTGCGCCAGCCGCGGGTATTCGTGACCGCCGAAGTTGCGCTGGGAGATCTTCCCGTCCTTCGTACGGTCGAAGAGCGCGCCGTAGGTCTCCAGCTCCCAGATCCGCTCCGGGGCCTCCTTGGCGTGCAGCTCGGCCATCCGGAAGTTGTTGAGGAACTTGCCGCCGCGCATGGTGTCGCGGAAGTGCACCATCCAGTTGTCGCGGCTGTTCACGTTCCCCATCGCGGCGGCCGCGCCGCCCTCGGCCATGACCGTGTGGGCCTTGCCGAACAGCGATTTCGAGATGATCGCCGTACGCTTGCCGGCCAGCCGGGCCTCGATCGCCGCCCGCAGGCCGGCCCCGCCGGCCCCGATGACGACGACGTCGTAGTGGTGTCGTTCGATGCGAGTGCTCATGTGTGCGCGCCGCCCCCTAGCCGACGAACCGCAGGTCGGAGAACCAACCGGCCGACAGCGCCATGACGTAGAAGTCGGTGAGCGCGAGCGTGCCGAGGGTGATCCAGGCCAGTTGCATGTGGCGCGTGTTCAGCTTGGACACGAAGGTCCAGAACCGGTAGCGCACCGGGTGTTTCGAGAAGTGCTTGAGGCGGCCGCCGGCGATGTGGCGGCAGGAGTGGCAGGACAGCGTGTACGCCCAGAGCATCACCACGTTGCCGACCAGGATCACGTTGCCCAGCCCGAAGCCGAACCCGCCGCCCGGACTGCGGAAGGCGATGATCGCGTCCCAGGTGTTGATCACCGAGATGATGGCGGCGGCGTAGAACGCGTACCGATGGGCGTTCTGGAAGATCAGCGGGAACCGGGTCTCACCCGAGTACTTGCTGTGACCGTCGGGCACGGCGCAGGCCGGCGGCGAGAGCCAGAAGGCGCGGTAGTACGCCTTGCGGTAGTAGTAGCAGGTCAGCCGGAACAGCAGCAGGAACGGCAGCGTGAAGGCGGCCTCGGGGATCAGCCAGAAACTCGGCAGCGGGGTGCCGAACAGCGCCGCCTCGGGAACGCACCGATCGGTGACGCAGGGCGAGTAGAACGGCGTCAGATAGTGGTACGCCTCGACGAAATACCACTTGTGCATGAAGACGCGGACCGTCGCGTACGTGACCCAGGCCGCGAGGCCAACGAAGGTGATCAGCGGTGGAAGCCACCACCGGTCGGTGCGCAACGTCTTCGCCATGATGGCCGCGCGCGATCGGCCCGCGCCCGGCCTCGTTGCCGTCGTCGTCATTCGATCTCCTGATCGTGCCTCTGTCCTTGGGACCCGGCTGTGAACGAGCGGGGAGCCTCGACAGCCGCCGTGATGTGGAGCACACGTTACGCCGAGGGTCAGACAGTTTCGCGCTCAGGGATGCGGTCTGGATCACAAAATTCGACCCCCATCACATCGACAAGATCAAAAGCGTTAATGGATCTTGCGTCGTACGTGCTGAGGTAGACAAATAGGACGAATCACAGGTCCGGCGCGGCGAGGCGGCGGATCGACCCCGCACAGGCGGCCGGCGAGGCGTCGACGAGATCGTCGGAGACCGGTTCCCCGTCGGAGTTGCGTGGCACGACGTAGAAGGCCGGGGTGTTCGTCCTGGCCTGCCGGTCGAGAGCGTCGGCGAAGACAGCGCGGGCGTCGATCAGCTGCCGCCAGTCGTCCTGGCTCTCGGCCGACGGCCCGTCCGCCACGAAGATCCGTACGGCCGCGTTCTCGTTGCGGATGGCAGTGGCCCGGGCGACCGGGCTGGTGGCCGAACCCGGCGGAACGAGCTTGTTGAGCCGCCGTTCCAGGTCGAGGCACCGGTCGTCCCGCGCCTGCCGCACGTCACGGGCATCAGAGGCTTGATCCCGTACGCCGTCGACCGCATCGACCACCGCAAGCGCCCCCACACAGAGCGCGATGACGATGATGGCCGCCCCCACCGAGATGGCGGCCACGAACCATTGCCGCCGCCGGCGAGCCCGCGCCCCGCCACCCGCCGGCCCCAGCCCGAACATCCGCCGCCCCCGAACGCTCGTGGGCGCGGCCCTGCCCGGCGAGAACCCCGCCGACGGCACACCACCCGAAGATCCGCCGGCCGCCGCCCCTCCCGCAGGCGCGGCTCCGCCGGTCGCTCCTGCGCCATCCCCTCCGCCGGTCGCTCCTGCGGCATCCCCTCCGCCGGTTGCGCCTGCGGCATCCCCTCCGCCGGTTGCGCCTGCGGCATCCCCTCCGCCGTTTGCGCCTGCGGCATCCCCTCCGCCCGGCGTGGCCCCTTCTGCTCCAGACCCGGCCGAAAAAGAACGAGCCCCGGCCGACGATGAGTCAGGCCCGGCCGGAGATGAGCCGGCTCTGGCCGAGGAAGAGGAGTCGGGAGGCCCGGAGACCGGGGCCGAAGAGGACGGGAACCCGGACGTGGATGTGGGAGAAGGCGGAGTCGGTGACACGGCGGGAAACCCGCGGGCGGGTGTGGGAAAGTCGCCCGGCGCCGCTCCGCCCGGCGTGCCTCCGTCGGCCGGCCGGCGGCCGGGATCCGGGTCGCGCGGCGTTTCGCTCACCGGCTCAGTGAAACACGCCGGTCAATGCTCCGACCCCGCCCAGCGCCCGCCCGGCCCAGCGCCGACCCGCCCCCAGCGCCCGCCCGGCCGAGGGAGGAGGCCGGGTGGGCGGGGCGGGGGAGGAGGCCGGGTGGGCGGGGCGGGGGTGGGGGTCAGCCGGAGGCGTTGCCGGTGAGGTTCCAGCTGGCCAGGTGGAGGGCGGGGGCCGCGTAGCGGGTGCCGGACCAGCGGTCGGGCAGCAGCAGTGACTCGCTGCCGATGCCTTGGACCGCGCCGGGGGACAGGGCCTGCGGGTAGGACTGGGTGAAGCGCATGTTGCTCACCGGGGCCACCACCTCGCCGTTCTCGATCAGCCAGACGCCGTTGCGGGTCAGGCCGGTGATGATCAGGGCCTTCTGGTCGAGGACCCGCGTGTACCAGAAGTCGGTGATCAGCAGGCCGCGCTCCATGCGGGACACCAGCGGGCGGGCCGATTCCGCGATCGGGCTGTCCGGACCCGCCGGGGGCATCTCCGGCTCGGTCGCGGGTGGGGCCGCCTCGAGTCGCATGTGGGCGGCCATCGGGCCCCACGAGCGGGAGGTCGGCGACGCGTGGCCGGTGGAGGTCGTGCCCGCGTCGGCGGCCGAGGCGCGGTCGTGTGTCACGGCCTTCGTCACGCCGTCGCGTACCAGCACCAGCGACTCGCGGGGCGTGCCCTCGACGTCGAACGGCAGGCCCGGGGCCGGCTCCGAGCGGCTGCCCAGCGGCTCGTCCACGATGGTCACGGCCGGGTCGAACTGGTCGGCCCCGAGCTCGGCGAACGATTGTTTCTGGGCGAACGTCCGGCCGTTGAAGCCGAAGAGCGCGAAGTTGTCGAGCAGGTCGGCCACCGCCTCGGGCTCGAGCACCACCTCGTACCGGCCCGGCGGCAGTTCGACCGGGTTCCGCGCCGCCCTCGCCTTGGCCGCCGCCCGCGCGCCCAGCGCCGCCCCGTCCAGGCCGGCCAGGCGTCCACCGGCCAGCCGGGCCACCCCGTCGGCGCCGTCGAGGCGGGCGATGCCGTCCATCGCCGCCTCGGCCGTGCGGCCCTCGACCGCCTGCCCGGCGCTGTTGGCGAAGGCGGCCGACGTGTACGTCGTACGGCAATAACCGGCTGTTTCGAGCCCGCCCGCCGCCCGGACGAAATCGCGCACCCGCTCGGCCCGCTCGGCCGGCGTGGCCCGGGCGGTCGCCTCGTCGAAGCCGAAGTCGAGACCCGACCGCGGGCCCGAGCCGTGATGGCCGGCCGAGCCGTGCAGCGGCGACGGCGGGGTGAGGCCCGGCCACGTCGTGTCGGGCGGGCTCAGCCGGGCCGCCGTCACCGTGCGCTCGACCAGCCCGCGCAGGCCGGCCGGCTCGAGCACCGTGGTCGAGCTGCTCGCCGAACGGCCGTCCAGGTGGAGGCGGAGCCGGATGGTGGTGGTCGCCTCGGCCACGTTCTGATGGATGGCCGAGTTGGCGAACCGGGTCAGCGCCTCGGCGTCGTGGCGCACCGTCACCTCGGCCTCGGCGGCCGGGCCCGCGACCTCGCGGACCAGCTCGATGACACGGGCCGCGAGCTCGAGCTCGGCGCCCGTCCGGACGATGTCGGCGGTCATCCCCGCACCCCCACACGCACGTTGGTGAACCGGGCCGGAGCGGCCGGATGGCCGGTGTGACCCACCTGGCCGGGCTGGCCCTTGCCGCAGTTGGGCGTGCCCCAGGCGATGCTCTCGGAGGAGAGCATGTCCATCGACTGCCAGAACTTTGGGCCGATGCCGGTGTAGGTCGGGTTACGCAGCATGCGGCCGAGCTTGCCGTTCTTGATCTCGTAGCCGATCTCGCAGCCGAACTGGAAGTTGAGCCGCCGGTCGTCGATCGACCAGGACCGGTTGATGTCCATGAAGACGCCGTCGTCGGTGGCCGCGATGATCTCGTCGAGCGTGTGCGGGCCCGGCTCCAGGCCCACATTGGTCATCCGGACCATCGGCAGCCGGGCCCAGCCGTCGGACCGGACGCTGCCCGCGTAGTCGAGGCCGGCCACCGCGGCCGAGTCGCGCCCGGCCAGCACGCCCACCCAGATGCCGTCGCGCACCGCGTCGCGCTTGGTCGCCGGTGTGCCCTCGTCGTCGAACCCGAAGCTGCCCAGCGCGCCCGGGATGCCCGGGTCGATGGTGATGTTCATCAGCTCGGAGCCGTAGCGCAGCGAGCCCAGCTGCTTGAGGTCGAGCCAACTCGTACCGGCGAACGCCGCCTCCCAGCCGAGGATGCGGTCGAGCTCGATGGCGTGCCCCACCGACTCGTGGATCTGCAGCGCCAGCTGCTCGCCGCCGAGCACCAGGGTGGTCTCGCCGGACGGGCACAGCGGCGCGGTGAGCAGGGCGCGGGCCTCCTCGGCCATGCGCGGCGCGTGGCCCACCAGGTCGAGGCTGTCGACCAGTTCCCAGCCGCTCGTGCCGTACTGCCCCCGATGCGACGGCCAGGAGCGGCGCTGGATCTCGCCGTCACCGTAGGCGCTCGCGGTGACGCCGGCGCCGCACTCGCGGATGTGCTGGTCGATGCGGTGGCCGTCGCTGGAGACGAACCACTTCCGCGTGTCCCAGATCTGGTAGATGCCCTCGGCCAGGTCGGCGCCCGCCTGCTTGGCCGCCGCGGTCGCGTTCACCAGCAGGTCGCCCTTGGTGGACAGCCCGACGCCGAGCGGGTCGATCTCGCACCCGCTGGCCCAGCTGGCCTCGACCGGGTCGCCCGGCACCAGCTCGACCGGCGGGCCGGGGACCGTGGCGCTGGCCGTGGCGATCTGAGCCGCGCGGCGGCCGGCGGCGCGGGCCGCGGACTCGGACAGGTCGGGCACCGCGAAGAAGCCCCAGCTGGAGCCGACCAGAGCCCGGACGCCCAGGCCGGCGCTCTCGCCCGAACCGAGCTCCTCCACGTCGCCGTCGCGGGCGGTCATCGACTCGGTGCGCCGCAGCATGACGCGACAGTCGGCGTAACGGGCGCCGGCGTCCAGAGCGGCTTGCACCGCCGTGGCCGCCTCATCGAAGTGGCTCATGAACCGACCCTAGGGGACGGGTACGACAAACTTCAGCGCAGGAACGCCAGCTCCTCTTCGAGCGTGGCCGACTCCACAGCCGCGAAACCCGGCAGGGTGGCCCCCACGACCAGCAGAGAGTCGGTGGGCTCGGCGCCGCGCAGGCTGTGGTGGGCGTAGACGTCGGCCGAGTCGTGCCGGTCGCCCAGGTAGCGCTCGGCG
This sequence comes from Actinoplanes sp. NPDC048988, assembly GCF_043197815.1. Lineage (NCBI taxonomy): Bacteria > Bacillati > Actinomycetota > Actinomycetes > Micromonosporales > Micromonosporaceae > Actinoplanes > Actinoplanes sp. NPDC048988. The sequence continues at coordinate 1,023,760 of NZ_JBICTW010000001.1, read as the reverse complement.
AAGGGGGCCGGCAGGTCGTGCCAGTCGAGCACCGGCGAACGGGCCACGCCGCGATGGAAGATGTCGGGCCGGCGCAGCACAGCCATCGCCGCCAGCCACCCGCCGAGTCCGGCGCCGCGCACGGCCACGGTCGACAGGTCGAGGTCGGGATGCTTGCCGACCAGCGCGAACAAGGCGTCCACCTGATCGGCCAGCGAGACGTCGACGAGCCGGCGGTGCACGACCTTCTCGAAACTGGGCGCCACACCCGGCGTACCCCGGCCGTCGATCGTGACGACGGCGAAGCCGGCGTCGGCCCACCACTGCTTCTCGGGCCAGGTCAGCGGGTCGTGCACCACCTGCTGCCGTCCGGGGCCGTCGCCGAGCGTGACCAGCACCGGCAGGCGGGTGCCGCTGACGAAGGCCGCCGGGTACCGCACCGCGGCCGGCAGCCGCCGGTCGGTCACCCGCTCGAGAATCGGCGGGTTCGCGGCGGGCGGCGTCGCGGCCAGCGTGCGCAGGGTGGAGACGTGAGCCTCGCCGCGCCACACCTCGCCGTCGACGACCAGGACGTCGCCGCCGGCCTCGGCCCGATGCCAGCCGGGGGCCGAGGTGATCTTCTTGGCCTCGGCGCCACCGCCGCCCAGAGACGTACGCACGCGGAAGACGTCCTGACTCCACGGGTCGCCCTCGGTGCCCTCGACGATCAGGTCGGGCGCCCCCGACGGCCCGCCCGGGCGGGGCACCGAGCCGACGACCCGCCGGACGTAGAGGCCGGGCGGCGTCAACAGGCTGCCGTCGGCGAACAGGCAGCGCGCGTCGAAGCCGTCGTGGGCCAGCTCGCCGCCGACCAGCACCCGGCCGTCGGGCAGGTGCCGGGGCGTGCCGGTGACCGGCTCGACCCAGCGCGCGTCGGCCAGCTCGGCGTGCACCTGCGTCTCCCCGGTACGCGGATCGATCGCCAGCACCAGGCCGTGCTGCTGCAGGCGGCGCAGCACGGTGATCAGCGGGCCGCCGCTGTCGGCCCAGCGCACGTTGACCACGTACGGATAAGTCTCCCGGTCCCAATGCACGTCGACCCAGCCGTAGTCCAGGTCGAGCAGGTGCAGGCTGGTCGAGGCGGCCGTGCGCGCGGCGAGGATCTGGTTGCCGTCCGGCGCCCACCACCAGCCACGCCGCCGGCCGAACCGGCGGGCCGCGTCGTCGGGTACGCCCCAGGAGATGGATCCGCCGTGCTCACGCCAGGCGCTGTCCGGCTCGCCGGCCAGCAGCCGATCGCCCTCGGGACCGGCCACCCGCAGCGAGGCCGCCCCGTCCCGCCAGGTCACGTAGCCGATGCGGCGACCCTCGGGATCGGGCCGGGGATCCTCGACCGGCCCCTCGGCCGGCACGGCGGTCACCTCGCCGCTGACCAGGTCGGCCCGGCAGAGCCGGCCCTCGAACGCGAAGGCCGCCGTCCGGCAGTCACGATCGACGGCGTACGAGGTCACCGGTTTCGCCGAGACCAGCGTCTCGGTGGCGGTCGCCACATTCAGGACCCAGAGATTGCCGTACGGATCCTCCGGCCCCGACGAGCGCAGGAAAGCCACCCGTGCGCCGTCCCCGCCGACCGTCACCGCGTGCGGCGCGCCGTAGCGGAAGTGACCGGTGCGCTCCGCGAGTCCGGGGTAGTCCACCTGGACAGCATCGCTGATCACAATGCCTCCGCGCGCCCCAAACCGGCAGCCCGGCATCGCGAAACCTCCGCCGCGGTCCCGCGTAGAGTTGCGCCCGTGACTGACGCCCTGCCCGCACGCCGGCTGCTGCTGGTGCACGCCCACCCCGACGACGAGGTCACCGGCACCGGCGCCACCATGGCCCACTACGTGGCGTCCGGCGCCCACGTGACGCTCGTGACCTGCACTCTCGGCGAGGAGGGTGAGATCCACGTACCCGCACTCGCGCAGCTCGAGGCCGCTCAGGCCGACCAGCTCGGCGGCTACCGCATCGTCGAGCTCGAGCGCGCCTGCGCCGCGCTGGGGGTGACCGACCACCGCTTCCTCGGCGGCGCCGGGCGCTACCGCGACTCCGGGATGATGGGCCTGCCCACCAACGACAACCCGCGCGCGTTCTGGCAGGCCGACCTCGACGAGGCGGCCGGGCTGCTCCTCGAGATCATCCGCGAGATCCGGCCGCAGGTCATGATCACGTACGACCCGAACGGCTTCTACGGTCATCCCGACCACATCCAGGCCCACCGGGTGGCCATGCGGGCGGCCGAGCTGGCCGGCGACGAGGGCCCGGAGAAGATCTACTGGACCGCGATGCCGCTCAGCGTCCTGCGCGACGGCATGGAAGCGTTCCGCGAGCTCTCCGACAACCCGTTCGCCGACGTCGAGCGCGTGGAGGACCTGCCGTTCGGCCACCCCGACGACGAGATCGCCGCGCGGATCGACGGCACCGACTACTACCAGCAGAAAGTGGCGGCGATGCGCGCGCACGCCACCCAGATCCCCGACAACTCCTGGCTCTACGGCATCGCCGGCGACTTCGGCGGCGAGTTCATGGGCGTGGAGTACTACACGATCGCCAAGGGCGAGCGCGGCCCCGGCGAGGGCCCCCACGGCTGGGAGAGCGACCTGTTCAGCGGCCTGGGCCTCGAGCAGTCAGCCACGGCCTCGGAGGGCTCGGCCCGATGAGCCGGGCGGACACGGGCGCCCGCGTCCCGATGGCCCGTGCCGCTTCGGACGAGGAGACCGCGGTGAGCGCATCACAGACGGACGGCGACGAGACGACGGCCGACGTCGCGTCCGGCGAGCGGCCCACCATCGAGGTCGCACCGAAACGCCAGCCGTGGGCCGGCTACGAGTCGCTGATCCGGTGGGGCGGCCTGGTCGTCGCCATCCTGGCGTCGTTCGTGAGCGGCGTGTTCGAGCTGCTGCTGACCACGCTGCGCGCGGGCGACCTGGTGTCGGTGTGGCGCGGCGACGCGATCGGCTCCGGCGGCGGCCCACTGCTCGGCCTGTCGGTGGTGCTGGCCGCGGTGCTGAACTACGGCATCGCCTGGTTCGCCGTCACGACCACGCGCCGCAAGTGGGCGCTCGGGCCGCCCTGGGCCCTGTGGACGCTGATGATGCTGCTCGCGGCCGGCGTGCGCACAAGCGAGGGCGACTACCTGCTCGGCGGCGAGAACTGGATCGCCCTGGTGATGATCCTGGTCGGCAGCCTGACGTACGCGGTGTACTCCTATCGCTTGATCTTGAAGCGCACCCTTCCCTGAACCACCCACCGCACGCGATCCTGGTCAGGCCATTTCCGCCGATCATTCGCGCGTTCTCCACAGCCCCGCGCCTTATCCACAGGCCACCAGCACGATCTTGCGACTTTTCGCCATACTGACCGACGGGGGCTCCCCCTGGGAGGGCGGGCGTTGGGCGTTGGGCGTGGGCATGTGACGGATGAGCGAATCGAGATCGGCTGATATCGTGGCCGGCCGATTCGCGGGGCTTCCCGCGCCCGACGGTGAGGTGAGCGCGCGTGCCATCCAGCCCGGAAACTCCGTCCGCGGTCGCGGGTTCTGCCGCTGCTGGGCCTGCGCCAGCTGCGTCCGCGCCCGCTCCCGCTGCTGTGCCCGCGCCGGCTGCTGCTGTGCCCGCGCCCGCTGCTGGGTCCGCGCTGGCTAGTGCGTCTGCGCCGGCTACTGGGTCCGCGCCGGCTGCTGCGTCCGCGCCGGCTACTGGGCCAGAGCCCGCGCCCGCTGCTGAGCCCGTGCCCGCTGCTGAGCCCGTGCCGGCTGCTGGGCCCGCGCCCGCTCCTGCGCCGGCGCCCGCTGCTGCGCCGGCGCCTGCTGACGTGCCCGTGGCGGCACGGCCGCGGGTGAAGGCTCGTTGGCTGGTCGCGGGTGGTCTCGTCGCTGTGCTCGGCCTGGGGGCGGCCGGCGGCGGGGCCTATGTCACGGCCGGGGACATCCCGCGCGGAACCCAGGTGTTCGGGATTGATCTCGGGGCCACGTCGCGGGCTGAAGCCGAGCGCCTGATCAGCGCTGAGGCGCAGGCTCGGGCCACGCGGCCGGCACGGGTCGCGGTCGATGGCATAGCGGTGACCCTTCAGCCGGCGGCGGTGGGGCTTGCCATCGACGTTCCGGCGACTGTCGACGCGGCGGCCGGCAGTGGGCCGCGGTTCTTCGGGACCAGGGAGATCGCGGCCGTCGTCCGGGTCGACGAGCAGAAGCTCGAGGCGGTGCTCAGGAAGCAGGTCCCGGCCGGGCGGGTCACCATGAAGCGGCCGGGCCTCTCCTTCGCCGGTGTCGCGCCCGTGGCCACGTACCCCCAAGCCGGTCTTGACCTTGACCGGCGGGTCGCGGCCGCCAGGGTGCGTGAGGCTTGGCCCCTGGGGGATCTGGCCGTGGTGCCGCTTGTCGAGCGGACCCCGGTGACCACCAAAGCGCAGGTCGATGAGCTGATCGCCGGTCTGGCCAGGCCCGCGGTGGCGGCGCCGGTGACCGTGGCCGTGGGCGCTGTGAGGTTTCAGCTGGCGCCGGCGGCGATCGCGAAGGGGCTGGTCTTCCGCTCGGATGCCGATGGGCGGCTGACGCCGGCCATCGATGCGGCGAAACTGCGGGCCGCGGCCGCCGGGGAGTTCGCCAAGGCCGAGACGCCCGCCCAGCAGGCCAAGATCTCGCTGGCCGGTGGAGCTCCGAAGGTCGTCGCGAGTACGCCGGGCAAAGCCGTCGCGCTCGGCGGCGAGCTGCTCGCCGCGCTGCCGAAGCCGGCGCCGCGCGCGATCACCGCGACCCTCGTGGACACGCCGGCCAGTGGCACCGACGCCGAGCTGGCCGGGCTCGGGATCAAGGAGCGGGTGTCGACCTTCACCACGTACTTCACCGGGGGCGCGAAGTCGCCGCGCAGCCAGAACATCATCACGATCGCCAAGGCGGTCGACGGCGCCGTGGTCAAGCCGGGCGAGACGTTCTCCCTCAACGGGCACACCGGTGAGCGCGGCTACCACAACGGATACAAGGACGCGCCCGTGATCGTCAACGGGGTGCTCGAGCCGGGCGTCGCCGGTGGGGCCTCCCAATTCACGACGACTCTGTTCAACGCCGCCTACTACGCGGGTCTCGAGGACGTCGAGCACAAGCCGCACTCGTTCTACTTCTCGCGCTACCCGGCCGTCATCGAGTCGACGATCTTCTATCCCACCCTCGATCTCAGGTTCAAGAACACCACGCCGTACGGGATCCTCGTCGACACCGCGACCACGGGCCGTTCCGTGACCGTCTCGATGTGGGGCACCAAGGTCTACGACAGCGTGAAGACCGTGTACGGGCCGCGGCGCAACCGGACCAGCCCGCCCACCGTGCACCGCGAGGACGGGCCCCGGTGCCTAACTAGCAGCGGACTCCCAGGTTTCACTCAGGACGCATGGCGCGTCATCCGCAAAGATGGCCGGGAGATCGAGCGCAAGAAGTTCACCTGGCGCTACGATCCCGAACCACGATTCGTGTGCGGGGAGGAAGAATGAGGCAGCAGCGCTGGTTCCCGGCCGCCGCGCTGGCGGTCGGTCTGTTCGCGATAAATGTGGTGGCCCGGCTGCTCACGCGGTTCGTGTTCGACGGCGACGACGTCGCCGAGAACCGCGCCTCGATCACCATGTTCGCCCTGATCGGCCTGGTCCTCGCGGTCTACACCTTCATCGTGTCGCAGCGCCGCCGGCCCTCCGAGTGGCTTCTGCCCGACCTGGTGTTCGGCGCCGTCGGCGGCCTGCTGCTGACCATCCTGGTTGGACCGTTCATCAGCGGCGGGCAGCCGTTCTCGGGCGGCGCCGGCAACTTCTTCTCGCAGGTCTGGCTCTACGGCGGCTTCGCGATCGCGGGCACGCTCGTCGGGTACTGGGTGGCCATGATGCTGGGCAAGGACTACCGGTCGCGGTCACTGAAGGCCTACAGCGAGACCCGCCGGGCGAAACCGCGCCGGGTCGTCCGTCGCTAGAGCGGCGCTTCGCGCGTCAGGTACGTGTGGTGGGTCGTGAAGCCGATCCGGCCGTACAACGTCACCGCGGCCGTGTTGCGCTCCTCGACCTGAAGGTAGGCGCGGGTCGCGTTGTGCTGCGTGGCCCACTGGGCCAGGCCGCGCACCACGTGCTGGGCGAGACCGCGGCGGCGAGCGGCCGGGGCCGTCTGCAGCAGCGAGACGCCCAGCCGGCGGCCCGGGTCGGTGACCGCGCCCCGGGCGACCGCCATCAGCTCGCCGTCGCCGTCCCGGACCTGGGCGAACACGACCTCGTCGGGCCCGGTCAGGATGTGCGCCGCGGCCGCCGGCAGCGTGCCCTTGTGCTCGGCCACCATGGCGTACCAGTCGTCGCCGGGGGTGTCGGCCAACTCGACCGGTGGCAGGTCGGTGCGGGCCTCCAGGCGGGAGATCAAGGGCGTGAGCAGGGCCGTCTGTACGAGGGTGAGCGGCCGCGCCGTCCATCCGCGGGCGTCCAGGGCCGCGTTGACCGGGGCCGCGAGCGGCATCGGCGCGTTGATCAGCGGCCGCTGGCCGTGCGCGGTGTACCACTCGGTCACGGCGTCGATCGCCGCCTCGAGCGTGCGGTCGGGGTCGCCCACGGCCAGCGCGGAATTGGCCCGGCCGGTCCAGTTGCCGGCCGCGCGCAGGATCCAGCTGCCGAGCCGGGCCTGCACCGGGGCCGGCCAGGCGGCGTTCGCGGCGAGTTCCAGGTCGATGACGTCACGGGCCGGCGGGCGGCGGGCCGGCGGCACCCGCTTGGCCCGGTGCACCTCGCGCAGGGGCACCTTGACGGTGCCCTTGTCGGTGGCGATGGTGAGATCGGTGTCCGTGAGGTCGACCAGCTCGCCCAGGGCATCCGTGTAGAGCGTCCGGTCCGGGGTAACGCCTACAATTCGGCGTACCACCACCCGGTGTCCCACATCCTGCCGACGGAGCACGTGTCACCTCCTCCGGCGGAGATACTAGGCTCTGCAACTGTCGCCGGCGGTGAGCCGTGCGAGGCTTTGGAGGGAAAGACCCGTGACCTACATCATCGCTGAGCCGTGCGTCGATGTGCTCGACAAGGCATGCATCGAGGAATGCCCCGTCGACTGCATCTACGAGGGCAACCGGATGCTCTACATCCACCCCGATGAGTGCGTCGACTGCGGGGCGTGTGAGCCGGTCTGCCCGGTCGAGGCGATCTTCTACGAGGATGACGTCCCGGAGCAGTGGAAGGACTACACGAACGCGAACTACGAGTTCTTCGAGGACCTCGGCTCGCCCGGTGGCGCGGCCAAGGTCGGCAAGATCGACAAGGACTCGCCGTTCATCGTCGCCCTCCCGCCGAAGGCTTGAGCGCGCTTTCGGCGGCCCTGCCGGACTTTCCCTGGGATCTCCTGGAGCCCGCCAAGGCCAAGGCCGCCGCTCACCCCGACGGGATCGTCGACCTCTCGGTCGGCACCCCGGTCGACCCGGTTCCCGAGCTGATCCGGCGCGCCCTCGCGGAGGCGTCGGACGCTCCGGGGTACCCGTTGACCGCCGGCACCCCGGCGCTGCGGGCGGCGATCGGTGACTGGCTGGCCCGCGCGTGCCACGCGTCGGGCCCGCTGGGCGTGCTGCCCACGATCGGCTCCAAGGAGCTCGTGGCCTGGCTGCCGACCCTGCTCGGGGTCGGCCCGGGTGACGTCGTGGTGATCCCGTCGGTCTGCTATCCGACGTACGAGGTGGGGGTCCGGCTGGCCGGCGCGACGGTGATCCGGTCCGACTCGCTGACCGCGGTCGGGCCCACCCCGCGCGTCAAGCTGGTCTGGATCAACTCGCCGTCCAACCCGACCGGCAGGGTCCTGCCGGCCGAGCACCTGCGCAAGGTCGTCGACTGGGCGCGCGAGCGCGGCGCCGTGGTCGCCAGCGACGAGTGCTACCTGTCCCTGGGCTGGGAGACGCAGCCGGTCTCGGTGCTCGACGACGCGGTGACCGGCGGCGACTACACCGGCGTGATCGCCGTGCACTCGCTCTCCAAGCGGTCCAACCTGGCGGGATACCGGGCCGGGTTCGTCGGCGGCGACCCCGCCCTGATCGGCGAGCTCCTCGCGGTCCGTAAACACGCCGGCATGATCGTTCCGGCGCCCGTGCAGGCGGCCATGATCGCGGCCCTGGGCGACGAGACGCACCTGGCGGCCCAGCGCGACCTCTACGGCGCGCGCCGCGACACCCTGCGTACGGCGCTGGCGAAAGCCGGTTTCGAGATCAGCCACTCCGAGGCGGGCCTCTACCTGTGGTCGACTCGGGGCGAGGACAGCTGGCAGACCGTCGACTGGCTCGCTGAGCGGGGCATCCTGGCCGCACCGGGCGCTTTCTATGGGCCGGCGGCGGACAAGTACGTCCGGATCGCGCTGACCGCCACCGACGAGCGGGTCGCGGCGGCCGTCGCCCGTCTCACCTGATCACCGCTCGCCGTCGCTGATCGTGATCACCGGATCACTCCCCTGATCCGTACCTGAGATCGTCGAAACCGCTGATCAAGTCCCGAGGCGGGGATTCGCGGGGTCGAATGGCGGCCGGGTTGTGCGCTACTCTCGGTGGCAGCCGGAGATCGGGGGAGCGCCGGTGAACTCTTTCGTCCACGCACGCAAAACGGATAGCGATGCCCGCCTCGCCGACGCGCGGCGGTTCGTGTCCGATGTCGAGTCGTCGCCGAGCCAGGCCCAGCGGATCACCGGCCCGGACCGGACGGGCACCGCGTGGGCGGTGGTCGACTCGGTGGGCCGGTTCGTCGACATCGGACTACGGCCCGGCTGGTGGGATGCCCTGGGCTCGGACGACGTGGCCGCCGGCCTGATCGAGGCCCTGGAATCGGCCCGCATGAAAGCGGCATTGGTGCCACTGCTGAGGCGCCGCAACGGCACCCCGCAAAAGCCCGACACCATCGGCACGCTGACGCCATTGCCGGATCTGCCGTCGCCGGACGCGGCCGACTTTCTCGATGCCGCGCGAGGGCGGATCGCCGAGGCGTACCGGCTGATCGACGAGGCCGGCAAGCGGATGCGGGAGCGGCAGGCGCCCCGGGTCGTCGCCGGCCCGCGAGGTCTGTTCCGGCTGCATGTGCGCGGCGGGCGGATCGAGCGCGCCGAGGCCGGCCCGCGACGGCCCACTCCCGGCGATACCGAACGGCTTGTCGCCGACGCGCGTGACGCCCTCACCGAGCTGGCGCGGGGCCGCGACGACACCCTCGGCGTGTGGCGGAGCTGATGGCCGACGACGGCACCTTCCGTGCGGCCACCGAGTTGCTCCAGGAGGCGGCCGGGCGGCTGAGCGACGCGTGGCAGCAGCTCGCCGAGTCGGTGCGGGATCTGATCGAGCGATCCCGGCTCCTGCTGCGGGCCGACGGCGTCTGGCCGGCCGTCGTGCCGGATCTGCCGGCCCAGGTCGGCGAGGCCATCACGGCTGTCGACGGGCTGCTGGGCCGGCTCGGCCCCGGCGTCGAGCGGATCATCGAACTGCTGCGGGCGGTCGCGGGCCGGGCCGCGCCGGTTCTGTCGCTCATGGAGACCGCGATCTCCCGGTGGCTCGGCCCCGCCCGGGCGGGCAATGTCGCGTACTTCGCCGATCTGGGTCATCTCGGCGCCGACCTGACCGGCCGGTTCGTCGGGGCCGCGATCGAGGCCGACGAGACCGCGGCCGCCGGGCTGCCGGCGTACGCGGGAAATCTCCGCCGCCTGGCCGACCGGGTCGATCTTTCCGTGCGCCGGGCCGCCGACTGGGCCACCGACCTTCAGCGGCTGTCCGGGTAGCGTTTCGTCCATGAGCGAGCAACCGACGATCGTGGTCCGCGGCGAGGCGTTCCGCGAGGTGCCGCCCGAGCAGGCAGTCATCTCCGTGACCGTTTCGGCCCGCGACCGCGACCGTGAGACCGTGGTCAGCCGGCTGCTCGAGCGCTCGGCCGCGCTGCGGGCCGTGCTCGAGCGGGAGGACAGCGAGACCGGCGCGGTGCAGGTGTTCCCGGAGCTCAAGCGCGGCAGTGAGCGCGTCGTGGCGTACACGGGAAATGTCGACACCCGGGTGACCGTGACCGATTTCGACGCGCTGGGCGCCCTTCTGCTGCGGCTGGCCGGGCTCGAGTTCGCGACCGTGTCCGGGCCGTGGTGGCAGCTGCGTCCGGGCAGCAAGGCCGGCGGTGAGGTGCGGCGCGAGGCGATCGCCGACGCGCTGGCTCGCGCGAGGGAGTATGCGGCGGCGGTCGGCGCCCGGGTCGACCGGCTGGTCCAGATCGCCGACGAGGGTGTGGGCGGCGGCCCGGTGATGATGCGGGCCCAGAGCGTCGGCTTCGACATGGCGAGTGACCCCGACCGCGGGTTCGAGCTGGACCCGCAGCGGCAGACCGTGCAGGCGGCGGTCACGGTCCGGGTGACGATCACCGAGCCCGACCTCTCGGCCTAGCAGCAAGTTGTCCGCTATCGCGAAAACCGTCCGGAGAACCACCCTTTTCGGCAAGACTGGTCGACATGCCGAAGGGCCGCGGAGACGTCCTGCTGCGGGTCGCGAACGTCAACCCCGACAGCGTGACCACACACACCGACCGGGTTCTCTACTCCGCGATCGGTGCTTTCATCCTTCTCTACTTCGTGTACGCCACGCTCGGTGGCGCCGCTTTCATCGACGCCGGCTCCAACTACCAGCATCCCTGGTACCGCTGGCTGGTCGGCCCGATGGTCGCGGCGGGAGTGGTCGCGTACGACCGGGCCGTGGTGGGCCGGGTGTCGATCAGCTACGAACGGCTCGACTCCACCGATCCCCAGCACTTCCTGAAGCGGCCCACGATCGGCCTCTACGCGGGCCGGCTCGGCCTGGCGCTGCTGTTCGCCGTGCTCATCACCGAGCCGTTGATGCTCTCCCGCTATCAGGGCGAGATCGACGCCCGGCTCAACGAGGTGCACAACCAGCAGCTCAGTCAGATGGACAAAAGCGGAGTTATTGGTACGTACGTCGTACGGCTGGGCGAACTCAAGCGGGAGACGGCCGCCGATGACGCCGCCGTGCGCGACCTGACCGACCGGGCCGCCCAGAAACGGCACGACGCCCGCGACCTCTACGACCAGGCCCTCGCCGACTCGGCCGGCAACGGCGTGTCCCGGGCCGCCGGCTGCCCGAGCGGCGGCTACTGCGACTCCCTGGTCAAGCGCTCACGGTCGCTCGACGTCGAGGCGGCCACGCTCGACAAGCAGGCCGGGACGCTGCTCGACACGCAGCGCGCGGCCCGCGAGGCCCGCAACGCCGAGCAGGTGGAGCTGACCCGGCGGATCGGCGAGCAGCGGGCCCTGAACACCGAGTCGGTGCGCGACAACGCCGGCTTCGGCGCCCGCACCGCCGCCATGTGGCACCTCGTGACCACCGACTTCTGGGGCGTCGGCGTCTTCTACATCGGCATCATGCTGCTGCTGGTGGCGCTGGACTGCGCGGCCGTCGGGCTCAAGTTCGCCTCCAAGGGCAACGCGTACGAGCGCAACGAGGCCCGGGTCGCCCGCCGGCACGAGCACGAGGCCACCCTCCTGCACGAGCGCGGCATCCAGGACGCCCGCACGTACGGCGAGGCGATGGCGAAGGTCGTGGCCGAGAGCATCGAGGCCGCCACCCACGACGAGGAGGTGGCCCGCACCTCGGCCGAGCGGGCCGGCGAGGTGCTGCGCCACTCGGTCGTGGTGCCGGCCGAGGTCGAGGAACTGGCCGCGCACGACGGCAAGCACCACCGTGCGCTGCGCAGCGAACTCCTGCACGCGGAGCGGGAGCACGACGGCCGCCACCGCCGCAACATCCGCGCTATCTGAGCTTGTTCGCCGCCCAGACCAGGGCGGCGCCGGCCAGCCCGGCCGCGATCAGGCCGTGGTGCTGCGACAGCCAGAGCTGGGCGCTGCGGGACTTGGCCTGGTCGTCGAAATCGCCGTGCGCGCCCGCGTCCGGCTCGCCCCGGCCGTCGGCCGGATCCCACAGGTTGGCCGGCTCGTCGGCCGGGCGCTTCTCGTCGGTCTGCTGGCTGTCGAAGCCGGTCTTGGCCAGGTAGCGGTCGAGGACACCGGGCGCGACCGCGTTGGCGATCATCGTCCCCGCTGTGGAGCCGCCCACCCAGTATTCGCGGCGCTTCGGGTGCTCGGCCGCGTACAGGACGGCCTTGGCCGCCACCTCGGGCTGGTAGATCGGCGGCACCGGCTGGGCCTGGCGGGGCAGCCGGGACAGCACCCAGCGGAACTGCGGCGTGTTCACGGCGGGCATCAGCACCATCGTCGTGTGCACGTTGCTCTTGTCGTGCAGCAGCTCCACCCGCAGCGCCTCGTTGAAGCCCTGGATGGCGTGCTTGGCCCCGCAGTAGGCGGTCTGCAGCGGGATGCCGCGGTAGGACAGGGCCGACCCGACCTGCACGATCGTGCCGCGGTCGCGCGGCCGCATGCGGGTCAGCGCGGCCTTCGTGCCGTACACGTAGCCGAGGTAGGTCACCTCGGTGGTGCGGGTGAACTCGTCCATGCCGATGTCCGCGAAACGGGCGAACACCGAGCTGAACGCGTTGTTCACCCACAGGTCGATCGGGCCGAGCTCCTTCTCGATCCGGCCGGCCGCCTCGTCGACTGCGGCGAAGTCGGCCATGTCCACTTCCAGCGGCAGCGGGGTGCCGCCGGCGCGGCGCACGTCCTCGGCGGCCGCGGCCAGGCCGTCCGATCCGCGCGCCAGCAGAGCGACCGCGTCGCCGCGCGCCGCCAGCCGGCGGGCCACCGCCCGGCCGATGCCGCCGCTCGCGCCGGTCACTACGGAGATCCTTGTCATGAGGTGCAGGTTCCGCGATAACGGCCCGAGGAAACCTCAATCCGACGTCTGGCGTACGCCGGAGGCCTGTACCGGCACGGTGAAGATCGCCCCCTCGCACGCGGCCGCGGCGTTCCGGTTCATGGTGAGGGCCGTGGTGACGGCGAACGCGCGGACGGCGTTCTGCTCCACCTCCCAGGTCACGTCGAACCGGGGCCGGGTGAACACGACGGCGGCACCGGTGCAGCCGGCGTCGCGGTGCTCGGGGTCGGCGACGATGTTGCCGGTGCCCGGGCCGACCGCGGTGATCCGGATGGGGTAGCCGGTGTCATTGGTGACGGTGACGGTCAGATTCCCGCTGTCCCCGCGCCGCAGCGGCACGTTCAGGTCGGACCGCCCGCGCAGGGCCAGCTCGACCGGCCCGGCGTCGGAGACGGGCCGCGTCTCGGACCCGGTGATCTGCCAGTAGGCCCAGGCCGCACCCGCGTTGACCACGACCGCGGCGACCGCCGCGACACTCAGGATGGTCCGGGTACGCCGGTCCAGCTTGGCGCCGCGGCGGACGTCGCCCGGGCTGCGCACCTCCCACGTCGGCTCCTCGTGGTCGGCCGTCTCGAGCTCGATGTGCATGTCACCGGTCCGGTTGCCGTTCCTGCCGCGGTCGCGGTTGCCGCCTTCACGCAGCCGAGTGAGGACTTCACGCCGCATCATGACGGTGCCTCCATGTTCGCGCGCTCCTCCTCGACGGCCGGTGTTTACTGTTTGTACAACGGTCGCCGACGACGCCGGGTCATGTGATCGGGATTCCGTCCGCCGATGTGCGCGCATAAATCGCACAAGCCCGCCTGTCCGGCCTAACCCGGTCGGGGGAACCCCCGTGACAAACGAGCGCGGCCGCGCTGACCTGGGCTTTCGTACAGAGTGGCCATTATCGGCGCGGACGCGGCCCTAGCAGCGAAAACCAAAAAAGCAAATCCACGGCACCCCGCCCGGTACGAATGGATGTCGCGTTCTCGGAGCATCGCCCAGATCGCGTCGAACGGACTAATTCGACCGGGCTAATCGAGGCCCCGGCTAAATCGATCGAGCCCCCGGCGCGGGACCCCGCCGGGGGCTCGATCATTTCCCCACCTATTCAGGAATGTCCGCCGGTGCCGAGTCGCTGGCGGACGGCTCGACCGGTTTCGGTGGCTGCTCCGAAGGGGTCGTCCCGCTGGTGGATGGCGGCGAGTCACCGGGCGTGGGCCCGGCCGTCGGACTCGACCGCGAAACGGCCGCCGGCGCGGTGCCGGAAACGACGGCGGCCTCGGTAGAAGCTGTGGGAACGGGTGCGGCGGGCGTGGCGGTCGGAGCGGCACGGGCGACTTCGGCGACGGCCTGCGCGGCCTTCGTCGGCGCCGGGAAGTTGAGCTTGGTGCTTCTGCCGCCCTCGGCCCCGGTCCAGAGGGCGAAGCGAGGAACAATCGTCCAGTACCACCGCCCACCCGCCACCTCGTCGGCCCCGAAGACGACCGACTCGGTTGCCTTTCCCGTCGCGGCGACGGCGCGCGAGATGCTCGGCAGCATCGGCACATCGACACTGTGCGCCGTCACGACGTAGTGGTCCATCCGGATCCCCGGCGCGATCTCCTGCGCACTCCAACTCACCACTGCGGCCTTGGACTGCTTCGCGACGCTGGGTTTCACCCCTCGTGGCATACCGGCGGTGCGTGCCCTGACTTCGGCGGATCCGCCGATCATCCAATCGGCTTCAGCGACGAGAGTGCCGGCGATTCCGAGTGCCGCTACGGTGGCGCCCACCAACAGGTATCTCGCCTGGTTCCTCATCGCCCGGCCTTCCAGCCCGTTCCGGTCAGTGCGATGGTGAACTTGGTGTTCGCGCACTTGGGCGTCGCGCCCCTGGGCATGGTCACCGCTATCGAGCCGGACAAAGTAACGCGTTGGTGCGGCCGGACGGCAACGGGCAGGCGCCCGTTGTAATCACCGACCCGGAGGTTGGCCGGCGTGGCTGGGCAGTCGCGCCGAGCTGTTCCCACCACGCGGGCGTCGAGGCTTCCCAGGGTCAAGGGAAAGTCGAAGGGGTTGACCACACTCACCTTGATCCGGCGGGTAGCGCCGGGGTAGAGACTCGTCACCGGCTGGCCAGTCAGCGAGAGCCGGACACTACCGCTGTCATCGCGGTCGCCATGGGTGAGGACCATGGCCTGCTCATCGGGCGTGCCTTGCTGGCCGGAGGCCGCTACGACGCAGGCCATCACCAGCGTGGCGGTGGCCGTGATGGCGGTCAGCCATGCCTTCAAGGTCGCCTCACTCGGATCGAAGGTGTGCTTTCGGTGCGGGTGGGTGCGTCACGCACCCACCCGTGGCACATCAGCTGGCGGCGATCTCGCCGCTCATCGTCGCGGTGACCTTGAGGGTCTGGTTCGCGCAGGCCGGGTCGGCATACTGACCCATTTTGATGGTGCCGAGGACGACCGCCGTGGGTGATTGGCCGGCCGGGATGACGGTGTTGTTCGGAACCGGACCGAAGCTCAGGTCGGCCTCTTTCACGCCACAGCTCTTGGAGTCCGACTCGACCTTGTCGATCTTGATCTCATTGATCTTCACCGGGTAGTCGTTTTCGTTGTTGACGGTCGCCGGGGGGATGGTGACCGAGTGCCCCGGCCAGAGGCGCGTCTCCGGACTCGTGCCGGCGATCTTCACTGTGGTCGTCACAACCTTGATCGCCGAGGAGGAGGCGCTGACGTCCGCGCTTCCCTTGAACCAGCCGGAGGCGTAGGCGAACGCGGCGGTTCCTCCGGCGACGGCGAGGACGGCGCCGGCGACGAGTGCGGCGGAACGCTTGGTGAACTTACGCATTTCGGGGTCCTCCTGGGACGGTCAACTAATCGCTTGTGAATGGTGTGGCCGGTGCTCTCGGCGTTCCGGCGCTGCGACAAAGATGACCGAACCCGTACGGAGAAACGATAGTGCTTCCGCCCGTGCTGTTCCGCACGTGAAGACAAGCGACTACCGCCGTTCCGTTGACCCCGCAAGGATGACGGGAACGTGAGCCTTCAAGCTCCGGGCTTGCGTCTGAGATCGTCCGAACCGCCGTGACCAGTGACAACGAGTCGCTATCAGCCGGCTGCCACGGCATCAACCAAAGTTGAGATCCACTGATCCGATACGGCGCTGTAATGTGAGAAATGGGGGTTCAAAATCGCGATACTTGCCGCTCGGCAAGTGCGCCTGGACACTAATGAGTGACGCTATTTTCCCAGTGCGTCACCTGAAAGAGGCTTCCAGGCTATGCCTCTGTCGCGGCGATGGCCTCGATCTCGACTTTGAAGGCGGGATCGACCAGAGCGGCCACCTGGACGAGCGAGCTCGCGGGCGGCTTCGTACGGTCGATGACCTCGTCCCGGGCCGTACGGAAAGCTCCCAGATCGCCCAGGTCCGTCAGAAAGACGGTCAGCTTGACCACATCGGACATCGAGGCTCCGGCGGCGGCCAGCGCCGCCGCGACGTTGCGGAAGACCTGGCGCGTCTGTTCCAGCGCGTCGCCCGGGCCCACGAGCTGCCCGTCCGCGTCGAGCGGCACCTGGCCCGAGACCAGCACCAGCGCGCCGGTGACGGTGACCGCGTGGCTGTATCCGTTGGTCGGCGGCGTTCCCTCGGGCCGCAAATGGTGCTGCACGGGATCGAGCCTAGCCGCTACGGTCGGGTCCATGGCTCTGGTCTTCGGCGAGGTGGCCGGTCTCTACGACGACGTACGCCCCGGCTATCCGGAACAACTGCGCCGGGCCATCGCCGAGCGGGCGCCGGACGGCCGCGCCGTGGACATCGGCGCCGGCACCGGCAAGGGCACCGAGGTGCTGCTCGGCCTGTGCGACGACGTCACCGCGATCGAGCCCGACCCGCGTATGGCCGCCGTCCTGCGCGCCAAGTTCCCCGGCGTCCAGATTCTCGAGACCACCTTCGAGCAGTGGGCGCCTCCGGCCGGCGGCGTGGCCCTGCTCGCCTGCGCGATGGCCTGGCACTGGATGGATGCCGGGACCCGCAACCGCCGCGCCGCGGACGCGCTGGCCCCCGGCGGTGTTCTGGCGGTCTTCGGGCATCGGTTCGGCTACGCCGACGCCGCCCAGTCGGTGGCCATCGGTGAGGTCTTCGACCGGGCCGGCCGCGACGTGCCGATGCGGCCGGCCCACTGGATCGCCGAGGACGTTCGCGGCTGCGGCGTGTGGCCGAGCGTCGAGGAGCTTGAGTGGCATGCGGACCTGCGGCTCAGCACCGACGGCTATCTGGCCCTGACCGAGACCTTCTCGCCGTTCCGGCGGCACCCGCCGGCGATGCGGCGCCGCGTGCTCGACGATCTGCGCGCGGCGATCGACGGCTTCGGCGGCACGATCACCCTCGACCTGCACACGACCCTGGTGCTGGCGCGGCGATGAAAGACGGGAGCGGGAGATGCTGCTGAACGACCGGAACGCGATCATCTACGGCGGTGGCGGTTCCGTCGGCGGAGCCATGGCCAGGGCTTTCGCGGCTCAAGGGGCCAGGGTCTTTCTGGCCGGCCGTACGGCGTCACGCCTGGACCGGGTCGCCGGCGCGATCCGGGAGGCCGGCGGGCGGGCCGAGACCGCCGTGCTCGACGCGCTGGACGAGGCGGCGGTCGACGCGCACGCGGCCGAGGTCGGGCAGATCGACATCTCGGTGAACGTGACCTCGACGTACGACGTGCAGGGCACCCCGTTGGCCGAGATGGCCGTCGACGACTACCTGGCGCCGGTGGCCAAGCCGCTGCGCTCGCAGTTCCTGACCACGCGGGCCGCCGCCCGCCACATGATCCCGCGCAGGCGGGGCGTGATCCTGTTCTTCGGCGGCGAGGGCGACAAGGCGGCCAACCGCATGCACCGCCTCGGCGGCCTGCTGGCCGGGTTCGCCGCCGTCGAGGCGCTGCGCCGCCAGCTCGCGGCCGAGTTGGGGGAGCACGGCATCCGGGTGGTCACGCTGGCCACGTCCGGCATCGCCGAGTCGCTGCCGGACGACATGCCCGGGGCCGAGGAGATCCGCCAGATGATCACCGCGACCACCCTGCTGGGCCGCGCCGCCACCCTGGAGGACGTGGGGAACGCGGCCGTCTTCGCCGCGTCGGACTGGGCCCGCACGATCACGGGCGCCAGCATCAACGTCAGCTGCGGAGCGTTTCTGGACTAGACGCGGGCCAGCTGCTCGGCGAAGAGCGTGGCCCGGGCCATCTCACCCGGGGCGCGGCCGGTGCGGGCGGCGACCAGGCCGTCCGGCTGCCAGATGCCCGAGCGGCCGGCGGTGGCCGGATAGGACGGGCCGCTCGCGCCGGCGCACGAGGCGATGGCGGTCCACACGCCGTACGTGGTGCTGATCCGCCGCGCCCGCTCGGCCAGCACGACGTCGTCGGCGGGCTCGTCGACCACACCGGCCACGTAGGCGTCGATGCCGAGCGCGGCCGTGTCGGCCGCCTGCTGCTCGATGCCGGTGTCGCGGCAGATGCCCAGGCCCAGGCGCCAGCCGTCGACCTCGACGACCTCCGGGCCGCCACCGGCCAGGAAGCGGCCCTCGGTGTGGTGCGGGTACTGCTTGCGGTAGACGACCTGCACGCCGTCGGCGTCGACGCGCAGCATGGCGATGTACGGGCCCGGCACCGGCGCGCCGACCAGCGCGACGGTGTCGGTGGCGGTACACGAATCCACCAGCGGGGCCAGGCGCGGATCGTCGGGCTTGAGCAGGGGCGCGTCCAGGTCGTACCCGGTGAGCGAGAGCTCGGGGAAGACCACCACGCGGGCGGCGGCCGCGCGAACCGCGGAGGCGTGCCGCGTGACGTTGGCGGTGATGTCGAGCGGGTGTACCGGCGGTTGGGCGACGGCGATGACCAGAGAGCGCATGGGGCGATCTTCCTGTGGGGGATGCGGTTCTAAGGACGTACTGCTTGCACGAGGAAACGGTGCGCGGTCACGGTCAGCCCGCCGTGCAGGCGGATGAACGTGTCCAGTCGGGCGAGAGCCTCGGAGTAGCGGCTCGGGGTGAAGTCGCGGATCTGCCAGGGCAGGTCGCGCAGTTGGCGGATCACGGCACCGATGTCGTGGAAGGTGACCGGCGGGCGCTCCTCGCGCACGTCGGTGACTTCGAGTCCGGCGGCGCTGAGCGCGTCCACCGCGACGTCGGCGTTCCAGGGCTGGCGGTGGGCCGGCGGCGCGTCCAGCGCGTGGTTGAGCCCGGCCAGGTCGTCGCTGCCGACCTGCTGGGTGAGGAGGCGGCCGCCGGGCCGCAGCAGTCGGACGATGTCGGACGCGGGGAGCCGCCCATGCCGGCTCAGCACCACGTCGAATTCGTCCTCGCCGCCGGGAAGTTCGGTCAGCACCGGCACGTCGAACGGCGCCAGCCTGTCCCGGGCGACGGGGGTGTTGCGCGCCCAGCTCTCCACCGCGACGGTGTGCCGGGGGAGCGGGGTCAGCTCGGCCAGCAGCTCGCCGCTGCCGGTGTCGAGATCGAGCAGCGAGCCGGCGTCGCGCAGGAGAGCGCGGGCGATCGTGGGGTACGACCAGGTCGGCTCCGAACCGACGTGACGCCCGTCCAGCCAGGCGAACTCCCAGCCGGTAGCGCGCTCGCCGACGGCCGGGTCGGCCGTGTCCTCGTATCGCTGACCGATGCGCACACCCCGACGGTAACCACTCTTCCTATGTCCGAAGCAGGGGGTGTGACATGGCTCAAAACAAGATCCGGGTTAACCGGTCGTTAACTGCTCAGACCGCCGCGGCTTCGACTCGGCGAAGCAGGCCCGGCCAGCCCCGGCCCATTCCGTGCAGCGGCATCGAGTCGGGCACGAAGCCGTCATGAACCAGGAAAAGCCGCGTTCCGCCGCCCTCCGGCTCCAGCCGCCACGTGATGGTGGTGTCGAGGACCCCCTCGGCGAACGTGTACCGCAGCAGCTTCTCCTGCTCCACCTCCAGCACCTCGCACCACTGCGGTCCCCACTCCCGCATGTCGAGGGTGAAGCGGTGGCCGACGACCGGCTTGATGTCGCCGGGCGCCCACCACTTCTCGAGCAGGGCGGGCTCGGTCAGCGCCCGCCACACGGCAGCGGGTGGCCGGGCGATGAACTGGTCGCACTCGATGCTGCTCACAGGTCTTCCGCTCCCTCGACGAAGTCGCGCAGCGCGGTCAGACGCCCGCGCCAGTACCGCTCGAACGGGTGAAGCCAGTCGCTCACCTCGGCCAGCGGATCGGCGGCCAGGTGGTAGTAGCGATGCCGGCCTCGCGGCTCCTCGACGACCAGCCGCGCCTGCCGCAGCACCGCCAGATGTTCGGAGACGGCCGGCCGGCTCAACGAGAACCGCCCGGCCAGCTCCCCGGCGGGCAGCGGCCCGTCACGCAGCGCTTCCAGCAACTCCCGGCGCACCGGATTGGCCAGCGCCCCGAAGACATCCATCTCTGGCACGCACCCATAATGCGTCGGAAATCTCCGACACGTCAAGCCGTCGCCAGTCGGCTCAGCGTCTCACCGGCATCAGGATCGAGAAGCGGGAATCATCGCCGGGAACTCGGACGGCGAGGGGTTTGATGGGTCCGTCCAGCTCGAGGATCAGCTGGCCGGCGTTGCCGGCATCGAGAGCCTGCAGCAGGAACTCCCGATTCACGGCTACGTGGCTTCCCGTGTTCGTCGCCCACTCGCTTTCCGGGACGGGACGGACGCCCCCGTCGGGGTCGAAACCCAGGACCGTGACCTCGTACGCCATGCCGTCATGCTCCCGGGTCGCCGCCGGGCCGGTCGCCACCGCCGCGCGCAGGGCGGCCGTGTCGATCGTGGCCCGGCGGCTCGGGTCGGCCAGGCCGTCGAGCAGCCGTCGATGGTCGGGGAAGTCCAGGTCGAGCGGCTTGCCGTCGATGGTCCGGCCGTCGGGCAGGTCGACCCGCACGTCGACCGCGGCCAGATCGACCACGACCGGGCCGTTGACCAGCCGAGGGCGCACGGCGTCGAGGAAGTCGAGCGGCAGGACGGCCCGGGCCGGCGGCCCCTCGACGGTGGCGGCGACGCTCGCCACGGCCATCCGGAAGCGGTCGGTGGCGACCAGGGTGAGCACGTCGCCGGTGACGTCGAACAGGACGGTGCCGAGCATGGGCAGCGTCGGGTCGGCCGACGCGGCGAACCGGACGGCGTCGATCGTGGCGGCCAGCGCGGCGCCGGGCAGGGTCAGGCGGGTCATCAGATGCTCCTCCAGGTCGAGCAGGGCGTGGATGCGCAGGAGCTCACGCTTCGCGTCGGCCAGCCCGTCCTCGAGCCGGCGGCGGTGGTCGGCCAGCCGCCGGCGCACGGCATCGGGATGGTGCAGCTCGCGAACGGCCTCGGCGATCTCCGGCACCGGCAGGCCGACCCGGCGCAGGCCGGCGATCAGCCGCGCCGCCCGGACCTGCTCGGCGGCGTAGCGGCGATAGCCCGTCGCCGGGTCCACCTCGGCCGGGACGAGCACGCCCGCGCCGTCGTAGTACCGCAGCGCGCTGATGCTGAGCCCACTGGCCCGCGCCACCTCGCCGATGCTCCGCATGTCTCCTCGCACCCCTGAGAACCTGGTGCCTCGACCTGGTCGAGGGTCAACCCGCCACCAGTGTCACCGCCACCGCGAGCATCACCAAGGCGATGAAGCCGTCCAGAATCCGCCAGGCCGCGGGACGGGCCAGCAGCGGGGCCAGGCGGTGGGCGCCGGCGCCGAGCGCGGTGAACCAGACCAGGCTCGCGGCGGCCGCGCCGGCGCCGAAGAGCCAGCGGTGCGGATGTTGCTGGGCGACCGAGCCGAGCAGCAGCACCGTGTCGAGGTAGACGTGCGGGTTCAGATAGGTCAGGGCCAGGCAGGTGAGCAGGGTCGCGCCCAGGGTGGCGGGTGCGCGTTCGGCCGGGTTCAGGGCGGCCGGGCGGAGGGCACGGCGGGCGGCCAGTACGGCGTACGTGATCAGGAAGGCTGCCCCGACCCAGCGGATGATCGTGACCATGTCGGGGCGGGCGGTGACCACGGCGCCGAGCCCGCCGATGCCGGCCAGGATCAGGAAGAGGTCGGAGAGGGCGCAGACCAGGACGACGGCGAGCACGTGCTCGCGGCGCAGGCCCTGGCGCAGGACGAAGGCGTTCTGGGCGCCGATGGCGACGATCAGGACGGCGGACGCGGCGAACCCGGCGAGGACGGAGGTGAGCACGCTTTCGACGGTAGGAGTGCTCCATCCCGTACTCAAGCTAAAGATTTTGAGGTTGCATTAGATTCTCTAATCATGGACTTCGCTCAGTTGGCCACGTTCCAGGCAGTTGTCGACTCGGGCAGCTTCGAGGCGGCGGCCCGCCAGCTGCACGTGACGCCGTCGGCGGTGAGCCAGCGGATCAAGGCGCTGGAGCGTTCGGTGGGCCAGGTTCTCCTCCGGCGGGCCAAGCCGTGTGTGGCGACGCCGGCCGGTGAGGCTCTGGTGCGGTTCGCCGGGCAGGTGGCGCTGCTGGAGCGGGAGGCGCTGAGCCAGGCCCGCGACGGCACCCGGGTGTCGATCGTGGTGAACGCGGACTCGTTGCTGACCTGGTTCCTGCCGGCGCTGGCCGAGGTGCCGGGCCCGCGGTACGAGCTGCACACCGACGATCAGGATTACACCGCTGACCTGCTGCGGTCGGGGACGGCGATGGCCGCCGTGACCGCCGATCATGTGGCCGTGCAGGGATGCCGGATCGAGTCTTTGGGTGCTATGCGGTATTTGCCGGTGGGCCGCCCCGGGACGACCGCGATGATCGTCTACAACCGCAAAGATCAGTTGCAGCACCGGTTCCTGGAGTCCATCCAGACCGATATGTCGGAAATGCCAATCCATTACGTCCCAGCGGCGGCGGCCTTCGTCGAGGCGATCAAGCTAGGGCTGGGCTGGGGGATGGTGCCCTCGTCGATCGCGGAAAGCGGGATCGCCGCCGGGCACTATGTCCAATTATTTCCAGGCAAGTTCCTCGACGTGCCGCTCTACTGGCAGTACTGGCGGATCGGATCAGAGGTGCTGGAAGACCTGACGGCCGCCGTCAAAACGGCGGCCGCCATCTCACTGATCTAGTCGTTCGCGTGCAGAGCGGCGTTGAGCTCGATGCCCGTACCCTTGCGCGGCCGCGCCTCGAGCGCCCCCGTCACCGAGTTGCGCCAGAACAGCAGGTTGTCGAGGCCGGAGAGCTCGCGGGCCTTGACCACCCGGCCGTCCGGCAGCGTCAGCTTCGAGCCGGCCGTGATGTAGACGCCCGCTTCCACCACGCAGTCGTCGCCGAGCGAGATGCCGATGCCCGCGTTCGCGCCGATCAGGCTGCGCTCGCCGATGCGCACCTTGTCCTTGCCGCCGCCGGAGAGCGTGCCCATGATGGACGACCCGCCGCCGATGTCGGAGCCGTCGCCGACCACGACACCCTGCACGATCCGGCCCTCGACCATCGAGGTGCCCAGCGTGCCGGCGTTGAAGTTGATGAAGCCCTCGTGCATGACCGTCGTGCCCGGGGCCAGGTGGGCGCCGAGGCGCACCCGGTCGGCGTCGGCGATCCGCACGCCCGACGGGGTCACGTAGTCGGTCATCCGCGGGAACTTGTCGACGCCGTACACCGCCAGGTGGCGGCCGGCGGCCCGCTCGATGAAGCGCAGCTCGTCGACCCGGTCCGGCGGGCAGGGGCCGGCCGAGGTCCAGGCCACGTTGGCCAGCGCGCCGAAGACGCCGTCGAGGTTCAGCCCGTTCGGAACCACCAGCCGGTGCGAGAGCAGGTGCAGCCGCAGGTACGCGTCGGAGGCGTCCTTGATCGGGTCGGCCAGCGAGCCGATCGTGGTGCGTACCTCGACCGTCGACAGGCCGGGCAGCGCCTTGGGCCCGGTCAGCCCGGCCGGCAGCACCGCCGGCTCGGCCGGCAGCTCGCCCAGTCCGAGGAAGGGGTACCAGGTGTCGAGGACCTGGCCATCCGCGGTCACGGTGGCGAGGCCGATGCCCCAGGCGGGGGAGGTCGAGATCGCGTTGTCCACGGCCGGAACTCTACTGGGCGTGATGAGGATCGTAAGTCGATGGGTGATTCACTTCCGGCCGGTATCGTGCGGCCTATGGCCAACCCCCTGACCCCGGACGTGTTGGTCGACCCCGTGCAGCTCACCCGCGCCCTGGTCGACGTCGAGTCCGTCTCCCGCGACGAGCGGCGGATCGCCGGCTACGTCGAAGAAGCCCTCCGCCAGATGCCTCACCTCAGCGTGGACCGGCTCGGCAACACGGTGATGGCCCGTACGGATCTGGGTCGCGAACAGCGGGTGGTGCTCGCCGGCCACCTCGACACGGTGCCGCTGAACGACAACTTCCCGTCGACCGTCGTCGACGACCTCATCTACGGCTGCGGCACCTCCGACATGAAGTCGGGCGTCGCCCTGGCCCTGCACCTGGCGGCCACCCTGCCCGACCCGGGCTACGACATCACCTACCTCTTCTACGAGGCCGAGGAGATCGATTCCCAGTTCAACGGCCTGCGCCTGGTCGCCGAGGACCGGCCCGACTGGCTGCGGGCCGACTTCGCCGTGCTGCTGGAGCCGACGTACGGCGTGGTCGAGGCCGGTTGCCAGGGGACACTTCGGGTGCGGGTACGCACGACGGGCCGCCGGGCGCACACGGCCCGCGCCTGGCGCGGCGTCAACGCGATCCACGCGGCGGGCGAGGTGCTGCGGCGACTCTCGGATTACCGGGCCCGCACGGTCACGATCGACGGCTGTACGTTCCGGGAAGGGCTCAGCGCCGTACGCATCTCGGGCGGTGTCGCCGGAAACGTCGTGCCGGACGAGTGTGTCGTCGAGGTCAACATGCGGTTCGCCCCGGACCGTACGGAAAAGCAGGCCTTGGAACACGTGCACGAGGTCTTCGAGGGCTTCGACGTGGAGCTGACCGACTCGGCACCGGGCGCGATGCCCGGCCTGACCGCGGAGCCGGCGCGTGAGTTCCTGGCCGCCGTGGGCGCGGAGCCGGCGGCGAAGCTGGGCTGGACGGACGTGGCGCGTTTCGCCGCGCTGGGCATCCCGGCCCTCAACTACGGCCCGGGCGACCCGCTGCTGGCCCACGCGCAGGACGAGCACGTCGAGATCGGCAAGATCCGCGACGGGGCGGCGACCCTGCACCGCTGGCTGGCTCCGGCCGACTTCTAGGCGTGTTTGATACGCACCCGGCCGACCGCGGGCGCCGGGTGCGGCAGCGCCATCGGCGGGATCTCCATCGTCTCCTCGGGGTCGGTTGCGGCTCCGGCGCCGAACGCCATCCGCCGCTCCTCGACCACCAGCCGGATCCGCCGCTGCATGCGGCGCTGCATCTTCAGGCGTTCGTATCGGGTCGTCACGGTGGCTCCTTAAGCCCGGGTGGCCGTGCGTGCCGCGAGAGATTTCGGTAACTGTACAGACGCATGAGAGCTACCGTCCGTTGCTTCAATCTGGCAAAAAGGTCGGCGGCCCGCAATCCTCTTACCGAAACCCACCCGGTTGTTCACCGGGTTACTGGCCGTCCGCACTACCTTTTAGGCATGACGGACAGCACCAACGGGCGACGCCAGGGCGGAGCGGAGCGTCATCGCGGCGCCGTCACCCTGCGCCGCGAGTCGATTCCACCGAGCACCGCCGACGAGAAGCTCCTCGATTCCCACCATCGGCGCGAGTGGAAGACCAAGGACGCATGGCGGGCGCTGCGCATCCTGTCCGAGTTCGTCGAGGGCTTCGACACCCTGGCCGACCTGCCGCCCGCGGTCAGCGTCTTCGGCTCGGCCCGCAGCACCCCCGACAGCCCCGAGTGCGAGCTCGCCGCCGACCTCGGCGCGGCCCTGGCCGAGGCGGGCTACGCGGTGATCACCGGCGGCGGTCCCGGCGTGATGGAGGCGGCCAATCGCGGTGCCACCGAGGCCGGCGGCATGTCGATCGGGCTCGGCATCGAGCTGCCGTTCGAGCAGGGCATCAACGACTGGGTCGACATCGGCATCGACTTCCGCTACTTCTTCGTCCGCAAGACGATGTTCGTCAAGTACGCGCAGGCGTTCGTCGTGCTGCCCGGCGGCTTCGGCACGCTCGACGAGCTGTTCGAGGCGATCACGCTGGTACAGACCAAGAAGGTCACCCGCTTCCCGGTGATCCTGATGGGTACGAAGTACTGGTCCGGCCTGTTCGACTGGCTCAAGGGGACGATGCTGACCGACGGCAAGATCAGCGAGGCCGACCTGGAGCTGCTGCGGGTCACCGACGACGTCGACGAGGCGGTTCAGATCATCGTGGACGCCGACGCGGCGCTCGCCGAGGCGAACGGGAAGCGCTGACGTGGCGGCCATCTGCGTCTTCTGCGCTTCCTCCAGCACCCTCGAGCAGAAATGGCTCGACCTGGCCACCCGCACCGGCTCGGAGTTGGGTGCCCGCGGCCACTCGCTGGTGTCCGGCGGCGGCTGCGTCGGCATGATGGGCGCGGTGGCCGACGGCGCCCGCTCGGCCGGCGCCCACACCCTCGGCGTCATCCCGCAGTCGCTGGTCGACCTCGAGGTGGCCGACCTGGCCTCCGACGAGCTGATCGTCACCAACGACATGGGCGCCCGCAAAAACCTCATGATCGAGCGGTCGGACGCGTTCATCACCCTGCCCGGCGGGCTCGGCACGCTCGACGAGCTCTTCGAGGTGTGGACGACCGCGACCCTCGACCTGCACGACAAGCCGATCGTGCTGCTCGACCCGGAGGGCTTCTACGACGGGCTGGTCGCCTGGCTCGGCCAACTGGCCGACACGGCGTTCGTCCGCTCGGCCGCCCTCGAACGGGTGATCATCGCGAAATCGATAGGCGCCGCTCTCGACGCGATCGAGGAGCGCCTGGCCTAGGGGCGTCCCGCCGGACGGGTGTCACCACACCCACCCGGCGGGACCAGGGCCCCGGCGAGCCCGCCGGCGGACGGGGCGCGCCGAGCGCGTTCTCACCGGACGCGCCGGCGCGCTCGCGCCGGCCGCCGGCGGCGTCGCGCTCGCCGGGGGCTGAATGCGTTTAGCCCGACCGTGCTCCTGCCCGGCCCTGCCGTCAATAGATGTCGATCAGTGGTTTCCGTTTGGCGGGTCGTGGTTGACTGCCGTCATGCCCCCGCAACGGGCGACCCTCATGCAGGTCGCACAGCGGGCCGGCGTGTCCCGCAGCACCGCCTCCTTCGTCCTGGCCGGACGCCACGTGGACATGAGGATCTCCGAAGATGCCCGGCAACGGGTCCTCCGGGCGGCCCAGGAGCTGGACTACCGGCCCAACCTCATGGCACGCAGCCTCCGTACCAAAGTGACCAGGACGATCGCGCTGATCTCGGACACGCTGGCCTCCGACCCGTACGCCGGCCGGGCCATCCAGGGCAGCCTGGCCGCCGCCGTGGCCCAGGGGAACCTGCTGTTCATCGGCGAGACCGACGGCGACCCGGTGGTCGAGGAGAAGCTGATCTCCGACTTCCTCGACCGGCAGGTCGACGCCTTCATCTACGCGAGCATGTTCACCCGTCACGTGCGCGTGCCCAAGCTGCTCCGGGACCGCCCGGTCGTGCTGCTCAACTGCCTGACCCGGGGCGCGCGGCCGGCCCAGCACCAGATCATCCCGGACGAGCTGACGGCCGGGGCCGACGCCGCCCGTACCCTGCTCCAGGCCGGCCATCGGCAGCGCATCCACCTGGTCGGTACGCCCGCGGCCAAGGTCTTCGCCGGCCGGGAACGGCTCGCCGGCATCCGGGCGGCGCTGGCCGACGAGGGCGTCAAACTCGCCGGCGTCGTCGAATGCGACTGGTGGCCCGACTCGGCGTACGAGGCCGTCTCCCGGGCCCTGGCCGAGGGATTCGACCCGAGCGGGCTGATCTGCCTGAACGACCGCGTCGCCCTCGGCGCCTATCAGGCCCTCCGCGACGCCGGCCGCGCGATACCGCGGGACGTGTCGGTGGTGTCGTTCGACGACTCCGAGCTCGCCGCGTGGCTGCGGCCGCAGCTCACGAGCATCGCCCTGCCGCACTATCAGCTCGGCTGGGAAGCGGTTCAAACCCTTCTCGGTCCCGTACGCGACCCCGCGGTCACCCGCCTGCCGATGCCGGTCCGGATGCGCGCCTCGGTCGGCCGACCGCCCGGTGAATAACGTCGTACCCTCGTGGTTTCCTTGATGCCGTGAGCACGCCGGCCACCTCCGCCGCGGTGCGCCGGCCGGCGTACCGCCTTGTCCGGCGCCCTCCGGCGCCCCTGCCGCCGATCGAGGAAGACCCCTTCCAGAGGTACGTGGTCTCGCACACCGACGGGCCTCTCCTGGTGGTCGGCGGCCCCGGCACGGGCAAGACGACCACGCTGGTCGAGTCGGTGGCCGCCCGCGTCGCCGAGGGCGTGGACCCGGAAAGCATCCTGGTCCTCACCTTCGGCCGCCGCGGTTCGGCCGCCCTGCGCGACCGCATCGAGGCGCGCATCGCCGGCGACGAGGGCCGCATCGTGCACGAGCCCCTGGTGCGCACCTTCCACGCGTACGCCTTCGGCCTGCTCCGCCGGGCCGCCGCCGAACGCGGCGAGCCCTCGCCCCGCCTGCTCACCGGCCCCGAGCAGGACCTGATCATCCGCGAGCTCCTCGAGGTGGCCGGCGACCCCGAGGCCCCCGACGAGATCGGCTGGCCCGAGTCCCTGCGCCCGGCCCTGCCCACGAAGGCCTTCGCCCAGCAGCTCCGCGACCTCATGCAGCGCGCCGCCGAACGCGGCATCGGCCCGGCCGACCTGGCCCGCCTCGGCGAACGCCTGGGCCGCGCCGACTGGCCGGCCGCGGCCCGCTTCCTCCGCGAGTACGTGGCGGTCCTGGCCCTGCGCGACGTCACCACCCGCGGCTCCACGGCGTACGACCCGGCCGAGTTGATCCGCGCCGCCTCCGGCCTGCTGCTGGACACCCCCGGCCTCCTCGAGGCCGAACGCCGCCGCCTCTCCCACGTCTACGTCGACGAACTGGCCGACACCGACCCGGCCCAGATCGAGCTCCTGTCCCTGGTCGCCGGCGGCGGCAAGCCCCTGGTGGCCTTCGCCGACCCGGACGCCTCGATCTACGGCTTCCGAGGCGCCGACCCGGGCGTGGTCTCCACCTTCCCGTCCCACTTCCGCACAGCCTCCGGCGCCGTGGCGGAAACCTTGACCCTCCACACGAACTACCGGGCCCCGGCCCCACTGCTGGGCGCCACGAGCCGAGTCGCCCGCCGCATGCGCGGCCCCATCGGCCACCGCCCGATGCACCCACCGGAGCCCTCAGCCCCACCCGCCTCTGCGCCGGAGTCCTCAGCTCCGCCCGAGTCCTCCGCCCCACTCGTTCCTTCCCACGGCCTTTCACCTTCGACCGCGCTCGACACTTCACACGGCCCTTCGCCTTCGGCCGGCTCTTCGCCTTCGGCCGCGCTTGGCACTTCCCGCGACCCTTCGCCTTCGGCCGGTCCTTCGCCTTCGGCCGGTCCTTCGCCTTCGGCCGGTCCTTCGCCTTCGCCTGGTCCTTCGCCTTCGCCCGGTCCTTCGCCTTCGGCCGGGCAGTCAGCGTCGCTGGGTCCTTCGCGCGCGCCTCTACCTCCGCGCGAACCTTCCGGCGCGGCGATGCTTTCTCCGGAGCCGCAAGACGCCGCGTCAGGCGATCCCCGCTCGGCGCCCCCGGGCGAGCAATCAACTTCCGATTCGCCTCCACTATCCGGAAATATCGTGACTTCCGGCTCGGCGGGTGAGGGCGTCCTGCGGCATGGCGAGGGCGCCTCAAGTCAAGGCGCCTCGGGTCCGGGCGCCTCGGGTCCGGGCGCCTCGGGTCCGGGCGCCTCGGGTCCGGGCGCCTCGGGTCCGGGCGCCTCGAGTCAGGGCGCCTCGGGTCCGGGTCATGGCCTCTTGGGTCGCGGTGAGGGCGTCTCGGGTCGCGGTGAGGGTGCTTCGCGTCGGGGCGAAGGTGGTGGGCTTGCGGCGGGGGCGGTTGTCCGGATTTTTCGGGCGGCCACGGCTGAAGCTGCCTATGTGGCGCATGCCCTTCGGGAGGCGCATCTGCTCCAAGGAGTGCCGTGGTCGCGGATGGCCGTGGTGCTGAGGTCGACTTCTTTGCAGCTTCCCTCGTTGCAGCGGGCGCTGACGGCGGCCGGTGTGCCGACCGTGACGCACGCTGAGGATCTGCCTCTTCATCTTCAGCCGGCCGTGGCGCCCTTCCTTCTGCTTCTGCGGTGTGCGCTCTCGCCGGAAGTGCTCAACGAAGAGGCGGCCGTCGCCCTGCTGCACTCGCCGCTCGGTGGGGCCGATCCGCTGGCGGAGCGGCGACTGCGGCAGGGGCTCCGGGCGCTGGCGCTGTCCGCCGGTGACCGGCGGCCGTCGGGGGAACTGCTGGTCGACGCGGTGCGCGATCCGGCCGGGCTGGACATGGTGGAGCGGCGCTGGGCGCACCCGGCGCAGCAGGTGGCGCGGCTGCTCGCGACGGCGCGGGAGGCGGCCGCGGCGCCCGGGGCCACGGCCGAGCAGGTGCTGTGGACGATCTGGAAGGCCAGCGGGCTGGCCGACCGGTGGTACGCGATGAGCACCCGCAACGGCCCCGCCCCGGAGAACGCGGACGCCGGCCGGGCCCGGCAGTGGCGGGCCGAGGCAGCCGATCGGGACCTCGACTCCATGGTGGTGCTCTTCGACGCCGCGGCCCGGTTCGTCGACCGGCTGCCCGGCGCGCGGACGGAGGTCTTCCTCGACCACGTTCTCGCCCAGGACCTGCCGGCCGACTCGATCGCCCCGAGCGCCGACCGGGGCGAGGCGGTACGGCTGCTGACCGCCCACGCCGCCAAGGGCCTGGAGTGGGACGTCGTCGTGCTGGCCGGCGTCCAGGAAGGCATCTGGCCCGACCTGCGCCTGCGCGGCAGCCTGCTCGGCTCCGAGCGCCTGGTCGACTTCATCGCCGGCCGGGCCGCCTCCGGCGCGGCCGCGGTCGTCGGTCAGACCTCGGCCATGCTCGACGAGGAACGCCGTCTGTTCTATGTGGCCGCCACCCGGGCCCGCCGCAAACTGATCGCCACCGCCGTCGCCTCGGCCGGCGTCGGCGGTTCCGAGGGCGAGGAACAGCCCAGCCGCTTCCTCAGCGAACTGGCCGAACCCGAGCCGGGCCCCGAATCCCCACCACCAGACCCCGGCGACCCGGGTCCCACCGAGCCCGACGCCGACCCGTCCGACCCGGGCCCGACCGAGCCCGACCCGGACGACTCCGACCCCGGCCCATCCGACCCGGACCCGTGGGAAACCGAGCAGGACCACGACCCGTCCCCGGCCGGTGGCACGTCCGCGCCTGACGGTGAACCGACGCCGCTGACCCCCCTCGGGCAGGCACGCGCGAATCCGAGCCGGGCATCCGAGGCTCGGCTCGAAGAGGCGATCCTGTTCGGGCCGCGGGCCGACATCGAGCCGGGTTATGAGACGCCGGCCGGCCGGCCGAGCGAGGACCCGGCGGGCGACGTCCGCGCAGGCGAAGAGCAGGCGCCCAGAGAACAAGCGGGCGGAGAACACGCGGCCGGCGAGCACGTGGGCAGAGAACACGCGGCCAGCGAGCACGTGGGCAGTGAGCACGCGGGCAGTGAGCACGCGGGCAGTGAGCACGCGGGCGACGAGCGGGCGGACGAGGAGCGGGCGCAGGGGGAGCCCGGCGAGCTGACCATGGGGCGCCCTCCTCGGGCGCTCACTCTGGCGGCGCTGGTGGCCGAGCTTCGTACGGTCGTGGTCGGCAGCAACCAGACGCCCAGCCGGCGGCGGGCCGCGGCGGCGGAACTGGCCAAACTGGCCCGGGCCGGTGTGCCCGGGGCCCACCCGGACGAGTGGTGGGGGCTGCGGCCCCTTTCCGACGACCGGCCCCTCGTCGACGAGGGGGAGCCCGTCAAGGTCACTCCCTCCTCGATGGAGAGCGCCCTCCGATGCAGCCTCCGCTGGCTCTTGGAACGGCATGGCGGCGCCGCCCCGGCCGGGCCCGCTCAGGGGGTCGGCAACCTGGTCCACGCCGCCGCCATGCTGGCCGAGAACGCCAACGCCGATCGGGAGAAGCTGGTCGAATACGTGAGCGCTCGCTTCGACGCGATCGAGCTGGCCGCCCGCTGGCTGGCCGGGCCCGAGCAGGAACGCGCCCAGGGCATGGTCGACAAGCTGTTGCGCTGGCTCGCCTCCAATCCTCGGCGGCTTCTCGCCATCGAGCACGAGTTCACCGTGCGGCTGGAGGACGAGCGGCGGCCGATCGAGCTGACCGGGCGGGTCGACCGGCTCGAGATCGACGACGACGGGCGCCTGGTGGTCATCGATCTCAAGACCGGTAAGACCACCGCCGTCTCCTCCGCCGATCTCGAGGAGCACGCCCAGCTCGCCGGCTATCAGACCGCCGTGCAGGCCGGCGCCTTCGGCGACTACGGCGACGAGTCCGGCGGCGCCGCCCTCGTGCAGCTCGGGCCCGGCAAGGACGCCCGCGAGCAGATGCAGCTGCCGCTGGCCGACGCCGCCGATCCCGAGTGGGCGCAGGCGATGGTCCGGCGGACCGCCGAGACGATGGCCGCCGCCACTTTCTCGGCCGTCGCCAACAGTCGTTGCCGGGTCTGCCCGGTCCGCACCAGTTGCCCCATCTCCGGTAAAGGCCGCCAAGTGGTGGAGCAGTGACCCAGCCGAGTCTTTTCGCCGACGAGCCGTCGGCGCCGCGCCGCCGCGCCGATGCCGGGCCCCGTTACACGCCGGAGGAGCTGGCGCGGCTTCTCCGGCTGCACCGGCCCACTCCGGAGCAGGCCGAGATCATCTCCGCGCCGGTCGAGCCGCTGCTCGTGGTGGCGGGGGCCGGGTCCGGCAAGACCGAGACGATGGCCTCGCGGGTGGTCTGGCTGGTCGCCAACGGCTACGCCCACCCGGACGAGATCCTCGGCCTGACCTTCACCCGCAAGGCGGCCGGCGAGCTCGCCCACCGGGTCCGCACGCGCCTCGGCCAGCTTGTTCGCCGCCTCGGCCGGGATGACGCGCTGGCCGGTGAGGCCACGATCTCGACCTATCACTCGTACGCGGCCCGGGTCGTGACCGAGCACGGCCTGCGCGCCGGTTTCGAACCGTCGGCCCGCCTGCTCACCGAGGCCGCCCGCTGGCAGATCGTCGACTCGCTGGTCCGGTCGTACACGGGCGAGATGACCGGCGTGAACCGGGCGCCCGGGACCGTCACCGACGACGTGCTGGCCCTGTCCGGCGAGTTGGCCGAGCATCTGGTCGCCCCGGACGATCTGGCCGCGTGGACCGGCCGGTTCTTCGCCGAGGTGCAGGAGCTGCCCGGCCGCGTCTACAAGGACGTGTCCGACATGCTGGGCCGGCAGCGCCTGCGTCTCACCCTGCTTCCGCTGGTTCGCCTCTACGAGCAGCGCAAGCTCGACCTGGAGGCGATGGACTTCGGCGATCAGATGGCCCGGGCCGCGACGGTGGCCCGCGATCATCCCGAGGTGGGTGAGATCGAGCGCGGCCGCTTCAAGATCGTCCTACTGGACGAGTATCAGGACACCAGCCACGCGCAGGTGACCATGTTGAACAATCTGTTCGGCGGCGGTCACCCGGTCACCGCGGTCGGCGACCCCTGCCAGTCGATCTACGGCTGGCGCGGCGCCTCGGCCGGCACGCTCGAGCGGTTCCCGTCCGAGTTCCCCCGCCGCGACGGCACTCGGGCCCGGATCCGGGCGCTGACCCGCAGCTGGCGCAACCGCCCCGAGATTCTTCAGGTCGCCAATGTGCTCTCCGAGCCGTTGCGGGCGTTCGGCGCCCGGGTCGAGGAGCTGCGGTCGGCGGCGAAGGTGTCCGATGTCGGCGGCCGTACGGTCTCGTGCGCGCTGCTGCCGACCTTCGCCGACGAGGCCGACTGGATCGCCGACTCGATGCTGCGGGCCTGGCAGATCGCCGCCGGGATGCCGGGCTCGCCGCCCGACGAGATCCCGATCGAGAAGCGGCCGACCAGCGCCGTCCTGGTCCGGGTGCGCAGCCAGATCGCGGCGATCGAGGAGGCGCTGCGCGATCGGGGGCTGCCGGTCGAGGTGGTCGGCCTGGGCGGGCTTCTGGACACCCCGGAGGTACGCGACGTCGTCTGCACGATGCGGGTGCTGGCCGATCCGACGGACGGGGCCTCGCTGCTGCGTCTGCTCACCGGCGCCCGCTGGCGGATCGGCCCGCGCGACCTGGTGGCGCTGCACCGGCGGGCCCGTCAGCTGGCCGCGGCCCGGGCCGCCGTCGTGGCCGGGGCCGAGCCGGACGACGTGGTCGGCGACCGTCTCGACGACGCCACCCTGGTCGAGGCGATGGCCGACCTGGGCGCGCCGCAGCTGTACTCGGCCGAGGGCTATGCGCGCCTGCACGCGTACAGCCGGGAATTGAGTGCCCTGCGGCAGCGCCTGGACCAGCCGTTGCCCGATCTGGTGGCGGACATCGAGCGGACCGCGGGCCTGGACGTCGAGGTCGCGGTGCGCGGCTGGGCGGCGGGCGACGCCGGCCTGGCCCGGGGCCATCTGGACGCGCTGGGCGACACCGCCGCCCGCTACGCCGCCGAGACCGACGGGGGCACGCTGGCCGGGTTCCTCGCCTTCCTGGCCGCGGCCGAGGAGGAGGAGCGGGGCCTCGAGCCGGGTCAGGTCGACGTGGTCGAGGGGGCGGTGCAAATCCTCACCGCGCACGCCGCCAAGGGCCTGGAGTGGGATGTCGTCTCGGTGGCCGGCCTGAGCCGCGGCGTGTGGCCGGGGCAGAGCCGCAACACCGACCACTATCTGATGGGTGTGGGCGTCCTGCCGTTCCCGCTGCGTGGCGACCGGGACGGCCTGCCGCGGCTCGACCTGTCCGAGGCGCTGGACCAGAAGGACGTGGTCGGCGCGGTCACCGCGTTCGGCCGGGCCTGGCGGGAGCACGACGAGCGGGAGGAACGCCGCCTGGCCTACGTCGCGGTGACCCGGCCCCGGCGCCTGCTGCTCTGCTCCGGCTACTGGTGGGGCGACGGCGTGAAGCGCCCGCGCGGCCCGTCGGTCTTCCTGGACGAGATCCGCGCGACCTGCGACGAGGGCGCCGGGGTGGTCGACGTCTGGACGCCGGAGCCCGCCCCGGGTGCCACGAACCCGGCCGACCAGCAGGACAAGCGGGTGGAGTGGCCGTCCGACCCGCTGGGCCGGCGGCGCCCGGCCATGGCCGCCGCGGCCGACCTGATCCGCCGGATGATCGCCCAGCCCGATCCGTCGGCCGCCGAGGCGTTCGTCGAGCTGGCCGAGCAGGAACCGGAGATCCTGGCCCGGGCCGGCCTGGCCGCCGATCTGGCCGGCATGCCGGCCGACGGGCAGGAGGACATCGACCGGTGGCGTACGGAGGCCGATCTGCTGCTGGCCGAGCGTGACGAGCGGGCCCGCCGGGACGGCCCGATCGAGGTGGCCCTGCCCGGGCACCTGTCCGTCTCGCAGCTGGTCGTGCTGCGCCGCGACCCGCAGGCGCTGGCCCGGTCGCTGCGCCGCCCGCTGCCGCCCCGGCCGATGCCGCACGCCCGGCGCGGCACGGCCTTCCACACCTGGCTGGAGCAGCGGTTCGGCGCCGAGCGGCTGATCGACATCGACGAGCTGCCGGGTGCGGCCGACGAGGACGCGGCCGCCGACGAGGAACTGGCCGCGCTGCAGGAGGCGTTCCTGGCCAGCGAGTGGGCCGACCGTACGCCGGTCGAGGTCGAGGTCCCGTTCGCGACCACGATCGCCGGGGTGGTCGTGCGCGGCCGGATGGACGCGGTCTTCGCCGAGTCGGCCAACCGGTACGACGTCATCGACTGGAAGACCGGCCGCCGGCCCGAGGGCGCCGACGCCGAGGCGGCCGCGATTCAGCTCGCGGCGTACCGGATCGCCTGGGCCTCGCTGGCCGGGGTGCCGGTCAACCGGGTCCGGGCCGCCTTCCACTACGTCCGCGAGCAGGTCACGGTACGCCCGGTCGACCTGCTCAGCGCCGAGGAGCTGGCCGCCCTGGTCGAGCGGATACCTACTCCAACGGGTGATTGAGCCCGGCCGCCGCCAAAAGGTGCAACAGGGCTGCCGCGTACGCCCCCTCGGTCGTCTCCGCCGCGAAACTCCGCTGCTCGCCGAGCAGGTCGATCAGCACCTCGTACCCGTCGGGTCCCCGCCTGAGCTGCTGGAACGTTCCGCCGAGGAGTTCGCGCAGCTGATCCTCGCGGGGCAGCCACACCGTCTCGTCCATTTCGACGTCGTCGAGGGCCCACTCGGTGGTGCCGTTGAAGCCGATCACCGGCCCCTCCGGCATCGAATGCACCTCGATGGTCATGTTGCTGAGGACGAAGACCTCGTCGTCCAGGTCCCGATCGGGGATGGCGAACCGGTCGCCCAGCGCCGGTTTCCAGGTCAGCCCGGCCTCCTTGAGCTGTCCCGCGAGTTGTACTCCGATCACCGGCAGTCCCCCTTCTTCGTGTTAGGCTCTCCGCGTTGTCAGTTTGGTTCCCAAGTACTCAGGAGCGCCTGTGGGGAAGTCTGCCCCAGGCGCTCTTTGTCGTAACCCGGGTTTCTCCGGTACGGGCGATCAGTACGACAGCACGAGACTCACGAAGTGTGGGTCTTACTATTTCGTTCCCGTCCATACTGGTCGGGAACGATCGACCGTCGAGGAGACGAGCATGGTTACCGGCGTTGTGAAGTGGTTCAACGCGGACAAGGGCTTCGGGTTCATCACCCCGGACGACGGCGGCGCCGACGTCTTCGCCCACTTCTCCGCTATCCAGACTTCCGGCTACCGTTCGCTGGACGAGAACCAGCGTGTGGAGTTCGAGGTCACGCAGGGCCAGAAGGGCCCGCAGGCCGCGAACATCCGCCCGCTCTGATCTCCGTCCAGATCAGGTAGCAGGTAGCACGACAAGAACGGCGCCGCACCCCGGCCGGGGTGCGGCGCCGCTTCGTTTCCGGCGTGGTCAGACCGCCGCGGCCTCGGGCAGCGGCGCGGTGCCGCCCAGGTGGGCCGGGAGCCACCAGCGGTCCTCAGGACCGGAGGGCTTGTCCGGGTACGCCCGTTGGGCCGCGTCCAGAAGCGCGCTGAGCCGTTCCTTGAGCGTCGCGGTGAGCGCGTCGGGCGACACGCCCTTGGGCATCTCGATCGCCTCGCCGATCTTGATGATGATCGGCACGTGGCGCTTGCCCAGCTCCTTCTTGTGCCCCTTGGTCCAGAGCCGCTGCGGCCCCCAGACCACCATGGGAACCAAAGGCACTTTGGCCGTACGGGCCAGCCGCACCGCCCCGGACTTGAGCTCCTTGACGGTGAACGACTCGCTGATCGTCGCCTCCGGGAAGACGCCGACCACCTCGCCGTCCTTGAGGGCCTGAGTCGCCTCGCGGAACGACGCGGCGCCGGCGTCGCGGTCGACCGGGATGTGCCGCATGCCGCGCATCAACGGGCCGCTGATCTTGTGGTCGAAAACGCTCTTCTTGGCCATGAAACGGACGAGCCGCTTGGTCGGCTGGGCGCCGAGCCCGCAGAAGATGAAGTCCAGATAGCTCACGTGGTTGCTCGCTAGAACCGCCCCGCCCTCCGACGGGATGTTCTCGGCTCCGTCGATCTGAATCTTCATGTCGAGCGCGCGGAACCAAGCCTTCGCTGTCGCGACGACCGGGGGATACACGAGTTCCATGGCAAGACGGTAGCGGAACTCGCTGAATTTCTCCTGGGCCGGATGCAACGGAACGCCCCTATCGAGCGTCTAACCATTGTCTGGTCTTTTTTCGAGAGGGGAGGCGACGGCATGCGGGGTCCCTCGGCCCGCCGGGAGCTGGCATTCGTGTTCGCCTTCGCCTCGGTGGGTGTCGTGCTGGTTCTCGCCGTGGCCTTCACCCCGTGGTATCCGGCTCTGTCCGATCCGGCCGGCGTCGCTCCCGCCGTGTGGCACCAGATGATGGCCTTGGTCGGGGGCGTCTAGGGCCCGTTCACGATCGTGGTGTTCACTGGGATTCATGTCCGACCAGACGTGGCAACGACCGGGCGGTGGCTTCGGCTCCGGGCTCGTCACGGGTGTGCCGTCGCAGCCGCCGCCACCGTCGGATCCGCCGCACGGAGACAAAGGCGGCGATGACAAAGACCGGCAGAAGCGGCAGATCCGGATTTTCGCCGCGATCGCCGGGGGCATTCTCGCTTTAGGTCTGACCATTTTGCTGGTCGTGGTGCTCTCGTCGGACACCAATCCGTTCCGCGACCGGGCCTCGGCGCCGACCGATGTCCGGCCGCCCCTCGCGCAGGCCTGCCCGGCGCCCAGCGAGTCGCCCAGTGCCGGCGCGACCCAGGCGCCCACCGCCCCGCCGCCGGAGTCGGGCAAGCGGACGGCAGACACCGAGGCCGGTATCTCCTACAAGGCTTACGGCGCCCCGTGGGTTTCGTGGGACACCGTTTGGCGGGCCGGGACGCTCGAGGTTCCGTACAAGGTCGGCCAGCACTTCGTCACCGAGCAGTACAGCGGCGGCAGCTACCACGCCTCGATCCTGTCGGCCGCGGTGCCGGCGGCCGACAACGACGCGGTGACGCTGAACCTGGAGTGCGTGGGCCGTCAGGTGGCGTCCGACGTGCGCGCCGAGTACTACCCGCAGCCGAACACGATGGACGCCATCCGGGACGAGCTGACCACGCTGGGCGGCCGTCCGGCCTGGGTGAGCGAGTTCCGCCTGCACTTCACGTCCCCGGGCCTGACCGCCACCGACGAGCTCTCGGCGGTGGCGGTCATCGACGTCGGAAAGACGACGGCTGCGGTCCTGTACGTCTCGATCCCGGGAACCCACAAACAGTTCGATTACGTGGTCGAAGACGTACTCAAATCGGTCAGGCCTCTTTAAGACCCCAGCGCTTGCGCAGGGCGTTGTCGGCGGCGTTGAAGAGGACGTCGATCAGGATGCCGATGATCAGGACGACGATGATGTAGCAGATGACCAGGCTCGAGTCGCTGAGGTCGCGGGCCTGCTGCATCCGTACGCCGATGGACAGCGCCCCCGGCACGATGACCAGCAGCTCACCCGCCATCAGGCTGCGCCACGAGAACGCCCACCCCTGCTTGAGACCGGAGATGAACGACGGCAGCGACGCCGGCAGGATCAGGTGCCGGTATTTCGCGAGGCCGCGCATCCCCAGCACCTGGCCCACCCGCAGCCACGTCCGCGGCACGTAGTCGATGCCGCTGATCAGGCCGTTCGCCACCGAGGGGGCCGCGCCCAGCACCACCACGAACAGGATGGCGCTCTCGCTGAGCTGGAAGAGCAGGATGGCCAGCGGGAACCACATGATCGAGGGCATCGTCTGCAGGCCGGTGATCAGCGAGCCGATCGCCGCCCGCAGCGGGGCGAACTGGGAGACCAGCGCCCCGATCACCGTGCCGATGACCACGGCCAGCAGGAAGCCGGTGAAGGCCCGGGTCATCGTCACCCGTACGCCGTCCCAGAAGTCGGCCGTCGTGATCACCGTGCCGAGGTCGGTGAAGACCGTCTCGGGCGACGGGAGCACGTAGATCGGCTTCCACTCGGCCCAGACCGTGATCTGCCAGACGAGCAGGACGATCGCGATGGCCAGGAGCTTGGGCCAGGTGCTCTTCCAGATCCGCTTGCCGGCGTTGCCCCTCTGGCGCTTCGGCGCGAGCTCCAGCGCGTCCAGGCCGCTGACGGCCCGGTCCAGGGTTTCAGTTGCCATGACGGGCCACCTCCGCGCGGAGCCGATCGGTGATCTCGGCGGCCTGGACCGAGACCTCGGGGGAGTCGATGCGCCGGGGGCGTTCGTGGGTGACCGCGTAGTCCTCGATCACCCGGCCCGGCCGGCTGCTGAGCAGGATGACCCGGTCGCCGAGCCGAACCGCCTCGCGCACGTTGTGCGTGACGAACAGGACGGTCAGCTCCTGCTCCCGCCAGATCCGCTCGAGCTCGTCGTGCAGGATGTCGCGGGTCATCGCGTCGAGCGCCCCGAACGGCTCGTCCATGAGCAGGACGTCGGCGTTCTGGGCCAGGGCGCGCGCCAGCGCGACGCGCTGGCGCATGCCACCCGACAGTTCGTGCGGCCGGTTGTCGCCGAAGCCCCGCAGCCGGACGATCTCCAGCAGCTCGTCGGCCCGCTGCCGGCGCTCGGCCCGGCCCGCGCCCTGCAACCGCAACGGCAGCTCGACGTTGGCCCGCACCGAGAGCCAGGGGAACAGGGCCGCCTCCTGGAACATCAGCGAGACCTTGCGGTCGCCGATGTCCAGCGTTCCGCCGCTGACCTGGTCGAGCCCGGCCACGAGGGAGAGCAGGGTGCTCTTGCCGCAGCCGGACGCGCCGAGCAGGCAGACGAACTCGCCTCGCTGGACGGTGAGCGAGACCCGGTCCAGGGCCAGTAGTGAGCCGTACTCCTTGGAGACGTTCTCCAGCTGAAGGACGCTCATGTCAGGCCGCGGAGTCGCTGATCTCGGGCTTACCGGCGGCCTTGAGCAGCTCGTTGAGCGGCCCGAGGTCATAGATGCCCTTGAGATCGACCGGCTTGAGCAGACCGACGTCCTCGGCGTGCTTCGCGCTGGTGTACAGCGACGAGGCGACCGGGTCGGCGGTGAAGGTCAGGTTCTTGAACGAGGACTCGAGCACGTTGTCCTTGAGCGGCTTGCCGCTGAGCGCCTTGATCTGCTCGTTGGCCGCCTTCTGGGCGCCGGCGTTGTCCTTCTCGATCTCGTCGAGGGCCTGCAGGTGGCCCTGGAGCAGCTTCTTCACGGTGGCCGGGTACTTCTTGAGGAAGTCCTGGGTGACGATCAGGTGGGTGGTGACGAACAGCCCGTTGGGCCACAGGTCCTTCTCGTTCACCAGCACCTTGCCCTTGGACTCGAGCACCAGGCGGCTCAGATTGGGCTCGGGCACCCAGGCGCCGTCGATCGAGCCCTGCGCGAACGCCTGGAGCGCTGTCGCGTTGTCCTGCGGCAGCACGGAGACGTCCCCGCCGCCCTGCGTGTCGGCGTTGAGGCCGTTCTGCTTGAGCCAGGCGCGCAGCGCGACGTCCTGGGTGTTGCCCAGCTGCGGGGTGGCGATCTTCTTGCCCTTGAGGTCGGCCGGGCTGTTGATGCCCTCCTTGACCACGAGGCCGGCGCCGCCGGAGGTGCTGCCCGCAATGATCTTCAGGCCGCTGCCCTTGGACTGGGCCCAGCCGTTGATGGCCGGGTTCGGGCCGATGTACGTGGCGTCGATCGCACCGGAGAACAGCGCCTCGATGGCGGCCGGTCCGGCGTTGAAGGTCTTCGTCTCGAGCTTGGTGCTGCCGAGCGCGGTCTGGAAGTAGCCCTTGTTGACACCGATCAGGGCCGGGGCGTGGGTGATGTTGGGGAAGTAGCCGAGGCGGATGGCGCTCGCCTCCGAGGTGCTGCCGCCGGCGCTGTCGTCGTTGCCACCACAGGCGGACAGGAGCGAGGCGGACAGCACGGCGGTGACGGCGAGGGCGAGCGCACGTATGGTGCGGGAGCTCATGGCTCTCTACTCCTAGATGTTGTTGAGTTGGGCCAGGGTCCGGTGGTCGACGACGCCCTCGATGGCCTCCTCGACGGCGACCCACACGTCGCGCAGCCCGATGGCCGCGCCGCGGTAGGCCGTGGTGCCGGTGGGCATGCCGCGCACGGTGGTCAGGGCGCCCCCGACCGCGCGGACGACGTCGCCGACCGTGATCTCGGTGGCCGCGCGGGCCAGGGCGTATCCGCCGTCGACGCCGCGGTGGCTGTGCAACAGGCCGGAGCGGCGCAGGTCGAGCAGGATGCCTTGCAGAAAGCTGAGCGGGATGTCCTGGGCGGCGGCCAGTGTCGCGGCCTTGACCAGGTGCGGGTGCTCCGCGGCGACGGCGAGCATCGCCCGGACGGCGTAGTCGGTTCGCGCCGAGACGTACACGGTTCCCCCTGACCGGCCGCGCCATTGTCTGTCTTACCTATCTAGCGGATAGGAATAATGGTCTAAGTAGAGATTGGACGCAACCCCCGGGTCAACCCCCGTCCGTATGACGGGATGCGATCACTCGGTGACCGGCCGCCGCCACAGTGGCCGCCGAAGGCGCTAATGTCATTTTGTGGCGCGCAGAATCAAGATCCCCGCGACGAAATATCCGGTCGAGCGATTCACCCTGGACAACGGTTTGCGGGTGGTGCTCACCCCCGATCGCAGCGCCCCGGTCGTCGGCGTGGCGGTCGTGTACGACGTCGGCATCCGTTCCGAGCCCGAGGGCCGCACCGGCTTCGCCCATCTCTTCGAGCACCTGATGTTCCAGGGCTCGGAAAACCTGGAGAAGCTGGCGCACTTCCGGCACGTGCAGGGCGCCGGCGGCACCTTCAACGGCTCGACCCACCTCGACTTCACCGACTACTACGAGGCGCTGCCGTCCGGCGCGCTCGAGCGGGCCCTGTTCCTCGAGGCCGACCGCATGCGCGGGCCCCGGCTCACCGAGGAGAACCTGCTCAACCAGATCGACGTGGTCAAGGAGGAGATCCGGGTCAACGTGCTGAACCGGCCGTACGGCGGGTTCCCGTGGCTGCGCCTGCCCCCGGTGATGTTCTCCACGTTCGCCAACTCCCACGACGGCTACGGCTCCTTCGGCGACCTCGACAGCGCCACCGTCGAGGACGCGCAGAACTTCTTCGACCGCTACTACGCCTGCGGGAACGCGACGCTCGCGGTGGCCGGTGACTTCGACGTGGCCACGGCCACCGAGATGATCAAGCGGCACTTCGGCGACGTGCCGGCCCGGCCCGCGCCCGAGCGGCCCGACTTCGACGAGCCCGACCTCGACAGCGAGCGCCGCGACACGTACACCGACCGCCTGGCCCCGCTGCCCGGCGTGGCCAGCGCCTGGCGGGTGCCCGACCCGATCGGCGCCTTCCCGGACTACCTGCCCTATGTGGTCCTGGCCGAGGTGCTCACCGACGGCGACGCGTCCCGCCTGGTCGAGCGCCTGGTGCAGCGCGACCGCACGGTGACCAGCATCGGTGGCTACATCGGCTTCATGGGCGACGAGTTCCAGGTGCGCAACCCCACCGCGCTGCTCCTGCAGGCGCACATGCCGCCCGGCGGCGACGCGGAAAAGGTGCTGCGCACGGTCGACGAGGAGCTCGACCGGCTGGCCGTCGACGGACTGCGGCCCGGCGAGCTCGAGCGCACCCAGGCCCGTATCGCCACCCACCTGCTGCGCGACACCGACCCGGTGCTCGGCCGGGCGCTGCCGATGGCCGTGCTCGAGTTGCAGCGCGGCCGCCCCGAAATGCTCAACGAGCTGCCCAAGCTGGTCGGCGAGGTGACCGAGGCGCAGATCGTCGCCGCCGCGGCCACCCTGCGCCCCGAACGTCGCGCCACTGTCGAGGTCATTCCGGGAGCTACCGCATGAGCACCAAAGTCCTGCCCGACCTGATCCCGGACGCCAAGCTCAAGCTTCCCCGCGAGGCCGAGCGCACCATCGCCGGCGGACTCACCGTGATCGCCATCCGGCGGCCCGCGGTTCCGCTGGTCGAGCTGCGGCTGCGGGTGCCGTTCGGCAAGTCGCCGCTGCCCCGGGCCACCCTGCTGTCGCAGGCGCTGTTCACCGGCACCGGCACGATGACCAGCGTCGACATCGCGGCCGAGCTGCAGGCGGTCGGTGGTGGCCTCTCCGCCGGCCTCGACCCCGACAAGCTGCTGATCAGCGGCAACTCGCTGGCCGCGGGGCTCGACCGGATGCTCGAGATCCTGGCCGCGGTGCTGACCGACCCCGGCTACCCCAAGGACGAGGTCGCCACCGAGCGCGACCGCCTGATCGACCACATCCAGGTCGCGCAGAGCCAGCCGGCCCACCTGGCCCGCACGGCCCTGCTCAAGCGGATCTACGGCAAGCACCCGTACGCCATCCAGACCCCCGAGCCGGAGCAGGTCCGCGCCGTCCGCCCGGCCCAGCTGCGCGCGCTGCACGCCGAGCGGGTCCGCCCCGAGGGCGCGGTGCTGGTGCTGGTCGGCGACATCAACCCGGAAAAGGCGATCGACGCCGCCGAGAAGGCGCTCGGCAGCTGGACCGGCCCGGCCAAGGACGGCACGATCCCGCCCACCCCGCCGCTGGAGCCGGGCCCGCTGCTGCTCGTCGACCGGCCGGGCGCGGTGCAGTCGTCGCTGCGGATGGCGCTGCCGGCGCTGGAGCGCACCGACCCCGACTACGCCGCCCTGCAACTGGCCAACCTGGTCTTCGGCGGCTACTTCTCGTCGCGCTGGGTCGAGAACATCCGTGAGGACAAGGGCTACACGTACG
Organism: Actinoplanes sp. NPDC048988; assembly: GCF_043197815.1. Taxonomy (NCBI): domain Bacteria; kingdom Bacillati; phylum Actinomycetota; class Actinomycetes; order Micromonosporales; family Micromonosporaceae; genus Actinoplanes; species Actinoplanes sp. NPDC048988. The sequence goes on along the minus strand of NZ_JBICTW010000001.1, from coordinate 979,755 downwards.
GCCCGCACACCGGCATCGAGCACTTCGCGGCCGGTTCGGCGCTGATGGTGTCGGCCGAGGTGGCCACCGAGGTGACCGGCCCGTCGCTGCTCGAGACCGTGTACGAGCTGGGCCGCATCGCCAGCCTCCCGCCCGGCGAGGACGAGCTGGAGCAGGCCCGGCGCTACGCCCTGGGCACGCTGCGGCTGAGCATGTCCACCCAGGCCGGGCTGGCCGGCCTGGCCGGCATGTACGCCGGCATCGGCCTGCGCCTGGACCACCTGCGCGAGTACACGGCCGCGCTCGCCTCGGCCACCCGTGAGCAGGTGGCCGACGTGGCGTCGCGGTTCCTCGCGCCGTCCCGGGCGGTCACCGTCGTGCTCGGCGACGCCGACAAGGTCGAGGGCCCGCTCTCCGCGCTCACGACCGTGGAACGCGGCGCCGAGTGAGCGCTCCCGAACAACCCGACCTGCACGAGCAGCCCGGTTCGCCGCCACTGGCCCGCACCACCCTGGACCGGGCGGCCCACCATCGTACTGACGAAGCTTGGTTGTCCGAGGCCTGGAAGCGGGGCCTGGTCCTCGTCATCGACCTGTCCAAGGGCGGTCGTGCCCTGGTCCGGCAGGACGCCCTGGTCCTGGTCGGCTCGGCCGAGGCGCCGGAGGGTGAGCACTGGTTCCTCGGCGAGGACCGCGACGGCACCCCGCTCTGGACCGTCGACGCGGCGCTGCCCGAGGTCTCCGGCGCCCGCCCGGCGACCCTGCGCGACGTCGGCCACCTGCTCAGCGACCGTGACGCCGGTATCTTCACGACGGCCGCCGCGCTCGGCAACTGGCATCGGAGCCACAAGTTCTCGCCGCGTACCGGTCAGCCGACCAAGGTGATCGAGGCCGGCTGGGCCCGGGTCGACGAGGACGGCAACACGATGTGGCCGCGCACCGACCCGGCCATGATCGTGCTGGTGCACGACGGCCGGCCCGGGCCCGAGGGCCGCTGCCTGCTCGGCCACAACGCCACCTGGGGCGCGGCGCCGGACGGTGGGCTGCGCTTCTCCTGCCTGGCCGGCTACGTCGAGCCGGGCGAGTCGGCCGAGGCCAGCGTCGTGCGCGAGGTCGGCGAGGAGGTCGGCCTGCGGCTGAAGACCTTGCGGTACGCGGGCAGCCAGTCCTGGCCGTTCCCGGGCTCGCTGATGCTCGGCTACCACGCGACGGCCGACCCCGATCAGCCGCTCACGCTCGACCCGGCGGAGATCGACCAGGCGCACTGGTTCTCCCGCGACGACATCGCGAAGATGATCGCGGGCGACTACCACCACCCGGAAACGGGTGTCCGGATGGGCCTCCCGATGCCTTCTTCGATTGCTTTCTATCTCATTGAGAGCTGGCTGGCTGTTTGAACTTTCTCTAATCAAAAAAGTTTTCGGCTTCCTTGGTAACCCTGGCCCGCCACCGACTCGTCTTCGCTATACAAAGACCGAGAGGTGGAAATTCGATGACGCAGGTGGAAGCGCCCGCATGGGCTCCGATGACGACCGGCGAGCGCGCTCAGTTCGACCGGGACGGCTTTCTCGTCGTACGTGGGGTGTTGTCCTCCAGCGAGATCGACGTCGCCCGCACCGCTGTTCTCGGCGCCTTTCAGCGGGCGGGCGAGCCGGGCGGTCACGGCCTCGGGCCGACCGGCGCCCTGCACCAGCTCTCCGCGGTGACCTCGCTGCCCGAGCTGGCCTTCCTGCTCGACCACCCGGTGGCGTTCCGCTATGTCTGGTCGCTGCTCGGCTGGAACGTGCACGTCTATCACTCGCACATCGACGTGCATCCGCAGATTCAGCGGAAGCAGAAGGACTGGTGGCACTGGCATCAGGACGGGGGCCGGCAGAACCGGGAGATCGAAACCGATCCGCGCCCGATGATGTCGGTGAAGCTCGCGTACTGGCTTTCCGATGTGAGTGAGCCCGGCCGCGGCAATTTCACCGTTCTGCCGGGCAGTCACAAGACCAACTGGCTGCCCGGGCCGCCGACCCGCGGCGTGCCGTGGCCCCAGCCCGAGGGCGCCCTCCAGATCACGGCCGGCCCCGGCGATCTGGTCGTCTTCGACCGCCGCCTGTGGCACGCCCGGTCCGACAACTACTCGCCGGTCACCCGGGTCGGCGCGTTCTTCGGGTACACGTACCGCTGGATCGCCGGCCGCGACGAGACCGCCGACCTGCCGCACCGCCCCGAGTGGGCCGGCTTCACCGACGTGCAGCGCCAGCTGCTCGGGCATGCCGGAGACGGCAGCGGCGACCACGCCTGGGGTCACTTTCCGCAGACCACGCCGCTGTACGGCGTACTGAAGGGGCAGGGTCTGCTGGACTCCAGCATTCCGGCACTGATCCCGTAGGCCCGGCATTAACATCCGTATGTGGTACAAAACGGGACATTAGTCAAGACGGCGACGGCGGCGGGCCGGCTCGTCCTCGAGGCACTCGGTGAGGAGCACCCGGCGCGGTCGCTGTCCCGTCTGAGCGATTCACCGGGCGCGGTCCGGCTGCTGCGCGAGCTGTTCACCGTGGCGGTGCGCCGCAGCTTCGTCGGGCGTGACCCGCGGGACGTCACCGGATATGTGCGCGACCTGCTCGAATACCAATCCCTGCCGACCGGCGGCGCGCTGGCGCGCGAGGCCGAGGCGGTGATCAGGTCGGCCGTCGGCGAGCCCGACCTGGCGTACCGGATTCCGGACCTGCGCCGCTTCGAGCTGATCTGTTACGTCGTGGGCGATCTCGTACGCCCGCCCGGCATCCCGCCGGCCCACCTCATCGACCTGGTCGAGCAGGCCGAGCACCGGGTGGAGCGGTCGTCGTGAGCGCCGTCTTCCCGCCCGAGCCGCGGCTCGGCCACCTGCTGCAGGCGGTGGCCCGCAACGACGTGCCGGCCCGGCTGAGCGCGCCGGCGGGCGACACGGAGCGGCGCGTGTGGGAGATCGCTTTCGGTCTCATGGTGCGCCGCCGCTTCCTGACCGACAGCCCGCTGGCCGAGATCGGCCGCAGCGTGGCCACGGCGGTGAACTTCCACGCCGCGGCGGCGCTGCCCGCGCTCGACGCGGAGATGCTGGTGCGCGAGGCGCTGGGCGAGAAGGTGCCGGTCGAGGACATCGACGGGACCGTCCGCTCCGGCGTACATCTGCTGTTGTCGGCTTCTCTCGCCGACGAGCTGGCGATGACCGACGGCGAGCTCGACGACCTGATCAAGCAGGCCGAGAAGCTCGCCGTCCCGATTCCCATGCCGGCGGTGGCCGAGGAACAGCCCCCGGCGGAGGTCAGCTAGCGGCCAGCGCGGCCAGGTGCTCCTTGACCTGGACGATGGACGGGTTGGTCAGCGCCGACCCGTCGTCGAACTTCAAGGTCGGCACCGTCTGGTTGCCGCCGTTGACGCTCATCACGAAGTCGGCCGCGGCCGGCTCACGCTCGATGTCCACGACGTCGTAGGCGATGCCCTCACGGTCGAGCTGCGACTTGAGGCGGTGGCAGTAGCCACACCAGGACGTCGAGTACATGGTCAGCATCGGTCAGGATCCCTTCGGATGGGTCACATGGCACAGCGCCTTCAGCCACAACGCCCGACCCGGGTGTCATGATTCCCTGTTGTGCTGACTGATGCGGTGCTGGCCGGGCTCGACCCCGAACAGCGGACGGCGGTGACCGCCCCGGCGGGCCCGGTCTGCATCCTGGCCGGCGCGGGCACCGGCAAGACCCGGGCGATCACCCACCGCATCGCCTACCGGACCCTGGCCGGCGAGGTGAACCCGCGGCACATCCTGGCCGTGACCTTCACCGCCCGCGCCGCCGCCGAGATGCGGTCGCGGCTCACCGAGCTCGGCGCCCGTGGCGTGCAGGCGCGCACCTTCCACGCGGCGGCGCTGCGCCAGGTGCGCTACTTCGCCCCGCGGCTGCTCGAGGGCCGGGCCATGCCCGAGCTGCTGGAGAGCAAGGCCCGGGTGGTCGGGCTGGCCGCGGCCCGGGTCGGCGTGCGGGCCGACCGCACCGGCGCCCGCGACCTGGCCAGCGAGATCGAATGGGCCAAGTCGTCGCTGGTCGAGCCGGGGGAGTACCCGGTGGCGGCGACCAAGGCGCTGCGCGAGCCGCCGTTCGAGACGGCCAAGGTGGCCGAGGTCTTCGCCGCCTACGAGGAGCTCAAGCGGCGGCAGGGCGTGATCGACTTCGAGGACATGCTGCGGGCCGCGGTCTGGGGCATCGAGGACCACCCGGACGTGGCCGAGCAGATCCGCGCGCAGTACCGGCACTTCGTCGTCGACGAGTACCAGGACGTCAACCCGCTCCAGCAGCGGCTGCTGGAGGCGTGGCTGGGCGGCCGGGACGACCTGACCGTGGTCGGCGACGCCAGCCAGACGATCTACTCGTTCACCGGCGCCACCGCGTCGTACCTGATCGACTTCCCGCGGCAGCGGCGCGACGCGGTGGTGGTCCGGCTGGTCCGCGACTACCGCTCCACCCCGCAGGTCGTCGGCCTGGCCAACGCCGTGATCCGGCAGGCCCGGGGCAACGAGGCCCGGCTGCGGCTGGAACTCGTCGGCCAGCGCCCGCCCGGCGCCGAGCCCGAGCTGAAGATCTTCCCGGACGAGACGGGCGAGGCGGCCGCGGTGGCCAAGAAGTGCCGCGAGCTGATCGGCGCGGGCACGCCGGCGAGCGAGATCGCGGTGCTCTTCCGGACGAACGCGCAATCCGAGGCGTACGAAAAGGCATTGGCCGAGGCCGAGGTGCCGTACGTGGTCCGCGGGGCCGAGCGGTTCTTCGAGCGCACCGAGATCCGCCAGGCCATGATCGCGCTGCGCGCGGCCGTCCGCTCGATCCCCGGCGAGACCCCGCTCGTGCAGGCCGTCGTGGAGGGGCTGGCCGCGACCGGATGGCAGCGCGAGAAGCCGCCGCCCGGTGGCGCCGCCCGTGAGCAGTGGGAGGCGCTGGCCGCCCTGGTCACCCTGGCCGAGGAGTACGCGAAGAGCCCCACTTTGGAGCCGATCGGCCAGGCCGGCGCCGTGCAGCGCGACCTGACGCTGTCCGGCTTCAACGACGAGCTGGCCCGCCGGGCCGAGCAGCAGCACGCGCCGACCGTCGCCGGCGTCACCCTGGCCTCCCTGCACTCGGCCAAGGGCCTCGAATGGGACGCGGTCTTCCTGGTCGGCCTGGCCGACGGAACCCTTCCCACCACGTACGCCAAGACGCCCGAGCAGCTGGAGGAGGAGCGCCGCCTGCTCTATGTGGGGGTCACCCGGGCGAGGCAGTACCTGTGGCTCTCGTACGGGCAGATGCGCTCGTCGGGCGGACGGGCCCGCCGCCCCTGCCGGTTCCTGCCGCAGCTCGAGCGCCACTCCACGACCGAACGGGCCGGCGCCGACCGGAGTCGGAAACCCGACCGAAGGCGCCCGCAGGTCTCGTCCTGCCGCATCTGCGGGGCCACGCTGCTGGCCGGCGCCGACCGCAAGCTGGGCCGCTGCCCGACCTGCCCGTCCGATCTCGACGAGGATCTCTACGAGCGCCTGAAGACTTGGCGCGCGACTATGGCCGAAGAACTCAGCGTTCCTGCTTACGTGGTGTTCACCGACGCCACGTTGGTGGCGATCGCCGAGCGCCGCCCGGGCAATCCGGCCGAGCTTCTGGCCATCGCCGGAATCGGGCCGCGGAAGCTCGGTCAGTACGGGCCCGCGGTGTTCGCTCTGGTCGGTGGCGCGGACCCGGTTTCGGCCGCCTCGGAAAAACTTTGAGAATCAACCCGTTAATTCGTTTGCCCTCCCGTGTGGGGCAGGCATAGCCTCAGAACACAGCTCACCGAGCGGCAACGTTCGGCGAGGTCAGAAGACGAGTGCAAGCAATTGGAGGAGGTGGCAGACATGGAGATCTTCGAGATGACGATGACGCGACCGTCGATGCCGCTGACCCTTGCCTGCGCTCCGTCCGCTCTCCAGTCGGCTGCCCCCGTGGCAGTGCTGGCCGCTGAGCGGGCTCCGGTGTCGCTGGTGCACCAGGTCTCCGCCCGGGCCGAGCTGGGCGGCGCTGCGCGCATCGAAGGCACCACTGGGTTCAAGGGCAGCAATGTCTCCATCAAGCGCTACACGGATGGTGGCAGCGGTGTCCCGCCTCGAGGAAGGCCGGTCTGACAGACTCAGACCTCCGGCTCACCTCGAGGCCGCGGAACCCGTAACCGGGATCCGCGGCCTTAATTTTTTGCCGGCTCACCGGCCGGACGCACGACCTGAACGGCGATCCAGAAGATCGAAGAGAAGAGAGAGGTGACCGGGCTTTATGAGTCTGGCGCTGGCCCCACTCGACGTGAGCGTCGAGATCGAGGCAAACCTGCCCTGTCGGAAGTTCGACCCGGACCTGTGGTTCTCGGACTCCCCGGCTCAGCTGGAACTGGCCAAGTCGCTCTGCGGGGACTGCCCGCTGCGCGTCGAGTGCCTGGCCGGCGCGGTCGAGCGGAACGAGCCCTGGGGTGTCTGGGGTGGCGAGATCTTCGAGCGCGGTGCCGTGGTTCCGCGCAAGCGGCCGCGTGGCCGTCCCCGTAAGGCTGACGTGGCGCGCGACGCCGAGCTGGCCCACGAGGTCGAGGAGCGGCTCGCCGCGAACGGACTCGACTCCCGCAACTCCGTCCGCCTGGCGGCATGACGTGAACACCCTCCCCAACCCCCTCACCCGAAAGCCGAGCATCGAGATGAACCCGAACGGAACGAAGATGAGACTCCTCCAAGAAGCGTTGTCCCGTGCCCGAATGCGTCGGCCTCAGAGTGACTACACACCTGAGGCACACCGTCCCGCCCGTCGAGTAGCCATGGAGGCCCAGCACCGGGCCTCGCGCGAACTCGGTGGTGGACGCTTCTAGACACCGATGAGATGAGAACGGCCCGTCCGCTTCGTGCGGACGGGCCGTTCGTTTCTCTGCTCAGGCTCCCGCTGAGAGGAACACCGTGATCGCGGCGGCCAGGTAGGCCGGGTCGTCGACGTGGGTGAGCTCGCGGGCCGAGTGCATCGACAGCAGCGGGATGCCGACGTCCAGCGTGGGGATGCCGAGCCGGGCCGCCGTCATCGGGCCGATCGTCGAGCCGCACGGGACGGCGTTGTTCGAGACGAACTCCTGCCACGGCACGCCCGCCTTGGCGCAGGTGCGGGCCCACAGCGCGGCGCCGGTCGCGTCGGTCGTGTACCGCTGCACCGCGTTGATCTTCAGCAGGGGGCCGCCACCGGCGACGGGCCGGTTCACCGGGTCGTGCTTCTCCGGGCGGTTCGGGTGTACGGCGTGACCGGCGTCCGAGGAGAGGCACCACGAGCCGGCGATGGCGCGGGCCAGATCGGAGCGGTCGCCACCGAGCGCGGACGACACCCGCTCGAGCACGTCGGCCAGGAACGGGCCGGCGGCGCCGGAGCGGCTCTCGGAGCCGACCTCCTCGTGGTCGAACGCGGCCAGGATCGCGATGGCGCCGGACGGCTCGGCGGCCAGCAGCGCGGTCACCCCGGCGTGCACCGAGGAGAGGTTGTCGAGGCGGGCCGAGGCGAACAGCTTGCCGTCCTGACCGAATCGGGCCGGCGCGGCGCTGTCGACGGTGATGATGTCGTAGCCGGCGACGGCCTCGCTGTCGACGCCGGCCAGCCCGGCCAGGTGACCGACCACGTCGGCCTCGCTCGCCGCGCCAACCCCGAAGACCGGCTGGACCTCGCGCTGCCGGTCGGGGGCGAAGCCGCTGTTCAGCTCGCGGTCGAGGTGGATGGCCAGGTGCGGGATGCGGGCGAAGGGCCCGGTCCGCACCAGGTGGCTGGTGCCGTCGCGGTGCACGACGCGGCCGGCCAGCTCCAGTTCACGGTCGAACCAGGAGGCGACGATCGGCCCCCCGTACACCTCGACCCCGGCCTGCAACCAGCCGTGAGCGGCCGTCGAGGGTTTCGGCTTGAGCTTGAAGCCGGGCGAGTCGGTGTGCGCGCCGAGAATCCGGAACGGGGTGCCGGCGTTCGCGTCCTCGGGAATGGCCAGCGCGATGACCGAGCCGTCCCGCACGATGAGCAGCCGCGCGCCCGGCCGGACCTCGCCGCGCCAGTCGGCGGTCTCGTCGAGCGTGCGGTACCCGGCCTCGCCCAGACGGCGGGCCACCTCGGCCGCCGCGTGGTACGAGCTGGGTGAGGCGGAGACGAAGGCGGCCAGATCGTCGATGTGGGTCATGGCCTTCAGGCTACGGGCGCCTCGTGCGCGAATCCCGGCAGCCACTTCTGCAGGATCGCGCGGTACGGCGCGCGGGCCTCGAGCTGGCACAGCACACCGATCGAGCCGAGCGTCACCCGGTGGATCAGCAGGTACGACGGTGGCAGGTTCAGCTTGCGGCTGAGCTGGTACGCCGGTGAGCGCGGGTTGCTGAGCCGGGTGGCCTCGCCGCGCAGCCAGGCCCTGGTGAACCGGAACTCGTCGACCGCGACGGGCTCGATCATCGGCCGCAGGAAGTTGAGCACGGCCCGGGCGTCGATCTCGTCGTCGGGCTTGATGAAGCCCTCCTCGCGCAGGCCGTCGGCCACGCCGTCGGCGTCGTCGTCGAGGGCGAGCCGCACCAGCCGGCCGATCGCCTCCGGATGCCCACCGGGGAGCCGGGCCACCGCGCCGAAGTCGATGACGCCGAGCCGCCCGTCGGCCAGCATCCGAAAGTTGCCCGGGTGCGGGTCGGCGTGCAGCAGCCCGGCGCGGGCCGGCGCCGAGAAGTGCAGCAGGGCCATGAGCCGCCCGGCCTCGTCCCGCTCGGCCTCGGTGCCGTCCGCGATCACCTTGGCCAGCGGCGTGCCCTCGACCCACTCGGTCACCAGCACCCGCGGCGCCGAAGCGATCACCTTGGGCACGAAGATCTCCGGGTCCCCGGCGTACGCGGTGGCGAAGGCGCGCTGCGTCTCGGCCTCCATCGCGTAGTCGAGCTCCTCGGTGATCCGATCCTTGAGCTCGGCCAGCAGCGGCTTGATGTCCATTCCGGGCTGAATGATCTTGAACATGCCGGCCAGCCGGGACAGCTGCTTCAGATCGGCCAGCAGGGCCTCGCCGGCCCCCGGATATTGCACCTTGACGGCCACGTTCACGGTCTTGGGCTTGGCGTTCTTGCGCGCCGGGGGCAGTTTCCACACCGCCCGGTGCACCTGCCCGATGCTGGCCGCGGCGGCCGGGCTGTCGTCGAACTCGGCGAACAGCTCACGCCAGTCGGGCCCGAGCTGCTCGGCGAGCGCCTTGTGCAGCGCGGCCACCGGCATCGGTGGGGCCGCTTCCTGCAGCTTGGTCAGTGCCTGCCGGTAAGGCCCGGCCATCTCCTCGGGCATGGCCGCCTCGAAGACCGACAGCGCCTGCCCGAACTTCATGGCGCCACCCTTGAGCTGCCCCAGCACGCTGAAGAGCTGCTCGGCGGTGCGCTGCTGAATGTCGGCCGAGATGACGTCGGTGGCGATTCCGACGGCCCGCTTGCCCAGCCCCAGAGCCGTCCGCCCGGCGAACCCGAGAGGAAGCGAGGCCAGCTTGGCCGTACGGGCCGCCGCCCGCCGCGGTATGTCGCTCACCAGATCATTGTGACCGACGCCGCGCCATTACTCGGCCCGCCTGGGGTGGCTTCGCCGTACTTGCCCGCAAAAGTCCGTTACAAGTTTCCTGCCCCTCCACAAACCCCACCCCTTCTGACCTCAATCTCCACAGCCTTCTACTCAATATCCACACCCTTCTACTCGGCCTCCACGGCTTCCTACTCGGCCTCCACAGCCTTCTACTCGGCTCCACGGCCTTCTACTCGGCCGCACATGAGGCGGCGGACCTCGGCGACGTGGTCCGGGGCGGCACCTCGCCGGTGGCCCGTCTTCGGTGCTTCCGCCACGGCCCCTTTCGCCCGTCGCTTCCACCGCCTGCTGTGCGCGTGCGGGGAAGGCGGTACGCCCTCTCTGGCGCGGTCCTCCGCCACTTCGCGCAGGGAGCGCTGGCCCCAGATCGGCGGCACCAGCGGATACGGACCTCGGCTGCGTGGTCCTTGACGCCTTATGCGTCTTTAAGCCCTTTCGACATATATTGCGCCCGGGGCCGCTCTAGCTCCGGCTCGCTCCGCGTTCTGCCCGGGTCGTTCCGGCGGCTGCGCGCAGTGCGGAGGCGCGCTGGCGATGTGTAGCAGTGGACTGCCTCAGCTGGAGTAGCACGGAGGCGCGCCGGCGATGTGTGGCAGTGGACTGCCTCAACTGGAGCAGCGCGGAGGCGCGCCGGCGATGTGTGGCGGTGGACTGCCTCAGGTGGAGGTGGGTGTCCTCAAGGTTGCGCCTCCCTTCGAGGGGCGCACGGGTTTTCGCTCCGATGGGCGCTGGGTGGGGACGGGGCGGCGCCGGGGGCGGGTGCAGCCGCAGCGGGGATGGGGTGGCCAGGTGCGGCGGCGGAAGTGGCCCGGGCCGGTGATCTCGATGGTGGCGCCCAGGGTTTCCGGGGTGTCGCCGTCCAGGTAGGCCAGGGCCTCGGCGGTGGCGTAGGCGGTGGCCGCCAGCAAGGTTGTCACCGCGCACGGTTCCGGGACTGGTGGGCGGGGTGCGCCGGGCCAGGTCGCGTCGCGGTCTCGTCGGTGCAGGTCGAGGCAGGCCAGGCACGGGCCGCCGGTGCGGGGGACCAGGGGGCCGATCACGGCGGCGCCCTCGCGGATGGTCACCGCCAGGTGGGGTTGGCCGCGGGCGGCGTGTGCGGCGGCGACCAGGATCGTGGGCTCGTCGTGGTCGAGCTGGACGACCAGGGACGGCCGGGCTGTGCGGAGGCGGCGGGTGTCGACGCCCGGCATGATCTCGGACAGGGCTTCGGTGGTGGCCTCGCTGCGCGGGGCGCCGACCGCGCCGCTGCGGAACGGGCCGGCGGCCAGCTCGTCCTGGTGGACGGCGCCGGAGATGTTCGGCTGCACGTGGCCGACGCCGGCCTCGGCCAGCGCGACCGCGATGGGCGCGCCGAGACGGCCACGCCCTGTGATCAACACCGAGGCGACCTGCCGTCGCCGAAGTGTGGTGGCGGGTGGGGCCCGGCGCTCCGGCGCGGGCGCGGGGGTGGCCGCCGCCTCGCCGGCGGGTGCCCGGCGGGTTCGGCGGTCGCGGAAGGCCAGGGCGGTGGCCTCGCCGAGCAGGCGCTGGTGGACGCCGCCGGTCGAGGTGCGCGGGACCAGGGCGGTGGCCGGCAGGGTCAGGCCGGCGGCACGCAGGATCTCGAGGACGGCCTGGGCCTGGTCGAGGGGTATGCCCAGCTCGGCGGCCCTCAGCAGGACCTGGCGTTCGGGGCGGGTGCCGTCGAGCAGGTCGAGAATCTCGGCGGCTCGGGGGTCGGGCAGGCGCAGCAGCACGGCCCGGGCCGGGTCGGCGCCCAGTTGGAGTTCGGTGTCGTCCCGCCAGACTCGGGGGAGTCCCGGGAGGAGGAGAGGGCGGTTCACGGGTGACAGCATGTCACCACGGCGATGCGGAGCGAGTTGGTTGTCCACAGGGCCGCACCGCCTGGGAAGCGGGTTATCCACAGCTCTGCGGGAGTTATCCACAGGCTAGAGAGTTGTCCACAACCTCACTCAACGTGCCCGATTCGGTGTGGATATGGCGGTGCCAGGTAAAGCACCGGGGAGGGCGACGTGCCCTCCCCGGGTGGGTGAACGGCCTTGCCGGGAACTCGGATGTGGCCTAGAGGCCCCGGCGCGGCCGCGCCACTAGGCCTTGGCCTTGCCCAGGATGCGGTTGACCGTGGTGCCGCACACCGGGCACTTGCCCTTGGCCATGTTCATGCCCGTCTTCGAGACCTCGACGGTCCCCTGGAAGTCGCGCTTCTCCTTGCACTTCACGCAGTAGCCGTTGTACGTGTTGTCGGCCACGGTTCCTCCTCGTCAATGTTTGTCGGCCGGGGTCGGCCCGATGCCTGCTCGCGGTGGCAGGCCGCGACCTGTTTCGGCGCTGGACCGTTCCGCGACCACGTGGATGTGGCCACCCGTCAGGGCCGTCCACTACCCAGGTCAAGCCGGTTCCATGTCAGCGCGGCGTCGGTGGTGTCGGCGCCGACGTGAGTGTGCCGGGCGGAATCGCCCTTTTTGGCCAGTTGTGCCGCAACACGCCGTGGATTGCCTTCAAAAGGTCATAAAGGGGACGGGGGACGCGTGCGCTAAGTTGGCAAGCTGTCATCGATGTTGCGGCTGTGGAAATTTTTTCCGGTAATACAGGGAGCAACTACGCATATCCGGCGGGTGTCATCGGCCGTACTCTTGCGGTGACATGGGTCTCACGGATTAGCGTCTCAACGTGAACCCGAATCTGGGCCTCGCGAGCCGGTGATGGCCCGGACGCGCAAGCCTGTCGTCGAAGTGCGGCGCAGCCAGCGCCGGCGTCGCACAGTGTCCGCGTACCGGGACGGTGAGCGCGTGGTCGTGCTCATTCCGGACAGGTTCTCCCGTGCCGAGGAAACCGAGTGGGTCGAGCGCATGCTGGCCCGCCTCGAGGCCCGTGAGGAGCGCATCCGCCGTACCGACGAGGAGCTTCTGTCCCGGGCCCGGCGGCTCACCGGCCGATACCTCGCCGATCACGCCGAGCGGGTCCGGCCCGCCAGCGTGCGCTGGGTGACCAACCAGAACGGCCGCTGGGGCTCCTGCACCCCCGACGACAGCACCATCCGCATCTCCCACCGCATCCAGGAGATGCCCGACTGGGTGATCGACTACGTGCTGCTGCACGAGCTCTCCCACCTGGTCGTCCCCAGCCACAGCCCCCGCTTCTGGGAGCTGGTCAACCGCTACCCCAAGGCCGAACGCGCTCGCGGCTACCTCGAGGGCATCTCGGCCGCCACGGGGCTGGTGCTCGCCGACGACTAGGGTTGAGCCGTGGTGAAACGGCTCGTCGCTGCGTTGCTGGTGCCCGTCGAGTGGAGTCCGCCCGGCGTCGAACGCGCCGTGTGGCGGGCCGCGCTGGCCGAGGACGTGGTCGACCTGCTCGCCCGCCTGGCCCAGGCCGACGCGGCCATCGCGGCGACCCCGGCCGACCGTGAGCTGGCCGAGGAGATCGCCTGGCCCGGCATGCGGATCTACGAGGTGCCCACCCCGACCTACCTGCCGGTCCTGGCCGCGGCCGAGGCCGACGGCTTCGACCAGGCCGCCGTGATCGCGGCCGACGCCCCCGACCTGCCCGGCATGATCCTCGGCAAGCTTCTGCGGCCCTTGGAGACCAAGGCGGTCGCGGTGGCCGCCGGCGGCCCCGGCAACGGCCTGCTCGGCCTGGCCACGAGCCTTCCCGTCCCATCCTGGCTGGCCGATTTCGACCTGGACACGGCGACGGCACAACTTCTCCGGCGTACGGCTCCCGAGCCCGGCGCCGTCTCCTCGACTCCCGAGTGGCGCCGCCTGAAGGGCCCGGCCGAGCTGGCCTCGCTCGACCCCGCTCTGGAGGGCTGGGAGAACACCCGGGCCATCCTCGGGGGCTGAAAGCTCGAGTTGCAGCTCAGCCCGCAGCACGCGGCAAAGGCTGGGGACGGCAGCGAGGCCGCGCTGTCGAAGCGGAGCTGTGGCCGATCCGTACATTCAAAAGAGCCGGACCGGCCACGGCCAGTTACTTCTCCTCGTCGCCTTTGTCGAGGTTGTCGAGCTCGCTGATGTCCCAGTCGGAGCTGCCCTGCGCGAAGGACTGCGGGTTCGCGAAGTCCTCGTCGGTGGGCAGCAGGTCGGGGTGGCCCCACAGGGCGTCGCGGCCCTGGATGCCGCGCTGCTCGGCCACCGCGGCCCAGAGCGCGCCCGCCTCGCGCAGACGGCGTGGACGCAGCTCGAGGCCGACCAGGGCGGCGAAGGTCTGCTCGGCCGGGCCGCCCGCGGCCCGGCGGCGACGGAACGCCTCGCCGAGCTGGACCACCGACGGGAGCCGGTCGCCGGCGGCGGAGTCGACCACGTGGCCGACCCAGCCCTCGATCAGGGCCAGCGCCGTCTCGAGGCGGGCCAGGCTGGCCTTCTGCTGCGGCGTGTCCTCGGGTGTGAAAATGCCCTCGAGCGCCATGGCCTGCATCGACTCGGGATCGGTGGGGTCGACCCGGCTCATCGCCTCTTCGATGGCCTCACGGTTGACCGTGATGCCGTTGGCGTACGTCTCGACGGCGTTCAGCACGTGCGCCCGCAGCCACGGGACGTGACCGAAGAGCCGCTGGTGGGCCGCCTCGCGCAGCGCGACGTAGAGCCGGACCTGGTCCTCGGGGATCTCGAGGCCCTCGCCGTACGCCTTGATGTTGGCCGGGACGAGCGCGGCCGTGCCGGTGGGGCCGAGCGGGAGGCCGATGTCGCCGGCCGAGAGAACCTCGGCCGCGAGCTGGCCCAGCGCCTGGCCGAGCTGGCCGCCGAACAGGGCGCCGCCGAGCGTGGCCACCATCGACTGCATGGGGCCGAGCTGCGCTTTCGCCTCGTCGGGGACGAGGTCGCCCATGGCGCCCACCATGCGGCCCGCGATCGGGTCGCACAGCTTCTTCCAGACGTCGAGGGTGTTGTAGATCCATTCGTTGCGGTTCCAGGCGGCGGCCGAACGGATGCCGCTGGGCAGCGCCGAGGCCGGGTCGAGCCACAGGTCGGCGAGGCGCAGGGCTTCCTCGACCTGGTTGCGCTCGTACATGTTCACCGCGGGGTCACCGGACGCGGACAGCTGGCTGGCCGCGACCTGCCGGGCCAGGTCCCAGTTGACCGGGCCGCTGCCGGGACCGGCGAACATCTGCTGCAGCTGCGCCATGAACTGCTGCATCTGCTGCGGGTCGGAGGGGTCGGGCGGCTGGGCGCCCGGCAGGGAGAAGCCGAACGGGATATCAGGCACGTAGTCAACCGTACGCGGGAAACGCCCGCTCCGGACCGATGGCGGCGTCCGCTCAGAGAGAACTCTGGTCAGCTCAGAGAGCACTCAGGGAGGGGGGATAGTCTCACGCGCATGAGACGTCGTGGTGTCACGGTAATCCTCGGCGCCCTGATCACCGCCCTGCTGGCAGTCGGTGTCATGGCCGCACCCCTGCCCTTTGTCGTGCTGAAGCCCGGGCCGACCGTCAACACGCTCGGTTCGGACAACGGCGCCGAGGTGATCCAGGTGACGGACGCCGCCAAGACCTCGACGTCGGCCGGGCAGCTCCGGCTGACCACGGTGAACGTGCAGTCGCAGGTCGAGTTGGTGTGGGCGATCAGCAGCTGGTTCAGCCACTCGGACGCGGTGGTGCCGCGAGAGCTGATCTACCCGCCGAACCAGTCGGAGAAACAGGTCGAGCAGCAGAACGCCGAGGAGTGGACGGAGTCGCAGGCCAGCGCCGTCACCGTCGCGCTGACGAAGCTGGGCTACCCGGTTCTGCCCTACGTCAAGAAGGTCACCGCCGACGGCGCCGCGACCGGCGTGCTGAAGGCCGACGACGTGATCACCGCCGTGGACGGCACGAAGATCACCGAGCCCGACAAGCTGACCGAGCTGGTCCGGGCCAAGCCGGCCGGCACGACCTTCACCATCTCCTACACGCGCGCCGGCAAGGCCGCCACCGGCCGGATCACCACCAAGACGAGCGGTGACGACAAGACGCCGCGGCTCGGTATCGAGATCGGCACCAAGCAGGACGCCCCGTTCAAGGTCAAGATCGACCTGAACAAGATCGGCGGCCCGAGCGCGGGGCTGATGTTCACCCTCGGCATCCTCGACAAGCTCCAGCCCGAGGACCTGACCGGGGGGAAGATCATCGCGGGAACCGGCACGATCGACGACAGCGGTAACGTCGGCCCGATCGGCGGCATCCCGCAGAAGCTCGTCGGCGCCAAGAAGGCCGGCGCTCAGATCTTCCTGGTCCCCAAGGACAACTGCGCCGAGGCGCTGAAGAACGCGGTCGACGGCCTGCCGATGGCCGAGGTCGCCACCGTGGACGACGCGCTGACCGCCCTCAAGACCTTCACCGGCGGCGGCACCCCCAAGCCGTGCTCGGCCGCGTGACAGATGTCGTACTGTGAGACACCGGCCCGACTGAATTGTGGAGCCTCCGTTGGTTATGCGAAATAGCCCTCTTCCGAGGATGAGCCGGCGCGGTCGCGTCACCGTCGGCGTCCTGGTCGGGGTCTTCCTTCTTTTCACGCTGCTCGGGTGGGGCATCGACGCGTACACCGATTATCTGTGGTTCAACGAAGTTGATTTCGTCAACGTCTTCTCCGGTGTACTGCTCACCCGTCTCCTGCTGTTCCTGGCCATCGGCATCGCGGTGGCCCTGATCATCGCGGCCAACCTCTACCTGGCCTACCGGCTGCGCCCGCTGCTGCGGCCGCACTCGGCCGAGCAGGCGACCCTCGAGCGCTACCGAATGATCATCGCGCCCCGCCTGGGCACGTGGATCACCGTCATCACTGTGATCATCGGCTTCTTCGCCGGCCTCTCCGCGCAGGGCCGGTGGAAAGACTGGATGCTGTTCCGCAACGGCGGGAACTTCGGCGTCAAGGACCCGCAGTTCAACGTGGACATCGGGTTCTACGTCTTCGACTACCCGCTGTGGCGCTACATCCTCGGCGTCGCCTTCACGGCCGTCGTGCTCTCCGTTCTGGGCGCGCTCGCGGTCCACTACATCTTCGGTGGGGTACGCCTGCAGGGCGTCGGCGACCGCATGACGACCGCGGCCCGGGCCCACCTGACCACCCTGGTCGCGATCTTCGTCCTGCTCAAGGCTGTGGCCTACGTGCTCGACCGCCGCGCCCTGCTGCTCGAGCAGCACGTGTCGCCCGGTCTCTACGGCGCCGGCTACACCGACGTCAACGCGCTGCTGCCGGCCAAGGAGATCCTCGCCTACATCTCCATCGTGGTGGCGATCGCGATCATCGTGTTCTCCAACGCGGGCATGCGAAACCTGGTATGGCCCGGCGTCTCGCTGGCCCTGCTGGCCATCTCGGCGGTGGCGATCGGCGGCATCTACCCGCTCGCCGTGCAGAACTTCTCGGTCAAGCCCAGCCTGGCCGAGAAGGAAGCGCCGTACATCAAACGCTCGATCGAGGCGACCAGAGCGGCATTCGGCATCAGTGACACCGAGACGGCGCCCTACCGCGCCAACAACGTGGTCCCGCAAGCCGGGCTGACCAGCGACACGAGCGCCCAGAACGCCCGGCTGGTCGATCCGCAGCTGGTCTCGCAGGCCTTCACCCAGTCGCAGCAGTCCCGCGGCTTCTACGACTTCGGCAAGAAGCTCGACGTCGACCGGTACACGATCGACGACAAGACCGCCGACTACGTGGTGGGCGCGCGCGAGATCAACGACGACAAGCTGACCGCGCAGCAGCGCAACTGGCTCAACCGGCACACCGTCTACACCCACGGCTACGGCCTGGTGGCGGCCCCGGCCAACCAGGTCGTCTGCGGTGGCCTGCCGTACTTCGTCTCCGGCTTCCTCGGCGACGACCGCCCGCCGGGCTGCTCCTCGGCCAGCGACGAGATCAAGGTCGACCAGCCGCGGATCTACTTCGGCGAGCAGTCCACCGAGTACGCGATCGTCGGCCAGGAGGACGCGAACAAGAAGGTCGAGTTCGACCGTCCGCAGGAGGAGAACAACAACGCCGAGGAGCTTTACACGTACGACGGCAAGGGCGGCGTCCCGATCGGCTCGTTCTTCCGCCGGCTCGTCTTCGCGGTCAAGAACACCGAGAGCAACTTCCTGCTGTCGGACGCGGTCAACTCCGAGTCCCGGCTGATGTACATCCGCGACCCGCGCTCGCGCGTGGAAAAGGTCGCGCCCTTCCTCACCATCGACGGCGACCCGTACCCGGCCGTGGTCGACGGCCGGATCACCTGGATCCTCGACGGCTACACCACGGCCGCGACCTACCCGTACAGCCAGAAGATCAACCTGGCCAACGAGACGCGCGACGAGCTCACCGGTCAGGGGCAGTTCGCCCTGGCCCGCGACGACGTCAACTACATGCGCAACTCGGTCAAGGCGACCGTCGACGCGTACGACGGCACGGTCAAGCTGTACGAGTTCGACGAGAACGACCCGGTGCTCAAGGCGTGGAACAAGGCGTTCGGCGGTGACCTGATCATCCCGAAGGCGGACACGCCGGCGTCGCTCGAAGCGCACTTCCGCTACCCGCAGGACCTGTTCAAGGTGCAGCGCAACCTGCTCACCAAGTTCCACGTGACCGACCCGCAGGCGTACTTCTCCGGCCAGGACTTCTGGCAGGTGCCGAACGCGCCGGACTCGCCCTCGAGCAACATCAAGCAGCCGCCGTTCTACCTGAACGTGCAGCTGCCCGAACAGGACCAGACCAGATTCCAGCTCACGGCCGGCGTCACACCGGCCAACCGGGAAAACCTGGCGGCCCTGATCTCCGGCTCGTACGTGGACAACAAACCGGTGCTCCAGGTCCTCGAACTACCCGACCAGACGGTCATCCCCGGCCCGGTCCAGGTCCATCAGAAGATGACCAACAACGCGGCCGTACGCCAACAGCTGAACCTGCTGTCGAACAACGCCCAATCACAGGTGCTGTACGGCAACCTGATCTCCCTGCCGGTCGAAGGCGGCGTCCTGTACGTCGAACCGGTCTACGTCAAGACCGGCAACCAGGACAACGCCGCACCCCTGCTGCAGAAGGTCCTGATGTCGTACGGCGACGGCGGCACGTACGTGGTCCTCGCCGACAACCTGAAACAGGGCCTCGAACAGCTGGTGGCCCAGGGCAAGAACGCCAGTTCCGGCACCGGCAACAACACCGGCGGCAACAACACCGGCAACGGCAACACCACAAACCCGCCGCCGGCCTCCCTGACCGGCGAACTGGCCCAGGCGGCAGCCGCCCTCGACACGGCCATCGCCAACGTCAAAACCGCCCAGCAGTCCGGCGACTTCGCCAAATACGGCGAGGCGCTGCAGGCCCTCGACACCGCGATGACCAACTTCCAGAACGCCCAGAAGGCGGCCACCGCCCCATCCACCTCACCGTCGTCGGGCCCCTCCTCGGCCCCGTCGGCACCGGCGCCATCAGGATCCGCGGCGCCCAACCCCACACCAAGCGGCTGACAGAAAGGCGGTGGCCCACCGTGAGGAGGGCCACCGCCACCCGTTTTGCAGCAAGACAGACAGTTGCGCTAGTGTTAACGAGCCGACGCGGGGTGGAGCAGCTCGGTAGCTCGCTGGGCTCATAACCCAGAGGTCGCAGGTTCAAATCCTGTCCCCGCTACAAATTGGGAAATCCCTGTCCGCGGAGTGCGCGGACGGGGATTTTTCGCATTTGCCCCTGGGGGCCGAGCCCCCAGACCCCCACGGTGCGGTCTGTTGCGCTTGGTGGGTGGTTGCGCTCGCAGGCTGCGCCTGCATCGGAGTGACGGCTCGTCCTTCGGACTTCGCGCCCTGCGCTCTCGGGCCTGGCGCCTGCGCCTCGCGCGCCTGCGCCTCGCGCGCCTGCGCCTCCCGCCTTGCGCGGTGGCGCCTTGCGCCCTCGGACCTGGCGCCCTGGGCCTGGCGCCTCGCTCCGCGCCCTTGGACCTGGCGCCCTCGCGCCTCGCGCGCTCGGACCTTGCGCCTTTGCGCCCGCGCCCACGCCTTGCGCGCTCGCATCTGGCGCCTTGCGCCTGGCGCCCCGTGCCCTCGGACCTCGTGCCCCGCGCCTTGCACCTTGCGCTCTAGAACCTCGCGCCCCGCCCCTGCGCTCTGCGCCCCGGGCCTCGTGCCCCGCCCTCGGCCCCAGGCACCGCGCCTTGCCCCCGCGACCCTGCGGTCCACGGCCCGCGCCCTGCGGTCTACGGCCCGCGCCCTGCGGTCTACGGCCGGGCCCTGCGGTCCGCGGGCCGGGCACTGCGGGCCTGGACCTCGCCCCCGTGCCCCAGGGCTCGCGCCACAGGCCCTGGTCTCGCGTCCGCGCTCCGGCCCCGGGTCTCGCCTCCGCGTCCCAGGACTCGCGCCCTGGGTACGGGTCTTGCGCCGTCGCACCGGGACCCGGGTGGCGTGTCCTCGCGCCAGGTCTCGTGCCCTCGTTGCAGGGCTTGGGCCTTGTGGTCGGTTGCTGGGGTGGGAGCGTCGTTGCGGATAAGCGGCGTCTGGGGATTGGGTGCGTTCGTGGTCGGGGTCTTTGGTGGACGGTGGCTGTGTCGTGCGTGACGTGGTGCTCGGGATAGTGGCCTTCTGGTGTTGGCTCGGTCGGTATGTCGTCTGGGGTGAAGTTGTGGGGTGCTGACTCGGTGCTTGGGGGTGCGACGGAGTTGTCAGTGGAGGGTGGTGAGGGTGGTTCGGTAGGTGTCTAAGACGCCGGGGGCCAATAAGGAGCGTGGCCACAGGGTGGCGGTGGTTAGGCCGGTGAACTTTGAGGTTTCCATGATGGGGCGGGCCATGGAGTGGGCGGCGTTGAAGTGCTTGGTGGTCAGGGACTGGCCGAGTATGCGCTGGTAGGTGGTGGCGGTTTCGGTGATGTCCACGTTGAGGTCGTGGGTGGCCAGCATCAGCAAAGTGGGCAGGTGTCTGGTGGCGGCGGCGGTCAGGTCGGCTGTGGCGTCGGAGCGGTAGTTGAGCTTGACGAAAGTCCAGCGGGCGGCGTCCATGGGGTCGGGGGTGTGGGCGCGGTAGGTGGCGTAGTCGGCGTTGCTGGTCAGTAGTTCGCGGGTTTGGTTGCTGGCGGCTACGGCGCGGTTCTGGTCCTCGGGGGTGGCGCCGGACTCGCGTAGTTCGGCCAGGAGGTTGTAGCGGCCCTGGCGGAGCCAGTTGATGGCGGGGCTGACGGCGACGATGCCGGTCAGGTCGTTGCGGGCGGCGGCGACCTTGGGGAGGACCCAGCCGGCCTGGCTGGCGCCCCACAGCACGAGGGCGCGGGTGGGGATGTCGGGGCGGGCACGAGCCCAGTCGATGGCTGCCTCCACCTCGTGGGCGCGATCGTCCATGGTCTGGGAGAGCCAGTTGCCGGGCTTGGTCCAGGAGAGGGTGGCGAAACCGGCGTCGGCGGCGGCCTCGAACCAAGGGCGGTAGAGGCCGTCGTGGGTGGCCTCGACCGGACCGTCGCCGTGGACCATGACGACCAGGCCGGTGGGGTCGCTGTCGCGAGGGCGGGCGAGTACGGCGTCCAGGCTGCGGCCGGGCAGGTCGATGGTCAGCCGCTCCTCGGTGATCCGGTAGTCGTTGCCGATCAGAACCACCACGGTGACGCCGCCGACCAGCGTCAGGACGATCGCGAACAAGGTAAGTATCTTTTTCTTCACGCTCGTATCGTATGCGATAGGTTTTCACGTGTGATTGAGATGGGGTTCCACACGTCGGAGCGTCAGTGCGTGGGCGCGTTGTATTGGGCGGCCTTCGGGCGCAAGCTCCAAGTGGGCTTCCCCGACGCCGCGAGGGGCGAGGCGTTCGTGACGGACAACCTTCGGGCGGACCGCATGTTCGTGGCCCGGGTCGACGGTGAAGTGGCCGGCGTCTGCGGGTTCCACGCGGGTGGAGCGGGAGCGGCGGCGCTGACCTGGCCCGGCTTGCGCGACAGGTTCGGGTGGACGGGCGCGATCCGGGCCACCGTCGCCCTCGCCCCGCTCAGCCGAGCCGAGCGGGACGGGGTGCTCGTGCTCGACGGCATCTGCGTGGACGCCCGGCATCGTGGGCGAGGCCTCGGCACCGCGCTGCTGGCGGCCGCGCACGAGCATGCCGCCGGGTGCGGAGACCGGGAGGTGCAGTTGTCGGTCGTCGACACCAATCCGCGGGCCGAAGCCCTGTACCGGCGGCTCGGATACCGCGTCGTCGACGAGGGCTCGATGGGTTCACTCGGTAGCCTCTACGGGTTCCGGCGGTACAAGACGATGCGGAAGCGGGTCGCGAGATGACGGGCGCCGCGCCCACGCCGCGTACGGTGATCGAGGCCTTTCTCCCCCGGGAAGGCGAGGTCGGGCTGGACCTCGTCTACGACACGGCCAACGCCGCCGGCCTCGACGATCAGCCCCTGCGCCTGGCGATCCGGCGGATGGCCGCGGCCGGCGAGGTGATCCAGTCGGGCCGAGGGCGCGGCGGCAGCCTCGCGCTCACCCCGGCCGGGCGGGAACGGCTGGACCGGGACAGGCTCGCCCTGCGGCTCGCCTTCGCGCAGGACGCCGGTCAGGCGCCCTGGGACGGCCGGTGGCGGCTGCTGGCCTTCGGCATTCAAGAAGACGAGCGGGCCGTACGGGATCAGTTGCGCCGCTCGCTCGTCGAGGCCGGCGCCGCCGCGCTCGCGCCGGGCCTGTACGTCAGCCCGCACGACCTGAGCCCGATGCTCGACAGCCCGGCCCGCCTCGTCCGGGCGACCGCGACCGACCTCGACGTCCGCGGGGTCACCGACCCCGTCGAGCTCACCGAGCTGCTGTGGCCGGCGGGGCCGGTCGTCGAGGCGTACACCGCAATTGAGCATGTGATTTTGAAGCCGGGCCCGGACCCGGTCGTCGAACGGCTCCGGCTCGCCGAGGCCTTGGAACGGGCCATGCGCGACGACCCGCTCATCCCGCTTGAACTACGCCCGTCACCGTGGCCGCCGAGCGACGTCCGGCGCGCCTGGCTCGCCGCCTGGAACGAGCAGAACGACGGGCGCCTCTACCGCGGATGGCTGTGATTCGCCGATCGTGGACCCCGGATTGGGCGCCAAGGAGGGCGGCAAGGTAGTGTTAAGAAGCCGACGCGGGGTGGAGCAGCTCGGTAGCTCGCTGGGCTCATAACCCAGAGGTCGCAGGTTCAAATCCTGTCCCCGCTACAAATTGGGAGATCCCTGTCCGCGGAGTGCGCGGACGGGGATTTTTCGCATTTGCCCCTGGGGGCCGAGCCCCCAGACCCCCACGGTGCGGTCTGTTGCGCTTGGTGGGTGGTTGTGGTCGCTTGCTTTGGTACGGGGGTTGGGCCGCTGACACCCGTCGCTTGCTTTGGTGCGGGGTTGGGCCGCTGACACCCGTCGCTTGCTTTGGTGCGGGGTTGGGCGGCTGACACCCGTCGCTTGCTTTGGTACGGGGTTGGGCGGCCGACACCTGTTACTTGATCCCGCTGCTAGAGCGGTCGGCCGGTCGGCGGCGGAAACGTCGAGGCTTGATCGGCGGTCGCTCACCTGCGTTCGAACCTGGCTTCCGCTGGCGCGGGCTCGGCGACTGGGCGTCAATTACCGAGCCACCCTCGGCCTGGGCGCGACTGCCTGCCTGCGTGCGTGCCGGGCGCGACGGATGTGATCCGCGGGTAGGACCTGGCTGCTTATGGAAGGGGGTCAGGCGGCTAGCTGCTTGTAGAGGAGGGTCAGGTCTCCCGAGAGGGCGGATTTGACGGTGCGGCTTACGTCGTCGGCCAGGACCTCGTGGGCGTTGGACTCGATGCCGTTCAGGGCGGCCACGGCTACGTCGTGGGGGGAAGTCTTGGGGGCGTCGATCTTGGTGGTCATGTCGGTGTCGACGTAGCCGACGTGGAGGCCGGTCACGGCGATGTGGCGGGGGCGCAGCAGCAGGCGCAAGGAATTGGACTGGGACCAGAGGGCGGCCTTCGAGGCGCTGTACGGGCCGCCGTCGGCGAACCAGGACAGGGCCGAGTGCACGTTGAGGATGTGGCCGCCGCCGTTGCGCTCGATGATCGGGGCGAAGGCGCGGGTCAGCAGCAGCGGGCCGTAAAAGTTGGCCTCCATGTCGCGGCGGACCTCGTCGAGCGGGGAGTCCAGGAACGAGGCGCCGGAGGCGATGCCGGCGTTGTTGATCAGGATGGTGATGTCGCCGGCCTGGGCGGCCGCGGCGGCCACGGAAGCCTCGTCGGTCACTTCCAGGGCCAGCGGTACGGCGTCGGGGTTGGTCACCGTGCGCGGGTCGCGGGCCGTGGCGTACACCTTGGCCGCGCCCCGGGCGTACAACTCCTCGACCAAAGCCTTGCCGATGCCCCGGCTGCCGCCGGTGACGAGTGCTACAGAGTCCTTGATGGTGGTCATGGCGTGGCCTCTCGGAGAAAACTGATCGGTTTCCACCAAGGTAAACCGATCGGTTTCGGTACGGCAAGGCTGTGCCGTGTGACAAAGGAAACCGATCGGTTTTGGTGCGAGCTATGCTGGCGGCATGACCGGGGAAGCCACGCGGGACCGCCTGCTCGACGCTGCGGCGGACCTCTTCTATCGCGAGGGCGTCGGCGTGGGCGTGGAGGCTCTGAGCCGTGCCGCCGGTGTCTCCAAGCGCTCGATGTACCAGCTCTTCGGCAGCAAGGACGAGATCCTGGCGGCCGGGCTCGACCGCGTCGGGCCGGCCTTCACCGCGTACCTCCTGCCCGCCGCCGGCGACGAGTCCAGCCATCGCGAGCGGATCCTGCACGTGTTCCGCCGCTTCGAGGAAACCTCGGCCGCGCCCGGATTCCAGGGCTGCCCCATGGTCGCGGTCTCGGTCGAGGTCAAGGCGCCGGAGCATCCCGCACGGCTGGTGGCCCGGCGCTACAAGGACCAGCTGACCGCGTTCTTCCGGGCCGAGGCTGAGCAGGGCGGCGCCGCCCACCCGGAAAGGCTGGCGCGGCAGCTCACGATGACCTTCGACGGCGCCAGCGCCTGGGCCGTGATGCACGGCGAGGCGCCGGACGCGGTCGAGATGGCCACCGTGCTCCTCGACGCCGCGGGTGTCGAGGGGTGACTCAGCAGGTGGTTTCGCCGGTGCCGACGCGCGACCACTTGCAGGTGTCGACGGTCACATTCGCGGCGGTACGAAGTTGAGCCGTGTCCCCGCCGTTGTTCCAGACGTAGCCCGTTTTGCCGGTACGGCCCCAGTATCGGCGGACCGCCGTGTTCGTACCCTTGCCGGTCTGCACCAGGACCGACGCGCCGGCGTTCAGATAGACCGTGCCGGTGAACCTGTAGACGATGTTCTGGGCGTCGCGGAGGGTCCAGCCGTTGAGGTTGACACGGGTTCCGGTCTTGTTGGTGAGCTTGACCCACTCGGCGTTCAGGCTGGCGTTGGTGCCCGTGTCGGCGCCCGTCGAGTCGTACCTGATCTTGGTGAATTGGACCGAGCCGGCCCCCGTCGCCTTGACGGTGACCTTCAGCTCCTTGGAGTAGTTGCCCTGCACGCCCTGCGAGGTGTCGCCGCCGGCGTACGCCCGGAAAGTCTGGACGCTGCCGGGCGTCAGGCCACTGATCCGCGCGTCGAGGAAGGCGCCGTCGGCGTCGCTCGAACCCTTGCCGGAGAACACCGTCTTCCAGGTGCCGTCGGCCTGCTTGAGCTGGAACTGGTACGGCAACCCGCCCTCGCCCGGCACGTTCCACGCGGTCAGATCGGCCCGGCCGGCGACGGTCGACCCGCCGCTCAGGCCGACCTGCAGCCGGGAGTAGACGGTCACGCGGTTGGAGACGGCGGTGCCCTGGTGAACCTCGAAGAGGAAGCCCGAGTCGACGTACCGGCTGAACGAATAATGACCCGAGGCGTCGGCGGTGGCGACGACGGTGCCGCCGTTGGTCCAGTCCTGGGCCGGCTGCATGTCGTTCCAGCCGATAGCGGTCTCGTAGAGCCGCACCTGAGCCCCGGCGTCGGCGGTGCCGGACAGTGTCACGGGGTTGTAGCCGACGATGACCGGGGCGCTGGCCCGCAGCGTGGGAACACCGGCGGCCTGAGCCGGCACGGCGACGGCAACCGCCGCGCCGAGCCCGGAAACGACAGCCATAGACACGAGCCTGGAGATCATTCACAGCAGCGTAGTTAGATGTTTCCGCTGCTCAGATGGCCCGCACGGACATTTCGGGCCACCATCAGGACACCGGCGAGGACGCTTTCCGTCGGTGGGTTCCCGCCGTTGTGGGCCTATTTCGGTGCTCGATATCCACAAGCTCGGGGCCGTCCAGCGGAACCCGGTACCGATAGGTGATCCCCTCGTCTCGTACCACGAAATCGTCCGAATCCTCCCGCCGCCACGTCAGGATCATCTGCCCGTACTTCTCCGCCAGTTTGACCAGCGCCGGGAAGTTGTCGACGTTGACGACGGGTTTGCCCGGCGGGCTGGCCATCGGCTCGACCTGCACGAGAAGCTGCGGATAGCGCCGCTCAATCTGAGCCCGGGTCCGAAGCGGCATCCGCCGAAGCGCGAGCAGAAGCACAACGGCGACGATCACGGCCGCGGCGATAAGGACGAGAATGGCGTACGAACGCGCCTTGGCGGCCGTGAGGCCGAGAAGGCCGATTTCCCGGGGTACGACGGTGGTGCTCGCGCTTCCGGAGTTGCTGCTGGTGAGTTTGGCGCTTCCATTGAGCACCATCTGCATCGGCGTGATCTCCAGTACCAGGGGCGCGCTCATGGTGCCGAGGCCGTCGGACACCACTCGTGCCGTCAGGGCGACGGCGACCGCGCCGCTGCCCGCCGCTCCGATCGCGGCCGAGGCCGCGTCGGCCCGGGCGACCAGGGCCTTGAGGTCGAACTTGGCCGTCGCCTTGTACGTCGTGCCGGTGAAGGCCACCTCGTCGACCAGGTTGATCGTGGTGTGCCAGCCGGTGCCGTTGGTGAGATTGGCGCTGAGGTCGAAGGTGCCGGCCGGCCCCTTGTACTCCACGACGAGGTCGACGTTGTCGGTCAGCTTGCGGAAGATGGGCTCGGGCGAGGTGACGGTCGTGCCGTCGTAGGCCGCCGATTTCGGCACCTTGGCCGAGTACGAGTACGTGATCGACTGGCCGGGCGGAGCGGCGGTGGTCCGCGTCTCGACGACCGGCTTCATCCAGCCGAGAATTCCGATCACCAGCGCGAACACGGTCAAGGCGGCCGCGAAGTAGGCGGCCGAACGAAGGGCCGGTGGGAGGCGCTGCACCGTTTTGAGGACCGCCGCAGCGGTCTCCAGCGAACCTCCCTGCCGCGACATGGCCTTCACCTTCTTCTTCCGGCGGCCTCGCGGGATCTCCCGCCGGTTTCGCGCCGCGGTGGCGGCTCCGCCGCTGATGACCAGAAAGCTGAGCATCCCGAGCCCGGTGGGACTGAGAAAAGGCTTCAGCCAGGTGCCGACCTTCGGGATGTGCAGGACGGCGCGGCCGATCATCTCGTCGGTCGTCGGGTTCTTCGGGTCGATCGACTGGTTGTTGTCCCCCTTCAGCACGAATCCCGCGGAGCCGTTCCCGCCGATGATGCGATGCAGGACCCGCTGCCCGGGAATATCACCATGATAGGCAGCGATCTGCCCCACTTGGTACGAATCGGCCTTCGCGGTGATGACCAGGTCGCCCTGGTAGTAGACCGGGTTCATGCTGATTCCCGAGGTCACCACGTAGGCGATCCGCTCGGTCAGCAGCGCCCAAGCACCGATGGCCGCCATCCCGAGGATGGCGGCCACGAAGTAGGTGCGCAGAGACTTCTGGATCGGTCCCTCCGGAGGGCGAGGCTATGGGTCAGCCTCGCACTCCGAGCCGCCGATCGAGGCGGATTAGCTGACGCTGACGGCCATGTCCAGGGAGGCGAGCCCCTTGTACCAGCCCTGCGTCACGTGGCCGGCGGTGAGCTCCGGCACGCAGGTGACCGTGGCCGGGCTGGCGGTGAGCAGGACCTTGGGCGCCGTAGCGTGGTAGACCGTAGTCCCGCTGATGTTGCCCGTGCACTTCCACTGGTCGGCGACGTCGCCGGAGGTGCCATCGGAGAGGGTGCTGAAGCCCGTGCCGGTCGGGGTGAGCGTCAGGTACCGGGTGTCCGCGCCGCTGATGGTGACCGCGATCGAGGTGATCTTCGTGCCGGAGAGGTCCCGGCCGTACACGACATTCGTGACGGTCGCGCCGCCGGAGACGGTCTGCTGGATGGTACCGCCGACGAACTGGTCGGGCGTGGCGCTGCCGCCGAAAGCCACACCATGGCCGGTCAGAGCGGTTGCGCCGGTCGCGATGACACCGGCCGCGGCGACGCCGCCCACGATCTGAAGCATGCTGCGCATTCTGTATCTCCCCTGGTTTCGGTTATCCGTTTGGCCCGGTTTCGGTCCGGGGTTTTCGTTGTCAGCTGCGGACACAAGTTGTTTCGGCCACGGGGTGGGGACACATGAAGACGAGGGGGTTGCATCTCGGGTGCCGGTGACTCCGGGAAACGGCCGGGCGGGACTGTCTGAGACAGTTGAGGCCGTATGACTGATCGAGAACTTCACGCCGACTGCGCCCGCTGTGCGGGGCTGTGCTGCGTCGCACCCGCGTTCGTCAAATCGTCGGACTTCGCCGTCACCAAGGCGGCCGGCCAAGCCTGTCTCAACCTGGCCGACGACTTCCGGTGCCGGATTCATGAGCGGCTGGAGCCCAGTGGCTTCCACGGGTGTGTGGTCTTCGACTGCTTCGGGGCCGGGCAGCGGATCACCCAGGAGACCTTCGGCGGGCGTACGTGGCGGGACGCCCCGGAGTTGTCCGGGCCCATGTTCGCCGCCCTGCCCGTGGTGCGACAGCTGCACGAGATCATGTGGTACCTGGCCGAGGCGCTGAAGCTGGGCGAGGCCCACCGCGTACATCCCAAGCTCGAAAGCGCTCTCGCCGAGACCGATCGCCTGGCCGGCGGCACGCCGGACGAGCTGGCCGGGCTCGACCTGGACGCGCATCGGCGCAAGGTCAACCCGCTGCTGCGCAAGGCGAGTGAGCTGGCTCGCGGGCGCAACCGGCCCGACCACAGCGGCGCCGACCTGATCGGCCGCCGGATGCGCAAGGCCGACCTGCGCGGGGCGAGCTTCCGGGGTGCGCTGCTGATCGGCGCCGATCTGCGGGAAGCCGATCTGCGGCGGGCCGATTTCACCGGGGCCGATCTCCGGGGTACGGATCTCCGCGGCGCCGATCTGACCGGCGTGCTCTTCCTCACCGCCTCCCAACGTCGCGCCGCGGTCACCTCACCGCCTTAGGATGAGCGCATGCAGGATGTGTCGGGTGTGGTGTGGGTGGCGACCGTGCTCGGCATCGTCGGGTTGCTGCTCTTCGATTTCTTCTTCCACGTACGCAAGGCGCATGTGCCGACGCTCGGCGAGGCCGCCCGGTGGACGTCGATCTACGTGTCGATCGCGATCCTGTTCGGGCTCGGCGTGTGGATCTTCGGCGGCAGCCAGATGGGCGCGGAGTACTTCGCCGGCTACGTGACCGAGGAAGCGCTGTCCGTCGACAACCTGTTCGTCTTCCTCCTGTTGCTCGGCAGCTTCAAGGTGCCCCGCGCCGACCAGCAGAAAGTGCTGCTCGTCGGCATCGTGGTGTCACTGATAGCGCGGACCGGCTTCATCTTCCTGGGCTCGGCGCTGATCAACTCGTTCGCCTGGGTGTTCTACCTGTTCGGGCTGATCCTGCTGATCACCTCGGGCAACCTGCTCCGCGAACAGCACGGCGACCAGGAGGAGAAGCCCGACAACTTCGTGATCCGGATCGCCCGGCGGGTGCTGCGCACGTCCGACGAGTACGACGGGGACAAGCTGTTCACCTACCAGGACGGCAAGCGGGTGCTGACCCCGATGGTGCTGGTCATGGTGGCGATCGGCGGAACCGACATCCTGTTCGCGCTCGACTCGATCCCGGCCATCTTCGGCCTCACCCAGAACGTGTACCTGGTCTTCACGGCGACGGCGTTCTCCCTGCTCGGCCTGCGCCAGCTGTACTTCCTCATCGACGGGCTGCTGGACCGGCTGGTCTACCTGTCGTACGGGCTGGCGGCGATCCTGGCCCTGATCGGCGTGAAGCTGATCCTGCACGCCATGCACGAGAACAACGTGCCGTTCATCAACGACGGCGAGTCGATCCACGTGATCGAGATTTCCACCGCGCTCTCCCTGGCCCTGATCGTCTCGATCCTGCTGATCACCGTGGTGGCGTCACTGCTGAGCCCGAAGGGCCGGACCCAGACGTACGTGGCCGCGGCGCGCCGGCACGCCACCGAGTTCCTCGACATCGAGACGGACCCCGCCTACTGCGACGAGATCTTCCACAAGCTCCTGGTGGAGGAGGCCCGCCTCAAGAGCCTGCCGGAGAAATACCGAGCCCAGATCCGCTCCGAGGACGAGCTCATGGCCCTGCTGCACCGAGCACACGAGCTCCACGACCAGCGGGTAGCAGCCGGCACATGCTTCGTCCCCGAGTCAGCCGCAGCCCGCCGGGCCTGACCCACCACCTCCCCGCGCCTTGACGTCCAAGGCACCGCGGCCTTCACAGCGCCCGGGCGCCGGCGGCGCTTTGCCGTTGGCGTGCGCCGCCGCCTTCCGGCGCGTTGGCCCGCGCCGCTGCTTCGCTGCACCTATTCTTCGCGCCGCCTTGATTGCGCCGCGCCCCTGGTCTTCGCGGTGGGGCCTCGCGGTGGCTTGGCCTCGGCGTGCACCATGGGCGTGGCGGCGTCTCGGCCTTGGCGAGCGCCTGACCGTCGTGGCACCTGGCCTTTGCGAGGGCCTGGCCTTCGTGGCGCCTCGCCTTCGTGGCGCCTGGTCTTGGCGAGGGCCTGGCCTTCGTGGCGCCTCGCCTTCGTGGCGCCTGGTCTTGGCGAGGGCCTGGCGTTCGTGACGCCTCGCCTTCGTGACGCCTCGCCTTCGTGGCGCCTGGCCTTGGCGAGCGTCTGGCCTCGGCGAGCGCCTGGCCTTCCTGGCGCTCCTGTCTTTGCAGCGCCGTTGCCCTCGTGAGTGCTACAGCCTGAGCGGGGTCTGCTCTGGCGGTGTTTGGGTCGGGGTCAGCCCTGGCGGTGGTTGCCCGGGCTGGGGATGTCGCCCGTGTCCTGGCGTGCGATGGAGCCGCGGGTGCGTGCGGCGTTCCCGGCGAAGCGGGCGGCGGTGCGGCGTACTGACTCGGCCCGCTCGGCGCCGTCCCAGCCGGCGCCCGAGACCGGGGTGTCCCAGCCCGCGCCGGAGGTCGGTGATGCGGCGGCGCCGTACGGAGGAGGCTCGGGCGAGCGGGGCACCGGCCGCTCGAGGAACGCGGAGAGGTTGGTTTCGCCGTTCGGGCGGGTGCCGCCGCCGGAGACCAGGTCGGCCACGCGCGCGGCCAGGCTGGCGGCGCGCGAGTCGAGGTCGTCGCGGCCGTGCAGGGCGGTGTCGTCGGCGGGCTGGACGTGCCAGACCTCGGAGGAACCGTGTTCCCGGCCGCCGGCCTGCGACGTGGGCGAGGCAGAGGTGGGCGAGGCAGAGGTGGGCGAGGCAGGGGTGGGCGAGGCAGGGGTGGGCGAGGCAGAGGTGGGCGCGGCCGAGAACGGAGCTCCGGGCGCCGCCGAGGTAGGCGTGGCAGAGCCGGCAGAGAAGGGTGCGGCCGACGTGGGCACCGGCGGGGGAGCGGGGGCCGGAGCGGGAACGACGGGCGGGGCGGGCGCCGGGGCGGGGACCACCGGCGAGGCGGGCGTCGCCGAGCGGATCACCGGCGCGGATCCAGCGGCCGCCGCGGAGAAGCCGCCGGAGGAGTAGCCGGCCGCCGCGGGCGGGCCGGAAACGACCGGAGGCGCCGAGTAAGGAGCGGGGGAGTAGCCAGAGTGCGCGGCGTGGCCGGGGGCGGCCTGACCAGGGGCGCTGTTGCCGGAGGCGGAGTAGCCGGAGAAGGCCTGGCCAGGATCGTGAGCCGGGGCCGCGGACTGCGCGGGGGCCGAAGGAGCCGCGTGGGCCGGCTTCGCGTAGGCGTCCGAGGCGGGTGGTGCGTAGGCCGAGGCGACCCAGGGGTTTTGCGGCTCGGCCGCCAGGCGCTGGACCGACACCGCGCCGATCAGGGTCACCGTCTGGCCGTCGCCGCCCTGGAAGTTGTTGAATTCGGGGCCGATGACCAGGCGGGACAGCATGCGGGTCTGCAGCACCGGGATGCCCAGCTCGGTGGCGTGCTCGACCCGGTACCGGGCGATGGCCTGCCGCAGCGTGTTGGCCAGGCGGTCGGCGTCGCCGACGCCGGCCAGGTCGCCGCCGGCGAAGACCAGGGCCGGGAACGAGTTGTTCGGGCCGGCGCAGACGAGCTGGATCTGGGTGACCGTGCCGGAGCGGCCGGCGTCGCGGTTGCCGGGCTGCACGCGCAGGTGCTGCGGCCAGGGCCAGCGCAGCTCGCCGGTGCTGAGCGTGACCGGGTCGCGGTAGAGCACCCGCTCCTCGGTGACCACGACCTCGGTCCCCTCGGGCAGCGTCCAGCGCGGCATCGAGGCCGGCTCGTCGAACGCGTACTCGGCGACGGCGCACTGTCCGCTCCAGAGCACCCGCTCCGTCGCGCTCTGTATTGAGTCACGCAGTGACGATCCGGCGGGTGCCGCGCTCGTCGGCGCGGTCGCCTGCCCTGTATCTGCGGACGCGAAGTACTTGTCCGGCATGCGCGGCTATCCCCCCAGTAGTGCCGCGCCCCCACACGCGGCCGTAACCGATTACAGCGGGGTGCCGGTAGCCAAACAAGTGGGCAAGCGCGAATCACACCGGATTTCCTGACGACTACACGACAGGCTGGAAGAGCTTCAACCCTTTGGACCGAAACTGGTTACTTACGGTTACCGAAGAGGCCGGCTGGGGGAAGCGGTGACGATACGGCGACACTGTCGGTCACAGGTGCCGCGCCACCGGTGAACCGGTCGAGGTCGGTTTCGACCCGGCCCGGGAACCAGTCGCCGGCGGCCCGGCGCGAGAGCTCGGAGACCGGCGGCGGGGTCCGGCCGGCCAGGACCACCAGGTTGCCGAACCGGCGCCCGCGCAGCACGGCCGCGTCGGCGACCAGGCACGCCTCGGGCAGCGCGGCCCGGATGGTGGCGACCTGGACCTTGGCGTGGCGCAGCGGCGGCCCGTCGGCGATGTTGGCGATCAGCCATCCGGCCGGGTCGAGGACCCGGGCGATCTCGTTCATGAATTCGACCGAGGCCAGGTGGGCGGGGGTGCGGGCGCCGGCGAAGACGTCCAGCACGATCAGGTCGTACCCGTTGTCGCGCATGCCTTCCAGGGCCGCCCGCGCGTCGGCCACGCGGACCCGGATGTTGGCCTTGGCCGGCAGGGGCAGGACCCGGCGTACGAGCTCGACCAGCGGCCCGTCGATCTCGACCACCCGCTGGGCCGAGCCGGGCCGGGTCGCCGCGACGTAGCGGGGAAGCGTCAGCGCGCCGCCGCCGAGGTGCAGCGACCGCAGCGGCTGCCCGGACGGCGCGATCAGGTCGATCGCCGCCGCCATCCGCCGGATGTACTCGAACTCCAGGTGGGTGGGGTCGGCCAGGTCGACGTGGGACTGGGGCGCGCCGTCGAGCACCAGCGTGTAGGCGGTGTCGCGGTCGGGGTCCGGCGTCACCTCGGCCACGCCGGAGGCGACCGTCTCGACGATCCGCTCCGACCTTTTGCGCTGTGCCACGCCGCAAGTATCCCGGTTCGGCCGTTCGGGCCGTCACCGCGTCGGTGACCATTTCGGAGTTCCGGCCCCAAACCACGTTTTTCTGGCCAGACTTCTCGGCGTCGTCTCTCTTTATTTCTGTACGGAGGTGAGCCGTGTCCACGAGCAATGTGCTGGCGCAGATCATCGGCGGGGATGCGCGCCGCCCCACGGGCCCACCACCGGCCGGCGCCATGCCCGCGATCCTGGCCGCGGCTCAGGAAGAAGCGGGACCGCCGCTCAAGATCCGGCGTTACCTCTCGGACGAGGGCCCGGCGTTCTGGCGCTGGGACTGCGCCAATTGCGGTGAGTACGGCGGCGGCCGGCACCACAGCGACGCGATGACCCGGGCGATGCGGCACTGCGCCGAACACCCCGACCACCGTTCGTCGCTGCTGCCGCCGCTGCTGTGCCGGCAGCGGGACAATTTCGTCCCGCTGCACCCCATGCTGCACGCGGTCGACGACGATCCGCCGCCTCCGCCGCTGGCGGTCTGAGCCGCTCAGCCGTTGGTGTCCCCGTCGCCGGTGCGCTTCTGCGCCTCGTCGACGCCCTTGTCCACCTGGGACGAGTACTTGTTCCCGGTGCGGCTGTCGACCTGGTCGCCGGCCTTCTCGAGGCCCTGGTCGACCTGCTTGTCGTGGTCGTCGGCGAAGTCCTTGGCCTTATCCATGAAGCTCATCGCTTGCTCCTTCTTGCTCGGGGACCTTCTATTGCTTCCCGAGCAAGAAGGAGGGAAACGTCAGCGGCGGGTGTCGCCGTCGCCGGTGCGCTTCTGCGCCTCGTCGACGCCCTTGTCGATCTGCGACGAGTACTTGTGCCCGGTGCGCTTGTCGACCTCGTCGCCGATCTTCTCGAGGGCCTGGTCGACCTGCTTGTCGTGCTTGTCCAGGAAGTCCTTGGCCTTGTCCATGAAGCTCATCGGCTCGCCTTTCTCTCTCCGAGAACCTTCGCGATCGCCTGTACGCGCGGGTCCTCGGCTATCTTCTCCAGTCCCGTCCTGAGCGGCATCCGCCAGTTCGGGTACTCGTCCATGGTGCCGGGCAGGTTGGGCTGGTCGAGCTCGCCCAGCACGTCGTAGAGCGAGGCGGTCACGAAGCGGCACGGCGTACGGGCGAGGAACTCGTGCATGGCCACGATGATCTCGGCGTCCGTGCTGGCCGCGGTGATCAGGCCCTCGGCGCGGAGCGCGTCGAGCAGCTGGGCCCGGTCCTTGGCCGCGTTCTTCCGTTCCTGCTCCACCGGCCCGGCGAGCTGGCCGAGCTCGGCCCGCACCTTCACCTGCTCACCGGCGAGGAAGCCGGCGGCGGTGGGCAGGTCGTGGGTCGAGATCGAGGCCAGCGCGTTGCGCGGATACTTCTCGGCCGGCAGGTAGCCGCCGTCCGGATCGTCGTCGTCGCGGGTGAACCACAGCACGGCCGAGCCGAGCATGTTCATCCGCTCCAGCCCCTCGGTGACCTCGGGCAGTACGGTTCCCAGGTCCTCACCGATCACGACGGCGCCGGCCCGGTGCGCCTCCAGGGCCAGGATGCCGAGCATCGCGTCGGGGTCGTAGTGCACGTACGTCCCGCCGTCGGCGCCCATGCCCGGCGGCACCCACCACAGCCGCCACAGTCCGGCCACGTGGTCGACGCGGAGCCCGCCGGCGTACCGGAAGATCCGCCGCAGCATGTCCCGGTAGGCCGCGTAGCCGGTCTCGATGAGCCGGTCGGGCCGCCAGGCGGCCAGGCCCCAGTCCTGGCCGAGCTGGTTGAACGCGTCCGGCGGCGCCCCCGCGTGGACACCGGCCGCGAGCACGTCCTGCAGCAGCCAGCCGTCGGCCCCGTTCGGGTCGATGCCGACGGCCAGGTCGTGCACGACGCCGGCCGGCATGCCCCGGCGCCGGGCCTCGTCGTTGGCGGCCTCGAGCTGGGCCAGCAGAAGCCGCTGGAGCCAGGCATGGAAGGCGATGCGCTCGCTCGTGAAGGCTTTCACCTCGGGCGTGTCGGGCCGGCGGAACTCGGGCGGCCATTCCGGCCAGTTCGGGCCGTGGATCTCGGCCAGCGCGCAGAACCGGGCGAAGTCCACCAGGCCCTCGTCGGAGTCCACGTCCGACTTCTCGGCCAGCGGCCAGAGCAGCTCCAGCGCCTCCCGCTTGGCCTTCCAGACCGCGCTGTAGTCGATCAGCTCGGTCGGGCCGGGGCGCAGCGCGTCGATCCGCGCCCGCAGCGCCGGGTCGGCCGCCTGGTACTCCGGGATGTCCTCGATCCGCAGGTAGAGCGGGTTGACGAAGCGCCGGCTGGACGGCGAGTAGGGCGAGGCCGGCACCGGCAGGGTCGGCGTGATCGCGTGCAGCGGATTCAGCAGCACCAGCCCGGGCGAGCCGGAGACGCCGAGGAACTCCCGCAGGTCACCCAGGTCACCCATGCCCCACGAGCGGGCCGAGTGCAGTGCGTACAGCTGAAGCATCCAGCCCCAGGTCTGCGGTGGCTCGGGCAGCTCGGTGGGCACCACGACGAGCGTCACCCGCTGGCCGCCGACCTCGAGCCGGTGCCAGCCCAGGGGCAGGTCGGCGGGCACCTCGCGCACCTCGCGGGTGGTGCCGTCCTCGAGCTCGATCGTGGCCGGGCCGGGCAGGTCGCGCCGGCTGCCCTGCCGTACGACCACGGTGCCCGGCATGCGGCCGAGTCGCTCGCGCTCGCGTACGGCGGCCAGTTCGGTGCTGACCGCGGCCGGCGTGGTGGCGTCCACACCGAGCAGGCCGAGCACCCCGACGACGGATTCGGCGGAGACATCCTTGCGCTCGCGGTGCCAGTCCTCGTACCAGGTGGCCACCCCGTGAGCTGTCGCCAGTGCCGCCAGATCGGCGTCCATCCGTACCCCTCTCAGTTCGGTCCCGCTGGTCATACCCTGCCGGATCGGGGGGTACTCGCGTGGCCGTCCTTGCCCGTGTCCGTCAGGATGGGGTGCATGTCTCCAGTGGTGAAGTGGTGGTCCCGACTGGCCGCGGTGGTGACCGGTGCCGTGTTGACGCTGGTCGTGCCGGTGCACGCGTGGGCCGCGAGCAACGGCGTGGCCGACGTGGCGATCGAGGCGGCCAAGGCCCGGCGCCGTCGCGGTGGCTTCGGGTTCTTCGGCATCTTCGGGGGTCTGTGCTGCCTGTTCGTGGTGGCGGCGATCGTGCTCGTGATCGTCCTGGTCTCCCGCAACCGCAAGCGGAAGTAGGGCTTTTCGCCGAACCCCGGGGATCATGACGATTCCCGGCCTAGCGTTGAAGAATGCGCATCCGAGCAGGATCGGTCGGGTCGGCGGCGCTCGGTACCGGGGTGGCGGTCGTGCTCGGCGTTCCCCTGGTCATCTCCGTGGCGGCCGGTGCCGACAGCAACGTGCTGATCTCCCGCGGCCGGCCGGCGACCGCCTCGTCGGTGGAGCGGGGCGCCACGGCGGCCCAGGCGACGGACACGAGCGCGGTCACCCGGTGGGCCAGCGCCAGCGGTCCCGGCAGCCAGTGGCTGCGGATCGACCTCGGCTCGGTCAAGCGCGTCGAGCGGGTCTCGCTGCGCTGGTCGTCGTCGTACGCCCGGACGTACCGCGTGCAGACCTCGGTGGACGGCGCCAACTGGGCTTCGATCTACGCCACCACGGCCGGCAACGGCGGCACCGACGATCTGAAGCGGCTGAACGGGACCGGCCGTTTCGTGCGGGTGCTGGCGACGCAGCGGGCGTCGAGGACCGGCGGCTACTCGCTGGGTGACGTGCGCGTCTACGGCCCGGCGTCGAAGGTGCTGCCGGCCGCCGCCCCGCCGACCGGGTCGCTCGCCTCGGGCCTGGAGGACAAGCGGAAGAAGGAGGCCGCGCTCCAGCTGGTGTCGAGTGCGGAGAACTCGACGGTGAGCTGGCGCAATTCGTTCGGCTACATCGAGGACATCGACGACGGACGCGGTTACACGGCCGGCATCGTGGGCTTCTGCTCGGGCACCTCGGACATGCTCCAGGTGGTGGTCGAGTACACCAAGCGCAAGCCGGGCAACGTGCTCGCCCGGTACATCCCGGCGCTGCGCACTGTCGACGGCTCCGACTCGCACGCGGGGCTCGACCCGGGCTTCCCGGCGGCCTGGCGGACGGCGGCCCGGGATCCGATCTTCCAGAAGGTTCAGGAGGACGCCCGCGACTCGATGTACTTCAACCCGTCGGTGCGCATGGCCCGGCTGGACGGGCTGCGGGCGCTGGGGCAGTTCGCGTACTTCGACGCGGCCGTGATGCACGGCGTGTCGGGACTTCAGGGCATCCGCGCGGCCGCGATGCGTACGGCCCGGACCCCGGCCCAGGGCGGCGACGAGCCGGCCTATCTGAATGCCTTCCTCAACGCCCGGGTCGCCGAGATGCGCTCCGAGGCGGCCCACAGCGACACCACCCGCGTCGACACCGCCCAGCGCAGCCTCCTGGGCCGCAGCAACCTCGATCTGACGGCCCCGCTGAGCTGGAGCGTCTACGGCGACGCGTACCGGATCGCCCGCTGAGTCAGACCTTCTCGAAGAGGGCGGGCAGCGCCGTCGGCTCCCACCCGGGCAGCGACGTGTGCGCCTCCTTGACCCGGTAGGTCACTCCCTTGTAGGTCACCAGGTCGCCGGCGACGTAGTCGGTGAAGGACTTCCAAGCAGGGGCGGAAGGTGCGCTGCTGGTGGGGGCCGGGCTGGTGGGAGCCGGGCTGGTGGGGGCCGCGCTGGTGGGAGCCGGGCTGGTGGGAGCCGGGCTGGTGGGAGCCGGGCTGGTCGGAGCCGCGCTCGTCGGCGACGAGCTGGGCACGGACGGCGTGGGAAGGGGCTTCGCGCTCGCCGTGACCTTCACGAAGTCGACGGCCATGCGGCCGGGGCGGCGGCCGTCGGTGGCCAGGTTGAGCACCAGCGCGATCGGCAGGCCGGGCTCGTCCGGCACGAGCCGCAGGGCCGGCCGTCCGTCGACCGACCACACGATGGCGGTCGGGGACCAGTCGATGACGTACGTGTGGAAGTCGTCGCCCGACGTGGGATCGGCGTCCTTGTCGAGCACGTCGATCGAGCCGCGCAGCACCCGGCCGTACTTGTCGACCACCCCGAAGGCCCGCCAGGGCCCTGCCTCCCGGTCGACCTTGATGCGCGCCTCGGCGTGCCCGAACGGCTGCGCGAAGGCCTTACGGGTGCTGATCAGACGGTCGACGACGAGCTCACCGTCGCGCTGACGGCCGTTCTCCCACGGGTCGCCGTCGATCAGCCACTTGGCGGCGTCGAGACGTTCGCCGCCGAAGTCGTCGGCGAAGCTCGACCGGCGCTCGGAGGCGTCCGCGACGTCGTTGCGGCCGGGCAGATAGATCGCGGCCGCGAGCCCCACGACCGCCACGGCCAGAGCCGCCACCGCGCGCGGGCGGATGGGCCATCTCGACGTGACGGTCCGGTGACGTGCCTCGCCCACAGCTTCCCCCTGAAGTAACAGCAGGCACGACTGTCAAACGTGAGGAGCATTCGCGCAAGTTCGCCGGGCGTGGTTTAAGGATCTCTTAAGGAAGATCGGCTGGACACCCGAACCGTGGTGCCGCCGGCGCCCGTACGAATGTCGAACTCGTCCGTCAGCTCCTCCGCCAGCCACAGCCCCCACCCGCCGGGCTGATTCGCCGCCGGGCGCGCCGCCGGCTCGGCCCGCTGGGCCGGGAGGCCGCCGCCGGAATCGCTCACCTCGCACACGACCGAGCCGTCCGCGTGCCACAGGGACACCCGGCCGACGCCGCCGCCGTGCCGGACGGCGTTGGTGAGCAGCTCGTTGACCGCGACCACGAAATCGTCGAGGCGGTCGCCGCGGAGACCGGCGTCGGTGGCGCAGGACGCGACGGCGTGCCGCAGCGCGGTGATCGAGCTGTGGTCGAACGTTTCGGAGAGCAGGACCTGGGTGCTGATCCTTCGACGTTAGGCCACGTCCGATCTTCCCGCAGCGCGGCCTGCCGGTGCGATGCGCCATGTGGGATGGTCGGCGCATGCCGGACGTACGCGACAGCGGATTCCAGACCCCGCTGTGGAGAGCCATCGCGGTCTACCGGATCGCCGCCCTCATCTACGCGACGATCCTGGTCGTCGGCAACGTCGGGGACTACTTGCGGCCCATGCTGGCGTGGCCGGTGCTGGCCGTGATGGCCGCGTGGACGGTCGTGACCACGTACGCGTACGGGAATCCGGCCCGTCGCCGTCCGCCCCTGCTCGTGGCCGACCTGCTGATCACCATGGCCGCGCTGGCCGCCAGCGTCCTGATCGTCGGCCGCACCGCACTGGAGGCCGGCCGGCCCACCCTGGCCGTCGCCTGGCACGTCGCGCCGGTGCTCTGCTGGGCGGTGGCCGGCGGGCGCCGGGCCGGCATCGCGGCCGCGCTCGCCATGGGCGCCACCGACCTGATCGTGCGGGCCCACTACGACCAGGCGGCGCTCACCGGCGCGGTGCTGATGCTGCTGGCCGCGATCGCTGTCGGCTATCTGGTGCGGATCGCCGAGGTGGCGCAGGAACGGCTCGAACGGGCGGTCGAGCTGGAGGCGGCCACCCGGGAACGGGAGCGGCTGGCCCGGGAGGTGCACGACTCGGTGCTCCAAGTGCTCGCGCTGGTGAAGCGGCGCGGCGCGGGCCTCGACGGTGAGGCCGGCGAGCTGGCACGGCTGGCCGGGGAACAGGAGACGGCGTTGCGCAGTCTCATGGCGGGGCGCGCTCTGGGCGATCCGCAGGGGGCCGAGCTCGATCTCATGGCGCTGCTGGAGGCGTACGCCTCGCCGGTCGTGACCGTCTCCGGACCGGCCGGGCCGGTGCGGCTGCCGGCGCCGGTGGCGCGGGAACTGCGGCTGGCGGTGGCGGCCGCGCTCGACAACGTGGCCCGGCACTGCGCACCCGGGACGAAGGCGTACGTGTTCGTGGAGGACGAGCCCGGCGAGGTGGTCGTGACCGTCCGCGACGACGGCTGCGGCATCGAGCCCGACCGGCTGGCCCAGGCCGAGGCGCAGGGGCGGCTCGGGGTGGCCCAGTCGATCCGGGGCCGGGTGGCCGAGCTCGGCGGCCGGGTGTCGATCGTCTCGGCGCCGGGCGAGGGGGCCGAGGTGGAGATGGCCGTGCCGCGGGCACCGCTATCGTGAGCCGGTGACCGCTGCGATCCGGGTGATGGTGGTCGACGACCACCCGATGTGGCGCGAGGGCGTCAGCCGTGACCTGACCACCGCCGGCTACGACGTGGTGGCGACGACCGGGGAGGGCCGCCAGGCGGTCCGCATCGCCGCGGCGGCGCGGCCCGACGTCGTCGTGCTCGATCTCCAGCTGCCCGACGTCTCCGGCGTCGAGGTCATCAACGGCCTGCAGACGGAGCTTCCGGGTGTACGCATCCTCATGCTCTCGGCCAGCGGCGAGCAGCAGGACGTGCTCGACGCGATGAAGGCCGGCGCCACCGGATACCTGCTGAAGTCGGCCGGGCTCGACGAGTTCCTCGACGCGGTGAGCCGCACGGTCGCGGGCGACACCGTGTTCACCCCCGGCCTGGCCGGGCTGGTGCTGGGCGAGTTCCGCCGCATCGCGCCGCGGGAGGCCGCGCCGAAGCTCACCGAGCGGGAGACCGAGGTCCTGCGCCTGGTGGCGAAGGGTCTGTCGTACCGACAGATCGCCGCGCGGCTCGTGTTGAGCCACCGCACGGTGCAGAACCACGTCCAGAACACGCTCGGCAAGCTTCAGCTGCACAACCGCGTGGAGCTCACCCGCTATGCCCTGCAAGCCGGTCTCGCTCCGCTCGACGAGGATCCCGCCCCATAAGGTCGGGCGAGATCCCGAACAAGGGCTCGAGGAGCCCGAGCCTCAGTCGTAGTCGGGGGCGTTCGTCTCGTGCATGGCCAGTTCCTCGGCCGAGGCGCCGCCGCCCGAGGCGCCCGCGTCGTAGGCGACGCTGTCGGTCTCGTCGTCGAACCCGTAGCCCTCGTCCGGCGCGACCAGGCGGCCGACCGGCTGCGGGTCGTCGTCGTCGAGCTGGCCGTCGTCGTAGAGCGACACCTGCGACTTGGGGTCCGAGGTCGGGCTCGCGCCCCACACGTCCGCGTCGAAGTCGCGCTGCGCCGAGCTGTCGACGGTCTCGTCGATCGGGTCGCGGCGCTGCGGAATCGTCTCCTCGGCGCCGAAGTCCGGCTCCTCCTGGCTCAGGCGGTAGTCGAGAGACTCGCCCTCGCGGGCCTCCTCGGCGGTGTCGCCGAAGCGGTTGGAGCCGCCGGGGCCGACGCCCGCCAGCGCGGCCGGGTCGGCGCCGTCCGCCCAGCGGCCGCTCTCCACCTCGTCGTAGGCGGTCGAATCGTCATCCGCGGTGTCCGGCAGGCCTGAGGCCTCCGGGTCGGACACCTCGGCGGGGTAGTCGTTGTCTCGCATGAGCGCAATCTACCCGCGAGCGGGGTCCGCCATGCTTGCGCCGTCGGGTTTCCGGGGCGTGGCCTTCGCCGCTTCCTCGTCGCTGAGCAGCGCCCACACCACCTTGCCGCCGTCCAGGACGAGGCTGCCCCAGCGGGTCGCCACGGAATCGATCAGCAGCATGCCGCGGCCGCCGTAGGCGGTGACCGGCACGGGCGTGCCGTCGAAGCTCGGAACGGTGGCCGAGCGGTCGCGCACGGCCACGCTCATGCCCTCGCCGTGGGTGGCCAGCAGCACGATCATCGGGGTGTGCGCGTGCGCCACCACGTTGTTCACCAACTCGGTGACCACGATGCAGGCGGGACCGGCCAGCTCCGGGCAATCCCACCGGCCGCACGACTCGGTGATCAGCTCGCGGGACTGCCGGGCGGCGCCGACCGAGGGCTCCAGCTCCAGGCTCACCCTGTGCTCGGGTTCGGGCTCGCCCAGGGCGGCGAAGGCCTGCGCCGGGTCCGGCCAGACGGGCCAGCCCGTGCCCTGCCAGGCGCCGGCGTCGGTGGCGCAGAGAGCCAGGTGGGCCGCGGGCCAGTCGGTGGTCTCCCGCCGGATGTCGCGCAGCACGCCGGCCGACTCCGGGCCGTCGAGGCTCAGACCGCCGACGTCGACCACTACCGCCTCGGGTTGCTCGGCGATCAGGTCGAGCAGGACGGACCGGATCGTGGGAGCGCTTCCAGTGTTGAGCACACCGGAAAGCTGGACCAGGGGGTACGTCTGCC
The DNA here is from genome assembly GCF_043197815.1 of Actinoplanes sp. NPDC048988. Lineage (NCBI taxonomy): Bacteria > Bacillati > Actinomycetota > Actinomycetes > Micromonosporales > Micromonosporaceae > Actinoplanes > Actinoplanes sp. NPDC048988. Next base: position 937,447 of record NZ_JBICTW010000001.1, on the reverse strand, counting down.
CGCGGTCCACCAGGTGCCGCACCTCGCTCGACATGATCGCTCCATTGTGCAGAACACGTGACGGTTTCGCATTTTCGCGACGAAAATCTCGGCCCCGCGCCGCACGACACGGAGGTAATCGGGACATAAGCGCCACTAAGGCATGGTCAGCTCTGTACCCGCGCGCGGCACTTCCATACACGCTTCCGCGGCCGCGGTCACAGACAGAGGTCAGTGGCTCGAGGTGGCCGGGCGCAGCGGAGTCTTCTCCGGGCGGCACGACTCGGCGGTCGTGTGGTGATGTTGCGGCTCGGCGTACCGGGTCAGGCCGATCACGGCGACCAGCGTGAGCACGAAACCGAGCGCGCCCAGCCAGCCCCGGCCCGGGTGGATCTGATCGCCCAGCAGGAGCAGGCCGACGACCGCGGCCGGGACGGCGCCACCGGCGTCCATGGCGGCCACGGCGGCCGTGGTGGAGCCGCGCTGCATGGCCAGCCCCAGCAGCAACTGGCCGACGAGCGAGTGCACGACCAGCAGGTAGAGCAGCGGATTGGCGAAGAAGCCACCGACCGAGTGCTCGTTGGCCAGCGGGCGGGCGGCGATCGCGGCGGCCGAGAACCCCACACCGGCCAGCGAGCCCAGCACGACAGAACCGAGCGCGCCCTGAAGCCGTACGGCAAAAAAGCCCAAAGCGGCGATCACCAGGACCGTCAGGGCCAGCATGGCGACGGCGAAAGCGCCCAGCGGGCGCGCCGGCGCCGGTTTCGCCGAGTGGACCAGGCCGGCGATGCCGACCAGCAGCAGCGCCAGCAGGCCGATCTCGGCGACCGGCAGCGACCACTTCAGCAGCAGCACACCCAGCAGCGCGGTCACGCCGAGCCCGGCGGCGACACTCGCCTGGACGAGGAAGAGCGGAAGATCCTCACGGGCCAGGAACGCCAGGACGAAGCCGAGCACCTGGCAGCCGAGGCCCACCAGGTAGGTGCGCTGACCGGCCAGCCGCACCAGCAGGCCCGGGTCGAAGGTGTGGTGCACGGTCGTACGGGTCGCGGCCGCCGACTGCAGCAGGTTAGCCACCCCGTACGCCAGAATCATGGCGATGAGGAAGAGCCAGCCCGAGGACACCACGTGACGCACGATAGACCAGCGATGGCCCGGGTTCAGCTCTTCGGGGCGCATTGCCGGTGAGGGTGCCCGGCCCGTCACTGAGGGCTACCGGGCCCGCGGCTACCTGATCTTCGGCGTCAAAGCGGTCAGAACGGTCTCGTGCAGCGGCCCGTTCGTGGCGATCACCGAGGACTTGTCGGCCGGCGCCCGCCCGGCCAGGTCGGTGACGGTACCCCCGGCCTCGGTGATGATCGGAATGAGCGCGGCCATGTCCCACAGCGACAGCTCCGGCTCGACCATGACGTCGAGCGCACCCTCGGCCAGCAGCATGTATCCGTAGAAGTCGCCGTAGGCCCGGCTGCGCCACGAGGCCAGGCTCAGATCGACGACGTTCTGCAGCAGCCCGACATCCGACCAGCCGGAGAGGCTGGCGAAGCAGAAACTGGCGTCGGCCATCCGCCGGACCCCCGACACCCCGATCCGGGTGGCGGCGTGCTGGTGCTTTCCCGCGTACGACCCATGGCCGCGCGCACCCCACCACCGCCGGCCCAGAGCTGGGGCCGAGACGAGACCGGCCACCGGCGTGTCCCCCTCGAGCAGCGCGATCAGCGTGGCCCAGACGGGCACCCCGCGCACGAAGTTCTTCGTCCCGTCGATCGGATCGATGACCCACCGGCGGGTGCCCGGCCCGGCCGCCGCCTCGGTGCGCCCGAACTCCTCACCCAGCACGGCGTCGCGTGGACGGGCACGGCCCAGCGTCGACCGGATCGCCTGCTCGACGGCGGTGTCGGCGTCCGACACCGGGGTCAGGTCGGGCTTGGACTCGACCCGAAGGTCGAGCGCCCGGAACCGCCCCATCGAAATCGAGTCGGCGGTGTCCGCCAGCATGTGGGCGAGAGCGAGATCGTCGGCATAGCCAGCCATGCCGGAACGCTATCCGATCCCCGCCGCACCCGGCCTGTGAGTCTCAGACCGGGTGGTTCTGCACGGTGTCGTCGTCGGGCGGGGTGTCCCGCCCGTCGGGCTCGCCGGCCCGGGAGGCCAGCAGCCGGCGGTACGAGGCGAGGCGGCGCGGGTCGGCTTTGCCCTCGGCCACCCACGTGTCCAGGCGACAGCCGGCGTCGGCCGCGGTGTGCCCGCAGTTCGGCTGGTCGTCCAGAGTGCCCTCGACCAGGTCGGGGAAGCCGTGCAGCAGGCTCTCGGCGCTGACGTGGGCCAGCCCGAAGCTGCGGATGCCCGGCGTGTCGATGATCCAGCCCGGATCCTTGCGGGAGCGCCCCACCGGCGGCAGGCGCAGCGCGACCGCGCTGGTCGAGGTGTGCCGGCCCTTGCCGATGGCGCTGACCGCGCCGACCGCCCGCAGCGCGTCCGGCACCAGGCGGTTGACCAGCGTGGACTTGCCGACCCCGGAGTGGCCGACCAGAACCGAGATGTTCCCGGCCAGGCGCTTGCGCACGTCGCCGAGGTCGCTGTCGGGGCGGACCAGCACGTACGGCAGATCAAGCTCCGCGTAGTAGTCGAGCACCGCCTCCGGACCGGCCAGATCGGCCTTGGTCAGGCACAGCAGCGGTTCGATGTCGGCGTCGTAGGCCGCCACCAGGCAGCGGTCGATGAAGCCGGTACGCGGCGGCGGATCGGCGAGCGCGCTCACGATGACCAGCTGGTCGGCGTTGGCCACCACGACCCGTTCGAGGCGCCCCTCGGGGGTGGTGTCGTCGTCGTCGGCCGTGCGCCGCAGCACCGAGGTGCGCTCGGCGATGCGCACGATGCGGGCCAGGGCGCCGGGCGCCCCGGTGACGTCGCCGACCAGGGCCACCCGGTCGCCCACGACCACCGACTTGCGGCCCAGCTCGCGCGCGCGCATAGCGGTGATCACGGGGCTGTCCGGCGGCGCGTCGGTCACCACGCAGCCGTACCGGCCACGATCCACGGTGATCACCAGGGCGTCGACGGCATCGTCGTGTTTGGGCCGGGTCCGGGTACGCGGACGCGACGAACGGCCCGGACGGATCCGGACGTCGTCCTCGTCGTACTCCCGCTTGCGCGCAGGCAGGTTCAGCTCCTCGCCACGAGTCCCGCCCAGAGTTCGGGGAACTCGGGCAACGTCTTCGACGTACACGCTACGTCGGTGAGGGCAATGCCCGGGACAGCGAGGCCCATAACCGCCGCCGCGTGCGCCATCCGGTGATCCGCGTACGTCTCGAAGCTCGACGCCCGCGGCGCCCCCGGCACGATCCGCAGCCCGTCGGGGAACTCGGTGACGTCGGCCCCGGCCTTGCCCAGCTCGGCCGCGAGGGCGGCGATGCGGTCGGTCTCGTGCCCGCGGATGTGCGCCACACCGCGCAGCTCGGAGGGCCCGTCGGCCAGCGCGGCCAGAGCGGCGACCACCGGCGTGAGCTCGCTGACCTCGGACAGGTCGGCGGTGATTCCGCGCAGCGAGCCGGTGCCCCGCACGGTCAGCCCCTCGGCGGACTGGGTCACCTCGGCCCCGAGCGCGGTCAGCAGCTCGGTGACCCGCCCGACCGGCTGCCAGCTCTCGGCCGGCCACCCGGCGAGCGTGATCGAGCCTCCGGTCACCATGGCCGCGGCGAAGAAAGGAGCAGCCCCGGAAAGATCAGGTTCGATCACCCACGTACGTCCCCGCAGAACCCCCGGCTCAACGGCCCACACATCGGGCACACTCTCGTCGACCACGGCCCCGGCGGCCCGCAGCATGTGCGTCGTCATGCGCAGATGCGGCGCGGACGGCACCGGCGGCCCCTCATGACGAAGCCGCAGCCCCTTGGTGAACCGGGGCGCGGACAGCAGCAGCCCCGAGACGAACTGGCTGGACCCGGAAGCGTCGATGACAGCCTCGCCGCCCTCGACAAGCCCAGCCCCGCGCACGGTCAGCGGCAGCCCACCGCTCGCGGAAGCCTCGATCGCCACCCCGAGAGCCCGAAGCGCCTCGACAATCGGCCGCAGCGGCCGGTTACGAGCATGCGGATCGCCGTCGAACTCGACAACACCCTCAGCCAGCGCCGCCGCCGGAGGCAGAAACCGCATGATCGTGCCGGCCAGCCCGACATCGACACGCGCGGGCCCCCGCAGCGGCCCCGGCTCGACCACCCAGCGCTCGTCAGAACTCGTGTCGACCCCGACCCCGAGAGCGCGAAGCCCCGCCGCCATGAGCTCGGTGTCACGCGCCCGCAGCGGCCGCTCCACCACGGACGGCTCACCGGCCAGCGCGGCCAGAACCAGCGCCCGCGCCGTCATCGACTTGGAGCCGGGCAGACGAACAACACCACTGACCGCGCCAGAAGCGGTCGGGGCAAGCCAGGGGCGAGCTTGAGCAGTCACGCGGCTATTCTGCCCGCCCCCACCGACAATTCCCCGCAGGCTCCCGCCGGCCGAGACGCCAACCTTCCGCCGAAAGCGCTCGTGCGGCGCCGTCCGCGTCGCCCGAGCGCCACCGGCGTCCGAGCGTCGTCCGGTGCTCGAGCGCCGTGTGCTTGGACATCCCATGCGCAGCGCCGCGTTCCTGGATCCCCTGCCCAGGCGTCTCGTGTCCGTGCCCTGCGTGTCCGTGCCCTGCGTGTCCGTGCCCTGCGTGTCCGTGCCCCGCGTGTCCGTGCCTCGCGTGTCTGGGCCTTCCACGCTCGACGTCGCGCTTCCAGGCGTCGCCTGTTCGAGCGTCGTGTGTCCGCCCGACCCCACGCTCGATCGCGTCGGGCCGGTCCGCGCTGCCCCCGGGCCTCCCGGCGCGAGTATGCCCAAGCGCGCTGAGCTCGCCCGCCGCCTTGGCCGTCCCGAGGGAGCTCGCCCGCACAGTGCCCGCCCACCCAAGGGGGAACCCCCGCTGGTCAGTCTTCCGGAAGGCTGCGTGATCGTGTCGGTGGGCTGTGGATAACCGCGTTTCTGTGGATGGCGATGTGCCATGTCGGTGACGGGGCGGGGCGCGGGGCCGCGGAAGGCGGCCGGAAGGCGTACCGTTTCGGGCCATGTGCGGGCGGTACGCGACGACGCGGAGCGAAGCCGACCTCAGCGATCTCTTCGAGGCCGTCAATGTGGCTGAGACGCTGGGGCCGAGCTGGAACGTCGCCCCGACCGACCCGGTGCCTGTCGTGCGCGTCTCGCAGACCCGTGAGGCTCGCGTTCTCGACGCGGCGCGCTGGGGGTTCGTGCCGCCGTGGGCCAAGGATCTGCGGGCCGGCGCTCGGATGATCAATGCTCGTTCGGAGACGGTGGCCACCTCCCCGGCCTTTGCCTCCTCCTTCGCCAAGCGGCGCTGTCTGGTGCCGGCCGACGGCTGGTTCGAGTGGGTACGTGACGGCAAGCAGCGCCAGGCGTACTACATGACGCCGGTCGACGGGTCCCCGCTCGCTTTCGCCGGCATCTGGTCGGCCTGGGGGCCGGAGTCGGTGGTGACGTGCAGCGTTCTGACGACGGCGGCGCTCGGTGGACTGGCTCGCGTGCACGACCGGATGCCGCTGATCCTGCCCCGCGAGCGCTGGGCCGACTGGCTCGCCGGCGGCGGGGACGCCGCTGAGCTGCTCACTCCGCTTGCGGTGGGTGAGCTGGAGAAGATCGAGGTTCGTGCGGTACGCCCGGACGTCGGCAACGTACGCAACAACGGTCCCCACCTGCTCGACCCGCCGGTGGAGCCGGCGCGCCAGGCCGCCCCGGCGGAGCAGACGCTCTTCTGACGAGCCCGGCCGGCCGCCCCGCCGCCGCTCGCCGTGCGGAGCGCAGCCGCAAGGGCTGGGCGGCACCGCTCGAGGCCCGGAAAAGCGCCGCTTAAGGGCCGAAAGGCACCCCGTTAGGGCTGGGAGGGCGCCGGGCGGGGGCTGGGGGCGCCAGGCGGGGGCTGCAAGAGCGCCAGGCGGGGGCTGCAAGAGCGCCAGGCGGGGACTGCAAGAGCGCCAGGCGGGGACTGCAAGAGCGCCAGGCGGGGACTGCAAGAGCGCCAGGCGGGGACTGCAAGAGCGCCAGGCGAGGGCTGCAAGAGCGCCAGGCGAGGGCTGGAGGAGCGCCAGGCGAGGGCTGGAGGGGCCAGGCGACGGCTAAGGGGGCGCTGGAGCGAGGGCTGAAGGCCGCCGAGTGGGGTCGCGGGAAGCGGTGGGAGCGGTCCCATGGCGCGACCTCGAAAAGGGCGACCGGTCGGTAACGATTACCTGGGAGTGGGGTAGATCAACAGGGCGATTGGTGGGTTAATGTCTGCATTTTTTACTGGCAACTTTGTTTCAAGATAGATAAGGCCCTTGTTCTGATCTCTTCGCCTGCGATACAAAACTGCGCCGGAGTGGTGCTGGTTCGCACGGTGCGGACTGGTTGCCATACGCATGACCGGTCCCACGGGGGAGGTGGGCTCATGACACGGGCACGTATGCCGCGTCCACATGAAGTTGCCATCGCGCGACGCGATCCTCGGCTGATCGAGGCCATTCGCGAGCGGCGCACCGACGAAGCCTGGCGGACACGCGGCGCCTGCCGTTCCGTCGATCCGGAAACGTTTTTTCCCGCGCCCAACGAGCCGTCCGAAGGGGCGGTCTCGCTCTGCGGTACCTGCACTGTCCAGGGTCCTTGCCTGGCCTGGGCGCTGCAGGTCGGCGACTGCCACGGCGTCTGGGGCGGCACCACACCGCGCGAGCGCCGGGCGATGCTGGTGGCCTGGCGGGAACGGGTCGGGCCGGACGGCGAAGGCGTCGACGACGAGCCGGACGAGGAAGACCGCAGGTTGCTGACCCTCTTACCGGTGATGCCGGTGAGCCGCTGATTACATAGGGGCTGTGACCAGCTCCGAAATCGAGACACCGCGCGGGCCGGCCGGCCTTCGGATCACCGAACCGGCCGGTTCGCCCGTCAGCCTGCTCGTTCTGGGCCACGGCGCGGGCGGCGGTGTCGACGCGCCCGACCTGATCGCCGTGCACGACGCGGCTGTCGCTTCGGGGGTACGGGTGGCGCTCGTGACCCAGCCCTACCGGGTCGCCGGCCGTCGCGCGCCCGCGCCCGCCGGTCAGCTCGACGAGGCGTGGACCGCCGTCGTGCGGACACTGCGCACGGGCGTACCGCAAATTCCTTTGATCGTCGGCGGAAGGTCCAGCGGCGCGCGAGTCGCCTGCCGCACCGCGACCACCCTCGAGGCCGCGGCCGTACTGTGCCTCGCTTTTCCTCTGCACCCGCCGGGCAAGCCCGACAAGACCCGCGCCGGCGAGCTGCCCGTGGGCGTGCCGACCCTGGTCCTCAACGGTGACCGAGATCCCTTCGGGGTGCCGCGGCCGGCACCCGGCGTCGAGGTGATCGTTCGGCCGGGCGCCACCCACGACCTGCGCAAAGACGTCAAGACGACGGCCGAGCTGGCAATCGGGTGGCTGCGCCGTCGCGGGTGGGCCAATTGAGGATCTGGCCGCCACCAAAGTCGCGCTGCGCCCTCGACAACGACCTCCCGGGGCGAAGTGCCCGCCGAGCGGAGCGAGGCCAGCCAGCCCAGCAGGGAATGCAAGTTGCGCCTTCGCGGTTGTACGGCTCGGAGCTTGTACGTCGGAAGGGGTAAATGAGGTGCGAGCCGGAACCGACTTCCTCGAGCGCGAGGGCGCGGAGGTGACTCGGGTGCGGGATCTGCTGGATTCCCCCGAGTGGCCGGCCACGCAACCCGCCTCTCTATCGGTGAGTGTCAGCACACCGGCGGTTTTCGAAGCCGCTGATGGGGCACTACCCGTATCCTCGGCGGGGCGGTCGAGGGGAGAGCTCAGGGTGGCCCAGACAGAACGGACCGAGGAGCGCCGGGCGCGCTTCGAGCGGGACGCGTTGCCTTTTGTGGACCAGTTGTACGCGGCTGGTCTGCGGATGACGCGTAATCCCGCGGACGCCGAGGACCTTGTTCAGGAGACCTACCTGAAGGCGTTCTCCGCGTTCCACCAGTTTGAGGAGGGCACCAACCTCAAGGCTTGGCTGTACCGCATCCTCACGAACACGTATATCAACTCTTATCGGCGTAAGCAGCGTCAGCCGGTGCAGGCTCCCACCGAGGAGATCACCGACTGGCAGCTCGCCTCGTCGGAGTCGCACACGTCGGCGGGCCTGCGGTCGGCCGAGACCGAGGCGCTGGACCGGCTGCCGGACAGCGACATCAAGGAAGCTCTCCAGGCTCTGCCCGAGGACTTCCGTTTGGCCGTCTACCTCGCTGATGTCGAGGGTTTCTCGTACAAGGAGATCGCCGACATCATGGGCACGCCGATCGGCACCGTCATGTCTCGTCTGCACCGTGGCCGGCGCAACCTGCGCAAGACCCTGGAGCGGTACGCCGTCGACCGGGGCATCACCCGGACCGCTTCGGAACCGCAGGAGGCGTGAACCGATGAGCGGCCACGACGACGAGCACGACACCGATTGCGGCATCGTCCTCTCCGAGGTGTACCTCTACCTCGACCTGGAGTGCAGTGAGGACCGGCGGACGCTGATCCAGAAGCACCTGGACGACTGCGACGGCTGCCTGCGGGAGTACGGCATCGAGCACGAGGTGAAGGCCCTGGTCTCCCGCTGCTGCGGCGACGAGAAGGCCCCGCGCGAGCTGCGCGACCGCCTGCGTATCAAGCTCGACCAGCTCGAGGTGCAGGTGGAGACGCGGGAGTACCTCCCGTAAGACGACACGAAAAAGCCCGGCGGACATCCGCCGGGCTTTTTCTTTGTCAGCTGTTGGGGCGCTTGCCGTGGTTGGCGCTGCTCTTCTTACGGGCCTTCTTCTTACGGGCCTTCTTAGCCATGGTGAGACTCCTGTCGGTGCGGTGTTTCCCGCGTCGATCGTAGTCGGGCCGCTTCCGTGGTTTGATGACCCCACCTAAGCCCACGAAGCGAGGAGGATTACCGATGGCCGACGAGATCCGGGCCGAGATGGTGGCGAACGTGTGGAAGGTCGTGGCCTCCGCCGGTGACACCGTCGCCGAGGGTGACACCCTGGTGATCCTCGAGTCGATGAAGATGGAGATCCCCGTCCTGGCCGAGTCGGAGGGCACGGTGGCCGAGCTGGCCGTGCACGAGGGCGACGTCGTCCAGGAGGGTGACCTCATAGCGGTTATCGCTGCCTGAACGACCACTTCAGGAGCAGGCGGTTGCGGCCGCGTGGGCGGGGGACCACCGGGACCCTGGTCATCGCGGCCGCGAGCTGACGGGTCGAGCGGTCGAGGCCGGGCGTGGCCAGCGCCAGTTCGGCCACCGAGCGGGCGCCGGGCCGGGACGCGACCTCGCTGAGCCGGGCCGTCACGACGCCGGCCACGTCGTCGCGGGCGGCCGGGTCGATCCAGGCCGCCACGATCATGGCGAACAGGGCCGCCTCGGTCACCCGATCGAGGCCGCCGTCGAGCAGTTCGAGCAGGCGCCGCCGGCGGGCCGAGTCGAGCCAGGGCTCCTCGGTGCCGTGGTGCAGCAGGCCGAGGCAGGCCCAGATCTCGGCCGCGGCCACGTCGGCCGGTGGGTGGGCCAGCAGGGCCGTCAGGTCCCCGGGGGTCAGCATGATCAGCGGGACGGCCGCGTCGTACGCCGCCGACGGGTGCGACCAGGAGAGGGCGGCCACCTGGCGCAGGCGGCGGACCGCCTCGTCCGAGGGTTCGGCGCCGGAGGCGACGTGGCCGCGTGGTAGCGGGGCGGCCGCCGGGGCGCCGCCGAGCCAGGGCGTGTCCCGGCAGCAGTCGCCGAGATCGCTGTGCTCGTGGGACTCGTCGGGGTGGTCGCGGATGTAGTCGGCCAGGCGGACCAGGTGCATGAGGTCGCCGTCGGCGCGGTAGCGCAGCCGGTGGGCCGTGTGCACCGCGCAGTCGTACTCGGGGTCGCGTTCGAGCGCCCGGTCGACCCAGCTCAGCGCGTCCTCGAGGCGGCCGTTGTCGGCCAGGGTGCCGGCGATGTCGGCGTACACCGAAAGGTCGTCGGGGTCGTGGGCGACCGCGCGGCGCAGCGCCGCGAGCGCCTCGGGGAGCCGACCGGCGCTGCGGTAGGCGTACCCGAGCCAGATCTCGCCGAGCTTGGACGGGCGGACCCGGGCGCCGCGGGCGGCCCAGTCGACGGCCAGGTCGTGTTCGCCGACCCGGCGGGCCAGGGCCGAGCCGGCGCCGAGCAGCATCGCGTGTTCGGGGTAGGCGGCGATCGCGTGCCGCACCACGGTCAGGTAGGGGCGCAGGGTGGGCGGGGCCGGTTCGCCCACCCGGGTGCAGAGGCGCATGAGAATCTGGGCGAGCAGGCCGGGTTCGATGCGCACGCCCAGGGCGGGCTCGGCGACCCAGGGCACGCCGGCCCAGTCGGCCGCGGGCGCGTGCCCGCTCGCGGCGGTGAGCAAGGGCAGGCCGTCCTCGGGGCGGCCGGCGGCGGCGAGCAGGTGGGCGCGGGCGGCGAGCCGGCCGGCCGACGTGTGCGGGCCGACCTGGAAGAGGTCGAGGCCGCCGCCGGGGCGGGCGGCCAGCCTGCTCAGCAGTTCGTGGACCTCGGGGAGCGCCGGCGCGTGGGCCAGGGCCCCGGCGAGGTGATCGGCGGCTTTCTCCGGCTCCTCGCGCGCCAGAGCCGATCGTGCCTGCTCAAGTGCGCGGTCGGCCGCACGGCGTACATCCACGGTGCAGAACAGTAGGCGATACGGGCGAGTATGTCAGCAGGCGTGTGATGCGCATTAGTGCGCGAAACGTTGACTATCTAAGCTGTTTCTTGCAAGACTGCGCATCGATTGCGCGATAGATGCTCATCAGGGGAGGAACACGTGACACAGCGAGGCCAGGGGATGGCGGCGGACATCGCGGAACAACCGGGCGGATTCGCTCGGCTGATCGGTGGTGAACACGCGGCCGGCATCGCCGAGGTGGCCGCCGAGGTGGCCCGCCGCAAGCCGCGCAACGTGGTGTTCGTGGGCCGGGGCACCTCCGACCACGCGGCGCTGTACGGCGCGTACCTCACCGAGATCCGCCTCGGCCTGCCGGTGGCCAGCGCCTCGCCGAGCGCGATCACGCTGTACGGCGCGCGGCCCGACTTCGCCGGCACCCTCGTCGTCGGGGTCAGCCAGAGCGGCGGCTCGCCCGACCTCACCGGCGTGCTCCAGACCGCCCGCGAGACCGGCGGCCTCACCCTCGCGGTGACCAACAACCCGTCGTCGCCGCTGGCCCAGGCGGCCGAGCTCTCGATCGACGTGGCGGCCGGCCACGAGCGGGCGGTCGCGGCCACCAAGACGTACACCGCCGAACTTCTCGCCCTGCTGATGCTCGTCGAGGGCATCCGGTCCGGCGACGGCCGCCTGCCCGACGAGGAACGCGCCGCGCTGGACAAGCTGCCCCAGCTGGCCGAGGACGCGCTCGGCGACCCGGCCGCCGACGACCTGGCGCAGCGCTACCGGTTCGCCTCCCGGATGGTCACGACCGGGCGTGGGTACGCCTATCCGACCGCTCGCGAGGCCGCCCTCAAGCTCATGGAGACCTCGTACCTGCCCGCGCTCTCCTTCTCGGGCGCCGACCTGCTGCACGGGCCGCTGGCCATGACCGACCCCGACGTGCCGGTGCTGGCCGTGGTCGGTGACGGCCCCGGCGGCCGGTCGATGCGCGACGTGGTCACCCGGCTCGCCGAGCGCCGGGCCGACGTGGTGACGGTCGGCGCGACCGACGTGACCGGCGCCTCGGGGCGGCTGGCGGTGCCCGCGGTGACCGACGAGCGCTACAGCGCCCTGCTCGACATCCTGCCGCTGCAGAAGCTCGCGCTCGCCCTGGCGCTCGCCCGCGGCGAGGACCCGGACGCGCCGCGGGGCTTGAAGAAGGTCACGACGACCCTTTAAAGAAATATGGACGTGGAAAGCTTGTGCCGTGTCCACGTTGCGTGATCTGGCCGAGGAGCACACCTCCCTCGGCCCAGCCGACATCGACCACCTGCACCGGCTCGCGGGTGACTGGCAGCTGCTGTCCGACCTCTCCTTCGCCGACCTGCTGCTCTGGGTGCCGGTGAAGCGGGAGGACGGGCAGCCGCGCGAATACCTGTGCGTGGCCCAGGTGCGCCCGAACAGCGCGCCCACCGCGTACCAGGACGACCAGGTCGGCAAGATCGTCGGTGGCCCCGAGGTCGCACACCTCGACATCGCCTTCACCCAGGAACGGATCTGGCGGGAGGGCGACCCCGTCTGGTACGGCGACACGCCGGCCCGCCACGAGGCCATTCCCGTCCGGCTGCGCGACGACAACGGCCGTGAGGAGGGCTGGAGCCAGGTCATCGCGGTGATCGGCCGGGACACCAACCTCTCCACCGCGCGCACGCCCAGCCAGCTCGAGCTCAATTACCTGACCACCGCCGACGACCTGGCCCAGATGGTCGCCGACGGCACCTTCCCGCCGCCGCGGCACCCGGGGGAGACCACCTCGGCCCCGCGCGTCGGCGACGGCCTGGCCCGGCTCGACGCCGGTGGCAAGGTGACCTACGCCAGCCCGAACGCGCAGTCGGCGTTCCGCCGGCTCGGCTTCAACGCGCATCTCGTGGGCGAGGAGCTGTCGAACCTGATCAGCCGGCTCGCGGCCGACCCGCTGGAGGGCAACGACGCGGCCGAGCGGATCCTGGCCGCCCTGCGCGGCGAGTTCCCGCCCCGCCAGGAGGTCGAGGCGCGCGGCGCCACCGTGCTCACCCGCGCCCTGCCTCTGCTGCCGGCCGGCGTCCCGATCGGCGCGCTGGTGCTGGTCCGCGACGTGACCGAGGTCCGCCGCCGGGACCGCGCGCTGATGACCAAGGATGCGACCATCCGGGAGATCCACCACCGGGTCAAGAACAACCTGCAGACGGTGGCCGCCCTGCTGCGGCTCCAGGCCCGCCGGGTGGACGCGCCCGAGGCCCGGATGGCATTGCAGGAGTCGGTACGCCGGGTCGCCTCGATCGCGCTGGTGCACGAGACGCTGTCGATGTCGAGCGACGAGGCGGTCGAGTTCGACGGCATCGTCGACCGGGTGGCGACCGCGGCGGCCGAGGTGGCGGCGACCAGCATCCAGGTCAAGATGCGCCGCGAGGGCACGTTCGGGGTGCTGCCGGCCGAGATCGCCACGTCGCTGGTGATGGTGCTCAACGAGCTGCTGATCAACGCGGTCGAGCACGGCTTCCCGGCCGACGAGGACGAGAACGGGGAGCCCGAGCCGCCCGGTCCGGAGACCGGCGAGGTGGTGGTGTCGGCGCACCGGTTCCGCAAGCAGCTGCACGTCACGGTGGCCGACAACGGGCAGGGACTGCCCGAGGGTTTCGCGGCCGACGCCGGGGGGCGGCTCGGCCTGCAGATCGTGCGCGCGCTGGCCACGGGCGAGCTGCGCGGCAGCATTGAGCTGCGCAATCGCGCCGGCGGCGGCACCGAAGCCGTACTGGTGGTGCCGCTCGGGAAAAGGTGATCTATGCGGCGTGACACATTCTCGAAATCTGGACCACACTGGCCCAGAATGGCCGGGCGTGAGAGGCTAGCCCACATGACCGCCGCAGTTGACCGCCGCTTCGTGGCCCGCCGCCACGTTGACTACGGGCGTGTCCGCAGCGCGATGTGTCCGGGTTCCTGACGCCACCCGATTTGTGTTCCGGGTGCGCGAGACGCCCCGGCCACTCCTGACACCGAAGTCGCGAGTCCACCACAACGGCCGAAGCGTCCTCCCGCGCCCACCCTAGCCCGGAGGACCGCCGACATGGCGCCCAGCAGCACACCCGCAGGCCCGGCCGCCCGTCCCCGCAAGGCGCGCGGCGAGGGTCAGTGGGCGCTCGGACACCGTGAGCCGCTCAACCCCAACGAGCGGATGAAGAAGGACGACAACCCGCTCCACGTTCGCGCCCGCATCGAGAACATCTACGCCAAGGGCGGGTTCGCCTCGATCGACCCGCAGGACCTGCGCGGCCGGTTCCGCTGGTGGGGCCTGTACACCCAGCGCAAGGCGGGCATCGACGGCGGTCGTACGGCGGTGCTCGAGCCGCACGAGCTCGAGGACGAGTACTTCATGCTCCGCGTCCGGGTCGACGGCGGCGCGCTGAACCTGGCCCAGCTGCGCACCATCGCCGGCATCTCCCAGGAGTTCGGCCGCGACTCGGCCGACATCACCGACCGGCAGAACATCCAGCTGCACTGGATCCGGGTCGAGGACGTGCCGGAGATCTGGCGCCGGCTCGAGGCGGTCGGCCTGCAGACCACCGAGGCGTGCGGCGACTGCCCACGGGTCGTGCTGGGCTCGCCCGTGGCCGGCATCGCCCGCGACGAGGTCGTCGACGGCACGCCGGCCATCGACGAGATCCTGAAGCGCTACATCGGCGACGAGCGGTACTCCAACCTGCCCCGCAAGTTCAAGTCGCAGATCTCCTGGCTGGCCGACGGGCCGTACGAGACCAACGACATCTCCTTCGTCGGCGTCGTCCACCCGCAGCACGGCCCCGGCTTCGACCTGTGGGTCGGCGGCGGCCTGTCCACCAACCCGCGGCTGGCCGAGCGCCTCGGCGTCTGGGTGCCGCTCGAGGAGATCCCGGACGTCTGGGAGGGCGTGGTCGGCATCTTCCGCGACTACGGCTACCGGCGGCTGCGCAACCGCGCCCGGCTGAAGTTCCTGCTGGCCGACTGGGGCGTGGCCAAGTTCCGCGAAATCCTCGAGAAGGAGTACCTGGGCCGGGCCCTGATCGACGGGCCGCCGCCGGAGCTGCCGGCCAAGCCGATCGACCACATCGGCGTGCACAAGCAGAACGACGGGCTCAACTACATCGGCGCCGCGCCGGTGGTCGGCCGGACGTCCGGCACCCAGCTGGCCCGGCTGGCCGACGTCGTCGAGGAGCACGGTTCCGATCGGGTACGCCTGACCGCGTACCAGAAACTCCTGGTCCTCGACATCGCCGACGACAAGGTCGAGCCGGCCATCGCGAAGCTGCGGGCCATCGGGCTCGAGGCCCGCCCGTCCGCGTGGCGGCGCGGCACGATGGCCTGCACCGGCATCGAGTACTGCAAGCTCGCCATCGTCGAGACCAAGGCGCGCGGCGAGGAGCTGGTGGCCCGGCTCGAGGAACGGCTCAAGGACTTCGACGCCGACATCTCGATCCACATCAACGGCTGCCCCAACGCGTGTGCCCGCACGCAGGTGGCCGACATCGGCCTCAAGGGCCAGCTCGTCATGAACTCCCACGGCGAGCAGGTCGAGGGCTTCCAGGTGCACCTCGGCGGCGGCCTCGGCATGGCGCAGGGGCAGACGTCCGGCTTCGGCCGCAAGCTGCGCGGCCTCAAGGCAACGGCGGAAGAGCTTCCGGGGTACGTCGAGAAGCTGGCCCGCAACTATCTCGGCGACCGGGAGTCGTCGGGGGAGACCTTCGCGACCTGGGTGCTCCGGGCCGACGAGGAGCTTCTGAAATGAGCGACGCCCGATCCACCCCGCTGTACTGCCCCTACTGCGGCGAAGAGGACCTGTTCCCGAACGAGGCTTCGCACGGCGCGTGGGAGTGCCACTCCTGCGCCCGAGTCTTCACGGTGAAGTTCAACGGCTTGCTCTCCAGAGGAGTCAAACAATGACCATCGTGGCCGCCACCAACCTCAACCTGGTCACCCTCGGCGCTCCCGCCGTCACCCAGGACCCCACCCGCCGTTCCCGCGAGGAGCTCCAGGCCCTCGCCCTCGACGCCGCCCGCGACCTCGAGGGCGCGCCGGCCGAGGTGATCGCCAAGTGGGCGACCGACACCTTCGGCGACCGTTTCTGCGTGACCAGCTCGATGGCCGACGCGGTGGTCGCGCACGTCTTCTCCCGGGTCTCGCCCGGCGTCGACGTGGTCTTCCTCGACACCGGCCTGCACTTCCCGGAGACGCTGAAGGTGCGCGACACCGTCGCCGCCACCATGAACGTCAACGTCCGCTCCATCCGCCCGCGGATGACGGTCGGCCAGCAGGACGGCGAGTACGGGCCGCGGCTGTTCGCCCGCAGCCCCGACGAGTGCTGCTTCCTGCGCAAGGTGGAGCCGCTGGAGCGCGCCCTGTCCGACTACGACGCGTGGGCCACCGGCCTGCGCCGCGACGAGTCACCGACCCGGGCCAACACGCCGATGGTCGCGTTCGACGCCAAGAAGGGCAAGGTCAAGGTCAACCCGATCGCGGCCTGGACCCAGGCCGACGTGGACCGCTACATCAGCCGGTGGAACGTGCCGGTGAACGAGCTCTTCAAGAAGGGCTATGGCTCGATCGGCTGCTGGCCGTGCACGCGGCGGACCAAGGCCGGCGAGGACCCGCGCGCGGGCCGCTGGGCGATGTTCGAGAAGACCGAATGCGGTCTGCACGTCTGACCGTCCTGCTGGTCGCCCACGGCAGCCGGGATCCGCGGGCCGCCGCCTCGACCGAGGCGCTGGCCCGCGCGGTGGGGCGCGCCCGGCCGCAGTGGAACGTGCGGGCGTCATACCTGGACCACGCGGGGCCGCGGCCGCTGGACGTTCTCGCGGCGCTCCCGGCGGGCTCCCGGGTCGTCGTGGTGCCCCTGCTGCTGACGGCGGCTTACCACGGGCGCGTCGACGTGCCTGCTGTGGTGGCGGCCGCGGCCGCGCTGCCGATCCACGTGACACTGGCCGATGTTCTCGGCCCCACTCCCGCCGACAAATACGAAATGTCCGGCATCGGGGGCGCGGCTGCGGGTTCTAGCGCTTCAGGCGCGGCCACAAGCGCCGGCGTTTCGAGCGCGGCTGCGGGTTCTGGTGCTTCGGGCGCAAGCGCCGGCGTTTCGAGCGCGGCTGCGGGTTCTGGTGCTTCGGGCGCGGGTGCCGGTGTTTCCGGCCTGGCTGCGGGTTCTGGTGGCTCAGGTGCGGGTGCCGGTGTCTTCAGCGCGGCTGCGGATTTCGGCGCGGCTGCGGGTTCTAACGGCGTCGGCGTCGGCGTCGGCGTCGGCGTCGGCGTGGGCGCGGGAACGGGCGTGGGCACGGGAACGGGCGTGGGCACGGGAACGGGCGTCGGTGGTGCGGGCGCGGCCGTAGGTTCTGAGGCTTTCGGGGTGGCTGGGCGTGGGGGCGTTCCGGGCGCCCTTCTCGACGGGCTGATCGGTCGGCTGCCGACGGGTGGGCTCGATGGCGTGGTGCTCGCCGCGGCCGGGACGCGGGACGCCGCCGCCCGGGAAACGATCATGTGGGTGGCGGATGCCCTGAGCGCTCGCCTGAGCCTTCCGTGCGCCGTCGCCTATGCCTCGGGCGCCCTGCCGCGTCCCGGGGGCGCTGTGGGCCTTCTGCGCGGTCGGGTCGGGATGGCGGCCTACTTCCTTGCTCCGGGTCACCTCTACGACCTCGCGGTGCGCTCGGCGCTCGACGCGGGTGCGGTGACTGTCGCGGCGCCGCTGGGTGACGCGCCCGATCTTGTACGCCTGGTGATCGCCCGCGTCGTGCTGACTCAGAGTCACTATCCCGTTGCGGCATAAGGCCGGCACGCACCGTATGGAGAATGTGGACCATTCGTGGTGGGCGCCGGCAATTTCGAGATCATTTCGTGGATTCTCGATGGAACCCAACGTGATCGAATTAGCGCGCTGGGCGAAGTCCGAAGGAACCTCTCAGGAAACGGCGCGCTGAGTAATCGACCGGAAACAGCAAGACGCCCCGGTGCCGATCGGCCCGGGGCGCAAATGCTGTGGGGGATTGGTTCAGGCGGTAGGAGCGCCGACCCGCAGGCCGCCACGACGCTTCACGGCGCGTCGCTCGTCTTCGCTCATCCCGCCCCAGACGCCGGCGTCCTGACCCGATTCGAGTGCCCAGGAAAGGCAGCTCTCGGTCACGGGACACCGCCGGCACACGGCCTTGGCCTGCTCGACCTGCAGGAGCGCGGGGCCGGACGTCCCGATCGGGAAGAACAGCTCCGGGTCCTCGTCGCGGCAGATCGCATCGTGACGCCAGTCCATGGCGGCAACACTCCTTGTTTCGGATGGGGTAATGAATCGCGTTACTGGTTTACCTATGCATGCGCGTTGGCGGCCGGCGGGCTGGAACCCTCCGCTCGCCATGCGTCAGCAAGCTTTTGTGTTTGTGGCAAGCCGTTCGGCGCATCTGAATTAGGAACGCGCACAAGCAGCAGCCGGTTACTTCATATCGCTTGTGAATGCTTTCACGAACTCTGGCGATGTCAAGGGTAGCGCCAGAAGTTTCTCCCGGCGGGTGAGCTGGCTCACGGCCCCTTTGTCCGGTTTCAGGGCTACTGCCAGGACCCGGTGACGAACGCTCCCATCAATGTAGTACGGTCACGGCCCTTCTGCCGACCTTTTGACCGAGTTTCTGTAACGGATCGTGAGGTTCCCTACCCCGTGATCAGCAGATCACACGTAGTGCGTCGGGAACGGACACGAAGTGCACCTTCTGACGCTCGCCGAGATAATCGCCGTCGAGCTGGAAAGGCTGCGGGCGCGCCGCCACCACGGTGAATTCGTCCTGGTCGTGCAGCTGCAGCACCTGTTTGCCGCTCGGATCGCCCTTGCGGGTCGCCAGCTGCGCCATCGTCCGGGTCGTGCTGGTGATCGCGAGACCACGCAAAGCGAGGATGTCGAGCCCGGTGTCGAAAGAGGCGTTCGGGTTGGGATTGATGGCCCGGTCGCCCAGATAGGTCCACGGCGCCGTGTTCTGAACGACGACCGTGCCGAGGTCGATCTCCGGCGGCTCGCCGGGACGCTCGATGCTCAGCGGCGGGGTTTTGCGGTCGTCGCCGAAGAACTGGCCGACGATCGACCGGAAGTAGAGGCCCGGCGTCGAGGTGCGGCCGCGCAGCCGGGCCTGCTCGACCCGGCGCACCACGGCGGCGTCGAAGCCCATGCCGGCGGCGAACGTGAAGAAGCGGTCGTCGGCCCGGCCCAGGCCGATCACCCGGTGCCGGCCGTCGCGCAGCCCGTCGAGGATCACGCTGGTGCCCTCGGCCCAGTCGCGGGGCAGGCCGAGCGCGCGGGCGAAGACGTTCGTGGAGCCGCCGGGCACCACCGCCAGGGCCGGCAGCGCCTGCGCGCGCGAATCGGTCATGCCGGTCAGCGCGCCCTCGGCGGTCATCAGCCCGTTCACCGCCTCGTTGACCGTGCCGTCGCCGCCGAGGGTGACCACCACATCGACGCCGCTCTCGGCGGCGGTGCGGGCCAGCGCCGTGGCGTGCCCGCGGCGGGTCGTGTACTCCACCGACAGATCGACCGCGCTGCGCAGGGCGCGCACCAGGACGTCCCGGCTGCGCTCGCTGGTGGTCGTAGCCTTGGGGTTGACCAGCAGTAACGCTCGCATGCGCGGCACTGTACCCAACAACGGCCCGAAAGACTGTCGGTATGGTGCTGCAGTGACAGGTGAGAAGTCAGTCGTTGACAACCCCACAACGCTGGTATGGGCGGTGCGGCTGCTCTACCTGGAGTGCGCCGCGCTGGCCGCGCTCACGGTATGGCTCGTCGTGCAGGATCTGACCAGTGACGACGTCAACGTCGGCGTGGCCGTGTCGCTCACGGTGTTCGCCGCGATCGGTGTCGCCTTCATCTTCCTCGTGGCGCGTTTCCTGGGTCAGCGACGGCGCGGCAGTCGGGGCCCGGCGATCGTCATTCAGCTCTTCGTGATCGCCACCGGAGGCTTCCTCATCCAGGTGAATCCGCTCTGGCTGGGTGTTGTGCTGATGGCGTTGGGTGTGCTTGTGGGCCTGCTGGTCGTGCTTCCGGCGAGTACGAGAGCACTGGGCATCGATTAACGGGTCTTATTTCGGGTACGAGGGCCTACCCTGTGGGAGTGACCGGATCAACGGTGCGGCCGCCCGCGTACCAACTGCTGGCGGACGAGTTACGGGCCGACATCACCTCGGGGCGCCTGCAACCTGGCGAGCGACTGCCCCCGGAACCTGAGCTGTGCGTCAAGACCGGCGTGAGCCGGAGCACCGTGCGGGAGGCGTTACGCCTGCTGGCCAGCCAGCATCTCATCGTGACCACCCGCGGAGTCACCGGCGGAAGCTTCGTCGCGCACCCGGACGCCGAGCAGCTCGCCGACGGCCTCGCCACCGGTTTCACGCTGCTGACCAACTCGGCCGACGTCGGGTTCGCCGACCTGCTCGAGCTGCGCCGGGCGCTGGAGGTGCCGGCGGCCGGGCTGGCCGCGGTGCGCCGTGACGACGAGCATCTCCTCGAGATACACGGTGCGCTCTTCGATCCGGCGGCCGACGACCTCGACACGATGCTGGCGGCGCACGCGGCGTTCCACATGTCGGTGGCCAAGGCGACCGGCAACCCGCTGTTCGAGCTGGTGGTGCGGCCGCTCTACCACGCCTCGTTCGGTGAGGACGTCACCAGCGACCTGCCGCCCGGGTATTGGCGGCAGATCGACGCCGACCACCGGCTGCTGCTCGACTGCCTGACGATGCGGGACGCGGAGTCGGCCACCAGGGCGGCCGCCCGTCACCTCGATTACATCGCGGCGGTCGTGCGCTAGAAGTTGACGCGGCGCGTCACGAGACGGATCGTGGCGCGCTGGCCCGTCGCCTCGGCGGTGGCCGAGGTGGTGAGGGCGGTCAGCACCTTCCACGCGAACGACGACTCGGCGGGAAGTTTGGCCCCGCGCACGGTCGTCACGGTGACCTCGACGGTCAGGGCGTCCTCGGTGACCGCGAACCGGCAGTCGAGCTCGGCGCCGCGGGTCGCGATGGCCAGCAGCATGGCGCACGCCTCGTCGACGGCGATGCGCAAATCCTCGATCTCGTCGAGGGCGAAGTGGAGCCGGGCGGCCAGACCGGCCGTCGCCGTCCGGAGCACGCCGAGATAACCACCGTCGGCGGGCACGGTGAGCATGACGACGTCGTCGCCGATCGCCGGATCCGGTTGTGTGTCCGTCAGAGTCACCGTGTCATCCTCCCAACGCCACGGACTCTAGCGCCCGGCCGGAAACTACGCGACGACGGCAGGCCCGTCCCTGCGGACGGTGCCTGCCGTCGTACGCGAAGCTCAGGCCTGCTTGGTCTCCCAGAAGATCTTGGAGATCTCCTCGATCTTGCCGAGCAGCTGGTCGGCCACGGCCGGGTCGACCGAGCCCTTGGCGCCGGAGGCGCCGGCCAGCTTGGTGGCCTCGTTGAACAGCTGGTGCAGGTTCGGGTACTTCTCGAAGTGCGGAGCCTTGAAGTAGTCGGTCCACAGCACCCACAGGTGGTGCTTGACCAGCTCGGCGCGCTGCTCCTTGATCAGGATGGCGCGGGTGCGGAACTCCGGGTCGGTGTTCGCCTGGTACTTCTCGGCGATGGCCTTGACCGACTCGGCCTCGATCCGGGCCTGCGCCGGGTCGTAGACGCCACAAGGCAGGTCGCAGTGGGCGCTGACCTCGGTGCGAGGCGTGAGGAAACGTGGAAGTCGCATCAGGACTCCTCCATACGGTTGCGATGATCCGTGGTTGACACTACCCCTTACATACTTGCCGTAACGCGACGGAGGACTGATGCCTTGAGATGGCAATTACCACTGTTCGCGGTCCTGGTCCGCGGGCCGTCCATGGCGCCCACCCTCCGATCGGGCGACGCGCTGATCGTGTGGCGGGGCGCCCGCCGGCTTCGCCCGGGCCGGATCGTGGTCGCGCGCTTCCGATCCCGGCCCGACCTCCTCGTGGTCAAGCGGACGGTCCGCGAGCAGGACGGCGGCTGGTGGATCGAGGGTGACAACTCCCTGGTGGAGGACGATTCCCGGGCGTACGGGGTGGCCGATGTCATCGGGCGGGTTTTATTGCGCTACTACCCGCGGCTCACTCGGCTACGTTAGGGTTCAGAGATCGCAGCGCACACTCGCGCTGCGATAGCTGTTACACGGGTGATCCCCGCATCGCGCTCCGGTCCGGCGCACAACTCGCCGTGCGATCGGTGAGCGCCTCGACAACGTCCTGATGCCGGTTGGAGTCACCGTGTCCTACTTCAGTTTCGAGCTCGATCCCGCCCTCGCCGCCGACCCCGTCTTCGACCTGCACAAGCGGGGCAAGATGGAGATCAGCGCGACCGTTCCGCTGACCAGCCGCGACCACCTCTCGCTGGCCTACACGCCCGGCGTGGCCCGGGTCTGCGAGGCCATCGCCGACGACGAGTCGCTCTACTCCGACTACACGTGGACGGCCAACACGGTCGCCGTGGTCACCGACGGCTCGGCGGTGCTCGGCCTCGGCAACATCGGCCCCAAGGCCGCGATGCCGGTCATGGAGGGCAAGTCCATCCTGTTCAAGCAGTTCGGCGGCGTCGACTCGATCCCGATCTGCCTCGGCACGCAGGACGTCGAGGGCATCATCGCCACGGTCACGGCGATGGCGCCGTCGTTCGGCGGCATCAACCTCGAGGACATCAGCGCGCCCCGCTGCTTCGAGATCGAGCGCCGGCTCGACGCCGCGCTCGACATCCCCGTCTTCCACGACGACCAGCACGGTACGGCGGTGGTCACGCTGGCCGCCCTGCGCAACGCGGCCAAGCTGCTCGGCCGCCGCTTCGCCGACCTCCGCGTCGTGATCAGCGGCGCCGGCGCGGCCGGGGTGGCGATCACCCAGACGCTGATCGCGGCCGGGGTCGAGGGCGCCAACGTCATCGTCTGCGACTCGCGGGGCATCATCCACGCCGAGCGCGGCGACCTCACCCCGATCAAGGCCGAGCTGGCCGCCACCACCAACCTCTCCGGCCGTACGGGCGGAATCTCCGAGGCGCTGATCGGGGCGGACGTGCTGATCGGGGTCTCCGGCGGCGCCATCGAGGAGAGCGCGGTCGCCGGCATGGCGCCCGGCGGGATCATCTTCGCCCTGGCCAACCCGACGCCCGAGGTGCCGCCGGCCCTGGCCCACAAGTACGCGGCGATCGTGGCGACCGGCCGCAGCGACTTCCCCAACCAGATCAACAACGTGCTGGCGTTCCCGGGCATCTTCCGGGGCGCGCTCGACGTGCGGGCCTCGACGATCACCGAGCGGATGAAGGTGGCCGCCGCCGAGGCGATCGCCGACGTGGTCTCCGACGACCTGCGCCCCGAGGCGATCGTCCCGTCGCCCCTCGACCCGCGGGTCGCGCCGGCGGTCGCCGAGGCGGTCGCGGCCGCCGCCATCGCCGACGGGGTGGCCCGCCGCACCGCGCCGGTCCCGGCCGAGACCCGTACGGCAAGCGTCTCCTGATCTTCGAGAGGTTCATCGATGGCCCGCGGCGCTCGCAAAAGCGCCGCGGGCCGTTAATGTCTTCGGCTATGCGCGCCGCCTACGCCATCGCCGCCGATCCCGACGACCCCCGCTCCGCGCTGCGCGTGGGCGACCGGCCCGAGCCGACCCCGCCGGACGGCTGGGTGACGGTCGAGGTGCGGGCCGCCTCGCTCAACCAGCACGACCTCTGGTCGCTGCGCGGGGTGGGCCTGCCCGCCGACCGCCTGCCGATGATCCTCGGCTGTGACGGTGCCGGCGTGGACCCGGACGGCAACGAGGTGGTCATCTACCCGGTGGTCGCCGACGAGAACGACCCGCGCGGCCTGTCACTGCTCTCCGAACGGCACCCCGGCACGCTCGCCGAGCGGGTCGCGGTGCCGCCGGAGAGCCTGGTCGCCAAGCCGGCCGGGCTGTCCTTCGTGGACGCGTCGTGCCTGCCCACGGCCTGGCTCACCGCGTACCACATGCTGACCACGCGCGGCCGTGCCGAGGACGCGGACGCGGTGCTGGTCCAGGGCGCCGGCGGCGGGGTGGCCACGGCCGCGGTCGCGCTCGCGCTGGCCATGGGCAAGCGGGTGTACGCCACCAGCCGCGACCCGGGAAAGCGGGAGCGGATCGCCGAGCTCGGGGCGACCGCTGTCGAACCGGGCGCGCGCCTGCCCGAGCGGGTCGACGTCGTCATCGAGTCGGTCGGCGCGCCCACCTTCGACCATTCGATGAAGTGCGCCAACCCCGGCGCCCGCATCGTCGTCTGCGGCGCCACTGGCGGCCACCTGGCCACGGTGGACCTGCGGCGCCTGTTCGCCATGCGGCTCGACGTGCTGGGCAGCACGATGGGCACCCGCGACGACCTCGAGGCCCTGCTCGACCTGCTCGTGACGACCGGCGTGCGGCCGGTGGTGGACTCGACGTACGGCTTCAGCGCGGTCGGCGACGCCTTCGCCCGCCTGGAGTCGGGCGACATCTTCGGCAAGGTCGTCGTCGACCTGCTGCACTGAAGCTCAGCTCAGCTCGTTCTCGAGCGTGGCCACGCCACCCCGGGTGGCGTCGGCCTGGAGCCGCCGGCGGGCGGTGGCGTCGCCGTACAGACTCCACCGCCAGAAGTCCGTGGTCGTGGCGGCCACGACGTCGAAGGCGGCGCCGGTCGCGATGTGCCCGCCCTGGGTGACGCTGAGCAGGGCCTTGGGCCACGGTACGGCGTCGTAGGCCGCCCGCCCGTCGCGATAACCGACCACTTTGTCCCGCTGCCCGTGCACGAAGAGCAGGGGGGCCTTGGTCCCGGCGAACGGCGACGCCAGGACCTGACGCCCGGCCAGCACCACGCCGGCGATCAGCCGCTTGTCGCGGGCGTTGCTGAACATCCCGATCGTGGTGATGCCACCCGCCGAGTGCCCCGCGGCGGCGACCCGCCCGGCGTCGACGCTCCCCTTCAGCCTGGCCAGGACCTCGGTGATGACGTACGAGGCGTCGGCCGGCTGATTGAGCACGTCCAGAATGTTGAGCTCGCCGGACTCACCGGACGTGTGCGGATAGGCGGGCGCCGCCACCACGAAGCCGGCCCGCGCCCAGGCGCTCAGCAGATCGGCGTAGTCGCCAGGGTCCGCCGTGAGCCCGTGGCTGAACAGGATGAGCGGGAACGGCCCGTCGCCCTTCGGCGCCCACACCGTCGTCGCGAGCGGCCGGTCCGCGCCCCGCCGCAGGGCCAGCCGTCGGGTGGTGACCGCGAAGCGCCGGGCCGGAGCTTTCGGCGCCGGAGTGGGGCTGGTGGCGGTCACCGTCGGAACAGTCGCGGCCGGCTTCGGCGCGGCCTTCTCCGTCGAACATCCGGCGAGCGCGGCTGCTCCCAGCCCTAGGACAAGAGTTCGGCGATACACCGGACCCATTGTTGCTCGCCGGCAATCCCACGGAGGGGTGAAATCTCCGTACGGAGGTGTTTGTCCAGCTAGTCGACCTGGTGGACGGGTCGGCGGGCTCGGATCGCGGGCGTTGTTTCGCTAAGGTCTTCCGCATGTCTGACAACAGAGTCGACCCGAGCGGCAACACCGAGGCGTTCCGCGCCTTCACGGACCAGACCCCGCAGCAACAGCCGGCCCCGGCGACCGCGACCCCGCTGATCATCGGCGGCGTCGCGGTCGCCGTGGTCCTCATTGCCCTGATCATCTGGCTCGTAGCCTGACTCCCGGCCCGGCGCGGGGCTGATCCGCGCCGGCCGTCAGCGGGCTGATCCGCGCCGGCCGTAAGCGGGGCTGACCCCGCGCCGGCCGTCAGCGGGGGAGGGAGAGCGCCGTCCGGGACTGGTCGGCGATCTCCAGCTCCTCGTCGGTGGGTACGACGCAGACCGGGATGCGGGTGCCGTCCGGGGAGATGACCGGCTCGCCGCTCGCGTTGCGGATCGGGTCGATCTCGATGCCCAGGGCCTCCAGCCCGGACAGCGAAGCGGCGCGGACGGGGGCCGAGTTCTCGCCCACGCCGGCGGTGAACGTGATGGCGTCGACCCGGCCGAGCACCGCCAGGTAGGCGCCGACGTACTCCCGGATGCGGCGGCAGTAGACGTCGAAGGCCAGCGTGGCCGCCGGGTCGCCCGCGCCCCGGCGGTCGATCACGGCCCGCAGGTCGTTCTCGCCGGTGAGGCCGAGCAGGCCGGCGCGGCGGGTCAGGCTGTTCTCGATCTCCTCGATCGGCAGGCCGGCCACGCGGTGCAGTTGGAAGACGACGGTCGGGTCGATGTCGCCGCTGCGGGTGCCCATCACCAGGCCGCCCTGCGGCGACATGCCCATCGACGTGGCCACGCTGAGGCCGCCGCGGACCGCGCACGCGCTGGCCCCGTTGCCGAGGTGCAGCGTGATCACGTTGGTGTCCTCGACCGGGCGGCCCAGCAACTCGGCGGTCTTGCGTGCCACGTACGCGTGTGAGGTGCCGTGGAACCCGTACCGCCGGATCTGCCACCGCTCGGCCAGCTCGGCGTCGATCGCCCAGGTCACGCCCTCGGGCGGGATCGTGGCGTGGAACGCCGTGTCGAAGACGGCCACCTGCGGCACGTCCGGCAGCAGCTTGCGGGCCACCTCGATGCCGGTCAGCGCGGCCGGGTTGTGCAGCGGCGCCAGCGGCACCAGCGACTCGATGCGGGCGACCACCTCGTCGTCGATGACCGTCGGCCGGCTGAACTCGGGCCCGCCGTGCACCACCCGGTGGCCCACCGCGGCCAGGCCGGCCAGGTCGACCGAGTCCATGATCTGCTGGAGCGCGGCGCGGTGGTCGGCCGTGTCGCCGCCGGTCTCACCGATCCGCTCGATGAGACCTTTCGCGACCGTGCCGGTCCCGTCGAAGAGCCGGTATTTCACCGACGAGGAACCGCTGTTGAGGACCAGAACCCGAGTCATCGCGCCGCCGCCTGGATCGCTGTGATCGCCACTGTGTTGACGATGTCTTTGACTGTCGCCCCGCGGGACAGGTCGTTCACCGGTCGCCGCAGGCCCTGCATGACCGGCCCCACGGCGACGGCGCCGGCCGAGCGCTGCACCGCCTTGTACGTGTTGTTGCCGGTGTTGAGGTCGGGGAAGATGAAGACCGTCGCCTTGCCCGCGACCGCGCTGTCGGGCAGCTTGGTCGCCGCCACGGCCGGGTCGATGGCCGCGTCGTACTGGATCGGGCCCTCGACCGGCAATTCGGGCGCGCGCTCGCGCACCAGGGCGGTGGCCGCCGCGACCTTCTCCACGTCGGCGCCCGCGCCGGAGCTGCCGGTCGAGTAGGACAGCATGGCCACCCGGGGCTCGAGGCCGAAGGCGGCCGCCGTACGGGCCGAGGAGAGCGCGATGTCGGCCAGCTGGGCCGCGTCCGGGTCGGGGTTGACCGCGCAGTCGCCGTAGACCAGCACCCGGTCGGCCAGCAGCATGAAGAACACGCTGGAGGCCACCGACACGTCCGGGACCGTCTTGATGATCTCGAAGGCGGGGCGGATCGTGGCCGCGGTCGTGTGGTTGGCGCCGGAGACCATGCCGTCGGCCTTGCCAGCCTGCACCATCAGGGTGCCGAAGTAGTTGACGTCGCGGACCACGTCGTACGCCAGATCGAGCGAGACGGCCTTGTGCTTGCGCAGCTCGGCGTAGGTGGCGGCGAACTCGTCGCGCCACTCGCTCGTTTCCGGGTCGACCAGCCGGGCGCCGCCGATCTCGAGGCCGAGCTCGCGGGCCCGCCGGGTGATCTCGTCGGGGACGCCGAGCAGGGTCAGGTCGGCGACCCCGCGCCGCAGCAGCGTCTCGGTGGCCCGCAGGATCCGCTCGTCGGTGCCCTCGGGCAGTACCAGATGCCGTCGCTCGGCACGGGCCCGGTCGATCAGGTCGTTCTCGAACATCAACGGGGTGACCCGGCTGGAACGGGTCACGTCGAGCAGGCGGGTCAGCTCGGCGGTGTCGACGCTCTCCTCGAAGGCGCCGAGCGCGGCCTCGATCTTGCGGGGCGTGCCGGTGCCGAGGCGGGCCTCGATGCGGCCGGCGGCCGAGATCGTGTGGTAGCTGTCGGAGTCGACCACCAGCATGGCCAGGCCGGTGTTGAGCCGCTCGATCACCCGGACCGCGCGCTCGTCGGGCCGCTCGCCGAGGGTCAGCACCAGGCCGGCCAGCGTCACGTTCCCGGCGGCGTGGGCGGCGCTGGCCGCCACCAGCAGGTCGGCCCGGTCGCCGGGGGTGATCAGCAGCGCCCCGTCGGTCAGGTGGTCGAGCAGGGCCGGCACGTGGGCGGCGCCGACCACGTAGTCGAGCACGTCGCGGTCGAGCGCGCTCGCCCCGCCCGAGACGACCGTCGCGTCGAGCGCGGCCGCCACCTCGGCCACGGTCGGCGCGCTGATGGCCGCGACCTCGGGGATGGTCCAGGTCGGCACCGGCAGGCCGGGATCGGCGATCTCGAACGACGGCACCCGGTTGGCGATGACGGCCAGGACGGTCGCGTCGAGGTCGGTGAAGGAGTGGTAGGCGCTGCGGGCGGCGGCCACCAGCGACTCGGGCCCCCGGTCGGCACCGCTGATCACCGGAATGACCACGCTGCCGAACTCGGTGGCCAGCCGGGCGTTGAAGCCCAGCTCGCGGGGCATCTCATCGCGGTCCTTGGCCGGGCCCGCGAAGTCGCTGCCGATCACCACGACCGAGCTCGCCAGCCGCTCGACCTCGCGGTAGCGCTCGACGATGCGGGAGATCAGCTCCTCCCACTTGCCGTCGGCCACCAGCGCACTCGCCTCGGCCGTGGTCACGCCGTACGACTCCGGGTACGGCGCCACGACCGGATAGCGCTTCGTCAGCAAGGTCAGCAGCGGATCGTCCTCGGCGGCGGCGACCAGCGGACGGAAGACACCGATCCGCGCCACCTGCCGGGACAGCAACTCGACCAGCCCGAGGGCGAC
Source organism: Actinoplanes sp. NPDC048988 (assembly GCF_043197815.1). Lineage (NCBI taxonomy): Bacteria > Bacillati > Actinomycetota > Actinomycetes > Micromonosporales > Micromonosporaceae > Actinoplanes > Actinoplanes sp. NPDC048988. The sequence goes on along the minus strand of NZ_JBICTW010000001.1, from coordinate 908,895 downwards.
CGTGCCCTTGCCGACGCTCGGTCCGAGACCGGTCACATACACACTTCGTGCCACGGACCAAACCTACCGGCCGGGCTTGGCGGCCGCCGGGCCGAAAGTCCTAACTGTGGATGACGCCATGCCTGTCACAGATGACGCAGGTACGCGGTCGGCGAGGCCAGGAACCCGCGCCAGTTCGCCACGACCTCCAGGTCGTCCCACGCGACCTTCGCGATGCCGTCGGGGCCGAGCGCGAGGATCGTCGCCCCGGGCAGGGCGGTGAGCAGCGGCGAGTGCGTGGCGATCACGACCTGCGCGCCGTCCGCGCGGAGCTTGTCCAGCATCCCGAGCAGCCCCAGCGTCGACGTGAAGGAGAGGGGCGCCTCCGGCTCGTCCATCAGATAGAACCCGTACCCCCGGAACTTGCGGGTCAGAAGCTCCAGGAACCCCTCGCCGTGGCTCTGCTCGTGCAGCCCGCCGTCCGGATTGTCGCCGGAGAGACCTTCGAGGTACGTGTACAGGCCGTGGGTGGTCTCGGCCCGGAGGAAGTACGAGTTGACGCGCTTGCCGGGCGTACGGATGACCCGCAGCGCCTCGCCGAGCGGCGCCTCCGTGACCCGGGTCGAGTGCCGGGCCGACCGTGAGCCGCCCTCCGGGTTGAGCCCGGTCGCCACGGCCAGCGCCTCGATCAGCGTCGACTTGCCCGACCCGTTCTCGCCGACCAGGAACGTCACCCCGGGCGGGATGTTCAGCCCGTGCTCGAGCAGGGCACGGACCGCCGGGATCCGCGCCCACCACTGCGTACGGTCGATCTCGGCGTCGGCGGAGAGCTCCACCCGCCGGATCGGCGACCTATTCGTCCTCGTCCTCGTCGTCGCGGGCCAGCCAGGTGGCCAGGCGCTCGATCGGCGTCTCGAACTCCGGGTTCAGGTCGACGAAGGTCCGCAGCTGCTCGCCCAGCCACTCCAGCGTGACCGTCTCCTGGCCACGCCGTTCGACCAGTTCCTCGATGCCGCGATCGGTGAAGTACATGCCCGGATAGTAAGAGGGGGCGCCCCGCCGCAGCGGAGCGCCCCCTCTTAGAACAGCGTCACGGACGCGGCAGCGAGGCCTCGATCAGCGCCGTCTGCTCGGCGTCGTGCATCTTGGCCGAGCCGACCGCCGGCGCGGCGGCGGCCGGGCGGGAGATCCGCCGCAGGCGCACGCCCTCGAGGTGCTCGAGCAGGTTGAGCGCGACGAACGACCAGGCACCCTGGTTGGCCGGCTCCTCCTGGACCCAGGCGTAGTCCTCGGCGTTGGGGAACTGGGCCAGGATCGCCTTGAGCTCGTTCACCGGCAGCGGGTAGATCTGCTCCATCCGGATGATCGCCGTGTCGGTGATGCCGCGCTCGGCGCGGGCCTGGAACAGGTCGTAGTAGACCTTGCCCGAGCAGAGCAGGACCCGCTTGACCGAGGCGGCGTCCAGCGGCGTGCCGTTGATCCCGGCGTCGCCGATGACCGGCTGGAACGTGCCCTGGGTGAAGTCGGCGACCGACGACACCGCGAGCTTGTGGCGCAGCAGCGACTTGGGCGAGAAGACCACCAGCGGCTTGCGCTTGCTGGACAGGGCCTGGCGGCGCAGCAGGTGGAAGTAGTTCGCCGGGGTGGTCGGGTTGGCCACCCGCATGTTGTCCTGCGCGCAGAGCTGGAGGAACCGCTCGGGACGGCCCGACGAGTGGTCGGGGCCCTGGCCCTCCTGGCCGTGCGGAAGCAGCAGCACCAGCGACGACTTCTGGCCCCACTTCACCTCGCCGGAGGAGACGAACTCGTCGACGATCGACTGGGCGCCGTTGACGAAGTCACCGAACTGCGCCTCCCAGAGGACCAGCGCCTCCGGGTTCTCCACCGAGTAGCCGTACTCGAAGCCCATCGCCGCGTACTCGCTGAGCAGCGAGTCGTGCACGAAGAACCGGGCGTTGCCGGTGGCCAGCGTGGACAGCGGCAGGAAGTCCTTGCCGGTCTTGGCGTCGACGACCGAGGCGTGCCGGGAGACGAACGTGCCGCGGCGCGAGTCCTGTCCGGCCAGCCGGACCGTGACGCCCTGGCTGAGCAGCGAGCCGAACGCGACCAGCTCGCCGAAGCCCCAGTCGATGCCGCCGTCGTTGCCCATCTTGGCCCGGCGCTCGAGCAGCTGCTGGACCCGCTTGTGCGGGGTGAAGCCCTCGGGCAGCTCGATGTGGGCCTGACCGACCGCGCGGACGACCGACGCGTCGACGGCGGTGTCGACCTCGGGCTCGGCCTCCTCGGAGATCACCCGCGGCCGCGGCGGCGTGCCGGCCGAGTCACGGGTCGCCTTGAAGACCTGCTCCAGCTGGGACTGGTAGTCGCGCAGCTGCTCCTGGGCGCCGTCCACGGTGATGTCACCGCGGCCGATCAGCTCCTCGGTGTAGAGCTTGCGCACCGAGCGCTTGGTGTCGATGATCTCGTACATCCGCGGGTTGGTCATCGACGGGTCGTCGCCCTCGTTGTGACCGCGGCGGCGGTAGCAGACCAGGTCGATCACGACGTCCTTGTTGAACGCCTGGCGGTACTCGAAGGCCAGCTTGGCCACCCGCACGACGGCCTCGGGGTCGTCGCCGTTCACGTGGAAGATCGGCGCCTGGATCATCCGGGCCACGTCGGTCGAGTAGAGCGACGAGCGGCTGTACTCGGGCGCGGTGGTGAAGCCGACCTGGTTGTTGACGACCACGTGCACCGTGCCGCCGGTGCGGTAGCCGCGCAGCTGCGAGAGGTTGAGCGTCTCGGCGACCACGCCCTGACCGGCGAACGCGGCGTCGCCGTGCACCAGCACCGGCAGCACCGTGTAGCCGTGCAGGCCCAGGTCGAGGCGGTCCTGCTTGGCCCGGACGATGCCCTCGAGCACCGGGTCGACCGCCTCCAGGTGGGACGGGTTGGCGACCACGCTGACGGTGGTGGCGTGCTCGCCGTCGGGCGCCGTGTACTTGCCGGTCTGGCCCAGGTGGTACTTGACGTCACCGGAGCCGTGGGCCGACTTCGGGTCCATCTGACCCTCGAACTCGTTGAAGATCTTCTCGTACGGCTTGCCGACGATGTTGGCCAGCACGTTCAGCCGGCCGCGGTGGGCCATGCCGATGACCATCTCGTCCAGCCCGGCCTCGGCCGACGACTCGAGCACTGCGTCGAGCAGCGGGATCAGCGACTCGCCGCCCTCGAGCGAGAACCGCTTCTGGCCGACGAACTTGGTCTGCAGGAAGGTCTCGAAGGCCTCGGCCGCGTTGAGCCGGTTGAGGATGTGCTTCTGCTCGTCCGCGTCGGGCTTGGTGTACTTGATCTCGATGCGGTCCTGGATCCAGCGCCGCTCCTCGGGGCCCTGGATGTGCATGTACTCGATGCCGACCCGGCGGCAGTAGGTGTCGCGCAGGACGCCGAGCACGTCGCGCAGCTTCATCTTCTGCTTGCCGGCGAAGCCGCCCACCGGGAACGTCCGGTCGAGGTCCCACAGGGTCAGCCCGTGCTGGAGCACGTCGAGGTCGGGGTGGCGGCGGATCTCGAACTCGAGCGGGTCGGTGTCGGCCATCAGGTGGCCGCGCACGCGGTACGCGTGGATGAGCTCGACGACCCGGGCCGCCTTGTCGATCTGGCCCTCGGAGGTGTGCGCGACGTCGCGGACCCAGCGGACCGGCTCGTACGGGATCCGCAGCGACGTGAAGATCTCGTCGTAGAAGGCGTGGTCGCCGAGCAAGAACTCGTGCATCGCCTTGAGGAACTCGCCGGACTGCGCGCCCTGGATGACTCGGTGGTCGTACGTGCTGGTCAGCGTGGTGACCTTGCTGACCCCGAGGTCGGTCAGGGTCTCGTCGCTCATGCCGGAGTAGGGCGCCGGGTACTCCATGGCGCCGACGCCGATGATCGCGCTCTGGCCGGTCATCAGGCGGGGGATGGAGTGCACCGTGCCGATGCCGCCAGGGTTGGTCAGCGAGATCGTCGTGCCGGCGTAGTCGTCCATGGTCAGCTCGTTGCGGCGGGCGCGCCGGACCACGTCCTCGTACGCCTGCCAGAACTTACGGAAGTCCATCTTCTCGCAGCCCTTGATGGACGGCACGACCAGCGTGCGCGAGCCGTCCTTCTTGGCGAGGTCGATGGCGATGCCGAGGTTGATGCTCTCCGGCTGGACCAGGGCGGGCTTGCCGTCCACCTCGGCGAACGAGTTGTTCATCTCCGGGTGCTTCATGACCGCGCGGATCAGCGCCCAGCCGATCAGGTGGGTGAAGCTGACCTTGCCACCCCGGCCGCGCTGGAGGTGGTTGTTGATCACGATGCGGTTGTCGACCATGAGCTTGGCCGGGACCGTGCGCACCGATGTGGCGGTCGGCACCTCCAGCGAGGCCGACATGTTCTGTACGATCTTGGCAGCGACACCGCGGAGCGTGGTGGTCTTCGTACCCTCGGCGGCCTTGCCGTTGGCCTCGGCCGGGGCCGGCTTGGGCGCCGGTTTCGGGGCCGGGGCCGGCTTGGCGGCCGGCTTCTCAGGAGCGGGAACAGTCGGCTTGACGGGAGCCACAGTGGTGGCGGCCGGCGCGTCGGTGCCGGCGCGCTTGGCGCTCGCGGTGGCGTTCGCCGCGGTCGCCTCGTCGGGCGTCACGATCGATCCCGTGGCCATCGCCGGCTTGTAGTCGGCGAAGAAGTCGTGCCATGCGGGGTCGACGCTGGTGGGGTCGGCCAGGTATCGCTGGTACATCTCGTCGACGATCCACTCGTTGGGACCGAAGTCCGCGAGTGGGTTCTCATGAGAGGTCTGCTGGGTCGACACTTCCGTGTTCGCCTCTTTCACCATGTTTGTCAGCACGCGACTGTTTCCGTCACATGGGACGGGAAGGATTCGGCATCCAGGCTACGCCGTCCCTAGAGGCGAACTGTCCCCACGTCGGTTGTGTGACGGGGAGAAAGCTATTGATCCGCTTAAGGGTGGTGGTGGGGCGGTCGGATGGGTCAGGAGATGTCGCGACGCTTGGTGATCAATGTGCCGATGATTCCGGTGAGGGCGGCGTAGCCGATCAGCACGGCGGCGCCAACCCATCGCGGAGGGTTACCGGGAAGGTCGGTCCCGGAGATCATCAGCTGCGACGCGGTCGTCGGAACGAGCACCTGAAGCTTGTTGATCCACTCGGCCACCCACTGGCTGAGCAGGAAGAACACCAGCTGAAGGGCCGCGCTGCCGACCACGTACGAGATGGCCAGGACCAGGGTGGCCGCGATCTGGCTGCGAATCAGCACGCCCACGCCGACACCGAGGATCGCCCACAGGATGAAGGCGAGCGCGTTGAGCCCGATGGCCCGCCAGACGTCGCCCGAGCCGAGCTGCGTGGGCACATCCAGGTTCGACATGATCGGTGGTACGACGATCAGGTTGATCACCGTGGTCGCCAGCCAGACGATCAGGCCGACCGCGATCGCGGCGCCGAACTTGGCCAGGATGACCGATTCCCGCCGCGGCGTCGTCAGGAACGTGGTAGTGGCCGTCAGGTGGAAGAACTCGCTCGTCACGATGATCGCGGCGAGCAGCACCACGATCAGGATGCCGAAGTACTGACCGCTGGTGTACATCGTGGTGGCCACGTTCACCGGCTCGAGCGCGGCCTGCACCTGCTCGGCCTGGACGTCGGTCGCGCCATCGGTGGTGGCGGGGTCGGTGGTGGCGAACGTGGCCCAGTTGGCCAGCACGCTCGCCGCGTACAACGGCACCAGGACGATGCCCAGGATCCACCAGATCGAGGTGGTACGGACCTTGAACAGCTCCGCGTTGACCAGGCCGAGACTCATCGGATGCCCGCCTTTCCGGCCGTGAGCTGAAGGAACACCTGTTCGAGGTCGCCGCGCTCGGTGGCCAGCTCGTGCAGCTCGACCGAGGCGGTGAAGGCGGCGTGGCCGATGGCGGCGGCCTCGGCCCCGATCACCATGAGGGAGCCGTCGGACTGCTCGGTGGCCGTCGCGTTCAGCTCGGAGAGGGCGGCCTTGAGCTCGGCCGGCTGCGGGGTGCGGACCCGCACGTGGGCACCCGTGCCCATCGTGCCCAGCACCTCGTCGACCGGGCCCTGCCGGATCAGCTTGCCGGCCGCCACGATCACCACGTCGTCGGCCAGCAGCTGCATCTCGCCCAGCAGGTGGCTGGAGACGAGCACGGTGCGCCCCTCGGTGGCCAGCGCCTTGAGCAGGTCGCGCATCCAGCGGATGCCCTCGGGGTCGAGGCCGTTGGCCGGCTCGTCGAGGATCAGCACGCGCGGGTCGCCGAGCAGGGCCGCGGCGATGCCGAGCCGCTGGCGCATGCCCAGCGAGTAGCCCTTGAACTTGCGGTTGGCGGCCGGGGTGAGCCCGACGATGGTCAGCACCTCGTCGGCCCGGCTGTCCGGCAGGCCGGCGGCGCGGCAGATCATCCGCAGGTGGTTGCGTCCGGTGCGGCCGCGGTGGGCGCTGGACGCCTCGAGCACGGCCCCGACGTGCTTGATCGGGTCGTGCAGGTCGACGTACTTCGTACCGCCGAAGGTGGCCTGGCCGGAGGTCGGCGTGACCAGCCCGAGCAGCATCCGCAACGTGGTGGTCTTACCCGCGCCGTTGGGACCGAGGAACCCGGTCACCCGGCCGGTGCGGACGCTGAACGAGAGATCGTCCACCGCACGTAGACGTTTGTATTGCTTCGTGAGGTGCTCGACGACGATCTCGTCGGTGCTCATCGACATCCCTTCCGAGGTCTGGGAAAGGTCAACCTACTAAACCGTGGCGATCCATGTGGCCCGTGCCGTGGCGATTCGATCACCCTCCGGTCCGTACACCGTGGAGTTCACGAGCGCCTTGCGGCCGCTGAACTCGACCGCGGCGCCCATGATCACGCAGGTCGTGCCCGGTTCGGGCAGCGCGGCGACGTCGGCCGCGATGCGTCCCAGCACGTACGTCCGCCCGCTGTTCAACGCCGCCCATCCGCCGGGACAGTCGAGCGCGGCCCAGACCACCGGCAGATCCGCCTGTTCGGGCACGGACCAGGGTGCGGCCGTACGCCCGTCCGCCAGCGGCCCGGAGAAGACGCGCAGCCCGTCCGGGCGCTCCGTCCCGCAGACGTAGCAGGTGGGGAAGGGGTGCGCCGTGAAGCCGGGGTACGACGTCGAGGCCTCGGCCGCCTCCGGCAACCCGACCGGCGGGACCGGTGACAGCGCCCCGCCGACCTCGGACAGAGAGGCCACGAGCGTGTCGCCGTCGAGCACCGACCCGCCCTCGAGCCGCAGCTCGGTCTCCAGCGGCGGCGGTACCCGCAGGGTCACCTCGTGGACCGGCCCGCCCGGCCGCGCCCCGGCCGCGACCGCGAAGGCCCCGGCCGACCATCCACCGTTCCCGGTGCCCGGTGGCCCGTTGTAACGAGCAGGAATGAGCATGTGAGGAAGGCTCGCACAAGCCGTTCATTTTGTAGCCATGAATCGCCACCTGGACCGACATTCCATCGGCAGGTGTCACCCTTACACAAGTCACATGGCCGTATTACTTACCGCCGCCGCCCCCACCGGGACCAGCGGCTACACCCTGCTCATCGCCGACGACCCCGAGCAGGTCGCCGCCGCGCAGCGGCTGCGACACGACGTCTTCGCGGGCGAGCTCGGCGCCCGTCTCCCCGCCTCCGCCGACGGGCGCGACGTCGACGAGTTCGACGAGTTCTGCGACCACCTGATCGTGCGCGACGACGCGTCCGGCGCGGTGGTCGGCACCTACCGGATGCTTCCGCCGAAGGCCGCGGAGCGCGCCGGCCGCCGCTACGGCGACGGCGAGTTCGACCTGGCCGGCCTGCGCCCGCTGCGCGACCAGCTGGTCGAGACCGGCCGTTCCTGCGTGCACCCCGACCACCGCAGCGGCGCGGTGGTCAACCTGATGTGGGCCGGCCTGGCCCGCTACCTGCACCTGAACAACCTGCGCTGGCTCGGCGGCTGCGCCTCGGTGCCGCTCGACGACGGCGGCGTCACCGCGGCCGGCGTCTGGGCCCGGGTGCGGAACAAGCACCTCTCGCCGCCCGCCCTGCGGGTCACCCCGCGCCGCAACTGGCTGGCCGGTACCGATCTCGAGGGCGACCCCAAGGTGCAGCCGCCGGCCCTGCTCAAGGGCTATCTGCGGATCGGCAGCTGGGTCTGCGGCGAACCGGCCTACGACCCCGACTTCGACTGCGCCGACTTCTACGTGCTGTTCTCCATGGACCGGCTGGACCCGCGGTACCGCCGCCACTTCCTGGGAGCGACCCGATGATCGCCCTGTGGCAGCCGGTGTCCGGGTGCACCGCGCTGTGCCGGGACGGCGCCGACCGGCGGGTGCTTCCCGGTGCCGGCTTCCTGCGCATGGTCACCCTGGCCGGCGTACTCGCCGGGGGTCTGTTGCTCGTGCCCCTGCTGCGCGGGGTCGCGCTGCGCACCCTGGCCCGCGCGATGCTCGCGGTCCTGGGCATCCGGGTGGTCCGGCAGGGCCCGGCCGTGAAACCGGGCAGCATGCTGGTCGCGAACCACGTCTCCTGGCTGGACATCCTGGTGCTGATGGCGTCGGCGCCGGTGCGCCTGGTGGCCAAGGGCGAGGTGGGCTCGTGGCCGGGTATCGGGGCCCTGGCCGGCCTGTCCGGCGCGATCTTCATCGACCGCTCCCGGCCCAAGGCGCTGCCGGCCACGGTGGCCGAGGTGACCGCGGCGCTGCGGTCGGGCCGGACGGTCGCGGCGTTCCCCGAGGGCACCACCTATTGCGGCGCCAACCAGGGCGCCTTCCGGCCGGCGCTGTTCCAGGCCGCGATCGACGCGGGCGCTCCCGTGGTGCCGGCCTCGCTCGTCTACGACTCGACGGCGGCCGCCTTCATCGGCGACGACACCCTGTGGGATTCCGTACGCCGGGTCGCCGCTCTCAAGAAGCTGACAGTCACCCTCGTGACCGCTCCCGCGCTGCGCCCCGCCGCCGGCGCCGACCGCAAGGTGCTCGCCCGCGCCGCGCAGTCCTCGCTCCGCGTCTCCGGATACCGCCTGGCGGCCTAAGCCGTCTTTCAGAAAACTTTCAGCCGCCGTGCAGGCCAGTCGCAGCGGACTGATAAATACTGGGTGTCATGGCCGTTCAGACCCAGCCCAAGCAGGCCGAGGCGAAACTGCTCGTCGTCGAGGACGACGCGAACATCCTCGAGCTGCTTTCCGCCAGCCTTCGATTCGCCGGCTTCGACGTGAGCACCGCGACGAGCGGCAGCGCGGCGGTCAGCGCGGCGAAAAACTCCACCCCCGACCTCGTCGTCCTCGACGTGATGCTGCCCGACCTCGACGGCTTCGAGGTCATCCGGCTCATGCGCGAGGGCGGCCAGCGTACCCCCGTGGTCTTCCTGACCGCCCGGGACGGCACGGACGACAAGATTCGCGGCCTCACCCTGGGCGGCGACGACTACGTCACCAAGCCGTTCAGCCTCGAGGAGCTCACCGCCCGCATCCGGGCGGTGCTGCGCCGCACGACGCAGGGCGACGAGGAGCCGTCGCGCCTGGTCTTCGCCGACCTCGAGCTCGACGAGGAGACCCACGAGGTCTACCGCGCCGGTCAGCGCGTGCAGCTCTCGCCCACCGAGTTCAAGCTCCTGCGCTACTTGATGCTCAACGCCAACCGGGTGCTGTCCAAGGCGCAGATCCTCGACCACGTCTGGAAGTACGACTTCCGCGGTGACGACAACATCGTCGAGTCGTACATCTCGTACCTGCGCCGCAAGGTCGACAACGTGCAGCCGCGCCTGATCCACACCCTTCGCGGCGTCGGCTACGTGCTCCGCAAACCCGCCGTCTGAGCCGCGCCGTGACCCTCACCGAGCGGGTACGCACCACGCTCCCGCTGCAGGGCAGCCTGCGCTCCGTCCCGCTGCGGGTCAAGCTGGTGGCCTCCGTGCTGACGCTGGTCTTCGCGGCGCTGGTCGCGATAAGCGCCGCGAGCACCTACGCCCTGCACAACTACCTGCTCAAGCGGGTCGACTCGTCGATCAGCGTCTACGCGGCGACGATCGCCCGGGTGCGCTACGACATCAGGATCCCGGTGCCGGCCGACTTCTTCGTCTCGTTGAGCTCGGTCAGCGGCGTGCGCGACCCCGAGGACGGCGTGGCCAAGGGCGATCTCGACCTGGCCGAGGGTGACTACCCGCCGCTGGTCAAGGGCCTCGACAACGTCAACGCGGTGCTCGGTGAGCCGTACACGACCAAGTCGGTGAACGGCAAGGTCGAGTGGCGGGTGCTGGTCATCGTCGACCAGAGCGGCGCCGTGCTCCAGGTCGCCGAGAAGGTCTCGGTGATCAAACAGGCGGTCAGTCAGCTGCTCTGGGTCGACCTGCTGGTCGGCGTGGGCGTGCTGATCGCGCTCGCCTCGGTCGGCGCCGCCCTGGTCCGGCAGAGCCTCATCCCCCTGCACCAGATCGAGCGCACCGCGGCCGCGATCGGCGCCGGCGACCTGACCCGGCGCGTGCCCGATCCCGAGGGGCACGACGGCCCGCCGACGACCGAGCTGGGCCGGCTCTCCCGGGCCCTGAACGCCATGCTCGCGCAGATCGAGGCGGCCTTCACCGCCCGCGCCGAGTCCGAGGCGGCGGCCCGCGCGGCGGAGGCGGTCGCCAACGAGGCGGCCGAGGCGGCCCAGCACTCCGAGTCGCGGGCCGTGCGCTCCGAGGGCAAGATGCGGCAGTTCGTGGCCGACGCCTCGCACGAGCTCCGTACGCCGTTGACCACCATTCGCGGCTTCGCCGAGCTGTACCGCCAGGGCGCGGTCACCAACCCCGAGGACGTCGCCAAGCTGGTGCGCCGGATCGAGGACGAGGCGGCCCGGATGGGCCTGCTCGTCGAGGACCTGCTGCTGCTGGCCCGTCTGGACCGGGAGCGGCCGCTCAATCTGGCCCCGGTCGAGCTGCCGGTGCTGGCCCTCGACGCGGTCGAGGCCGCGCAGGCCACCGCGCCCGAGCGCACCATCGAGCTCGAGGTCCGCGACAGCGCCGAGAGCCTGGTCGTCGACGGCGACGACGCCCGCCTGCGCCAGGTGATCGGCAACCTGATGACGAACGCCCTGGTGCACACGCCGCCGGAGGCGACGGTGACCCTGCGGGTCTACGCCGAGCCGGACGGCCGGGCGGCCTTCGAGGTGTCCGACACCGGACCGGGGCTGACAGAGAGCCAGAAATCGCATATTTTCGAGCGGTTCTACCGGGTGGACGAGGCGCGGACCCGCAACACCCAGCGGGCGGCCACGGGCACCGGTCTGGGGCTGGCCATCGTGGCGGCGATCGTCAGGTCACACCAAGGAACCGTTGAGGTGATCTCGGAATCGGGGCAGGGGGCCACCTTCAAGGTGACTTTGCCTACGCTAAATCGGGATAAAGGCTTCACAGAAAACATCCAGGGCTAACACAGGTCGGTACGAGCGCGACGGGGCAATGTTGTGGGCATGAACGAGAACGAGACCGACCCGCGACCCGCGGACGCCTCCTCTGAGAGCAGCAGCCCGGAGCGGGGACAGTCTGAGGAGCCGACGGCCGCGCAGCCCGTCGTTCCCCCGGCCGCGCCGCAGACCCCGCAGTGGGGTCCGCCGGCCGCCGCCCCTCAGTCCGGCGTTCCCCAATCCGGCGTTCCTCAGTCGGGCGTTCCCCAGTCCGGCGTTCCCCAGTCGGGCGCTCCCCAGCCCGGCGTTCCCCAGTCCGGCGCTCCCCAGTGGCAGCAGCCGTCCCCGTGGCAGCAGCACGCCGGCTACCAACACCCCGGCTACCAGCCTTACGGCCCGCCGCAGCAGCCCCAGTCGCCCTACGCGCAGCAGTCGGCCTACGCCGGCACGCCGGGCGCCTGGGCCCCCGGCGGCACCACCCAGACGCAGCCCCAGATCGGCACCGCCGAGGGCCAGGCCTGGAGCGAGGGCCAGACCTGGGCCTCCGACGGGCAGCCGGCCTGGGCCGCCCCCGTCGACCAGCAGCAGCGGCCGCGCAACACCCGGGGCCGCAAGATCCTGATCGCCGGCGCCGCGGCCGTGCTGATCGCGCTCGGCGCCGGCGGCGTCGGCGCCGCGACCGCCTTGGCCTTCGACGACGACAACTCGTCGCCCACGGTGCAGACCGGCAACTCGTCGGTCACCAAGAAGGAGGTGGTCGATCGTTCGTCGCTGGCCACCATCGCCTCGGCCGTGCAGGACAGCGTTGTGTCGATCAAGACCGAGACCGGTGAGGGCTCCGGCGTCGTACTGACCAAGGACGGCTACGTCGTCACGAACAACCACGTGGTCGCCACCGCCCAGGGTGACTCGGTGACCGTGATCTTCGCCGACGGCAAGAAGTCGTCGGCCTCGATCGTCGGCACCGACCCGCGCACCGACCTGGCCGTGGTCAAGGTCGGCCTGTCCGACCTCAAGCCCGCCACCTTCGGCAGCAGCGCCAAGATGCAGGTCGGCGACACCGTGCTCGCGATCGGCAGCCCGCTCGGCCTGGAGGGCTCGGTCACCGCCGGCATCATCAGCGCCAAGGACCGCACCATCCAGTCCAGCAGCGAGGAAGAGCAGCCGCAGCAGCAGAACCCGTTCGGCGGCCAGAGCCAGCCGCAGTCGGGCTCCAGCACCACGATGTCCGGCCTGCTGCAGACCGACGCGCCGATCAACCCCGGTAACTCGGGTGGTGCCCTGGTCAACACCCTCGGCGAGGTCATCGGCATCAACTCGGCGATCGCCACCCAGGGCAGCGGCAGCGGCAACATCGGCCTCGGCTTCGCCATCCCGAGCGACAAGGCCAAGCAGGTCGCCGAGGACCTGATGGCCGGCAAGAAGGTCAGCCACCCGGCGCTCGGCGTGAGCGTGGCCGACGGGGAGAACGGCGGCGCCCTGGTCAGCCAGGTCACCGCGGGCAGTGCGGCCGCCAAGGCCGGCCTCCAGCAGGGCGACGTCATCACCTCGGCCGACGGCAAGAGCATCGGCGACTCCGACGACCTGGTGGCCGCGGTCCAGGGCGGCGCTGTCGGTCAGCAGATGACCCTCGAGTACACCCGGGACGGCGCCAAGAAGACGGTCACCGTCACGCTGGCCGAGTCCAAGTAAAAGACCAGCAGTTCCCTCCCGCGACGGCGGGCGGTGCGGCAAGGGGGTTGCCGCGCCGCCCGCCGTACGTTTGTCCGGTGTCATTCTCCGATTACGGGGAAAACGCCACAAATCGGCACGTGGGTCTCGCTTTAGGCCGTCCGGACGGCCTAATCTGCCATTCGCCATCGCCCATGGGCGACACCGAGGCAGTGAAAGGCGCGCCCTTCCGTGACATCGCACGTCGAGACAAATGTCTGGGAGGCCGTGGCCGGGCGCACCCCGGGTGAGTCCGGCGATCCGGGACTCTGGGGCGCCGTCGTCGACCGCCTCAACCCGTCCCGGGCCCGGCCGGTGCTGCGCGCCGGCGTCGAGGCCGTGCAGCTGGCCGACGCCCGCGGCGGCGCCTACCTGCTGCTGCGCTCGCCCGACGACGGCAGCCGGGCCGGATACCTGCGGCTGACCGACGAGGAGTGGCAGCTCGCCCTGCTCATGGACGGCGAGAACACGGTCACCCGGCTGGTCGCCGAGTTCGCGCGGATCGCCGGGCGGCTCGCCCCCGACCAGGTCCGCCGGGTCGTGGCCGACCTGGCCGCCCACCGCATGCTCGACGAGCTGCCGATGGACGCCTTCCGCCCGCTCGAGGAGATCGGGCGCCGGCCGCTGCCGTCGCCCGCCGCGCCCGGGCCCCGCCGGCTCGCCTTCGACGCCGACGGCCTGTTCCTCACCCTCTACCGGGCCGGCGGCCGCTTCCTGTTCGGCCGGGGCGCCGCCATCGCGACCGGCGCGCTCGCGGTGATCGGCCTGGCCCTGTTCGCCGTCACCTGGGTCCGGGGCAGCCGGTCGCTGTTCCTGTCCGGCGACTCGTACCTGCTCGGCGCGGTCGTGCTCGTGCTGCTCAACCTGATCGTGGTCGGCGTCCGGGAGATCGGCCGGGCCCTCGCGGTCAAGGCCACGGGACGTGAGGTGCCGGCGGCCGGCCTGCTCGTCTCGTACGGAATGCCCTCGGTCTTCGTCGAGACCAGCGACGTCTGGATGGCCGGGCGCCGGGCCCGCCTGCTCGTCGCCGCCGCCGGCCCGGCCGGCACGCTGCTGCTGGCCGGCGTGGCCCAGCTCGCCGGTCTGGCCGTGCCACCGCTGGCCGGCCTCGCCTTCAAGCTGGCCTTCCTCTGCTATCTGAGCCTGTTCTTCCAGCTCAGCCCGCTGCTGCGGCGCGACGGCCAGCAGTTTCTGACCGACTGGACCGAGATTCCGCAGCTGCGGGACCGGGCGCTGGCCTGGCTGAGCGGCCGCCTGCGCCGGCGGTCGCCGGGCTGGAAGACCCTCGATCGCGAGGGGCGGTTGATCGCGCTCTACGGCTATCTCGCGCTGGCCTGGACCGCGCTCGCGCTCGTGCTGGCGTACCGGCTCTGGATCGACCGGGTCTCCGGGGCCGCCACCGGCCTGTGGCACTCCGGGCCGTTCGGCGCCCTGCTGCTCCTGCTGATCATGTTCGGCGTGGCCGGACCGGTCGTCTTCCTCGTGATCGGCAAGGTCGTCCGGTGGCTGGCCGGTTCCCGGCTGCGCCGCGCCGAGAACGATCGCGAGGCCGACAGCCCGCGCCGGCTGGCCGCGCTGCGCGCCTCCGAGCTCGGCGGCCTGCCCGAGCCGGCGCTGCAGGGCCTGGCCGCCCGCGCCCGCTGGCTGCACCCGCCGAAAGGGCGCCAGGTCGTGCTCTCCGGCGGCTCGCAGCAGGCCGTCCTGGTGGTCGTCGAGGGCGCCCTGGAGGCCCGCATGCCCGGCGACCCGCCCGGCACGATCCGCCACCACGTCGGCCCCGGAGCGGTCGTCGGCCTGGTCAACGCGTTGACCGGGCGATCGACCCAGCTCGACTGGCACACCGCCGGCACGACGCTGCTCTCCATCCCCACCGCGACCGTGGCCACTGTGGTCGGGCCGCTGCCCGGCCCGCCGCCGCAGGACCGGGCCGAGGCCGAGGCGCTGTTCGCCGACACCCCGGCGCTGGCCGGCCTCGATCTCGACCAGCGGCTCGCCCTGATCGCCTCGGCCCACCCGGTCGACCTCGACCCGGGCGCGCCGGTCATCCTGCCCGGTCCCACCCACGCGGTGGTCGTCGAGTCCGGCGTCATCGCCCTGCCCGACGGCCTCGAGCTGCGCCGCGGCACGCTGGTCGGCCCGGTCGGCGAGGGCAGCCCCGGCATGGTGGCCCAGTCCCGCACGCCGGTGCGGCTGTGGGTGCTGCCGGACGCCTCCGACCTGCCGCCCCTGGTCGGCGCCACCCACCGGCCCGGATCCGAGATGCCGGTGGTCGCCGTGAAGGGCTTCCTGAGCTCCGGCGCCCGGGACGCCTACCCGCCCCTGGCCGTGCCGCCCGGCCCACCCCAGGAGCAGGCCGACCCCGCGGCCGACCTGCGCTTCGAGCGCGGGTTGCGGTGGGCCGCCGTGGTCGTACTGACCGGGGCCCTCTTCTTCGCCGGCCTCAACTTCAAAGCCGGCCCGGCGTGGGCCGAGATGCCGTCCGACCAGCTGCTGCTGACCATCGGCGCCGGCCCGGTGACGGCCACGTTCGACGGCGAGCAGGCCACCCTGGCCGCCGGCGCCTCGCGCCACATCGACCTGGGTGAGACCATCGACGTGCCGGCCGGATCGTCGGCCGACCTCGTCTTTCCGGGCGGGGCGTCCACCCGCGTCTGCGGCGGCAGCAAGGTAGGCATCGGCGGCCTGCACGTCCAGAGCGGCCGGCACCGCGCGCCGGTGGCCATGCTCTCGCTCCAGAGTGGCCGACTGCTGGCCGGCACCGGCAGCACGAGCGGGGCCTTCCAGCCGCTCGCCCTCACCGTCGACCGCAGCGAGGGCCGGGTCACCAACACCGGCGCCGCCTGGTTCTCGGTCGAACCGGCGGCCGTCACCGTCTCGTCGGGCAAGGTCGCCGTCGGTGGCACGGCCGCGCCCGCGACCGGCGCGCAGCTCGCCTGCCAGGACGGCGCACCGGTAGCGCCGCCGGAGGAGAGCGCCCCGGCGCCGTCGGAATCGGAGGAGTCGGAGGAGCCGGCCCCGTCCGATCCCTCCACCGAGGCGAGCGTTCCCGCCTCGCCGAGCGCTACTGTAGTCACACCGTCACAGACCGATGATCCCGTCGAGACCACCGAGCCCGAGGCCCCCACCGACCCGACGGACCCGACGTCCACCACCACCCGGCCCGCGACGACCGCGCCGCCCACCACGACGTCGCCGACCGTCCGTCCCACGACGCCCCGGCCGCCGGCCACGCCGCCGACGACTCCGAAGACGACGCCGCCCACCACCCCACCGACGACGCCCGCGACGACGCCGCCGACCACACCGGACGTGCCCGAGACGACCCAGAGCACCGGGGAGGGCGGAGCCGGCGGCTGAGCCCGGAGTGCACACAGGAGGCTTGATGCTCTGCTGGTTCTGTGCCGAGCCCGCCCGCGCCACCTGCCGCTTCTGCGGCCGGGGCGTGTGCGCGGACCACGCCCGGTTCGGGCCCTACATCCTTCAGGTGAACCGCTCCGAGAGCCGGCGCCGGGCCGAGGCGCTGGTCGTCGACGACGCGGTGCAGTGCGGCTCCTGCCGTCCCCGTCCCCACGCGGTGGCGATGCCGGAGCTGGACTGATGGCCCTATGGTGCAGGAATGGCTAAGTTCGGCGGCGACGACCTGGGCCCGTGGTCCGAGTTCGGCACGGTGGCCGGCATGGTCGCGACCCAGAACGGGCAGGACCTGTCCGCTCCGGTCACCGGCCTGGGCGACAACCCCGACCTCGACGGCCTGCCCGCCGTCACGGGCCTCGGCGACGCGCCCCCGCACCTGCCGGACGAGATCGGCGAGGTAGTACGGGAGACGGCTGCGGCCGTACGGGACGAGCAGGTCGACGACTACGACAACCAGGTCGACGCGGACGGCGACGGCACCCTCGACGAGGCCACCTTCCGGGGCCGGGCCGACGGCGGCGTCGACATCCTGGTCGACCTGAACGACGACGGCCGCACCGACTTCATCGGCGTCGACCTCGACCTCGACAACCGCGTCGACTTCGCCGGCTACGACAAGGACCATGACGGCGACTTCGAGAAACGGATGTACGACGACGACGGCGACGGGTTCCTCGACCGCGCCGTCTGGACCGAGGGCAGCTGACGTACGGCCGGACGGTTCCGGCCGTTCAGCGGAACTGCCTTGATGAGCCGGACCTCGTTGGACAGGGCAGCATCAGCGGGCTCAGTTCACTTTCACGAGGGAAGGCTTACAGGGTGAAGAAGAGGTTCTTCGTGGCGGCGGCGGCCGCGGCGTCCATGTTGGGCTTTGCGGTGGCCACGCCGGCCCAGGCGGCCGAGGCGCCGGTGTACTTCAGCCGGATCTACTACGACTCGCCGGGCAAGGACACCCGCAGCAACGCAAGCCTGAACGCCGAATGGTTCCGGCTGACGAACAGCACCAAGAAGACGATCCAGCTGAAGAACTTCACGGTCCGCGACGCGGCGAACCACGTGTACAAGTTCGGCGCCTACGCCCTGGCCCCCGGCAAGTCGGTGGTCGTGCACACCGGCAAGGGAACCGCCGGCAAGCCGTCCGCCATCGACCGCTACTGGGGTTCGGGCAACTACATCTGGAACAACACCGGCGACACCGCGACCCTGCGCAACGCGGCCGGCAAGACCATCAACACCTGCAAGTTCGGCAAGGGCGTAGCCACCAACTGCTGACCCCACCGCCACCCCCGCGCCCGCACCGGCGCGGGGGCTCGGCGCGGACCGCGAAGCCGGCGCCGGGTCCGAAAGGCCGAAATTGCCGTCGCTGCGTGCTGACGGCCTTCTTGCTACGCGCCCCAGCTGGTCAGGATCGATGTAGTCCTCTCCGGCATCGAAGAGTCCGACAACGGCTCTGGACCCGGGAGCAGAGCAGAAGATCCATGGGCTGAAGCCGAGCCAGCGCGAGGCGTACGGGTTCGGGGGCGCCGGAGCCCTGGGAGCCGCGGGCGCGGGAGCTGGGTTCGGTGGGCGGGCGGCGCCGGCGGTCAGGGGCAGGGCGGCGGCGACGGCGGACGTGATGAGCGTGACGGCGCGGCGGCGGTTGGGGTGGGCCGCGCTGGGAAGCAGAATGGTCATGCCGTCGATGGGTGCCGGGCCGGGCCCGGGACACCACCCGTCGCGGAAGCGACCGGTTATGCCCAGAGCGGATTCGCCATGAGGGGAATCGCTGGGAGACCGGGCGCTCCTGCGTAAAGCTTTAAGGCGTCGAACGGCCGGTCGAGTGACGGGCCCCCAGACGGATGCGAGAGGGTGTTGTCATGAGTGTTGACGAGTTGATTATGCGGGCCGGCGGCGCATCCTTCGACGACCAGGTGTTCGAGCGGCTCCTGCGCGAGCGGATCATCTTCCTCGGCAGCGAGGTCAATGACGAGGTGACCAACCGCATCTGCGCCCAGTTGCTGCTGCTCGCCTCCGCCGACAGTGAGCGGGACATCGCGCTCTACATCAACTCGCCGGGCGGCTCGATCAGCGCCGGCATGGCGGTGTACGACACGATGCAGTACATCAAGAACGACGTGGCGACGATCGCGATGGGCATGGCCGCCTCGATGGGCCAGTTCCTGCTCTGCGCGGGCACGCCCGGCAAGCGGTACGCGCTGCCGCACGCGCGGATCATGATGCACCAGCTCTCCGGTGGCATCGGCGGCACCGCGGCCGACATCGCCATCCAGGCCGAGAGCATGCTGCACATCAAGCAGACGATGAACGAGCGGATCGCCTTCCACACCGGGCACACCCCGGAGGAGATCGAGCGCGACTCCGACCGTGACCGCTGGTTCACGGCCGACCAGGCCAAGGAGTACGGCCTGATCGACCACGTGATCAGCAAGGCCAACCAGGTGAACCCGAGCGGCGCTCCGATCTCCTGACCTGCACAGACGCGGGCGCGTGGCCATCGGCCGCGCGCCCGTTGTGTGTTTCCTGAGCGTTCGGGGTACAGGACTGGCATCCCCCGAATCGCTCAAGGAGGTGCTGACGTGAGGATCCCGACGTTCTCCCGCCAGACCGAGACCGATACCACGGAGACGCCCACCCAGCCGGCCGCCACCTCCCCCGTACGGCCCCGGCAGGACCCGGACGTCACGAAGGCGGAGCGCAAGCTCGATCCCCCGCCGCCCCCGCCCTCGGTGGGCCGCCCCACCGGCAGCGCCGTCGTCGACAAGACGCCCCCGCGCCGCGTCGACCGCGACGAGCCCCCCACGCTCGAGCAGAAGAAAGTCGAGCCCACACCCGTCGTTCCGGCCGGGCCGAAGCCGCGGGCCAGCCTGCTGGCCACGCTGGGCCTGGTCCTCGGTGTGGCGTCGGTGTTCCTGGTGCTGTCGGGCCCGCTGCTCGGCTACGGCATCGGCGTCGCCGGCCTGGCCTTGATCCTTTCGCTGAGCGGCATCCACGCCACCGGCAAGCGGCACGTCGCCGGCAAGTCGGACGCCCTGCTCGGCATGGTCTTCTCGCTCGGCGCCATCGTGCTCGGCATCCTGGCCCTGACCGGTTCACTGAACTGGCTGGGCACCGACACCCAGCCCGTGAACAATTTTCGGGATTGGCTGGACGCGCGGTTTGTGGACCGTTTCTGACGGGTAAGTAACTGTTGCAGCCGACGACGAAGTCGGGTGCACCCCTCGGAACCGGGACTGGTCACCACCCTTCCCGCCCCGAAAAACCCGGCGGTTCGCCGGCACCCATTCACCCTCCGCGGGCGGCCTGGTTCAGGCCGCCCGCGAGGTGTTTCCGGGCCCACGCAACGAATCTCCGTTCCCGCGCCTGAGCACGCAATGATCGAAAGCCAGGCGCATGGTTGAACCAGGGCCTCGTGCGGGCCGGCGGCTCTAGCGTTTCTGCCATGAACACCACGGCCTCGCCGCGCCGCTACCTGATGTGCCGGCCCACCCACTTCGCCGTCACATACCGGATCAATCCGTGGATGGATCCCACGGCGCCCTACGACAACGCGCTCGCCGTCCGCCAGTGGGAGAACCTCCGGCAGACCTACCTCGACCTGGGGCACACCGTCGAGCTGATCGACCCGCTGCCGGGCCTGCCCGACATGGTGTTCTCGGCCAACGGCGCCACCGTGGTCGACGGCCGGGTGCTGGCCGTGCAGTTCCGCGACGCCGAGCGGGCCGACGAGGCCCCGGCGTACGCGTCCTGGTTCCGCGAGCGGGGCTTCACCGTGATCGAGCCGAAGCACACGAACGAGGGCGAAGGCGACATCCTGCTCGCCGGCGACGTGCTACTGGCCGGCACCGGCTTCCGGACCTCGCACGCCTCGCACGCCGAGACGCAGGAGGCCCTCCAGCGCCCGGTGATCACCCTTCAGCTGGTCGACCCGGCGTACTACCACCTCGACACGGCTCTCTGCGTGCTCGACGAGACCAACGTCGCGTACCTGCCGTCGGCCTTCTCACCGGGCTCGCAGGCCGTGCTGCGTCAGCTCTACCCGCACGCGGTGATCGCGAACGCGGAGGACGCGGCCGTTCTCGGCCTCAACGCGGTCAGCGACGGCCGTACCGTGGTTCTGCCGGAACAGGCCACCCATCTCGCCGGGGCGCTGCGCGCCGCCGGCTACCAGACCGTCGGGGTCGACGTCTCCGAGCTGCGCAAGGCCGGCGGCGGACCCAAGTGCTGCACCTTGGAGGTACGAGCGTGACCACCGTTGACCAGCGCACCCCCGGTGAGCTCGCCGAGGCCGAGCGGTACACCGCGCACAACTACCACCCGCTGCCCGTCGTGGTGACCGAGGGCGAGGGCGCCTGGGTCACCGACGTCGACGGCCGCCGCTACCTCGACTTCCTGGCCGGGTACTCGGCGCTGAACTTCGGGCACCGCCACCCGGAGCTGATCGCCGCCGCGCACGCCCAGCTCGACCGGGTCACGCTGACCAGCCGGGCGTTCGTGCACGACCAGTTCGCCGCGTTCTGCCGGTCGCTGGCCGAGCTGTGCGGCAAGGAGCTCGTGCTGCCGATGAACACCGGCGCCGAGGCCGTCGAGACCGCGATCAAGGTCGCCCGCAAGTGGGGCTACCAGGTCAAGGGCGTGGAGAACGAGCGCGCCGAGATCATCGTCGCCGCCGACAACTTCCACGGGCGTACGACCACGATCGTCAGCTTCTCGACCGACCCGGACGCGCGGGCCGACTTCGGGCCGTACACCCCGGGTTTCGTCGTGGTGCCGTACGGCGATCTGGAGGCGCTGGCCGCCGCCGTCACGCCGAACACGGTGGCCGTGCTCCTGGAGCCGATCCAGGGCGAGGCCGGCGTGCTCGTGCCGCCGGCCGGTTACTTCGCCGGTGTGCGCGAGCTGTGTACCGCGCAGAACGTGCTGATGATCGCCGACGAGATCCAGTCGGGGCTGGGCCGTACCGGCCGCACCTTCGCCATCGAGCACGAGGGCGTCGTCCCCGACATGTACGTGCTGGGCAAGGCCCTCGGCGGCGGCATCGTACCCGTCTCGGCCGTGGCCGCCGACCGGGACGTGCTGGGCGTGCTGAAGCCGGGCGAGCACGGCTCGACCTTCGGCGGCAACCCGCTGGCCTGCGCGGTCGGCCACGAGGTGGTCCGCCTTCTGGCCACCGGCGAGTTCCAGAAGCGCTCGGCCGAGCTGGGCGACCGGTTGCACGCCCGGCTGGGCGAGCTGATCGGGCGCGGCCTCATCGCCGTACGGGGAAGGGGCCTGTGGGCCGGTGTCGACATCGACCCGGCGCTGATGACCGGCCGCCGCGCCTGCGAGCTGCTGGCCGAGCGCGGTGTCCTGGCCAAGGACACGCACGGCTCGACCATCCGGCTGGCGCCGCCGCTGGTCGTCACCGAGGCCGAGATCGACCACGCGGTGGACCAGCTGGCCGCGATCCTGTCGCTCTAACGCTCGAACTTGCGCAGGGCCATCGTCGGCGCCTCGCCCATCACCGACTGGGGCTGGGCGACGCCGCCGGTGGCCCACATGCTCGCCCGGCCCACGTTGACGTTGGCGTAGAGCTCCACCACGTCCTCGGGACCGAGCGTGCGGGTCTCGCCGCGGCGCAGGGTGAGCCGGGCGTCGTCGTCGGCCGAGCCGCCGGGGCGCACGCCGCTGCCGTTGGTGCTCACGTCCTGCACGGTCAGCGTGCCGTCGGGGCGCAGCGTGAACTTCACGTGGCCGCGGCTGATCCACTTGCGGGCGTCGTCGGTGAGCCACTGGCCCAGCATGATCCCGTTGCCCTCGGGGGCGCGGCCCACGACCACCGGC
The DNA here is from genome assembly GCF_043197815.1 of Actinoplanes sp. NPDC048988. NCBI lineage: Bacteria > Bacillati > Actinomycetota > Actinomycetes > Micromonosporales > Micromonosporaceae > Actinoplanes > Actinoplanes sp. NPDC048988. The sequence goes on along the minus strand of NZ_JBICTW010000001.1, from coordinate 886,581 downwards.
TCGTCGGTCGAGACCACGAACCGGCGCCGGATGACACCGTCGATGCGTACCGAAAGCACCTCGACCGCCGCCCGCTGACCGGCGTCCTTGAGCCGGGCGCCGTGCCGCGGGCAGGTCGGCACCCCGCCGCGCAGGGCCGGCGGCGGCTGCGAGACCGGGCTGGTGAAGGTGCGCATGTCGGCGAAGAAGCTGTCGGCGTCGCCCCCGGAGCCGTAGCTCGCGCAGTTGGGCTCGGGGCAGCTCCACACGCGGGCCAGCAGCCGGTCGCCCATCGGGGAGCGCTCCGGCGGCCGCGGCGGCTCGTTGCGGCCGACCCGGGGGACCAGCACCGTGGTGCCGCCCTCGCCGGCGACGGCGGCCAGCAGGCGGCCCGGATCGTCGACCCAGGGGTAACGCTCGCGCTCACGGTCGGCCCGGCCGCGGGTGAGCACCGGCACGCCGAGCAGGTCGGCCGCCTCGAAGACGCGGCCGTCGAGTTGCGGGACCACCTCGACCTTGCCGTCGTCCGCCCACCGGCGGATGACCATTCGCTCGTTCGAGGTCAGATCGGTGTCGGATAGCAGACCGCGGGGCACCACCACGTAAACCGGGACGTTCTCCTCGGCGAAGCGCAGTCCGAGCGCGTCGAGGACCAGGCCCAGCCGCACCGAGCTGGCCGGCCGCCCGCCGTCGAGGTCCGCGTAGCGGACGATCTCCGACATATCGACCACCGCGCGCGCGAGAGCGGGGTCGGTGGTGAGCCGGGCCTCGATGGCGTCGAGGACCTTGCTGATCTCGAATCTCACGGGTCCTCCCGAGGGGTGAGCGGTTTCTGCCACGGCAATCATGCCGCGTGCGGTCCGGAGGCGGGCGTCACACCCCCTGAGCTACCGTGTCAGCCGTCCACCCGGGCATCGACCACGTTGCCATCGACACATCGACGGGGAGCTCCACCATGAGTATTCGACGATCCGCCATCGCGGGCCTGGCGCTCGCCGCCGCCCTGGTGGCCGGCGGTTGCGGCGACACGGCGAAGAAGGACGACGCCGCGCCGGCGACGAAGGCGCCCGAGACCACGGCGCCCGCCTCGGCTTCCGAGGAGCTCACGCAGGCGTACGCCAAATTCAGTGATACGCCGGTGAAGTTCAAGCTCGCCTCGGCGGCCGGCGTCGGCGGCACCGGTGCGATCGACGCCAAGACCCGGTCGTCCGAGATGTCCACCGACCTCTCCTCGGCCGGCAGCATGGTGACCCGGCAGATCGGCAAGGACCTGTACGTCAAGACGGAGGGCCAGGTCGGCGACGCGATCGGCGCCACCGCCGGCAAGTGGATGCACATCGACGTGTCGCAGGTGCCCGACAGCAGCCCGATCAGCATCAAGAACACCGACCCGGCCAACACCGCCAAGCTGATCACCACGGCGTCCGACGTGACGAAGACGGGCGACCACGCGTTCAAGGGCACGCTCGACATGACCAAGGCCGGCACGGCCAACCAGGCCATGCTCAAGGCGCTCGGCAACAAGGCCACGGCCGTGCCGTTCACGGCCGAGACCGACGCCGAGGGCCGGCTCACGGAGCTGTCGGTGGCGCTCGAGTCGATCGCGCCCGGCGCCGGGCAGATGACCGCCACCTACTCCAACTGGGGCGAGCCGGTGAACATCGCGAAGCCCGCCGCGGGCGAGGTCGTCGAGATGCCGGCGAAGTTCCGCAAGGCCATGGGCGCCTGACCTGGTCCTGTTTGTCCGGAACGGTCTTCGGGCATTGATGCCGGTGTTGCCGGCGTCACCCGGAGGCCGGCCGGCAGGAGGGACGGACATGCGGACAGCACGGTTCGCTGGGGTGGGTCTCGCGACAGCGCTGGTCCTCGCCGGCTGCTCGAACGGCGGAACGACACCCACCGCCGACGCGACCAGCGCGGGCGCGCCGGCCAGTGCGGGCGCGTCAGCCAGTGTGGGCGCGGCCGACCCGGCCGCCGTCGAGGCGCTGACCAAGGCGACGTCACAGCTCGGCACGACGAGCTTCAAGATCACCGCCACCTCGGGTACGGGGTTCAAGCTCGCCGGCGCGATCGACCCGGCCAAGGGCGTCGGCACGGCCGAGCTCAAGGCCAGCGGAACCAACGCCGACCTGAACCTCAAGACCCTGCTGATCGAGAAGGACCTCTACCTTCAGGTGCCCGGCTTCACCAAGGCCGGCACCTGGACCCACGTCGACGTCGCGCGGCTGCCCGAGGGCGCCAACGTCGGCCTGCGGCCGGGCGAGATCGACCCGGTGAACACGTCGAACCTGCTCGGCTCGGCCACCGACGTGCACGCGACCGGCGGCAACAGCTACGCCGGCACGCTCGACCTGACCAAGGCGGCCGGCCTGGCCGGCGTCTCCCAGGTGACCGTCGACAACACCCAGGCCCAGAACGTGCCCTTCACGGCCGGGCTGGACGAGCAGGGCCGGCTGTCGGTGCTGACCATCCAGATCCCGAACGCGCAGCCGCTCGAGGTGCTCTACACCGATTACGGCGTGCCGGTGACCGCCGCCCGCCCCGCGGCCTCGGAGATCACCGAGGCGCCGGACAGCCTGTACCAGTCACTCGGAAGCTGACGCGGCGCTCCGCCTCGCGGTCCAGTCCGTGCTCAACGGACGGAACGCGGGGCGGTTCTCGTCGATCCAGGCGTCGATCTTCTCCCACCAGTCGTAGAGCCAGGCGACGCGCTCCTGCTCGCCGGTCGGCACCTCCTCGGGCTCGACGCTCCAGAACCGCATGACCAGCCGCTTGTCCATGGGCAACTCCCGCCAGACGTCGGCCACGGTCACCATCCGGTCGAGGCCGGTGTGGGCCACGAAGACCACCCCGGCGTCCGGCGCGGCGTCGATCGCCGCGAACAAGCCGCCCGGCTTCGGCGGCAGCACGTGCCGCAGATGCTCGGCCCGGTCGGCCGCCTCGGCCAGGCCGCGGGCCCGCAGCCGGGCGATCGCGCCGGTGCGGCGGCGCGGGGTGAAGTTGCCGCCCTCCGGGAAGATCACGAAGGCGTCGTTCTCGTCGAGGCCGGTCGCGAGCTCGCTGATCTGCTGCTCCAGCGTGTCCGTGCCGGTGCGGCCGGGCGAGATGAAGCGGTTGGGCAGGCGGTTGAGCAGCACGTCGATCGCCGGGTCCCACTGCAGCGTGGCCTTGAGCACGATCCGCGGCTCGCGGTCGAACCAGTCGACCAGCGCGTGGATCAGGATGAACGAGTCGCCGGGGCCGGCGTGCCGGCTCACCACGACCTCGGGGCGGCCGGGAACGGCCGTGTCGGGGTCGGTACCGACCACATCGACGGTCAGATGCAGCGCCCAGCGGGCGATCCAGAACAGCACCCGCAGGAAGGCCCCGGTCACTTGATAATGACGGAGCTGAAATTCGGGCGTACGAAGGTGACGGCCGAACCCGGACCACACCCAGAGCACCGCCAGCACGACCAGGGCGGCCGCGTCCCAGCAGAGGTACAGGATGCCGAGCAGGACCAGACGGGGCACCCGCAGATGCCCGGGGACCAGCGGCGACGCGACCAGGCCGAGGAACAGCCACAGCGGCAGGGTCGAGACCAGCGCGAGGGCGAGCAGGATGACGGCGGGGGCGATGACTAGGCGGCGGATCCACACCGGGGGCAGCGGCATCAGCGGTCACCCGGCCCGGGCCGGTGGCCTTCAGACCGTTCAAGGGCGGCGGGTGGGGCGGTCGGAGGGACGTTGGCCACCAGGTAGCGCCGGGAAGCCGTGTACGCCCGGCTGATGCGGCGGCCGACGGCGGCCATGTCGCGGTAGGCCCACGGGCTGTCGTCCCGGCCCTCGCCGCCGCCGCTCGGTAAGACGTGCACCCGTACATCGTCGGGCAGGAAGGCAAGATCGCGGGCGAACCGGTGCCGGCGGGCGATCTCGAAGGCCACCTGCGCCACCTCCCACGGACGTCGCGGCACGGCGAGCGGGCGCTCGACCCGCCCCACCTGAAGCACGAAGATCAGCTTCGCGCCGACCCGCACCGCCTCGCTGATCGGGATCGAGTTGACGATCCCACCGTCCACGTAGTGCTCGCCCGCGATCTCCATCGGGGGCAGCAGACCCGGAACGGCCGAGGAGGCGAGTACGGCGTCGACGAGCGGCCCGCTGTCGAACCAGTGCTCGGCCGCGCGCTCGATGCTGGCCGCGCAGCAGCGGAACGGCACCTTGAGGTCGGCGAACGAGGCAACCTCGCCGAGCTCGCTCTCCAGCAGCCGGCGCAGCGGCATGGGCGAGTGCAGGTGGGTCCGGGCGGCGAACCGGCGCAGCTGCCGGCCGATCGAGTCGCCGTAGACGGTGGCCGCCTCGGGCGACGTCCAGAGCCGGACCAGCCGGTCGGTGACGGCCTCGCTCGGATCGGAGGCGACCAGGGCGCCGTTCACCGCGCCGATCGAGGTGCCGACCACCACGTCGGGCCGGAAACCGGCCCGGAAGAGTGCCCGGAGCATGCCCACCTCGACCGCTCCGAGCACTCCTCCGCCACCGAGCACGAACGCCACCGGACCGTCGACCATGCGTTCATGGTGGCACGCGCGTCTTCTACTGATTCTTGAAGTAGGCACCGTTCTGGTTCTGGAACTCCCAGCCGGCGAACTTGTCCCAGTTGATCGACCAGGTCATCAGGCCGCGCAGGTTCGGATTGGTGCCGCTGCGCGGGGTGTAGGAACCGCAGTTCGTGCCCTTGACGAGGCAGCCGACGGCCTGCTGGACGGCGGCCGGGGCGACATATCCGTTACCGGCGTTGACCGAGGCCGGGGCGCCGAATCCCACCTGATCCTCGCGCAGGGCCGGGAAGGCGTTGGCGGCGTTTCCGGCCACCGGGAAACCGGCCAGCAGCATGTCGGTCATGGCGATGTGGAAATCGGCGCCGCCCATCGAGTGGTACTGGTTGTCCAGGCCCATGATGGAGCCCGAGTTGTAGTCCTGGACGTGCAGGACCGTCAGGTCGTTGCGCAGGGCGTAAATGACCGGCAGATAGGAGCCCGCGCGCGGATCCTGCCCGCCCCACGGTCCCGACCCGTAGTACTGGTATCCGAGCTGAACGAAGAAGGTCTCGGGCGCCATGGTGAGGACGAAGTTGGCGCCGTACCGGGCCTTCAGGCTCTTCAGGGCCGAGATCAGGTTGACGATGACCGGCGTGGTCGGGTTCTTGAAATCGGTGTCGCCGGTGTTCAGCGAGAGCGAATGCCCCTCGAAGTCGACATCGACGCCGTCCAGTCCGTACCGGTCGATGATCGCGCTGACCGAACTGACGAACTTGTCCCGGGCCGCGGTCGTGGTGAGCTGCACCTGGCCGTTGGCGCCGCCGATGGAGAGAAGCACCTTCTTGCCGGCCGCCCGCTTGTTCCGGATGGCGGCGATGAAGTCAGCCTCCGATTCCACCCCGGGGCATTCGGTGGCCGGGCAGAGCGTGAAGCGGATGTCGCCGGAGGTGGCGCTGGTGGGCTCACCGAAGGCGAGGTTGATGATGTCCCAGTTGCTGGGGACGTCGGCCATGCGCAGATATCCGGAGCCGTTGGCGAAACTGGCGTGCAGATAGCCGATGAGCGCCCGCTTGGGAATTCCCGTGGTGGGCGGCTGAGTGGTGGGCGGCGGCGTCGTCGCCGGTGGAGTGGCCGGTGGAGTGGCCGGTGGAGTGGCCGGTGGAGTGGTCGGCGGTGTCGTCGTCGCCGGCGGTGTCGTCGGGGTGGTGGTACCCCCGCAGACGCCGTTGTCGGCCCAGACGTCCCACTGCGCGCTGTGCGTGGCCGGCGCCTCGTTCTGCGTCCACCACTTGGCGGTGTAGTTGTGGCCGTTCTGCGAAGCGACATTGTCCTTCACATAGACGGCGGTGGCGCTCCATGCGGGCGCGCACGCGGCGGCCGCGCTGGCCACCCCGGCCGACGACCCCAGATAGAGGGTGCCACCCGAGGCCGCGACCGCGGCGGCCATGACGAAGATCATCGATCGGCGCATGGCTCAGTATGAATACTGTTAACTTTGTTTGTAAATACCCGGCGGCACGGTGAGGTTCTGGCGGCCCACGACCTTGAGCAGGGCCAGCTGGCCGGCCGCGTCGGTGCCGGGGCGTGGGGTGAAGACGAGCAGATGCTGGTCCTGGCGGGCGGTGGCCAGCACCTCGCAGTCGATGTCGATCACGCCGACGGTCGGGTGGACGACGCGTTTGCGGTCGCTGCGGCGCACGGCCACGTCGTGCCGGTCCCACAGGGCGGCGAACTCCGGGCTCTCCGCGCGCAGGGCGCCGACCAGGCGGCGGGCGAACGGGTCGCCGGGCCGCATGGCGACGGCGGCGCGCAGGTCGGCCACCTGGATCTCACCCTGCCGGTCCCGGTCCTCCGGCGGGTAGAGCTCACGGGTCGAGGGCTCGGTGAACCAGCGGTAGGCGAAGCTGCGGGCGAGCCCGGTGAATCCGGTCTGCTCGCCGAGCAACGCCACGCCCATCGGGTTCTGCACGAGTATCACGCCCAGGTCGGAGATGACCATCGCCGGGAGCTCGGTGAGGGCGTCCAGCAGCCGGAGCAGGCCCGGGCTGACGTGCTCGTCGATGCCGTACGAGGGTGGCGCCGCGTGCCCGGCCAGATGGAACAGGTGGTTGCGCTCGTCGACGGTCAGGCGCAGCGCGCGGGCCAGGGCGGCCAGCATCTGCGGCGAGGGCTGCGGACCGCGGGCCTGCTCGAGCCGGATGTAGTAGTCGGGCGACATCCCGGCCAGCTGGGCCACCTCGTGCCGGCGCAGGCCGGGGGTACGCCGCCGGGCGCCCGCGGGCAGGCCGACCTCGGCCGGCTGCAGCAGTTCCCGGCGACGGCGCAGGAAGCCGGCGAGCTCCTTGGAATCCATGTGTGCAGCATGGCGCGTGGCCGGGCCGGTCAGACAGGGACCGGCGATACCAGTCTCGGCAGGTCTCTCCCGAGCAGCCGTACGGCGTCCGATGGTTGCCCCATGAAGATTCTCGTCACCGGCGTGACCGGTACCGTCGGCGGCCACGTCGCCCGTCAGCTCTCCGGTCGTGGCCACCAGGTGGTCGCCCTGGTCCGCGACCCGGCCAAGGCCGACCTGCCCGCCGACATCACCCTCATCCAGGGCGACCTGACCGACGCCGACGCCGTCCGCCGCGCGCTGGCCGGCGTCGACCGCGCGTACCTCACCATGGCCGACGACAACGGCGCCGTCTTCGCCACCGAGGCCGCCACGAGCGGCGTCGGCCACGTCGTGCTGTTGTCGTCGTTCACCGCCGTCACCGAGCTGCCCTCCGGCCCGGCCAACTTCGTCACCGCCCGCCACCGGGCCGGGGAACGGGCCCTGACCGAGGCCGGCGTGCCGTCCACGTTCCTGCGGGCGGCCGGCTTCGACTACAACATCCTGCTGTGGGTGGGCGACGACGGCGTGGTCCGCGCCCCGAACCCCGACGTCCCACTGCCCATCGTGGACCCGTCCGACATCGCCGCCGCAGCCGTCGCCCAACTGCTGGCCGACGACCCGAAGCCCGGCCCCTACCTCATCACCGGCCCCGCCCGCCTGTCCGTCCGCGACCAGATCAACACCATCAATACCCTCTTGACCAGGTCGTACGTCGTCCAGGAGATCACCGAAGCCGAGGCCGGCCTGCCGGCGTCGATCCTGGAAACCATGGGCCCGGCCGCCGCCGTGGTCCACCCCTCCACCGACGTGGAGACCCTGACCGGCCGTCCCCCACGCCCTTTCGCGGCCTGGGTCACCGACAACCGGGCGGCCTTCAAGTAGATCCGGGCACCCAACTCGGCCGGTCAGCTTTCAACGCGCTGCCAGGCTGCCTCACGATCGACGGTTCCGCGTCCATCCTCGTGCCGTAGTCGCCCGGCTGAGGATGTCCGCGGAGAAGATGTCGATTGCGCTACGCCGTGTCCTGCCGATCAGTTGATCAGTTCTGGTTGACCGGAGCGCCGTGGCGGGATCTGCCGGAACGCTGTGGCCCGTGGAAAACCTGCCCCGAACGGCTGCGGGACTGGCTGTACAGGCGGCCGCCTTCTTCGGGCAGGTCGGGGCCGAGCGAAGTCACACAAGCCGCTCACCGGCTCAGATGGCGTGGAAACAGGCTGGGTGGGTACCGTTGCGGCCGTGCCAGAGGGACACACCATTCATCGGCTTGCGGCTCGGCATCGGGAGCTCTTCGCGGGGCAGGTTCTGCGGGTCGACAGCCCTCAAGGGCGGTTTTCGGGCGCGGCCCGGGAGGTTGACGGGCGGCGGCTCACCGACACCGAGGCGTACGGGAAGCATCTGTTCCATCACTACGAGGGAGACCTGAGCGTGCATGTGCACCTTGGGCTCTACGGGAAGTTCGCCGATGGCGATCTGCCTGTTCCGGAGCCGGTGGGGCAGGTGCGGATGCGGGTCGCCGGTGCGGGGCACTGGCTCGAGCTGCGCGGGCCGACCGCCTGCGAGGTGTTCGATCCGTTGCGGGTGCGGCATCTGCGGGACCGGCTCGGTGCCGATCCGCTGCGGGACGACGCCGATCCGCTGGCGGCGTACGCGCGGGTTCGAGTCAGCACCAAGCCGCTGTTCGCTCTGCTGCTCGACCAGTCGATCGTGGCCGGCTGTGGGCTGATCTACGCCAACGAGGTGCTTTTCCGGGCCGGGCTGGCGCCTACCGTCCCGGGACGGCTGATCGGCGCGGAGCTCTGGGACGAGCTCTGGACCGACCTGCGCGCGCTCATGAAGGAGGGCGTCGCCCGGGGCCGCATCGACACCGTGCACACCGAGCACACGCCGGAGGCGATGCGGCGTGCACCACGCGTCGACCGGCACGGCGGCGAGGTGTACGTCTACCGCCGTCCCGGTCAGGCGTGCCTGGTGTGCGGCACCGCGATCGCGCGCGGCCCGCTGGCCGGGCGCAATCTCTACTGGTGTCCTACGTGCCAGCCGGCGGGGTCGCCGAAGGGGTGACCGCCGGCGGGGCCGGGGTCTCCGCCGGCAGGGCCGAGGGTGGCGGTCCCGGGATCTGCGGCAGGCCCAGCGTGAAGTTGGCCTTGAACCAGGGCAGCAGTTTCTCGTACGCGGCGATCGTGTCGGGCTGGCCGAAGTCGTGCGACAGGACGATCGCGCCGGGCTTCACGCTCTTGCGCACCTCGGCGATGATCCGGTCGATGTGCTGGGCGTCGGTCTCGCCCTCGGGGTGGTCCCAGTCGCGCGGGTCGACCTCCCAGTAGATCGAGGTCATGCCCGAGCCGCCGGCGACCGCGACCAGCCGGTCGGTGAAGTTGCCGCCGGGCGCCCGGAAGAACGGGATCTCGGCGCCCGGGACGGCGGCGCGGATGGCCGCGTTCGTCCGTTCCAGATCGGCCTTGATCTTCTCCGGCTTGTCCTTGCCGATCTTCAGGCTGTGGTCCCAGGTGTGGTTGCAGAGCGTGTGCCCGGCGTCGACGATCTGCCGGACGATCTCCGGGTGCTTCTTGACCTGCGACCCGACCAGGCAGAAGACCGCCTTGACGTCGTTCTGGGCGAGCAGATTCAAGATCTTGGGTGTCTGTACCGGGTCGGGGCCGTCGTCGAAGGTCAGCGCGACCGCCTCGGTGCCGGTGGTGCGCAGCGAGGCGCCGGGGCCGGCCGGCGGAACCTTGGCCGTGCTCTCACCGGTCTGCTGCGCGGTCGGCGTGGCGCTCGGGGCCACTGTGGGCACGGTCGCCGTCGGCTGGGGCGCCGCCGTGTCCTTGCCGGAGCCGGACTCGGCCGAGGGCTTCTCGTCCTTGCCGGCGGCCGGCTTGGAGCGGGCGGGCTCCTCGTCGTCCTTGACGGGGGCGGCCTTCGACGGTTTCGGCTGCACGCCGACGACGGCCTGGGCGGCGGCGTTCACCGCGTTCACGCTTTCCCGGCGCTGCTCGGCCGGCATGGCCAGCAGCAGGATGCCGATGGCGACCAGCGAGGCGAGCAGCACCTGCTGGCGGGACTTGCCCATCAGCAGCCACGACTCGATCGGCAGGGTGCCGGGGGCGCGGTGGCTGCCCATGGCCGGCGGGCGCCCGGTGGGCGGCTTGGCCACGGCGTGCCGGCCGGCCCGGGTGGGCCGCTGGGCGCGGGTCGCGCCGCGCTGACGGGGCAGCGAGGACGGTTCGTCGCCGACGAAGCTCACGACGGGCTTGCCGCGGCGATAGCGCGTCTCGGGCCGGTCGATGACGGCGACGGGCGAGCCCGAACGCGCGGCGTCGACATCGGAAGGCGTGGCGCCAGCATCGGAAGGCGTGGCGCCGGCGGGAAGGCCGGAGGCGGCGGAGGGTTCGATGATCGGGTGCTCGGACGTCACGTCCGCCAGCGACTCCGGTCGATGATGCCGCCCGCGCGTCGTCTGTCCGGCCGGGGTCGGATAACGGGGAGATTGCGGCGACATCCTGCATGCCTACCGTGCCGCAAGATCGAGCGCGAGACCAGATCGGTGGTTGTCATGCTACGGAGCGCGATATCGCCTGGTAGCGCTCGGTGTCGACGAATGCGACGAATCAGCCCGCGTGCACCGCGTCCGTCGCCTTTCGGGCGGCGATCAACACCGGGTCCCACACCGGCGCGAAGGGCGGCGCGTAGCTGAGATCGAGGGCGGTCATCTCCTCGACGGTCATCCGGTTCCACACCGCGAGCGCCAGCGCGTCGATCCGCTTGGCCGCCTCGGCCCGGCCGACGATCTGAGCGCCCAGCAGAAGCCCGGTGCGGCGCTCGGCGATCAGCTTGACCGTCATCGCCGAGGCGCCCGGGTAGTAGCCGGCCCGGCTCGTCGATTCCACGGTGGCCGTGACGAACTCGTACCCGGCCTGATCGGCCTCGTGTGACGTCAGGCCGGTGCGGGCCACCTCGAGATCGCAGACCTTGGTCACCGCCGTGCCGATCACGCCCGGGAAGGTCGCGTAACCGCCGCCGATGTTGATGCCGGCGACCCGGCCCTGCTTGTTGGCGTGGGTGCCCAGGGGTACGTGGACCGGGCGCCCGGTGATCAGGTGGCGGGTCTCGACGCAGTCACCGGCGGCCCAGATGTCCTCGTGGCCCTCGACGCGCATGCGCAGATCGGTGCGCAGGCCGCCGGTCGCGCCCACGGGAAGGCCCGCGCTGCGGGCGATGGCGGTGTTCGGCCGTACGCCCAAGCCCATGACCACGATGTCGGCCGGCAGCGAGCCCTCGGGCGTGACCACCGCGGTGACCCGGCCGCCGGCCGTCTCGAGGCCCTCGACGTGGGCGTTCGTCACGATGTCGATCCCGAGGCCGCGGATCGCGTCCTGGACCATCTGGCCGATCTCGGGGTCGGCCGTCTTGGCCATCGGCTGCGGCGATTTTTCGAGCAGCGTCACGTCGAGGCCACGCTGGATCATGGCCTCGGCCATCTCGACGCCGATGTAACCGCCGCCGATCACCACCGCGCGGCGCGGCTTCTCGACCTCGGAGAGCCAGGCGTGGATGGCGTCGCCGTCCTCCAGCGTCTGCACGCCGAAGACGCCGGCCTCCCGCACGCGGGCCCACTCGGGCACGACCGGGGACGCGCCCGCCGCGTACACCAGATGGTCGAAGCTCTCCCGCACCTCGCCGGCCGAGGAATGGGCCACCACCTGCCGGCGGTCGAGGTCGATGCCGACCACGTCGTGCTGGAGGCGGACGTCGATGCCGTTCTTGCGATGTTCCTCGGGCGTACGGGCGATCAGCGCGTCCCGCTCGTCGACGGCGCCGCCGATCCAGTACGGAATGCCGCAGGCCGAGTACGACGTGAAGCGCCCACGCTCGAAGACCACGATCTCGAGGTCGTCCGTTCCCAGGCGCTTGCGGGCCTGCGACGCGGCCGACATGCCGGCCGCGTCCCCGCCGATCACGACGAGTTTCATCAGCTCAGACTACTGACCTCCGCGGTCGCCCCGGGTCGCCTTGGCTATCTGATCCACCACATCGGCGACCGAGCCCTTCTGGGCCAGGATCGCGCGCTGCCGGGCGGCGCCGGTGCCGTGGTTGCGCAGCTGTCCGAGAAGGACGGTCGTGCGCTCGAGGTCACCGTGGCGTTCGAGTTCCGGGCGTACATAGTCGAACAGCTGCCGCATGAGCCGCCACGCGGGCCGGGGCTCACGGGTGGCCATGTCGATGTTGACGCCCTCGAGCCCGTCGTGGGCGGCCCGCCAGTGCGCCGCCACCAGCAGCGTGTCCGGCACGACGGGGGCCGGCTTGCCGTCGCGGACCTCGTTGACCAGCGTGGCGACCAGGGCCCGGGCCAGCGCGGCGAGCAGCACCGCGTCGTCGGCCGAGGGCATCACGTCGCCCATCCGCAGCTCGACGGTCGGGTAGTTCGCGGCGAGCCGGGCGTACCAGTAGAGCATCCCCTCGTCGAGCATGGCACCGCTCGCCTCGAGGTCGGAGATGAGGGTCAGGTAGTGCTCGTACGACTCCAGGTACGGCGCCGGGCCGACGGTGGGCCAGCGCTCCCACATCATGTAGCGCCAGCTCGCGTACGTGGTGTCGCGCCCCTTGAACAGCGGCGAGTTCACCGTCGCGGCCTGGAAGATCGGCAGCCACGGGCGCAGGTGGTTGAGGACCTGCACGCCGGTCTCGTCGTCGGGGATGCTGACGTGCACGTGGGTGCCGCACATGCCGGCGCCGGGGGAGAGGTCGCCGAAGCGCTCCTGCATGCGGTGGTACCGCGGGTTGTCGACGACGCGGATGTGCGGCCCGGTCGCCGGTCCGGTGCCCATGGCCAGCAGCCGGGCTCCGGCCCGGTCGGCGGCGGCCGCGACGCCGGCCCGCAGGCGGACCAGGGCGTCCGAGAGGGCACTCAGCTCGAGCTGCGGCGGGCTCGCCACCTCGATCTGGCTGCGCATGTACTCGTGCTGCACCGAGGGGCGGATGTCGGCCGGCAGCTGGTCGAAGACCTCTTCGACCGCCTCGACGGCCCGCGGCTCGACCGCGTCGACCAGGAGGAATTCCTCCTCGACGCCGAGCGTGTGCAGGTCGTGGGCCTCGGCCTGCTCGGCCAGTTCGGGATCGATCGTGGTACCGCCCGTGTCCATGGCCGCGAAGTACCCGATCTTCCCGCCCCGGAAACGGTATCAACGGGCAATCGATGGCAATCCATATTGACTTTACGTTCGTAACAAGCGTGAAATCCGCTGAGAGCGCTCTCACACCCCCTCCTCCCTGGAAGGCGCATCCCTCATGAGATTCCGTGTTGTGGCAGCGGGCGCCGCGGCGGCAGTCGCCGTGAGCGCGTCCGCGATCTTCGCGGTCACCGCCGAGGCGGCCGTCCCGGCCGCGCCGTCCGGCATGACCACCGTGTTCAGCGACGACTTCACCGGCGCCGCGGGCACCGGGCTCAACCGCTCCAACTGGCTCTACGCGACCGGCACCGGCTATCCGGGCGGCGCCGCCAACTGGGGCACCGGCGAGGTCGAGACGATGACCGACTCGACGGCCAACGTCTACCAGGACGGCAACGGCAACCTGGTGATCAAGCCGCTGCGGGACTCGGCCGGCCGGTGGACCTCGGGCCGGGTCGAGACGCAGCGCACCGACTTCGCGGCACCGGCCGGCGGCAAGGTCCGCATCGAGGCGCGGTTGCAGCAGCCCAACGTCAGCGGGGCGGCCGCGGCGGGATACTGGCCGGCGTTCTGGGCGCTCGGCGGGGCGGCCCGGCCGGTCGGCGCGACCAACTGGCCGGGCATCGGCGAGTGGGACATCATGGAGAACATCAACGGCCGTGAGTCCGTGTTCGCGGCGCTGCACTGCGGCACCAACCCGGGCGGCCCGTGCAACGAGACGACGGGCATCACCAGCGGCGAGCGCGCGTGCTCCGGATGCAAGACGGGCTTCCACACGTACGCCATCGAGTACGACCGGACCACCGCCAACGAGCAGCTGCGCTGGTACCTCGACGGCAACAACTACTTCACGTTCAGCAAGAACCAGCTCGACGCGACCACCTGGAACAACGCGACCCAGCACGGCTTCTTCGTGATCCTGAACGTGGCCATGGGCGGCGGCTTCCCGGCCGCGTTCGGCGGTGGTCCCACCGCCTCGACCCAGTCCGGCGTGCCGATGATCGTCGACTACGTCGCGGTTTACCAGTCCTCGGGCGGCACGACGCCACCCACCACTCCGCCCACCACCACCCCGCCGCCGTCGGGCACGCGGGACGCCTTCTCCCGCATCGAGGCCGAGTCCTACAACGCGGCGTCGGGCGTGCAGGTCGAGGCATGCTCCGAGGGCGGCCAGGACGTCGGCTACATCGCCAACGGCGACTGGCTCCAGTTCGACAACGTCAACTTCGGCTCGGGCGGGGTCCGCGACTTCGTGGCCCGCGTCGCCTCCGGCGCCGGCTCCGGGGTCAGCGGCCTGGTGGAGGTACGCCTCGACAGCCGGACGAACGCGCCCATCGGCAGCTTCGCGCTAGGCACCACGGGCGGCTGGCAGACGTGGCAGTCGATCCCCGGCAACGTCTCCGGCGTCACCGGCACCCACACCGTCTACGTGACCTTCACCAGCGGCCAGCCGGCCGACTTCGTCAACCTGAACTGGCTCCAGTTCCGCAAGTGACCCATCGAGAAATTTAAGGATATTTAAGGGCCGCGCCCTCTGGACTGAACTGTTAACAGTCCTTAATGATTGACACATGAAGGGCTATCGATCGGTCGTCCTGGCCACCGTCGCCGCGCTGGCCGCGGGCGGAGCGGCCACCTACTTCTCGGGCTCCGCGTCGGCCGCAGCGGCCTGCGCGCCGGCGTGGAGCTCGAGCGCCGTCTACGTCGGGGGCAACACGGCCTCGCAGAACGGCCACAACTACAGCGCCAAGTGGTGGACGCAGAACGAATCCCCCGCCACCCACAGCGGCCAGTGGGACGTCTGGGCCGACCAGGGTGTCTGCGGTGGCACGACACCACCCACGACCCCGCCTGCGACCACCCCGCCTGCGACCACGCCGCCTCCGACCACCCCGCCTGCCACCACGCCGCCTCCGACCACGCCGCCCCCGGCCAACGGCGTCCTGCCGGCCCACTTCCTGACCGGCTACTGGCAGAACTTCGACAACGGCGCGGCCCCGCTCAAGCTGGCCGCCGTTCCCTCGAACTACGACCTGATCGCGGTCGCCTTCGCCGACGCCACGGCCACCCCGGGCGCGGTCTCCTTCACCCTCGACCCCGGCCTGGCCTCGGCCGTCGGTGGCTACACCGACGCCCAGTTCAAGGCGGACATCGCCACCCTGCACGCCCGCGGCAAGAAGGTCATCATCTCGGTCGGCGGCGAAAAGGGCACGGTCAGCGTGGCCAACGCGACGGCGGCCACCAACTTCGCCAACTCCGTCCACTCACTGATGACGGCGTACGGGTTCGACGGCGTCGACATCGACCTCGAGAACGGGCTCAACGCCACCTACATGGCCCAGGCCCTGCGCAGCCTGCGGGCCAAGGCCGGCAGCAACCTGATCATCACGATGGCGCCGCAGACCATCGACATGCAGAGCACCGGCTCGTCGTACTTCGCCCTGGCGCTGTCCATCAAGGACATCCTCACGGTCGTACACACCCAGTTCTACAACTCGGGTTCGATGCTCGGCTGCGACCAGAACGCCGCGTACAGCCAGGGCACGGTGAACTTCCTGACCGCGCTCGCCTGCATCCAGACCCAGAACGGGCTGCGCCCGGACCAGGTCGCTCTCGGCCTGCCGTCCAGCACCCGGGCCGCCGGCGGCGGCTACGTCGCGCCGTCGGTGGTCAACAACGCGCTCGACTGTCTGGCCCGCGGCACCAACTGCGGCACCTTCAAGCCGCCTGCGACGTATCCGGGCATCCGCGGCGCGATGACCTGGTCGATCAACTGGGACGTCACCAACGGCAACGGCTTCGCCAACACCGTCAAGCCCCACCTCGCCACCCTTCCGTAACGCCTCCCCACCCCCACAGGAGCATCCCCGTGAAGAAAATCCTCGTACTGGGCTCGGTCGCCCTGGCCGCCACGGCCGCCGCGATCCTGCCCATGGCGACCTCGAACGCGGCCGCCGCCTGCGCGCCGGCGTGGTCCTCGAGCGCCGTCTACGTCAAGGACAACAGCGCCTCGCAGAACGGCCACAACTACACCGCCAAGTGGTGGACGCAGAACGAATCCCCCGCCACCCACAGCGGCCAGTGGGACGTCTGGGCCGACCAGGGTGTCTGCGGTGGCACGACGCCGCCGACCACGCCGCCCACCACCCCGCCGACCACCCAGCCGCCGGCCACCGGCACCAAGATGGCCTCGGCGCCGTACATCTACCCCGGCTGGGGCAACCCGCCGGCGCCGGCCACCGTGGTCAACGCGACCGGCATCAAGGCCTTCACGATGGCCTTCGTGCTCGCCGGCAACGGCTGCAACCCGGCCTGGGACGGCGAGGGCGGCCTGACCGGTGGCGTGCACGCGAGCACCATCGCGGCCATCCGGGCGGCCGGGGCCGACGTGGTCCCGTCGATCGGCGGCTGGAGCGGCAACAAGCTCGGCCCGAACTGCTCGACCCCCGAGGCGCTGGCCGGTGCGTACCAGAAGGTGATCGACGCCTTCCAGCTCAAGTCGATCGACATCGACATCGAGAACAGCGACGAGTTCGAGAACACGGTCGTGCAGGACCGGATCCTGGGCGCTCTGAAGATCGTCAAGCAGAAGAACCCGTCGGTGAAGACGATCCTCACCTTCGGCACCACGACCACCGGCCCGAACTACTACGGCACCCGGCTCGTGCAGCAGGCCAAGGCGCTCGGCGCGAACATCGACATCTTCACCCAGATGCCGTTCGACTTCGGCGCCAGCGACATCTACACGGCCACGGTCAACACGTCCGAGGGTCTGAAGAACCTGCTGAAGACCACCTTCGGCTACACCGACGCGCAGGCGTACTCGCACATGGGCATCTCCGGCATGAACGGCCTGTCCGACCAGCAGGAGCTGACCACCGTCGAGACGTGGACGCGGATCCGCGATTACGCCCGGAACAACGGGCTCGCCCGCTTCACCTTCTGGGCGGTCAACCGTGACCGCGGCTGCGCCGGTGGCGGCGTGGTCTCGGACTGCTCCGGCATCGCGCAGGCCGACTGGGCCTTCACGAAGGTCAGCGCCGGTTTCTAACCATCGACGGACGCGCGGTCGCTCTGGCGGGCGGCCGCGCGCCGCCTTTTCCTGATCTTCTTGATGACCCAGCTCCCGACCATGAAGATGATCAGCGCCCAGATCACGTAGTCGAAGTAATGGGCGTATTTCTCCAGGTCCTGATACTGCGACCCGAGCAGGTAGCCGCCGCCGATGAAGATGGCGTTCCAGACCCCGCTGCCGATCGCGGTGAACAGGGTGAACATGCCGAGGTGCATCTTGTTGGCGCCGGCCGGGATCGAGACCAGGCTGCGGACGACCGGGGCGCAGCGCCCGAAGAGCACGGCTGCCTTCTCGTGTTTCTCGAACCAGCGGTCGGCCGTGTTCAGATCGTCGGCGTCGACCAGCGGAATCTTGTCGAGCCAGCGGCGCAGCCGGTCCTCGCCCAGCGCGTACCCGAGCCAGTAGAGGGCGAGCGCGCCGATCACCGACCCGGCCGTGGCCGCGAACAGCACCAGCGCGAAGTTGACCCGGCCCTCGCTGGCCAGATAGCCCGCCAGCGACAGCACGATCTCACTGGGGATCGGCGGGATCAGGTTTTCCAGGGCCACCAGAAGGCCCACACCTAGCTCACCGAGTGATTCGATGACAGAGGTCACCCACGCTGTCAGTCCGCCGCCGCCCATCCGATGTTTGTACCCAACGAACCTGCGTCGAACCTGAGTGCTGTTTGCCCGGGCGTGACGCCGGTGAAGTAGAGGGACATGACCGACCGGTGGTACCAGAAAGCCGTCATCTACTGCCTCGACATCGACACGTTCGCCGACTCCGACGGCGACGGCTGCGGCGACATCCGCGGTCTGATCGGCCGTCTCGACTATCTCGCCCGGCTCGGGGTGACCTGCCTGTGGCTGAACCCCATCCACCCGTCGCCCGACCAGGACGACGGCTACGACGTGTCCGACTTCTACAACGTCGACCCACGTTTCGGGAACCTGGGCGACTTCGCCGAGCTGCTGCACCAGGCGGGCAACCTCGGCATCAAGGTGATCATCGACCTGGTCGTCAACCACACCTCGGACAAGCACCCGTGGTTCCAATCGGCCCGCAAGTCGCCGGACTCGCCGTACCGGAATTGGTATGTCTGGTCCGAGACCGAGCCCGCCGACCGCAAGCAGGGCATGGTCTTCCCGGGTGAGCAGGACGAGACCTGGACGTACGACCGGACGGCCAAGGCCTGGTACTACCACCGGTTCTACAAGTTCCAGCCGGACCTGAACATCAACAATCCCGAGGTCCGCGAGGAGATCAAGAAGATCTGCGCGTTCTGGCTCCAGCTCGGCGTCGCCGGGTTCCGGATGGACGCGGTGCCGTTCATCATCGAGGAGACCCAGGCCGGCAACCCGAACTCGCCCAAGGACATGGACTTCATCACCGAACTGCGGCAGTTCGTGCAGTGGCGCAAGGGCGACGCGGTGCTGCTGGCCGAGGCCAATGTGGAGCCCGACCAGCTCAAGGAGTACTTCGGCGACTCCGGCGGCTCGGCCAACCGCATCCACATGCTGTTCGACTTCATGCTCAACACCAAGCTCATGCTGGCGCTGGCCCGGCAGAACCCGGAGCCGATCGTCGAGGCGCTGCGCGAGGCCCCGAAGCTGCCCGTGGGCGGGCAGTGGGCCACCTTCCTGCGCAACCACGACGAGGTCGACCTGTCCCGGCTGACCGCCGAGCAGCGGCAGCAGGTCTTCGCCGAGTTCGGGCCGGACGAGAACATGCAGTTGTACGGGCGGGGCATCCGCCGGCGGCTGGCGCCGATGCTCGGCAACGACCGGCGGCGGGTCGAGCTGGCCTACGCCCTGCAGTTCAGCCTGCGCGGCACCCCGGTGGTGCGCTACGGCGAGGAGATCGGCATGGGCGAGGACCTGTCGCTGCCGGGGCGCAACTCGATCCGTACGCCCATGCAGTGGTCCTCCCTGCCGAACGGCGGTTTCACCACGTCGGACGAGCCGGTCCGGCCGGTGATCGACGACGGCGAGTTCGGTTACCCGACCGTCAACGTCAGCCGGCAGCGCCACGACCCGGCGTCGTTGCTGGCCTGGTTCGAGCGCATGATCCGTACGCTCCGGGAAGCGCCCGAGGTGGGTTCCGGCACCTGCAAGCACGTCGACCTGCCCGACGCGGGATCGATCCTCGTGCACCGCGCCGACGACGTCACTGGCACGATGGTCTTCGTGCACAATCTCGGGCCGTCCGACGGCGTGCTCGATCTGAGCTCGCTGTACGCCGAGGCCGAGTTCCCGACCGACGTGCTCGCCGACCAGGAGTACCCCGACCTTGGCAAGTTCGACGCGGTACCGGTGGCCGGACACGGCTACCGCTGGATCAGGTTGCGTCGCTACGCGTAAGGTGCACTCCGAGTGCAAATAGAGGAGGCCGTATGTCGCAGTCCGCTCCCACCCGTACCGCCATCGTCACCGGTGCCGCCCGCGGCATCGGCGAGGCGACCGCCCGCCGGCTCGCGGCCGACGGGCTGGCCGTCGCCGTCGTCGACCTCGACGAGGGCGCCTGCGCCAACACGGTGACCGCCATCCACGACGCCGGCGGCACCGCCCTCGCCGTCGGCGCCGACGTGTCCGACCCGGCTCAGGTCACCGCGGCCGTGGAAAAGGTCACGGCCGAGCTCGGCCCGCCGACCATCCTGGTCAACAACGCCGGCGTGCTCCGCGACAACCTGCTGTTCAAGATGACCGACGACGACTGGGAGACCGTGATGGCGGTCCACCTGCGCGGCGCCTTCCTGTTCAGCCGCGCGGTGCAGAAGCACATGGTCGACGCCGGCTGGGGCCGTATCGTCAGCCTGTCCAGCACCTCGGCCCTGGGCAACCGGGGCCAGGCCAACTACGCCGCGGCCAAGGCCGGCCTGCAGGGCTTCACCAAGACGCTCGCGATCGAGCTGGGCCGGTTCGGCATCACCGCCAACGCGGTCGCGCCGGGCTTCATCGTCACCGACATGACCGCCGCCACCGCGGCCCGGGTCGGCGTCGATTTCGACCAGTTCGAGAAAGCCGCCGTCGCTCAGATTCCCGTTGGCCGGGCGGGACGTCCCGAAGACGTCGCGAACACCGTATCCTTCCTCGTCAGTGAGGGTGCCGGGTTCGTCTCGGGCCAGGTCATCTACGTCGCCGGGGGACCGCGCGCGTAGATCATTGCTGAGAGGCGTTACAAAGGAACTATGAATCGACGCATGGCTTCCCGCAGCGTCTCGCTCACCAGCACGTTTCTGCTCCTGGCGGCGGGCGGTGCGGCGGCGTGCGACAACGACGACGATTACCAGGACGCCGGGTTCTACTGCGCCGACGCCAACGGCAACGTCGTCGACGAGGACTACTGCGACGACGACCGGTCGTACGGTGGCAGTGTGGTGCCCTTCTTCATCTGGTATTCGGCGGCCTACGCCCCGGGCTACCCGGTCGGCTACCGGCTCCCGGCCGGCGGCAACAAGTTCGCGTACAACGACCGGGCGGCCCGGCAGTCCTTCGGGCTGCCGGCCACCGGCAAGATCGGAAACGGCACGGTGAAGACCAGCGTGGTCGGCAAGGGCGGCGCGGCCCGCGGTTCCTCCTCCAGCAAGTCGGGCGGCTGAGCGTGCGCCGAGTTCCCTACGGGCCGGTCCGCGAGGGCTGGCAGCTCACCAACTTCAGCCTCGGCCTCACGTACAACGACACCGAACTGCCGGACGGGACGATGATCTCGTACTGGCAGGAGGGCCCGTTCTACGACTTCACGGCGGCCGAGATCGAAGAGCTCGAGGCGGCCACCACCACGCTGCACGCGATGTGCCTCGAGGCCGGCGACTGGATCGTCCGGCAGTGCCCGCGGCACACCGTGCAGGGGCGCAAAGAGGGCTATTTCGCCTCGATCTGCAACCCCGAGACGTGCTTCCTCGCCAAGATCGGCGTGCCCGAGTTCGCCCACGAGCAGGTCATCCGCACGTGGTTCGACGGCGACGCCGAGACGTGGACGCACTACGACAAAGACCCCGATATGCGCCTGCCGATGGAGACGCCGGACTACTCGCCGAGCGTCTACGGCCGGTTCGACCTCTGGTACAACGGGGCCGGCAGCACGCCCAAGCTGCTCGAGTTCAACGCGCAGACCCCGACCGCGCTGGTCGAGAGCGCCGTCATCCAGTGGCACTGGATGGACCAGACCCACGTCACCCAGCACGAGTGGCGCCAGTGGAACTCGATCCACGACCGCCTGGTGGGCTGGCCCGCGACCCCCGGCGAGCCGGGCGACCCCGGCGCCTGGCGCCGCAACATCGACAAGCTCCGCGAGGCCCGCACGTGGCTGCCGGAGAAACCGAAGATCTTCTTCGCGTACGAGACGTCCGAGACCTCCGGTGAGGACCGGATGAACGTGGCGTACCTGATGGCCACGGCCGAGGAGGCCGGGTACCCGGTCGAGCTGATCGCGATGAGCCAGATCGGCTGGGACGTGGCCGGCGACCGGGTGGTCTTCGTGCCCTCGCCGGGCCAGGAGCACAAGGCCGAGCCGATCGACATCATCTTCATGCTCTACCCGTGGGAGTGGTTCTGGACCGAGGAGGGCGGCAAGGCCTTCTTCCGCAACATGGCCGACCCGACCAAGCACGGCACGGTCTGGATCGAGCCGCCCTACACGGCCGCCCTGCTCGGTAACAAGGCGATCCTGCCGGTGCTGTGGAAACTGTTCGGCGACGACCCTGAGCGCGGCAAATACCTGCTGCCGGCCTACTTCGCCGACTCCTCGAAGGCCAAGACGCTGACCAGCTACGCCAAGAAACCCGTCTGGGGCCGGGAGGGCGGCTCGGTCACGCTCGTGCGTGACGGGGTCACGATCAGCGAAAACCCTTCCGAGTACGGCGTCGACGGCCGTTACGTGGTGCAGCAACTCTGCGAGCTGCCGTCGTTCGAGGGGCTCGAGGGCACGGTCCACCCGGTGATCGGCTCCTGGCTGATCGACGGGGAGCCGGCCGGCATGGGCATCCGTGAAGGTCTCGGCGACGACGGTCTTGTGACGAAGGACCGCTGCTACTTCGTGCCGCACACCATCGAATCGTCCCTTTAGGGGCGGTGCCGCCAGATCCACCACAGGCCGACGAACGGCAGCACCAGCGGGACGTACCCGTAACCGCTGCCGAAGTTCGACCAGACCGTGTCGTCCGGGAAGTCCCCGGCGTCGGCGATGCTCAGCGTGCCGACCACGAGCACGCCGATCAGCTCGATGCTGCAGCTGATCAGCGCGATCAGCCGGCCCCGGGCGCCGCCGATCGCCAGGCCCACGGTCGCCGAGATGTAGACCAGCCCGGCGAACGCCGACAGCAGGTAGGCCAGCGGGGCCTCGCTGAAATGCGTGGAGATCTGTACGAGGGCGCGGGCGCTGGCCGACAGCGCGAAGATGCCGTAGACCAGCAGCAGCACGCGGCCGAGGCCCGTACCGAGAGCCGCGTCCTTGGGACGTGTGGGGGTTTCAGGAGACACCGGTGGTCACCTCCGCGATCTGCTGCAACCGCAGCACGAGAACAGGCAGCACCAGGCAGGCGACACCGAGGATGAGACTGCCCCACCGCGTCGGCTCGAGCCGGGCCAGATAGAACGCGACCGGCCCGAAGGCGACCGTGGTGACCAGGTAGCCCAGGAAGGTGGGCGTGTCGCTGGGGCGCGAGCCGTCGAACAGGCCGATCACGGCCACGACGACCAGCACGGCGACCAGCGCGCTGAGCGCCAGCGTGGCCCAGAGGTCGACGTTGCTCGGCGGGCGGTTGAGCGCCGCGCGCAGCAGGAACCACGCCGCCAGGACAAGAGCGGCGATGATCGTCGCCACCGACAGGGGACCGTTCACCGGCACAGACTACTGATCGAAGGTCGCCTGGTAGCTTGCGGCTGGACCATGAGAGAGGCAGGCGACTTCCGATGCGCTTCGGACTTTTCGGTACGGGACCATGGGCACACCTGGCGCACGCGCCGGCGCTCGCCACGCACGCGGACGTCGAGTTCGTGGGGGTGTGGGGCCGCAATCCCGACAAGGCGGCCGCGCTGGCCGGCGATCACGGCGCCAAGGCGTACGCCGAAGTGGACGACCTGATGGCCGATGTCGACGCCGTGGCCATCGCCCTGCCGCCGGACGTGCAGGCGCCGCTGGCGCTGCGCGCCGCCCAGGCCGGCAAGCACCTGGTGCTCGACAAGCCGGTGGCCTTCACCGTTGCCTCAGCACAGGAGATCGCGTCCGCTGTCGCGGCCGGCAACCTCGCCTCGCTGGTCTTCTTCACCCGCCGGCTGATGCCGGAGATCGAGCGGTTCGTGGCCGACGCGACGGCGACCGGCGGCTGGGTCGAGGGCCGGATCGTCCACCTCGGCCGCATCTTCACACCGGACAACCCGTTCGGCGCGTCGCCCTGGCGCCAGGAGAGCGGCGGCCTCTGGGACGTCGGCCCGCACGCGCTGGCTCTGGCCATCGGCGTGCTCGGCCCGGTCACCGAGGTGACCGCGATGGCCGGCGCCCCCGACATGACCCACCTGCTGGCACGCCACGCGGGCGGCGCCATCAGCACGCTCACCCTCTCGCTGGACGCGCCGGAGGCGGCCGAGCGCGAGGAGGCGGTCTTCTCCGGCCAGGCCGGGGTGCGCACGGTGCCGTCGGCCCCGTGGTCGCCGGTCGACGCCCTGAAGCACGGCCTCGACCAGCTCATCGCCGCGGCCGCGGGCGGACCCGCGGTCGAGCTCGACATCCGCTTCGGCGCCCAGGTGACAGCGGTCCTGTCCGCCGCCCAGGAAGCGGTGACCACCGGCCGTACGGTGACTGTCGAAAGCGCCTGAAGCACGCTGCCGGCGGCCTGTGTGGTCGCCGGCAGCGGTGTTCCGCGATCAGGGGACGGTGCGCTCGATGGCGGCGGCGCCGTCACGCTCCAGTTCCTCGCGGGCCTTCTCGATGTTCTCCGGCGTCGGGTCCTTGCCCTCGGCCTCGGCCAGGTCGATCGGGTCCCACGGCTGATCGGCGCCGGTACGGATCTCCGGCTCCTCGCCCGGAGCCAGGAACTCCGGAGAATCGGAGTCCTTGCCACCGCCGGTGATGAACGCGTCGACCGCGACGTCGTCCTCGATGGCGTCGGCGACTTCCGGCGTCTCTTCCAGTGGCTGAATCTCGTCGGTCATGGTGTCCTCCCCAGGGGTGCTCAGTCGGTTCTTACCCCGTTCCGCGGCCCTCCGACCATGGGGCGGAATCGGACGATCATGCCGACGCCGGTCAAACTGAGCGCTAACTGGACAGGGCCTGCGCGTTACGGATGGACGCTTAGTAGTGGGCCGAATACATTTTCGCCTTGGCGCCCGTTAAAGGACCGCCGGCGGGGGCATGCGCCGGTGGGTCTCGAACCGGCGGGGCCGGTAAGGGGGAGCGCGACGTGACCAGCCTGTCCGATGCTGAGCGGGACGCGTGTGACGCGATGCAGGCCTTGGCCGGTCTGGCGGCCCTGCTGCGCCGGACGGCAGCGGAGATACCCGGCCTCGACGCGGACGACCCCTCGGCCGACGACGCGCGCCGCCTGCTGCTCAGCCTGGCCGAGGACGGCAGCCAGGCAGCCTCCCGAGTAGTCTCCTACCTGCGCGAACAGCGCGGCGCAGGCGACGGCGAACTCGTCTCGGTACCACCCCATTTGGGCCCGTGGCGCGAGTGGACACCACCCCGCGGCCACCTGTTCGGGGTGGCCGCGACGACACGCCGCGCCCCCAACGAGGTCCCCCAGCCCCGCCGCAGCGACCCCGGCGAGTAACCACCCCGGATCGCCCAGCGAGTAACCAGCCTGGCTCGCCCAGCGAGTAACCGCCCGGGATCGCCCGCCGAATAACCATCCTGGAGCGTCCGGCGGGAGCCATCCGCTCCGCGCATCGGCAGCCCTCGACCGCCGTGTCACCTCACGGTGTGTGGCATCACGTGTGCCCGCCCTCACTGCGGCGCTTCTCCCGCCCACCTTGACGACCCCACCCGTCGAACCGCCCGACAAGTCGGACTTGTGCTACAGCGGCCGGAGGGTGGAGCGACCGGAGGGTGGAGCACCGGACGTGGAGCACCGGATGTGGAGTGACCGGACGGTGGCTCAGCCGGAGGATGGAGCGACCGGACGGTGGTCTGCTTCTCAGCGCCCGCCCCCACGGCAGTGCAAACTTCAGCTCACCCGGTCCCAATACCCGCCGGACCCACCCGACAAATACGACTTGTACCAGAGGTGAGGCGGCCGGACCGTGACGCTGCTTCATGCTCACGGCCGCTCAACTTCAATCCGCTCAATCGTGCCGAGCGTCGAATCCGCCCGACAACTTCGGCTCGATTCGAAGAGTGAGGCGACCGGGCTGCTTCGATGGCGTGCGGTCGAAGGGGCGGCGCGGCCCAAAGGTGCCCGGCCGGATGGTGTGAGGCTTGGGCGGGAGGCGGCGGGGGCGGGCTGAGGCGGGTACGGCTGATAGGGAAAGTGCGGCCGGGGGTGTGGCCTTGTAGTGGCACGGCCCGGGATGTGTGGCTCGGTGGATGGTCTTGCCTGCATCCGACAAGTCCGACTTTTGGTACGGGTGTCCAACGTATGTATGGCGCCCGCCTTGGTGGGGTGGCGCGGCGCGCTGGGTGGTGGGGGGGGGTCTACGAGCGCAGCGTTTCTGAGGGGGACTCGCCGAACTTGGTGCGGTAGGCCGAGGCGAAGCGGCCCAGGTGGGCGAAGCCCCAGCGGTGGGCGACTGCGGCGACCGTCACCCGTAAGGGGTCGGCCAGGCGCAGGGCCTCGCGGGCGCGGCCGAGGCGTACCTGTTGCAGGTAGGTCATGGGGGCCACGCCCACGTGGCGGCGGAAGCCGTCCTGGAGGGAGCGGACGCTCATGCCGGCTATCCGGGCCAGGTCGGTCACGGTGAACGGGCGTTCCGGCTCGCTCTGGATGGCCTCCACCACGCGGCGGATGGCGCGTGGGGGGCCGGGGGCGGCCGGGCCGGTCAGCTCCTGGTGGTAGCGGTGCGGCACGCTCAGCAGCAGGCCGCTCAGGACGGCGCTGCGGAGCTGTTCGGCGATCATCGGCTGGTAGAACAGGCTCTGGGTGAACTCGAGTTCGTCGCGGAGCAGGCGGACCAGCCGGCT
Source organism: Actinoplanes sp. NPDC048988 (assembly GCF_043197815.1). Taxonomy (NCBI): domain Bacteria; kingdom Bacillati; phylum Actinomycetota; class Actinomycetes; order Micromonosporales; family Micromonosporaceae; genus Actinoplanes; species Actinoplanes sp. NPDC048988. The sequence continues at coordinate 860,377 of NZ_JBICTW010000001.1, read as the reverse complement.
CCAGCTGTGGCCGGGGCCGCTCGACAGGTCGATCTCGGGTGGGAGGTCGATCGGTCCCTCGATCGGGCGACCCAGCAGGCCGGAGAGCTCCTCCTCCAGGGCCTTGCGCTCGATCTTCACCGCGAGCTCGGCCGAGTGGGCCTCGCGGGAGGTGTAGACGGGGCTGCCGGGACCGAAAACCACCCCCCGGGACGGCGTGGCGACGATGTCGTGGCCGGCGTGCCGGGCGTGCAGGCGTCCGCTGGTCGGCATGCTGACGTGGTACGCGTCGAGTTCGGCCACGAGCAGTGTCACGGCGGTGGCGAAACTGAGCTGGCCGACGGTGAGCGGTCCGAGTTGGATCAGTTCCATACCCAGCCCGAAGGTGCCGGCGCCGTCGGGCAGGTCCACTGCTACGGGGTAGTAGAACCGATTTAGCAAGGTACGTGCTTGATCGATGTCCACGCTGCTGAGATGGACGACGTCCGCCGCCCCGGATAACGCGTGGGCGGACCTCGGAAAGACCTCAGCCATGCCGAGATGAGCTCCATCGCATACGGTGAGTATTCGGCCCCGGTACGTGGAACGTCAACGTTCCCGCCACGCGCTGACCGTTCCAGCACATTCAGGCCATATGAACTACTCTGGCGTTCCGCGCCTACGTGGCGTAACTTGCAGACCAGCGGATTGTTGTTGGAACGCGGTCGGAGAGCGGCACCCGGGTGAGGTGTCCGACCACACTGAGACCATGAATTGAAACCACGGTCAGGGGTGTGTCCTCCACGCGGAAGGTCGGCGTCGGCCCCGCTCGACGCCAGGAAGAGGGCAGCCGTGTATCTGCCGATCACCACCCGCCAGTTGGCCGACGGAACCGTTGAGATCGCGCCCAGCGGGGAGATCGACCTGGACAACGCCCACGTGATGCGGGACGCCGTCAACGACGTGCTGACCAGCTCCACGCCGGGCAAGATCTGTCTTGACCTTCAGCGGGTCATGTTGATCGACAGCATCGGCATCGGCATCCTGGTCGCCTGCTTCCATACGGCCGCCGCCAGCGGGGTCAAGCTGGTGGTCAGCCACCCGAGCCCCACGGTCTACCGTCAGCTCTGGGTGTCCGGGCTGGTGGGGCTCCTCGGGTGCGCGGAGCCGCCCTCACCCCGTACGTCGGTGGGTCTCCGGCCTTCCTGATCTTCCTGCCTGCTTGGATCGAGCGCATGAACGTTCTGCGCTCGATCGCGCTTTTCCTGCTGGCCGCGCTGGCCGAGATCGGCGGCGCCTGGCTGGTCTGGCAGGGCGTTCGCGAGCAGCGGGGGCTGCTGTTCGCCGGCGCGGGGGTGGTCGCGCTCGGGGCGTACGGCTTCGTGGCGACCCTGCAGCCCGACGCGAACTTCGGGCGCATCCTGGCCGCGTACGGCGGAATCTTCGTGGCCGGCTCGCTGGCCTGGGGAATGCTGGTCGACGGCTTCCGGCCCGACCGTTACGACCTGATCGGCGCCGCCGTGTGCCTGGCCGGGGTGGGCATCATCATGTACCCACCCCGGTGAACAGGCTCAGTGCATGGAGAGAGCGGCGGCTTCCTCCTGGGCGCGGCGCTCGTCACCGCTGAGGGTCGACAGCGGCTTCTCCTTGATGAAGACCACGGCGATGACCGCGAGGAACGCGATGGGCGCGGCCACCAGGAACAGGTCGGACGTCGCCGTACCGTAAATGTCCTTGACCACGGCCAGCACCTGCGGCGGCAGCGTGCTGACGTCCGGCACCTCGGCCGAGCCGCCGGAGGTGGCGGCCGCGCCGAACTTCTCGGTGAACAGCGTCGTCACCCGGCTGGCCAGGACGGCGCCGAGCGCGCTCACCCCGATCGCGCCGCCCATGCTGCGGAAGAAGGTCAGCGCGGAGGTGGCCGCGCCGAGCTCGGCCGCCGGCACGTCGTTCTGCGCGGCCAGCACCAGGTTCTGCATGAGCATGCCGACGCCGATGCCGAGCACCGCCATGAAGACCGAAAGCGTCAGCACGCTGGTCCGGGCGTCGATGGTGCTCAGCAGCAGCATGCCGATGGTCATCACGATCGCGCCGGCGACCAGGTAAATCTTCCACTTGCCAGTTTTCGTGATGAGGGCTCCGGCCACCGTCGAGGAGACCAGCAGACCGAAAATCATCGGCAGGCTCATGAGGCCGGCGACCGTCGGGGACTTACCGAGCGCGACCTGGAAGTACTGCGACAGGAAGACCGTTCCGCCGAACATGGCCACGCCGACGAGCACGCTGGCGATGACGGTCAGGGTGACCGTACGGTTGCGGAAGATGCGCAGCGGCACCACCGGCTCGGGCGCCTTGGACTCGGCCCACACGGCCAGGGCCAGCAGGACGACGCCGCCCACGACGAAGACCGCGGTCTCCCACGACGCCCAGTCGAAGTGCTGACCGGCCAGCGTGGACCAGATCAGCAGCGTGCTCACGCCGGCCGTGATCAGCAGCGCGCCCAGCCAGTCGATTTTCACCTCGCGGCGCGACGTCGGCAGGTGCAGCGTCTTCTGGAGCAGGATGATGGCGGCGATCGAGAACGGCACGCCGATGAAGAAGCACCAGCGCCAGCCCAGCCACGACGTGTCCACCATGACGCCGCCGATCAGCGGGCCGGCGATGGTGGCGACGCCGAAGACCGCGCCGAAGATGCCCGAGTACCGGCCCAGCTCCCGCGGCGGGATGATCGAGGCCATCACGATGGTGGCGAGCGCGGTCATGCCGCCCGCGCCGATGCCCTGCACGGCCCGGCTGACGATCAGGACACCGACGTCCGGGGTGAAGCCGGCAATCAGTGAGCCGGCTACGAAAAGCAGCAACGAGAGCTGGACCAGCAGTTTCTTGCTGTAGAGGTCGGCGAGCTTGCCCCAGAGCGGGACGGTGGCGGTCATCGCCAGCAGCTCGGTGGTGACGATCCAGGTGTACACGGACTGGCTGCCGCCGAGGTCGGCGATGATCCGGGGGAGCGCGTTGGAGACGACGGTCGAGGCGAGGATCGCCACGAACATGCCCAGCATCAGCCCGGAGAGCGCCTGCACGACCTCGCCGCGCGACATCCGCCCACCGGTCACCTCCTGGGTGGCTGTCATCGGTTGCCTTTCTTCTTCTCAAAGTTGAGGCCCTCGGCCAGGACGCCGAAGGCCTCGCGGACGATTTCGAGGAGGTCGCCGGCGCCGTCGGTGTCGGCCCAGCGCATCATCGCGGCGCGGACGGCGGTGCCGGTCAGCGTGGCCGCGAGCAGGGGGAAGAAGTCGTCGGCGGGCAGGTCCAGCCGGGTGGCGATCGCCTCGGCCGACTCCTGCTCGGCGACGGCACCACGGGCGACGAGGATCGGCAGCAGAGCCGGGTTGTTCTTGATGACGCGCATCCGCAGCAGCCACAACTCCCGGTCGGCCTGAAACTGCTCGATCTCGGGGGTGAGCGCGGTCAGCACGGCCGGGATCAGCGGCACCTCGGCCGGCAGGGCGAGCAGCCGGTCGCAGACCGAGGGCCCATCGGCGATCTGCTCCCCGATGATGGCGTCGTCCTTGGTCGCGAAGTAGTTGAAGAACGTCCGTGGCGACACGTCGGCCGCCTCGCTGATCTCCTCCACTGTCACGTGGTCGAGCCCGCGTTCGTCGGCCAGCCGCAGGGCCGCGCTCATCAGCGCCGACCGCGTCTGCTGCTTCTTGCGATCCCGTCGACTGAGCACGGTCGAAGGCTAAGCGCTAACTTGCAGTGCCTGCAAACTTTTATTGACTGCAAGTGACCTGAGTCTCTCCGGAGAGCCGCAGGAACTCCTCGCACCGCTCCCAGAAGCGCCCCGCCGCCGGACAGTCGTAGTCCGGTAGGTCCTCGTCGACCCAGAGATGCCCGACCCCCGGATAGCGGTACACCTCGAAGGCCGCGCCACCCCGCGTCATGCTCTCGGTCCACTTGGCCACGGCGGCCGGCGGCACGAACTCGGCATCCGGATCAGCCGCGTGCAGTTGGGCCCGCAATCCCGGCCGTACGGGATCAATCGCTCTCGCACCCGCCACCATGACCACCCCGGCCGTCCGCGGCCGCTCGGGCAGCAGCGCCTCGATCACACCGACGCCCATCGAGAAACCCACCAAAACCGCCTCCGGCGGCAGTTTCCGTACGGCGTCCCGACCGCGCTCGACGATCCCGGCCCACCCCACCTTGTCCGCCAGCGCGAACCCCTCCGCCAGGTCCCCGGTCGCGGGAAACCCGTAAAGATCGGGTGCCACGACGTCATGCCCGGCGTCCCGAAGGCGTTCCGCCGCCCGCAGAACCGACGCCCGAAGCCCGTAAACCGAATGAAAAAGCGCAACCGATCCCACCCGGCCCATGCTGCCCGATCTCACCGGTTGCGGGGCCGGCTCACCGGTCAGGCGCCATTGTGCGCCCGTCCCGAGCCCCATCGCATCATTCGAAAGAACGCCCTTTTCGGGGTAGACACCCGGCCTGAGCTGATCATTTCCGAATACCACAACTCCGGCGTTCGGCTTTTTGTCGTCCTGCCATTCCCGCAGCCTGGGAGGGTGTACGTTGCAGTCTGCCCAGTGACTGCCTGCTGCTTCCAGACTGCTAGCCAGCAGATCAGAGCACAGCAGTCTGACGTCACCGACGCCTAGAGATGAGCCTGACATGCCTCAACGGCGATGCTTGCCAGCTTGTAGAGCGGTAGCAGACAGATACACTTCAGATTGCACCTCACAATCTGCTAGCCAGCAGATGGAAGTTTGCGAGGGCGGGGAGATGATCGGTAATGGCTGAGTCAGTGGACCCCTCGGTCCAGCGACTGGCCTTGCGCTTGCAGCTTCGCCAGCTCCGGCTGGACGCGGGGCTGAAGCAGAAGGACGTTGCCGGCACCCTGGAATGGTCGCCATCGAAGATTTTGAGGATCGAGAGCGGTGAGAACGGCGTCAGCAACACCGATCTCCAAGCTCTTCTCCAGATCTACAAGGTCACCGATCCGCGCAAGAAGGAAGAGCTGTCCACCCTGGCCCGGGAGGGCCGGCGACAGGTCTCGAGTGCGTACGACGACGTGCTGAGCAAGGAAATTCAGCTCCTGCGTCGGTACGAGAAGTCGGCGTCGATCATTCGCCAGTTCGAGCCGGTCGTGATCGCAGGTCTGCTCCAGACCAGGGAATATGCGGAGACCATGCTTCGGCTTTACGCCTCGCCGGACGACTCCGAAAGGGTCATCCAGCGTCGTGTCGAAGCCCGGCTCGAACGGCAGGAGCTCCTCGAAAGCGAGGACCCGCCGGAAATGTTCTTCATCCTGGACGAGGCGGCGGTCCGCCGGCGCATCGGTTACGAGGCCGGCCCCACGGGACATTCGGTCATGCGCCAGCAGATCGAGCATCTCAAGAAGATCAACGAGCACCCGCGGGTCAGCATTCAGATCATGCCGTTCGCCATCGGGGGCTATCAGGGCATGCGCGGACCGTTCACCTTGCTCGAGTTCGCCGAGGCCGCGCTGAGTGACCTGCTCTACCTGGAGAGCGTCAATGGCGAGTACATCAAGCGGGAGGAGCCGTCCGAGACGCGGCCCTACCTGGAGCAGTTCTGGGACATGGAAAACCGCGCAACGCCCAAGGATCAGCTGAACGACTTCCTTGACGGGGTGCTGAGCAGCATGGAAAGCGACCGGGCCGCGATGGGTGACTCCGCCACGACCTAGCAAACCGCAGTGAACGGCCCTGATCGACCCTTCGGGGGGTGCCAAGTGGACGTGCTCATTCTCATCGCCGAGATCGCCATGGTCCATGCGCCGACGAATCGATCGGGGCTGTTCGCCTTCGCGCCGGTGATCGGTCATGCCTAGATCCCGGCGGCCCGGAGGGCCGCCGCCGAGGCCGCGCGAGGAGCTGCCGCAAAATGTGCCGCAGCTCGCCGCCTACGTCATGCGCCTGGTCGTCCAGAATGTGCTGGGCGACTGGGACAAGACGTTGCAGCTCTTGATGCTCGGATTGCTGCCGATCCTCTCGGTCTGTGTCGGCGTGGTGCTGGTCCTCGGGCTCGTGCCGCTGAACTGGGGACTCATCTTCTGCAGCTTCCTGGCCACCGGTCTCGGTGTCTCACCCACGCGGCGGGTGGTCAGGCACATGCGGACGCGCCGTCAGCGGCGTCTCACCGGTGGCGCCACGCGCTCGACAGGCGACGAAACGCCGAGGAGAGAAGAAGGATGATCGCCGGCCCGGCCACGAAGGCGATCAGTAGGGTCAACACCGCGCGTGCCGGGCCGAGGCCGCTCTCGTCGCCGTGCCAGACGACCGGGCCCAGCGCGTAGCCGGCGCCGAAAGCCAAGATGCCGGCGGCGGCCAACGACACGAGGGCGAACAGGGCCGCGGCCGGGGAGCCGTCCCACAGCTCGGCGTTGGCTTCCTCGGCCGGCCTCGGAACACTTGGTGGTGGCATGGCACCTCCTCTGCTCGCGCCGGTCCGAGACACACCATCAGACCGGCCGGACGCGTCGGGCGTGGGCCAATTCTGCCCTATTACCCGGCGGTAGGGCTTCCTCTGATGAGCCGGTACTAGGGCGGACGCGATCGTCCCCAATGGTCTTGATCTATGTCTGTCCCTACACTGGCGGTGCCTGCCCAAGCACTGTGTGAAGTGTCCGCGTGGGCGCGTATCGCCGATCGGCCGGGTCGCAGCGAGGAGGGCGTGTGGCTGAACTCGAGAAAGGCCCTAGCGGCTGGAAGAAGAGCTCAAGGAGCGCACAGGGGAATTGTGTCGAGGTCAACCTGGGTGACGAAATCAAGATCAGGGACACCAAGGATCGTGCGGGTGCCGTGCTGTCGGTGTCGCCGGAGGCTTGGACCGAATTCCTCGATGGCGTACGGCGCGGTGAGTTCGACGTGCGCTGACCGGGTCGGCTATCCGACAGGCCTTCGGGCCGGTGATCTCGATGGGCGGTACGGTCCGGGGTGTGGACCGGCTGCTGCAGTTCGTGCATCGGGACGGCATTCTCGATCTTGGATGGGGTCATCCGCGGCCTGAGCTGTTGCCTGTGGAGGCGTGGGCGGAGGCTGGGGCTGCGGCGGCGCGGGAGTTCGGGTGGCGGGGGCTTGCCTACGGGCGAGATGTGGGGCCGGGGCCGCTGATCGACTGGCTGGCGGGGCGGGAGGATGCGGGGGCGGCTGCGGAGACCTTTGTGACGGCGGGGGCCTCTCAAGGGCTGGCGCTCGTCGCTGAGGTGCTGACCGAGCCGGGGGATGTGGCGCTCGTCGAAGCGCCCACCTATCACCTGGCCCTGCGCGTGCTGGCCGACCGGGGGCTTGAGCTGGTGCCGGCGCCCGGTGACGACGACGGGGTTCTCCCGGACGCGGTGGCCGGGCAGCTTCGCGAGCTGCGGGCGAGTGGGCGGCGGGTGCCTGTTCTCTACCTGGTTCCCACCTTCGCCAATCCGACCGGGCGCAGTCTGCCTGAACAGCGACGGCGGGCCCTGGTCGAGCTCGCGCGGCGCGAAAGTCTCACGGTTGTCGAGGATGACACCTATCGGGAGCTTTCGTACGCGGGCGCGGCGCCGCCCTCGCTGTGGCGGCTCGCCGAGGGGGCCGGTGTGGTGCGGCTCGGATCGTTCGCCAAGGCGGTGGCGCCGGGGCTGCGGCTCGGGTGGATCAATGCGGCGCCGGCGATCGTCGGGCGGCTGGCCGATCTGGGGTTTGTGGACAGTGGTGGCGGCGTGAACCACTCGGTGGCGCTGACCATGGCCGTGTTCGGTGCCAGTGGGGCGTACGACAGGCACCTCGCCATGATCCGGGAACGGTATGCGGCTCAGCGGGACGCCCTGGTCGAGGGCCTGAGCCGGGTGGCGGCACCGGACGGTGGCTGGTTCCTGTGGGTGCCGACGCCGGACGGTGTGCACGCCGACGATCTGCTCGCGGCGGCCGAGCGGCACGGGACGTCGTTCGTGCCGGGGAGCCGGTTCCATGTCGGTGGGCAGGGCGGCGCGGGATACGTACGGCTGAGCTTCTCGCATCTTCCGCCGCCGGATCTGGCCGAGGCGGCCCGGCGGCTGACGCGGGCTATGACAGGAAGCTGACGGTCTCCTCGATCGCGCGGGTGACGTGGGGTTCGCCGTCGTAGAGGTCGACGTGCCGGTCCGTGTCCAGCCAGACGGTCTGGTCGGCGGCCATGGCGGTGGCCAGGTCGGGCGAGCAGTAGTCGTCCTTGCGGCCGTGGATGATGAGGCTGGGTGGGAGCAGGGGGCGTACGCCCAGAACGTCCAAAGTCATCAGGCTGTGCAGCGAGCCTCGGGTCACGCGGTTCGTCCAGTTGGCGGTGTGGGTGGAGTAGTAGGACCAGGGTTCCTCGCCGGGCATCGCGGCCTCGCCGGTGGCGAAGACCGCGGGCAGGAACTCGTCGTAGCGGGCGATCATGTCGTCGAGGGCCGCGCGGTAGGAGGGCAGGCCCATGCGGGAGGCGAACCAGGCGGGGCTGTTGTACGCGCCGGCGATGCCGACCACGGCGGTGACCCGAGGGTCCGTCGCGGCCGCCCTCATGGCGTATCCGCCGCCCAGGCAGATGCCGACCAGGGCGACTCGATAGTCGGAGGCCAGCAGGGAGACGGCCGCGCGCAGGTCGGCCAGTTTGCCCTGGCTGTCCTCGTGCTGGGGGCGGCCCTCGCTCTGGCCGAAGCCGCGGTGGTCGAAGGCCAGGGTGGTGAAGCCGGCGGCGGCCAGCCGCTCGGCGTACAGGCCGGTCACCTGCTCCTTCACGCCGGTGAAGGGTCCGGTCAGGACGATCGCGCGGTCGGAGTCGGCGCGGCGCAGGACGCCGGCCAGGGCCAGGCCCTCGCTACTGATGGTCACTCGTTCGGTCACGTCGTGACACTAGGCTGCGGGCGTGGCAGATCGACAGAAGGCACTTCCGGGTGCCCATCAGGCTGTGGTGCCGGACGTGCTCGAGGAGAGCTGCGTGACCCGGCAGGCACTGGAACGGCTGGCCGCGAAGTGGCGGGTCCTGCTGATCTACTCGCTGCTGGCCGGGCCGCGGCGGCCGGCCGAGTTACGCCGGCGGGTGCCGGGGATCACCCAGAAGATGCTGACCGAGACGCTGCGCGGGATGGAGGCGGACGGGCTGGTCGAGCGCCGGGTGCTCAAGGAGGCCGCGCCCCAGCATGTCGAGTACGAGCTCACGGCGCTCGGGCTCACCCTGCAGGAGCCGCTGGCCGCGATCTGCGAGTGGGCCTCGGTCAATCATTGAGCTGGGCCCGCTCGATCTCGGCCAGGGCCGCGGTGAACACGGCCCGGACCTCCCGGCCGTGCAGCAACTCGGCCAGCAGCAGAGCCGCGTGGCGGGCCAGGACGTCCGGTTTCGGGGGCGGGGTGTCGTCTTCCTCCAGTACGCCGAGAGCGCCCGCCAGCAGGAGCAGGATGACGTGGGGGTCGACGTCGGGCTGCCAGGCGGCGGCCGACCGGACGGAACGCTCCAGCACGTCGCGCACGGCGTCGCCGTCCAGGCCGTCGGGGTGGGCCTCCTCGAGCAGCAGGCGGGTCGCCGTGCCGAGGACCAGGCCGTGGTCGAGGGCGGCCAGGTCGCCGACGGCCGCGTCGAACGCGCCGGCGTCGTGGGCCCGGGCCGCGGTGACCGCCTCGGTGGCCGCGGCGGCGATGGGCCGGGCGGGAGCCGGCAGATGCCGCCAGTTCTGTTCCATGACGAGGACCATAACGACTACCTCCGACAAAAAAGGAAGATGACGGCATGGCATCTCAGCTTCAGCAAGCGATGGCCGCGCGGGTCGCGCGCGGCGAGTTCCCGGGCCTGGTCGCGCTGGTCGCGCGGGGCGACGACGTATTGGTCGAGGCGGTCGGAGTGACCGCGTTCGGCGGGGACGTGCCGATGCGGCGGGACACGCCGTTCCGGATCGCCTCGATGACCAAACCGGTGATGGCCGTGGCCACCCTGATGCTCGCCGAGGACGACGTCCTGGACCTCGAGGAGCCGGTCGCGAAATTCCTGCCCGAGCTCGCCGGACAGCGGGTGCTGGCCCGGCCCGACGGCCCGCTCGGCGAGACCGTCGCGGCCGAGCGGCCGGTCACCGTCGAGGACCTGCTGACCTTCACGTTGGGCTTCGGCGCGATCATCGACGGTGATCAGGTCGACCCGCCATGGCCGATCGTCCGGGCCTGGCAGGAGCTCGACCTGCACATGCTCGGAATGTTCCCGCGCATCCCGCACGACCCGGACGAGTGGATCAAGCGGTTCGGGTCGCTGCCGCTGATCACCCAGCCGGGCCGGCGATGGAACTACAACGCGGGCACGCTCGTGCTGAGCGTGCTGCTGGCCCGGGCCGCCGGCCGGCCGCTCGGCGACCTGCTGCGCGAGCGGATCTTCGAGCCGCTCGGCATGCGGCACACCGGCTTCTCGCTGCCGCTGCCGCTCGCCGCCGAGATCCCCACGCAGTACGAGCACGGTGAGGTCCAGGAGATGGGCGACTGGAGCCGGCCGCCGGCGTTCCCGTCCGGGTCGGGCGGTCTGATCTCCACCGCCGACGACTATCTGGCCTTCGCCCGGCTGCTGCTCGGCAAGGGGGTACACGGGGGGACGCGCCTGCTCTCGGAGAAGTCCGTCGAGGCGATGACCACCAACCATCTGACTCCGGAGCAGATCGAGTCGGGTTCCTTCTTCCTCGATGGCAGCGGATGGGGCTACGGTCTGGCCGTCACCGTCAAGGCGGACGAGGTGTCCGGGCCGGGGCGGTACGGCTGGTCCGGCGGGTGCGGCACGACGTGGTTCAACGACCCTCGTGAGGGCGTCACGTTGATCGTGCTGAGCCAGGTCTCGGACCTGCTGTGGAACGGGACGCTCGGCGAGTTCGGCAAACTGGCGTACACCATCCGTCCTTAGGAGGCGCGATGACCAGTCTCGACGCGGTGACGGCGTGGGTCGGCAACTATCGGAAGGCCTGGGAAACGAACGATCCGAGGCACATCGGCGATCTGTTCGCCGAGGACGCGGCGTACTTCACCGAGCCGTACGCCAAGCCCTGGCTGGGCCGCGACACGATCGTCGAGAAGTGGCTCGAGATCAAGGACGAGCCCGGCTCCACCACCTTCGAGTGGCATCCGGTCCTGGTCACCGAGGAGCTGGCGATCATCGAGGCCACGACCGTCTATCCCAACGACGTCTACAGCAATCTGTGGGTGCTGCGCCTGGACCACCTGGGCCAGGCGCGCCAGTTCACCGAGTGGTGGATGAAGCACCCCCGGACGTAGCCACCGGGAGCAGCAGGCGCGACCCGGCACAGTGGATGGTGTGCACCGACGGAACCAGGGTGCGCGACGCGGCGGGGGTGCCGGGCAGGCCGGGGTTGCGGGCGAACCGCGGGAACGAGCCACCGGAGATCTGGAGCCGGAGGCGGTGACCGGCGCGCAGGCGGTGGAAGCACGAGTCCATGGTCAGCGAGAGATGGTGCACGTCGCCGGCGGGTACGGACGGGTCGAGCCGATGCAGCTGGTCGGAGAAGTTGCGAGAGCGGCCGTGCCCGTCGACGTCGCAGAGGCGCACGAAGACGTCGGCGTGCGCCGGGTCGACCGCGAGGGCCAGCTCCAGCGTCGGTGAGCCGATCACGTCGACGGCGGTCGGCAGCGGGTCGGTGGTGAAGGTGACCACGTCGGGCCGCGACTCGAGCGCGCGGTTGTCCTTGACGCCCATCGAGCCGGTCAGGGTGCGGCCGCCGACGGTCGGCGTGGGCCGCCGCGGGTCGTACCGGAAACTCACGGTCCCCTCCTCGGGCCCGACCCGGACGACGCCCGGAACCGCGGGTGTCGAATCCGGGGCGGCCGGTGGGGTGGCCGCGGGGGAGGCGGAGAGCGTGAGCCGGCGCGAGGCGTGCAGCTGAAAGACCGCGGGGGTGGCCGCCGGTGGCCAGGCGGGCAGCTCGTGCCAGCGGCGTTCACCGGTCCGGTAGACGCGGACCGGTGAACGGCGGGCCGGTGGACCGTCCGCCAGATGCTCCTCGAGCCAGGCCAGGCCCTCGCGGGCCACGACGCCGGCTCCCCGCAGGCCGAGTTGCAGGTGGGTCCACGGCCCGACGGTCAAGGCGACATCGACGCCACGGGCGCGCAGGGACTCGTACTGGAAAAGGGTCTGAGTCAAGAAAAGATCTTGCCAGCCACCGATCAAAAGGGTCGGTGTGGAAACGGCGGAGAGGGCGTCGCCGGCGCGATACGGCTGCCACCACGGATCGTCGCCGTCGGGGTGTGAAAGCCATTCGCGATACCAGGGCGCGCGGCCGCGCAGAACCGGATCGGCCGCGTCCGGCATCGGCAGGCCCGTCAATGCGGGACGGAGCCGGCGCGGCGCGGAGGCGCCGTTGCGTACCCGGGAAAGCAGTCCGCCGTCCTCCTGATGGGCGATCATGTCGCTCCAGCCGAGGAAATCTCCGAGGGTGAAAGCGCCGGTGCCGAAGACCGCCTCGCGGAAATCATGCGGGCCGACCAGGACGATGGCGGCGCGCAGTTCGGGCGGTGGATCTCGCATCAGTGCCCATTGCGCCCAGCCCAGATAGGACGCGCCCATGGTGGCCAGCCGGCCGTCGAACCAGGGCTGTTCGCGCAGCCAGGCGACCGTGTCCTGACCGTCCTCGGCCTCCTGCGCCATCGGGCGGAACGAGCCGCCCGAGCCGAAAGTGCCGCGCACGCTCTGGATGACGACGTGGTAGCCGCGCGCGGCGTAAAGCCGTCCTTCCAGGGCCGAACTCGGGAAGCCGCGGCCGTACGGGGTGCGGATCAGCACCGTGCCTTTCGGCCGGGAAACGCGCGGCGCGAAGTGGTCGGCGGCCAGGGTGACGCCGTCGCGCAGCGGAACGCGCACGGCGGCGACGGAGTAGCCGTTGGTCGCCGAGGCGACCCGTAACAATCGGCCGAGAGCCGCGTCCGCGAAACGAAAAGCCATGATCAATTCCTTCCCGGGGCCATCGAAACAATAAGCCAAATGCGAATGTGAAGGCCATTCGAGTGGGTCTCGGATGTGCGATTTCCCGGCGGGACGGGCACACTGCCACGGTGGAGGTTCGGGAAACACTCGGCGGCCGATACAAATTGCTCGGTGAACTCGGCAGCGGCGGCATGGCGGTGGTGTGGCGCGCCCGCGACGAGGTGCTCGGGCGCCGGGTCGCGGTGAAGGTTCTGGCCGCCCGTTTCGCGGGCGACCCGCAGTCGCGCGCCCGCATCCGCGACGAGGCCCGCGCCGCCGCGACCCTCTCGCACCCCAACATCGCCCAGGTCTACGACTTCGGCGAGGCCTCGGAGACCGGCACACCATTGCCGTACGTCGTGATGGAGCTCATCAACGGCCCCACACTTCAACAGCGGGTGGCGTCCGGCCCGCTGCCGCCGCGCAAGGTCTTCCGCATCTGCGGCGAGGTGGCGGCGGCCCTGGCCGCGGCGCACGCGGACGGCCTGGTCCACCGCGACATCAAGATGGCGAACATCATGGTCACCCCGGCCGGCGCCAAGGTCGTCGACTTCGGCATCGCGGCCGCGGTCGGCCTCGAGCCCGAGGAGATGCTGGTCGGCACCCCGGCCTACCTCGCCCCCGAACGGCTGGCGGGCGCGGCGGTCGAGCCCGCCTCCGATGTGTACGCCCTCGGTGTGCTCCTCTACCGCCTGCTCGCGCACGAGTCGCCGTGGAGCGTCGAGAGCACCACGCAGATGTTGCAGGCCCACGTCTACGTCGAGCCGGCGCCCCTGCCCGACCTGCCCGGGGTGCCCCCGGCGGTCGCCGACCTCATCGCCCGCTGTCTTCGCAAGGACCCCGCGGAGCGTCCCACCGCGAGCGAGGTCTCGGTGACCCTGGCCGACGCGGCCGAGGCCGCGGCCATGCCAAGTCCCACCGTGCTGGTGGAGGAGGTTCCGCAGCCCCCGGTCCGCCGCCGCAAGTGGCTCGTCGCGGGCGGTGCGGCGGCGGTGGCCCTGACCGTCGGCGGGCTGGCGCTCTGGGGCCTGACCGGCGACGAGCAGGCCGAGCGGCGGCCGCAGGCGGTCGCCGCGCCCACCTCGCCCGGGCCCGCGGCGAGCCGTGGACTGGGCGCACCGACGGTCCGCGCCACTCGCGGCGCCCCCGCGCCGGTCGTCACCGCCTCATCGGGGCCGCCGGCCACCGTCGCCAGTGGACCTCCGCCGTCGGTGGACGCGCCGCTGCTGCCGCTCGTGCCGACCGGCAGCGTGACCCCCACCCCCAGCGACTCGGCCGAGGCGCCCCCGCCCGCGTCGGCCGCGCCACCCGAGGGCCGGCGGATCGGCTCGGCCGGCGGATCGGTCTACGCCGTCTGCGAGCGGGGGAAGGCCCGGCTGACCGGCTGGGAGCCCGCGGCCGGCTACACCGCCAAGGAGATCGAGGCCGGTCCGGCGTTCACCGCGCGGATCCTCTTCGCCACGGCCGACACCGAGGTCGAGGCCGGCCAGCCGGCCAAGAAGTACCGCATCACCGTGACCTGCGTCGCCGGCCGCCCGACGCCGGTGGTCCTGCCCCTCTAACCGGCGGCGGACAGCAGGGCGTCGGCCACCGGGGTCCGGCTGTTGAGCAGGGCCCGGCCCTGCCGATGGGTGGTGACCAGCCCGGCGGCCCGCAGCGTGCCCAGATGCTGTGACACGCCACCCGCGGTGAGGCCCGTCCGGCGGGCCAGCTCGGTCGTCGACAGCGGCGTGGACAACTCCGTCAGGACCCGGGCGCGTCCCCGGCCCAGCACCGCCGTCAACGCGTCCGACGGCCGGGTGGACCGCTCCCACAACCGGGCCACGCCGCGGGCCGGGTACGCGATCTGGGGGACCTCACCGGCCGACACGGTCAAAACCGTGGGCCAGACGAACACGGACGGAATCAGCACCAGGCCGCTGCCGGCGGGCACGTCCGGCGCCAGGCAGTGCGGCTGATCGACCCGAAGGATCCCGTCCGCCCAGCTGACACTGGGGTGCAGATCGTTCAGGACCACGTCGGCGCCCCGCGACGCGAGCCGCCGGGCCTGACGCTGCACCTCGGCGTCGAGCACGCCCCGCATCCGCGGCCAGTCCGGCCGGACGGCAACGGCCCAGTACTCCGCGACCTCCTCGGCCAGCCGGGTCAGGCCGGTGACCGGATCGTCGTGGAGCGCGCGTACGGGCGACGCCATCAGCGCCACCTGGGCCCGTACGACCTCGGGGGAAGTCGCCAGCAGACCGGCCAGCTCGAGGTCGAGGTCGGGCGCGAGCCCGGCCGGGGCCGGCGTCAGGAAGTCCGGCGTGTAACCACCGGTCGGCGCCACCAGCTGGGCCAGCAGACCGCCGGGGGCGGCGTTCCTCTTCCCGCGTACGGCGGCGAGCACCTCCCAGAGGCACGACACGGCGAAGCGGACGCGCGTGGCGGAGGTCGCGGACAGGGCGATGGCCACCAATTCCGACTCCGTGGTTTTAGCTGGAGCTCAAACCTTACGGTCCCGGCAGCCCATCGCGAAGACTCGGTCCCGTGAACGAAAAAGCTGCTCTCTTCCGGTCCCTGCACACCCCCGGCAACCCGCTCGTCCTGGTCAACGCCTGGGACGCCGCCACCGCCCGGATCGCCGCGGCCGCGGGCTCGCCGGCCGTCGCCACGACCAGCGCCGGCGTCGCCTGGAGCCTCGGCGCCCCGGACGGGGACGCCCTCGACCGTGGCCAGGCGATCGCCGTGATCCGCCGGGTCGTGGCCGCCGTCCCGGTGCCCGTGACGGCCGACATCGAGTCGGGCTTCGGGGTGACACCGGCGGACGTCGCCGAGACGGTACGGCTGGTGGTCGCGGCCGGCGCGGTCGGAGTGAACATCGAGGACGGCGACCGGACCGTCGAAGAGCAGGCGGCCCGGATCGCGGCCGCCCGGGCCGCCGCCGGCGACGGCCTGTTCATCAACGCGCGGCTCGACGCCTACCTGCGCGGCCGGGGTGACCTGGCGGAGACCGTGGCCCGGGCGGCCACACTGGTCGAGGCCGGCGCCGACGGCGTCTTCGTGCCGGGCGTGACCGAACCGTCCACGGTGGCCCAGCTGGCCGAGCGCGTCGCCGCGCCGCTCAACGTCCTGACCGGCCCGGGCGCGCCCACGGTCGGCGAACTGGCCAAGCTCGGCGTGGCCCGGGTCAGCCTCGGCTCATCGGTGGCCCAGACCGCGTACGACCTGTTCCGCCGCGTCACCACGGAGGCCCTCAGCCAGGGCACCTATGCGAAAGAGCTCGCCGAAGCCTACGACTTCGGCGAGCTCAACGACCTGATGCGCTATTCCGCGTAACGGGTCGGCGGGAACGGGTTGTCCTTGCTGAGGGGAACGTTCTCGCCCTCCGCCTCCTGCCGGGCCGTCACACTCTCGATGTCCTGCTCGATGCTGTCGGCCTGCGGGTCGTACGGCACCGGGTCGTCGGTGGCCGGCGGCACGGCACCCCGGTCGTACGCGGTGACGCCGGCCTCGGCCCGCTCCTCCTCGGTGCGGCGAGCCAGCTCGTCGTCGTCGAGGTGCGCGGGGCGGCCGCCGTGGAACCGGCGGTCGCGCTCACCCTCGGCCGCCTCGGTGTTGAAGTTCTCCCTGCTCATTGCTATCCCCTTCCCTCTCGGGGCTGGGCTTACCCGGCGCCGTCAGCTGATAACCGAAGCTGTCTCGCGCGTCACCAATCAGCGGGCGACCGGTTGCTGAAGCTCGAGAACCTCGGTCGGCGCGTCCCGGCCGTCGTGGGCCTCACGCACCTGGTGAGCCTCGTGCTGCGGCTGGCGGCGGGCCGGGAAACGACGGCCCACCTTCTTGCTCAGGTTCATGATCCAGCGGCGGGCGGGCTCCTCCACGTACCGGTGCGCGCCCTCGCCGACGAGCAGCAGAACGGCGATGGTCAGGATGAAGCCGAAGTACGGGTCGGTGCCGTGCCCCTTGACGATCGGGTCGTACGAGCTGAGCTGCCACACCAGCCACCGGTGGGTCAGGTAGAGCGCGAAGCTGGCCACACCCAGCGTGACCATCGGCTTGGTCGACAGGATCCGGGCCAGCCAGCCCCGCCCGGACCCGAGCGACAGCATGGCCAGCGTGAACGGGATCACGAAGAACGCCCCGAAGCTGGCGGCGCCCCAGAAGCCGCCTTCCCCACGGAACGCCGCGAGCAGCAGCACGTAGAGCGGAACGGCAGTCTGGATGACGTTGTGGGTGACGCTGCCCCAATGGCGTACATGCGGAAGCAGGAAAGCGATGGCCATGCCGGCGATGAAGATCGGCAGCTGGCACAGCGGGTTGCGGTACAGCCAGCGGTGAGCCGACGCCGGGTCGGCGGCCGGCAGGGTGGCCCACCCGCGAACGGTGAACAGCACGACCAGCGCCACGGTCAGCGCGGCGACCGCCGCGATGACGATGACGAGCCCCCGCGGCCCCCATCGCTTCGCGATCCGCGCCACGACCGGCACCAGGAACGGGAACGTGGCGTAGAAGAAGAGCTCGGCACCGATCGACCAGCCCGGCCCGTTGTAGTACGACTGCGCGACCAGAAGGTCGGGCCCCCAGGTCTGCACGGCGAAGATGTTCTGCACCAGCGCCGACGGGAACTGCTTGTGGTTGACCGCCGCGTAGAAGAAGAAGCAGTACGCGATCATCACCCAGTACAGCGGCATGACCCGCGCGATGCGCGCCACGTAGAACTTGATCGTCCGTCGCCCTTGCCGCACGTTCAGCTCGGGGTAGTTGTACGCCAGCACGACGCCGGAGAGCATGAAGAACAGCGGCACTCCGATGTATCCGTAGTGGGCGATGTCCGCGAAGTCCTTCGGGAGGCTTTTGGGCACTCCCACATGTGACACGACAACCGCGATCGCAGCGACGGCCCGCAGCCCGGTCAGGGCTTTGAGTTCCGGCTTGCGCGCGTGAGGTCCTAACTGAGTCGTCCCAGCCATCGAGCGGGGCACCTTTCTAAGTGGCAGTCCGCAGCCACGGGAATCTACCCGCCCACCCCGCACCGCCCCAACCCCAACCCGAAACTCCTTCCCCCAAACCCACCCCAACCCGACACCCCCGGCACCGCCCAGCCCCACCCCGGCAGCCGCACCCAACCCAAAGCAGCACCACCAGAACAGCGACGTCACCAGACCTCACAACCGCCACCGCCGAAACCAGCGACGCCGGCAGCCCCGCAGCGACAGCACCGCCGGCAACAGCGACGACGCCAGCCCCCGGCAGCGACGGCACCGCCGGGAGCAGCGACGACGGCAGCTCCCGGAACGACGGCGGCGCCGGGAACAGCGGCGGTTGCAGCGCTGAGGCGGCGCAACGGGGACGAGGCTGCAGCGTCGCAAGTGGCGGCAGTCGCGGCCGAGGTGGCAGCAGGAGCACAGTGAGCGGTGGGTAGCACCGGGCCAAGGGAGAGTGAAGGTAGCGCCCGCAGCGTCAGCGTCAGCGTCAGCGGAATGGCGGCGGGGTTGATGGACAGCCGGTGCCGGTAGGTGCTTGGCGGTAGCCCTCGGCGTGGCGTAGCGCCAAGAGCAGCGGCGCCAGCACTGGCGGCCGACGGACCAGCGGGCAGCGGGGTGGCGCCGGCGGCCAGCAGCGCTAGCGGTAGCTGCAACAAGACCGTGGCCGCAACGATCGCGGATATCGCCCGGCAGCCGCCGACGTCGAGCCACTACCGAGGCTAAACAGCCAGCCCATCTCGGCCCCGGCGACGGCCGGAGGAGCGCCAACAGCCGGCGCCGGCGTACTGGCCGCGCCGAGCCGAATGGAGTCGACGGAACCGCCGTCGACGCCCGTCCAGCAACCGCCGAGCACCAACCTAAAGGAGAACCCCACCGCCGGTAGCGATCGCCGAAGCGGCCCCCGAGACAGCAGCGCCAACGGCATACAGCGACGCGGCACACCCGAGGCCGAAGAAGCGCAGAAGAGAAGGCCCAGCCCAATGCCGAAGAGGGCAGCCACCACCGGAGAAGGGCAAATCAGTGATGCTGGCAGCAAACCCGTCCCCAGAGCGCAACCACCGAGGTAACGAATCCGTCCCGAGCGCACCCATCGGGTTAGGAGATCAGTCCCGAGCGCCCCCACCACTCCCAGCGCGCCCAGCGGGTTAGGAGATCAGTCCCGAGCGCACCCACCACTCCCAGCGCGCCCAGCGGGTCGGGGGACCCGTCCCCAGCGCACCCACCACTCCCAGCGCGCCCAGCGGGTCGGGGGACCCGTCCCCAGCGCAACGACCACACCCAGCGCAACCACCGAGATGGGGGATCCGGGGGACCTCCCCACGGCGTGGGGTCTGGGGCTCGGGCCCCAGAAATAGAAACGGGCATCCCAGGTCCGCGCACTCCGCGGACAGGGGACACCCAGATGCTCGTGCCCCCGGCAGGATTCGAACCTGCGCTTTCGCCTCCGGAGGGCGACGCTCTATCCCCTGAGCTACGGGGGCTCAGTGGTTCAGAACTCTAGCAGGCCCTGTGGAAGCGCCGCCAACCGGATACGGGTTGGCGGCGCTTCACGGCTGTCAGCTGGCCTGGAGGCCTTTCAGGAGCTGGTCGATCAGGTTGATCTCGCTCTGCTGGCCGGTGACCATGGTTTGGGCCAGCCAGGTGACGTCTTTGTTGTCGGAGAGCTTGAGGATTTCCTGGGCCATGTGGATGCCGCCGAGGTGGTGCTGGCGCATCAGGGTCAGGAACTGGATGTCGAGGTCTTTGCCGTTGGCCTCGCGCAGCTGGGCCAGCTGTTCGGGGGTGGCCATGCCGGGCATGAGGCCGTTGACCACCGAGCCGGCGGCGTCGGGCATCCAGGCCATCGGCTCGGCCGAGCTGGTGGGGCTGAGGCCCCAGCCGCGTAGCCAGGCCTGCATGTAGCCGATCTGGCCGTGCTGGGTCAGGGCTATGTCACCGGAGAGGGTGACGATGCGGGCGTTTGTCGAGTCGGCGTGGGCGATCATCGACATTTCCACGGCCTGGGCGTGGTGGGTCGACATGTCGCGCAGGAAGCCGGCTTCGACGGAGTCGTCGCCGGGGTGGGTGAGGCGGGGGATGAGGACGCCGCCGCCCAGGCCCAGGGCCAGCCCCAGCACGAGGGTGGCGACGAGCCACCACGGGCCGAAGCGGCGGGCGCCTCCGGGGCCTCCGTCCGGGGCGGCGACGGTGGCCGCCGCTCCCGGGTCGGTGGTGACGGGCATTACTTGCCCGTCATGCCGGTGCCGGGGGCGGAGGCGGTCACCGGGCCGGTGGTCGTGTTGCCGCTGGAGCAGGCCGCGCCGGGCTCCATGGAGGCGTTGAGCCGCGCGTTCTTGATGAACTCGCCGATCCGGCTGTCGTCGGCGTCGTCGACCTTGAGCTGGTAGCCCCAGACCTGCACGGAGATGTTCTTGTCGAGGCCGGCGTAGGGCGACATGAGCATGTAGTCCTGGCCCTGGACCTTCTTCTTCAGCTCGTCGATCTGGTCGGCGGCCAGGCCGGGCTTGTACGTCACCCAGACCGCGCCGTGCTCGAGGCTGTGCACCGCGTGCTCGTCGGCGATGGGCTGGTCGTAGATGTCGCCCATGCAGTTCTGCCAGACGCCGTTGTGCGCGCCGCCGACCGGCGGGCTCGTCACGTACTTCAGGGCGCCTTCCTTGTGGTCCCGCGCGTCGATCGCCGCGTTTTTCTGCGCGCGGTAGTCGACGACGCCGTCGATGGCGTTGACGCGGTCTTCCCAGCTGCCGCCGCCCTTGACCGCGGCGAACACGCCGTAGCCGATGATGCCGACCGCGATCAGCACGACGACTCCGGCCACCGCGAGGGGGCCCCAGTTGCGGCCTCCGGCGACCTTGACCGGGGTGACGGGCTTGCGGCCCTTGCCTCCCTTGCCGGGCGCCGATTTCTTGGCGCCGGGACGAGACGCGCCGGGGCGTGAACCTCCCGCGGGCGGCTTGCCCTGACCGGAGGTCTTGCCGACCTTGACGGTGGACGGGACCCGCTCGGGACCCGGCGTGCTCATGCTCATCGTTCCTCGTCGTTCGTCAGGAGAGGGGATTCGTCAGGAGGGGGAAACCGGTGCGCGGGTGGCCACCGAGCGTCGAAGTCTACCCCCGATAGCATGGTTGAGTGACTCCCGCCAACCTTGCTTCCACCGTTCTCTCAGCTGCTCGTGCCGTGTTCGAGACCCGCGGCCTCGACCTCTCCGCGCTGCCGGAGACGACGACGGTGGAGCGGCCCCGCAACCCCGAGCACGGCGACTACGCCTCGACGCTCGCCCTGCAACTGGGCAAGAAGGCCGGGGTGGCGCCGCGCGAGCTGGCCGCCGCGCTGGCCGAGGAGCTGAGCAGTCAGCCGGGCGTCAAGTCGGTGGAGATCGCCGGCCCGGGCTTCCTGAACATCCGGCTCGACGCCGCCGCGGCGGGGGTGCTGGCCCGGGACATCGTTCTGGCCGGTTCGGAGTACGGGCATTCGGGCGCGCTGACCGGCGAGAAGATCAACCTCGAGTTCGTCTCGGCCAACCCGACCGGCCCGGTGCACATCGGCGGCGTCCGCTGGGCCGCGGTCGGCGACGCGCTCTCCCGGCTGTTGCGCGCGGCCGGCGCCACGGTCGGCACGGAGTACTACTTCAACGACGCCGGCTCGCAGATCGACCGGTTCGCCAAGTCGCTGCTGGCCAGCGCCAAGGGCGAGCCCGCCCCCGAGGACGGCTACGGCGGCGCGTACATCGCGGAGATCGCGACCGCGGTCGTGGCCGAGGCTCCCGACGTACTCAAGCTCGATGATGTCGAAGCTCTCGAGACCTTCCGGCGCGTCGGCGTGGAGCTGATGTTCGCCGAGATCAAGCAGTCGCTGACCGAGTTCGGGGTGCACTTCGACACGTACTTCAACGAGAAGGACCTGCACGACCGGGGCGAGTTGCAGGAGGCCCTCGACCGGCTGCGCGAGCAGGGGCACATCTTCGAGTCCGACGGCGCCACCTGGCTGCGTACCACCGAGTTCGGTGACGACAAGGACCGCGTGCTGCGCAAATCGGACGGCGACTGGACCTACTTCGCGGCCGACTGCGCCTACTACCTCGACAAGCGCAAGCGGGGCTTCGACCGCGTCGTGATCATGCTGGGCGCCGACCACCACGGCTACATCGGCCGCATGAAGGCCATGTCGGCCTGCTTCGGCGACGATCCCGCCAAGAACCTCGAGATCCTCATCGGCCAGCTGGTCAATCTCGTGCGTGACGGCGAGCCGGTACGGATGAGCAAGCGCGCCGGCACGGTCGTGACCCTGGAGGACTTCGTCGACGCGCTGGGTGTCGACGCCACGCGGTACGCGCTGGCCCGCTACTCGTCCGACTCGCCGATCAACCTGGACATCGAGATCTGGACCCGGGCCAGCAACGAGAACCCGGTCTACTACGTGCAGTACGTGGCGGCCCGGACGTTCAACGTCGCCATCAACGCGCGGGACAAGGGCGTGACCCGCGGCGAGGCCGGCGACTTCAAGCCCGAGCTGCTCGTCCACGAGAAGGAGAACGAGCTTCTCAAGACTCTCGGCGAGTACCCGGAGGTGGTGGCCCGGAGCGCGCAGCTGCGCGAGCCGCACCACGTCGCCCGGTACCTCGAGGAGCTGGCCGGGGCGTACCACCGCTTCTACAGCGAGTGCCGGGTCACGCCGCAGGGCGACGAGCCGGTCACCGACACCCACCGCGCGCGGCTCTGGCTGAACGACGCCACCCGTACGGTGATTGCCAACGGTTTGGGCCTGCTCGGCGTCTCGGCGCCCGAAAGGATGTAGGGATGCGCGCGCATGAGGCCGGGGCGCTGCACGGCGACCTCGGGCACCGGGGACCGGCGTGGCTGCGTACCCCCGAGAATGTCAACGCCCTCGTGCCGGAGCTGTGGCCGCGGACGGTCAGCCGCGCGGAGGCGGGAAACCTGGAGATCGGCGGCGTGAGCGTGGCCGATCTGGCCGCCGAGCACGGCACGCCGGCCTACCTGCTCGACGAGGACGACCTGCGGTCGCGGTGCCGGGAGTTCGCGAGCGCGTTCGGTGACGCCGACGTGTTCTACGCCGGCAAGTCGTTCCTCTGCAAGGCGGTCGTACGGATCATCGAGGAGGAGGGTCTCTTCCTCGACGTCTGCTCGGGCGGCGAGCTGGCGGTGGCGCTCAAAGCCGGCTTTCCGCCGGAGCGGATGGGCTTCCACGGCAACAACAAGTCGATCTCCGAACTGCAGCGAGCCCTCGACGCGGGTGTCGGCCGCATCATCGTGGACTCTTTTCAGGAGATCGACCGCTTGAGCGACATGTCGGAAAGGGCGGGGAAGCGGCCGAACGTCCTCGTGCGCGTCACGGTGGGTGTCGAGGCTCACACCCACGAGTTCATCGCCACGGCGCACGAGGACCAGAAGTTCGGCTTCTCGCTGGCCGGCGGCGCCGCGCTGACGGCGGCCCTCAAGATCCTCGACGAGAACAAACTCGAGCTCAAGGGCCTGCACTCGCACATCGGCTCGCAGATCTTCGACACCAGCGGCTTCGAGGTGTCGGCCCGCCGCATCATCGACCTCCAGGCGCAGATCCGCGACGCCCGCGGCGTCGTGCTGCCCGACCTCGACCTCGGTGGCGGCTTCGGCATCGCGTACACCACCCAGGACACCCCCTCCACGCCGGGTGACCTGGCCAAGCGGCTCAACAAGATCATCGAGAGCGAGTGCGACCTGGTCTCGCTGCCGAAGCCGAAGATCTCCATCGAGCCGGGCCGGGCCATCGTCGGTCCCGCCGTCTTCACCCTGTACGAGGTGGGCACGGTCAAGGACGTCGACGGCATCCGCACCTACGTGAGCGTCGACGGCGGGATGAGCGACAACATCCGTACGGCCCTGTACGACGCCTCGTACTCGGCCACCGTGGCGAGCCGGGAGAGCTCCGCCGAGCCGATGCTGGCCCGCGTGGTGGGAAAGCATTGTGAATCCGGGGACATCGTCGTGAAGGATGAATTCCTGCCCGCGGACGTGCAGCCCGGAGATCTTCTCGCGGTGCCCGGCACCGGCGCGTACTGCCGGAGCATGGCCAGCAACTACAACCACGTCCCGCGGCCGCCGGTGGTGGCGGTGCGCGACGGCGCCTCGCGCGTGATCGTGCGCCGGGAGACCGAGGACGACCTGCTCGCATTGGATGTCGGATGAGTGTGAAACCGGTTCGCCTGGCCCTGCTGGGCTGCGGCACCGTCGGTTCGGAAGTGGTTCGCCTGCTGCACGACCAGGCCGCGGACCTGACGGCCCGGATCGGCGCGCCCCTGGAGATCGTCGGGATCGCGGTGCGCCGTCTCGGCCGCGAGCGCGGTGACCTCCCGGTCGACCCGGCGCTGTTCACCACCGACGCGCTCGGCCTGGTCAAGCGCGACGACGTCGACGTGGTGATCGAGGTGGTCGGCGGCATCGAGCCGGCCCGCTCGTGGCTGGTCGAGGCGCTGCGCGCCGGCAAGAGCGTCGTCACCGCCAACAAGGCGCTGCTGGCCGAGGACGGCGGCTCGCTGCACGACGCGGCCGCCGAGGGCAACGCCGACCTCTACTACGAGGCCTCCGTGGCCGGCGCGATCCCGCTGCTGCGCCCGCTGCGCGAGTCGCTGCACGGCGACCGGGTCACCCGGGTCACCGGCATCGTGAACGGCACCACCAACTTCATCCTGTCGTCGATGGACGCCACCGGCGCCGGCTTCAGCGAGGCCCTGGACGAGGCGACCGAGCTCGGGTACGCCGAGGCCGACCCGACCGCCGACGTCGAGGGCTTCGACGCCGCGGCCAAGGCGGCCATCCTGGCCTCGCTCGCGTTCCACACCCGGGTCACCGCCGAGGACGTCTTCCGCGAGGGCATGACCGGCGTGACCGCCGGCGACATGGCCAGCGCGCAGGAGATGGGCTGCACGATCAAGCTGCTCTGCATCGCCGAGCGGGGCCCGGACGAGACCGGCCAGGAATCGGTGAGCGTCCGCGTGCACCCGGCGATGATCCCGCGCAGCCACCCGCTGGCCAGCGTCGGCGACGCCTTCAACGCCGTCTTCGTCGAGGCCGACGCGGCCGGCCAGCTGATGTTCTACGGCCGCGGCGCGGGCGGGCGGCCGACCGCGAGCGCGGTGCTGGGCGACATCGTGGCGGCGGCCCGCAACCGGCTCGCCGGCACCCGGGCGCCGAGCGAGAGCAACTATGCCCACCTGCCGGTACGCCCGATCGGCGCCGCCGTCACGCGCTACCACATCAACCTCGACGTCGACGACCGTCCGGGTGTGCTGGCCGCCGTGGCCGGCGTCTTCGCCCAGCACGAGGTGTCGATCGCGACCGTGCGCCAGTCGGGCCGCGAGGAGGACGCCAAGCTGGTCATCGTCACCCACGGCGCCCCGGACGCGAACCTGGCCGCCACGGTCGAGTCGCTGACCCGGCTCGAGATCGTCCGGTCCATCGCGAGCGTCCTGCGCGTCGAGGGCGGCGTCTGAATCCCGCATGCTGGACCGATAGTCTCAAAATTCGGCGAGTTGCGGCACCCTGTAGACCGGCCTAGGTGAGGAGACGATCATGTACCGGGGACTGATCGAGGCGTACCGGGACCGGCTGCCGGTCACCGACGCCACCCCCGTGGTCACGTTGCACGAGGGCAACACGCCGCTCGTGCCCGCCCCGGTGCTGTCGCAGCGCACCGGCGCCGACGTCTACCTCAAGGTCGAGGGGGCCAACCCGACCGGCTCGTTCAAGGACCGTGGCATGACCATGGCCGTGTCCAAGGCGGTCGAGGACGGTGCCAAGGCGATCATCTGCGCCTCCACCGGCAACACCAGCGCGTCGGCCGCCGCCTACGCGGCCCGGGCCGGCCTCACCTGTGCGGTGCTCGTGCCGCAGGGCAAGATCGCGCTCGGCAAGCTGGCCCAGGCCCTGGTCCACGGGGCCAAGCTGCTTCAGGTCAACGGTAACTTCGACGACTGCCTGGCGCTCGCCTCCAAGCTGTCGCAGGACTTCCCGGTCGCCCTGGTCAACTCGGTGAACATCTTCCGGCTGCACGGGCAGAAGACGGCCTCGTTCGAGATCGTCGAGGCGCTCGGCGACGCCCCCGACATCCACTGCCTGCCGGTCGGCAACGCGGGCAACATCTCCGCGTACTGGATGGGTTACCGCGAGGACAAGGACGCCGGTAACAGCACCAAGCTTCCCAAGATGTACGGGTTCCAGGCGTCCGGCGCGGCGCCGATCGTCACCGGCAAGGTCGTCGAGGAACCGTCCACGATCGCCACCGCGATCCGCATCGGCAACCCGGCCAGCTGGACCAAGGCGCTCGACGCCCGCGACGCCTCGGGCGGCCTGATCGAGGCGGTCACCGACCGGGAGATCCTTTCGGCCTACCGGGTGCTGGCCCGCGAGGTCGGCGTCTTCGTCGAGCTGGCCAGCGCGGCCAGCGTGGCCGGGCTGCTCCAGCAGGCGCAGGCGGGCAAGGTGCCCGCCGGCTCGCGGGTGGTCTGCACGGTCACCGGTCACGGCCTCAAGGACCCGGAGTGGGCCATCTCGACGGCCCCGTCGCCGACCACGATCCAGAACGACGTGCTGATCGCGGCCCGCGAGCTAGGCCTGGCCTGAGCCGCCCCACTGCTCGTCGGCGACCTTGACGAGCAGCAGCATCGCCTGAGCGACCCGATCGAGCTCCTCGGCTGAGAGACGGCTGAGGAGCGCGCGCATCTTCGCCTCGCCGGCGTTGAAGATGCTTCCGATGAGCTCGCTGCCCGACCGTGACAGCCCGATCCGGCGTACCCGCCGATCGTGCAGATCCTCCGTGCGGGTCACCAGGTCCTGCACGACGAGGCGGTCGATCATGCCGCTGAGCGCGGCGGCACCGACCCCGAGCAGGCCGGCGAGCTCGCCGAACGGCACATTGCCGTGCCGTGCGAGCAGCATGAGTATCTTGAGCTGCGACAACGTCAGGTGCGACGAGAACAGCGGATCGGCCTGGTCCTCGGCGATCAGGTCCTGGAGCCGATGCTGCGCGCCCATAATGTCCGCGATGAGCTGTTCTTTCTCGGCCACCGACGGCCCTTTCCCTGTGACGCTCTGATGGCCGTCCTGTTGCCATCTGGTGGCCGACGCTACCAGTGCCCCCCGGGGAAAAACCATTTGTTCGCGTCAGGCAAACTATTCATGCTGGACGAACTATTACCGGGGGAGCGCACATGTCATTTCTGACCCGGCTCAGCCTCGCCAACAGAGGCCTGGTCGCTCTAGTCGCCCTAGTCATCACCGGCTTCGGGATCTTCGCGATCCCGTCGCTCAAGCAGCAGTTGTTCCCGTCGATCGAGTTCCCCGCGGCCTTCGTGACCGCGACGCTGCCGGGCGCCGGTCCGGAGATCATCCAGGACCAGATCACGGAGCCGCTCGAGGACGCCGCCAAGGGCCTCGACGGCATCGACAGCGTCACCTCGAGCACCCGTGAGGGCGTCGCCACGGTCACCGTGGCCTTCGTCTACGGCACCGACATCGACTCGGCGGTCAACCAGCTCACCACCGCGGTCAACCGGGTGCAGCCGCAACTGCCCGACGACGTCGAGCCGACGATCTTCGCGGGCAGCACCGACGACATCCCGGCGATCGTGCTGGCCGCGTCCGGTGGCGGCGACGAGAGCGCGCTCCTCGACAAGCTGAACGAGACGGTCGTCCCCGAGCTGAACGCCATCGAAGGCGTCCGGGACACCACGATCACCGGGGCCCGCTCCCAGCAGGTAGTCATCACGCCCGATGTGGCCAAGCTGACCGCGGCCGGCGTGAACCCGCAGGCGATCACGACGGTTCTCCAGCAGAACGGCATCTCGGTGCCGGCCGGCGCCGTCAACGAGGGCGACAAGTCGCTGACCGTGCAGGTGGGCACCCCGATCACCTCGATCGACCAGCTCAAGCAGATCTACCTCACCGGCGCCCGGGGCCCGGTCCAGCTCGGCTCGGTGGCCACTGTCGAGAGCAAGCTGCCGGCCGCCACCTCGTACACCCGCACCGACGGCGCGGCCAGCCTCGGCATCGCGGTCACGGCGCGGCCCGACGGCAACCCGGTCGACATCTCGCACGAGGTGCGCGACAAGCTGGCCGACCTCGAGAAGGACTCCGGCGCCAAGCTGACGGTGGTCACCGACCAGGCGCCGTTCGTCGAGCGCTCGATCGAGAGCCTCACCACCGAGGGCCTGCTGGGCCTCGTGTTCGCCGTGATCGTCATCCTGATCTTCCTCATGTCGCTGCGGTCGACGCTGGTCACGGCGGTCTCCATCCCGCTGTCGGTGCTGATCGCGCTGATCGCGCTCTGGGTCGGCGACTACACGCTCAACCTGCTCACCCTCGGCGCGCTGACGATCGCCGTCGGCCGCGTGGTCGACGACTCGATCGTCGTCCTGGAGAACATCAAGCGACATCTGGAGTACGGCGAGGAGAAGCGCCACGCGATCATCACCGCCGTCCGTGAGGTGTCGGGCGCCGTGACCGCGTCCACTTTGACCACGGTGGCGGTGTTCGCCCCGATCGCCCTGGTCGGCGGCTTCGTGGGCCAGATCTTCTCGTCCTTCGCGATCACCGTGACCGTGGCCCTGATCGCCTCGCTCTTCGTGGCCCTCACGGTCGTACCCGTGCTGGCCTACTGGTTCCTCAAGCCGGCGCCGGCGGGCACCGACACCGAGGCGGTCCGCCAGAAGGCCGACGAGAAGGAGCGGCGCAACCCGCTTCAGCGCGGCTACCTGCCGGTGATCCGCTTCGCCACCCGGCGCCGCTGGGCCACGCTCTCGATCGGGCTGGTCGTGCTGATCGTCACGCTCGGCCTGGCCACCCAGCTCAAGACCAACTTCCTCGATCAGTCCGGTCAGGACTCGCTGACCATCAGCCAGGAGCTGCCGGTCGGCACCAACCTGGCCACCACCGACGCCGCGGCCAAGCAGATCGAGGGCGTGCTGGCCAAGACCGACGGGGTCAAGACCTACCAGGTCTCGATCGGCGGCGGCGAGTTCAACCCGTTCCTGGGCGGGGGCGGCGCCAGCACGGCCAACTTCAACGTGGGCCTCGAGGAGGACGCCGACGCCGTCGAGCTCACCGACCAGCTGCGCGCCGAGATCGGCAAGCTCACCAACGTCGGCGAGGTGACCGTCGGCGCCGACGACTCCGGTCTGGGCGGCGGCAACGAGCTCTCGGTCCAGGTCAAGTCGGCCGACGCGCAGGCGCTGACCACCGCCACCGACCAGGTGCAGAAGGCGATGGCCGAGACGCCGGGCGTCATCGATGCCACCAGCACGCTGGCGGCCAGCGTCCCGCGCCTCGACGTGGCGGTGAAGCGTGACGTCGCGGCCCGGTACGGGCTGACCGAGGCCGGCATCGCGCAGACCGTCTCGGGCGCCTTCCGCTCGGTACCGGCCGGCCAGATCTCGGTCGACGGCTCCAGCCAGGACGTCGTGATCTCGTTCGGTGCCGCGCCGGCCGACCCGGCCGCCCTGGCCAAGCTGCCGCTGACCACCGCCCGGGGCGTCGTGCCGCTGAGCCAGGTGGCCGACATCAAGCAGGTGAACGGTCCCGAGGAGGTCACCCGGATCGACGGCGAGCGCACGGTCTCGGTGACCGGCACCGCCACCGGCTCCGACCTCGGCGCCTCCACCCGCGATCTGCAGAAGAAGCTGGACGCGCTGACCCTGCCGGCCGGCGCCACGGCCACCATCGGCGGCGTCAGCGCCGACCAGGCCGAGGCCTTCCAGCAGCTGGGCCTGGCCGTGCTCGCGGCCATCGCGATCGTCTTCATCATCATGGTGGCGACGTTCCGCAGCCTGATCCAGCCGGTCATCCTGCTCGTCTCGATCCCGTTCGCGGCGACCGGCGCGATCATCCTGTTGCTGGTCACCGGCACCGCGCTGGGCGTGCCGGCCCTGATCGGTGTGTTGATGCTGGTCGGCATCGTGGTGACGAACGCCATCGTGCTGATGGACCTGATCAACCATTACCGGGCGCAGGGCATGGGCGTGCAGGAGGCGGTGATCGAGGGCGGCCGGCACCGGCTGCGGCCGATCCTGATGACCGCCATCGCGACCATCTTCGCGCTGTTCCCGATGGCGCTCGGCCTGACCGGCGAGGGGGGCTTCATCTCGCAGCCACTGGCCATTGTGGTCATCGGCGGCCTGGTCAGCTCGACGCTGCTCACCCTGGTGCTGGTGCCGACGCTCTACACCATGGTGGAGAACCGTAAGGAGAAGCGGCGGGCGAGGCGCCTGGCCCGCAAGGGCGGCGAATGGGCGGCGACCGAACAGGCGCCGGAGCCGCCGAAGGAGCCCGCCTCCGCGCTGCGCGGCTACACCGACCAGTTCGAGGTCCTGAAGATGCCCAAGCGCCAGGAGGGCTGACCGACCCTGACCGGTAGGTTCGGGTACGTGCCACAAGCGTTCTCGGTCCTTACCCGCAACAGGGACTTCCGCCGGCTCTTCGGAGCCGAGCTGGTGGTCTTCGGTTCCGACTGGTTCGTCATGGTTCCGCTGCTGGTGCTGCTCCCCGAGCTCACCGGCAGCGGAATCTGGGGCGGTCTGGTGCTCGCCGTCGACACCGGCATCAACGCCCTGCTTCTGCAGTTCACCGGCACCCTGGCCGATCGGTTCGATCGACGGAAGATCCTGATTCTGTCGAATCTGGCCGTGTTCGCCGGGGTGCTTCTGCTTTTCACGGTCCGCTCGGCCGCGACCGCGCCGCTGGCGCTGGTGGCGATCGGCCTGATGGCGATCGCGAAGGCGTTCTACTCGCCGGCCGCGTCGGCCGCCCTGCCGAACATCGTCGAGCCCGAGGACCTGTCCGCCGCCAACGCGGTCTCCGGCTCGACCTGGGGCACGATGACGATCGTCGGCGCGTCACTCGGCGGCGTGGTCGGTGCGGCGTTCGGGCCGTACGTCAGTTTCGGTGTCGCCGCGGCCTTCCTGCTCACCGGCGCGCTGCTCACCGCCGCGATCCGCCGGCCGATGCAGGCGCCCCGCGACGACGGCGCCGAGCCGCAACGGACGTCGCACGCGATCCGCGAGTCCTTCGGCTACCTGCGCGCCAACCCGCGGATCCGGGCCCTGGTCACCGTCAAGAGCGCGGCCGGCCTCGGCAACGGCGTGCTCATCGTCTTCCCGCTCATCGCCGGGATGCACGGCGCCGGCGTGCTCGGCGCGGGCCTGCTGTTCGCCGTCCGCGGCGCCGGCGCGCTGGTCGGGCCGTTCCTGCTGCGGCCGGTGCTGCGCCGCCGGTCCTGGCTCTTCCCGGGCCTCGCCCTGTCGATGGGTCTCTACGGCGTCAGCTACATCGGTGTCGCGATGACGCCGTGGTTTCCGGCCGTGCTCGCCCTCGTCTTCGCCGCGCACCTCGCGGGTGGCGCGAACTGGACCCTCTCGAATTACGCCTTGCAGGGCGAGGTGCCCGACCGATTGCGCGGCCGCGTCTTCGCCACCGACCTGATGCTGGCGACGACGGCCATCGCGATCAGCCAGCTCGGCGCCGCCGCGGTCGTCGACGTGGTCGACGAGCGATGGATCCTGGCCGGTTGCGGCCTGATCACCCTGCTCTACGCGATCGGCTGGCGGATCGCCACGCAGCGGGTCGGAAGGCCGTCAGCCGTCGGCTCGTGACCGGGCACTGACCAGGGCCGCGATCAGCAGGCCGAGACCGGCCGCGAAGAAGACCGCGAGCAGGAAGCTGATGATCGCGTTGACCACGCTGAACTGGGTCACCGACATGTCGAACGGACCCTGCGCGACGATCTGGGTGAAGACGGCGCTCCAGATCATCGAGGCGACGACCTCGGCCAGCAGCACACCGAGCCCGGCCCGGGCCAGCACGCCGGCGCGGCCGGACAGCCGCCGGCCCGGCATCGAGACGATGACCAGTCCCGCGATCAGGACGGCCAGAACCGGGAACTGAACCATGAGGATGCCGATGAACGGCCCGATCGCATACACGAGGCAGAACTTAGTGGGTGGGTGCGACAGGAAGGTTGATGATCAACCCCTAGCATGTGGCGATGGGCCTGACCTTCAGTAGCGAGCCGGTCTCCGTCAGCACGCCGGCGACCAGTGCCAACCTCGGGCCGGGCTTCGACACGCTGGGGCTCGCGCTCACCCTGTACGACGATCTGACCGCCCGCGTCACCGACGGCGGCTACACGGTCGCGGTCGAGGGTGAGGGCGCCGGCGAGCTGCCCGGCGACGAGACACATCTGGTGCTGCGCGCGATGCTCGCGACCTTCGACGAGATGGGCGAGCGGCCGGCCGGACTCGCCGTCGAGTGCGTCAACCGCATCCCGCAGGCGCGCGGCCTGGGCTCGTCGTCAGCCGCGATCGTCGGTGGCGTCCAGCTGGCCCGGGGGCTGGTCGCGGGCGGGCTGAGCCTGGTCGGCGACGAGGCCGCGCTGCGTGTCGCGGCCCGGCTCGAGGGCCATCCCGACAACGTCGCGCCGTGTCTGCTCGGCGGTTTCACCATCGCCTGGACCGAGGGAGCGGGGGCGCGCGCCGTGCGGCTGGCGGTGTCGGATCGCGTACACCCGACGGTCTTCGTTCCGAAGGAACGGGGATACACCGCGTCGGCTCGGGCCGCGCTGCCCTCGGCCGTGCCGCACGCTGACGCCGCGTTCAACGCCGGTCGTGCGGCGCTTCTCACGCACGCGCTGACCGCCGACCCCGGCCTGTTGCACGCGGCCACCGAGGACCGGCTGCACCAGGGCTACCGGGCCGACGCCATGCCCGGCACGGCGTCGCTCGTGGCGGCGCTGCGGTCGGTCGGCGTGGCGGCCGTGGTGAGTGGCGCCGGACCGTCGGTGCTGGCGTTGACCGAGGTCCCGGCCGATTTTCATCCGGGAACAGAGTGGCGCGCCGAGACGTTGGGCGTGGATGTCGCCGGTGCTCTTGTCAAAGGGAGTATGGTGGAACTCGCCTAGCGGGGCCCTGTTGCCGCAGGTCGTACGAGTTGACTACGCTCAAGACCAAGCACAGCCGCGAAGCGAGCGATTCTGCGGTTCGGCGCGCACCCCCGAGACTCTATGGCCTTCTGGCCGTCTCACCTCCTCAAAGGCACACGCCGAGCAGCATCGAAAGGTCGCTGCACTCGCCGAGACCTACTCGCCAAACTCTGACGAGCAGGGACACCGTCGAGCTGCCGTGCTGCACAAACTCCCGCGTCGCTCGTGCGAGGCGGGTACCGCGACACCCGGCCACCAGGCTGCAGAAACCGGGAGTCTCGGGCTTTTTCCGACGGAAGGAATCCATTGAGCGACACCACCGACGTGACGTCGGGTGTTTCTGACGTCGCTGACGCCGGCGCCGGCACCACCGCGACCGCCACGAAGCGCCGCCGAGGTGGCACCGGGCTGTCCGCGATGCTGCTGCCCGAGTTGCAGAGCCTCGCCGCTTCCCTGGGCATTTCGGGCACCGCCCGCATGCGCAAGGGCGAGCTGATCACCGCCATCACCGAGAAGCAGAGCGGTGGCGCCGCGGCCGAGAGCGCGCCGCGTCCCCGGAGCGAGGCCAAGGCCGCCGCCAAGGCCGAGGCCCCCGTGGCTCCCGCCGCCGAGGCGGCGCCGGTGGCCGAGGCGCCGCAGACCGCTGCCGCGCAGCCGGAGGCGGCGCCGGCCGCCGAGGGTGGCAGCCGTCGCGAGCGGGCCCGCCGTGAGCGTGCCCCGCGTGAGACGGCCCAGCGTGACACGGCCCCGCGCGAGACCGCGCCGGCCGTCGCCGCCGAGTCGGCCCCGGCCACCGTCGTGGCCACGGCTCCCGTTCCCGCGGTGACCGCCGCCGAGACGGAGACCGCGGAGCGCACCGAGCGGCCCGAGCGCGGCGAGCGCAACCGCGACCGCCAGCGCAACAACCGCGACGACCGGGGCACCCGCGAAGACCGGACTACCCGCGACGACCGGACCAGCCGCGACGACCGGACCAGCCGCGACGACCGGACCAGCCGCGACGACCGGGGTGTTCGCGACGACCGGGGTGACCGGGGCGAGCGCAACCGTGACGACCGTGACCGCGGTGACCGTGGCCAGCGGGAGGACCGGGGGCAGCGCGACGACCGCGGCCCGCGGGATGACCGGGGCGCCCGCGACGACCGCGGCCCGCGGGAAGACCGGGGCGACCGGGGTCCGCGTGACGACCGGAACCAGCGCGACGACCAGGGTCACGACGACGACGACAGCGACGGCGGGCGCCGTAGCCGTCGCAGCCGGTTCCGTGACCGCCGCCGTGGCCGTGGCGAGCGGGACGGCAGCGAGGGCGGCCAGCGCGACGGCGGCCGTGAGCCGCACGTGGGCGAGGACGACGTTCTCGTGCCCGTCGCCGGCATCCTCGACGTGCTCGACAACTACGCGTTCGTGCGCACGACCGGCTACCTGTCCGGCCCGAACGACGTGTACGTGTCGATGTCGCAGGTCAAGAAGCACGGGCTGCGCCGCGGCGACGCGGTCACCGGCGCCGTGCGGGCCACCCCCCGCGACAGCGGCCAGGGCGACCAGCGCCGCGACAAGTACAACCCGCTGGTCCGGCTCGACACCATCAACGGGATGGAGCCCGACGAGGCCCGGCGCCGTCCGGAGTTCTACAAGCTCACCCCGCTCTACCCCCAGGAGCGGCTGCGTCTCGAGACCGAGCCGCACATCCTGACCACGCGGGTCATCGACCTCGTCATGCCGATCGGCAAGGGCCAGCGGGCGCTCATCGTCTCGCCGCCCAAGGCCGGTAAGACGATGGTGCTGCAGGCGATCGCCAACGCGATCACCGAGAACAACCCCGAGTGCCACCTGATGGTCGTGCTGGTCGACGAGCGGCCCGAAGAGGTCACCGACATGCAGCGATCGGTCAAGGGCGAGGTCGTCGCGGCCACGTTCGACCGGCCGCCGCAGGACCACACCACGGTCGCCGAGCTCGCCATCGAGCGGGCCAAGCGGCTGGTCGAGCTGGGCCACGACGTGGTCGTGCTGCTCGACTCGGTGACGCGTCTGGGCCGGTCGTACAACCTGGCCGCGCCGGCCTCCGGCCGCATCATGTCGGGTGGTATCGATTCGACGGCGCTCTACCCGCCGAAGCGGTTTCTGGGCGCGGCGCGCAACATCGAGAACGGCGGCTCGCTGACGATTCTCGCCACCGCGCTGGTCGAGACCGGCTCGATGATGGACACGGTGATCTTCGAGGAGTTCAAGGGCACGGGTAACGCCGAGCTCAAGCTCGACCGCAAGATCGCCGACAAGCGGGTCTTCCCGGCCATCGACATCGACCCGTCCGGTACGCGTAAGGAAGAGATCCTGCTCGGCAAGGAAGAGCTGGCGATCATCCACAAGCTCCGGAAGGTGCTGCACTCGCTCGACTCGGGTGCCGCGCTCGACCTGCTCCTCGACCGCCTCAAGCAGACGAGGACAAACATCGAGTTCCTGATGCAGATCGCCAAGTCCACGCCTGGCGAGTAATAGCGCAAAACAGGACGCAGCTCCTCTTAACGGAGGGGCTGCGTCCTTTTTGTCGGACACCTTGTGTGCTTCCACCCGACCGGGGTCGTGCGAATCTCCCTGCAGCTCTAGTGGGAGGCGCTCGTATGAACGTGCCCGGCTACCGGGATACACCGTCCGAGACATGGGACCCGGCGGCGCCCGCCGATCCCGGTGAGGCCGAGGACTTCCTCCGGCAGTGCTACACGGAGAACCCCCGGCTCGGCCCGGTCGAGCCCCGGCTGGCCGTCGTCCGCGCGCAGATCGCGGCGACCGGCACGTACGTGCACACCACCGACGAGCTCGCGTACGGCGCGAAGATGGCCTGGCGCAACGCGAGCCGTTGCATCGGCCGCCTGTACTGGCGGAGCCTGATGGTGCTCGACCGCCGCCGGGCCCGTACCGCCGACGAGATCTTCTCCCTGCTCGTGCATCACCTGCGCACGGCCGGCGAGGGCACGATCCGGCCGGTGATCAGCATTTTCGCGCCGGCGGTGCCGGGACGGCCGTACGCCCGGGTGTGGAACGAGCAGTTGATCCGGTACGCGGGATATCGCGACGCCGGCGGATGCCCGGTGGGCGACTCGCGGCTGGCCGGGTTCACCGACGCCATGCGCGGCTTCGGCTGGCGGGGCAAGGGCGAACAGTTCGACGTCCTGCCGCTGGCGATCGAAACCCCGCACGAGGGGGTACGCCTCTACGAGCTCCCCGAGCGGGCCATCCGCGAGGTGCCGCTCACCCATCCCGAATTCGCCTGGTTCGCCGAGCTCGGCCTGCGCTGGCACGCGGTGCCGGCCATCTCCAACATGCGGCTGGCCATCGGCGGCGTGCACTATCCGCTGGCCCCGTTCAACGGCTGGTACATGGGCACCGAGATCGGCGCCCGCAACCTGGCCGACACCGACCGGTACGACATGCTGCCGGTGGTCGCGGCCCGGATGGGCCTGGACACCAGCCGGTCCTCGACGCTCTGGAAGGACCGGGCGCTGGTCGAGCTCAACCGGGCCGTGCTGCACTCGTTCGAGCGGGCCGGGGTGCGGATGAGCGACCACCACACCGAGTCCGAGCGGTTTCTCAAACACATCGAGAACGAGGAGCGGGCGGGCCGCCGGGTGCCGGCCGACTGGACCTGGATCGTCCCGCCGATGTCGAGCGGCGTGACCCCGGTCTTCCACCGCTACTACGACGAGGCCGACCTCAAGCCGAACTTCTACCTGGACGACGAGGCGGCGCGGTTAGCCCGCAACGAGCCGGAGCGGGGTGATGGCGCGTAGTGCCTCGGCGGTGGCGTCGTCGGCCGGGAGCTGGATCACCAGCCGCAGGCCGTGGTCGCCGGGCAGGGTCATGGTCTCGTACGACAGCCGCAGCGGGCCGGCCTCAGGATGGGCCAGGCGCAGCAGGCCGTGTGGGCGGGGCAGGCCCGGCACCCGTTCGGCCCGCTCGGTGAACTCGGCGCCGGCCAGCACGGTCAGCTCGTCCGCGAAATCCGGGCGGGTTGGGCCCGCCTTGAGTACCGCCACCTGCTCGTCGGCCATGTGGGCCCAGTCCGGATAAGCGTCCCGGGCGCGCGGATCGGCGAACAGATAGCGGGTCAGGTTGGGCGGATCGCCGTCGAGCAGGCCGATGGGGCCGGCCAGAAGACGGAAGCCCGAGGTGTACGCGATCAGGTCGCCGACCTGGTTGGTCAGCATCGCCGCGGCCGGTTCGAGCCGGTCGAGCACCGCCCGCAGGCCGGGCCGGACGGTCCGCATCGGGTCCTGGGCCAGCGCGCCGCAGATCAGCCTGGACGACTTGGTCAGCTTGTAGAGGTGGTCGCGCTCGGCCGCGGTCAGCCGCAGCGGGCCGGCCAGCGCGGCCAGCACCTGCGGCGACGGGTGTTTGTCGCGGCCCTGCTCGAGGCGGATCAGGTATTCCACGCTGACCCCGGCCAGCATGGCCACCTCGGCCCGGCGCAGCCCGGGCGTGCGCCGCCGGGTGCCCGGCGGCAGCCCGACCTCGGCCGGCGTCACCTCGGCCCGCCGCGCCCGCAGGAATGTGCCCAGCTCGTTGTCGCCCACGAGTCGACGGTAACAACGGCCCGGCCCGCCAGGGTGGCCCCGCCGCTACCACTCTGAGCGCGGTCTCCCTGCTCGCCGCCGGGCGCAGAACAGTTCCCGGCATGACGAAAGTGATTGTGGTGGGCGGCGGCTACGGCGGCATCGTGGTGGCCCGGGCCCTGGACGACGTGGCGGACGTGACGGTGATCGAGCCGAAGGAGATGTTCTTCCATCACGTCGCCCAGTTGCGGGCGGTGGCCGATCCGGCCTGGCAGGAGAAGATCTTCTTTTCGTACGACGGTCTGCTGTCCCGGGGCCGGGTGATCCGTGACACCGCGGCCGAGGTGCGCCCCGGCGTGGTCGAGCTGGCCTCCGGGACCCGCCTGGACGCCGACTACGTGGTGCTGGCCACCGGCTCGACCGGCCCGTTCCCGACCCGGCTCGACCACCCCGAACGGGACGCGGTGGCCGGGCGGCTGCGCGAGCTGCACGATTCGCTGGACCGGGCGTCCGGGGTGCTGCTGCTCGGCGCCGGTGCGATCGGCGTGGAGTTCGCCGGCGAGATCGCCGCGGCCTGGCCGGGTAAGCCGGTGACCGTGGTCGACCCGTCGGCCGAGATGTTCGGTGGCCGGTTCCCGGACGAGATGCGCGCGGATGTGGCCCGGCAGCTGGACGAATTAGGGGTACGAGTGCTGCTCGACACCAAATTGGACACCGTGCCGGACACTCCGGCCGGCGCCGTCCGGCCGTTCACGGTGACCACCGGCGCCGGCGAGGTGATCGCGGCCGATCTGTGGTTCGCCTGCTACGGCGGCACGGTGTCGAGCGGCTATCTGGGCGCCGAGCTGGCCACCGCCCGTCGGCCCGACGGCCGGCTGACGGTCACCGGGCACCTGCGCGTGACCGGGCAGGAGCGGGTGTTCGCCGTGGGCGACCTCAACGACACCCCGGAGATCAAGACTGGCCGCGCCGCCTCGCGCCAGGCCGAGGTGGCCGCCGCTAACATCCGCGCCCTGATCGAGGGCGGGCCGCTGACCCCGTACGAGCCGTTCCCGGACGGGATCATCGTCACGGTCGGGCCGGCCGGCGGCGCCGGCTACGCCCCCGAGTTCGGCTTCTTCGACGCCGAGGCCGCCGCCGGTTTCAAGGGCACCTTCCTGCTCGACCACTACCGGGGTCTGCTCGGCGCTTAGGCGAACTCGTTCACGGCGAAATCGTCGCGGTGGCGCCACGAGTCGGGCGTGCGGACGTGACCGGCGCGTACCCACTTGAGCACTTTGTGGTCGAACTCGGCGGCCGGGATGCGCCCGGCCGCCCGGACCACGTACCCCTCCGAGGTGTTCTCGTCGCGGCGCGCGGCCCACGCCTGGCACGCCTCGGTGAAGCTGCCGCCGCGGTAGAGCACCGGCACTACCGGCAGCTCGAGCCGATGGGCCCAGTCGACCGTGTCGTCCCAGCCGAGCAGGGTGTCCGTCTCGTCCCAGATGCCGAAGACGATGAAGACGCCGGGCAGGTCGCGGTACGCGATGCTGCGCCGGGCCCACATCGATTCGCCGCACACGCGCCAGTCGTCCGGGATCCGGTACGCCGTCATCGCCCACAGCGCCTTCGCCGGGCGGTCCCACGGCTGGGTGCCCGAGTCGGGGGAGCGCCCGTACATCGCGTCGCGGGTGAAGGTGAGGTTGCCGCCGTCCAGCTTCTCGGTCACCACGAGCTCACCGTCCAGCCAGGACAGATCGTGCTGCACCTTGTCGTCGTGGGTGGCGCCGGGTGAGGTGGGCAGGTGGAAGGTGCGGGGATACTTCACTAGAAGTCTCCTTCCGCCACCTGGAACACGGTCAGGCCGAGTTCGCGCCACATCCGTACCACCTGTCGCCGGTCGTCGAAGACGCCGACGATCCGCCAGCGGTCGCGGATCTCCTCTTCGAAGATCTCCTGCTTGACCACCCAGTCCTTGCGGGCGTCGCCCCAGGGCCGCATGAATAGTGCTTCGTACGGCACGTCGACGTAAAGCCCCAGCCAGGCCTCAGTTTCGGCCCGGCAGACCTCGTCGCGTCCCGAGCAGAAGACGATCGCGTTGCCGGCCGCGTGCATCGCCCGCACCGCCGTGATCACCGACTGGTGCGGGAGGTCGGAGCCGACCTCGTCCCAGTCGTACGGGCCGCGGCCGTTCATCAGCGCGACGGTGCCGTCGATGTCGACCAGCAACGCCGGCGGGAGCTCCGGATCGGGGTCGTAGACGGCGGCGAGCGCTCCGGGCGGCACGTAGGGCACGGGAAGCGGCAGGGACCGGTGGGCCAGGTAGCGGTCGAACATGCGGCGGATGGCGTCCTCGCCGACCCGCTCGTTCTCCGGCCGCGCGGCGTCACGCCGGAGGCATTCCTTCAGCGGTACGTCGGTGAAATCGTGCACCTCGAAGCTCGCGCCGTGGCGGGCGGCCAACTCGGCCCACTCGCGGACCTTGCTGGGCCGCAGGTTGGTGTCGTCGACGACCACGCTGGTGCGCCGGCGCAGCAGCGCCTCGACGGTGGCCCGCTGAACGTCGGTGACCTGGGCCTCGGCCCACTGGGTGTAGAGCCGGGTGCCGTGCAGCATCCAGCGCAGGTCGTCACGGTTGACCCGGACCACGCCGGGCTGCAGTTTGCGCGCGAACGTGGTCTTGCCGGACGCCGGCAGACCCCGGGTGATCAGCAGTCTGGTCATGCGCCTGCGACTTTACCGGACGAGAAACGGACATTATTCGCGTTAGGCGCGGGGAATAGTGGTGAGTAGGTGCGCGTTGGAGCCGATCGGACCGGTGATTTCTCGGTACGACTCGAGACATGGCAGACTGGTCCATCGGCCAAGGTTCCGGTTCACGCCGAGCCACGTTGCCCCCAGGGTTTTGGTCCTTGCGGGGCGGCGCGGTGCTGACAGCGACCCGGCGACCACCAACTGAGAGGGACCGAGAAAAATGAAGAGCGGCATCCACCCGGAGTACACGACCACCGAGGTCATCTGCTCCTGCGGCAGCACCTTCTCCACCCGCAGCACCGCCAAGGGCGACATCCGTGTCGAGACCTGCAGCGCCTGCCACCCGTTCTACACCGGCAAGCAGCGCGTGCTCGACACCGCGGGCCGCGTGGCGAAGTTCCAGGCCAAGTACGCCAAGGTCAACGCCGCGAAGAAGAAGTAACCGCGTCGACGGCGCCCGCACCCGGATTCCGGGGGCGGGCGCCGTTCGCATGTGTGATCCGACCTTCGTCCGTGGGGAGAGACCCGTGAGCACCGACCGGCTGAGCAGCCTTCTCGACGAGTACACCCAGCTCGAGAAGCAGATGGAGGATCCCTCCATCCACGCTGACCAGGCTCTCGTACGCCGGGTCGGCCGCCGCTTCGCCGAGCTGGCGCCGATCTACGCGGCAAACGCGGAGCTCGAGGCGGCCCGGGCCGACCTGGCCGCGGCCAAGGAACTCGCGGCCGAGGACCCGTCCTTCGCCTCCGAGGTCGAGGCCGTGGCGGCCACACTGCCGCCGCTGGAGGAGAAGCTCGGCGAGATGCTGATCCCGCGCGACCCCAACGACGCCAAGGACGTGATCGTCGAGATCAAGGCGGGCGAGGGCGGCCAGGAGTCGGCCCTGTTCGCCGGCGATCTGCTGCGCATGTACACCCGCTACGCCGAGCGGCACGGCTGGGTGGTCGAGGTGATCGACTCGCAGGAGTCGGACCTCGGCGGCGTGAAGGACATCTCGGTCGCGGTCAAGACCAAGGGCGTGCCCGCGGGCGGCCACGGCGTCTGGTCCCGGCTCAAGTGGGAGGGCGGCGTGCACCGGGTGCAGCGTGTTCCGGTCACCGAGTCGCAGGGCCGCATCCACACCTCGGCGGCCGGCGTGCTGGTGCTGCCCGAGGCCGAGGACGTCGAGATCCACATCGAGCCGAACGACCTGCGCATCGACGTCTTCCGCTCGTCCGGACCGGGCGGCCAGTCGGTGAACACCACCGACTCCGCCGTACGCATCACCCACCTGCCCACGGGCACGGTGGTGAGCTGCCAGAACGAGAAGAGCCAGCTCCAGAACAAGGAGTCGGCGATGCGCATCCTGCGCTCCCGGCTGCTGGCCATCGCGCAGGAGGAGGCCGACGCGGCCGCGTCCGACTCCCGCAAGGCGCAGGTGCGCACGGTCGACCGCTCCGAGCGCGTCCGGACGTACAACTTCCCGCAGAACCGCATCACCGACCACCGGATCGGCTACACCGCGTACAACCTCGACCTGGCCCTCAACGGCGAGCTCGACGGGGTTCTGGACGCCCTGGCCGCGGCCGACCGCGAGGCCCGGCTGGCCGGCGAGACGAGCTTCACGGCACCTCGCTGACCTCGACGCGGTCGTCGCGGCCACAGGCCAGGAAGCGTGCGGCCGACTCGCAGTGATAGCCGGACATGTGGCCGATCGTGCCGAGCGGCGTCTGGCGGCCGGTGTCCAGATCCCAGCGGGTCACCGCGGTGCGCCCGGGCGGGGTGACCGTGGAACGCAGCAGCAGGATCCGGCCGGCCGGATCCGGGCTCCAGACCGCGCTGCCCCGCCCCGGCGCGCCGACCGGCTCGCCGGTGGTCGCGTCGACCAGCACCGGCTCGCTCTCCTCGCGGCCGTCGTCGAGCACCAGCCGGTCGTCGCCGACGGCCAGGGCGTTGGTCAGGCCGGGCAGGCGCCAGCGGACCCGACCGGTCGCCGGGTCGTGGGCGACCAGACCGGCGGCGCCGCTGAGGCACACCGACGGGCCGCACGAGAAGGCGTACCCGTCGGTGCCCTTCGACCCCCAGAGTTCCCGCAGCGTGTCCAGCCGGTAGACGCTCAACTCGAAGACACCGCCCCGGGATCGGTTGACCACCAGGCGCCCGCCGAAGGCGGCGAGGTCGTTGAAGTAGCCCTCCTCGGGCCGCGGCTCGACCATCGGAATCCGGCCGGACGCGGTGAGCACCCCCGTGGCGTACGCGTAGACCCGCACCTCACCGGCGGCGGTCGCCGTGACCACGCTCTCCGGCCGGCCGCCGGACATCGCCACGACCTGGTTGCGTACGCCCGGGGTGTCGCGCTGCCAGAGGGTGCCGTTGTCCGCGAGCCGGATCAGCCGCATCTGCCGCAGGCCACCGTCGGCCGTGTAGCCGGCCATCAGCGCGGTGCCGCCGTCGACCGTGCGTGGCTCGCCGTCCGCCCGCCACACCTCCTCGCCGGTCGCCGCGGAGAGCGCGGTCGTGCGATATCCCGACCGGCCCGCCTCGGCCGGGACCAGGAGGAGGCCGGCCTCCTCGGTGGCCTGCACATATCCGACCGGGCCGGGTAGCGGCCGCTGCCACCGGAGGCGGCCCGTGTCGAGGTCGTACGCGCTGATCAACGAGCCGCCGCGACCGTCGGTGCGGTGCAGATAGACCGCCTCCGCCGTCAGCGCCATGCCGGCCGCCGCCGCACTCCACAGCGGACGGACACCCCGCGGCTCGGGCACCGCGGAGCCGGCGACCAGGCCGAGGCCGAGGATCGCGATCGCGGCGCCGGCGATCCGCCGGTCGCGACCGAGCGGGCGGCGGCGATCCTCCGGGCGGCGGCCGGAGATCTCGCCGAGCTCGATCGTGGCCATCGCGGGGCCGCTACGTCGTCGTCATCGGGTGGGTGTCCGGTTCGCCGCGGCGGCGGCCAGGGCCGCGCTGAGCGTACGGCCGTTGGTGCCCACCTCGGACCATCCGGCGGCCAGGCCGACCGGCGTGCCGGGCACCAGGACCTGCCAGTTCTCCGCGTTGGTGGCGGCGGCCAGCCGGCGCGACACCTCGGCCGCCTGCGTCGTGCCGGCGCCGGGCAGCACCACCACGAACTCGTCGCCGGCGAACCGGGCCACGAAATCGCCGCGGCGCATCACCCGGTTCAGGACCCCGGCGATGCGCTGGAGCACGAGATCGCCGCAGTGGCGGCCGTGCCGCGCGTTCACCGCGGTGAAGCCGATCAGGTCGCAGACCCCCACCGCGGCCCGCTCGCCCCGGGCCAGCAGAGCGGCCACGTAGCGTTCGAGCTGGCGGCGGTTGGGCAGGCCGGTCAGCGGATCGGTCAGCGTCTCGTCGCCGAAGCGGCCCGGGTCGCGCTGCGTCTCCTGGGTGTCGAGCCGGGCCGCGACGCCGTCGAGATAGCCGTCGCGGAGCCGGTCGATGCGCTGGGCGGCCAGGCGGAACGCGTAGCGGTCGGCGGTGTGGGCGGCGGCGTGGTCACCCGCGGCGGCGTGACAGATGCTGCGCAGCCGGGCCGGCTCGGCCGCGCCCAGCACCTCGGGCGCGACCGGCACCGCGTCCAGCATGGACAGCGCGTGCCCGGGCCGGCCGCCGGCGATGGACAGGCAGACGTTGCCCAGGTGGCGCAGGTCGCGGGTGCGCACGCTGTCGCCGCCGCCGGTCAGCCACTCGCTCGCGTCGGCCTCGGTCTCCTCGCCCAGAGCGGCCCGGCGGGCCAGTGCGTAGCCGTACGCCGCCCGGCTGCCGGGGCGCAGCCGGCCGGCGCCGGCCGCGCCGAAACGGATCAGCTCGGCGTCGATGTCGCGCAGCACCCGCAGGCAGCCGTCGGTGTCGCCCTGATGGTCGAGGGAGACCGCGTTGCGCAGCCGGATGCCGGGCGCCGCGAAGATCTCGGGCGCCATGCCGACCGCGGCGCCGACCTGCCGGGCCTGCTCGATGGCGGTCAGCGCGTGCCCGTGGAAGCCCAGGTACGAGTACGCCATGGCCAGATCGTGCCAGCCCCAGGCGGTCTCGGAGTCGTTCTCGCGGACCGCGGCCAGCGCCCGGGAGGACTGCACGAGGTGGGTCACGCCGCGGTCGAGGTTGCGCTCGAGGTGGGCGCCGAGGGCGGCGAAGGCGTGCATCTGGCCGCGCAGGTAGGGGTCGGGGATCTCGCGGACCGCGTTGTCGGCGGCGGACATCGCTGTCGCCAGCTCGGCCACGCGGCCCAGGTTGATCAGCGCGCCGAATCGCTGGACCAGCGCGTACGCCCGGGTCGTGGGATCGGTGGCCGTGGCGAGGACACCGTCGAGGATCGGGAGCGCCTCCGCCGACCGGCCGTCCTGTTGCAGGGCGCCCGCGCGGTGCAGCTCGTCGACGTTCTCCGCGAGCTGGTCCAACCAACTCACCAGGCGCCTCCCACCCGTGCCACGCGGACAGATCGCCGACCCGGCCGGTCGGCGCCGCACGTGACGTACATGATTATGCCGTGGACCCGGACTCTGAAGACAGC
Organism: Actinoplanes sp. NPDC048988; assembly: GCF_043197815.1. Lineage (NCBI taxonomy): Bacteria > Bacillati > Actinomycetota > Actinomycetes > Micromonosporales > Micromonosporaceae > Actinoplanes > Actinoplanes sp. NPDC048988. The sequence continues at coordinate 815,749 of NZ_JBICTW010000001.1, read as the reverse complement.
TCCCGATCCGTGACGCGGACGCGGCTGAGCGAGGCGATGACAGCGGCGGTCGCCGATCTCTCCACGGCCGGCGTCGAGTCGCCGCGGGTCGACGCCGAGCTGCTGGCCGCGCACGTGCTGGAGATCCCGCGCGGCCGTCTGCTGCTGGTGGACGGGATCCGGGACGACGAGCGGCGCCGGTTCCGGGCGCTGGTGGCCGAGCGGGCCCGCCGCGTCCCGCTGCAGCACCTGCTCGGCACGGCCGCGTTCCGGCACGTGGAACTTTCCGTCGGCGACGGCGTTTTCGTCCCACGACCCGAGACGGAGCTTCTCGCGGGCTGGGGCATCGAGCACACCGCCCCCGGGGCGACAGTGGTCGACCTGTGCAGCGGAACCGGCGCGATCGCGATCTCGGTGGCCGACGAGAGCCGGGCCGCGCGGGTGGTCGCCGTCGAACGCTCGCCGGTCGCGCTGGGCTACCTGCGGCGCAACGCCGCCGCGTTCCCGGCCGTCGAGGTCGTCGCGGGGGACGTCACCGATCCCTCGCTGCTGCACGAACTGCGCGGGGCCGTCGACGTGCTGCTCTGCAACCCGCCGTACGTGCCGGAGGGCACCCCGGTGCCGCCCGAGGTGGCCGACCACGACCCGGCCGAGGCGGTCTTCGGCGGGGCCGACGGGCTCACCGTCATCCGCCCCGTCATCGAGCGGGCCGCCGAGCTGCTGAAACCCGGAGGTGTGGTGGGAATCGAGCACGACGACGTGCACGGCTCGGCGGTGCCGGGCCTGCTGCGCGCCGACGGCCGGTTCACCGAGGTGACCGCGCACGCCGATCTCACGGGCCGGCCCAGGTACGCGACGGCACGGCGCACCTGATCGATGCGCCGCGGCGCATGGCAGACTGCACGGTGTGATGCTCTACGACTGCCGTACCACCGCGGACCGGGATCGCGGCATCGCCGCCGCCGTCGAGGCGGTCAAGAGCGGTGAGCTGGTGGTGATGCCGACCGACACGGTCTACGGCATCGGCGCCGACGCCTTCACCCCGCACGCGATCACCGCCCTGCACCAGGCGCGCAGCGTCACCAGCCAGGTTCCGCCGCCGGTGCTGGTCGGGTCGCGGCACACCCTCGACGGCCTGGTCTACTCGCTGCCCAAGGCGGCCCGCGAGCTGGCCGACGCGTTCTGGCCGGGCGCCCTCACCCTCTACGTCGAGCATTCGCCCAGCCTCCAGTGGGACCTGGGCGACACCGGCGGGCAGGTGGCGGTGCGCATGCCGCTGCACCCGGTCGCGCTCGAGGTGCTGCGCGAGGTCGGCCCGATGGCCGTCACCACTGCCAACAAGATGGGCCGGCTCGCCCCGAACACCGCCGACGAGGCCCGCGACCAGCTGGAGTACGCGGTGCGGGTCTACCTCGAGGCGGGGCCCGCGCTCGACCCGGCGCCCAGCACGATCGTCGACGTGACCGGCGACGTGCCGCGTGTGCTGCGCAACGGCGCCGTGCCGTTCGAGAAGCTGCGCGACGTGGTTCCGGATATCGTGGCGGCGGAGGGCTGACGTGGAGCCGTTCACCGTCCTGCACATCTGCATGGGAAACATCTGCCGCTCGCCGATGGCCGAGCGGTTACTTGCCCGCGCCGTCAAGGACCGCGCCGGCGAGGACGGCGAGAAGCTGGTCCGCAGCCTGAGCGCCGGCACCGGCGGCTGGCACGAGGGCGAGGAGATGAACCCGCCCGCGGCCCGTCAGGTGCGGGCCCGCGGCGGCGCGGCCGAGGGCTTCGCGGCCCGCAAGCTGCGCGGCGACTTCATCGACGAGGCCGACGTGATCCTGACCGCCACCGCCGACCAGCTCGACTACGTGGTCGCGCTGCGGCCCGAGGCGGCCTCGCGCACCTTCGTGACCGGCGAGTTCGGCCGGCTGCTGGCGCGCGTCGACGAGAGCCGGCTGCCCGCGGCCGAGCCCCGGCCCGAGGCGGTGCACGCCCGCGGCGTGGCGATCGTCGAGGAGGTGGCCCGGCTGCGCGGCGACGACCCGCCGCGCGAGGACGACGACCTCGACGACCCGTGGGGGCGCGGCGACCAGACCTTCCAGCGCATCGGCAACGAGATCGAGGACACCACGGTCCCGTTCGCCACCCTGCTCCTGCCGTGACTCCCGCCTCCGACAAGATCGTCCGCCCGGACGCGGAAGGGCTGCGCCGGGCCGTCGAGGTGCTGCGGGCCGAGTCCGTCGTGGCCTTCCCCACCGAGACCGTGTACGGGCTGGGCGCGAACGCGTTCTCGGCCAAGGCCGTCGGCGAGATCTACCGGCTGAAGAACCGCCCGTCGTGGAACCCGCTGATCGTGCACGTCGCGAACGTCGAGGCGGCGCGGGGGCTGACCGACTCGTGGCCGTCGCTCGCGAACGAGCTGGCCGCCCGGTTCTGGCCGGGCCCGCTGACCCTCGTGCTGCCGCGGGCCCGTCACCTCGCCGGCGTGGGCGCCGGCGACGACACCATCGCGCTCCGGATCCCGGCCCACGAGGTGGCGCTCCGCCTGCTCGAGGCGAGCGGGCTGCCGCTCGCCGCGCCCAGCGCCAACCGTTCCGAGTCGATCTCGCCGACCACCGCCGAGCACGTGGTGCGCAGCCTGCCCGGCGTGCCGCTCGTGCTCGACGGCGGCGCGAGCTCGTGGGGCATCGAGTCGACGGTGCTGAGCCTGGTGGGCGGGACGCCCACGCTGCTGCGCCCGGGTGCGCTGCCCCTTCGTACGATCCGCGAGGTCACCGGGTCGATCGGCCTGCCCGACGCGGTCGCCGACGGCACCGCCCGCCCGTCGCCGGGCATGAGCCGGCGCCACTACGCGCCCCGGGCGACGCTGATCCTCGCCAAGGACGTGCGTGACGTCGACCGTTCCGAGCTGGCCGGGCCGATCGGCGTGCTGACGTACGAGACCGCGGACGTGCCGGGCGCCGAGATCCTCTCCGCCGACCCGGCCGAGTACGCGGCCGACCTCTACGCCGCCCTGCACCGCCTGGACGACGCCGGCGTGGCCACGATCCTGGTGCAGGAGCCGCCACAGACCGAGGACTGGCTCGCGGTCCGCGACCGCCTCACCCGCGCCGCGGCGAAGTAGCAGGTGAGCCGGTTCGGCGGGCGGCGCCGCGCGCGATGTTGCGGGCCATGCCGCTGAAGATGACGCCGTGGAAGGGCAGGACCGAGGCCCAGTACGCGTGGCCGGCCAGGCCGCGGGGCAGGAAGACGGCGCGCTGGCGGTAGACGCTGCGGCCGTCGCCGTCCTCGATGGCGCACATCTCGAGCCAGGCCCGGCCGGGCACCCGCATCTCGGCCCGCAGGCGCAGCAGCCGGCCGGGCACGATCTCCTCGACCCGCCACCAGTCCAGGGCCTCGCCGACCCGCAGGTGCTGGCGGTCGCGGCGGCCCCGGCGCAGCCCCACCCCGCCGGCCAGCCGGTCGAGCCAGCCGCGCACCGACCAGGCCAGGGGGAACGAGTACCAGCCGTTCTCGCCGCCCACACCCTCGATGACCCGCCACAGCGCGTCGACCGGGGCGTCGACCGGCCGCGAGCGTTCGTCGACGTAGACGCTGCCGCCGGACCACTCCGGGTCGGAGGGCAGGGGTTCCGCCGCCGCGTCCCGTCCGGCCGCGTCGGCCCACCGGGTCTCCACGTTCGCGTCCCGGATCTTGCCGAGGGCGCGGCGGACGGCCTCGTCGAAGCCGAGCGGCTTCTCGGCGGAGAACTCGGCGATGTCGTTCTCGTGGGCCACGGCCTCGTGCACCAGGCTCGCCACCAGGGGCCGGGCGATCGCGTTGGGCACGGGCGTGACCAGGCCGACCCAGTGGGCCGACAGCCACGGGCTCAGCGGCTTCAGCGGCACGACGACGCGGCGGCGCAGGCCGGCGACCCGCGCGTAGCGCTGCATCATCTCGGCGTACGTGAGGACGTCCGGGCCACCGATGTCGAACGCGCGGTTGACCGACGACGGCATGCTCGCCGACACGATGAGATACCGCAGCACGTCACGGACCGCGATCGGCTGGATGCGGTTGCGTACCCAGCGTGGCGTCACCATGACCGGCAGGCGCTCGGTCAGGTAGCGCAGCATCTCGAACGACGCCGAGCCCGACCCGATGATCACCGGCGCCCGCAGGACGGTCGTCGGCACCCCGCTCGCCAGCAGAATCCGCGCCACCTCGGTGCGCGAGCGCAGGTGGGCGCTGGCCTTCTCGCCTTCGGGCGGTTCGGGGCCGCCGAGATAGACGATGCGGGACACGTGCGCGGCCCGGGCCGCCGCCGCGAAGTTCTCCGCCGCCCGCCGGTCACGCTTTTCGAAGTCGCGCCGGCCCAGCGAATGCATCAGGAAGTAGGCGACCTGCACGCCCTCGAACGCGGCCCGCAGCGACGCCGCGTCCTCCAGGTCGCCTTGCACGATCTCGGCCCGGCCGGCCCACGGCACGTCTCGCAGCCGTTGCGGCCCGCGGGTCAGACAACGCACCTCGTGGCCGGCGTCGAGCAGCCGCGGGGTCAGCCGCCCGCCGATGTATCCGGTCGCACCCGTCACCAAGCAGCGCATAACTGCAGAGTGTGCCCGCAGAACACCCTCGTTAAGCCATATGCTGGATTTCGGCGGCGTTGCCTAGCCGGGGAGGGCGTGTGGACACGTTCTGGGGGCCGGATTTCCACGCGCTCGCATGTGCCGATCCGGAGATCGCCGACGTCGTGCTGGCCGAGTTGGAGCGCCAGCGGGGACATCTGCAGCTGATCGCCAGCGAGAACTTCACCTCGACGGCGGTGCTGGCGGCGCTCGGCTCGACCCTGGCCAACAAGTACGCCGAGGGTTACCCGGGCCGGCGGTACTACGGGGGGTGCGCCGAGGTGGACCGGGCCGAGCTGCTCGCCGTCGAGCGCGCCCGTGACCTGTTCGGCGCCGACCATGCCAACGTGCAGCCCCACTCGGGCACCGCCGCGAACCTCGCCGCCTACGCCGCGCTGGCCGAGCCGGGCGACGTCGTGCTGGCCATGGAGCTGCCGCACGGCGGTCACCTGACCCACGGCAGCCGGGGCAACTTCTCCGGCAAGTGGTTCCATCCCGTCGGCTACCGCGTCACCCCCAACACCGAGGAGATCGACTACGACGAGGTGCGCGACCTCGCGCGGGCGCACCGGCCCAAGATGATCATCTGCGGCTCGACGTCCTACCCGCGGACGATCGACTTCGCCACGTTCCGCGACATCGCCGACGAGGTCGGCGCCTACCTCCTGGTCGACGCGGCTCACTTCATCGGCCTGGTGGCCGGGCGGGCCGTGCCGTCGCCCGTGCCGTACGCCGACGTCGTCACCTGCACCACGCACAAGGTGCTCCGCGGGCCGCGCGGCGGCATGATCCTCTGCCGGGCCGAGCTCGCCGAGCGGATCGACCGTGCGGTCTTCCCGTTCAGCCAGGGCAGCCCGATGATGCACACCGTCGCGGCCAAGGCGGTCGCGCTGAACGAGGCGGCCACGCCCGCCTTCCGGGCGTACGCGCGGCAGATCGTCGGCAACGCCCGGGCCCTGACCGCCGGGCTGGCGGCCGAGGGCCTGCGCCCGGTCACCGGGGGCACCGACACCCACCTGGCCGTGCTCGACCTGCGGGCGCTGGAGCTGTGCGGGCGGGAGGCCGAGGCCCGGTGCGCCCAGGCCCGGATCGCCCTCAACAAACACGCCATCCCGTACGACACCGAGAAACCCGCCGTCGCTTCCGGTGTGCGCGTCGGCACGTCCAGCGTCACCGCGCAGGGCATGCGGGAGCCCGAGATGCGGCAGATCGCCCGCATGATCGGGACAGCCGTGCGCGGCGACCCGGGCTCGGCGGCCGGCGCCCGGGCGCTGCGCGACGTCGGGGAGGAGGTGGCCGCCCTGACGGGCGGCTTCCCTCCGTACCCCCTGCGACTTCACCCGGACGACCCGGCCGGGGTCACGCGGTCTGCGCGAAGCCCCCGCTGAGCCCGCGCGGCAGGTCGTTGCGGCTCTTGATCGACAACTTCCGGTACACGCGGGTCAGGTGCTGCTCGACGGTGCTCATGGTGATGTAGAGGCGGGCCGAGATCTCGCGGTTGGTCAGTCCGTGCGCGGCCAGCTGCGCCACCCTCCGCTCGGCGTCGCTCAGGTCCTCCAGCTTGACCGTCTCGTCCGGAACGGCGCCCGGCCGGACCGCGACATGCTGCCGGTAGGGCGAGATGCGCCGCTGCATCACCTCGGCGCCGCATCCGACGGCCACCTGGTTGGCGTGGTGCAACACCATGCGAGCATGGGCGAGGTCGCCGCGCGCCCGGTGCGCCTCGCCGAGGCTCTTGAGGGTGTGCGCCAGCTCGAGCTGGTCGCCGCACTCCTCGAAGATCTCGGCGGCCTCGGTGAGCAGCCCCACGCACCGCTGGGGGCTGCCCGTCATGCCCAGCGCGCGCAGGGTCAGCGCCCGGCTCCGGGTCCGCTGCTCCGAGGAGCGGCGCAGCTCCTCCTCGGCCAGCTCCCGGGCCCGCCCCGGCTGGCCCAGGTGTATCAGGGCGGTCGCGGCCTCGGCCCGCCACGGTGCCAGTGCGGGCTGGTCCATGTCCCACTGCCTCATCAGCCGCCCGCAGGTCTGGAAGTCGGACAGCGCCTCGCGGAGCCGGTTGGTCGCCAGGTGGTGCCGGCCCCGGGCGTAGAGGTAGCGGACGCCCAGGGGGGTGCGCATCATCTCGGAGGGAACCGGCTTCTCCAAGGCCATGGCGGCTTCCTCCCGGTCGCCGCGCGCGGTGGACGTGAGGATCAGGGTGGAGAGCGGGCCGCCGACGGCGATGCCCCAGCCGCTGAAGGACATCCGGGCGAACGCCTCCTGGCCGAACTCGGCCGCGGCGGCCAGGTCACCCCGCCGGAACGCCACCTCGGCCCGGGCCCCGGCGAAGATCGCCTGCCAGACCGGTGCCGCCCGCCGGACGGCCTCCTCGTGCACGATGCAGGACCATCGCTCGGCGTCCTCGATGGCGTCGGTGTAGAGCAACGTCTCGAGGGCGGCCATCGCGGCCTCACCGGGAATGTGGTTGGCCGGTTTGAGGAAGGCGTGCATGAGCTCGTCGACGGCCGAGACCGTGCCCTCCATCGGGGCGTTGCCGAGAGCCCGTCGCGCCATCGCCAGCGCCGAGCGGACCCGGTCGATGCCGGAGGCGCCCAGGATGTACCTCGGCGGGGTCTCCGGAAGCGCGACATCGGGGTAGAGATAGGACAGGAAGCGGCCGCTGGCGTCGAGGGCCGCGACCGTCTCCAGGTCCTGCCCGTCCATTCCGCTGCTGGCGGCTTGCAGGGTGGTGACCGCCTCGCGGACGCGACCCTGCCAGGCCAGCTGTTTCACCACGGTGGGAACCGCGCGGGGGTGCAGGCGGTGCTCGCTCACCGCGACGACCAGAGCCGGTAGGTGCCGCCCGGCGGCGGCCGGGTCGAGCCGCCACTCGGCCGCGGCCAGCTGCGTCTGCACGGCCACCTGTTCGTCGCGACCGGTTTCCGACTGCAGGGCCAGGCGCAGCTGGCGCACGGCCAGATCGGGATCGCCGGCGGCGATGGCCAGATCGGCCGCCTTGCGGAGCACCGGCACCGTCCACGGTGGCGGCGGGGCGGTCGCGGTGAGCAGGCACTGTGCCACCTCGCCGGGATCGGCGCCCTCCTCGTGCAGGATCAGCGCGGCCTGGTGGTAGACGTCGGCCCGGCCGTGCTGGCCACCGCTGCGCAGCACGGCGGTGCGCGCCTCGGTGTGCCGGAATCCGCCGTCCGGCGTGAGCAGCCCGGATTGGCCCAGGGCCTCGAGCACCTGGTCGACGGTGTCGCTGTCGACACCGGCGAGCCGCGCGACGGCCGCGCGCCCGGCCCGGTCGCCCAGTACGGCCAGAGCGTGGACCACCTGGAAGAACTCGATCTCGTAGCGGCGCAGGCAGGCGATGTACGCCTCGCGGAAGGCGGCGCCCACCACGAGCTCCGTCGCGGCGGGCTCCTGGTCGTCGGCCAGGGCCCGCAGGAGGGCGGGATTGCCGCCGGTCACCGCGTGGGCGGCCGGCGCCAGGCGTCCGGCCCGGGCCGGGGGCAGGTGCTCGGCCAGGACCTCGTGGGCGCCGGCGGGTGAGAGTGGGAGGAGCCGGAGCCGTGTGTGGTACGGCTGCCGGGACAACTCTGCCTGAAAGGGCACCTGCGTCGCTTCCCGGCCGGCCGGCTGGTTGAGGATCATCAGAACCGGCATCGACCGCAGCCGGCGGGACAGATAGAGCAGGCATTCGAGCGAGGCCGGATCCGCGTGATCCGCGTCGTCCACGGCGATGACGAGCGGCCGTCCCGACCCCAGGTCGAGGATGATCTCGGACAGCTCGTAGATCACCGAGGGCGGCACGGGTTCCGTACCGGACTTGTCGAACAGCCGCTGGGACCGTTCGCGGGCCTGCTGATCGAGCGGTGCCGTCTGCAGCAACTGCCGGATCACCCCCAAGGGGTAGGTCCGCTCGCTGGGACTCGCCACCGCGCTCAGTTGAATGATCGCCGGTTTGTCCTGCTCCAGGAAGTCGCGCATCAGCGCCGATTTTCCGACCGCGACGCCGCTTGTGACGACTATCACCTGGCCGCTTCCGCCAACCGTCAGATCGAGGTTGTGTCGTAGGAGAGCTGCGTGTTTCTGCCGCTCCGCCAGAGCCATCCTGTGTACTCCTTCGAGTCCCCCGTGGACCCTGGATGTCGAACCATGCCGCGAGAGGCGAGTGCTGTTCGGGTGCCCCAGAGTTGAGCGAAGCACTCCCCGTACGTCTCGCGTGCTGCTGGAAGAAAGCACCTCCCACTTCTGTATGGCCGATCGGCCACCGAGCTTCATCCGTTCGGCGGTGAACATCACTCGCTCGGTGGACCGCGAGCAAGTTTGCCATCGCCGTCACGGAATGCATAGGAGTCGTGACATCCATAGGGGAGTGATCAATGTGGTAGGGGTGTCCGCCCCGTCGCTGACGTCCACTGTCCTTGGGTCGCCCGCTGGTCAGGGGGTCGTGATTAGGGGTTGGCCGTGCTCGGCCGCCCGCTATAGCTTGATCGGGCCGAGGCCGTCTGAGCTGCGCGTTCAGGCCTTCCCCGCCTCGGGATCGGGCCGGCCCACGCCCCCGGCGGCAGTGACTCCGGTCGATACAAGCGAAGAGAGGGACGGCACGTGAGTCTGGATGGAACCTGGCAGCTGACGCTGTCGAGCCCGATGGGCGACAACTACGCCACCGCCGATTTCGTCACCGACGCCGGCGAGGTCGGCGGCAAGTACACCGGCCTCGGCACCACGGAGGACATCGTGGAGGGCTCCCTCGTCGGTGATCGCGTCCGCTGGACCGTCTACCGCAAGCAGCCGATCGAGTGGGCCACTCGCTTCGACATGACCCTGCAGGGTGCCGACGCGATGACCGGCGAGGTCGAGGTCGGCACGTTCGGCTCCTACAAGGTGACCGGCGAACGGCGGTAGCCGGAGAGAGAAACGGGACAATGACGGCAGATGCCAACGTCGAACTGTGGGTTCGGCGCTTTCACCGCTCTGGCGACGCCGCGGTTCGCCTGATCGCATTTCCCCACGCGGGCGCCTCGGCGAGCTACTTCTTCCCGATGTCGGAGTCCCTGGCGCCGACCATCGAATGCGGGGTCGTGCAGTACCCGGCCCGGCAGGACCGGCGCCTCGACCCGCCGATCGACGACCTGATGGTGCTGGCCGAGCGGGTCACCGAGGCGGTGCGCCCTCTCGCCGACCGCCCGCTCGCGCTCTTCGGGCACAGCATGGGCGCCGCTCTGGCCTTCGAGGTGGCGCTGCGGCTCGAGGCGGACGGGGTGCGCCCCAGCATGCTCTTCGCCTCCGGCCGGCGATCACCGACCCGGTCCCGCGAGGACGAGAATGTGCACCGGCTCGACGACGCCGGGGTGGTCCGGGAACTGCGCAAGCTGAGCGGCACCGACACCCGCTTCCTGGACGACCGGGAGTTGCTCGCGATGATCCTGCCGGCCGTCCGCAGTGACTACACCGCGATCGAGCGGTACCGGATGGTGCCGGGATCCCGGGTCGCCGCCCCGATCACCGTGCTCACCGGCGACAGCGATCCCAAGACCAGCATCGCCGACGCCGAGGCGTGGGAGGACGTCACCACCGGCCCCTTCGCCATGCACGTGTTCCGCGGCGGGCACTTCTTCCTGGCCGACCGCCGGTCCGAAGTGATCAACACGATCACCGACGCGCTGTTGCCCCTGATCACGGGCGTCCGGAGCTCTTGGAGACAGCAATGACGGGATCTCGAACCGGCGGGCATGCCGTCGTCCTGGGAGCCAGCCTGGCCGGCGTCCTCGCGGCGGCCGTGCTGGCCCGCCACTACGGGGCCGTCACGGTCGTCGACCGCGACGACCTGCCCCTGGAGCCGCGGCCGCGCACCGGTCTACCGCAGGCCCGCCATGTGCACCAGCTGTGGTCGAGCGGCGGCCGGGCCATCGACCGGATCCTGCCCGGCATGACCGCCGAGCTGTTCGCGGCCGGGGCGAGGCGTATCGGCATCCCGCGACAGCACGTGTCGCTGACCGCCTTCGGCTGGCAGCACCGCTTCCCGGAATCGCAATACATGATCTCCTGTGGCCGGCCGTTGCTCGACCATCTGGTGCGGCGCCGCGCCCTGGCCGGCGAGCGCGTCACCCTGCGCGGCGGCACGCAGGCGGTCGGCGTGACCGGCGACGCCCGGCGGGTGACCGGGGTGCGGCTCCGGTCGGTCGCCGACGGAAGCACGAGCGAGCTGCCGGCCGACCTCGTGGTGGACACCACGGGCCGGGCGTCGGTCATGCGCCGCTGGCTGGCCGGACTCGGTGCCGGCGAAACCCCCGAGGACGTCGTGGACAGCGGGATCACCTACGCCACCCGCACCTTCCGGATGCCGGACTGGGCGGGCGACGACTTCCCCGGGGTCAGCATCCACGCCGATCACCGTGATGGGCAGCCGGGCCGCAACGGGCAGCTGCTGCCGATCGACGGCGGCCGCTGGATCGTCACGCTCTCCGGTACGCGCGGCGGCGAGCCGCCCGCCGGCGACGACGACTTCCTCCGATTCGCCGGCACCCTCCGGGATCCGATCATCGCCGAGCTCGTGGCGGCGGCCGAACCGCTGACCTCGGTCCAGCGGTCGCGCAGCACGGCGAACCGGCGGCTCTACTACGAGGCGCTCCCGCAGTGGCCGGACGGTCTGGTGGTGCTCGGCGACGCGGTGGCCGCGTTCAACCCGGTCTACGGCCATGGCATGGTCGCGGCCGCCCGTGGCGCCGGCGTGCTCGAGGCCGAGCTGCGCCGTGGCGGCGAACCGGGCGAGTTCGCCCGGCGTGTCATGCGAGGCGTGGCCGCCGTCGTCGACGAGCCGTGGACCCTGGCGACCTCACAGGACATCTGCTTCCCGGACTGCCGCACGGTCAGCCGGGACCCGCGCCTGAACCGGCACGCGGGGACACGGCAGAGGTTCGCCGACCTGGTCGGCGCGACGGCCACCCGCCAGCCGGTGGTGAGCGCCGCGGTGGTCGAGGTGACCACCCTGTCGTCCTCGTCGGAGTGCCTGGGCGCGCCCGAGGTGGTGGCCGCGCTGCGCTCCGGGCCCACGCACCCGGAGCTCCGCGAACCGCCCTTCACCCCGGAGGAGCGGGCACGCCTGCGCCGCTCGGGCCGCGGCCGGCCGCTCGCGGCGACCACGTGAGGCGTAGCGATCGCCAACGGCGAGGGCGACGGCGGATGCCGTCGCCCTCTGTCGCGTTCCTGGCCTTGTTCCGCCCGGGCCCGGCGGGTGCCGGGCCCGGGCGGGCCGTGTCAGCCGGCTTTGTGGCCGGCCATGATGAGGCAGCCGACGCTGGCGGAGGGGCCCAGCGGGGCGGCGACCGCCTGCAGAACGTTCACCACTCCCGGGCCGAACTGCTCGACGATCTCGTCGGTGCCGCGGGTGATGCCCTCGGCCATGGCCGCGTACGTGCGGTTGGTGTGGGCACTGACGTCGGTCAGCTCGTCGATCTCGACGCGGGCGGCGGCCGTCAGCGCCGGATAGTCGGAGTAGCGCGGTAGCGCCTGGGTCTCGAAGCCGGCGTCGGCGGCGCTGCCGTCCGAGTCATCGAGCTTGATGAGGTCGGTCAGGGCGATGCGTCCGCCCGGCTTGAGGACGCGGGACATCTCCCGCAGGGCGGGGAGCCGGGGCATGTGGCAGATGGATTCGAACGCGAGCACGGCGTCGAAGGAGCCGTCCTCGAACGGCAACTCCAGCGCGTTGGCCGGGCGGAACGAGACCCGGCCGGCGAGACCCTCGGCGGCGGCGCGGGCGTTGCCCTCGTCCACCTGCTGCTGGTTGATCGAGATGCCGACCACCGAGGCGCCGGTCTTCTGGGCGAGGCGGACGGCCGGCTTGCCGATGCCGCAGCCCACGTCGAGCACGCGCGCGCCGGGTCCCACCGGCAGTTTGCCGATCATGATGTCGGTGAACCGATCGGTCGCCACGGCCACGGAACTGTCGTCGGTGTCGTCGAGCCAGTAGCCGAAGTGGAAGTTGTCGTCCCAGTACTTGCGCAGCAGCGAGTTGTAGACGTCATAGAAATCGGAAACCTGGTCGGGGGTGGTGCCCGGCGTTTGTGTCGTCACGTTCTCTCCTAGCCGACAATGGTGAAACGTCAGTTCTCCAGGTCAGCACGATATTGGCCGTCCGGTCGCCCGGGCAATGGTGTGCCATCGGGCTGCAAGGCGATTGCAAGAAAGGCTTCGCTCCTCTCACAAGGCGTTTGCAAGGGGTGGCTGCATAAGCTTTTCGCGCATCTTGATCGCGGTGCGGAATCAATAAGCGACGAGGGAGTCTCATGGCCGACAAAGTCCAGCCCGTGGATGACCCGCGGCGGCCGCTGCTGAACGGCGTGGCCGCCTTCGAAATCTCCACCGATGCGCCGGAGGCCGTCGAGCATTTCTATGGAGAACTGTTCGGCTGGGTCTTCTCGCCCGGGCACGGAAATCCGTACAGCATCATTCGTACGCCGTCCGAGAAGTCCGCGTACGGCGGCCTGTGGGACAACCGGGTGAACGAGAAGGCGTTCAACTGGGCGATCATCTGCATCCAGGTCGAGGACGTCGAACAGGCCTGCGCCAAGGCGGTCGAGGCCGGCGGCAAAGTCGTTTCCCCGCCGGAGAAGTCGACCGGCCCGGACGGCACGATCTTCGCCCATCTGCACGACCCCTCCGGCAATCAGATCGGCATTTTCTCGCGGCCGGTGCAGACGCCGCCGAGCTGATCCGCGTCGCGCCGTCACCGTGACGGCGGGCAGTGGTCGACCTAGCGCAGGAGGAAGCGTGTCGGCACCAGGAACCCGGCCGGCGGCGGAGCGCACCGGTGATGACATCGATCGAGCCATCGCGGTCGTCGGCATGTCGTGCCGGCTGCCGGGCGCCGACAACCCGGACGCGTTCTGGCAGTTGCTGCGCGCGGGGCGAGACGCGCTCGGCACGCCGTGGCCGGACCGCGGTGAGGCCGCCGCGGGTGTCGGGGAGGCGGCCCGCCGGGGCGGGTTCCTCGAGGACGTCGCCGGGTTCGACGCGGCGTTCTTCGGCATCGCGCCCCGCGAGGCCGCGGTCATGGATCCGCAGCAGCGCCTCGCCCTGGAACTCGCGTGGGAGGCGATGGAGTCGGCCGGTGCCGTGCCCGCTCGGCTACATGGCACCCGCACCGGCGTCTTCGCCGGCGCCATGTGGGACGACTACGCCGCGCTGGCGTACCGGGACGGCGTCGAGCCCACGCCGAACTCCCTGACCGGCGGCCACCGCGGGATGATCGCGAACCGGCTGTCCTTCTCGTTCGGTCTGACCGGGCCCAGCCTGGTGGCCGACACCGGGCAGTCGTCGTCGCTGGTCGCGGTGCACCTCGCGATGCGCAGCCTGCGGGCCGGCGAGTGCGAGGCCGCGCTCGTCGTCGCGGTCAATCTCAACCTGCTGCCGGAGCGGGTGCTCAGCACCGAACGATTCGGCGGCCTGTCGCCCGACGGCGTCTGCCACACCTTCGACACGGCGGCCAACGGCTACGCCCGCGGCGAGGGCGGCGTCTGCCTGCTGCTCAAACCGCTGAGCCGGGCGCTGGCCGACGGGGACCGGGTGGTCGGCGTGCTGCGCGGCAGCGCCGTGAACAACGACGGCGGCGGCCGGTCGCTGACCGACCCCGACGCGCGGGCCCAGGCGGCCGTGCTGCACGAGGCGTACCGGGACGCCGGTGTGGATCCGGCGGCGGTGCGGTACGTCGAGCTGCACGGCACCGGGACCCGCGCCGGTGACCCGGTGGAGGCGGCCGCACTGGGCGAGGCGGCCGGCGCGGCCGACGGGCGTACCGAGCCGCTGCAGGTCGGCTCGGTCAAGACCAACATCGGGCATCTGGAGGCGGCCGCGGGCCTGGCCGGCCTGCTCAAGGTTCTGCTCTGCGTCGATCGCGGCGAACTGGTCGCCGGTCTGAACTTCCGTGCCGCTCCCGAGGACATCCCGCTGGACCGGCTCAACCTGCGCGTGCGGACCGAGGCGGGGCCGTGGCCCGAGGGACCGCGCCTGGCCGGAGTGAGCGCGTGGGGGATGGGCGGCACGAACTGTCACGTGGTCGTCGCCGGACCTCCGTCCTGGCCGGCCGGCGAGCAGGCGGAGCCCGGGGAGCCGGCGGCACCGTTCGTGCTGAGCGCCCGGGACCCGCAGGCGCTGCGGGAGACGGCCGGGCGGCTGGCCGAGCGGCTGGCCGACGGGCCGGACGGGGTCGCCTCGGCGCTGGTGCGCACCCGGACCGCCTTCGCGCATCGCGCCGTGCTCCTCACCGGGCCGGCCGAGCTGCGAGCCCAGCTCGGCCTGCTGGCCGAGGGAGAGCCGGCGCCCGGCGCGGTCACCGGGGTGGCGACCGAGCGAGGCGGCACGGTCTTCGTCTTCCCCGGCCAGGGCGCACAGTGGGACGGCATGGCCGGCGAGCTGTACCGGACGTCGCGGGCCTTCCGGGAGAGCATCGACCAGTCGGCGAGCGCCCTCGGGCCGTACGTGGACTGGTCGCTGCTCGACGTGGTGACCGGGGCGCCGGGCGCGGCTTCGCTCGACCGGGTGGACGTCGTGCAGCCGGTGCTGTTCGCCATGATGGTCGGCCTCGCCGCGCTCTGGCGCGAGCTGGGTGTCCACCCGGACGCGGTCGCCGGGCACTCGCAGGGCGAGATCGCGGCCGCGTACGTCGCCGGGGCCCTCGACCTGGACGACGCGGCTCGGATCGTCGCCCTGCGCAGCCGTGCCCTGCGCGAGCTGGCCGGCACCGGCGGCATGGTCTCGGTGGCGCTGGGCGCCGAGGAGGTGGACGGGTGGCTGGCCCGGCTCGCCGCCGGCGGTGTCGAGGTCGCGGCGGTCAACGGGCCGGCCGCGACGGTGGTCTCGGGCGAGCGGGCCGGCCTGGAACGGCTGGTGGCCGCGCTGACCGAGGCCGGCGTGCGGGCACGATGGATCCAGGTGGACTACGCGTCGCACGCGGCGGGCGTCGAGCCGCTGGCCGGGCCGCTGACCGCCGCGCTGGCCGGGATCCGGCCGCGCTCGGCCACGACCGCCTTCTACTCCACCGTCACCGGCGAGCGGATCGACACCACCGCGCTCGGCGCCGACTACTGGTACGGCAACCTGCGACGGCCAGTCCGCTTCGCTCCCGCGGTCCAGCGGTTGATCGCCGAGGGACACCACACGTTCGTCGAGATGAGCCCGCACCCGGTGCTCGTCGGACCGGTGCAGGACACGGCCGACGGCGCGGGCGAGGACGTGGTCACCGTCGGCTCGCTCCGGCGCGGCGAGGGTGGCCTGCGGCGGCTGCTCACCTCGGCCGCTCAGGCGTACGTCCGAGGGCTCGCGGTGGACTGGACGGCGGTGGTGCCGCGGCCGGGCGGGCCGCCGGCGCGACTGCCCACCTACCCGTTCCAGCGCCGGCGCTACTGGCTGGACACGTTCAGCGGGGGCGCCGCCGCACCGGAAGCCGTGCCCGCGAACGACAGCCGATCGCTGCTGCGAACGGTACGGGCCGCGGTCGCCGGCACCCTGGGGTACTCGTCGGCCGACGACATCGACCCGGCTCGCACCTTCAAGGAACTGGGGCTCGACTCCGCGATGGCGGTGGACCTGCGTGGACGGCTCGCCGTCGCGCTCGGCGTCCGCGCCACCCCCGCCATGATCTTCGACCACCCGACGCCGGCCCGGCTCGCCCGGCACCTCGGCGGCGCGACGGCGGCCCCTGAGCCGGAGGAGAGCGTGGCCGCGTCCGGTGAGCCGGTGGCGATCGTCGCCATGGCCTGCCGGTTCCCGGGCGGGGTGGACTCGCCCGAGGCGCTCTGGCGGCTGCTCGCCGAGGAACGCGACGCCATCACGCCGTTCCCCGAGAACCGCGGCTGGGACCTCGGCGCGCTCTTCGACCCGGACCCCGACCGGCCCGGCACCACGTACGCCCGGGCCGGCGGCTTCCTGCACGACGCCGACCGGTTCGACGCCGGCCTCTTCGGGATCTCGGCCCGGGAGGCGCTGGCCATGGACCCGCAGCAGCGGCTGCTGCTGCAGACCGGCTGGGAGGCGCTCGAACGGGCCGGCATCGCCGCCGAGGAGCTGCGCGGCACCCGGACCGGGGTCTTCATGGGCGTCATGAGCCAGCAGTACGGCCCGCGGCTCAGCGAGGCACCGCCCGAGCTGGGCGGGCACCTGCTCACCGGCGGCTCGGTCAGCGTCGCGTCCGGGCGCCTCGCGTACGTGCTCGGCCTGGAGGGGCCCGCGCTCACGGTCGACACCGCCTGCTCCTCGTCGCTGGTCGCCATGCATCTGGCGCGGGCCTCGCTGCTCGCCGGCGAGTGCACGACGGCGCTGGTGGGCGGGGCTTGCGTGATGACCGATCCGGGGCTGTTCACCGAGTTCAGCCGCCAGCGGGGACTCGCGCCGGACGGACGGTGCAAGCCGTTCGCCGCCGCCGCGGACGGCACCGCGTGGGCCGAGGGCGCGGCCGTCCTGGTGCTGGAACGACTCTCCGAGGCGCGGCGCAAGGGCCATCCGGTGCTGGCGTTGCTGCGCGGGTCGGCGGTCAACTCCGACGGTGCCAGCAACGGGCTGGCCGCGCCGAACGGGCCGGCCCAGCAGCGGGTGATCCGCCAGGCCCTCGCGTCGGCGGGACTGCGACCGGCCGATGTGGACGCGGTCGAGGCGCACGGCACCGGCACCCGGCTCGGCGACCCGATCGAGGCCGGGGCGCTGCTCGCCACCTACGGCGCCCAACGGCCCGCCGACCGGCCCCTGTGGCTCGGATCGATCAAGTCGAACATCGGGCACGCCCAGGCTGCGGCCGGCATGGCCGGTGTGATCAAGATGGTGATGGCGATGCGCCACGGGACGCTGCCGGCGACGCTGCACGTCGACGAGCCGACACCGTTCGCCGACTGGACCGGCGGCGCCGTGCGGCTGCTGACCGCGGCGCGGCCGTGGCCGGCGCCGGACCACCCGCGCCGGGCCGGGGTGTCCTCGTTCGGCATCTCCGGCACGAACGCCCACGTCGTCCTCGAGCACGCGGAGCCGGAGCAGGAGCAGGAGCCGGAGCAGGAGCCCGAGCCCGAGCCGGGCGTCGTGCCCTGGCCGCTGTCGGCGAACGATCCGGCGGCCCTGACCGACCACGCGAGGCGTCTCGCCGGCGCCGTGGCCGGACTCAACCCCCGCGACGTGGCCGCCACCCTGGCGCGTCGCACTGCCCTGGCTTACCGGGCTGTCGTCACGGGCCGCGACGAGGCCGAGCTGACCGGCCGGCTCGAGGCGCTGGCCGCGGGCGGCACACCGGCCGGAGTGGCCGTGGGCACGGTCGCCGAGCAGGGCCGCGTCGTCTTCGTCTTTCCCGGTCAGGGCACCCAGTGGCAGGGCATGGCCGTGCGGCTGCTGGCCGAGTCGGAGCCGTTCGCCCGGCAGATCGCCGCGTGCGAGCGCGCGCTTCGGCCGCACGTCGACTGGTCGCTCACCGCGGTGCTCCGGGGTGAGCCCGGCGCCCCGCCGCCGGAGCGGGTCGACGTGGTCCAGCCGGCCCTGTTCGCGGTGATGGTCGCGCTCGCCGAGCTGTGGCGCACGGCCGGCGTGACACCGGACGCGGTGGCCGGGCATTCCCAGGGCGAGATCGCCGCGGCGTACGTGGCGGGCGCCCTGAGCCTGGAGGACGCGGCCCGGGTCGTGGCCCTGCGGGGCAAGGCGCTCCGCTCGATCGCCGGCTCCGGCGCGATGGCCTCGATCGGCCTGCCGGCGGCCGAGGTGGCGGACCGGCTGGGCGACGGCGGGCCGGCCGTCGCGGCCTTGAACGGTCCCACCAGCACCGTGGTCGCCGGGGACGCCGGTGCCGTACGGCAGCTGGTCGAAGATCTCACGGCGGAGGGGGTGCGCGCCCGCCTCATCCCGGTCGACTACGCCTCGCACAGCGCCGGTGTCGAGCCGCTGCGCGACCTCCTGCACCAGGAGCTCGCGTCGATCGAGCCCCGCTCGGCGCCGATCACGTTCCTGTCGACCGTCACCGCCGAGGCCGTCGACACGTCCCGGCTGGACGCCGGCTACTGGTACCGCAACCTGCGCGAGCCGGTCCGCTTCCAGCCGGCCGTGTCGGCCCTGCACGAGGACGGGCACACGGTGTTCGTCGAAGTCAGCCCCCATCCGGTCCTCGTCTACGGCATCCAGGAGACGCTCGACGAGGTGGGCCGCGGCGTTGCCGTCGGAACTCTCCGCCGCGACGAAGGCGGCCTGGAGAGGTTCCTCGCCTCGGCGGGCGAGCTGTACGTGGCCGGCGTACCGGTCGACTGGTCCGCCTTCGGCGCGGGCGGGCGCCGGGTCGACCTGCCCACCTATCCGTTCCGGACCGACTCGTACTGGCTGACCGCTCCCGGTCGCGACGATCCGGCCCAACTCGGCCTGGACCGGGCCGCGCATCCTCTGCTCGGCGCCGAGGTCGACCTGCCCGACGGCGGCCGCCTGCACACCGGGCGCCTGGGCCTCGACGCGCACCCGTGGCTGGCCGGCCATCACATCCTCGGCACGGCCATGCTGCCGGCGGCCGCCTTCGTGGACCTGGTGGACTCGGTCACCCACGGCCGCATCGAGGAGCTGACGCTCGAGGCGCCGCTGCGGCTGCGGCCGGGTGCGACGGTCGCCCTGCAAGCCGGCGTCGGCGCGCCCGACGAGACCGGCCGCCGCACCGTCGTCGTGCGGTCGCGTGACGGCTCGTCCTGGACGCGGCACGGCACCGCCGTGGTCACCGCCGAGCGGCCACCGGAGCCCGGCGTCCCGGCCGGGGCGTGGCCGCCGGAGGGGGCGCGGGAGGTCGACCTCGAAGCCGAGTACGGCGCGCTGGCCGAGGCCGGTTTCGCCTACGGCGGCGCCTTCCGCGGCGTGCGGCGGGCGTGGGCGGGCGACGCCATGATCTGCGCCGAGGTCGAGCTCGACGACGACCGGCGGAGTGATGCGGCGGGTTACGGCCTGCATCCGGCGCTGCTGGACGCGGCCGCGCAGACGGTCCTGCTCGGCGGTGGCACACCGGCGTTGCCGTTCGCCTGGACCGACGTGGTGCTGTACCGCCCGGGCGCGACCGTCCTGCGGGTCCGGGCCACCCGCCTGGCCGCGGACCGCTTCTCGCTGCTGCTCACCGATCCGGCGGACCGCCCGGTGGCCGTCGCCGGCTCGCTGCTGATGCGCCCGCCCGCCGCCGGCGGCACACTGCTGCATCGGCTCGACTGGGTCGAGGCGCCCGCGGGCGCACCGGCCGGGCCGCCCGGGGTGGTGCTGCGGGGCCCGGATCGGTACGGGCTCGCCGGCGCCCTCGGCGAGCCGCCGGCCGCCCCGGAGGCCGCGACCGTGCTGTTCTGCCCCGACCCGTGCGTCGACGAGGGCACCGTGGCCGAGCGGACGCTGACGGCGACCCACCGGCTCCTCGACGTGGTGCAGGAGTGGCTGGGCGAGGACCGGCAGCCGCCGGCGCGGTTGGTGATCGTCACCTCCGGAGCCGTGGACGGGCCGATCGACCCCGTCCAGGCGGCGATGTGGGGCCTGATCCGGACCGCTCGCACCGAGCACCCCGGCGCGTTCGCCCTGCTCGACGTGGACGGGCCGGTGCCGGCCGAGACGCTGCGGGCGGCGCTGGCGGTGCCGGGCGGGCAGGCGGCCGTCCGCGGCGGCCGCGTCCGGGTGCCGCGGCTGAACCCGGTTACCGGGGACGATCTGCCGCCGGTTCCCGACGGGCCCTGGCGCCTGGAGAACCCGGTCCGGGGCACCTTGGACACCCTGCGGCCGGTGCCGTGCCCCGAGGCCGCGGCGCCGCTCGCGGAGCACGAGATCCGGGTCGCCGTCCGGGCCGCCGGGATGAACTTCCGCGACGTCCTCAACGCGCTCGGGCTCTACCCGGGCGAGGCGGGAGCGCTGGGCCTGGAGGGCGCGGGGGTCGTGCTGGAGACCGGCGCCGGGGTGCGCGGGCTGAGGGCCGGCGACCGGGTGATGGGCCTCATGCGCGGCTCCTACGGGCCGACCGTGGTGACCGACCACCGGCTGGTGGTGCCGATCCCGGCCGGCTGGTCCTTCGGCACGGCCGCGAGCGTTCCGGTGGCCTACCTGACCGCCTACCACGCCCTGGTCGGCCTGGCGGCGCTGCGGCCCGGAGAGTCGTTGCTGGTGCACGCGGCCGCCGGTGGGGTCGGCACCGCCGCGGTCCAGCTCGGCCTCCATCTCGGCGCGCGGGTGTACGGCACCGCCGCCCCCGCCAAGTGGCCCGCCCTGCGCGCCGCCGGCCTGCCCGAGGAACGGATCGCCTCGTCCCGGGACCTCGGCTTCGAGGACCGCCTGCGCGCGGCGGCCGGTCCGGCCGGCATCGACGTGGTGCTCAACGCGCTGGCCGGCGACTTCGTCGACGTCTCGCTGCGGCTGCTCGCACCGGGCGGCCGGTTCGTGGAGATGGGCAAGACCGACCCGCGCGACCCGGCGCAGGTGGCCGAGCAGCACCGTGGCGTCCACTACGCGGCCTTCGATCTCACCGAACTGCCGCCGGAGGAGATCCAGCGGATGCTGCGCGCGGTGCTCGACCTGTTCGCCGAGGGTGGACTGCGCCCGCCCCCGGTCCGTTTCGCCGACGTGCGCCGCGCGCCGGAGCTGTTCCGGTCGCTCAGCCAGGGCGGCCCGGGCGGCAAGCTGGTGCTCACCGTGCCGGCTCGGCCCGGCCGCCACGGGACGGTCCTGGTCACCGGCGGCACCGGCGGGCTGGGCCTGGTGACGGCGCGGCACCTGGCCGTCGAGCACGGGCTGCGCCGGTTGCTGCTGCTGAGCCGGTCCGGGGCCGCGGCCGAGGGCGCCGCCGCGACGATCGCCGAACTCACCGCGGCCGGTGTCGACGTGGACGTGGTCGCGTGCGACGTCGCCGACCGTGCGAGCCTGGCCCGGGTGCTCGCCCGGATCCCGGCCGAGCATCCGCTCACCGCCGTGGTGCACGCGGCCGGTGTGCTCGACGACGCCGTGGTCACGGCCCAGGATCGCGACCGCCTGGCCGCCGTGATGGCACCGAAGACTCGGGCCGCCTGGCACCTGCACGAGCTGACCCAGGATCTGGACCTGGCCGAGTTCGTGCTCTTCTCGTCGGTGGTCGGCGTGCTCGGCGGAGCCGGGCAGGCCAACTACGCCGCCGCCAACGCCTCCCTGGACGCCCTGGCCTCGGTGCGGCGCGCACAGGGCCGGCCGGCCCGGTCGCTCGCCTGGGGCCTCTGGGCCGAGGCGAGCGGGATGACCGGCCGGATGACCGATCGTGACCGCGAACGGATGCGGCAGGCGGGCGTGGCGCCGATGAGCACGGCCGCCGGGCTCGCCGCGTACGACCTGGCCCGGGACCGCGACGAGGCGGTCCTGGTGGCCGCCCGGCTGGACCGGGCGCCGGCGCCGCCCGAGGCCACCCCGTCGCGGCCGGAGCCGGACCTGGCCGGCCGGCTGCGGGCCATGTCCACCGTGGAGCGCGGCGACTACCTGGTCGGCCTCGTCCGCGAGCACGCCGCCGCGGTGCTGGGCCGGGGCGGCCGGGAGACGGTCACGCCCGGCCAGTCGTTCCGGGCTCTCGGCTTCGACTCGCTGACCTCGGTGGAGCTGCGCAACCGGCTGAGCCGGGCGGCGGGGCTGCGCCTACCGGCCTCCGCGGTGTTCGACTTCCCCACCCTGGAGCGACTGGCCGGCCGGATCGGCGAGCTGCTGATCCCACCGCGCCCGTCTCCGCCCCCGTCCCCGCCGCCCGCCGCGGGCGACGGCGCGCCGGCCGGCGACATCGACGAGATGGACGCCGAGGCGCTGATTGTGATGGCACTGAGCGCGAACCCGGAATCGGAGCACCGATGACCGCATCGACCGACCAGCTCGTCGCCGCCCTCCGCTCGGCTCTCAAGGACGCCGAGGCCCTGCGCAAGGAGAACCGGCGGCTCACCACCGAGGCGGCCGAGCCGGTCGCGATCGTCGGCATGGCCTGCCGGTACCCCGGCGGCGCGGACACCCCGGAGAAGCTGTGGGACCTGGTGGCCGGCGAGGTCGACGCGATCCGCGGCTTCCCGGCCGACCGCGGCTGGGACCTCGGCGAGCTCTACGACCCCGACCCCGCGGTCACCGGCACCTGCTACGTCCGCGAGGGCGGCTTTCTCGACGGCGCGGGCGAGTTCGACGCCGGCTTCTTCGGCCTGGGACCGCGCGAGGCCGCGGCCATGGATCCGCAGCAGCGGCTGCTGCTGGAGGTGGCCTGGGAGACGGTGGAGCGGGCCGGCATCGACCCGCACTCGCTGGACGGCAGCCGCACCGGTGTCTTCGTCGGCGCCATCGCACAGGACTACGCGCCGAGCGCCCTGGTGCCGCCGGAGGCGGAGGGCCACGTGCTCACCGGCACCACCACCAGCGTCGCCTCCGGCCGGCTGGCCTACGCGCTCGGCCTGCGGGGCCCGGCGCTCACCGTGGACACCGCCTGCTCGTCCTCTCTGGTGGCGCTGCACCTGGCGATCCGGTCGCTGCGGGCCGGTGAGTGCACGATGGCGCTGGCCGGCGGGGCGACCGTGATGGCCACGCCCGGTCTGCTCGTCGAGTTCAGCCGGCAGCGCGGTCTCGCGCCGGACGCGCGCTGCAAGGCGTTCGGCGCCGGCGCGGACGGCACGTCGCTGGGCGAGGGCGCCGGTCTGCTGTTGCTGGAGCGGCTCTCTGACGCTCGCCGTAACGGCCACCCCGTGCTCGCCGTCGTGCGCGGCTCGGCGGTCAACTCCGACGGCGCCAGCAACGGGCTGACCGCGCCGAACGGGCCCGCGCAGGAGCGGGTGATCCACGACGCCCTCGCCTCCGCCGGGCTCACCGTCGCCGACGTGGACTTGCTCGAGGCCCACGGCACCGGCACCGCGCTCGGCGACCCGATCGAGGCGCAGGCGCTGCTGGCCACGTACGGGCAGCGGGAGACCGGCGCCGGGCCGCTGTGGCTCGGCTCGATCAAGTCGAACATCGGGCATGCGCAGGCCGCGGCCGGGGTGGCCGGCGTGATCAAACTGGTGCTGGCGATGCGGCACGGCGTCATGCCGCGCACGCTGCACGCCGACGAGCCGTCCGGCCACGTGGACTGGTCGGCGGGCGCCGTCTCGCTGCTGCGGAGCGCGCGGCCCTGGCCGCCGGCCGGCTCCCGGCCGCGCCGCGCCGCCGTGTCGTCGTTCGGCATCAGCGGCACGAACGCGCATCTGATCCTGCAGGAGGCGCCCGACGAGGAGCCCGTCCCGCCACGCTCGCCGCTGCTGGCCGGGCCGCCCGCGTTCGTGCTGTCGGCGAAGGACCCGGCCGTGCTGCCCGCGCAGGCGGCCCGGCTGTCGCGGGTGCTCGACCGGGCCGACCCGGCCGACGTGAGTCACTCGCTGGCGAGGGGCCGGTCGGCGTTGCGGCACCGCGCCGTCGTGCTCGGCGGCGACCGGGACGCCCTCGACCGGCTCGCCGCCGGGGAGACCGGCCCGATGATCGTCACCGGCACGGCGCCCGAACCGGGCCGGGTGGCCGTGCTCTTCACCGGTCAGGGCAGCCAGCGGGCCGGCATGGCGGACGAGCTGTACCGGGCCGCGCCGGCCTTCGCCGCCGCCTTCGACGAGATCACCACCCACCTGAACGAGCACCTGGAGCGCCCCGTCCGGGAGCTGCTGCGCACCGGTGACCTCGAGCGCACGGCGCACGCCCAGCCGGCGCTCTTCGCGGTCGAGGTCGCGCTCTTCCGGTTCCTGGAGAGCGCCGGGATGACCGCGCACTATCTGCTCGGCCACTCGATCGGCGAGCTGTCCGCCGCGTGCGCGGCCGGAGTCTTCTCGCCCGCCGACGCGGCCCGGCTGGTGGCCGCCCGCGGGGCGCTGATGCAGTCGATGCCGGCGGGCGGGGCCATGCTGGCCGTCGAGGCGGGCGAGCGGGAGGTCGTGGACGCCCTGGCCGGCCTGGGCGAGGCGGTGGATCTGGCCGCGGTCAACGGGCCCCGCGCGGTGGTGGTCTCCGGCGACGCCGCCGCGATCGACCGGCTGGACCGGATCTGGGCGGGCGAGGGCCGGCGGACCCGGCGCCTGCGGGTCAGCCACGCCTTCCACTCCCGGCACATGGACGGCATGCTGGCCGAGTTCCGCCGGGTGGCCGGGACGGTGTCGCCGCGCGAGCCGCGGATCCCGGTCGTCTCCAACCTCACCGGCCGTCCGCTCACCGCCGAGCAGGCGAGCTCACCGGACTACTGGGTGCGGCAGGTGCGCGAGACCGTCCGGTTCGCCGAGGGCGTGCGCTGGCTGGACGGTCAGGGCGTCACCGCGTACGTCGAGGCCGGGCCCGACGGGACGCTCGCCGCTGCGGTGCGCGACTGCGTGCCCGAGGGCCCGGCGATGGTCTCGCTGCTGCGCCGTGACCGTCCTGAGGTCGCCACGGTCGGCGACGCGCTGGCCCGGGCCTGGGTGGCGGGCGCGGACGTGGACTGGGCGGCGCTCGGCGGCGGCCGCCGGATCGACCTGCCGACCTATCCGTTCCGTCGCCGGCACCACTGGCTGCCGGCTCGGCCCGCCTCGGCGAGCGCGGAGGGACTGGGCCTGGGCGCCGTGCGGCATCCCCTGCTCGGCGCCGCCGTGCCGTTGCCGGACTCCGGCGGCCGGGTCTTCACCGGCCGGGTGTCGCGGGCGGCGCAGCCGTGGCTCGAGGACCACGTCGTGCACGGCGCCACCGTGCTGCCCGGCACGGTCTGGGTCGAGCTGGCCGCCCAGGCGGCGCGCCGGTGCGGGCTCGGCGAGGTGTCCGAGCTGACCCTGCACGAGCCGTTGCTGATCGGCGCGGACGACGTCGCGATCCAGGTCGCGGTGGGCCCGGCCGCGGCGGACGGCGGTTGCCCGGTCACCGTGCACGTCCGGCCCGCCGCCGGGCCCGACGATCGACCGTGGACGAGGCACGCCTCCGGGGTGCTCGGCGTGGCCACGCCGCCGCCCGCCACCGGATGGGCCGCCGTGTGGCCGCCGGCCGGGGCCGAACCGGTGGACCTGACCGACCGTTACACCGGCCTGGACGCGGCCGGTCTCACCTACGGCCCCGCCTTCCGCGGGCTGAGCGCGGCGTGGCGGCGCGGGCCGGAGGTCTTCGCCGAGGTGGAGCTCGACCCGGCACTGCATGCCGACGCGAGCGCTTTCGCCGTGCATCCGGCGCTGCTCGACGCCGCCCTGCACGCCGTCGGGCTGGCCGCGGACATGGACGACCTGACGGGCCGGCCCGTGCTGCCCTTCTCGTGGACCGGGGTGGACCTGGACGGCGCCGGCCGGACCGGTCTGCGTGTCCGGGTGTCGACGCTCGGCGCTGACCGGGTGCGGGTGGACGCGGCCGACGAGGCGGGCCGGCCGGTGGCGACCATCGGCTCGCTGTCGCTGCGCCCGGTCTCCGCCGAGCGCTTCGCCGGCACGGGATCCGGGGCCCTCTACCGTACGGAGTGGACGCCGGTCACCGATCCGGCCGCCGAGGGCGAGGCGGTATTCGTCGACTTTCCCGGCGCCGGGGATCCGGCGCGGGCCGCCCGGTGGGCGCTGGCGCGGGTGCGGCCCTGGCTCGAGGAGGGCACCGGCCGCCTGGTGATCGTTCTCCGCGGCGCCGCCTCCCTCGAGGCGGCGGCCGTGCGGGGTGTGCTGCGGTCGGCCGAGACCGAGCACCCCGGCCGGTTCGGGCTGCTCGACCTCGACGACGGCGCCGAGACTCCCGTGGTCGATCGGGCCGAACTGGCCGTCCGGGACGGCGTGGTGCTCGAACCACGGCTGGCCGCCCTGCCCGCGCCGGCCGGCGGCGACGCCGTGCCGTTCGGGCCGGACGGCACGGTACTGGTCACCGGGGGCACCGGCGCGCTCGGCCGGCTGATCGCCCGCCACCTGGTGACCCGGTGGGGCGTACGGCATCTCGTGCTCACCGGCCGTCGCGGCCCGGCCGCCGAAGGAGCCGGCGAGCTCGTCGCCGAGCTGAGCGCGGCCGGGGCCGAGGTGCGGGTCGTGGCTGGCGACGTCGCCGACCCCGCCGGCCTGGCCGAGGTGCTGGCGCGGATCTCCCCCGCCGCGCCGCTGCGCGGGATCGTCCACGCGGCCGGCGTCCTCGGCGACGCCCCGGTGCGCGAGCTGACCGGTGACCGGATGGACGAGGTGCTGGCGGCCAAGGCCGGCGGGGCGCTCCTGCTCGACGAGTTGACCCGGGGCACCGAGCTGACCGCCTTCGTGCTGTTCTCCTCCGTGGCGGGCATCCTGGGCACCGCCGGACAGGCGGCCTACGCGGCGGCCAACGCGGTGCTCGACGAGCTGGCCGTGCGGCGCCGCGCGGCCGGTCTCGTGGCCACCTCCCTCGCCTGGGGGCCATGGGACGTCGAGGACGGCATGGTGGGTGGCCTGGCCGGCGCCGACCAGCGGCGGCTCGCCGGTCTCGGCCTGGCACCGCTCGCCCCGGCCCAGGCGCTGGAGCTGTTCGACGCCGCCTGCCGCACCGCCGAGCCGGTCTGCGTGCCGCTGCGGCTCGACCACCGCGCCCGGGCTGTCCCGCCCGTGTTGCGGGGCCTGCTCGGTGACCGCCGGCCACCCGTCCCGGCCGCCGGTAACGGGGTCGTGCGGCGGCTGCGCGACATGTCCGGCGAGGACCGCGAGGCGTACCTGCTGGACCTGGTGCGGGCCCGGGTCGCCGCGGTGCTCGGCCATTCCGGTGCGGACGCCGTGCCGGCCGACCGGACCTTCAAGGAGCTCGGTTTCGACTCGCTCAGCGCGGTCGAGCTGCGCGACGGCCTGGCGGCGGCGACGGGTGCCCGCCTGCCCGCCGGCCTCGTCTTCGACCACCCCACGCCGCGGGCGGTCACCCGGGCCGTCCTCGAGACGCTGGCCCCGCCTCCCGCCGCCGACCTCGCCACGGCGCCCGCCCGCCCGGTGGACGAGCCGGTCGCGGTGGTCGGCATGGCCTGCCGCTATCCCGGCGGGGTGACCACCCCGGAGCAGCTGTGGCGCCTGGTCGACGGCGGCGTCGACGCCGTGAGCGACTTCCCGGCCGACCGCGGCTGGGATCTGGCGGCCCTCTACCACCCGGACCCCGAGCACCCCGGCACGTCGTACACCCGGCACGGCGGTTTCCTGTACGACGCCGCCGCCTTCGACGCCGCCTTCTTCGGCATCTCCCCCCGCGAGGCGCTGGCCATGGATCCGCAGCACCGGCTGCTGCTGGAGACCGCCTGGGAGGCGTTTGAGCACGCCGGCATCGACCCGGACGCGATGCGCGGCAGCGACACCGGCGTCTTCGCCGGTGTCATGTACCACGACTACGGCACCCGGCCCCAGGACGCACCGGAGTCGCTCGGCGGCTACCTGCTGACCGGTACCGCCGGCAGCGTCATGTCCGGTCGGATCGCGTACTCGTTCGGCTTCGAGGGGCCCGCGGTCTCCGTCGACACCGCCTGCTCCTCCTCGCTGGTCGCCCTGCACCTGGCCGCCCGGTCGCTGCGCTCGGGCGAATGCTCGCTGGCGCTCGCCGGCGGCGCCACGGTGATGGCCACCCCGGACACGTTCGTCGAGTTCAGCCGCCAGCGCGGGCTGGCTCCCGACGGCCGCTGCAAACCCTATGCGGCCGAGGCGGACGGCACGGGCTGGTCGGAGGGCGCGGGGATGCTGGTGCTGGAGCGGTTGTCCGACGCCCTCCGGCACGGCCACCCGGTGCTCGCCGTCGTCCGCGGCTCCGCGGTCAACTCGGACGGCGCCAGCAACGGCCTCACCGCACCGAACGGCCCGGCCCAGCAGCGGGTGATCCGGCGTGCCCTGGACGGCGCCGGGCTGGCACCGGCCGATGTCGACGTCGTGGAGGGACACGGCACCGGCACCCGGCTCGGCGACCCGATCGAGGCCGAGGCGCTGATCGCCGTCTACGGCCGGGAGCGCGGTCCGGAGCGGCCGCTGTGGCTCGGGTCGATCAAGTCGAACATCGGGCACACCCAGGCCGCGGCCGGCGTGGCCGGCGTGATCAAGATGGTCGAGGCGCTGCGGCACGAGCGGCTCCCGCGCACCCTGCACGCCGGCCGGCCGACGCCGGAGGTGGACTGGGACTCCGGCGGCGTGCGGCTGCTCGACGAGGCCGAGGCCTGGCCGGCCGGCCCGCGGCCGCGCCGCGCCGCCGTCTCCTCCTTCGGGATCAGCGGCACGAACGCCCACGTCATTCTCGAGGAGGCGCCCGCCGCGCCGCCCGCGCCGGCCCGGCCGGCCGTACCGCCGGCGGCGCTGGCCTGGCCCCTCTCGGCGCGTGACCCCGGGGCGTTGCGCGAGCAGGCGCGCCGGCTGCACGACTTCCTGCGGCGCCACCCGGAGATCGCGGCCGGGGACGTCGCCCGCACCCTCGGCGTGCACCGGGCCGCGCTGGCCGAACGAGCGGTCGTCGTCGGCCCCGACCGCGAGGCGCTGCTCGACGATCTCGCGGCGTTCGCGGCCGGGCGCGAGTCGCCGCACGTCGTCCACGGCACCGCCGACGGCGCCCGGCGGCCGGTGTTCGTCTTCCCCGGCCAGGGATCGCAGTGGGCCGGCATGGCGGTCCGGATGCTCGCCGAGTCCGAGCCCTTCGCGCGCGAGATGGCCGCCTGCGAGCAGGCTCTCGCGCCGTACCTGGACTGGTCGCTGCTGGACGTGCTGCGCGAGGCGGACGGCGCGCCCGCCCTCGATCGGGTCGACGTGGTGCAGCCGGTGCTGTTCGCGGTGATGGTCTCGCTCGCCGCGGCCTGGCGGTGGGCCGGAGTGGAACCGGCCGCCGTCGTGGGGCACTCGCAGGGCGAGATCGCCGCGGCGTACGTGGCCGGCGCGCTGTCCCTGGCCGACGCGGCGCGGATCGTGGCGTTGCGCAGCTCCGCGCTGCGCCGGATCGCCGGGCGGGGCGGGATGGCCTCGGTGGCGCTGCCCGCCGAGGAGGTGACGGCGCGGCTGGAGCCGTACGGCGGACGGCTCTGCGTCGCGGCGTACAACGGCCCGGCCGCGGTGGTGGTGGCGGGCGACGCCGACGCCCTGGACGACCTGATCGCCGTGATGACCGCGGAGCAGGTGCGGGTGCGGCGGATCGCCGTCGACTACGCCTCGCACTCCCCGCACGTCAGCGCGATCCGGGACGAACTGCTGGAGCTGCTGGAACCGGTCACCCCGCGCACGCCGGCCGTGCCCATGTACTCCACTGTCACGAGCCGGCCCCTCGAGGAGGGCGAGGTCCACGCCGCGTACTGGTACGAGAACCTGCGCCGCCCGGTCCGGTTCGCGCCGGTGATCGAGCAGCTCGCGGAGCGCGGCTTCGATACGTACGTCGAGGTCAGCCCGCATCCCGTGCTCCTGACCGCCGTACGCCAGGTGGTCGAGACGGCTCTGCCCGACCCGGCCGTGGTGGCGACCATGAAGCGTGGCGACTGCGGCGCCCGGCGCATGGCCCTGGCCGTCGCCGAGGCCGCGGTGCGCGGCGCCGAGGTGAACTGGGCGCGCCTGTCGCCCGGCGAGCGGATCAGCCTGCCGCTCTACCCCTTCCAACGCGAGCGGTTCTGGCTGGTGCCCGGGTCCGGCCGGTCCCGGGGCGAGCACCCGCTGCTTCCCGTCGCCGTTCCCGATCCGGAAAGCGGCCAGTGGACGCTGGTGGGCGACGTCTCGGTGCGGCGCCACCCCTGGCTGGCGGACCACACCGTCGGCGGCGTGCCGGTGCTGCCCGGCACCGTGGTCGCCGAGATGGCCCTGCACGCGGCCGAGCGGATCGGCCCGGCGTCCGTGGACGAACTGGTCCTGCACGTCCCGGTGCCGTTGACCGGCGACATCGAGGTGCAACTGCGGGCCGGCGCCGAGAACGACGGCCGCCGCGCGCTGCGGTTCTTCTTCCGCCCGGCCGGCGGCGAGGAGCCATGGTCGTCCTTCGCCGACGGCTGGCTCGCGGCCGCGCCGGCCACGGAATCCGCCGCTCTCCCGGCGGGCGCCTGGCCCCCGGCCGGCTCCGCACCGGTCGGTGTCACCGATCTCTATGCGCGGATCGCCGAGGCCGGCGTCGGGTACGGCCCGGTCTTCCAGGGTGTACGGCGGGTCTGGCGGGCCGGCGCCGACGTGTACGCCGAGGTAGGGCTCCCCGAGACGGCAGTGGCCGACCGGTGGAGCGGCCCGCATCCGGCGCTGCTGGACGCGGTGCTGCAGGTGCGGGAGGCGGCGTGGCCACACACCGGCGATCAGGTCCTGATGCCGTTCTCGTGGCAGGGGCTGCGGACGTTCGCGACGACGGCGACCAGCTTGCGGGTACGGATGTCCCCGGCCGGCGACGACGCCGTGGCGCTGGCCGTGACCGATTCCGACGGTCGTCCGGTGCTCGCCGCCGAGTCGTACGTTGCCCGGCCGGCCCGTGCCGGCCGCGTCGCCGGCGCCGGCCGCCTGTACCGACCGGCATGGGTGCCCGCCGAGGCCGGCGCCGCCCCGGCACCGGAGATCGAGGTGCTGACGGCGACCGGCGCCGGCGATGTCCACGCCGCCGTATCGGACGTCCTGAAGGCGGTGCGGGCCTGGTTGTCCGCCGACCGGGGTGCGGCGACCCTCGTCGTGACCGTCCCGGACGATGACGACCCGGCCGGGCACGCGGTCCGTGGCCTGATCCGCACCGCTCAGGCCGAGCATCCGGGCCGCCTCGTGCTGCTGGTGACCGAGAACGGGCGGGCCGGCGAGTCCGAGGCCCGGGCGGCCGTGGCCACCGGCGAGCCGCAAGTGGCCCTGCGCCACGGCGAGCTGCACACCCTCCGGCTGACTCCGCTACCCCCGCGGGCCGCCGGGGAACTCGGCTGGCGGCCCGGCGGCACGGTGCTCGTCACCGGCGCCGGCGGCGGCCTCGCCCCGCTGGTGGCCCGCCACCTCGTGACCCGGCACGGCGTCACGAACCTGGTGCTGGTGAGCCGGCGGGGCCCCGCCGCGCCGGGTACGGCCGAGCTGGTCGCCGAGCTGAGCGGGCTCGGCGCCACCGCGACCGTGCGGGCCTGCGACGTCGGCGACGCCGCGGCGGTCCGTGAGCTGATCGCCGGCATCCCGGCCGGGCATCCCCTCACCGCCGTGGTGCACACCGCGGCCGTCCTCGACGACGGGATCCTCACCGACGTGCGGCCCGAGCAGGTCGACCGCGTCCTGCGGGCCAAGGTGGGCGGCGCCCTCAATCTGCACGAGGCCACCGAAAACCTGGATCTGGCGGCCTTCGTCCTGTTCTCCTCCGCCGCCGGCCTCCTCGGCGGGGCCGGACAGGCCGGATACGCGGCCGCCAACGCCGCCCTCGACGGCCTGGCCCGGCACCGGCACGCCCGAGGGCTGCCGGCGCTTTCGCTGGCCTGGGGCCTGTGGGCCGAGCGTGGCGGCATGGCCGGCCGTCTCGGCGACGTCGACCTGCGGCGCGACCACCGCCTCGGGTTCCGCGAGATGACCGCCGAGGACGCACTGCACCTCTTCGACCTCGCGCTCACCGGCACCGATCCCGTGGTGGCGCCGATGAATCTCGACCTCGCCGTCCTCCGCGGCCGGGCCGGCTCCGGGGACATCCCGGCGATCCTGCGGGCGCTCGTGCCGGCCGGGCCCCGGACCGCGCCCGGCGGCCGCGACGCGGAGCTGATCGACCGGCTGGGCGCCCTGGCCGAGGACGAGCAGCTGCGCGTCCTGGAGGACCTCGTGCGCCGTCGCGCCGGCGAGGTGCTGGGCATGGACCGCCCCCTGCCGTCCGGCAAGGCCTTCCGCGAGCTCGGCTTCGACTCGCTGACCGCGCTCGAGCTGCGCAACCGGCTCGGGTCGAGCACCGGGCTGCGGCTGCCGGTGACGCTGGTCTTCGACCATCCCACGCCGGGCGCCGTGGCCGCGCGGCTGCGGCGGGAACTGGCCGGCGGCGAGCAGCGGCCGCCCGAGCCGGCCGTGGACGACGCCGAGCTGCGCCGGATCCTCGCGACCGTTCCGCTGGCCGGGCTGCGGGCCGAGGGGCTGCTCGATCCGCTGCTGCGGCTCGCCGCCGCCGGCTCCGTGGCGACGGCGCCCGAGACCGACGCCCTGGCCGACCTCGATCTCGACCAACTGGTCGACATCGCCCTCGACGGCATCGAACCATGACCGACTCACCGGGTGGAGATGGACAGTGACGTACTCCGCGGACAAGGTGGCCGACGCGCTGCGTACCTCGCTTCGGGAGGTCGAGCGCCTGCGCCGGCAGAACCAGCAGATGGCCGACGCGGCGCGCGAGCCGATCGCCGTGGTCGGCATGGCCTGCCGGTTCCCCGGCGGGGTGGGCTCGCCGGAGGCCTTGTGGGACCTGGTGGTCTCGGGATCCGGCGCGGTGTCCGGCCCGCCGCCGGCCCGCGGATGGAGCCGGGACTGGCCGGGCGGGTTCCTGGCCGAGGCGGGCGAGTTCGACCCCGCCCTGTTCGGGATCTCGCCGCGGGAGGCGCTGGCGATGGATCCGCAGCAGCGGCTGCTGCTGGAGACGTCGTGGGAGGGGCTGGAACGCGCGGGCATCGACCCGATGTCGTTGCGCGGCACCGACACGGGCGTGTTCGCCGGGACGAACGGCGAGTGGTACAGCGCGGTGCGCGGCGACGACGGCGAGTCGATGTCGGGCACGGCGACGAGCTTCCTGGCCGGCCGGGTGTCGTATTCGTTCGGGTTCGAGGGTCCGGCGGTGGTGGTGGATACGGCGTGTTCGTCGTCGTTGGTGGCGGTGCATTTGGCGGCGCAGTCGTTGCGTGGTGGTGAGAGCACGTTGGCGTTGGCGGGTGGGGTGACGGTGATGGCGTCGCCGTTGGTGTTGGAGGAGTTTGAGCGTCAGGGTGGGTTGTCGTCGGATGGCCGGTGTCGTGCCTTTTCGGAGGGTGCCGATGGGACGGTGTTGGCTGAGGGTGTCGGCGTGCTGGTGTTGGAGCGGCTGTCCGACGCGCGGCGCAACGGGCGGCGGATTCTCGCGATTGTGCGGGGGTCGGCGGTCAACCAGGACGGTGCGTCGAACGGTTTGACGGCGCCGAATGGTCCGTCGCAGCAGCGGGTGATCGGTGCGGCGTTGGCGTCGGCTGGGTTGGAACCCTCCGATGTGGATGCGGTGGAGGCGCATGGGACGGGCACCAAGTTGGGTGATCCGATTGAGGCGCAGGCGTTGCTGGCCACGTATGGCGCGGATCGTGACGAGCCGCTGTGGCTGGGGTCGATCAAGTCGAACATTGGCCATACCCAGGCGGCGGCTGGTGTGGCTGGTGTGATCAAGATGGTGATGGCGATGCGGTATGGGGTGTTGCCGTCGACGTTGCATGTGGATGAGCCGTCGCCGTTGGTGGATTGGTCGGCGGGTGCTGTCGAGTTGTTGAGGCAGTCGCGTCCGTGGCCGGAGGGTGATCGTCCGCGCCGGGCGGGGGTGTCGTCGTTCGGTATCTCGGGCACCAACGCCCATCTGATCTTGGAGCAGGGTGAGGAACCGGAAGCTGCCGAGCCCGCTGGTGCGGGGCCGGTGCCGCTGATCATTTCTGGGCATACGGCGGATGTGGTGCGGGAGCAGGCCGAGCGGTTGGCCGCTGTCCTGGACACGGTCGACATTTCCGACATGGCCAGCGGGTTGGTTCGAGGCCGAGCGGTGCTCGAGCATCGTGCCGTTGTGGTGGCCGCCGATCCGGCGGAAGCGGCGGCCGGTCTGGCTGAGGTGGTGCCGGGCAGCGCGGAGTCCGAGCCGGAGCTGGGGTTTGTGTTCTCGGGTCAGGGTGCGCAGCGGTGGCGGATGGGCCAGCAGCTCCAGCGGTTCGACGTCTTCCGGGACACTTTGACGGAGATTTCTGCATATTTCCCAGGCCTGGAGGATGTTCTTTACGGCGATGATGCCGAGGCGGTGACCGCGACCGGGTGGGCGCAGCCGGGCCTGTTCGCCTTTGAGGTGGCTCTGTTCCGGTTGTTGGAGTCGTGGAATGTTCGCCCGGCCGTCGTGGTGGGTCATTCGGTCGGGGAGATCAGTGCTGCGCATGTCGCCGGGGTGTTGTCCCTGGAAGATGCGTGCCGGTTGGTGGTGGCCCGAGCAAGCCTGATGCAAGCGTTGCCGGCCGGTGGGGTGATGGCCGCGGTCGAGGCCACCGAGGCCGAGCTTGCTGAGCTGATCGAGGGCGAGTCGTTGGTGTCGATTGCCGCGGTGAACGCTGTCCGGTCGGTGGTGGTGTCCGGTGACGAGGCCGGGGTGCGCAGGGTCGTTGGGGATCGGCGGGTGCGGTGGCTGACGGTTAGTCACGCGTTTCATTCGCCGTTGATGGAGCCGATGTTGGCCGGGTTCGCTTCGGTGTGTGAGCAGCTGACTTTCCACCCGCCCCGGATCCCGGTGCTGGCTAGTGGTGACGTGACTTCTGCGGCCTACTGGGTCGATCAAGTAAGGGCGACCGTGCGTTTCGCGGACGCGATCGCCGCCGGGTCCCATGTCGGTCAGTGGGTGGAGGTTGGCCCGGACACGGTCTTGGCGGGGTTGATCGACGGCGACGCGGTGGGGTTGCTGCGCCGTGGCCGGGATGAGGTGCGGACTCTGCTGGCTGGCGTTGGCCGCCTGTGGTCGAGTGGTGTGCCGGTGGATTGGGCGGCGATCGTGCCGGATCGGGGTCCGGTCGACCTGCCCACCTATCCGTTCCAGCACCGCACCTACTGGCCCGCCCCGCGGAGTGCCTCCCGTGCCGGATGGCGGTACGACGTGCGCTGGACTGCCGTCGAGGAGCCGGAGCAGACACACGGCGACGGTGTGTGGTTGCTCGTCGTCCCGCCGGGACACGAGCTCACCGATCCCTGCGCGGCCGCGCTCGCGGCCACCGGCCGTACGCCGCTCGTGCTCGTCGCCGACGCCGGGACGTCGCGCGGCACGCTGGCGGCCCGGGTGCGGGACGCCCTGGCCGGCCGGATCGCCGAGGGGGTGCTCCGGCTCGGATCCGGCGCCGACGACCGCGCCGAGGTGACGGCGCTGACCACGCTCGTGCAGGCGCTGGCCGACGCCGAGGTGGACGGCCGGCTCTGGTCGGTCACCACCGGCGCGGTCGCGATCGAACCCGGCGAGACGGTACGGCCGTGGCAGACGGCGGTGTGGGGGATGGGCCAGGTCGCGGCGCTGGAACACCCGCGGCGCTGGGGCGGGCTGATCGACCTGCCCGCCGGCTCGGAACCGGCCGTGGCCGAGTGCCTCATCCGTCAGGTCACCGCCGCGTCCACCGAGGATCAACTGGCGCTGCGAAGCGACGGTGCGTATGCCCGGCGGCTGGCCCGCGTCACCGCAGAGGTCGAGCACGCGTGGAAGCCGCGTGGCACCGTGCTGGTCACCGGCGGTACCGGAGCCCTCGGTGCCCACGCGGCGCGCTGGCTCGCCCGTAACGGCGCCGGGCATCTGGTGCTCGCGAGCCGCCGGGGACCCGGAGCCGAGGGCGTGGACGCGTTGCGGGCCGAGCTCGAGGAGACCGGCGTACGCGTGACCGTGGCGGCCTGCGACGTCACCGACCGGGAGGCGCTGGCCGCCTTGCTCGATCGGATCGGGTCCTCGCTGACCGCGGTGATCCACACGGCGGGGGTGGGCGAGTACCGGCCGATCCTGGAGGCCGGCCCCGACGAGGTGTTCACCGCCAAGACCGTGGGTGCGGCCCATCTCGACGAGCTTCTCGGCGACCGGGAGCTCGACGCGTTCGTGCTCTACTCGTCGGTCGCCGCGGCCTGGGGATACGCGGGCGGCGCCGGATACGCGGCGGCGAACGGCTACCTCGACGGGCTCGCGCGGCGCCGGCGTGCCCGGGGCCTGACCGGCACCTCGATCGCCTGGGGCAGCTGGGCCGGTGCCGGGATGGCACTCACCGCACCGGATCGGGTGCTGGAGCGCAACGGCGTCCGGGCCATGGCGCCGGCGGCCGCGGTCCAGGAACTCGGCCGGGCCGCGCGCGGCGACCGGGCGTACGTGATCGTCGCCGACATCGCGTGGGAGCGGTTCGCCCCGACGTACACCGTGGCGCGGCCCAGCCCCTTCCTGGCCGGATTGCCCGAGGTGGCGGAGATGTTGCGGCCGCCGGTCGCCCCCGAGATCACGGCCGGCCCGCCGGCCCTGGCCGGGCTGACCCCGCAGCGGCGGTACGCCGAGCTGCTCACGATGATCCGCGAGGAGGCGGCGCGGATCCTGGGCCACGAGTCGGCCGAGCTCGTCGGCGTCGAGCGGGCGTTCCGCGACCTGGGTTTCGACTCGCTGACCGCCGTGGAGCTCCGTGACCGGCTCAGCCGGCGGACGGGGATGCCGCTGTCGGGCACGCTGGTCTTCGACCACCCCACCGCCGCGCGTCTCGCCGACCACCTGACCGGGTTGATCGCCGGTGCCGCACCGGAGACCCCGGCCGCGCCCGGCCGTGCCGTCGCGGACGAGCCGATCGCCATCGTCGGTATGGCCTGCCGGTTCCCGGCCGGCGTCGACTCGCCCGAGGATCTCTGGCGGCTGCTCCTCGACGGGGCGGACGCGGTGGCGCCGTTCCCGGCCGACCGCGGATGGGACCTCGACCCGCTGGCGTCCCGCGCGCGGGAAGGTGCGTTTCTGGCCGACGCGGCCGGCTTCGACGCGGCGTTCTTCGGGATCTCGCCGCGCGAGGCCCTGGCCATGGACCCGCAGCAGCGGCTGCTGCTCGAGGTGGCCTGGGAGGCGGTGGAGCGGGCCGGAATGGACCCGTCGGCGCTGCGCGGCACGCCGGCCGGGGTGTTCGTCGGCATGTCGGAGCAGAACTACGCCGGTCACCTGCGCGGATCGGACACCGAGGCCGACGGTCACCTGCTGACCGGGAACACGGCCAGCGTCGCGTCGGGGCGGCTCGCCTACGTGCTCGGGCTCGAAGGACCCGCGGTCACGGTCGACACCGCGTGCTCGTCGTCGCTGGTGGCGATGCACCTCGCGGCGCAGTCGCTGCGCGGCGGGGAGTCGTCGCTGGCCCTGGCGGGCGGCGTGACGGTGATGGCGACGCCGGAGGCGTTCGTCGAGTTCACCCGGCAGGGCGGGCTCGCGCCGGACGGCCGGTGCAAGTCGTTCGCGGCGGCGGCCGACGGCATGGGCTGGGGTGAGGGTGTGGGCGTGCTGGTGCTGGAGCGGTTGTCGGACGCCCGGCGGAACGGGAGGCGGATTCTCGCGATCGTGCGGGGGTCGGCGGTCAATCAGGATGGTGCGTCGAACGGGTTGACGGCGCCGAATGGTCCGTCTCAGCAGCGGGTGATCGGTGCGGCGTTGGCGTCGGCCGGGTTGCATACCTCCGATGTGGACGCCGTGGAGGGGCACGGGACGGGAACGCGGCTGGGTGATCCGATCGAGGCGCAGGCGTTGCTGGCCACGTATGGCGCGGACCGTGACGAGCCGCTGTGGTTGGGGTCGGTCAAATCGAACATCGGCCACACCCAGGCCGCGGCCGGTGTGGCCGGTGTGATCAAAATGGTCATGGCCATGCGGCACGGCGTATTGCCGTCGACGTTGCATGTGGATGAGCCGTCGCCCGTCGTGGATTGGTCGGCGGGGTCGGTGGAGCTGGTGACCTCGACGCGGGAGTGGCCGCGGTCGGATCGTCCGCGCCGGGCGGGAGTGTCGTCGTTCGGTATCTCGGGCACCAATGCCCATCTGATCCTGGAGCAGGGTGAGGAGCTGGAGGCTGCCGAGCCGGCCGTCGAGGGGCCGTGGCCGCTGATCGTTTCCGGTCGGTCGCCGGAGGCGGTGCGCGAGCAGGCCGTCCGCCTGGCCGATCGCCTGGACGCGGTCGACGTGGCCGACATGGCCGCCGGGCTGATCCGGAGCCGGGCGGCGCTCGATCACCGGGCGGTGGTCGTAGCGGGGGACCGCGACGAGGCGGCGGCCGGTCTGGCTGAGGTAGTGCCGACGGCTGCTGTGGCGGAGCCGGAGCTGGGGTTCGTCTTCTCGGGTCAAGGTGCGCAGCGGTGGCGGATGGGGCAGCAGCTCAAGCGGTTCGACGTCTTCCGGGACACCTTGGCCGAGATTTCTGCCCATTTCCCGGGTTTGGACGCTGTTCTTTACGGCGATGATCCTGAGGCGGTCACGGCGACGGGTTGGGCGCAGCCGGGCCTGTTCGCGTTTGAGGTGGCTCTGTTTCGGCTGTTGGAGTCGTGGAATGTTCGCCCGGCGGTCGTGGTGGGTCATTCGATCGGGGAGATCAGTGCTGCGCATGTCGCCGGGGTGTTGTCTCTTCAGGATGCGTGCCGGTTGGTGGCGGCCCGGGCGAGTCTGATGCAGGCGTTGCCGGCGGGTGGGGTGATGGCCGCGGTGGAGGCCAGCGAGGCCGAGCTTGCTGAGCTGGTGGAGAGCGAGCCGTTGGTGTCGATTGCCGCGGTGAACGCTGTCCGGTCGGTGGTGGTGTCCGGTGACGAGGCCGGGGTGCGCAGGGTTGTGGGGGATCGGCGGGTGCGATGGCTGACGGTTAGTCACGCCTTCCATTCGCCGTTGATGGAGCCGATGCTGGCCGAGTTCGCTTCGGTGTGTGAGCAGCTGACTTTCCACCCGCCTCGGATCCCGCTGTTGGCTAGTGGTGACGTGACTTCTGCGGCCTACTGGGTCGAGCAAGTTAGGGCGACGGTGCGTTTCGCCGACGCGATCGCCGCCGGATCTGATGTGAGCCAGTGGGTGGAGGTCGGCCCGGACACCGTCTTGGCGGGGTTGATCGACGGCGATGCGGTGGGGTTGCTGCGCCGGGGCCGGGATGAGGTGCGGACTCTGCTGGCTGGTGTCGGCCGCCTGTGGTCGAGTGGTGTGCCGGTGGATTGGGCGGCGATCGTGCCGGATCGGGGTCCGGTGGACCTGCCGACCTACGCGTTCCAGCACCGCCACTACTGGCCCCGGGCATCGCGCCGCCTCACCGACGTGACCGGCCACGGCCTGGCCGCCACCGGCCACCCGGCCCTGACCGTCCTGGTACCGACCCCCGACGGCGACGACGTGCGCTTCACCGGCCACTTCTCCCCGGCCGCTCAGCCCTGGCTGACCGACCACACCGTCCTGGGCTCCGTCGTCGTCCCAGGCGCGGCGATCGCCGATCTGCTGCTGACCGCCGGGGCCCAGGCCGGCTGCCCCACGCTGGCCGAGCTCACCCTGGACGCGCCGCTGGTCCTCGACGACGGGGACGTCCGCCTCCACGTGGTCGTCCGCGGCCCGGACCCCGCCGGGGACCGCCCGGTCGAGCTCTACGCCCAGCGCGGCGCGGACGCCCCTTGGCAGCGCCACGCCGGTGGCCTGCTCACCTCGGCCACGCCGATGCCCGGGACGACCGCCGGCCCGTGGCCGCCCGCCGGGGCCGAGCCGCTGGACCCGGAGGAGGTGTACGCCCGCCTCACCGCGCTCGGCTTGGGCTACGGGCCGGCCTTCCGCGCCGTGCGCCGGGTCTGGCGGACCGGGGACGACCTGCTGGCCGAGGTCGCGGTCGCCGCCGAGGAGGCCGCCGCGTTCGCGATTCATCCGGCCCTGCTCGACGGTGCCCTGCATCCCGCCGTGCTCGGCGACGACGGGGAATCCGGCGCGCGGGTGCCGTTCGCCTGGCGGGGCGTCTCCGTGTATCGCCGCGGGGCCGCCGAGCTCCGCGTGCGCCTGCGCCGTCCGGACGCCGGCACGCTGTCGCTCACCGCCACGGCGCCGGACGGCGCGCCCGTGCTGTCGGTGGAGCGGCTCGACGTACGGCCGATGGCGGCCCCCGCGGCGACCGGCGACGACCTGTACCGGATCGAGTGGCAGCCCGTCGCCCTGCCGCCGGGCGAGTCCGTGACCGCCGCCGTGGTCGGCCCGAATCCGTGGGGCATACCCGTGCCCACCGTCGACCTCGACGAGTTGGCCGCGGGCGGCGCCCAACCCGTCCTCTGCTGCGGTGACGGCCGGCCGGAGCCCGAGGCGGTGCGGCGTACGGCGGGGGACCTGCTCGGGATCGTGCGGGAGTGGCTGGCCGACGAGCGCTTCGCCGGCACCGGCCTGACCGTGCTGACCAGGCACGCCGTCGCGACCGGTCCCGGCGACGACCCGGCCGACCTGGCCGCCGCCGCGAGCTGGGGACTGCTGCGTTCGGCGCAGGCCGAGCATCCCGGCCGGATCCGGCTGGTCGACACCGACGCGGAGCTCTCGGCCGATCTGCTGCTCTCCGTCCTCGCGGCCGGTCTGCCCGAGGTGGCGCTGCGCCGGGGACACGCCTACACGCGACGTCTGGTCCGCGCGGCCGGCGACCCGCCGCTGTCCGTGCCGGACGGCCACTGGCACTTGGCCGGCAATGAACCCGGAACGCTCGACGGTCTCGCCCTGCTGCCCGCTGTCGCGCCCGCCGGGCCGCCGGCGGCCGGACGCGTCCGGGTGGCGGTGCGGGCGGCGGGGGTCAACTTCCGTGACGTCCTGGCCGTGCTGGGCATGTATCCCGGCGAGGTGAGCCTGGGCGTGGAGGGTGCCGGCGTCGTCCTCGAGACCGGGCCGGGCGTCACCGGGCTGCGACCCGGTGATCGCGTCGCCGGGCTGCTCGACGGGGCCTTCGCCCCGGCGGCCGAGGCGGATCACCGGCTGCTGTTCCGGATGCCGGAGGAGTGGACGTTCGCCGCGGGCGCCGCGACGCCCATCACCTTCCTGACCGCCTACTACGCCCTGGTCGATCTGGCCGGTGTGAAGCCGGGGGACCGGGTCCTGATCCACGCCGGCGCCGGTGGCGTGGGCACCGCGGCCGTGCAGCTGGCCCAGCACCTGGGCGCGGAGGTCTTCGCGACCGCGAGCCCCGGCAAGTGGCCCGCGCTGAGAGCCGCCGGTCTGCTCGCTGACCACATCGCCTCCTCCCGCGACCTCGGCTTCGAGGAGCGGTTCCGAGCCGTGACCGGCGGCCGCGGCGTGGACGTGGTGCTCGACTCGCTCGCCGGCGAGTTCGTCGACGCGTCGCTGCGCCTGCTCGGCCCGGGCGGCCGGTTCCTCGAGATGGGCAAGACCGACGTCCGCGACCCGGAGACCGTCGCGCGTGCTCACCCCGGCGTGCACTACCAGGCCTTCGACACCCGTGAGGCCGGGCCGGATCGCATCGCTCAGATGTACGCCGAGCTGCTGCGTCTGTTCGCCGCGGGCGCGCTGCGGTTGCCTCCGCTGACCGCGTGGGACGTGCGGCGGGCGCCGGCCGCGCTGCGGGCCCTGAGCCGCGCCGAACTCATCGGCAAGGCGGTGCTGACCATGCCGCGCGCG
This sequence comes from Actinoplanes sp. NPDC048988, assembly GCF_043197815.1. Classification (NCBI taxonomy): domain Bacteria; kingdom Bacillati; phylum Actinomycetota; class Actinomycetes; order Micromonosporales; family Micromonosporaceae; genus Actinoplanes; species Actinoplanes sp. NPDC048988. The sequence continues at coordinate 774,029 of NZ_JBICTW010000001.1, read as the reverse complement.
CTGCGGACGGACGGGACCGTGCTGATCACCGGGGGGACGGGAGCCCTCGGCGCGTGCCTGGCCCGGCATCTGGTCACCCGGCACGGCGTGCGGAACCTGGTGCTGACCAGCCGTCGGGGGCCGGACGCGCCGGGCGCCGCCGGCCTGAGCGCCGAGCTGGTGGCGGCGGGCGCCGACGTCACGGTGGTGGCCTGTGACGTCGCGGACGATGAGGGGCTGGCCGAGGTCCTGCGCCGGATCCCCGGCGATCGCCCGCTGCGCGGCGTGGTGCACGCCGCCGGCCTGCTCGACGACGGGCTGTTCATGTCGCTCACCCCGGAGCGGCTGGCGGCGGTGTCCCGGCCCAAAGTGGACGGCGCCTGGAACCTTCACCGCCGGACCGCGCACCTCGACCTCGACCTGTTCGTGCTCTACTCGGCCGCCGCCGCCACGCTCGGCAGCCCGGGACAGGCCAACTACGCCGCCGCCAACGCGTATCTCGACGCCCTGGCCGCGCATCGGCAGGCCCGCGGCCTGCCCGCCCGCTCGCTCGCCTGGGGGCCCTGGGCGGCCGAGGCCGGCGGGATGACCGCGGCCTTGGGCGAGCGCGACAGCGCCCGGCTGAGCCGGTCCGGTCTGGTGCCGCTCACGCCCGAGCAGGGCCTGTTCCTCTATGACGCCGCGAGCACCGCCGACGAGCCGGTGCTCGCCCCGATCCGGATGAACCTGGCGGCGTTGCGCGGGCGCGACGCGGGCGAGGTGCCGGCCGTCCTGAGCGACCTGATCGGCCGCCGGCCCGCGGCGGTGCCCGTCGGAACGCCCTCGGCGGTGCCCTGGGCGCAGAGGCTGGCCGGCCGCGACGGCGCCGAGCAACTCGCCGACCTGCTGGAGCTCGTCCGCGGCGAGACGGCCGGTGTACTCGGCCACGCCTCGGCCGCCGAGGTCGAGCCGGAGCGCGCGTTCAAGGAGATGGGCATGGACTCGCTCACCTCCGTCGAGCTGCGCAACCGGCTCGCGGCGGCCACCGGGGTGCGCCTGCCCGCCGCGCTGGCCTTCGACCACCCGACACCGGCCGCGGTCGCGGAACACCTGCACGGCCTGCTGTGCGCCGGAGCCGACCCGGCCGAACAGGCCTGGGCGGCGCTCGACGCCGTGGAGGCGATCGTGACCCGGCTCGGTGCCGGCGACCCGGTCCACGCCCGGCTCACAAGCCGTCTGCAAGGGCTCTTGGGAAAGCTGGACGGCATCGGCGCGGACACCGGGTCCGCGGTGGCCGTTCAGGACCTGTCGTCGGCCTCGGCCGACGAGGTCCTCGCCTTCATCGACAGCGAACTGGGCGGCTTGAACTGACCGTGCCCGCCGGCGTTCGCGCGCCGCGGCGAGATGGAGCTGAACCCGTGGCTGACGAGGAAAAGCTGGTCGACTACCTCAAGCGGGTCACCGCCGATCTGCACAAGACCCGGCAGCGGCTGCTGGAGATGGAGTCACGGACCCACGAGCCGATCGCGGTGGTGGCCACGGCGTGCCGGTACCCGGGCGGCGTCGGCAGCGCCGAGGACCTGTGGCGGCTGGTCGGTGACGGTGTCGACGCGGTGACGACGTTCCCCGAGGACCGCGGCTGGGACCTCGGCGCGCTGTTCGGCCCGGATCCCGACCGGCCCGGCTCCTCGGTCACCCGGCACGGCGGCTTCCTGCGCGACGCGGGCGCCTTCGACGCGGGCTTCTTCGGCATCTCGCCGCGCGAGGCGCTCGCCATGGACCCGCAGCAACGGCTGCTGCTGGAGACGTCGTGGGAGCTGTTCGAAGGGGCCGGCATCGACCCGCGCGCGGTCCGCGGCAGCCGCGGCGGCGTCTTCGTGGGGGTCGCCGACCAGGACTACGGCGTCTCCCTGGCCCGGCCGCCGGCCTGGCTGGAGGGCAACCTGCTCACCGGCGTGACCACCAGCGTCGCGTCCGGCCGGATCGCCTACACCTTCGGGCTGGAGGGCCCGGTCCTGACCGTCGACACGGCCTGCTCGTCGTCGCTGGTGGCGCTGCACCTCGCGGTGCGCGCGCTGCGCGGTGGCGAATGCGACCTGGCGATCGCCGGCGGCGCCACCGTGATGGCCACACCCCGGCTCTTCCAGGAGTTCTCCCGCCAGCGTGGCCTGGCCCCCGACGGCCGCTGCAAGGCGTTCGCCGCTTCGGCCGACGGCACCGGGTGGGGCGAGGGCGCCGGTGTGCTGCTGCTCGAACGTCTCTCCGACGCGCGCCGCAACGGCCGCCGCGTCCTCGGGCTGATCCGCGGTAGCGCGATCAACTCCGACGGCGCCTCCAACGGGCTGACCGCGCCGAACGGCCCGTCGCAACAGCGGGTGATCCGCCAGGCGCTCGACGACGCCCAGCTCACCCCGGGCGACATCGACGCGGTGGAGGCGCACGGCACGGGCACCGCGCTGGGCGATCCGATCGAGGCCGACGCGCTGCTCGCGGCGTACGGGCGGCAGCGGTCCCGGCCGCTCTGGCTGGGCTCGGTGAAGTCGAACATCGGGCACACCCAGGCCGCGGCCGGGGTGGCCGGCGTGATCAAGATGATCGCGGCCATGCGCGAGGGCGTGCTGCCGCGCACGTTGCACGCGGACGAGCCGACCCCGCACGTCGACTGGTCGGCCGGCGAGCTGCGGCTGCTGACCGAGGCGCGGCCGTGGGCGAAGGACGGCGACGTCCGGCGGTGCGCGGTCTCGTCGTTCGGCATCAGCGGCACGAACGCGCACGTCGTGCTCGAACAGGCCCCGCGGGCCGAGGCGCCGGCCGGGCCGCGGCCGGAACCGCCGGCCGTGCCGGTGGTGCTCTCCGCGCGCACCCCGGAGGCCCTGAGGGCGCAGGCCCGGCAGCTGATCGGCCAGGACGCCGACCCGGCCGACGTCGCCCGCACCCTCGCCACCGCCCGCTCGGCGTTCCGCTACCGGACCGGCTTCGCCGCCACCGGCCGCGACGACCTGACGAGCCGGCTCGCCGCCGTGGCCGACGGGCCGGCGGCCGAGCCGCTGCGCCGCGACCCGGGCGGCACCGCCTTCCTCTTCACCGGCCAGGGCGCGCAGCGGCTCGGCATGGGCAGCCGCCTCTACGCCGTCCACCCCGCCTTCGCCGCCGCCTTCGACGAGGTGTGCGAGGCGCTCGACGCCCACCTCGAGTCGCCGATCCGGTCGATCATTGCCGGCGGCGACATCGAGTCGCTGTCGCGGACCGTGCACACCCAGGCCGGCCTGTTCGCGGTCGAGGTCGCGCTGTTCCGCCTCCTCGCGTCCTGGGGCATCCACCCCGACGTGGTCGTCGGGCACTCCATCGGGGAACTGGCCGCCGTGCACGCCGCCGGCGCGCTCTCGCTGGCCGACGCCGCCCGCCTGGTCACGGCGCGAGGACGGCTCATGCAGCGGCTCCCGGCCGGCGGCGCGATGATCGCGGTGCGGGCCACCGAGGCCGAGGCGGCCGAGGCGCTCGCCGCGGCGGACGGCCGGGTGAGCCTCGCGGCGGTGAACGGGCCGGAGGCGGTCGTGCTCTCCGGCGACGAGGAGACGGTCACGGCGATCGCCGCCGGCTTCGCCGAGCGGGGGCGCCGCACCCGGCGGCTGACCGTCAGTCACGCCTTCCACTCGGCGCACATGGACCCGATGCTCGACGCCTTCCGCGCGGTCGCCGCCGAGGTCAGCATCGCCGAGCCGGTGGTGCCGATCGTGTCCACAGTGACCGGAACGCCGATCGACCGGGCCCGGCTGGCCGACCCCGACCACTGGGTGCGTCAGGTGCGCGGCACCGTCCGCTTCGCCGACGCCGTCGTGGCCGCCGCCGGGCGGGGAGCCGGCACCTTCGCCGAGATCGGGCCGGACGCCGTACTGACCCCGCTCGGCCGCGACAGCGTGCCGGACGCCGAGTTCGTGCCGGTGTTGCGGTCCGACCGGGACGAGGCGGTCGCGGTCGCCGCGGCGCTGGCCCGTTTCTTCGAGCGCGGGGTCCCGGTGGACTGGGCCCGCGTCCACGCCGCCACCGGCGGCCGGATCGTCGACCTGCCCACCTACCCCTTCCAGCGCGAGCACTACTGGCTCACCGACGACAGCCGGTCCGGCGACGAGGGCGGCACCCCGGAGCCGCCCGCCGCCGAGCCGCCGGCCGTGGCCCCGGCCCTGTCGGCCCGTCTCGCCGGGCTCGATCCGGCCGGCCGGCATCGCGTGCTGCTCGATCTGGTGCGGGGCGAGGCCGCCGTCGTGCTCGACCATCGCTCGGCCGCCGCCGTCGACCCCGACCTGGCGTTCCGCGAGCTCGGCTTCACCTCGCTCTCGGCCGTGCAGTTGCGCGACCGCCTGGCCGCGGCCGCCGGCCTGACCCTGCCGGCGTCGCTGGTCTTCGACCACCCGACCCCCGGCGAACTGGCCGCCCACCTGGCCGCCGTGCTGGCCGGCGAGGAGCCGGACGACGACGCGCCGCCCACGGCGGCCCGGCCGGACGAGCCGATCGCCGTCGTCGCGATGGCCTGCCGCTATCCCGGCGGGGTCGAGTCACCCGAGCAGCTGTGGCAGCTCGTCGACACCGGCGGCGACGCGATCGGCGGATTCCCGGCCGACCGGGGCTGGGATCTCGACCGGCTCTACCACCCGGACCCGGAACACCCCGGCACCAGCTACACGCGCGAGGGCGGATTCCTCTACGGTGCCGCCGAGTTCGACGGCGCGCTGTTCGGGCTGTCGCCGCGGGAGAGCCTGGCCATGGACCCCCAGCAGCGGCTGATCCTCCAGATCAGCTGGGAGGCGTTCGAACGGGCGGGCATCGACCCGCTGTCGATGCGGGGCTCGCGCACCGGCGTCTTCGCCGGAGTGGCCGGCCGCGACTACGGCAGCGACCTGACCGAGACGCCGGAAGGGCTGGAGGGGCATCTGCTCACCGGCAACGCGCTCAGCGTCGTCTCCGGGCGGGTCGCCTACACCTTCGGCCTCGCCGGGCCGGCCCTCACCGTCGACACCGCCTGCTCGTCGTCGCTGGTCGCGCTGCACCTGGCCGCGCAGTCCCTGCAGCGCGGCGAGTGCTCGATGGCGCTGGCCGGAGGGGTGACCGTGATGGCCACGCCGGTCGAGTTCGTCGAGTTCTCCCGTCAGCGCGGGCTCGCGGCCGACGGCCGGTGCAAGGCGTTCTCGGCCGGCGCCGACGGCACGGGGTGGGGCGAGGGCGCCGGTGTGTTGTTGCTGGAGCGGCTCTCGGACGCGCGCCGCAACGGGCACCCGGTGCTGGGGGTCATCCGCGGCTCGGCGGTGAACTCGGACGGGGCGAGCAACGGGCTGAGCGCGCCGAACGGCACAGCCCAGCAGCGGGTGATCCGGCAGGCCCTCGCGGCCGGCGGGCTGCGGGCGTCCGATGTGGACGCGGTCGAGGCGCACGGCACCGGCACCACCCTGGGCGACCCGATCGAGGCCGAGGCGCTGCTGGCCACCTATGGCCGCCGGCGGGACACCGAGCGCCCGCTCTGGCTCGGCTCGGTCAAGTCGAACATCGGGCACACCCAGGCCGCGGCCGGTGTGGCCGGCGTCATCAAAATGATCATGGCGATGCGCAACGGCGTGCTGCCACGCACCCTGCACGCCGACGAGCCGAGCCCGCACGTCGACTGGTCGGCGGGCACCGTCCGGCTGCTGCGGGAGGCGCGCGAGTGGCCCGGCACCGGCCAGGCCCGGCGAGCGGCCGTCTCCGCGTTCGGGGTGAGCGGCACCAACGCGCACGTCGTCCTGGAGGAACCGCCCACCGATCCCACGCCCGCGGCACCCGCACAGCCCGGGCTCTTCCCGGGAACGGCGGACGTCCCGTGGGTGCTCTCCGCCCGCGGTGAGGCCGCGCTGCGCCGCCAGGCCGACCGGCTGGCCCCGTGGGCGGACGGCGAGGCCGGCGCCGACGCGGTGGCACGAGCCCTGGTCACCGGGCGGGCCGCCCTCGAGCACCGGGCCGTCGTGCTGGCCGACGGGCCCGGCCGCCGCCGCGCCCTGACCGCGCTGTCCAGCGGCGAGCCCGATCCGGACCTCGTGACGGGCGAGGCCGTGACGGCCGGGCCGGCCGTCTTCGTCTTCCCGGGCCAGGGCGCCCAATGGGCCGGCATGGCCGCCGGGTTGCTCGACCGGTCCCCGGTCTTCCGGGCCGCCGCCGACCGCTGTGAGCAGGCCCTGTCCCCGTACGTCGACTGGTCGCTCGCCGCGGTGCTGCGGCAGGAGCCGGGGGCGCCGTCGCTGGACCGGGTCGACGTCGTGCAACCCGCCTCCTGGGCCGTCATGGTGGCGCTGGCCGAGCTCTGGCGGGCCGCCGGCGTGGCACCGGCCGCGGTGATCGGCCACTCCCAGGGCGAGATCGCCGCGGCCTGCGTCGCCGGTGCGCTCGACCTGGCCGACGGTGCCCGCGTGGTGGCCCTGCGCAGCCGCATCCTGCTCGCCCTCTCCGGTCGCGGAGCGATGGCCTCGGTCTCCTGCCGGCCGGCCGAGGCCGAGCGCCTGCTCGCCGGCCGGCGCGACCGTCTCTCGCTGGCCGCCGAGAACGCGCCCGGCGCCGTCGTCGTGGCCGGTGAGCCCGAGGCGGTCGACGAACTGCTGGCGGTCTGCGCGGCCGACGGCGTACGGGCCCGGCGGATCGCGGTCGACTACGCCTCCCACTCGGCCCACGTCGAGGAGATTCGGGACGCGCTGGCCGAGGCGCTCGCCCCGGTCACCGCCCGGCCGGCGCGGCTGCCGTTCTTCTCCACGACCGAGGACACCACTGGGGACGCCGGTGAGGTCGCCGACGCCGGCTACTGGTACCGCAACCTGCGCGGAACGGTCCGATTCGCGCCCGCCGTCCGGGCCGCGCTGGACGCCGGTTTCCGCACCTTCATCGAGGTCAGCTCGCACCCCGTGCTCGGCGCGGCCGTCCTCGCGGTCGCCGAGGAGCACGGCGACGGCGACGAGGTCGTCCTCGCCCGGACCCTGCGCCGCGACGGCGACGACGTCCGCGAGTTCGAGACCGCGGCGGCCGAGGCCTACGTCCGTGGCGTGCCGGTCGACTGGACGGCCGTGCTGGGCTCCGCGGATTCCCCACTTCCCCAGCTGCCCACCTACCCGTTCGAGCGGGACCGGTACTGGCTGTCGGCCCCGGCCCGGACGGCCGCGGGGGACACGGACCCGGCCGGCGACTGGTTCTGGTCGGCGGTCGATCGCGCCGACGCCGGGCTCCTCGCCGGACGGCTCGGCTCGGAGAACGAGGACGCCCTGCGCCGGCTGCTCCCGGCGCTCGCGTCGTGGCGCCGCACGCACCGCGACGAGCAGGTCATCGACTCCTGGCGGTACCGGGTCGCCTGGCGCCCGCTGCGCCCGGACCCGACCCCGGTCACCGGCCGGTGGCTGCTCCTGGCACCCGCCGGGGAGAACGAGACGGCCCAGACGTTCGCGGCCGACCTGGCCCGGCTCGGTGCGCGGGTGGAGCGGATCGACATACCCCGGGACGCCGCCCGCGCGTCCCTGGCCACGCTGGTGGCCGACGCGGCCGCGGCCGGTCCGGTCGACCGCGTGCTGTCCCTGCTCACCCTCGACGACACGACGGCGCCCGGCCACCCCGACGTTCCGTACGGCTTCGCCGCCACGGTCGCCCTCGTCCAGGCGCTCGGCGACGCCGGCATCGACACCCGGCTGTGGTGTCTCACCCGGGCCGCGGTCACCACCGGGGCCGGCGATCCGCTGCGCCACCCGGCCCAGGCCCCGGTCTGGGGCTTCGGCCGAGTGATGGTGCTCGAACACCCGGACCGCTGGGGCGGCGTGGCCGACCTGCCGGAGAGCCCGGCCCCCGCGCTCCGGGAGGACCTTCTGCGGCACATCGCCGGCTCCTCGGCCGAGGACCAGATCGCCGCCCGCCCGTCCGGCCTGCTCGCCCGCCGCCTGGTCCGGGCCCCGCTCGACGGCGCGCCGGCGATCCGCCGGTGGCAGCCGGCCGGAACGGTCCTGATCACCGGCGGGACCGGCGCCATCGGCGCCCACGTCGCCCGCTGGGCGGCCGGTCGCGGCGCGCCCCGCATCGTGCTGACCAGCCGGCGCGGGGCCGGCGCCGAGGGCGCGGGCGAACTCGCGGCGGAACTGACCGGCCTCGGCGCCGAGGTCACGATCGTCGCCTGCGACGTCGCCGACCGGGCGGCCCTGGAGCGGCTGCTCGCCGACATCCCCGTCGACCAGCCGCTGGACGCGGTCTTCCACGCGACCGGGGTCCTGGACGACGGCCTGATCGACACCCTCACCCCGGAGCAGGTGAACCGGGTGCTGCGGGCCAAGATGACCGCCGCCCGTCACCTGCACGAGCTCACCGCCGGCCGGGAGCTGTCCGCCTTCGTACTGCTGTCGTCGGCCGGCGCCACGGTCGGCGCCCCCGGCCAGGGCAACTACGTGCCCGGCAACGCGTATCTCGACGCGCTGGCCCAGCACCGCCGCTCGCTCGGCCTGCCCGCGACCACTGTCGCCTGGGGCGCGTGGGCGGGCACCGGAATGGCCACCGGCGCTGTCAAGGACCTGCTCGACCGGCACGGTGTGCCGGCGATCGAGCCGCGGCTCGCGCTGACCGCCCTCGAGCAGGTGCTCGACCACGACGAGACGCTCACCCTGGTCGCCGACACCCGCTGGGACCGCTACTACGTCGCCATGACCGCGGTCCGGCCCAATCCCCTCTTCGCCGAGATCCCCGAGGTGATCAGCCTGCCGGCCGACCGGGGCCGGGCCGAGCCCGCGGACGTCGCGCCGGGCGCCGGCGACCTGCGCAGCCGGCTGGCCGGGCGGCCCGCCGACGAACGCCGGCGTCACCTGGCCGACCTGGTCCGCGCCACGGCGGCGGCGATCCTGGGCCACGCCGGGGCGGACGCGGTGAACGCCCGGCGGCCCTTCACCGAGCTCGGCTTCGACTCCGTCTCCGCTGTCGACCTGCGCAACCGGCTGCGCACCGCGACCGGGTTGCGGTTGCCGGCGACCCTCATCTACGACTACCCGAGCCCGGTCGCGCTCGCCCGCCATCTCGACGGCGAGCTGGGCCTCGACGGTGAAATGAGCCTCGACGGCGAGGCCCCGGCGATCGCCACGCCGCCCGCGCCGGCCGCGGTGGACGAGCCGATCGCCGTGGTCGGCATGGCATGCCGGTTCCCCGGCGGGGTGGGCTCGCCCGAGGCGCTGTGGGACGTGATCGCGTCCGGGGCGGACGCCGTCTCGGCGGCGCCGCCGGACCGGGGCTGGGACCGCGCCTGGCACGGCGGGTTCCTCACCGCGGCGGCCGAGTTCGACGCGGAGCTGTTCGGGATCTCGCCGCGGGAGGCGCTGGCGATGGATCCGCAGCAGCGGTTGCTGCTGGAGACGTCGTGGGAGGGGCTGGAACGCGCGGGCATCGATCCGACGTCGCTGGCCGCCAGCCGTACCGGCGTCTTCATCGGCGTCTCCGGCAGCGACTACGCGCTGGCGTTGCGCGCCTCCGAGCACGACTCCGGTGGGCACGTGATGACCGGCAACGCGACCAGCGTGATCGCCGGCCGGGTGTCGTATTCGTTCGGGTTCGAGGGTCCGGCGGTGGTGGTGGATACGGCGTGTTCGTCGTCGTTGGTGGCGGTGCATTTGGCGGCGCAGTCGTTGCGTGGTGGTGAGTCGTCGTTGGCGTTGGCGGGTGGGGTGACGGTGATGGCGTCGCCGTTGGTGTTGGAGGAGTTTGAGCGTCAGGGTGGGTTGTCGTCGGATGGCCGGTGTCGTGCCTTTTCGGAGGGTGCCGATGGGACGGTGTTGGCTGAGGGTGTCGGCGTGCTGGTGTTGGAGCGGCTGTCCGACGCGCGGCGCAACGGGCGGCGGATTCTCGCGATTGTGCGGGGGTCGGCGGTCAACCAGGACGGTGCGTCGAACGGTTTGACGGCGCCGAATGGTCCGTCGCAGCAGCGGGTGATCGGTGCGGCGTTGGCGTCGGCCCAGTTACAACCCTCCGATGTGGACGCCGTGGAGGGGCACGGGACGGGAACGCGGTTGGGTGATCCGATTGAGGCGCAGGCGTTGCTGGCCACGTATGGCGCGGATCGTGACGAGCCGCTGTGGTTGGGGTCGGTCAAGTCGAACATCGGCCACACCCAGGCCGCGGCTGGTGTGGCTGGTGTGATCAAGATGGTGATGGCGATGCGGTATGGCGTATTGCCGTCGACGTTGCATGTAGATGAGCCGTCGCCGTTGGTGGATTGGTCGGCGGGTGCCGTGCAGCTGTTGACCTCGGCGCGGGAGTGGCCGCGGTCGGGGCGTCCGCGCCGGGCGGGGGTGTCGTCGTTCGGTATCTCGGGCACCAACGCCCACCTGATCCTGGAACAAGGCGAGGAGCCGGAAGTTGCCAGGCCCGCCGAGAAGGGGCCGTGGCCGCTAATCGTTTCCGGTCGGTCGGCCGAGGCGGTGCGCGCGGGGGCCACTCGGCTGCGGAGCCTGCTCGAGACGGCGGACATCTCCCTCGTGGCCGGCGGGCTGATCCGGAGCCGGGCGGCGCTCGATCACCGGGCGGTGGTCGTAGCGGGGGACCGCGACGAGGCGGCGGCCGGTCTGGCTGAGGTAGTGCCGACGGCCGCTGTGGCGGAGCCGGAGCTGGGGTTCGTGTTCTCGGGTCAAGGTGCGCAGCGGTGGCGGATGGGTGAGCAGCTCCAGCGGTTCGACGTCTTCCGAGACACCTTGGCCGAGATTTCTGCATATTTCCCCGGCTTGGAGGATGTTCTTTACGGCGATGATCCTGAGGCGGTGACCGCGACGGGGTGGGCGCAGCCGGGCCTGTTCGCGTTCGAAGTGGCTCTGTTCCGGTTGCTGGAGTCGTGGAACATTCGCCCGGCCGTCGTGGTGGGTCATTCGATCGGGGAGATCAGTGCTGCGCATGTCGCCGGGGTGTTGCCCCTGGAAGATGCGTGCCGGTTGGTGGCGGCCCGAGCAAGCCTGATGCAAGCGTTGCCGGCGGGTGGGGTGATGGCCGCGGTTGAGGCCAGCGAGGCTGAGCTCGCCGAGCTGATCGACGGCGAGGCGTTGGTGTCGATTGCCGCGGTGAACGCTGTCCGGTCGGTGGTGGTGTCCGGTGACGAGGCCGGGGTGCGCAGGGTTGTCGGGGATCGGCGGGTGCGATGGCTGACGGTTAGCCATGCGTTTCATTCGCCGTTGATGGAGCCGATGCTGGCCGAGTTCGCCTCCGTATGTGAACAGCTGACTTTCCACCCGCCCCGCATCCCGCTGTTGGCTAGTGGTGACGTGGCTTCTGCGGCCTACTGGGTTGATCAGGTAAGGGCGACGGTGCGTTTCGCCGACGCGATCGCCGCCGGATCTGATGTGAGCCACTGGGTGGAAGTCGGCCCGGACACGGTTCTGGCGGGGTTGATCGACGGGGTGGGGTTGCTGCGCCGGGATCGTGATGAGGTGCGGACTCTGCTGGCTGGTGTCGGCCGCCTGTGGTCGAGTGGTGTGCCGGTGGATTGGGCGGCGATCGTGCCCGGTCGGGGTCCGGTCGACCTGCCCACCTATCCGTTCCAGCACCGCACCTACTGGCCCGCCCTCCCCGCGCCGGCTCGCGCCGACGGGTCCTCGTGGCGGTACGAGATCGACTGGGCCCCGATCGCGGGTCTTCCCACGCCGGCGCCCGGTCGATGGCTGGCCCTCGCCGTCCCCGGCGACCCCCTCACGGACGTCTGCGCCGACGCCTTTCCCACCGCTGGCTGTGACCTCTCCGTCCTCGCCGTCGCCGCCGACGAGACCCGGCCGAGTCTCGCCGCGCGGTTGCGCGACGAGGCGCCCGCCGGGGTCCTCCTCCTCGCTTCGCCCGAGGCGGGGCATGCCGCCCTCGCCATGCTCGTCACCGTCGTCCAAGCGCTCGGCGACGCCGGTGTCCCGGCGCCGCTGTGGTGCGTCACCCGGGGCGCGGTGGCCGCACCCGGCGACGACACCCCGGTCGACCCGTGGCAGGCCGCGGTCTGGGGACTCGGCCGCGTCGCCGCGCTGGAGCATCCCGACCGCTGGGGTGGCCTGGTCGACCTTCCGCCCTCCGCCGCCGGCGCGCGCCTGCTGCCCCGCGCGGTCGGCGCACCCGAGGATCAGATCGCGCTGCGCGGTGACGCCGCGTACGGCCGGCGCCTGCGCCGCACCCGGCCGCAACCGCCGGCACGGCCGTGGCGGCCGGCGGGCACCGTGCTGGTCACCGGCGGGACCGGCGCGCTCGGTGGCCGTACCGCTCGATGGCTGGCGGAGGCCGGCGCCGAGCATCTGCTGCTTCTGAGCCGTCGCGGCGACCGGGCCGAGGGCTCGGCCGAGCTGGCGGCCGAGCTGACCGCCGCCGGGGCGCGGGTCACCGTGACGGCGTGCGACGTCACCGACCGCGCCGCCCTGGCCGCCGTCCTCGACGACCTTCCACCCGAGCTGCCCCTGACCGCGGTGGTGCACACCGCCGGCGTGCTCGAGACCGGTCCGCTGGCCGAGCTGACCCCCGGCGAGCTCGACGCGGCGCTGCGGGCCAAGGTCGTGGCGGCGCGCAACCTGCACGAGCTGACCGCTGACCGCGACCTGGACGCGTTCGTGCTCTTCTCCTCGATCGCCGGCGTGTGGGGCAGCGGCAACCAGGGTGGCTACGCCGCGGCCAACGCGTATCTCGACGGTCTGGCCGCCATGCGCCGGCAGGCCGGCCTTCCCGCCACCTCGGTGGCGTGGGGCGCCTGGGACGGCGGCGGGATGTCGCAGGGGCCGGCCGCCGCGTGGCTCAGCCGCCGTGGTGTCGTGCCGATGGACCCCGAGGTCGCGGTGACGGCCATGGCGGAGACGGCCGGTGCCGGCGCGCCCGGCATGATCGTCGCGGACATCGCCTGGGACCGGTTCGTGCCCGGCTTCACGATGAGCCGGCGCCAGCCGCTGATCGAGGAGATCGACGAGGTCGCGGCCGTGCTCGGCGCGGCCGACGCGCCACCGGCCGGCGACGCGGCCACGGATCTGTCCGGGCGGCTGTCGGCCCTGCCACCGGCGGAACGGACCCGGGTGCTGGTCGATCTGGTCGGCCGCACCGCCGCCGGGGTGCTGGGCTACCCGGCCGACGAGCCGGTCCCCGCCGACCGGGCCTTCAAGGACCTCGGGTTCGACTCGTTGACCTCGGTGGACATGCGCCGGGCGCTGAGCGAGGCCACCGGCCTGCGGCTGCCGGCGACGGTGGTCTTCGACCATCCGACCCCGCAGGCGCTGGCCGCCTTCCTGGACGACAAGCTCGGCCGGGACACCGCGCGAGCCGGCACCCCCGTGCTGGCGCAGCTCGACCTGCTGGAGGCCACGCTGGCCGGGCTGGCCGCCGGCGACGCCGTACGGCCCAAGGTCGCCACAAGGTTGCGCGGCCTGCTTCTGCAGTGGGGCGACCAGGGCGCCGCCGCGGGCGACGGCGAACGGCTGGACGAGGCGAGCGACGAGGAACTGTTCGCATTCATCCGCACCGAGCTCGGCCGATCATGAGCCGTCCCGCCGGGGCGGAAGGAGAGGGTGGCAATGGCGAAGGAAGAGGAGCTCCGCGAATACCTGCGCTGGGTCACCAACGACCTGCACAGGGCGCGGCAGCGGCTGCTGGAGATGGAGAACCGCGAACGCGAGCCGATCGCGATCGTGGGCATGTCGTGCCGGTACCCGGGCGGTGTCGACTCGCCGGAGGCGCTGTGGCGGCTGGTCGACGGGGGCGCCGACGCGGTCGGTGACTTCCCGGCCGACCGGGGCTGGGACCTCGACGCGCTCTACGACCCGGATCCCGAACGCTCCGGCACCTGCTACACCCGGCAGGGCGGTTTCCTGTACGACGCGGCCGACTTCGACCCGGGCTTCTTCGGCATCTCGCCGCGCGAGGCGCAGGTCATGGACCCGCAGCAGCGGCTGCTCCTGGAGACCTCGTGGGAGGTCGTCGAGCGGGCCGGCCTGGACCCGCGCGCCCTGCGGGGCAGCGCGACCGGCGTGTTCGTGGGCGTCTCGGGCCGGGACTACGGCGACGGGTTGGACGCCGTGCCGGCCGGTGCGGAGGGCTTCCTGCTGACCGGCACCGCGACCAGCGTCGCCTCGGGCCGGATCGCCTACACGCTCGGCCTCGAGGGCCCGGCGGTCACGATCGACACCGCCTGCTCGTCGTCGCTGGTCGCGATGCACCTCGCCTGCCAGGCGCTGCGGCTCGGCGAATGCTCGATGGCGATGGCGGGCGGCGTGGCGGTGATGTCGACCCCGGCCGTGCTGGTCGAGTTCAGCCGCCAGCGCGGGCTGTCACCGGACGGGCGGTGCAAGGCGTACGCCGACGCGGCCGACGGCACCGGCTGGGGCGAGGGCGCCGGCATGGTGCTGCTGGAACGGCTCTCCGACGCGCGCCGCCGCAACCACCGGGTGCTCGGCGTGATCCGCGGCTCGGCGGTCAACCAGGACGGCGCCTCCAACGGGCTGACCGCCCCGAACGGGCTCGCCCAACAGGCCGTCATTCGGCAGGCGCTGGTGCACGCCGGTGTCGCCGCCGACCAGGTGGACGTGGTCGAGGGACACGGCACCGGCACGACCCTGGGCGACCCGATCGAGGCGCAGGCGCTGCTCGACGCGTACGGGCCCGGCCGGCCGGCGGACCGCCCGCTCTGGCTCGGCTCGGTCAAGTCGAATCTCGGGCACACCCAGGCGGCGGCCGGAGTGGCCGGCGTGATCAAGATGGTCATGGCGATGCGGCACGGCGTTCTGCCCAAGACGCTGCACGTCGACCGGCCGAGCCGGCACGTGGACTGGTCGGCGGGCGCGGTGTCGCTGCTGACCGAGAGCCGCCCCTGGCCCGCCGGCGAGGACCCGCGCCGCGCGGCGGTGTCGGCCTTCGGCGTCAGCGGCACGAACGCCCACCTCATACTCGAGCAGGACACCGGCCCGTCCCCGGAGGCCGGGGCGCCGGCGGCCGAGCCGTTCGGCGGCTCACCGACCGTGCCGTGGCCGCTCTCCGGCCGGACGCCCGAGGCGCTGGCCGGCCAGGCCGCCCGGCTCCTCGCGCCGGCCGCGCCGGACGGTACCGACCCGCGCCGGGTGGCCGCGGCGCTCGCCACGACCCGCAGCGGTTTCGAACACCGCGCCGTGGTGCTCGCCGCCGACGCCGGCGCCCGGACCGCCGCGCTGGAGGCGCTCGCCGCCGGCCGGGAGGCGCCCCAGGTGGTGCTCGGCTCCGTGGTGCCCGGTTCCGGGCCGGTCTTCGTCTTTCCCGGTCAGGGCTCGCAGTGGGCCGGCATGGCGCGGCGGCTCGCCGAACGGGTGCCGGCCTTCCGCGCGAGCATCGAGCGCTGCGCCGCGGCGCTGGACCCGCACACCGGCTGGTCGCTGACGGCGGTGCTCGGGCAGGAGACGAGCGCGCCGCCGCTGGACCGCGTGGACGTCGTGCAGCCGGCCCTGTTCGCGGTCATGGTCTCGCTCGCCGAGCTGTGGGAGTCGCTGGGGGTGCGCCCGGCCGCCGTGATCGGTCACTCGCAAGGGGAGATCGCCGCCGCGTACGTCTGCGGCGCCCTGTCCCTCGACGACGCCGCGAAGGTGGTCGCCCTGCGCAGCCGGGCCCTGCGGGGCATCGCCGGCCGGGGCGGGATGGTGTCGTTCGCCCTGCCCGCCGGCACGCTGCGGGAATGGATCGACCGGGATCGCCTGGAGCTGCACCTGGCCGCCGTCAACGGCCCCGGCGCCGTGGTCGTGGCCGGCGAGCCGGGCGCGCTCGACGCGCTGATCGCCCGCTGCGCCGAGCAAGGGATCCGTGCCCGGCGGGTGCCGGTGGACTACGCCTCGCACTCGCCGCACGTCGACGAGCTCACCGGCGAGATCCGTGGCCTGCTCGCCGGTGTCGAGCCGGGGGCGGCCCGGGTGCCGTTCCTCTCGTCGGTCACCGGCGAGCCCTTCGACACCACCGGGCTCACCCCGGAGTACTGGTGCCGCAACCTGCGCGAGACGGTCGAGTTCGAGCGGGCCGTCCGGGCCGCCCTCGATCAGCGGTACGGCGTCTTCGTCGAGGTGAGCCCGCACCCGGTGCTCCTGCCGGCGATCCAGGAGACGATCGAGGCGGCCGGCCGGCCCGGTGCCACAGTGGGCACCCTGCGCCGCGACGAGGACGACGTGGAACGGATGATCCGGTCCGCGGCCGAGGCGGCCACCCGCGGGCTGCCGGTCGACTGGACGGCGGTGCTCGGCGGAACCTTCGCGCCGGTGGAGCTGCCCACGTACGCGTTCCAGCGCACCCGGCACTGGCTGGACGAGCAGCGCCCGGCGGCCCCGGCCTCCGGCACCCCGGACGAGAGCGAGCCGGCCTTCTGGGACGCCGTGGAGCGCGGTGACCTGGCCGAGCTCGGCCGCGTGCTCCGGGTCGACGCCGGCCTCGACGCCTGGCGCCTGGTGCTGCCCGAGTTGAGCGAGTGGCGGCGCGACCGGCGGCAGGAGTCGGCGGTCCGGTCCTGGCGGTACCACGTGCGGTGGAAGCCGATGCCGCCGACGGCCGCCCCGCCCGCGACCGGATCCTGGGCCGCCCTGGTGCCCGCAACGGCCGCGGACCGGCTGGAGCCACTGGTGGCGTCGCTCGGCGCGCGCCCGGTGGTGGTGCCGGAGACGGGCGACCAGGACGTCCTCGCCGGTCTCCTCGGCGACCTGGACGTAGACGGAGTGTTCTCTCTGCTGGCCCTCGGCGATCCGGGGCGGGCGCTGACCGGCACCCTGGCGCTGATCCGGGCGCTGGCCGGCCTCGGGCGCCGCACACCGCTGTGGGTGCTCACCGAGGGCGCGGTGTCGGTGGGTCGCTCGGACCCGCCGCCGGTGCCCGATCAGGCCGCGGTCGCGGGCCTGGCCCGGGTGGCCGCGCTCGAGCATCCGGAGATCTGGGGCGGCCTCGCCGATCTGCCGGCCGGCCTCGGTGACGGCGTCGAACGGCTCGCGGCCCTGCTGACCGGCGACGAGGATCAGGTGGCGGTGCGCTCCTCCGGGGCGTACGCGCGCCGCATGGTCCGGACCCGGACCGGGCCGGACGCCGGGACGCCCTGGCAGCCGCGCGGCACCGTCCTGGTCACCGGCGGCACCGGTGCCATCGGCGGTGAGGTCGCCACCTGGCTGGCCCGTTCGGGGGTCCGGCATGTGGTACTGACCAGCCGTCGCGGCCCGGACGCGCCGGGCGCCTCCGAGTTGCGTGACCGGCTACGCGCGCTCGGCGCCGAGGTCACCGTGGCCGCGTGCGACGTGGCGGACCGGGCGGCGCTGGCCGCGCTCCTGGACGAGGTGGGCCCGGTCTCGGCCGTGGTGCACGCCGCCGGCGTCGGCCAGTTCACCATGCTGGCCGACACCGATGCCGGCGAGATGGCGAGCGTCGTCTCCGGCAAGGTCGAGGGCGCCCGCAACCTCGACGCCCTGCTCGACGGCGAGCAGCTGGACGCCTTCGTGCTCTTCTCGTCCGGGGCCGCGGTGTGGGGCAGTGCCGGACAGGGCGCCTACGCGGCGGGAAACGCCTACCTCGACGCCCTGGCCGAGGCGCGCCGCGCTCGCGGTGCCGTCGCCACCTCGGTGGCCTGGGGCAGCTGGGCGGGCGGCGGCATGGTCGACGACGAGGCCGACGCGCTGCTGCGCCGGCGCGGCGTGCGGCCGATGGCGCCCGAGCGGGCCGTCCGGGCCCTCGCCGACGCGGTGGGCCGCGACGACGCCACCGCGGTGGTGGCCGATGTGGACTGGGCGCGGTTCGTGCCGACCTTCACGCTGGCCCGGCGGCGGCCGCTGATCGAGGACATCCCGGAGGTCGCGGAGGCGTTGCGTGCGCCGGCGGCCGCCGCCGAGGACGGCGCCTCCGCGCTGCGTGAACGGCTGCGCGAGCTCACCGACGGCGAGCGGCGCGGCGAGCTTCTCTCGCTCGTGCGGACCCAGGCCGCCCTGGTCCTCGGGCACTCCTCGGCCGACGCGGTCACGGCGTCACGGGCCTTCCGCGACCTCGGCTTCGACTCGCTGACCGCCGTCGAGCTGCGCAACCGGCTCACCACCGCGACCGGGCTGCGGCTGCCCACGACGATCGTCTTCGACCAGCCGTCGGCCGAGGTCCTCGCCCGTCACCTGCTGGCCGAGCTGCTGCCCGACGGCTCCTCGGCCGCCACCGCGCCCACGGCGGCGGCACCGGCCGACGAGCCGGTGGCGATCGTGGGGATGGCGTGCCGGTTCCCCGGCGGCGCCGACTCCCCGGAGGCGCTCTGGCGGCTGGTCCAGGACGAGACCGACGCGGTGACCGGCTTCCCGGCCGACCGTGGCTGGGACGTCGACCGGCTGTTCCACCCGGACCCGGATCACCCCGGCACCTCGTACGTGCGGCACGGCGCTTTCCTCGACGGCGCCGCCGACTTCGACGCGGACTTCTTCGGCATCAGCCCGCGCGAGGCGCTGGCGATGGACCCGCAGCAGCGGCTGCTGCTGGAGACGACCTGGGAGGCGCTGGAACGGGCCGGGGTGGATCCACGCCGGCTGCGCGGCAGCCGGACCGGGGTGTTCGCCGGCGTGGCCGGCGGCGACTACGCCGATCGGGCCGCCACCGCGCCGCCCGGCGCCGAGGGATACCTCGGCACGGGCAACGCGGCGAGCGTGGCCTCCGGCCGCGTCGCCTACCTCTTCGGGCTCGAGGGCCCGGCGCTGACCGTGGACACGGCGTGCTCCTCGTCGCTGGTGGCGCTGCACCTCGCGGCGCAGGCGCTGCGCCGCGACGAGTGCTCCTTGGCGCTGGCCGGCGGCGTCGCCGTGCTCTCCAGCCCGAAGGCGTTCGTGGAGTTCTCCCGGCAGCGCGGGCTGGCGCCGGATGGACGGTGCAAGCCGTTCGCCGCGGCCGCCGACGGCACCGCCTGGGGTGAGGGCGTCGGCGTCCTCGTGCTGGAGCGGCTCTCCGACGCCCGGCGCAACGGGCATCGGGTGCTGGCGCTGGTGCGCGGCTCGGCGGTCAACTCCGACGGCGCCTCGAACGGGCTCACCGCCCCCAATGGGCCGTCGCAGCAGCGTGTCATCCAGCAGGCGCTCGCGTCGGCCGGTCTGACGCCGCGCGAGGTCGACGCGGTGGAGGCGCACGGCACCGGCACCACCCTGGGCGACCCCATCGAGGCGCAGGCGCTGCTCGCGACGTATGGCCAGGACCGTGACGGCGCACCGCTGTGGCTGGGCTCGGTCAAGTCGAACATCGGCCACACGGCCGCGTCGGCGGGCATGGCCGGGATCGTGAAGATGGTCATGGCGATGCGGCACGGCGAGCTGCCCCGCACGCTGCACGTCGACGAGCCGACCCCGCACGTGGACTGGAGCTCCGGCGGCGTCCGTCTGCTCACCGACCCCGTGGCCTGGCCCGAGACCGGCCGCCCGCGCCGGGCCGGCGTCTCGGCCTTCGGCATCAGCGGAACCAACGCCCACGTGATCCTCGAGCAGGGACCCGGCGGCGCACCCGCCGAGCCGCCGGCCGGGACCCCGGCCGGACCGGTCGCCTGGCTGCTCTCCGCGGCCGGCCCGGAAGCGTTGCGGGACCAGGCCCGGCGCCTGCGCGAGAGCCTGACCGGCCGGCCGCTGCCGCCGGCCCGCGACGTCGCCGTGGCGCTCGCCACCACCCGGGCCGCGCTGGAGCACCGGGCGGTGCTCGTGGGCGCCGAGACCGGCGAGCTCCTGGAGCGGCTCACCGCGATCGAGGACGGTCGCCCGCGGGCCGGCGTGTGGCCGGGAACGGCGCGCTCCGGCAAGCTGGCCGCGCTCTTCTCCGGGCAGGGCGCGCAGCGGGCCGGCATGGGCCGGGAGCTCTACGTGTCCCATCCCGTCTTCGCCGAGGCGCTCGACGAGGTGTGCTCGCACCTCGACCCGCATATGGACCGGCCGCTGCGGGACGTGCTCTTCGACGCCGAGACCCCAGACGCCGACCACCCGATGCACCGCACCGAATACACGCAGGCCGCGCTCTTCGCGGTCGAGGTGGCACTGTTCAGGCTGCTCAGCGCGTGGGGGGTGACGCCCGAAGCGGTCGGCGGCCACTCGATCGGGGAGATCACCGCCGCCCACGTGGCCGGGATCCTCTCGCTGGCTGACGCGTGCCGGCTCGTGGCGGCCCGGGGGCGCCTCATGCAGGCGTTGCCCCCGGGCGGCGCCATGATGGCCGTGGAAGCGGACGAGGCCACCGTTCGGCAGCTGCTGGCCGGCCGGGAGCACGAGGCCGCCGTCGCCGCCGTGAACGCGCCCCGATCGGTGGTGGTGTCCGGTGTGGAGGCCGCGGTCCGCGCGGTGGCCGACGCGGTCGCCGAGGGCGGTGGCCGGGTCAAGCGGCTGCGGGTCAGTCACGCGTTCCACTCGCCGCTGATGGCGCCGATGCTCGCCGAGTTCGGCCGGGTCGCGGAGGATCTCACCTACGAGCCGGCCCGGATCCCGGTGCTGTCCGCCCTCACGGGCGCCCTGGCGACCGGCGACGACCTGCGCACCGCCGAGTACTGGACCCGGCACGTCCGCGAGGCGGTCCGCTTCGCCGACGGGGTCGCGGCCCTGCGGCGGTTCGGCGCCGACACGTTCCTCGAGGTCGGGCCCGACTCGGTGCTGACCGCGCCGGCCCAGGACTGCCTGGCCGCGTCCGACGGCGAGGTGACCTGCGTGGCGGTGCAGCGCGGTGGGCGACCCGAGGCGGAGAGCCTGATGGCCGCCGTCGCCGCCCTGGTCGCGCGGGGGACCGAGCCGGACTGGGCGGCGGTTCTCGGAGCCGCGCCGGCCGCGCCGGTGGCTCTGCCCACATATCCGTTCCAGCGGCGGCGCTACTGGCTGGCATCGGTGCCGGGCGACGACCCGACTTCCCTGGGACTCTCGGATCCGGGGCATCCGCTGCTCGGCGCCGGGCTCGACCTGCCCGGCACCGGCGAGCACGCGTTCTCGGCCCGGGTGTCCGCGCGTACCCACCCGTGGCTGCTCGACCACGCGGTCGCCGGCTCGGTCGTCGTGCCGGGCACGGCGTTCGTCGAGATGGTGCTGGCCGCCGGGGCTCGGGTCGGCGCGGCGCACGTCGAGGAGCTGACCCTCACCGCACCGCTCGTGTTGGCGGAGGGCGCCGAGGTGGTGCTGCGCGTCGTGGTGGGGGAGCCCGACGGTGACGAGCGCCGGACGGTCGCCGTCCATGCGCGCCGGCACGGCGCCGAGGAGGCGTGGGCCCAGCATGCCTCCGGGGTGCTGACACCGCAGCCGGCATACCCCGGCGACGTGCCGTTGTGGCCGCCGGACGCCGAGCCTCTCCCGCTCGGCGACCACTACGCGGCGATGACCGGTACCGGATTCCGCTACGGGCCGGCCTTCCAGGGCCTGGTCGCGGCCCGGCGGATCGGCGGCGACATCGGCGCCGAGGCACGGCTGCCCGAGACGCTCGACCCGGACCGGTACGGCATTCACCCCGCGCTGTTCGACGCGGCCCTGCACGGCATCGGGCTCGGCGCGTTCCTGCCGGCCGGTGGCCGGCCGCGGCTGCCCTTCTCCTGGCGTGGTGTCACCCTGTACCGGCCGGGAGCCCGGTCGCTGCGGGTACAAATCCGGGCGGCCGGGAACGGTGCGGTCGCCGTCGTCGCGGCCGACGAGCACGGCGCGCCGGTCTTCACGATCGAGGAGCTGACGCTGCGCGAGCTGCCCGAGGACGCGCTGAGCGACACCGGCGAGCAGGTCCTGCTGCGCGCGGCGTGGGAGACGGTCGACACCGCCGGGCTGCCGGCCGGCGGCGCGCGCTGGGACGCGTTCGGGGACCCCGAGCTCGTCCGCCGGCTCGCCGGCGCGCCGGACGCCGAGGTGCTCGCGCACGCCGGCCTGGCCGAACGGGACGCCGCGGGCGCTCCGGTGCCGGACGCGGTGTTCTGGGCGGTGCCCGGCACCGGCGAGGGCGTACCGGAGCCGGACGCGGTCGCCGAGGTGACGGAGGAGGCCCGGCGTACGTTGCGCGACTGGCTGGCCGGGGAGCGCTCCGGCGTGCCGCTGATCGTGGTGACGAGCGGCGCCGTCCGCGAGGTGCCGGCGCCCGGCGGGGCGGCGGTGTGGGGCATGGTGCGCTCGGCCCAGCAGGAGCATCCGGGCCGGTTCGTGCTGCTCGACATCGACGACGATCCCGACTCGGTCTGGGCGCTGCCCGACGCGGTGGCGGCCGCCCTGCACGGCGAACAGACCCAGCTCGCGCTGCGCGGTGGCGAGGTGTCGGCGCCCCGGTGGGTCCCGGCCGCCGAACCCTCGCCCGGCGATCCGGGCCTGGCCGAACCGGGCTGGGGCGACGGCACGGTGCTGGTGACCGGGGCCACCGGCTGGCTCGGTGGTCTGGTGGCGCGGCACCTCGCGACCGCACACGGCGTCCGCCGGCTGCTGCTCGTGGGCCGGCGCGGGCGGTCCGCCGAGGGCATGCCCGAACTCATCGACGACCTGACGGCGGCCGGGGCGGAGGTGGACGTGGCCGCGGCCGACGTGGCCGACCGCGACGAGCTGGCCGCGGTGCTCGCCGCCGTGCCGGCCGAGCGTCCGCTGACCGCGGTCGTGCACGCGGCCGGGATCGTGGCCGACGCCGTGGTGAGCTCGCTGTCCGCGGAACGGCTACGGGCCGTGCTGCGCCCTAAAGTGGACGGTGCGATCAACCTGCACGAGTTGACCCGCGAGCACGAGCTCGCCGCCTTCGTGCTCTTCTCCTCGATCGCCGGCACCTTCGGCGGCGCCGGGCAGGGCGCGTACGCCGCGGCGAACGCGTTCCTCGACGCCCTGTCCACGCACCGCCGGGCGGCCGGCCTGGCCGCCGGCTCGCTGGCGTGGGGGCCGTGGGACGCCGAGGCCGGGATGACCGCGGAGCTCGGCGCGGCGCATCGCGACCGGATGCGCCGGGCCGGCCTGCTTCCGCTGTCGGCGCGGCAGGGCCTGACGCTCTTCGACCGGGCGCTGCGGCTCGATGCCGGCACGGTGGTGGTGGCCAGGGCCGAGAAGAAGGCCGCGGGACCGGCGGACGCGGGCGCCACCGTACGGCCGGCCGTTGGCCCGGACCGGCCGGATTTCCGGACGCTGCCTCCCGCGGAGCGGGTCGTCCGGCTCACCGAGGTGGTGCGTGAGGCGGCCGCCGCGGTGCTCGGGCACGGGTCCACCGCGAGTATCCGGGCCGACCGCGCCTTCAAGGACGTGGGGTTCGACTCGTTGACCGCGGTGGAGCTGCGCAACCAGCTCACGGCGGCCACGGGAGTGCGCCTCCCGGCCACGTTGATCTTCGATTACCCCGCGCCCGCCACGCTCGCCGAGCACCTGTCCGCGCAGATCGGCGGGGCGGACAGCGGCGCCGCCGCGGCCCCGGACGTGGACGCGCTGGAACGGTGGCTGCTCACCGGGGCGGGCGACGCCGACGACCGCAAGGCCGTCGCCGGTCGGCTGCGGGCCCTGCTGGGCCGGTGGGAGGCCGCGGCCGCGACGGCACCGGAACGCGCCGAGGCCGACATCGCCGGAACCACGGCGGACGAACTGCTCAGCATCATCGACCAGGAGTTCGGCGACCTGCCCCGCTGATCGCACCGGCCGCCGCCACCGGAGCACACGGTGGCGGCGGCCCGGGTTGTGCGGGGCCTCGCGCCAGGGCACAGCGAAAGGCCGGGTAGCTCGCGCTACCCGGCCTCCGGCTCGTCGCGTCACTCGGCGATGGTCGTCCGCATCGTCCAGCGGAACACCAGGGGACTGCCGGCGGACGCTTCGTCGGCACGTTCGAAATGCTCATAGCCGCCGTAGTACGGCACCTTCACCTTCCGGTCCGCGGCGGCGACGGTGATCCGCCGCTGGTCGGCGGGGATGTCGACGGGACCGCCTTCCAGGGTCGCGGTGACGGCTTCGTCGGGCGATGAGACGTGGAGCTGGGTCAAGGGGAACACCTCCAGTTACGTCGGCCGGCCCGCCGCGCGGACCGGCCCGGCTCAGGCCGCCGCCGCCGTGGCGGGCAGCCGGGTGGCGCCGGTCCGGGCTTCCGCCCTGTTCCGCGGCCGGGCCGCATCGTCGCGGCCGGTCCCGGTGCCGAGAAGGTAGTCACGGAGCAGCGGGTGCATCGCATACCGGCCGATGCCGCGGGATTCCAGCATGTTGGCGTCCACCAGCGACTCCAGCACGCGTTCGGCCTCGGCCGGGTCCAGCGCCGCCGCCATGGCCGCCGCGCCGACGTCGAAGCTCTCCGCCGGGTGGGCGCCGAGCAGGGTGATCACCCGCTGCTGCGTGGCGTGCAGGCGGCGGTACGACTCGGCGAAGCTCGCGTCGAGGCTCAAGGTCGCCGTGGACAGCCGGTTCAGCCCGTCCGGGTCGCGCAGCCGTTCGATCAGATCCCCGAGCCGCCAGGACGGGCGGTTGCCGAGCCGGGCGCCGACGATGCGCAGCGCCAGCGGAAGGCGGTGGCAGAGGTTCGCGAGGATGCCGACGTTGTCCGGCTCGCCGGCCGTGCGTGCCTCACCCAGCATCCGTCCCAGCAGCATCCCGGCGTCCCGTTCGGACATCGGCTCCAGGGTCATGGTGTGCCGGGTGCGCAGGCCGTCCAGCCGCCCGCGACTGGTGATCAGCACCAGGCAGTTGCGGCTGCCGGGCAGCAGCGGCTCCACCTGGGCCAGGCTCGCGGCGTCGTCCAGCACCACCACGACACGGCGGTGCATCAGCTGCGTACGCCACATCGCGGCGCGCTGTTCGAGAGTCGCCGGCAGCGCCTGCTCGCCCACGCCGAGCAGCAGCAACAGCGCGCCGAGCGCGTCCGCCGGGTCGCGCGGCCGCCGATCGGGCCGGTGGCCGTGCAGCTCGAGGAAGAGCTGCCCGTCGGGGTAGTGGTCGGCCAGCAGATGGGCGACGTGCACCATGAGGGCCGTCTTGCCGACGCCGGGCATGCCGTTCACCGCGTTGACCAGCAACGCCGTGCGGCTCGGGTCGTCCGGGGTGATCACTTCGAGCAGCCGGTGCACCTCGTCGGTGCGCCCGGTGAAGTCCTCGACGTCCGGCGGCAGGTTGTGCCGCCCGGCGGTGTCCGCGCTGTGCCGATGCTCCAGTACCGCGTCGTTGTTGAGGATCTGCTGGTGCAGCGCCTGCAGGGCGGATCCGGGCTCGACACCCAGCTCCTCGACGAGGGCGTGCCGGGCGGCGCGGAAGACGTGCAGCGCCTCGGCCTGCTGCCCGCAGCGGTAGAGGGCCAGCATGAGCAGCCGGACCAGCCGCTGGCGCAGCGGATAACGCTGGGTCAGCACGCGCAGCTCCGGAACGACCTCCTGGTGCCGGCCGAGGCTCAGCTCGTGTTCCAGCCACTCGGCCATCACGGCGACCCGCGACTCGTCCAGCGACACCGCGTAGACCTCGGCGAACTTGGCGCTGATGTTCGCCAGCGCGGGACCTCGCCAGCACTTGAGGGCACTCTTGAGCAGGTCGCAGGCCTCGTCCGGGCGGCCCTGCTCGGCCGCGGCCCGGCCCCGGTCCATCAGGTCCTGGAAGAGCTCGGAGTCGAGTTCGCCCGGCTCCACCCGCAGCCGGTATCCGTCCGCGTCGGTGCGGATCCGGTCGGCGCCGTCCGGGCCGGTCGCCGCCAGGCGGGACCGGAGCCGGCAGACGTACGAGTGCAGGGTGGCCGCGGCGGTCGGCGGTGGCTCGCCGTCCCAGATCGCGTCCGACAGCCAGTCGATCCGCAACGTCTGATTGGCGTTCACGACCAGGGCGGCGAGCAGCGTCTTGGTCTTGGGGCCGCCGACCGCGATCGTCTCTCCGCTGTCGGTGCCGGCCTCCACCGGACCGAGGATGCGGAACTTCATGGTCATCCCCCGATCATCACGAGCGTCGCGGCCCGGGCCGCGGTGCTGCCGGCGGGCCGTTGCCGTGTCGGACGAGATCGACGCTAGGGGCGGCGTCCGGACGCCGGTAACCCCTAACAGCGGCACGGCCGGAGGGGTCGGGGTTAGGGGTGCGCCCTGATACGTAGCTTATTAATCCATTCTTGTGATGCGCTGGCAACCGCCTTGCATTCCGATGATCGGGTCTTCAAATAGCGGCCGGCGGCGGCGTACGTTGCATTTCCCGACATGAATTCGAGGAGTCGTCGATGGCACGCGCACAAGCAAGCGCCGAGTATTCGGAATCCCCGGAGGCGGTGTGGCGCACGCTCACCGACCTGCGGCGGCAGCCACAATGGGTCGCTTTTCACAAGCAGTGGATCGCCGAGCCGCCGGAGCGCCCGGCGGAGGGCGCCACCTTCAAGGAGAGCGTCGCGATCCTCGGGCCACCGGCCACGGTGGACTGGGAGATCGTCACCGTCAAGAGCCGTGAGCTGCTCGAACTGTCCGGCCAGGGTACGACCGGAGTGGCCGCCCGGCTCGTCTACCAGGTGACCGCCGGTGCGGCCGGCAGCGTCCTCTCCATCGACATGGAGCTCACCGGCGGTCCGGTCGTCGGCCCGATCGGCGACATGATCCAGGATGCCGCGCAGAAACTCGTCGAGAGCAGCCTCGCCGCTTTCCCGGCCGCCCGCTGAGCGCCGGCGGCCGTACAAGCGCACTGCAAGGCCGCTGGCAGCCGGGCCGCCTACCGTGGCCCGCGGCGGCGCATTCCGCCCCTTGCCGGTCGTCCCGCTCGAAGAAAGGTTATGCACATGGCCCTTGCCTACACATTCGGCGGCGGAATGGCGATGGAGGCCCCCGGCCGGGCGCTCTACGACAGCTTTCCGGCCATTCGTGACTGGTTCGCGCAGGTCGCCGAATGGACGGGGATATCGCCCGACCGTATACTGACCGAGGACTTCACGGCGGCCTTCCACTCCGGCGACGTCTCGGCCCACCCCGATCTGCGTTTCGTCGCCGAGGCGCGCCAGGCGGCGTACTCGATCGGCATCGCCGACGTGCTCGCCGACCGCGGCATCCGGCCCGACATCATCGGCGGCTCCAGCCTCGGCTTCCAGATCGGCGCGACCATCGCCGGTGCGATCGACCGCCGCGAGTTCTTCGAGTACCTGCGGCACGCCACCTCGTCCCCGCTGCACCCGGAGGGCGAGCCGCCGCAGGGCATCGCCGTCTGCGTGGTGCCGCACGACGAAGGCGTCGAGGGCTTCATCGGCGGCCGCGCCGGCGTGGACCTCGCCTGCGAGATCGGTCAGTTCATCGACGGCCGCAACGGCATGTACATGTTCTCCGGCTACGTCGACGCGCTGCGCGAACTCGCCGCCGAGAAGCCGGCCGGCCTGGTCAACGTGGTCACCGTGCTCGGTGGCGGCCACAGCCCGCTGCAGCAGTTCCGCCACGACTGGATCGCCCCGCACGTCGCCGGCATGACGTTCACCGATCCGGCGGTGCCGCTGGTCTCCGGGCTCAGCGACCGCAAGCTGACCACCGCCGGCGAGGTGCGGGCCGACCTGCTCGCCAACTCGATCACCACCACTCGGATGGCGCACGTGATCCGCGGCCTCGAACGGGAGGGAACCCAGCTCGCGCTCGTGCTGGGCGTCTCGTCGGGTGCCGGCATGTTCGTCTTCCCGTTCCAGGTCTTCCCGGTGGTCGCACCGGCGGACTTCGAAGCCGTGGGCTCGGCCGTCTACGAGGCCGGGATCCCCCTGGGCGCCCGCTGACCGGGCGTCACCAGCACCACTGATCGACTAGAGGGGCGAACGTGGCCAACGAAGAGCAGCTCGTCGAATACCTCCGGCGGATGACCACCGACCTGCGCCACGCGCGCCGGCGGATCGACGATCTGGAGGCCGCGGCCGGCGAGCCCATCGCGATCGTCGGCATGGCCTGCCGCTTTCCCGGCGGGGTCACCGACCCGGAGTCGCTGTGGGAGCTGGTCGCGTCAGGCACCGACGCGGTCGGCGACTTCCCCGAGGACCGGGACTGGCCACTCGACACGCTCTACGACCCCGACCCGGACCGCCCCGGCACCGCGTACGTCCGGCAGGGCGCCTTCCTGCACGATGCCGGCGAGTTCGACCCGGGCCTGTTCGGCATCTCGCCGCGCGAGGCGCTGGCGATGGACCCGCAGCAGCGGCTCCTGCTGGAGACGGCCTGGGAGAGCCTGGAGCGGACCGGCATCGACCCGTTGTCGCTGCGCGGCAGCCGTACGGGCGTGTTCGCGGGTTTGATGTACCACGACTACGCGTCGCAGATCGGGGTGGCGCCCGAGGAGATCGAGGGCTACCTCAGCACCGGCGTGGCCGGCAGCGTCGCCTCGGGCCGCATCTCCTACACGTTCGGTCTCGAAGGCCCGGCGGTGACCGTGGACACCGCGTGCTCGTCGTCGCTGGTGGCGCTGCACCTGGCGGCGCAGTCGCTGCGCAGCGGGGAGAGCACCC
Organism: Actinoplanes sp. NPDC048988; assembly: GCF_043197815.1. Classification (NCBI taxonomy): domain Bacteria; kingdom Bacillati; phylum Actinomycetota; class Actinomycetes; order Micromonosporales; family Micromonosporaceae; genus Actinoplanes; species Actinoplanes sp. NPDC048988. The sequence continues at coordinate 745,745 of NZ_JBICTW010000001.1, read as the reverse complement.
TGGCGCTCGCGGGCGGTGTCACGGTGATGGCCACCCCCGGCACCTTCGTGGAGCTCTCCCGTCAGCGGGGCCTCGCTCCGGACGGCCGGTGCAAGTCGTTCGCGGCCGGCGCCGACGGCACCGGTTGGGGCGAGGGTGTCGGCCTGCTGGTGCTGGAGAAGCTGTCCGACGCGCGGCGCAACGGCCGGCAGGTTCTCGCGATCGTGCGGGGGTCGGCCGTGAATCAGGACGGCGCCTCCAACGGGCTGACGGCGCCGAACGGGCCGTCGCAGCAACGGGTGATCCGCGAAGCGCTGGCCTCGGGCGGACTTCGCACGTCCGATGTGGACGCGGTGGAGGCGCACGGAACCGGTACGCGGCTGGGTGATCCGATCGAGGCGCAGGCGTTGCTGGCCACGTACGGCGCGGATCGTGACGAGCCGTTGTGGTTGGGGTCGATCAAGTCGAACATCGGGCACACCCAGGCCGCGGCCGGTGTGGCTGGTGTGATCAAGATGGTGATGGCGATGCGGCACGGGGTGCTGCCGTCGACGTTGCACGTGGATGAGCCGTCGCCGTTCGTGGACTGGTCAGCGGGTGCCGTCCAGCTGCTGACCTCGGCGCGGGAGTGGCCGCGGTCGGATCGTCCGCGCCGGGCGGCCGTGTCCTCGTTCGGCATCTCGGGCACGAACGCCCACGTCGTCCTCGAGGCCGCGCCGCGGGAGGACCCGGCCGAGCGCCCGGAACTGCCCGTGATGCCGCTGATCCTTTCCGGTCAATCGGCCGAGGCGGTACGGGATCAGGCCGCCCGCCTGTCCGCGGCACTGCCCACGACGGGTCTCGCCGACATGGCGAGCGGGCTGGCGCGGGGGCGCGCCCGACTCGATCACCGAGCCGTTGTGGTGGCCGCGGATCCGGCGGAGGCGGTGGCCGGTCTGGCTGAGGTAGTGCCGACGGCTGCTGTGGCGGAGCCGGAGCTGGGGTTCGTGTTCTCGGGTCAGGGTGCGCAACGGTGGCGGATGGGCGAGCAGCTCCAGCGGTTCGACGTCTTCCGGGACACCTTGAGCGAGATTTCCGCTCATTTCCCGGGTCTGGAGGACGTTCTTTACGGCGATGATCCCGAGGCGGTCACGGCGACCGGGTGGGCGCAGCCGGGCCTGTTCGCGTTCGAGGTGGCTCTGTTCCGGTTGCTGGAGTCGTGGAACATTCGCCCGGCCGTCGTGGTGGGTCATTCGGTCGGGGAGATCAGTGCTGCGCATGTCGCCGGGGTGCTGTCTCTTCAGGATGCGTGCCGGTTGGTGGCGGCCCGAGCAAGCCTGATGCAAGCGTTGCCGGCGGGTGGGGTGATGGCCGCGGTCGAGGCCAGCGAGGCCGAGCTCGCTGAGCTGGTGGAGAGCGAGCCGTTGGTGTCGATTGCCGCGGTGAACGCTGTCCGGTCGGTGGTGGTGTCCGGTGACGAGGCCGGGGTGCGCAGGGTTGTGGGGGATCGGCGGGTGCGATGGCTGACGGTTAGTCACGCCTTCCATTCGCCGTTGATGGAGCCGATGCTGGCCGAGTTCGCTTCGGTGTGTGAGCAGCTGACTTTCCACCCGCCTCGGATCCCGCTGTTGGCTAGTGGTGACGTGACTTCTGCGGCCTACTGGGTCGAGCAAGTTAGGGCGACGGTGCGTTTCGCCGACGCGATCGCCGCCGGATCTGATGTGAGCCAGTGGGTGGAGGTCGGCCCGGACACCGTCTTGGCGGGGTTGATCGACGGCGACGCGGTGGGGTTGCTGCGCCGTGGCCGGGATGAGGTGCGGACTCTGCTGGCTGGTGTCGGCCGCCTGTGGTCGAGTGGTGTGCCGGTGGACTGGGCAGCGATCGTGCCCGGTCGGGGTCCGGTCGACCTGCCGACCTACGCGTTTCAGCATCAGCGGTATTGGTTGCCGGCCGCCGCCGGTGCCGGTGACGCCGCCTCGCTCGGGTTGCTTCCGCTGGATCATCCGTTGCTCGGTGCGCTGGTCACCACGCCTGACAGTGACCGGTTGGTGTTCACCGGGCGTCTCTCGGTCGCGGCTCAGCCCTGGCTGGCCGATCATCTGGTGCACGGCACCACCCTGTTGCCCGGCACCGCCCATCTGGAATTGGTCACTCGCGCCGCTGCCGAGACCGAGCATCCCCACCTGCACGACCTCACCCTCCACCAACCCCTCACCCTCGACGGACGGGAGGACGTGCAGCTGCGCCTGACCGTCGAGCCCGCCGACGACACGGGCCTGCGCGCGTTCACCGTGCACTCGCGCCCCGGCCACGCGGACGGCGGGCCGTGGACCGCGCATGCCGCCGGTCTTCTCGGCGCCGAGGAGCCGATGACCGAGGCCGCCCCGGCCGTCTGGCCGCCCGAGGGCGCCGAGGAGCTGCCGGTCGCCGGCCTCTACGAGCGGATGGAGGAGGCCGGCTTCCGCTACGGACCGTCCTTCCGCGGCCTGCGTGCGGCCTGGCGGCACGGCGACGAGATCCTGGCCGAGGTGGCCCTGCCCGAGGAGGCGGCCGGTCAGGCCCGCCGGTACGGCCTGCACCCGGCCCTGTTCGACTCGGCCCTGCACGCCCTGGCCCTGACCGGCGACGACAGCGGGCGCATCCCGTTCGCGTTCTCCGGTGTGCGTCTGCGGCCGAGCGGGGCCGCCTCGTTGCGGGTGCGGATCGCGGGCGCCGTCGGCGACGCCGGGCCGCTGGCGCTGCGGCTGACCGATTCGGCCGGTCTCCCGGTGGCTGAGGTCGACGCCCTGACGCTGCGCGAGGTCACGCCGGAGCAGGTGCACGCCGCCGCGGCGGGGGACAGCCTGCACTCCGTACGGTGGGAAGCCGTCGCCCTCCAGGAGCGCGACCTGTCGTGGGCGGTGTGCGGATCGCCGCTCGAGGCCGTTCCCGGCGCACCGCACCACCCGGACCTCGACGGCCTGCTCGGCTCGCTCTCCGGCGCCGCGCCGGACGTCGTGCTCGCGCCCCTGCCGGCCCTCGGCGAGCCCGATCCCGCGACGGCCACGCACGCGCTGACCCGTCACACCCTCGACCTGCTGCAGCGCTGGCTGAGTGAACCCGCTCTGCGCGAGTCCCGCCTGGTTCTGGTGGCGGACGACAGCGACGGCGCCCCGGCCCCGGCTCGGGCCGCCGCTTTCGGGCTGGCGCGAAGCGTGCAGGCCGAGCATCCCGGGCGCGTCGTCCTGCTGCACCTCGGCGCCGGCTTCGCCGAGCCGCAACTGATCGCGGCGGCGCTCGGCACCGGCGAACCCGAGCTGGCCTTCCGGGACGGCGCGGTGACCGTGCCCCGCCTGCGCCCGGTGGCCGACGCCACCACGACCGACGCCGCCCCGGAGAGCACGCGTTGGAGCGAGGGTACGATTCTGATCACCGGCGGCACGGGCGGCCTCGGCCGCCGCGTCGCCCGGCACCTGGTGCGGGCGCACGGCGTACGTGACCTGGTGCTGCTCGGGCGGCGGGGAGCGCAGGCGCCTGGCGCGGCCGGACAGCGCGGCGAACTGGAAGCCCTCGGCGCCCGCGTGCGGATCGTGGCCGGCGATGTCGCGGACCGGGAGGCCCTCCCCGCGATCCTGGCGGCCGAGCCCGGTGTGACAGCGATCGTGCACGCCGCCGGGACGCTCGACGACGGTGTCGCCGAATCGCTGACGCCCGAGCGGCTCGACCACACGCTGGCGGCCAAGGTCGACGGCGCCGTACACCTGGACGAGCTCACCGCCGGCCGTGACGTCGCCCTCGTGCTCTTCTCCTCGGCCGCGGGCGTCATCGGAAGTGGCGGGCAGGCCGCCTATGCCGCCGCCAACGCGTTCCTCGACGAGTTCGCCGTGCGGCGGGCCGCGGCCGGTCGTCCCACCGTCGCGCTCGCGTGGGGTCCCTGGGACGCGGAGGGGATGACGGAACGCCTCGCCGGCGCCGACCTCTCCCGGATGACGTCCTCCGGTCTGCTGCCCCTCAGCGAGCAGGATGCTCTGGCGCTGCTCGATCGCGGGCTCGCGCATCTGGGCACCCCCGTGGCGGCGCTGGTGCCGCTGCGGCTGGACCGGGCCGTCCTGCGACGCCAGGCGGCCACCGCCGAGCTGCCGGCGGTGCTGCGTGGCATGGCGCCCCCGCCCCGCCGCCAGGTCATGGCCGGCGGGCCGGCCGGCACGATGGCCCGCCAGCTGCTGGCGGCGCCCGAGGAGGACCGGCGGCGTATCGTCGCCGACCTCGTACGCGGGCAGGTCGCCGAGGTGCTGGGCCACAGCGTCGAGGCGATCGATGTGACGCGTTCCTTCCAGCAGATCGGCTTCGACTCGCTCACCGCGCTCGACCTGCGCAACCGGCTCGCCGCAGCCACCGGCCTGCGGCTGGCGGCCGGGTTGGTCTTCGACCGTCCCACCCCGGCGGCCGTCGCCGATCACCTGCTGACCGAGTTGCTCGGCCAGGACGAGGGCCTCGGGCGTACGGCGGTGAGCACCGCCACCGACGAGCCGATCGCGATCGTCGGCATGGCCTGCCGCTACCCGGGCGGCGTCACCGGCCCCGACTCGCTGTGGCAGTTGCTCGCCGGCGAGGTGGACGCGGTCACGGCGTTCCCCGGCGACCGCGGCTGGGACCTGTCGTCCGGCGGCCACGGGCGGCGCGGTGCCTTCATGGACGGGGTGGCGGACTTCGACCCCGCCCTGTTCGGGATCTCGCCGCGGGAGGCGCTGGCGATGGATCCGCAGCAGCGGTTGCTGCTGGAGACGTCGTGGGAGGGGCTGGAACGCGCGGGCATCGACCCGTTGTCGCTGCGCGGCAGCCGTACCGGTGTGTTCGCCGGGATCATGTCGCACGACTACGGCTCCTGGTTGCGGCACGACCCGGGCCTGATCGCCGGGCACGGCGGTCTCGGCGTGGCCGGCAGCGTGCTGACCGGGCGGGTGTCGTACTCGCTCGGGTTCGAGGGCCCGGCCATCACGGTCGACACCGCGTGTTCGTCCTCGCTGGTGGCCGTGCATCTGGCCGCGCAGTCGCTGCGCAGTGGCGAGAGCACGCTGGCGCTGGCCGGCGGCGTCACGGTGATGTCGACGCCCGACATCTTCGCGGAGTTCGCGGCCGACGGCCTGGCCGGCGACGGCCGGTGCAAGCCGTTCGCGGCCGCGGCCGACGGCACCGGCTGGGGCGAGGGTGTCGGCGTGCTGGTGCTGGAGCGGCTGTCGGACGCCCGGCGGAACGGGCGGCGGATTCTCGCGATCGTGCGGGGCTCGGCGGTCAACCAGGACGGTGCGTCGAACGGTTTGACGGCGCCGAATGGCCCTTCGCAGCAGCGGGTGATCGGTGCGGCGTTGGTGTCAGCGGGTCTGCGTGCGTCTGATGTGGATGCGGTGGAGGCGCACGGGACCGGTACGCGGCTGGGTGATCCGATCGAGGCGCAGGCGTTGCTGGCAACGTATGGCGCGGATCGTGACGAGCCGCTGTGGCTGGGGTCGATCAAGTCGAACATTGGCCACACCCAGGCCGCGGCTGGTGTGGCTGGTGTGATCAAGATGGTGATGGCGATGCGGCACGGCGTGTTGCCGTCGACGTTGCATGTGGATGAGCCGTCGCCGTTGGTGGATTGGTCGGCGGGTGCTGTCGAGTTGTTGAGGCAGTCGCGTCCGTGGCCGGAGGGTGATCGTCCGCGCCGGGCGGGGGTGTCGTCGTTCGGTATCTCGGGCACCAACGCCCACCTGATCCTGGAGCAGGGCGAGGAACCGGAGGCCGCCGAGCCCGCCGTGGCGGGGCCGTGGCCGCTGATTATCTCGGGGCACAGGGCGGATGTGGTGCGGGAGCAGGCCGAGCGGCTGGCGGCTGTCCTAGACACGGTCGACATCTCCGACATGGCCAGCGGGTTGGTTCGGGGCCGGGCGGCATTCGGTCATCGTGCCGTTGTGGTGGCCGCCGATCCGGCGGAAGCGGCGACCGGCCTGGCTCAGGTCGCGGCGTCCCCCGTCCCGGCCGCGGAGCCGGTGCTCGGGTTCGTGTTCTCCGGTCAGGGTGCGCAGCGTTGGCGGATGGGGCAGGAGCTGCGGCAATATGCGGTCTTCCGCGATGTCCTGGCCGAGGTTTGCGCCTATTTCCCGGGTTTGGACGCTGTTCTTTACGGCGATGATCCTGAGGCGGTCACGGCGACCGAGTGGGCGCAGCCAGGCCTGTTCGCCTTTGAGGTGGCTCTGTTCCGGCTGTTGGAGTCGTGGAACATTCGCCCGGCCGTCCTGGTCGGTCACTCGATCGGGGAGATCAGCGCTGCGCATGTCGCCGGGGTGCTGTCTCTTCAGGATACGTGCCGGTTGGTGGCGGCCCGAGCAAGCCTGATGCAGGCACTTCCGGCCGGTGGGGTGATGGCCGCGGTTGAAGCCACCGAAGCTGAGCTCGCCGAGCTGATCGACGGCGAGGCGTTGGTGTCGATTGCCGCGGTGAACGCTGTCCGGTCGGTGGTGGTGTCCGGTGACGAGGCCGGGGTGCGCAGGGTTGTCGGGGATCGGCGGGTGCGATGGCTGACGGTTAGCCATGCGTTTCATTCGCCGTTGATGGAGCCGATGCTGGCCGAGTTCGCCTCCGTATGTGAACAGCTGACTTTCCACCCGCCCCGCATCCCGCTGTTGGCTAGTGGTGACGTGGCTTCTGCGGCCTACTGGGTTGATCAGGTAAGGGCGACGGTGCGTTTCGCCGACGCGATCGCCGCCGGATCTGATGTGAGCCACTGGGTGGAAGTCGGCCCGGACACGGTCCTGGCCGGGTTGATCGACGGGGTGGGGTTGCTGCGCCGGGATCGGGATGAGGTGCGGACTCTGCTGGCTGGTGTTGGCCGCCTGTGGTCGGGTGGTGTGCCGGTGGATTGGGCGGCGATCGTGCCCGGTCGGGGTCCGGTCGACCTGCCGACCTACGCGTTTCAGCATCAGCGGTATTGGTTGCCGGCCGCCGCCGGTGCCGGTGACGCCGCCTCGCTCGGGTTGCTTCCGCTGGATCATCCGTTGCTCGGTGCGCTGGTCACCACGCCTGACAGTGACCGGTTGGTGTTCACCGGGCGTCTCTCGGTCGCGGCTCAGCCCTGGCTGGCCGATCATCTCGTGCACGGCACCACCCTGTTGCCCGGCACCGCCCATCTGGAACTGGTCATCCGCGCCGCCGCCGAGACCGAGCATCCCCACCTGCACGACCTCACCCTCCACCAACCCCTCACCCTCGACGGTGACGTCCTCGTCCGAGTGGTGGTCGAACCGGCCGCCGACGGCCGCCGGGCCGTCGCGGTCCACGGCCAGCGCCCCGGCGAGACGGAGTGGACCCGGTACGCCGAGGGCATCCTCGGCCAGGCCGCCGCGGCCCGCCCCGAGCCGTTCCCGTCCTGGCCGCCGGCCGGCGCCGAGCCGGTCGACCTGACCGGCCTCTACGACCGGCTCGCGCTCTCCGGCCTCGAGTACGGCCCCGCCTTCCGCGGCCTGCGCGCCGCCTGGCGGCACGGCGGCGAGATCCTGGCCGAGGTCGCCCTGCCCGACGACGTGGCGGTGCACGCTCCCGGTTACGGCCTGCACCCGGCCCTGCTCGACTCGGCCCTGCACGCCGTCGCCCTCCTGCCGGCCACCGGCGACGACGAGGCCGGCCCGTCCCGGCTGCCGTTCCTGTGGTCCGGGGTCAGCACCTACGCGCCGGCCGGCGCCGCCCTGCGGGTGCGGATCACAAGTGCGGGCCCGGGAAACGTGGCGCTGAGCTTCGCCGACCCGGCCGGCGCCCCGGTCGTGGACGTCCGCTCGCTCACCCTGCGCCCGGTCACCGCCGGCCAGCTCGGCGCGGCCGCCACCCGCAACTGGCTGTTCCGGCCGGTCTGGACCCCTCTCACCGACCTCGCCGGTCCCGCCGGCGGCGTCGTGCGGCTGGACGTTCCCGGCGAGCTGCCGGCGGGTGACCTGGCCGAGCGGGCCGAGGCGGCCGTCACGAACCTGCTCGCCGATCTCGTGTCGTGGCTGTCCGACGAGCAGCACGCCGGCTCGCGGCTGGCCGTCGTCACGCGGGGTGCCGTCGCGCTCGGCGACGAGGTGCCCGACCCTGTGGGCGCGGCGTTGTGGGGACTGGTGCGTTCGGCCCAGACCGAGCATCCGGGCCGGCTGCTGCTGGTCGACGTGGACGACGACCCGGCCTCGCGACGGCTGCTGGAGACCGGCCTCGACGGCGACGAACCGCAGGTCGCGATCCGCGCCGGCGCCCGCTTCGCGCCGCGCCTGGCCCGGGTGCCCGCCGCCAACGACGCCGGGCCGGTCAACGACGCCGGGCCGGTCAACGACGCCGGGCCGGTCAACGACGCCGGGCCGGTCAACGACGCCGGGCCGGTCAACGACGCCGGGCCGGTCAACGACGCTGGGCCGGCCAACGACGCTGGGCCGGCCGACGGTGAGGCGGAGGCAGCGTGGGCGCGGGGTGCGGTGCTGATCACCGGCGCGACCGGAGCGCTCGGCGAGGCCGTGGCGCGCGACCTGGTGGACACCCGCGGCGTGCGCCGTCTGCTGCTCCTCAGCCGTCGCGGCCCGGAGGCGCCCGGCGCCGAACGGCTGCGCGCCGAGCTGGCCGAGCGCGGCGCCGAGGTCGAGCTTCGGGCCTGCGACGTCGCCGATCCCGCCGCCCTGGAGGCGGTGCTGCGCCACTACACGCACCCGATCACCCACGTGGTGCACGCCGCCGGTGTCCTCGACGACGGTGTGCTCACCGGCCTCACCCCGGACCGGGTCGCCCGCGTGCTCCGGCCCAAGGTCGCCGCCGCCGTCGCCCTGGACCGGCTGCTGCCCGACGCCCGTTTCGTCTTCTTCTCGTCCGCTTCCCACCTGGTCGGCGGGGCCGGTCAGGCCCACTACGCCGCCGCCAACGCCTTCCTCGACGCGTTCGCCCAGCGGCGTGGGGGCGGCGCCCAGTCGCTCGCCTGGGGACCATGGGCGGGCGCCGGCATGGCCGGGGACGTGCCCCGCGCCGGCGACGGCGGGATCGTCCCGCTGCTTCCCGCCGAGGGCCTGGCCCTGTGGAACGCGGCCGTCGAGCGCACCGACGTGGTCCTCGTGCCGCTGCGCCTCGACCTCGCGGCGGCCGCCGCCGCCCCGGAGGTGCCCCCGCTGCTCCGCGGTCTCGTCCGGCCGCGCGCCGCGGCGGCCGCGAACCCGGGCCGTGGCCTGCGCCACCTGGCCGGGCTGACCGGCCGGCAACGCCGGGAAGCCCTGGAACATCTGGTCCAGGCGCAGGTCGCCGACGTGCTCGGCTGGGGCTCGCCCGATGCCGTGGCAGCCACCACCCCGTTCACCGACCTGGGGCTGGACTCGCTCGGCGCGATCGAGCTGCGCAACCGGCTCGACGCCGCGACCGGGCTGCGCCTGCCCGCCACCCTGGCCTTCGATCACCCCACGGTGGCCGCCGTGGCCGCGCTGCTGGACGAGGAGGACGGCGAGAGCGGCGACCACCGGACCGTCGCGGCCACGGGTGCGGGTGACGACGACCCGATCGTCGTGATCGGCATCGGATGCCGGTACCCCGGCGGCGTCCAGTCGGCCGACGACCTGTGGCGGCTCGTGCGGGACGGGCGTGACGGGGTGTCGCCGTTCCCCACGGACCGGGGCTGGGACCTTTCCGCCCTCCACGACCACGACCCGGCCGCGGACGGGCGCTCGTACGTCCGGGAGGGCGCCTTCCTCGACGGCGCGCCCCTGTTCGACGCGGCGTTCTTCGGCATCTCCCCGCGCGAGGCGCTGGCGATGGACCCGCAGCAGCGACTGCTGCTGGAGACCGGCTGGGAGGCGCTCGAGCACGCGGGCATCGACCCGGAGACGCTGCGCGGCGGGCGGACCGGGGTCTTCGTCGGCGTCTCGGCTCAGGATTACGCCGCGCTCCTGACGGCGGCCGACGAGCCGCTCGACGGGTACGTCGCGACCGCCAACTCGTCCAGTGTGGCCTCCGGCCGGATCGCCTACCTGTTCGGTCTGGAGGGGCCGGCGGTCACCATCGACACGGCCTGCTCGTCCTCGCTGGTCGCCATGCACCTGGCCGCACAGTCCCTGCGTACCGGGGAGAGCTCGCTGGCCCTGGCCGGCGGCGTGTCGGTGATGGCGACCCCCGCCGCGTTCGTCGCGTTCTCGCGGCAGCGGGCCTTGGCGCCGGACGGCCGCTGCAAGCCGTTCGCGGCGGCCGCCGACGGCACCAGCTGGGGCGAGGGCGTCGGGCTCGTCGTCCTGGAGCGGCTGTCGGATGCGCGGCGCAACGGCCACCGGGTTCTCGCCGTGCTGCGCGGCAGCGCGGTCAACTCCGACGGCGCCTCCAACGGCCTCACCGCGCCCAACGGCCCCTCGCAGCAGCGGGTCATCCGCCAGGCGCTGGCCAACGCGCGGCTCACGCCGGCCGAGGTGGACGCGGTGGAGGCGCACGGTACGGGCACCCGGCTGGGCGACCCCATCGAGGCGCAGGCGCTGATGGCCACCTATGGCGCCGACCGGCCGGGCGAACCCCTCTGGCTCGGCTCCGTCAAGTCGAACATCGCGCACACCCAATCCGCCGCCGGCGCGGCCGGTGTCATCAAAATGATCATGGCGATGCGGCATGGCGTGCTGCCGCCGACCCTGCACGTGGACGAGCCGTCCCCGCACGTCGACTGGTCGGCCGGCACCGTACGGCTGCTGACCGAGGCGCGGCCCTGGCCGGGAGCCGCGCGGCCACGCCGGGCGGCGGTGTCCTCGTTCGGCATGAGCGGCACCAACGCCCACGTCGTCCTGGAGCAGGCGCCCGAGGAGGCGGCCGTGGCGCCGGACCCGGTGCCGGAGCATCCGCTCTCCTTCGTCCTCTCCGCCCGCGACGAGGCGGCCCTGACCGCCCAGGCCGAGCGGCTGCGCGAGCACCTCGCCGAGCGGCCCGGCCTGCCGTTGACCGGCCTCGCCCACGCGCTTGTGCGCACCCGGGCGGCCGGCCGCTTCCGCGCTGTGGTCCGGGCGGGCGATCGCGAGGAACTGCTCACCGCCCTCGCCGGGCTGGACACCGCGATCACCGGGACCGCGCCGGCCGACCCTCGGCCGGTCCTGGTCTTCGGCGGTCAGGGTGCGCAGTGGGCGGGGATGGCGGCGTCGTTGTGGTCGGTGTCGCCGGTTTTTGCGGAGTCGATGGTGGCGTGTGAGGCGGCGTTGGAGCCGTTTGTGGGGTGGTCGTTGCGGGAGGTGGTGTTGGGGGGTGGGCCGGGGTTGGAGCGGGTTGATGTGGTGCAGCCGGTGTTGTTTGCGGTGATGGTGTCGTTGGCGCGGTTGTGGGAGTCGTGTGGGGTGCGGCCGTCGGCGGTGGTGGGTCATTCGCAGGGTGAGATCGCGGCGGCGGTGGTGGCGGGTGCGTTGTCGTTGGTGGATGGTGCGCGGGTGGTGGGGTTGCGGTCGCGGGCGTTGCGGGCGCTGGCCGGCACCGGCGGCATGATCTCCGTGGTGCTGCCCGAGGCCGAGGTGCGTGAGCTGATCGCCGCCTGGCCGGACCGGCTCTTCGTCGCGGCCGTCAACAGCCCGCGGGCCACGGTGGTGGTCGGCGAGGCCGAGGCGCTGACCGGATTCGAGCGCGAGCTGTCCCGGCGCGGCGTCATGCGGTGGCGCATCCCGGGCGTCGACTTCTCGGCCCACTCGCCGGCCATCGACGTGCTCGCCGCCGAGATCGCCGCCGACCTGGCACCGGTCACCCCGCGGGACACGCCGGTGACGATCTACTCCGCGGTCAGCGGCGAGGTCGTGCCGGGAAGCGAGCTCGACGGCGCCTACTGGTACCGCAACGTCCGCGAGAGCGTGCGCTTCCAGGACGCGGTGACCGCCGCCCTGGCCGCCGGGCATCGCCGGTTCCTCGAGGTCAGCCCGCACCCGGTGCTCGTGCCCGCGCTGGCCGAGGTCTTCGAGGACGGCGGGTTCGACGACGCCGTGGCGATCGGCACGCTGCGCCGGGAGGACGGCGGCTGGGATCGCTTCACCGCCTCCGCGGCCGAGGCCTGGGCACACGGCATGCCCGTGCGGTGGGAGTCTCTCCTGCCGGAGAGCTCGGCGTCCTTTGTGGAACTGCCGTCCTACCCCTTCCAGCGCGACCGCTTCTGGCTCGAGGTCGGCCCGGCCGCCGGCGACGTGACCGCTCTCGGCCTCGGCACGGTCGACCACCCGTTCGTGGGCGCCGCGGTCGACCTGGCCGGCGGCTCCGGGGTGGTGCTCACCGGCCTGCTCTCCCGGCCGGCGGCCCCCTGGCTGGCCGACCACGCGCTCAACGGGCAGGTCCTGGTCCCGGGCGCCCTCTTCGCCGAGCTGGCCCTGCAAGCCGGTGCCCGCTCCGGCCACCCCGGCCTGGAGGAGTTGCGCGTCGAGGCGCCGCTGATCCTGCCCGCCGACGAGGCCGTGTTCGTGCAGGTCCGCGCGGAGGAATCCGGCGACGGCCGGCACGACGTGACGATCCACGCGCGCCCGGCCGGCGGCTCGGCCTGGACCGCCCACGCCGCCGGCGTGCTCGCCTCCGCCGCACCGCCGGCCACGAGCGAGTCGCCGGCGGTGCCCGCGGACGCGCGGCCGGTCGAGGTGGCCGGGCTGTACGAGCGCCTGGCCGAGGCCGGCTACGAGTACGGCCCGGCGTTCCGCGGGCTGATCGCCGCCTGGAGGCGGGGCGACGAGGTGTGGACCGACATCGCGCTGCCCGAGCCCCGGGCCGCCGAGGCCGATCGCTTCGGCTTGCATCCGGCCCTGCTCGACGCCGCCCTGCACGGGCTCTTCCTGCGCGACGACGGCGACGGCGCGCTGCGCCTGCCGTTCGCCTGGACCGGCGTGCGGCTGCGGGCGACCGGCGCCACCGTCCTGCGGGTTCGGATCTCGCCGGCCGGCGCCGACGGGGTGCGCCTGGTCATGTGGGACCCGGCCGGCCAGGTCGTGGCCGAGGTGGACACGCTGGTGCTGCGCGAGGTGCGCGCCGGCGAGCTGAGCCCGGCGCCACGGCAGCCGCTCTTCCACGTGGACTGGCCGGTCCTGACCCGGCCCGGCGCGGCGGCAAGCATCGCCGTGCTGGGCGCCGACCCGTTCGGCATCCTGGACGCGGCGACCCCGGTCCTGGCCGGGATGGGCGCGCTCGACGACGGCGACCGGCCGGACGTGCTGCTGGCCTGTGTCACGTCCGGGAACGGTGGCGATCTGGCCGCCGCCGCCCACGACGCCGCCGGGTGGGCGCTCCGCCTCGTCGGCGACTGGCTCTCCGCCGACCGCGGCGACGTGCAGCTCGCGGTGGTGACCCGCGGCGCCGTCGCGGCCCGCGACGGCGAGGACGTGCCCGATCTGGCCACCGCGCCGGTCTGGGGCCTGCTGCGGTCGGCCCAGTCCGAGCATCCGGAACGGTTCCGGCTGATCGACGTGGACGGCTCGGCCACCGCCGAGCTGCTGAGCGCCGCCCTCGCCACCGACGAGCCGCAGCTCGCGGTGCGCGACGGCGAGGTGCTGGTGCCCCGGCTGGCCCGGATCGAGAGCATGGACGCGCTCGTCCCGCCCGTACGGACTCCCGCCTGGAAGCTGGAGACGGTCGGCAAGGGCACCTTCGAGAACCTCGAACTGATCTCCGTGCCGGAGATGCTCGAACCGCTGGGGGAGGGGCAGGTACGCCTGGCGGTGCGGGCCTCGGGCATGAACTTCCGGGACGTGATCGTCGGCCTCGACATGGTCGCGGGCCAGGACCACCTGGGCGGCGAGGCGGCCGGCGTGGTGCTCGACGTCGGCCCCGGCGTCGACAACGTCGCACCGGGCGACCGGGTGCTGGGCCTCTGCTTCGGCTCGTTCGGCCCGATCGGCGTCTCCGATCACCGCTGGCTGGTCAAGCTGCCCGACGGGTGGACGTACGAGCAGGGCGCCGCGATCCCGATCGCGTGGATGACGGCGTACTACGGGCTGGTCGACCTGGCCCGGGTGCAGCCGGGCGAGAAGGTGCTGATCCACGCCGCGGCCGGCGGCGTCGGACTGGCGGCCGTGCCGCTGGCCCGCCACCTCGGCGCCGAGGTCTACGGCACGGCGAGCCCGCCGAAGTGGCCGGCATTGCGCGCGGCCGGCCTGGACGACGAGCACATCGCCAACTCGCGCACGCTCGACTTCGAGCCGCGGTTCCTGGCCGCGACCGGCGGCGACGGCATGGACGTCGTGCTGGACTGCCTGGCCGACGAGTTCGTCGACGCCGGCCTGCGGCTGCTGCCACGGGGCGGGCGGTTCATGGAGATGGGCAAGACCGACAAGCGGGATCCGGACAAGGTCGCCGCCGAGTACCCGGGCGTGGTCTACAACGTCTACGACCTCATGGAGGCCGGGCCGCGGCGTCTGCAGGAGATGCTCACCGAGATCGTGCGCCTGCTGGACACCGGCGTCCTGCCGCACTCGCCGCTGACCACCTGGGATGTGCGCCGGGCGCCGGAGGCGCTGCGCGCGCTGAGCCAGGCCCGCCTGGTGGGCAAGGTGGTGCTGACCGTTCCCCGGCCGCTCGACCCGGACGGCACGGTGCTGGTGACCGGGGCCACCGGCACGCTCGGCGCCCTGGTCAGCCGGCACCTGGTCACCGCGTACGGCGTCCGGAACCTCGTGCTGACCAGCCGATCCGGCCTCGATGCGGCGGGCGCGCGGGAGCTGACCGGCGAGCTGACCGCCCTCGGCGCCCGCGTCCGGACGGTCGCCTGCGACGTCGCCGACCGCGCCGCGCTGGCCGAGGTGCTGGCGGGCGTGCCGGCGGACCACCCGCTCACCGCGGTCGTGCACACCGCCGGCGTCCTGGACGACGGACTGGTCGACTCGCTGACCCCCGCGCAGCTCGACCGGGTGCTCCGTCCCAAGATCGACGGAGCGGTGAACCTGCACGAGCTCACCGCGGACGCCGACCTGGCCGCGTTCGTGCTGTTCTCCTCGGCGGCGGCCACCTTCGGTGCGCCGGGCCAGGCGAACTACGCGGCCGCCAACACGTTCCTCGACGCCCTGGCCCAGCACCGGCGATCGGCCGGCCTGCCCGCCTCGGCGATGGCCTGGGGGCTGTGGGACGAGCGCAGCACGATGACCGGCCACCTCGACGACACCCAGGTGCGGCGGATGGGCGCCGGCCTGGACAGCGCCACCGGTCTCGACCTGTTCGACCTGGCGACGGTCGTGGACCGCGCGGTGACCGTGCCGGCGATGATCGACCTCGCGTCGATCGATGCGGAATCGGTACCGCCGCTGCTGCGCGGCCTGAGGCGGGCCGGGGCGGCGACGGCTCGTGCGGCGACCTCGGCCGCGGGGGCCCAGCCGCTGCGCGATCGGCTGGCCGCGCTGCCGCCGTCCGAGCGGTCCCGCGCCCTGCTGGAGCTCGTGCGCGTCAACGCCGCGACGGTCCTCGGGCACTCCGGGCCGGCCGGGGTGGAACCGGGCCGCGCCTTCAAGGAAATCGGCTTCGACTCGCTCACCTCGGTGGAGCTGCGCAACCGGTTGAGCAAGGCCGCCGGCCTGCGACTGCCGACCACGCTGGTGTTCGACCATCCGACGCCGCTCGCCCTCGCCGCCTTCGTGGAGGGCGAGCTTTTCCCGGACGCCGGCGGCGCCGATGTCGACACCGTGCTGGCCGAGCTGACCCGGCTCGGTGAGTCGCTCGTCGCGCTCGATCCCGACGCCCACGACCGGACCCGCATCGGCGCCCGGCTGCGCGACCTGATGACCCGCTGGCAGGCGCCGGCGGCGGCGCCCGACGACCTCGACGCCGCCACCAACGACGAACTGTTCGACCTGGTGGACCAGGGGCTCGATCTGTGACCCGCCGCCGTAGGCCAAGGAGCTGACCGATGTCCGAGGAAGAGAAGCTTCGCGAGTACCTCAAGCGGGCCATCGCCGACAGCCGCCGGGCGCGGGCCCGCCTGACCGAGGTCGAGGAGCGGGCCCGCGAACCGATCGCCATCGTCGGGATGGCCTGCCGCTACCCACTCGGCATCGGCTCGCCGGAGGAGCTGTGGGCCGCCGTGGCCGCCGGCACGGACGCCATCGGCCCGTTCCCGGGCAACCGGGGGTGGAGCGACGAGCTGTTCGAGCCCGGGTCCGCCGCGACGGCGAGCTCGCGCACCCGGGAGGGCGCGTTCCTCACCGATCCGGGCGACTTCGACGCCGCCTTCTTCGGCATCTCGCCCCGCGAGGCCCTGTCCATGGACCCTCAGCAGCGGCAGGTGCTGGAAACGTCGTGGGAGGCGCTGGAACGGGCGGGCATCGATCCGGCCTCGCTGCACGGCAGCGCGACCGGCGTCTACGTCGGCGGCATCACGCAGGAGTATCCCGCGCTGCTCGCGGCCACCGGCCTGGACCGCGAGGGGTACGCGCTGACCGGCACCACCAGCAGCGTGATGTCGGGCCGGGTGGCGTACGCGCTGGGCCTGGAAGGGCCGGCGGTGACCGTGGACACCGCGTGCTCGTCGTCCCTGGTCGCCATCCACCTGGCCATGTACGGCCTGCGGGCCGGCGAATGCGGCCTCGCCCTGGCCGCCGGGGTCAACGTGATGGCCACGCCGCAGTTCTTCGCCGCCTTCTCCGGCCAGGGCGCGGTCGCGCCGGACGGGCGCTGCAAGTCGTTCGCCGCCGCCGCCGACGGGATCGGTTTCGGCGAGGGCGTCGGCGTGCTGGTGCTGGAACGGCTCGGCGACGCGCGCCGCAACGGCCACCGGGTGCTCGCGGTGCTGCGCGGCTCCGCGGTGAACTCGGACGGCGCCAGCAACGGGCTCACCGCCCCGAACGGGCCGTCGCAGCAGCGGGTGATCCGGCGGGCGCTGGCCGCCGCGAGCCTGGAGCCCGGCGACGTCGACGCGGTGGAGGCGCACGGCACCGGCACCCGGCTGGGCGACCCGATCGAGGCGCAGGCGCTGCTCGCGACGTACGGTCGCGGCCGTTCCGCCGGCCGTCCCCTGTGGCTCGGCTCGGCCAAGTCGAACTTCGGGCACACCCAGGCCGCGGCCGGCGTCACCGGCGTGATCAAGATGGTGATGGCGCTGCGGCACCGGCTGCTGCCGCGCACGCTGCACGTGGACGCGCCGACGCCGCACGTCGACTGGGAGTCGGCTCCCGTGCGGCTGCTGACCGAGGAACAACCTTGGCCGGCCGGTGACCGGCCGCGGCGCGCCGGTGTCTCGTCGTTCGGCATCAGCGGAACCAACGCCCACCTGATCCTGGAGGAGGCGCCGCCCGCCCCCGAGGGCGACCCCGAGCCGGGCACGGAGCCCGGCGACCTTCCATGGATCGTCTCCGGCCGGTCGGCGGCCGCCCTGCGGGACCAGTCCCGTCGCCTCGCCGAGCATCTGGCGGAGCACCCGGGCCCGACGCCGGCCGCGGTCGCGCGGTCGCTGGCCGGCGCCCGGTCCGCCTTCCGGCACCGCGCGGTGCTGCTCGACGACGCCGAGGGGCGGATCTCCGCGCTCGATGCCCTGGCGCGCGAGGAGCCCGTCGCCACCGCCGTCACCGGCACCGCCGACGGCGGCCAGCGCGTGGTCTTCGTCTTCCCCGGCCAGGGCGGTCAATGGCCGGGCATGGGCGCCGACCTGCTCGACTCGTCGCCGGTCTTCTCCGATCGGATGCGTGAGTGCTCGGCGGCTTTCGCGCCGCACCTGGACTACTCGCCGGAGGCGGTGCTGCGGGGCGAACCGGGCGCGCCGCCGCTGGACCGGGTCGACGTCACTCAGGTGGTGAACTTCGCCGTCATGGTCTCGCTGGCCGCCCTGTGGCGCTCGGCCGGCGTCGAGCCCGCCGCGGTGATCGGGCACAGCCAGGGCGAGGTGGCCGCCGCGTGCGTGGCCGGCGCCCTGTCGCTGGCGGACGCGGCCCGGGTCATCGCGGTGCGGGGCCGCGAGGCGCTCCGCTTGGACGGCATCGGCGGCCTCCTCTCGGTGTGGCAGCCGGCCGGCGAGGCCGCGGAGCTGATCGAGCCCTGGGGCGACCGGCTCACCGTCGGCGCCGTGAACGGGCCCCACACGGTGATCGTGTCCGGCGAGAACGCCGCCCTGGACGAGCTGGCCGAGGTGTGCGCCGGGCGCGGCGTCCGCGCGCGGCGGGTCGCGATGCGGTACGCCTCCCACTCGCGCTACGTCGAGCGCATCCGCGACGACCTGGGCCGGGCCCTCGGCGAGGTCCGGGCGGCCGATGCGCCGATCGCCTTCTACTCCACCGTCACCGGGTCGCTGTTCGGCACGGACGGGCTCGACGCCGCGTACTGGTATCGAAACCTGCGCGAGCCGGTGCGCATGCACGACGCCGTCCAGGCCGCCCTGTACGACGGCTGCGACATGTTCGTCGAGGTCAGCCCGCACCCGGTGCTCGTCGGCGCGGTGCAGGACACGATCGCCGCCCGGTCCGCGCCCGCGACGGCGCTGGGCACGTTGCGGCGCGACGAGCCGGAGGCCTCGCGGATGCGGCGGTCGCTGGCCGAGGCCTACGTGGCGGGCGCGCCGGTGGACTGGCGGTCGCTGCTCGGCCCCGGCCCGTCGGCCGAGCTGCCCACGTACGCCTTCCAGCATCAGCGTTTCTGGGTGGAGGTGCCGGCCGCCACCGTCGCCGCCGAGGACTCGGCATTCTGGGACGCCGTCGGCGCCGGCGATCCGGCGACCCTGGCCGCCACCATCGGCCTGAACGACCCCGTCGCGCTGCGCGAGGTGGCCCCGGCCCTGGCCCGCTTCCACCGCCGCCGGCAGCAAGACTCCATAGTGGACTCCTGGCGTTACCGGGTGGTGTGGCGCCGGGCCGATCTTCCCGCCGCGGTGCCGTCCGGCACCTGGCTGCTGGTCACCTCGGGGGACGACACCGCCGCCGAGCCGGCCGCCGCCGAGCGGGCTCTCGTGCGGGCCGGCGCCGGCGTCGTCCGCCTCGACCTGCCGCCCGGCACCGGCCGGGAGGTCGCCGGTGCCCGCCTGCGGGAGATCGCCGAGCGGCACGGGGACCTGGCCGGGGTGCTGTCGTACGCCGGTCTGCATCAGCGGCCCGACCCGGCCCACGTGCCCCTCACCGCCGGGACGGTGGCCACCGTCGCGCTGGTGCAGGGCCTGCTCGACGCCGGCATCGGCGCGCGGCTCTGGGTCGTCACCCGCGGCGCCGAGCAGGTCGTTCCGGCCGACCCGGTGTCGGCCGAGGCCGCGGCGCTGGCCGGGCTGGCCCGCATCGCCGGCCTGGAGCACCCCGGCACCTGGGGCGGAATGGTGGACCTGCCCGCCGCGTCGGCCCGGCCCGACGCGGACGCGGCCACGCTGTGCACCCTGCTCGGCGGCGCGGCCGAGGACCGGGGCGAGGACCAGTTCGCGCTGCGCGCCGGCGGCGTCCTCGTCCGCCGGCTGGCGCGCGCGAGCCGCCCGCGCGGCGCCGGGGAGGGCTGGCGGCCCCGGGGCACCGTCCTGGTCACCGGCGGCACCGGCGGCGTCGGCGCCGAGGTCGCGCGCTGGCTGGCGGCGAACGGCGCGGAGCACGTCGTGCTGGTCAGCCGGGGCGGCCCGGCCGCGGCGGGCGCCGCGGCGCTGCTGGACGAACTGGACGTGCCGGCGACCGCGCTCGCCTGCGACATGGCCGACCGGGCCGCCGTCGCCGCGATGCTCGAGGCGCTGCCGGCCGAGCCGCCGCTGACCGCGGTGGTGCACGCGGCCGGTGTCGGCGCGCAGCAGGCGCTGGCCGACCTGACCCCGGAGGAGGCGGCCCGGGTCGCCGCCGGGAAGGCGGCCGGGGCCCGGCACCTCGACGAGTTGCTCGGCGACCGGGCGCTCGACGCCTTCGTTCTCTTCTCCTCGGCCGCGGCCGTGTGGGGCAGCGCCGGCATGGCGGCCTACGCGGCCGCGAACGCCTACCTGGACGGGCTCGCCGCCGATCGCCGCGCCCGCGGGCTGGCCGCCACCTCGATCGCGTGGGGCGGCTGGGCCGGCGCCGGCATGGGCCGGCTCGTCGACGACGCGCACACCCGGCAGGGCGTGCGCATGATGCCCCCGGCGGCGGCCCTGACCGCGTTGCGCCGGGCGGTGGAGCAGCGTGACGTCACGGTGACGGTCGCCGACGTGGACTGGACCCGGTTCGCCGAGCTCTATTCGCTCTCCCGGCGGCGACCGCTGCTCGACGAGGTGGCCGAGGCCTCCTCCGCCGGCGCGGAACCGGGCGACGACTCGCGCGCCGCCGCGCTCAGCCGCCGGTTGGCCCGGGCCGCCGACAGCGAGCGCGACGAGATCGTCCGCGATCTCGTCCGGGCCGAGGCGGCCGCGGTGCTGGGCCACGCCGGTGGCGACGAACTGCCGGCCGAGGTGTCCTTCAAGGACCTCGGCCTCACGTCGGTGACGGCGGTCGAGCTCCGGCAGCGGCTCGCCGTCGCCACCGGGCTGAGCCTGCCCGCCACGCTCGTCTTCGACCATCCCAGCGTCGACGCGGTGACCAGGCTGCTCCGCCGGCAGATGGCCGGTGGGCGAGCCGAGGCCGAGGGGCCGGCGCCGATGGCCGCGGTGGCGGATGCCGACGATCCCGTGGTGATCGTCGGCATGGCCTGCCGCTACCCGGGCGGCGTCACCGGGCCCGCATCGATGTGGGCGCTGCTGGCCAACGGCACCGACGCGGTGGGCCCCTTCCCGGCCGACCGGGGATGGACCGGCGACGGCGCCGGCTACCGGGCCGAGGGCGGCTTCCTCTACGACGCGGCCGGCTTCGATCACGCCTTCTTCGGCATCTCCCCGCGCGAGGCGCAGGCCATGGACCCGCAACAGCGACTGCTGCTGGAAACCGGCTGGGAGGCGGTCGAACACGCCGGCATCGACCCGGCCCGGCTGCGCGGCAGCGCCACCGGCGTCTTCGTGGGCGCCGGACCGTCCGACTACTCCGCCCTGCTCGGTGCCGCCCGCGGCGGGGCCGAGGGCTTCGCCATGACCGGCACGGCCGGATCCATCATCTCCGGGCGCCTCTCGTACGTCCTCGGACTCGAGGGACCGTCCCTCACGGTGGACACCGGCTGCTCCTCGTCGCTGGTCACCGTCCACCTGGCCGCCCAGGCCCTGCGCGCCGGCGAGTGCGACCTCGCCCTGGCCGGCGGCGTGACGGTGATGTCCACACCGGTGGCGTTCGCCGAGTTCGCCCGCCAGGGCGGCCTGGCCGGCGACGCCCGGTGCAAGTCGTTCGCCGGCGCGGCCGACGGCACCGGCTGGAGCGAGGGCGTGGGCCTGGTGGTGCTCGAACGGCTCTCCGCCGCCCGCCGCCACGGTCACCGCGTGCTCGCCGTGCTGCGCGGCTCGGCGGTGAACTCCGACGGCGCGTCGAACGGCCTCACCGCGCCCAACGGGCCCTCGCAGGAGCGGGTGATCCGGGCCGCGCTGGCCTCGGCCGGGCTGGCCCCGGGCGACGTGGGCGCCGTGGAGGCGCACGGCACCGGCACCGCCCTGGGCGACCCGATCGAGGCGCGGGCGCTGCTCGCCACGTACGGCGCCGGACGGCCGGCCGACCGGCCGCTCTGGCTCGGGTCGGTCAAGTCGAACATCGGGCACACCCAGGCCGCCGCGGGCGTCGCCGGGATCATCAAGATGGTGCTCGCCCTGAGCCACGAGCGGCTGCCGACGACGTTGCACGTCGACGAGCCGACGCCGCACGCCGACTGGTCGTCCGGCGCCGTGCGCCTGGTGACCGAGGCCCGGCCCTGGCCGCGCGGTGACCGGCCGCGGCGGGCGGGGATCTCCTCGTTCGGCATCAGCGGCACCAACGCCCACCTGATCATCGAGGAGGCGCCGGCGGAGCCCGAGCCGGCCCCGCGCGCGGCCGGCCCCGCGCTGCCCGTGGTGGTGACGGCCCGCACGCCGGAGGCATTGGCCGCACAGGCCGCCCGGCTCCGGACGTGGCTCGCCGACCGGCCCGGCCTGTCCTGCGCGGACCTGGCGTACTCGCTGATGACCACCCGAACCGGTTTCGAGCACCGCGCGGTGGTGACCGCCGGCGACCGGGACGGCGTGCTGGCCGGGCTGGGCGCCGTGGCCGAGGGCCGGGCCGCACCCGGCGTGTCGGTGAACCGTGCCCGCGCCGGCGGCCAGGTGGTCTTCGTCTTCCCCGGTCAGGGTGCGCAGTGGGCGGGGATGGCGGCGTCGTTGTGGTCGGTGTCGCCGGTTTTTGCGGAGTCGATGGTGGCGTGTGAGGCGGCGTTGGAGCCGTTTGTGGGGTGGTCGTTGCGGGAGGTGGTGTTGGGGGGTGGGCCGGGGTTGGAGCGGGTTGATGTGGTGCAGCCGGTGTTGTTTGCGGTGATGGTGTCGTTGGCGCGGTTGTGGGAGTCGTGTGGGGTGCGGCCGTCGGCGGTGGTGGGTCATTCGCAGGGTGAGATCGCGGCGGCGGTGGTGGCGGGTGCGTTGTCGTTGGTGGATGGTGCGCGGGTGGTGGGGTTGCGGTCGCGGGCGTTGCGGGCGCTGGCCGGCACCGGCGGCATGGCCAGCGTCGACCTTCCCGCGGAGGACGTCGAGCCGCTGCTGGAACGCTGGGACGGCCGGCTGTCGGTCGCCGCGGTGAACGGCCCGCGGACCGTCGTCGTCTCCGGCGAGGCCCCGGCGCTGGACGAGCTGCTCGCGCACTGCACCGGCTCGGACGTCCGGGCCCGGCGCATCGCGGTCGACTACGCCTCGCACTCCGCTCAGGTGGAGCGGATCCGTGAGGAGATCCTCGAGTCCCTGTCCGGCGTCACGCCTCGGCCGGCGGCCGTCCCGTTCTACTCGACGCTCACCGCCTCGCCGCTTCCCGGCGAGCGGCTCGACGCCGGCTACTGGTACGAGAACCTGCGCCGTCCGGTGCGGCTGCGAGCGGCGGTCGACCTGCTGGACGCCGACGGCTTCCAGCTCTACGTCGAGTGCAGTCCGCATCCGGTGCTCACCGTGGGCGTGCAGGACACCCTGCACGACCGGGACAGCGCCGCCGTGGTGCTCGGCACGCTGCGCCGCGACGACGGCGGCCTGGACCGCTTCCGGGCCGGCCTCGCCGAGGTTCACCTGCACGGCGTCGAGGTCGACTGGTCCGGTGCGCTCGGCGACGTCGAGGTGACGACCGTCGAACTGCCCACGTATCCGTTCCAGCGCACCCGCCACTGGCTGGACGGGCCGGTGCGCGCGGCCGACGTGACCGCCGCCGGCCTGACGGATCCGGCGCACCCGCTGCTGGCCGCCGGGGTGGAGGTGGCCGACTCGGGCGCCGTCGTCTTCACCGCCCGGCTGTCCCGCGCGGCCGCACCCTGGCTGGGCGACCACGTGGTGGCCGGGGCCGCGGTGCTGCCGGCCACCGCGCTGGCCGAGATGGTGGCCAAGAGCGGCGAGGTGGTGGGGCTCGGCCGGGTCGCCGAGCTGACCCTGCACGCGCCGGTGCTGGTTCCGGCCGAGGGCGCGGTGGACCTGCAGCTGACGGTCGGCCCGGAGGACGAGAGCGGGCGGCGCCCGGTGCGGCTGCACGGCCGGGCCGGCGCCGACGAGAGCTGGCAGGTGCACGGGAGCGGCTGGCTGGCCACGTCCGAGCCGGCGGCCGGCGACGACCTGGGCGCCTGGCCTCCCGCCGGCGCGCGCCCGCTCGCGGTCGACGACCTCTACGGCGGTCTGGCCGCGGCCGGTGTCGAGCTCGGGCCCGCGTTCCACGGGCTGCAGGCGGCGTGGACCACCGGCGACGCGGTCTACACCGAGGTCGCCCTGCCCGGCGAGGCCGGCGGGGAGGCGACCGGTCACCTGATCCATCCGGCGCTGCTCGACGCGGCCCTGCAAGGCATAGCGCTCGGTGAGCTGCTGCCGGAGGCGGGCGGGGGACACCGCCCGTTCTCCTTCACGGACCTCGAGATCCACCGGCCGGTGACCGGAACGGTGCGGGTCCGGCTGACCGCCGCCGGCGCCGACTCGGTTGCGGTGCTGCTGGCCGACGAGGCCGGAGACCCGGTCGGGACCATCGGGTCGCTGGTGCTGCGCGCCGTTCCGGTCGACGAGATCCGGGCCGGCGCCGCGGGAACGCATGACGGCCTCTTCCGCGTTGACTGGATGCCGATGCCGCCCACCGGGCCGGAGTCCGTCTCGATCGCCGTTCTCGGCGCCGGCCTCCCGCTCGACGGGGTGCGCCGCTTCCGCGACCTCGCGGACCTGAACCGGGCGGTGGACGACGGCGAGCCCATGCCGGACCTGGTTCTCGTGGCCGGCGTTCCCGATGTTCCCGGTCCCGGCGCTCCGGACCCGGAGGCGGGGCTCGCGGCACGGACCCGGGCGGCCACCCGGCACGTGCTGGCGCTGATCCGGGCCTGGACCGCGGACGACCGGCCGGCCGGACCGCGGCTCGCCTTCGTGACGCGCGGGGCGGTCACGGCCGCCGCGGACGACGACGGGCCGGACCCGGTGGCCACCGCGGTCTGGGGCCTCGTGCGCTCGGCCCACGCCGAACACCCGGACCGGTTCCGCGTGATCGACGTGGACGGCGCCGAGTCGTCGGCGCGAGCGCTGACCACGCTGAGCGTCGCCGAGGAGCAGTCCGCGCTGCGTGCCGGCCGGCTGCTGGTGCCGAGGCTGGCCCGGCTGCCGCGGGGCGAGCACGACTCCGTCCCGTCGGCCTCCTTCGACCCGGCGGGCCTGGTCCTGGTCACCGGCGCCACGGGCGGGGTCGGCTCGCTGATCACCGAGCATCTCGTCGCCGCTCACGGCGTACGCCATCTGCTGCTTCTCAGCCGCCGCGGCGGCGACGCGCCGGGCGCCGGCGAACTGGTGGACCGGCTGCGTCACCTCGGCGCCGAGGTGACGCTCGCGGCCTGCGACGTCGGCGACCGCGACGCGCTGCACCGCATCGTCCGGCGGGCCGAGGCCGGCCGGCCGCTGAGCGCCGTGGTGCACAGCGCCGGCGTCTTCGACGACGGGCTGCTCGCCTCGCTGACCGAGAACCAGGTCGACACCGTCTACCGCGTCAAGGTCGACGCCGCGGCGCACCTGCACGAGCTCACCCGGGACCGGCCGTCGGTGCCGCTGGTGCTCTTCTCCTCCAGCGCGGGTGTGCTGGGCGGCGCCGGTCAGGGCAACTACGCGGCGGCCAACGCGTTCCTGGACGGCCTCGCCGCGCACCGGCGGTCGCTGGGCCTGCCCGGCACGTCGCTCGCCTGGGGGCTGTGGGCCGACGAGCGGGGCATGGGCGGGCAGATCGGCGAGGCACAGCGGCAGCGCCACGCCCGGCGCGGCATCGTCGCGATGCCGGCCGCGGACGGCCTGGCCCTGTTCGACGCGGCCTGCCTCGCCTCCGAGCCGGCGGTGCTGCCGATGCGGCTGGACTGGCCCGCGCTGTACGCCAAGGGCCGCGTGACCGGCGTCCCCCCGCTGCTGCGCAACCTGGTCCGCGTGGCCCGGCGCCGGGCCGGCGCCGACCGGGCGGACCTGACGCGCCGGCTGAGCGGGCTGAACGACCACGAGCGGGCGGCCGCGCTGACCGACCTGGTCCGCGAGCTCGCGGCCGGGGTGCTCGGGTACGAGTCGCCGGCCGCGGTGGACCCCGAGCGGCCGTTCCGGGACCTCGGCTTCGACTCGCTCACCGCGGTGGAGCTGCGCAACCTGCTCAACGCGGCGACGGGGCTGCGACTGCCGGTCACCGTCGTCTTCGACCATCCGCAACCGGCCATGCTGGCCGACCGGCTGGCGGGCGAGCTGTTCGCCGGCGCGGCGCCGCGGCCGACCGCCGCCGACCCCGAGGAGCAGCGCGTCCGGGACCTGCTCGCGGCCGTGCCGATCGGCCGGCTGCGCACCGCCGGACTGCTCGACGCGCTGCTGGCGCTGGGCGATCCCGCCGCCGAGCCGGACCGCCCGGCCGGACGGCGGGCCGAGATCGAGGCCATGGACGCCGGCGCGCTGGTGCGCATGGCCATGGCCGAGGACAGGAGATGACGACGTGGCCGACCACCTGACGCTCACCCCGGACCTGCTCGACTACGTACGGCGGACGTCCCTGCGCGACGACGATGTCCTGCGCGAGCTGCGGGAGGTGACCGCCGAGCTGCCGGCGGGCCGGGCCCTGCAGGTGGCCGCGGAGGAGGGGCAGCTGCTCGCGCTGCTGGTCGCGCTGACCGGCGCCCGGACCGTGCTCGAGATCGGCACGTACACCGGCTACAGCGCGCTGTGCATGGCCCGCGCCCTGCCGCCCGGCGGCGTCGTGGTGACGTGCGACATCACCGCACGGTGGCCGGCCGTCGGGCGGCCGTTCTGGGAGCGCGCCGGCGTCGCCGACCGCATCGACCTGCGCATCGGCGACGCCCGCGAGACGCTCGCCGGCTTGGCCGCCGAGCGCGGCCCGGGCGGCATCGACCTCGCGTTCATCGACGCCGACAAGACCGGCTACCGGGAGTACTACGAGGCCGTGCTGCCGTTGCTCCGCCCCGGCGGCCTGATCGTGCTGGACAACACGCTCTTCTTCGGCCGCGTGGCCGACCCCACGGCTACCGACGCCGACACCGAGGCCATCCGCGAGCTGAACGAGGTGCTGCACGGCGACGACCGCGTCGACCTGTCCCTGCTCGCCACGGCGGACGGCATCACCCTGGCCCGCAAGCGGGCCTGACCCAAAGGAGGAACGATGCGAGGTGATGTCCGGCGTACGCCGGCGGCGCGGCCCGTCGGCCGCGACGAGCTGGTGGAGTCCCTGGTGGCCGCGCTGAGCGCGCTGCCCGGTCTGCTCGCGGCGATGCCCGTGCTCGGCCCCGATCACCAACTGGTGAGGGCGAACCGCCAGTCGTCGGCCGAATCGCCCTCGACGGCCGCCGGCCGCGGCGTGCCGGACGCCGGGCCGTCGTAGGTGCGGCGCACGTAGGACAGGTCGGCCAGCAGGCCGGCCGAGGTGACGCGCCGGCCGTCGTCGCGCACCGGCCGGCGCACCGGCAGCGCGCCGGTGTCGGACCAGCGCAGCCGGCCGTCGGCCGCCACATAGCCACGGGTCCGGCCCCGGTTGTCCGGATGCAGGCAGTACGGCACGTCGAGGTAGCCCTTGCCGAACGCGAGCAGCAGCGCCTGGCCGATCTCCGCGTGCAGGCCCAGCACCGCCTCGATGATCTGCCGGGCCTCCTGGTAGACCTCGGAGTCGTCACCGAACGGCAGCGGCACGACGTCGGAGGAGGCGAACGAGCCGGCGTAGCGCAGGGCCGCGACGTTCTCCTTCACGGTCGGGATGCGCCGCGACTCGGCGACCGTCTTGACGATCAGCCGCTCCGAGCCGCTGTAGACGGCCAGCCGCGCCGAGTGCCCGAGGAGCCGGATCGCGCCGTCGTCGGTGGCCGGGTACAGCCCCATGTACGTGTAGATGACGGTGTGCCAGTCGGTGGTGGGCAGCAGCTCCGCGCACAACCGGCGCAGCGCCCCCACCGCTTCCAGGTCCTGGGCCAGGTTGGTCTGCTGGGCGTAGCTGACCGACACGCTGCGGATCCCGTACCGGCAGAAGAACAGCGCCTCGAGCACGCTGATCGCCACCAGCAGGCTCGGCGGGCACAGCTGGCCCAGCAGGCAGCCGCCGAACGTCTCCAGGTGCGGCTCGACACCCCGCTCGCGGAGGGCCGCGAAGCGGTCCACGCAGCGGGCCCAGTTGGCCACCGACTCGGCCAGCGGCGTACGCCCGTAGGGCAGGCAGTACGAGACCGGCCCGCCCTCGGTGACGTCGAGCCCGAGGCGGATGAGGGCGTCGAAGATGTGGTGCGGTGTCGCCGACCCGTGCCGCACCTGCACGGGGAAGCCGGGCCCGCGGATCCCGTCGAGCATCGCCCGCGTGACCGACAGGTCGTGGCTGGCGATCGGGTAGCCGTTCAGCAGCGCGCCGTCGGCCAGCGCCCGGGACACCGCGGCCAGATCACCGACGCGGGTGTAGCTGTCCAGGGTGATCGTGCCGACGGTGGCGTGCCCGGCGCGCCGGGTCGCGGCCAGCCCGGCCCGCATCTGTGCCGGGTCGCCGAAACCCATGCGCGGCTGCACGACCAGGTCGCCTCGGTCGGCGGCCGCACGCACGAAGGCGCCGAAGCCGCCGGGTGAGTGCTGCCGGGCGCTCATGCCGTGGCCTCGATGGCGCTCGTGGCCGTGCCGGCCGCGAGCGCCACGAACGACTGGAAGCTGTCGATGCCGTCGTCGGCGAACACCGCGTCGAACCCGGCCGCCACGAGCTCCGCCGAGAGGGCGTCCACCCGGTCCGTCGACACGCTCAGCTTGCCGCCGATCACCACGGGGGTCGTGCTCAGCCCGGGGCACTCGCGCAGCCCGCGGATCACCCGGAGCGCGTCGGTGTGCCCGTGGCCGTTGACGCTGCTCATCACGACCATCGCCGGCGCGAGCCGCCGGCACTGCTCGATCAGCACCGCGTCGGGCACGCACGGGCCGAGGTTGACCACCTCGTAACCGAGTTCCTCGATGAGCAGCTGGAGGTACACCAGGTTCCAGGTGTGTGAGTCGGAGGCGAGCCCGGTCACGACCACTCGGGGTGGCCCGGGCAGTTTTTCCACGTCGGTCATCCGGCCGCTTTCCACCTGTGTCGGAATTCGCATTCCTGTGCGAGCGTAGCGGCGTTCGGCGACCGGCCGTACCCCTAGCTCATCCACCCTTACCAGCGGTTTAAGGGTTGTCCGGTCACGCCGGCGGTCGTTAGAAAAAGGCATGACTGCCCACGAGAGTGTCGACCAGGGAAAGGTGCGGTCGTACTACGAGTTCCGCGGCCGCAAGAATACGGGATGGGCCCTTTACCGCAGTTTTCTCGGTGTCCGGAGGTTCTATGTGAACTACGGCTACTGGGAGCCGGGATGCCCGGGCCTGGACGAGGCCGGCGACGCGCTGGCCGACCTGCTCGCCGAGACGGCCGGCATCACCGCGGGCGATCGGGTGCTTGACGCCGGATTCGGCTATGGCGAGCAGGACGTCCGCTGGGCCCGGACCCGCGGGCCGCTGCGCATCCACGGCCTGAACATCACGCCGGCGCAGGTCGAAGCGGCCCGCGAGCGGATCGCGGCCGAGGGGCTGTCCGACTCGATCGACCTGCGCGCCGGGTCGGCGACGGAGGTGCCGCTCGGTGACGCGACGGTCGACCGGGTCGTGGCGCTCGAGTCGGCCATGCACTTCCACACCCGGCAGCGGTTCTTCGAGGAGGCGGCTCGGGTGCTGGTGCCCGGCGGCACTCTGGCCACGGCCGACATCCTGCCCAGCCGGGCCGAGGAACCGGGGCGGGGACCGCTGGCGCGTCTCGGCCGCAAGCTGCGCGAGCGGACCATGCCGTCGGAGAACTGGTACACGATGGACGAGTACGCGGAGCGGCTGAAGCGCGCCGGCTTCGTCGACGTGCACGTCCGGTCGATCACCGAGCGGGTGATCGCTCCCCGGCTCGACTACATCCGGTCGAGGTTCTCCGCCCCGGAGAACAGCGGGCGATCGTGGTTCGAGCGCGTGCAGATGCGGCTGTTCCTCTCGGTCGCCGAGAAGCAGCGTGGCACCCGTGAATACGTCCTGGCCGTGGCGCGCAAGCCGGAGTGACGGCGCCGGCCGGCGCCGGCCGCGACGGTCAGCGCCGGCCGAGCATCGCCAGCACGCGTGCCTGCTCGTTGCGCACCAGCATGAGTCCCTCGTCGACACCCATGCCGGGTTTGGCCAGCTGGACGTCGGGCCGGGCGGCCAGGGCGACGTGGACCGAGACGCGCGCCGAGACCTCGGTCTCGGCGCAGCTGCCGCCGAGCAGCGCGCCGACGCCGGCCTGCCGGCAGTGCCGCACGGCGAGCAGGCTGTCCTCGATGCTGCCCAGGTCGGGCATCTTGATCTGGATCATGTCGCAGGCACCGGCCGCGACGAAGGCCAGGACGTCGTCCAGGGTGTTGCACCACTCGTCGGCCACCACTTCGACCGCGCTGTCCCGCTCCCGCAGCGCCGCCCGCAACGCGGCCATGCCGTCGATCTGCGCGGAACGGCTGCCGAGGTCGACCGGCGACTCGATCCGCAGCGGGTAGCCGGCCGCGGCCTTCTCGAGCCCGGTCAGGTGGTCGGCCACCGCCCGCAGGTCGCCGTCGAAGGCGAGCCCGGCCGTGCCGTACAGGTCGAAGTGGAGCACCGGCCGGTAGCCGGCGCCGCCGAGCCGGGCGATCCGGGCGGCGAGCCAGGCGACGTACTCGGGCAGGGCCTCGAACTTGGCCATGTTGTTGATCAGGCCGTGCGGCAGCGCGTCGGCCCGCTTCATGATCATCTTGTCGGCGTTGTCGTACCGGTCGTCGCCCGACTGCGCGTAGACCGGCACCGGCCGGTCCGGCAGCGCGAGACCGTACTCGTCGCAGAGCACCTCGCAGATGGTGCGGCGCCGGGCCGAGGCGACGGCGGACGCCCAGGCCTGACTGAGCCCGTAGCGCAGCGCGATGCTGTCGCCGGCCGCCGCCAGCACCTCCGGCAGCGCCGGCCGGAACTGGTCCGCGGTCCGGCCGGTCAGGTCCCGGCGCAGCCGCTCGGTGATGCGATCGTCAGGTTCCAGGGGCGCCTCCCGGCCGCCCGCTCCCGCGTACTGCACGGTCACCGCGTCACCCCAGGCGACCGTGCCGTCCTCGAGCCGCAGGCCCAGGCCGAGCCCGCGCGCCGGCACCCGGACGGCGGCGAATCCCGCGGTCAGAGGTGCGCCGGCGTACGCCTGCCCGTCGCGGACCGCGCCCGCGCGCACCGCCGCGAGATCGTCGTGGAAGAACCCGCCGGCGATCGGCGTCACCAGGACGTCGGTGACCCGCATCAGTAGACGCCTTCGGGCATCTTCCGGGTGTCCTGCAACGGCAGGACGTTGGCGACCCCGTCGCACGGGAAGGCGTCGCCGGTGTCGTGCCGGATCGCCTGGTCACGTTCGAGGATGTTGGGCAGGAACAGGTCGTCGTGCAGGGCGGTCAGCATCACGCGGCCGAGCTCGCCGTACTCGACCGTCCGGGTCCAGTCGCTCTTGTCCACCACTGCGAGCGTCACCTGCGGGAAGTTGGGCAGGTACGGGAGGATGTCGCCGTCCTTCTCGGCCGGGATGCCGGCGGAGCTGCCGAACGTGTTGCCGTAGCTGCGCCCGACGATCGCGCCCCGGAGCACCTCGGTGAAGGAGCGGAACATGGCCGGGGTGATGTGGGTGCCGCTGATCCGCACGCCCTCCAGCGCGGTGGCCAGCTCCGGCGCCCGCCGGATCAGGGCGTTCAGCAGCACCGGGGTGGTGTTCAGGTAGTTCACGCGCTGGCTGCGCATGATGGTCGTGACCTGCTCGATGATGTGATCGGTGTACTCGTCGGCCTCGGCCAGCTTGCCGGCCCGGATCAGCCGCTTCACCCAGCGCGGGTCGGCGTCGACCGTGTGCACGACGCCGCCGTACGAGGCGAGCTCGGGGATGCCGTTGGCGATCAGGTGCGGCCCGGTCGGGGTGGCCTGCACCCAGGTGCCGTCGGTGCGGAAGCCCTCGCGAGCGAACGACCAGTGCCGCCAGGCCCGGCGCTGCCGGGTCATCTCGGGCGTGTAGAGCACGCGGCAGGGATCGCCGGTGGTGCCGCCGGACTCCCACACCCGCCCGGAGAGCGGCCGGGGGACCGCGAGCGGGATCAGGTCGGCCGGGTCGAGCTCGCGCAGCTCCGGCAGCGGGAACGGGCCGAACGCCTTCAGCTCCGCGTAGCGCGTGATGTCGCGCGGGTCGAAGTCGAGCCCGGCGGCGCGCTTGAGCCAATAGGGGCTGCCCGTCTCCGGGTCGAAGTGCCGCCGCACCACGCGGCGGGTCCACTCGTCGATGTCCGTCTGCAGCCACGTGCCGACCAGGTCCGCGAAATCCGTCATGGCAGGGTCCTTTCGATCAGGAGGGGGAGCGGGCGTCACCGCAGGGCGGTCTCGAGCCGCATGGTGCTGGGTGGGTCCTGCCGTGCGGCGACGAGATGCAGGCGCTCGATGCCGTCGTCGCCGGGGCGGATCGCGGCCCGGCAGGCGCAGTCGTCGTCGGTGAAACCGGCGAACCGGTAGGCGATCTCCATCATTCGGTTGCGCGGCGTGCGCCGGAAGTCGGCGATCAGGTGCGCCCCGGCCCGGGCGGCCCGGTCGGTGAGCCAGTTGATGATGACGGCGCCCGCGCCCAGCGAGACGACCCGGCACGAGGTGGCCAGCAGCCGCAGGTGCCAGGCGCCGGGGTGCTTCTCGACGAGCATCACCCCCACCGCGCCGTACGGGCCGAAGCGGTCGTCGATCGAGGTGACCAGCACCTCGTGCGCGGGGTCGTCCAGCAGCTCGCGCAGGGCGGCGTCGGAGTAGTGCACGCCGGTCGCGTTCATCTGACTGGTACGGCGGGTCAGCTCCTCGACCCGGTCCAGGTCGCCGGGCGACCCGGCGGCGATCCGCACCCGCAGCTCGAGCGAGCGCAGGAATTCCTCGTCCGGCCCGTCGAACGCGGCCCGGACGGCGTCACGCCGGAAGGACGCCTGGTACATGGCCCGGCGACGGCGCGAGTCACTGGTCACGACGGCGGGCGTGAACTCCGGTAAGCCGGACAGGGCGGCCGCCTGCTCGTGGGTGTAGCAGCGCACCTCGGGCAGGTGGTAGGCCACCTCGGCCCGCTCGGCCGGCTGATCGTCGACGAAGGCCATGGCGCCCAGGGCGAAGCTGAGCTCGGCGGCGATCTCGCGCACGGCGTCGGACTTGCGGCCGAAGCCGATGCGGGGGAGCACGAAGTAGTCGGCCAGGCCGAGCTTCTCCAGCTGCGCCCAGGCCATCTCGTGGTCGTTGCGGCTGGCCACGGAGTGCAGGATGCCCCGGGCGTCCAGCTCCTCGACCGTCTCGCGGACGCCGGGGCGCAGCCGCGGCTCGTCGCCCTCGAGCAGGGTGCCCTCCCAGACCGTGTTGTCCAGGTCCCAGACCAGGCACTTGACCGTGACGGGTTCCATCGCCCTCACCTCCCGGTCCGGGCGGGCAGCGCCTCGACCGTGTGCCGCGCCAGGATGAGCTGGCAGATCTCGTTGCTGCCCTCGATGATCTCCATGAGCTTGGCGTCGCGATGGGCGCGGGCGACCACGTGACCGTCGTGGGCGCCCGCCGAGGCGAGCACCTGCATCGCGATCTCCGCGCCGCGGGCCGCCCCGGTCGCGCTGACCTGCTTGGCCAGGACGGTGGCGACCACCATCTCGGCGCTGCCCGAGTCCCAGCGGGCGCTGGCGTGCTCGCACGCGCGGAGGGCGTTCTGCTCGGCCACGTAGAGCTCGGCGAGGTGGCGGGCCACCAGCTGGTGCCCGGCGAGCGGGCGGCCGGACTGGTGGCGGGTGGTGGCGTGCGCGGCCGCGGCCTGCCGGCAGGCGGTCAGGATCCCCGCACTGCCCCAGGCCACGGACATCCGGCCGTACGCGAGCACAGTGGTGATCAGCATCGGCAGTGCCTGAGCGGTGCCGCCGAGCAGGTGGTCCACGGGGAGCCGGACGTCGTCCAGGTCGATGTCGGCGTGTCCCGCGGCCCGGCAGCCGTGCGCGTCGGCGATGGGCCGCACGCGCACGCCGGGTGCGCCGGCGGGCACCACGACAGCCGCGGCGCCGTCCTCGTACCGACCGAAGACGACGAGCAGATCGGCGGTCGCGGCGGCGGTGCACCAGACCTTCGCGCCGTCCACGACGACCCGGTCGCCCTCGCGCCGGATCGAGGCTCGCATCGCCGTGAGGTCGCTGCCGGCCGCCGGCTCGCTGAACGCCACCGCGGCGAGCCGGCCCCGGCACAGCTCCGGCAGCAGGCGCGCCCGTTGCGCGGCGTCGCCGAGCCGCTGCACCGCCCAGGCGGCCATGCCCTGCGAGGTCATCACGCTCCGCACCGAGCTGCAGAGGCTTCCCACGAACGCGGTCAGCTCGCCGTTGTCGCGGCTGGACAATCCCGGCCCGCCGTGGGACGGCGGAACCTGTGCGCAGAGCGCTCCGGCCGCGCCGAGCTCCCGCAGCACGTCGACCGGGATCCGGCCGGCCCGATCCCACGCCCCGGCGTCGTCGCCGATCAGCTTGGCCGCCAGGTCCGCCAGGTCCGCGAGGCCGCCGCCGGCCTCAGGCACCGCCGGTCTCCCGCAGCCGCAGGACCAGCCCGGTCATCGACACGATCGTGCGGAAGTTGTCCATCCGCAGGTCCGGCCCGGCGATCATGATGCCGAACGTCTGCTCCAGGTGCACCACGAGCTCCATGGCGAACATGGAGGTGACGGTGCCCGACGCGAAGATGTCGAAATCGGGCGCCACAGTGGCCTTCAGCCGCTTTTCGAGAAATTGCTGGATCGAGCTCTCGACCTGTGCGGACGCGGCCGGGCCGGCAGAGGAAATGGTCACGGTTGCGCCTCTCCGTAATCGTAGAAGCCACGCCCGGTCTTGCGGCCGTGGTCTCCCTTTCGCACTTTTTCCAGGAGGTTCTCGCAGGGCCGGAAGCGCTCCTCGCCGGTGCGCTGGTGCAGCACCCACAGCGAGTCGGCGAGGTTGTCCAGCCCGATCAGGTCGGCGGTGCGCAGCGGGCCGGTGCGGTGCCCGAGGCACCCCTCCATGAGCGCGTCCACCTGCTCGGCGGTCGCGACGCCCTCGGCCACGATGCGGGCCGCGTCGTTGATCATCGGGTGCAGCAGCCGGCTGGTGACGAAGCCCGGAGCGTCGCGGACCACGATCACCTGCCGGTCCAGCACGGCGAGCAGATCGCGCACGGCGGCCAGGGTGGCCTCCCCGGTGCGCGGACCGCGGATCACCTCGACCGCGCGGATCAGGTAGGGCGGGTTCATGAAGTGCACGCCGATCAGCCGGGCCGGATCGTCCACCGCGCCGGCCAGCTCGTCGACCGGGATGGACGAGGTGTTGCTGATGATCGGCGTGCCCGACGCCAGCACCGCGCAGGCCTCGGCCAGCGCCTTGGCCTTCGTGCCGGCGTGCTCGGTGACCGCCTCGACCAGCACCGTGGTGTCGCCGGCGCCGTCGAGGGACTCGCTCGCCGACAGCTCGCCGGGCGCGCGCTCCGCCGGTGCCGCGCCGAGCAGCCGCGCCAGGCGCAGCTGACGGTCCACGTCGGCGTGCAGCCGGGCCAGCCGCCGCGGGTCGGTCTCGACCACCCGCACCGGCACGCCGTGCAGCAGGGCGGTGGTCGTGATGCTGACGCCCATCACGCCCGCGCCCACCACCGTCAGGCGGTGCGCATTTGACTCAGTCATCGATTCTCCCAGCCCGGCCGAATGGAATTCCGCGCGGTTTCCGCCAGGCTAGGAAGCCCATTCCGGTCGCTACAACCCCACATTCCGGTTAGGGGTGGGAGCGACATTAGTGGTGCTTAGGGGTGTCGAATGGGCGGGCGTGGCTCCCAAGCTGACTGCACAGCTGAGGGAGGGCGGCGGTCGGGATGGACACCTCACCGGCGGCGGTCGTCGACGCGCTGCGTACGGCACTGCTGGCCAATGAGCGCCTGCGGGACGAGAATGACCGGCTGCGCGGCTCGGCCGCCGAGCCGATCGCGGTGATCGGCATGGCCTGCCGGTACGCCGGAACGGAGGGCCCGGAGGCCTACTGGCGCCTGATCGACCAGGGCGGCGACGGGATGCGCGAGCCGCCGCCCGAGCGCGGGTGGGACATGCCCGCCGACGTGTCACTGCCCGGCGGCTTCCTGCCCGCCGTCCACGACTTCGACCCCGGCTTCTTCGGCATCTCGCCGCGCGAGGCAGCTCTGCTCGACCCGCAGCAGCGGATCCTGCTCGAGACGGCCTGGCAGGCGTTCGAGGACGCCCGTATCGACCCGCGGGAGCTGCGGGGCAGCCGCACCGGCGTGTTCGTCGGCGGCTCCTCGCACGAGTACGTGATGGTGCTCGCCGCCGCTCGGGACAGCGCGGGGCATCACGGCACCGCGGCCGGCGCCAGCGTGCTGGCCGGCCGGATCGCCTACACGCTGGGGTTGCAGGGACCGGCCGTCACGGTCGACACGGCTTGCTCGTCGTCGCTGGTCGGCCTTCATCTGGCGGCGCACTCGCTGCGTACCGGGGAAAGCTCGCTGGCGCTGGCCGGTGGCGTCTCGGTGCTGTTCAGCCCGGGCCTGTTCGCCGAGTTCGCGACGCAGGGCGGTCAGGCCGGCGACGGGCGCTGCAAGTCGTTCGCCGAGGCGGCCGACGGCACCGGCTGGGGCGAGGGATCCGGTCTGCTGGTGCTGGAGCGGCTCTCCGACGCCCGCCGGCACGGCCATCGGGTGCACGCGGTGCTGCGCGGATCGGCCGTCAACGCGGACGGCGCCTCCAACGGCCTGACCGCGCCGAACGGCGCCGCCCAGCAGCGGGTGATCCGCGACGCCCTGGCCGGCGCCGGTCTCACCCCGTGCGATGTGGACGCGGTGGAGGCGCACGGCACGGGCACCCGGCTCGGCGACCCGATCGAGGCGCAGGCGCTGCTGGCCACGTACGGCCGCGACCGCGACCGTCCCCTCTGGCTCGGCTCGGTGAAGTCGAACATCGGCCACACCCAGGCCGCGGCCGGCGTCGCCGGCGTCATCAAGATGGTGCAGGCCCTGCGGCACGGCGTGCTGCCCCGCACGCTGCACGTGGATCGGCCCACCCCGCACGTGGACTGGTCGGCCGGTTCCGTCCGGCTGCTCACCGAGGCGCAACCCTGGCCCCGGGGCGAGCGGCCGCGGCGGGCCGCCGTCTCCTCGTTCGGGATCAGCGGCACCAACGCCCATCTCATCCTCGAGGAGGCGCCGGAGCAGGCCGAGCCCGAGCCCGCGCCGCCGCCCGCGGTCCCGGTGCCGGTGCTGCTCTCCGCGCGGGGCGCCGCCGCCCTCCGGGCTCAGGCCGGCGCCCTGCACGCGGCGCTGACGGCGGGCCCCGAAGCCGGTCTCGCGGCGATCGGCCGGTCCACGGCGCTGACCCGGGCCGCGCTCGAGCACCGGGCGGTGGTGCTCGCCGGCGATCACGAGACGCTGCTGACCGGACTCGACGCGCTGCGCTCGGGCCGGACCGGGCCGGGTGTGGTGACGGGCGAGATCACCGGAGGCCGGCTCGCGTACCTCTTCTCCGGTCAGGGTTCGCAGCGGCCGGGCGCCGGCGCCGAGATGGCCCGCCGGTTCCCCGCATTCGCCGAGGCCCTGCACGAGATCTGCGGTCATCTCGACCCGGAGCTCGACCGGCCGCTGCGCGACGTGCTGTTCGCCGAGCCCGGCTCGGCCGAGGCCGGGCTGCTCGACCAGACCCGCTACACGCAGCCCGCGCTCTTCGCGGTGCAGGTGGCCCTCCACCGCCTGCTCGCCGGCTGGGGGCTCACCCCGGACCTGCTGCTCGGGCACTCCGTCGGGGAGATCAGCGCGGCTCACGTCGCCGGCGTGCTCGACCTGCCCGATGCCTGCGCCCTCGTCGCCGCGCGGGGCCGTCTCATGCAGCGGCTGCCCGAGACCGGCGCGATGATCGCCGTGGAGGCGGCTCCGCACGAGGTCGCCGGCTCGATCGGCCCCGATCTCGACGTCGCCGCGCACAACGGCCCCCGCTCGGTGGTGCTCTCCGGCCGGGCCGAGACGGTGGAGGAGGCCGCCGAGCGCTTCCGGGCCGCGGGCCGGCGCACCCGGCGCCTGACCGTGAGCCACGCCTTCCACTCGCCGCTGATGGAGCCGATGCTCGACGGCTTCCGCGCGGTCGCCGAACGCCTCACCTATCGGCCGCCCACGGCGACGATCGTGTCCACGGTCTCCGGCACGGCCGCCGGGCCGGAGATCGCCACCGCCGGCTACTGGGTGCGGCACGCCCGGGCCACGGTGCGGTTCCACGAGGCGGCCGTCGAGGCGATGGGCGCGGGCGCGCGGAACTGGCTCGAGCTCGGTCCCGGCGGAACGCTGACCGCGCTGGTCCGGGAGATCCACGCGGAGACCGGCGACGACCGGCCGGCCGGCTTCCACACCGCGCTGCGCGGCTCCGGACCCGAGCCGGAGGGCCTGCTGGAAGCGATCGGCGGCGCCCACGCGGCCGGCGCCCGGGTGGACTGGAAGGCCTTCTTCGCCCCCTACGGCGGCCAGATCGTCGACCTGCCCACGTACGCGTTCCAGCGTTCGGCGCATCGCCCGGTGCCGGCGCCGCCGGCGGCCGGGGCGGCCTTGCTCGGGCTGTCCGACGGCGAGCACCCGGTGCTCCGGGGCTGGCTGCCGGAGCCCGGCGACGCCGGCGGAACCCTCACCGGGCGGCTCTCGGTGCGGGACCACCCGTGGATCGCCGACCACGCGCTGCACGGCACGGTCGTCGTGCCCGGCGCCGCCCTGGTGGAGATGGCCGCACACGCCGGGCGGCGGGTCGGATGCGCGGTTGTGGACGAGCTCGTGCTGGCGGCGCCGCTCGTCCTCACCGAGCGCGGCGAACGGCGGCTCCGCGTGACGGCCGGCACCGCCGATCCGGCGGGTCGCCGGCCGGTGACCGTGTACTCGGCGGCCGGTGACGAGGACTGGACCGTGCACGCGACCGGCGTGCTCGGCCCCGAACCGCAAGCCCGGCCGGCCGAGCTTCCGGCGCCGTGGCCGCCGGCCGGGGCGCGCCCGGTCGACGTCGCGGGACATTACGAGGCGGTCATCGCCGGCGGCATGGCCTTCGGGCCGGCCTTCCGCGGCCTCCGGTCGGTCTGGCGGCACGGCGGGGAGGTGTACGCCGAGGTGGCGCTGCCGTCGCCGGACCCGGACGGCTACCCGGCCCATCCCGCCCTGCTCGACGCGGTGCTGCACGCGCTGCCGTACGGCGACTTCGTGGCCGGTGGGCCGGCGCCGCTGGTGCCGTTCGCCTTCCGGGGCGTCCGCCTGACCGGGTCCGGCGCGACCCGCCTGCGGGTGCGGCTGTCCCCGGCCGGCCCGCCCGGTGAGCGCACGATCGCGATCACCGCGGCCGAGCCGGACGGGCGCGTCGTGCTGCACGCCGACGGGCTCGCCGTCCGGCCGCTTCCGGCCGAGCAGGTGCGGGCGGCCACCCCGGACGGCGCCGACCTCTACGAACTGCGCTGGGAACCGGCGCCCGGTCCGCCCGCCCGGCCGGCTGGGGGAGATGCTCGTCCCGAACTGGCCGCGCCCCGGGTCCTGCGGGTGCCGGCCGGTGCACCGGTACGCGCCGCGCTGAGACGTGTCCTCGACGGGCTGCGGGAGTGGCTGGACGACGGCGAGGGCGTGCTCGCCGTGGTGACCCGCGGCGCCGTCGCGACCGAGCCGGGCGCCCCCGCCGATCCGGTGGGCGCCGCGGTCTGGGGGCTGGTCCGGGCCGCCCAGTCCGAGCACCCGGACCGGTTCGTGCTGATCGACGTCGAGGACGACGGCGACGCCACGGACGAGGTGGCGACGGCCATGGCGGCCGGGGAGGCCCAGGTGGCGGTCCGCGGTGGCGCCGCCCGGGTGCCCCGGCTGGTCCGCGCCGTCTGCTCGCCGGCCGCGCCCGGTTCCCCGTACGCCGAAGGCACCGTCCTGGTGACCGGCGGCACCGGCGACCTCGGCGCCCACCTGAGCCGGCACCTGGTGACCCGGCACGGCGCCCGCCGGCTGATCCTGCTCAGCCGCGGCGGCCCGGCCGCACCGGGCGCCGCCGAGCTGACCGCCGAGCTCACCGCGGCCGGCGCCGAGGTGTCGGTCGTGGCGGCCGACGCGGCCGACCCCACGGCCCTGCGCGAGGTGCTGGCGGCCGTGCCCGGCGAGCACCCGCTGCGGGCCGTGGTGCATGTGGCCGGCGTGGTCGCCGACGGGGTCGTGGCCTCGATGACCGAGGACGGCCTGAACGCCGTGCTGCCGTCCAAGGTGGACGCCGCCCGGAACCTGCACGAGCTCACCCGCGACCTCGGGCTCGCCGCCTTCGTCCTCTTCTCCTCGTCGGCCGGGTGGCTGGGCAGCGCGGGCCAGGCCAACTACGCCGCGGCCAACGCGTATCTGGACGCGCTCGCGACGGCCCGCCGGGCCGAGGGCCTGCCCGCCCTCTCGCTGGCGTGGGGCCCGTGGGACACCGGTGCCGGCATGACCGGCCGGCTCACCGGCGCCCAGCGGTCCCGGATGGCCAGGGCCGGGATGCACGCGTTCGCCCCGGCCCAGGCGCTGGCTGCCTTCGACGCGGCCCAGCAGGCCGAGGCGCCCGCCGTCATGCCGCTGCACCTCGACCGGGCGGTTCTGCGCACGCTGGCGCACCGGCTGCCCCCGCTCTTCGCGACGCTGGCCCCGGCCCGCCGGGACGAACCGGGCCCGGCCGTCGCCGAGCCGTCCGGCGCCGCGTGGCCGGAGACGCTGGCGGCGCTCAGCGAACCGGAACGGCAGCGCGTCGTGCTGGATCTGATCCGCTCCCACGTGGCCCGGATCCTGGGCCACGGCGGGCCCGACGACGTCGAGGTGTCGCGCGGCTTCCTCGATCTCGGCTTCGACTCGCTCAGCGCTGTGGAGCTGCGCAACGCGCTGACCGGCGTGACCGGCCTGCGGCTGCCACCGACCCTGCTGTTCGACCACCCCACCCCGCTGGCTCTGGCCCGGCACCTGATCGCCGCCGTGCCCGCCGCCGGACCGGCCACGCCGGTGCTGGACGACCTGTCCCGGCTGGAGGCGGCCCTGGCCGGCCTGCGCCCGGACGACCCGGAGCTGCCCGGCATCGCCGAGCGCGTGGCCGCTCTGGCCGAGCGGCTCTCCTACCGGCCGGCGGCCGAGGTGGACGTCTCGTCGGCCAGCGCCGAGGAGCTGTTCGCCTACATCGACGGGGGCCTCGGGCTGTCCCCCGCCGACGACTGACTCCCGCAGCCCCGCTCATCTGACGAGGACGTGGTAATGGCCAACGAGCAGAAGCTTCTCGACTATCTCAAGCTGGTGACGGCGGACCTGCAGCAGACCCGCCGGCGCCTGGCGGAGACCGAGACGCAGGCGCACGAGCCGATCGCCATCATCGCGATGGCGTGCCGCTACCCGGGCGGGGTGCGCGGGCCCGAGGATCTGTGGGAGCTCGTCGCGGCGGGCGGTGACGCGGTCGCCGGCGCTCCCGGTGACCGGGGCTGGGACCTCCCTGAGGGCGCGGCCAACGGCGCGTTCCTCTACGACGCGGCCGACTTCGACCCGGCGCCGTTCGGGCTCACCGAGGCCGAGGCGCTGGCCATGGACCCGCAGCAGCGGTTGCTCCTGGAGACCTCGTGGGAGGCGTTCGAGCGGGCCGGCATCGACCCGCACTCGCTGCGCGGCAGCGCCACCGGGGTGTTCGCCGGGCTGATGTACCACGACTACGCCTCCCGGCTGCGCTGGGTGCCCGAGCACGTCGCCGGATACCTGGGCACCGGCACCACCGGCAGCATCGCCTCGGGCCGGGTGGCGTACACCTTCGGCCTCGAAGGGCCGGCTCTCACGATCGACACCGCGTGCTCGTCCTCGCTGGTCGCCCTGCACCTCGCGGCGCAGTCGCTGCGCAAGGGCGAGTCGTCGCTCGCGCTCGCGGGCGGGGTCGCGGTGATGGCCACCCCGGCGCCGTTCGTCAGCTTCGCCGACCAGGGCGGTCTCGCCCACGACGGCCGCTGCCGGTCGTTCGCCGCGGCGGCCGACGGCGTCGGCTGGGCCGAGGGCGCCGGCCTGCTGCTGCTGGAACGGCTCTCGGACGCGCGGCGCAACGGCCACCCGGTGCACGCGGTGATCCGGGGCAGCGCGGTGAACTCCGACGGCGCGTCCAGCGGCCTGACCGCCCCGAACGGGCCGTCCCAGCAGAGCGTCATCCGGCAGGCCCTGGCGAGCGCGCGGCTGCGCCCGCGCGACGTCGACGTGGTGGAGGCGCACGGCACCGGCACCCGGCTCGGTGACCCCATCGAGGCGCAGGCGCTGCTCGCCACGTACGGACAGGACCGGCCGGCGGGCGAGCCGCTCTGGCTCGGCTCGGTCAAGTCGAACATCGGCCACGCCCAGGCCGCGGCGGGGGCGGCCGGGGTCATGAAGATGGTGTACGCGCTGCGGCACGGCCTGCTGCCGCGAACCCTGCACGTGGACGAGCCGACGCCGCAGGTCGACTGGGAGTCGGGCGACGTGCGGCTGCTGACCGAGCCCCGCCCCTGGCCGGCGGCGCCGGACCGCCCGCGCCGCGCCGCCGTCTCGTCGTTCGGCATCAGCGGGACCAACGCACACCTCATCATCGAGGAGGCGCCCGCTTCGGAACCATCGGCGACGCCGGCGACGCCGGCGACCGGGCTGATCCCGCCGCTGCTGCTCTCGGCGGCCGGCGCGGAGGCCCTGGCCGGTCAGGCCGCGCGCCTGGCCGAGCACCTGCGGAGCAACCCCGGCGAGCCGCTCGGCGAGGTGGCCCGCTCGCTGGTCGCCACCCGGGCCGCGCTGCGCCACCGCGCCGCGATCCTGCCGGACGGCCGGGAGGCCGCCGTCGCCGGGCTCGACGCGCTGGCCGCGGGCGAGCTGTCGTCCGCAGTGGTCCGCGGCGTGGCCGGACCGGCCAGGGTCGCCATGGTCTTCGCCGGGCAGGGCGCGCAGCGCGTCGGCATGGGCCGCGAGCTCTACGCCGCGGCGCCCGCCTTCGCCGCCGCCCTCGACGAGGTGTGCGCCGTGATCGACCCGATCCTCGGCGAGTCGCTGCGTCAGGTCATGTTCACCGGCCCGGCGGAGAAGCTCGACCGGACCGGCTACGCCCAGCCGGCGCTCTTCGCGTTCGAGGTCGCGATGGTCCGGCTCCTCGGCACGTACGGCGTGCGGCCGGACGCGGTGCTCGGGCACTCGGTCGGCGAGCTGGTCGCCGCGCACGTCGCCGGATCGCTGCCGCTCGAGGAGGCGGCCCGGCTGGTGACCGAGCGCGGCCGGCTCATGCAGCGGCTGCCCGCCGGTGGCGCCATGACGGCGGTCGAGGCGGACGAGGCCGAGGTGGCCGGCCTGCTCGACGGGCGGGCCGATCTCGCCGCGGTCAACGGGCCACGCTCGGTCGTGATCTCCGGCGACGAGGAGGCGGTCGACGCGATAGCGGCCGAGTTACGCTCCCGTGGGCGCCGCACCCGCCGGCTCGCGGTCAGCCACGCCTTCCACTCGCACCGGATGGATCCGATGCTGGCCGAGTTCCGGCAGGTTCTGGCCGGTGTGGAGTTCCGCGAGCCGGGCCCGCTGCTGCTGTCGACCGTCACCGGTGGTGCGGTCACCGCCGCCGACCTGGCCGACCCCGCGCACTGGGAGCGCAACGTGCGCCGGCCGGTGCGCTTCGCCGCGACCGCCGCCGCGCTGCCGTCCGCCGGGCGGTTCGCGGCGGTGCTGGAGATCGGCCCGGACGCGGTGCTCACCCCGATGGTCGAGCAGTGCCTGGCCGGTGCCGACCCGGCGCCGGTGGCCGTGCCCGTGCTCCGCGCCGGCGCCGGCGCCGGCGAGACGCGACACGTCGCGGACGCCCTGGCCCGGCTCTTCGTCGCCGGGGTCGAGGTGGACTGGAACGCCGCGGGACCGCGGCCCGCGTACCGGGCCCTGCCGACGTACGCCTTCGACCGGACAAGGCTGTGGCTGGACGGCGTGCCGCCCGGAGACGCGGAGGGCGCCGCGGCCGCACCGCCGGTGGAGACGGAGTTCTGGGCGGCCGTGGAGCGCGGCGACCTCGACGGCCTGGCCGCCACCCTGACGGTCGGGACAGCCGAGCTGGAGTCGCTGCGCACGCTCGTGCCGGCCCTGTCGGCGTGGCGTCGTTCGTCGCGCGCGGAGGCCGCGGTCGGCGCGTGGCGTTACCGGATCGGGTGGCGGCCGTTCACCCCGGAACCCGGCCATCCGGCCGGCACCTGGCTGCTGCTGGGCACCGAGGGACACGCCGTCCCCGACGGGGATCTCCTCGCCGCCGCCCTGGCCGCCGGCGGCGCCGACGTGGTGACGCGGACCGTCGCGCCCGGCCGCGACGAGGTGGCCGGCGCCCTGCACGAGGTGATCGCCGAGCACGGCGAGCTCACCGGCGTGCTCTCGTTGCCGGCCCGGGCCGGCCTGGCCGCCACGCTCGACCTGGTGCGGCTGCTCGGCGACGAGGGCGTCGGCGCGCCCCTGTGGTGCCTCACCCGGCACGCGGTCGCGGTGGACGCCGCCGACGTGGCGCCCGACCCGGCACAGGCCGAGATCTGGGGCCTCGGCCGGGTGGTGGGCCTCGAGCACGCCGACCGCTGGGGCGGGCTGGTCGACCTCCCGGCCCGGCTCGACGAGCGTACGGCCCGGGCGGTCGCGGCCGTGCTGGCCGACGGGCGCGGCGAGGACCAGGTGGCGGTGCGCGGCAGCGGCGTGCACGTCCGGCGGTTGCGGCGGGCCCCGCTCGACCGGTCCCGGCGGCCGTGGCGTCCGGCCGGCACCGTGCTGATCACCGGCGGCACCGGCGGCATCGGCGCCCACGTGGCCCGCGCTCTCGCGGCCGCCGGCGCGCCCCACCTGCTGCTCGCGAGCCGGCGCGGCCCCGGCGCACCGGGCGTGCCCGAGCTCGTGGCCGAGCTGGCCGGGCTCGGATGCGCGGCCGAGGCGGTCGCCTGCGACATGACCGACCGGCGCGATGTGGCCGCGCTGCTCGCCGGCATCCCGGACGAGCGCCCGCTGACCGCCGTCCTGCACGCCGCGGGTGCGCCGCAGTACCGGCCGGTGGCCGAGCTGGACGCGGCGGCGCTGGCCGAGGTGAGCGCGGCCAAGGTCACCGGGGCCGACCTGCTCGACGAGCTGCTGTCCGACCGCGACCTGGACGCCTTCGTGCTCTTCTCCTCGGCGGCGGCGGTGTGGGGAAGCTCCGGCAGCGGCGGCTACGCCGCGGCCAACGC
Source organism: Actinoplanes sp. NPDC048988 (assembly GCF_043197815.1). Taxonomy (NCBI): domain Bacteria; kingdom Bacillati; phylum Actinomycetota; class Actinomycetes; order Micromonosporales; family Micromonosporaceae; genus Actinoplanes; species Actinoplanes sp. NPDC048988. The sequence continues at coordinate 701,099 of NZ_JBICTW010000001.1, read as the reverse complement.
CCACCTCGACGCCCTGGCCGAGGCCCGGCGCCGCCGCGGCCTGCGGGCCACCTCGGTCGCGTGGGGTGGCTGGGCCGGCGGTGGCATGGTCGACGCGCTCGGCGAGCGGATGCTCGAACGTCAGGGCCTGCCGGTGATGGACCCGGCCCTGGCCGTGTCGGCGCTGCGCCACGCGATCGAGGCCGACGAGACCTGCGTGACCGTCGCCGACGTCGACTGGCCGCGGTTCGCCGCCACCTTCACCCTGGCCCGTCGCCGGCCGCTGCTCGACGAGATCCCGGAGGCGGCGGCCGAGGCCGGCCCCGCCGTCCGCCCGGCGTCGGCGCTGGCCGGCCGGCTCCGCGAGCTGCCCGAGGCCGAGGCGCGCGACAGCCTGGTGCGGCTCGTGCTGGACGAGGCCACCGCCGTGCTCGGGGAGACGGCCGCCGAGCCCGTCGTGGCCTCGCGCGCCTTCCGCGACATGGGCTTCGACTCGATGGCGGCGGTGGAGCTGCGCAACCGGCTGGCCGCCGCGGCCGGTGTCCGGCTGCCGGCCACCCTCGTCTTCGACCACCCGACCCCGGAGCGCCTGGCCGCGTACCTGTTCACCGATCTGACCGGCGCCGCGACCGGAGCGGCCACGACCGCCGCGGCCACCGCCGACACCGGCGAGCCGGTCGCCATCGTCGGCATGGCCTGCCGCTATCCCGGCGGGGTCGCCTCGCCCGAGGACCTGTGGCGGCTCGTCGCCGACGGCACGGACGCGATCGGTCCCTTCCCACGGGACCGCGGCTGGGACCTGGACGGCGCCCCGTACGGCAAGGACGGCGGCTTCCTGGACGGTGCCGGCGACTTCGACCCGCTCTTCTTCGGGATCTCGCCGCGCGAGGCGCAGGCCACCGACCCGCAGCAGTGGCTGCTGCTCGAGACGTCCTGGGAGGCGTTCGAGCGGGCCGGCATCGACCCGCGCACGCTCGAGGGCTCGCCGACCGGCGTCTTCGTCGGCGGCGCCTCGGCCGAGTTCGCGGGCCTGCTCGCCGCCTCCGGCGCCGACATCCTCGGCCACGGCCTGACCGGCACCTCGGCCAGCGTGATGTCCGGGCGCATCGCCTACACCTACGGCCTGCAGGGCCCGGCCGTCACGATCGACACCGCCTGCTCGTCGTCGCTCGTCGCGATCCACCTGGCCATGCAGTCGCTGCGCAACGGCGAGAGCTCGCTCGCCCTGGCCGGCGGCGTGACCGTGATGGCGACGCCGGCCGCCTTCGCCGAGTTCACCAAGCAGGGCGGGCTCGCCGGGGACGGCCGGTGCCGGTCGTACGCCGCCGCCGCGGACGGCACGGGCTGGGGCGAAGGCGCCGGCCTGCTCGTCCTGGAGCGGCTGTCCGACGCCGAGCGCAACGGGCACCGGGTGCTGGCCGTGATCCGTGGCAGCGCGATCAACCAGGACGGCGCCTCCAACGGCCTGACCGCCCCGAACGGCCCGGCCCAGCAGCGGGTGATCGGCCAGGCGCTGGCCAACGCGGGCCTGGCGCCGCAGGACGTGGACGCGGTCGAGGGGCACGGCACGGCCACGACGCTGGGCGACCCGATCGAGGCCCAGGCGCTGCTGGCGACGTACGGGCAGAACCGGGCCGCCGACCGGCCGCTCTGGCTCGGTTCGGTCAAGTCGAACATCGGGCACACGCAGTCGGCCGCCGGTGTCGCCGGTGTCATCAAGATGGTGATGGCGCTGCGGCACGCGACGTTGCCGCCGACCCTGCACGTGGATGAGCCCACCCCGCGGGTCGACTGGTCCACCGGCGCGGTGCGGCTGCTGACCGCCGGGCGGGCCTGGCCCGCCGTGGACCGGCCGCGCCGGGCCGCCGTCTCCTCGTTCGGCGCGAGCGGCACCAACGCCCACCTCATCCTCGAAGAGGCGGCGCCCGGCCCCGACGTCCCGGCCGAGCCCGGTGAGCCGCTGCCGGTGCTGCTCTCCGGCCGCACCCCGGCCGCCCTGCGCCGCCAGGCGCGCCGGCTGCTCGATCACCTGACCGCTCATCCGCCGGCGTCGCTCGCGCGGGTCGCCTACACGCTGGCCACCACGCGGCGCCCGCTGGAGCATCGCGCCGGGATCGACGCCGCCGGCACCGAGCGGCTGCTTCCCGCCCTGGCCGCCCTGGCCGAGGACGCGCCCGCCGCGGACGTCGCCACGGGCGCGGCGGTGCTGGGCAAGACCGTGTTCGTCTTTCCCGGCCAGGGCGCGCAGTGGCCGGGGATGGCCGCCGACCTGATCGGCACCGACCCCGTCTTCACCGAGCGGATGCACGAGTGCGCCGCCGCCCTGGCGCCGCACGTGGACTTCTCCGTGCTCGACGTGGTGCGCGGCGAACCGGGCGCGCCGTCGCTCGACCGGGTCGACGTGGTGCAGCCGGTGCTGTTCGCGGTGATGCTGGCGCTGGCCGAGATGTGGCGGGCCGCCGGCGTGCGCCCGGAGGCCGTCATCGGGCACTCCCAGGGCGAGATCGCCGCCGCGGTCTTCGCGGGCGCGCTGACGCTCGACGACGGCGCGCGGGTGGTCGCGTTGCGCAGCCGTGCCCTGACGGCGCTCGGCGGGCACGGTGGCATGGTGTCGGTGCCCCTGCCCGAGCAGGAGGTGTCGCGCCTGCTCGACGGCCAGGGCAACGCGATCGGCATCGCGGCGGTGAACGGCCCGCGCTCCACTGTGGTCTCCGGCGAGCCGGCCGCCGTGCGGGAGCTGCTGGACCGGTGCGCCGCCGAGAACGTCGCGGCCCGGCGCGTCGAGGTGGACTACGCCTCGCACTCCGCGCAGGTGGAGAGCATGCGCGAGACGCTCGCCGAGCTGCTGGCCCCGGTCACGCCACGCTCGGGTGAGCTGCCTTTGTACTCCACGTTGACCGGCGCGCGCCTGGACGGCGCCGAGATGGACGCCGGCTACTGGTTCCGGAATCTGCGCGACCAGGTGCGTCTGCACCAGGCGGTGGGCGCCGCGCTCGGCGACGGGTATCGCGCCTTCGTCGAGTGCAGCCCGCATCCGGTGCTCACCATCGGCGTCCGCGAGACGCTGGAGGAGTCCGGCGTCGCCGGGTGGGCCGGTGGCACGCTGCGCCGCGACGAAGCCGGCCGGGAGCGCTTCCGGCGGTCGCTGACCGAGGCCTGGGCACACGGCGTTCCCGTCGACTGGGCGAGACTCGCGCCGTGGGGCCGCCGTCCCTCCCTCGACCTGGAGCTGCCGACCTATCCGTTCGAGCACCAGCACTACTGGCTGACGCCCCGGGCCGGGACGGCCGATGTGGCGGCGGCCGGGCTGGTGCCCGCCGGGCATCCGCTGCTGGCCGCGGAGGTCGAGCTCCCGGGCGGGCACGGCGTGGTCTTCAGCGGCACGCTCGCCCGGGGCCGGCAGGCGTGGCTGCCCGCCGGCCCGGCCGGCGCCGTCCTGGTCGAGCTGGTCACGCGGGCCGGTGACCGGTACGGATCCGGGCGGCTGGCCGAGCTGACCGTCCACGAGCCGCCGGCCGTGCCGGACGAGGGCCTGCAGCTCCGGGTGTTCCTGCCCGCCCCGGACGGCGCGGAGGGATACCCGGTGGAGGTGTACGCGCGGCCGGCCGGTGCCGAGGAGGACGCGTGGAGCCGGCTCGCCACCGGCCGCCTCGCGGGCGATCCCGCCGTGCCGGCCGAGTTGCCGTGGCCACCGCCGGAGGCCGAGCCGGTGCCGGCCCCGCCGGGCGTGCGGGCGCTCTGGCAGTCATCCGGCGCCCGGTACGCCGAGGTCGAGCTGACCGGGCGCGAGCGTGAGGAGGCCGCGTCGTACGGCTTGCACCCGGCGCTCCTGGACCGGGCGCTGAGCGTCCTGGACGGTGTCGTGCCGGCCGCCTGGTCGGGTGTGACGCTGCACGCGAGCGGCGCCGACAGCCTGCGGGTGCGGCTCACCACCGGCGCCTCGGGTGCCGTCCGGATCGACGCGGCCGATCCGCTCGGCGCCCCCGTCCTGACCGTCGAGGCGGTGACCCTGCGGTCGGTGGACGACTCGCCGGCCCGGTCGTGGCGCTACCGGGTGCGGTGGCTGCCGGTGCCGGTACCGGCCGCGCCGCGACCGTCCGGTGCCTGGCTCGTGATCTCGTCGCCGGGCTCGGCGACGGACCCGGTCGCCGCCGCCCTCGCCGAAGGCGGCGCCGCCGTCCGCGAGGTTCCCGCGGACCCGGCCGCCCTCGCCCGGGCCGCCGCCGGCACGGAGGTCGCCGGCGTGCTGTTCCGCCCGCTCTCCGGCGACCCGGCCGAGGCCCTGACCGTCCTGCGCGCCCTGATCGACGCGGGTCTCCGGGCGCCGGTGTGGTGGTTGACCACCGGCGCCGTGTCGGCCGGCCCGGCGGACGCGCCGCCGGTGCCCGAGCGGGCGCCGGTCTGGGGCTTCGCCCGGGTCGCGGCGCTGGAACACCCGGAGCTCTGGGGCGGGCTGATCGACATGCCGGCCGACCCCGGCCGGGAGACCGTCGACCGGGTCGTCGCGGTGCTGCACGCCGGAGCCGACGGCGAGGATCAGGTGGCCGTGCGCGCCGAGGGCGTGTACGCGCGCCGCATGATGCGCGCCGCCACGCCGGCTCCGGCCGGGGCGCCGTGGCAGCCGCGCGGCACGGTGCTGGTCACCGGGGGCACGGGCGCGGTCGGCGGGCATGTGGCCCGCTGGCTGGCCCGCTCCGGCGCCGAGCACGTCGTGGTGACCGGCCGCCGGGGGCCCGAGGCGCCGGGCGCCGCCGACCTCGCCCGGGAGCTGCGCGCCGCGGGCGCGGAGGCGACGGTGGCGTCCTGCGACGTGGCCGACCGGGCCGCCCTGGCGGCCCTGCTCGACCGGATCGGCCCGGTTTCGGCCGTGGTCCACGCGGCCGGGACCGGTCAGTTCACGATGATCGGCGACACCGGCGCCGCCGAGCTCGCCGCGGTGCTGTCCGGCAAGGTGGACGGCGCCCGGCACCTCGACGAGCTGCTCGAGGGCCACGAGCTGGACGCCTTCGTGCTGTTCTCGTCGGGCGCCGCCATCTGGGGCAGCGCCGGGCAGGCCGGGTACGCCGCCGCCAACACCTACCTCGACGCGCTGGCCGAGGCCCGGCGGGCCCGCGGCGCGGTGGCCACCTCGGTGGCCTGGGGCAGCTGGGCCGGCGGCGGCATGGTGGACGACGCGGGCGACGCGATGCTGCGCCGCCGCGGCATCCGCCGGATGGACCCCGGCGCGGCGCTGCTCGCGATGCGCGACGCGGTCGACGGGGCCGAGCCCACGGCGGTGGTCGCGGACATCGACTGGGCGGCGTTCGTGCCGAGCTTCACCCTGATCCGCGCCCGCCCGCTGATCTCCGACATCCCTGAGGTGCGCGCCGCGCTGCGCGACGAGCGGGACGGCACCGGCTCCCGGCGGCCCGGCCCGGCCCGCCGGTCGGCCGCGACCTCGGCCGACGTGGCCGGGACGGAGCTCGCGGCCAGGCTGGCGGGCATGCCGCCCGGCGAGCGCCGGCGGCACCTCTACGAGACGGTTCGCGCGCACATCGCCGCGGTGCTGGGCGAGGCGGTCCGCGACGCGGTCGAGCCGGACCGCCCGTTCAAGGCACTCGGGTTCGACTCGCTGAGCGCCGTCGAACTGCGCAACCGGCTCGGCGCGGCCGCCGGTCTGCGGCTGCCGGCCACCCTGGTCTTCGACCATCCGACACCGGCCGCCGTCGTCGATCTTCTCCTCGCCGAGTTCGGCGCGGCCGAGGAGATCGTGCCGGCCGCGGCCGAGGCGCCGGCCGGATCGGCCGAGCCCATCGCCATCGTCGGCATGGGCTGCCGGTATCCCGGGGGAGTGACGACACCGGAGGACCTGTGGCGGCTGGTGGCCGCGGGCACCGACGCCGTCGCGGACATCCCCGCCGACCGCGGGTGGGACCTGGACCGGCTCTACGGTCAGGACGCCGCGGTCCGCGCCACCGGCGGCGGATTCCTCGCCGACGTGGCGGGCTTCGACGCCGCGTTCTTCGGGATCTCACCGCGCGAGGCGACCGTCATGGACCCGCAGCAGCGGCTGCTGCTCGAAACCGCCTGGGAGGCGCTGGAACGCGCCGGCACCGACCCCAGCTCGATCCGCGGCACGCGGACCGGCGTCTTCGTCGGCGGCAGCTCGCAGGACTACGTGGCCCACCTCTCCTCGGTGGCCGACGACGCGGCGGGTCACCTGCTCAGCGGTACCGCCGGCAGCGTCCTGTCCGGCCGGCTGGCCTACGTGCTCGGCGCCGAAGGGCCCACGGTCACCGTCGACACGGCGTGCTCGTCGTCGCTGGTGGCGTTGCACCTGGCGGCGCAGTCGCTGCGCACCGGGGAGAGCACTCTGGCCCTGGCCGGCGGCGTCTCGGTGCTGTTCACGCCGGTGCTGTTCGCGGAGTTCTCCCGGCAGGGCGGGCTGGCGCCGGACGGCCGGTGCAAGGCGTTCGCGGCGGCCGCCGACGGCACCGGCTGGGCCGAGGGGGCGGGCCTGCTCGTGCTGGAGCGGCTCTCCGACGCGCGGCGCAACGGGCGCCGGATCCTGGCCGTGCTCCGCGGGTCGGCCGTCAACCAGGACGGCGCCTCCAACGGGCTGACCGCGCCGAACGGGCCGTCGCAGCAGCGGGTGATCCGCCAGGCGCTCGGCGCCGCCGGCATCGAGCCGGGCGACGTGGACGTCGTCGAGGCGCACGGCACCGGCACGACCCTGGGCGACCCGATCGAGGCGCAGGCGCTGCTGGCCACGTACGGCCGTGAGCGCCCGGCCGAGGCCCCGCTGTGGCTCGGCTCGATCAAGTCGAACATCGGCCACGCGCAGGCGGCCGCGGGCGTGGCCGGAGTGATCAAGATGGTGCAGGCGCTGCGCCACGGGACGATGCCGCCCACCCTGCACGTGGACGAGCCGTCGCCCGAGGTGGACTGGTCGGCGGGCGCGGTGCGGCTGCTGACCGAGCCCCGCGACTGGCCGTCCGGCGACCGGCCCCGGCGGGCCGGTGTGTCGGCCTTCGGCATCAGCGGCACCAACGCGCACGTCATCCTGGAGGAGGCGCCCGCGCCCGTCGGCACGCCGCCGGACACGCCGGCCGGGTCACTCCCGGTCCTGCTCTCCGCCCGGTCCGCCGCCGCGCTCGCCGTGCAGGCGGCGCGGTTGCGCGAGCACCTGCTCGACCGGCCGCAGGACACCCCGGTCGCCGTGGCCGGGGCGCTCGTCGCCGGCCGGGCCCACCTGCGGCACCGGGCGGCCCTGCGCGCCGCCGACCGCGACGGCCTGCTCGCCGCCCTCGACGCGCTCTCCTCCGGGCGGGCCGCTCCCGGCCTGTTCCGCGGGGTGGCCCGCGGCGGGCCGCTGGCCGTCATTCTTCCCGGCCAGGGCGCGCAGCGGCCGGGCATGGGCCGGGATCTGTACGAGCGGCGTCCCGCCTTCCGGGCCGCCTTGGACGAGCTGTGCGGCGCCCTGCTGGCCGCCGGCGGACCGGGCGATCTGCTCGAGGTCATGTTCGCCGCCGACGACGCCCGGCTGCACCGCACCGAATACGCCCAGCCCGCGCTCTTCGCGTACGAGGCCGCCCTCTACCGCGACCTGGAGTCGTCCGGGGTGCGCGCCGACATCGTGGCCGGTCACTCGGTCGGTGAGCTGACGGCCGCGTACCTCTGCGGTGCGCTCGGCCTGGCCGACGCGTGCCGGATGGTCGTGGCCCGCGGCGCCCTCATGCAGCGACTGCCCGGCGGCGGCGGGATGACGGCGATCGGCGCGTCCGAGGCGGAGGTGGCCGCGGTTCTCGCCGCCGAGCCCGGCGTCGGCGGCCGGGCCGGCATCGCCGCCGTCAACGGCCCCCGCTCGGTGGTGGTCTCCGGTGACGCCGACGCGGTGGACGCGGTGGCGTCGCGGCTCGCCGCCCGCGGGCACCGCACTCGCCCGCTCACGGTCAGCCACGCGTTCCACTCCGCACACATGGAGCCCATGCTCGACGCGTTCGCCGAGGTGACCGCGGACCTGACGGTGCACGCGCCGGACCTGACGATGATCTCCACGGTGACCGGACGCGCCGTGGAGGCGGGGACGGCGGCCGACCCGGGCCACTGGCGCGCGAACGTGCGCTCCACCGTGCGCTTCTCGGACGCGCTCGACGCGATCCTCGCCGCCGGGGCCACGACCGTCCTGGAGGTGGGGCCGGCCACGGTGCTCACGTCCGCCGTCCACGAAGCGATCGAGGGCGCGGAACCGGGTCGCCGCCCGGCGGTCCTCAGCGTCGCCCGCTCCGGCCGCGCCGGTCCGGAGTCCGTCCTGGACGCCCTGGCCGGGCTGCACGTCGCCGGCGCACACGTCGACTGGCCGGCGGCGCGCGGCGCCACGGCCGTGGCCGCCGACCTGCCCACCTACCCGTTCGAGCACCAGCGGTTCTGGCTCACAGCATCGGCCGGCGCGGCCCGGGGCGACGTCGCCGCGGCCGGGCTGGGCGCGGTGGACCACCCGGTGCTGAGCGCGATGCTGGATCAGCCGGAGACCGGCGGGGTGACGCTGACCGGCGCGGTGTCGGTCCGCACCCATCCGTGGCTGGCCGACCACGCCGTCGCGGGCGGCGCCCTCTTCCCCGGCACCGCCTTCGCCGAGCTGTTCGTCCAGGCCGGTGACGCGCTCGGGTGCGACCGCGTGCAGGAGCTGGTCCTGCGGGCGCCCCTGCTGGTGCCGGACGACGCGACCGTCGCCCTCCAGGTCACCGTCGGCGCGGCCGGATCCGGTGAACAGCGGCCGGTCCAGGTCTTCGCCCGCGCGGGTGCCGCCGCCGACTGGACGCTGCACGCCACCGGCGCGGTGCGGCCGGGCACCGGCACGACCCGGCCCACCGGCCCGGCGCACTGGCCGCCGCCCGGCGCCGAGCCGGTCGAGCTGGACGGCTTCCACGACCGCATCGCCGAGCGTGGGCTCGCCTACGGCCCGAGCTTCCGCGGTCTGCGGGCGGCGTGGCGCGACCGGGACGGCCTCTGGCTGGAGGCGGCGCTGCCGGTCGAGGCCGGCGGGTTCGCGCTGCATCCGGCCCTGCTCGACGCCGTTCTGCAGGGTGTCGCGCTCGATTCGGCGCGGGACGTCGGCGTCCCGTTCAGCTTCACCGGCCTCAGCGTGCACGCCACCGGGGCGACCACGGTCCGGGCCCGCCTCACCGGCACCGCGGCCGACGGGTTCCACGTGGCGGTGACCGACCCGGAGGGCTCGGCCGTGGCGGAGATCGAATCGCTCGCCCTGCGCGTGCTCGACCCGCGGCGGAGCGCGAACACGGCTGGGCTTCTCGCTCCGGAGTGGATAGTGGCGCCCGGCACCGTCGACGAGCCACCCCGGCGGGAGATGTGGGTGCTCGCCGGCGCGGACGGCCCGGAGGCCGGCCGGCGCCTGTCCGCCGGCGGACTGCTCCTGGTCGAGGATCCGGATCCGGCCGGCGCCCTCGGGCACGGCGTCACCCGGCACGCCGTGGCGCCGGTGCGGCCCGACGCCGCGCTTCCGGCCGGCCCGGCCGGGGTGCACGCCGAGGTCGCGCGGGTGCTGCGGATCCTGCAGGAGTGGCTGGCCGCCGACGTCCCGGCCGGCTCCCGGCTGGTGGTCCTCACCGAGCGGGCGGCGGCCGTGCGGCCGGGCGAGGACGTCACCGGGCTGGCCGGCGCGGCCGTGCACGGCCTGGTGCGCGCCGCCCAGTCCGAGCATCCCGGGCGGATCGTGCTGGTCGACGTCGACGACGTGACCGCCGCGGCCGGGCTGCTGCCTCTCGCCACCGCGACCGCCCTCGCCCTCGACGAGCCCGTGGTCGCCGTCCGGGACGGCGAGATCCGCCTGCCCCGCCTGACCGCGGTGCCCGCCCCGTCATCGCCGGTTGCCCCGCCGGTGCCCTCCGGCACGGTGCTGGTGGTCGGGGCCGGCGGGGCTCTGGGCGGCCTGGTGGCCCGGCATCTGGTCACCGCGCACGGCGCCCGCGACCTGCTGCTGATCGGCCGGCGGGGAGATCGGGCACCGGGCGCGGCCGAGCTCACGGCCGGCCTGACGGCGCTGGGCGCCCGGGTCACCTGGGCCGCCTGCGACGCCGCCGACGCGACCGACCTCGAGAAGGTCGTCGAGAACGCCGAGCCCGCGGTCACCGGCGTCGTGCACGCCGGCGGTGTGCTCGACGACGGCGTGCTCGCCGCGCTCACCCCGGAGCGGCTCTTCCCCGTCCTGCGCCCGAAGGTCGACGCGGCCTGGAACCTGCACCGGCTCACCGAGCGGCACCCGATCTCGATGTTCGTGCTCTTCTCGTCCACGGCCGGGACGTTCGGCACCGCCGGACAGGCCAACTACGCGGCCGCGAACGCCTACCTCGACGCGCTGGCCACCCACCGCCGGGCCCTCGGGCTGCCGGCGCACTCGCTGGCCTGGGGCCTCTGGGACGTCGCCGGCGGCATGGCTGGGCAGGTCGGCGACCGGCGCTGGAAGCGGTCCGGCACCGAGGGGCTCACCCCCGAGCAGGGGCTGTCGCTCATGGACGCCGCGCTCGGCGGCACCCCGCCGGTCGTCGTGGCGGCCCGGCTCGATCGGCGGCACCCGTCAGCCGCGCCGGCACCGGCGCTGCTGCGCGGGGCCGCCCGCACCCGGCCGGTCGCGCGGCCCGATCGGGACGCCCCGGCCGGCCTGCGGACCCGGCTGGCCGGGATGCCCGGCCCGGACCGGATGGCCGCGCTGCACGACGTGGTCCGCTCGGCCGCGGCCGGCGTGCTCGGCCACCCCGGCCCGGCGGCGATCGCCGACGCCGACGTCTTCGCCGAGCTCGGATTCGACTCGCTGATGTCGGTCGAGCTGCGCAACGCGCTCGCCGCCACCACCGGGGTGAGCCTGGCCACCACCGTCGTCTTCGACCATCCGACGATCTCCGGGCTCGCGGCCGAACTGCACGACTCGCTCACCGCCGGCCCGGCCGCCGCGCCGCCCGAGGCGGCCGGTGAGCCGGAGTACGACGGCGACGGCACCACCCTGGCGGCGCTCTACCGCCGCGCCTCCGAACTGGGCGAGTACGTGGACGGCACGACGATGCTCCAGCTCGCGTCCCGGTTCCGGCCGAGCTTCCGCACCGCGGAGGAGTCCACGGTCCGGCCGGAGCTGATCCGGCTGTGTGCCGGCCCGGCCGGCCCGCCGCTGATCTGCTTCCCGTCGCCGACCGTCTTCGGCGGCCCGCACGAGTACACCCCGCTCGCGGCCGAGCTGCGCGGGCGGCGCGACGTGTGGTCGCCGGTCTATCCCGGCTTCGTGGCCGGCGAGCGCCTGCCGGCCGACTTCGCCGCGCTGGTGGACTTCCTCGCCGCCGGGGTGCTGGCGCGCACCGGCGGGGGGCCGTGCACCGTGGTGGGCCGCTCGTCGGGTGGCACGGTGGCCCACCTGGTGGCGGCCCGCCTGGAGGAGCTGGGCGCCCCGGTGAGCGGCCTGGTGCTGCTCGACACGTACCCGCCGAGCAGTTCGGCCCTGCACTACATCCTGCCGGTGCTGCAGAAGTCGTCGCTGGACGCCGAGGCCAAGGTGGGCCCGATGACCGACGTCCGGCTCACCGCGATGGCCGGCTACTTCGGCTTCTTCGGCGAGTGGTCGATGAAGCCGGTCAAGGCGCCCACCGTGCTGATGCGGGCGTCCGAGCTGGTGCCGGCCGACGAGCCGCCGAAGAGCGAGGCCGACTGGCGCTCGTCGTGGCCGCTGGAGCACACCGTGCTCGACGTCCCCGGCAACCACTTCACGATGATGGCCGAGGAGATCGCCTCGACGGCCGCCGCGATCGAGGAGTGGATCGGGCGTACCGCCCAGGACAAGCCCTAGGATCCGGGCGAACGGAAGGGGGCCACCGGCATGCCGGTGGCCCCCTTCTCCGCCGACGGTCAGACGGGCGCGGGAACCCACTCCCAGTCGAGCTGCTGGAGCAGGTAGGAGCCGTAGCCGCTGCGCTCCAGCGGCCCGGCCAGCGCCCGCAGCTGGTCGTCGTCGATGAAGCCGGCCCGCCAGGCCGCCTCCTCCACGCACCCGATCTTGATGCCCTGGCGCTCCTCGATGACGCGGACGTACTCGGCCGCGTGCACCAGGCTGGCGAAGGTGCCGGTGTCGAGCCAGACCGTGCCGCGGTCGAGGGGGGTGACCGACAGCCGCCCCTGGCGCAGATACTCCTCGTTGACCGAGGTGATCTCGAGTTCGCCCCGGCCGCTGGCCCGCAGGTCGCGGGCGATCCGCACCGCCTCGGAATCGTAGTAGTAGAGGCCCGGCACGGCGTACCGGGACCGGGGCCGGGCCGGCTTCTCCTCGATGGAGAGCGCCCGCCCGGCGGCGTCGAACTCGACCACGCCGAACGAGCTCGGATCGGCCACCGCGTAGGCGAAGACCCGGCCGCCCGGGAGGTCGCCGCCCGTGTCGAGCTGGCGCCCCAGCTCGGGACCGTGGAACAGGTTGTCGCCGAGGATGAGGGCCACGGAGTCGCCGTCCAGGAACTCCTCGCCGATCACCAGGGCGCGGGCGATGCCGTCCGGGTGGGGCTGCACCGCGTACTCCAGGCGCAGGCCCAGTTGCGAGCCGTCGCCGAGCAGGCGCCGGAACTGCGCCTGGTCCTCCGGTGTCGTGATGATCAGAATCTCCCGGATGCCCACGCCGACCAGTGTGGACAAGGGGTAATAGATCATCGGCTTGTCGAACACCGGCATGAGTTGTTTGGACACCGCCTGAGTGACCGGCCAGAGCCGGGAGCCGGTGCCGCCGGCCAGAATGATTCCCCGCATTGTTCGAGCGTAATGAGCAAGGGGGTCCGCCAGCTCGGAAAACAGGGGTACTTATCGGATCCTAGGGGGCCTATGGTGAGCGTAGATGGCCATTTGGAAATGGCTGTCATCGATTCCGGAGACCATTGCGGAATCGTCGTGATCTCGCGCCTGGAGGGCGTTCGCAGAGATTATCGGAAAATGTGAGGAGAGACGCCGATGACTGTCACGGGGGAGCAGTTGGAAGTCATCGAGATGAGGGACCCCTACACCCTCTACCGTCAATTGCGCCGGAAACGGCCGGTCGCCCGGGTGCGGCTGCCCATGGGGCTTCCATGCTGGCTGGTCACCCGGCACGACGATGTGCGCGCGGCCCTCAACCACCCCGGCCTGATCAAGGACGGGCGCCGGACGATCGCCGCCCTCATGGGCGGGAGGGGCAGCGTCGTGCCCGCCGTCCACCACTTGCTGAACCTCGACCCGCCCGACCACACCCGGCTGCGCACCCTGGTCGCCGGCGCCTTCACGGCGCGGGCCACCGCGCGGTGGGAGCCGGCGGTCGCCCGGGCCGTCGCCGTCGGCGTCGACGCGATGGCCGGCCGGGAGACGGCCGACCTGATGGCCGACTTCGCGCTGCCGGTGACTCGCGAAATCATCTGCGACGTGATCGGCATCGCCGCCGAGGACCGGGCGGCGTTCCTGGGCTGGGCCGAGAAGGCGATGCTGGGCAACTCCACCCAGGCCGTCGACGACTGCGCCGAGCTGTTGAAACGCTACCGCCGCGAGCTGCCGGCGGATCCCGCCGCCGCCCCGGTGGGACTCGTGCCGCACCTTCTGCGCACCGCCGGCGAGCCCGGCCGGATCACCGGCGCCGAGCTCGTCTCCATGGCCTTCCTGCTGCTCATCGCCGGCTGGGAGACGACGGCGGCGGCCATCGGCAACGGCGTTCTGACGCTGATCACGCACCCGGAGCAGCTGGCCGCGGTGCGGGCCGAGCCGTCCCGCCTCGACGGTGTGGTGGAGGAGCTGCTGCGCTTCGAGAGCCCGGTCAACCTGGCCACCATGCGGGTCAGCGCCACCGCGCTGCGGCTCGGTGAGGCCGACGTCCCGGCCGGTGAGCTCGTCATGCTCGCGCTCGGGGCCGCCAACCGCGACGGGGACCGCTTCGCCGCCGGAGACCGGCTCGACCTCGACGCCGACCCCACCGGGCATCTGGCGTTCGGCCACGGCATCCACCGGTGCCTGGGCGCGCCGCTCGGCCGGCTGATCGCCCGGCGGGCCATCGGCGAGCTGCTGCGGGTCTTCCCGGATCTGCGGCTGGACGTCGCCCCCGATCTGATCCGGTGGCAGCCGCTGCTGCTGCGGGGTCCCGCCGAGCTGCCGGTGCGCCCGGGGGACCCGCGAGCCTGAGCCGGGGCGGTCAGCCCTTGGCGCACAACCGTTCGATCTCGTCGGCGGCGCGTTCCGCGCCGCCGGCCCGGCGGATGTCCTGGCGAAGCCGGGCGGCCGCCGAGGCGTAGCCGGGCGACGAGGTCAGCTCGGTCACCGCCGCGACGAGTCGTTCGGCGGTGACCTCCTCCGGCGCGATCAGCGAACCCAGGCCGAGTTCCACCACCCGTTCCGCGTTCACCCTGTTCTCGCCCCACTGAGGCACGAGCACCATCGGCACGCCCATCGCCAGCGACTGCATGACGCTGCTCATGCCGCCCTGGCAGACCAGGGCCCGGGCGTGCGCCAGCACGTCGAGGTGCGGCACCCAGGGGTGCAGCTCGACGCCGGGCGGCACCGGCCCGAGCTCCTCCGGGGCGAACCGGTCGCCGATCGTCATGACCAGATGCAGTCCGGAGCCGGCGAAGGCGTCGACGCAGGTCCGGAAGAACTCGGGGCCGGCCTGGATCGTGGTGCCGAGCGAGATGAGCACCACGGGCGCGCCGGAGGCGGGCGGCTGCCACGTGGCGGCGGCCGGGTCGTGCTCCTGGCAGGGGCCGACGAAGGCGTACCGGTCGTCGAAGGTATCGCCGGCCAGCTGGAACTCCTTCGGCAGGAAGACCAGGTTGAGGGGCTCCACGGCGCCGAGCACCTCGGCCGGGGAGATGACGCCGTCGCCGCCGAGGGCACGCACCGAGTCGGTCAGGCGGGTGAAGAAGTCGACGCCGGCGGTGCTCTGCGGCTGGAAGAGCCGCTCGCTGCCCGCCGTACGGGCGAAGACGTTGCGGGTGAGCTGGGTGTGCGCGTTGGAAGCGAACAACGGCGACATCTGCACCGCCGGCACTCCCCACCGCCGCGAGGTCACCCGGCCCGCGGCCATCACCGTGAGGTCGTACGCGAGCAGGTCCGGCGGGTCGTCGTCGAGCACGGGGCGCAGCGCGGCCGCGATCGCCTCGGACTCGTCGAACGAGCGCATCACCACGTCGACCACCTGGGACGCGCCGTAGTCGAGGTGCATGCCGTGCTCGGCGTAGGGCGACTCGTACCGCACCACGTCGGCGCCGGCGGCGGCGAAGGTGCCGGCGAAGGCGCCCGCCGCGGCGTACGTGACCCGGTGTCCCCTTGCGACGAGCTCGCGGACGATGCTCACGGTCGGGATGACGTGACCGTGACTGGGAATGTTCATGACGGCGATGTGGCGGGACATGGTCCTCCTCGGTGACTCAGCTCTTGTCCAGGAATCGTTCGAGCTCGTCGGCGGCCCGCGCCGCGCCGCCGGCGGAGCGGACCTTCGCCCCCATCGCGGCGACCGCCCGGCGCATGGCGGCGTCTCCGGCCACCTCGGTCACGGTGTCGCGCAGCGCCGCCGCGGTCACCTCGCCCGGGTCCAGGCGCCGGCCCAGGCCGAGCTCCACCGCCCGCCGTACGTTGATCCGCGCCTCGCCGGCGTGCGGCACCATCACCATCGGCACGCCGGCCGCCAGCGACTCCATGATGCTGGTCATGCCGCCCTGAAAGAGGAAGACGCCGGCGTGCGCCAGCACGTCCGGATGGGCGATCCACGGATGCACCTCGACGTTGGGCGGCAACGGGCCGAGCTCGGCCCGGTCGAGCCGGCCCACGGTCATCACCACGTGCAGCGGCGCGTCCCGGAAGGCCTCGACGCAGGCCCGGAAGAAATCGGGATGCCGGTCGTACGTGGTACCGAGCGAGATCAGCACGATCGGGCCGGCCGGGTCGGCGGGTGGCGACCAGGCGCCCGTCTCCGCCGGTCGCACCCGATGGCACGGGCCGACGAAGGCGTACCGGTCGTCGAAGGTCTCGTGCCCGATCTGGAAGTCCTTGGGGAAGAAGGCGAGGTTCAGCGGCTCGATGCGGGCCAGCAGCTGCCAGGCCGGCACGTCGGCACCGCCCAGCGCCGTGACGCCGTCGCGGATCAGGCCCATGATGTCGCCGGCCGGTGCCGCGGCGTCGTAGCCGGCGGTGGTGCCCTCCGCCGCCTCGGCGAACAGCTGCACCGGGTTGACCTGGGCGTTCGAGGCGAAGATGGGGAACATCTGCACGGCCGGCAGGCCCCACCGGTGCGCCGCGACCCGGCCGGCGGCGTACTGCATGAGGTCGTAGACCAGGACGTCCGGCCGCCGGTGGTCCAGCGCCGGCACGAGCGCGCGCATGACCGCCGCGCCCTCGGCGAAGGCCCGCTCGGTGAGCCGGTGGAGCACGTCCGGGGTGTACGGGAGTTCGGGCGGGTTGGTGCCGGTGGGGGAGTCGTACGTGATCACCTCGGCCCCGGCCTCCCGGGGCAGGTGGGCCAGGTCCTCGGGCACCACGTAGGTGACCATGTGACCACGCTGGACCAGCTCGCGCACGACTCCCACGGTCGGGATGACGTGCCCGTGACTCGGGATGCTGAGGAAGGTGATGTGCCGTGACACGGCGGGCCTCTCGGATCGATGGTCAGAAGGTGTGACCGGCCAGGCCGCGCAGGCAGGCCACCAGGCTGCGTACCTGGACGTTGACGTAGTGGCTGTGCCGCATGAGCGCGCCGAGCTGGCGCAGGGTCACCCACCGGTAGTCGGGGTGGTCGATCACGGCGGCCGGGGTGCGGCTCTCCACCACCAGGTAGCGGTTGCGCGCGTGGTAGAGCCGGCCGCCCTCCTCGGAGTGGATGACGTCGAAGAGGATCTGCTCCTCCTCGGCCGCCAGCACCTCGTCGAGGAACAACGGCCGGGCCGCCCGCGGCAGCCGGTCGTAGGTGTCCGGTGTGCACTGCACGGTCGGGGCGACCTCCACGACGTCGAGGTAGCCGGGCTCGACCCGGGCCTGCACCAGGACGTGCAGCACGCCGTCGACGCGGCGTACGAGCAGCGCGTTCAGGCCGAGCCCGCGCGGCGCGAAGATGGGCTGGCTCCACCGGGCGACCTCCCGGCCGGTGGCCTCCACGTCGACACCGATGACGTCGAAGAAGAGCCCCTCGTCGTGCGAGATGCGCCCGTCGCGGTGACCCCAGCCGGCGACCTCGCTCAGCGTGATCGGCCGTACGAGCACCTCCCGGCGGCTGCGAACGGCGGTGAGCCAGCGCAGGATCTCGTCCAGGTCGTGCCGGGCCGGCCGCTCCCCGGTGATCGAGGCGACCAGCGCGCCGGTGCGCGCGTCGTGCGGATCGGCGCTGTCGTGCGGGCCGGGACCAGGCATCGGCAGGCAGCCCAGCACGGTCCGGGTGTCCATGTTGACCAGGTTGTCCACGGCCAGCAGCGATCCCAGCTCGCCGGCGGTGAGCCAGCGGAAGCCCTCCAGCACCTCCACCTCGCCGGTCACCTCGACGACCATGTTGCGGTTGCGCTTGCGGTAGAACCAGGTGCCGTGCTCGGACTGGCGAACGTCGGCGTGCACGATGTGCCGCTCGCTCTGCTGGAAGTACTCGAGGTAGGGGACCGCACGCCCGGCGTGCACCCGGGTGTAGTTGCTTCGGGTGGCCTGCACGGTCGGGGAGAGCTGGACGCCGTTGCAGTTGCCCGGCTCGACCTTGGCCTGGACGAGAAGATGCGGCACCCCGCCGAACCTCTTGACCAGCAGGCCCAGGATGCCGATGTCGGGCTGATCCATGATCGGCTGGCGCCAGTGCTCGAGCGGGCTGCCGGAGACATGCACGTCCAGCCCGGTCACCGTGAAGAAGCGGCCGCTGCGATGGCTGATGTCGCCGGTGCGCTGGTCGGTCTGCCACCGGTTCAGCGCCTCCAGCGGCGTGATGCCCACTGTCATCCGGTTGCGCTCGCCGTACTCCGACAGCCAGGCGGCGATGCCGGGAGTGAGCGGGCTGGGCGGGGCCGGGACCGCGATCGTCCGTGCCACGGGCATGAACCCTCCGATCAGAGGTTGGCGAGCACCGACCGGACGCTGTCGATGACCTTGTCCTGCTGGCCGGGGCGCAGCGACGGATACATCGGCAGGGAGAAGATCTCCTGGGCCAGGCGTTCGGTGACGGGCAGCGACCCGGGCCCCTGCCGCAGGTGGGCGAAGCCGGACATGGTGTGCACCGGCCAGGGGTAGCTGACGTTGAGCAGGATGTCGTGCGCCTTCAGCGCCTCGATGATGTCGTCGCGGCGCGGGTGCCGTACGACGTACAGGTAATAGACGTGGTCGTTGCCGGGCGCGATCTCCGGCAGCACCAGGCCGGTGCCGGCCAGGCCCTCCGCGTACCGCCGGGCCACCGCACGCCGGCCGGCCAGGTAGGAGTCGAAGCGCTTGAGCTTGCGGCGCAGGATCTCGGCGTGCACCTCGTCGAGCCGGCTGTTGTATCCCGGCGTGGAGACGACGTAGTAACGCTCCTCCATGCCGTAGTAACGCAACCGGCGGAGGTTGTCCGCGGTCGGGCCGTCGTCGGTGATCACCGCCCCGCCGTCGCCGTACGCCCCGAGCACCTTGGTCGGGTAGAACGAGAAGGCCGCCGCGTCGCCCATGGTGCCGGCGAGCTCGCCGTGGTGCCGGGCCCCGTGCGCCTGGGCGCAGTCCTCCAGGAGGGCCAGGCCGTGCCGCTCGGCCAGCTCGCGCAGCGGTGCCATGTCCACGCACTGGCCGTAGAGGTGCACCGGGAGCAGGCACCGGGTGCGATCGGTGATCGCGGCGGCGACCTGGGCCACGTCCATCAGGTAGGTGCCGGGATCCACGTCGACGAAGACCGGGGTGGCGCCCACCGCGTCGATCGCGACGACGGTCGGCGCGGCCGTGTTGGACACCGTGACGACCTCGCAGCCGGGGCCCACGCCGAGGGCGCGCAGCGCCAGCACGAGCGCGTTCGTGCCGTTGTCGACGCCGACGCAGTGCCGTACACCGTGCAGCGCGGCGTAGTCCGTCTCGAAGCCGCGCACGCTGTCGCCGAGCACGAGCTGTCCGGAGCGGAAGACGGTGTCGACCGCGTCGAGGATGTCGTCGCGCTCGCTCTCGTACTCGTCGCGGTAGTCCCACACGCGAGTCGTCATGTCAGGTCCTTCGAGGTCGTGGCCCGGAATGATCGCAGCCAACCGGACGTCTCCCGGTGCGAACAACCCCTAGACCTGGCACCACCCCCGGCCCGCGATGTAGGGGATCCGGTCGGCCGTCCACTGTGTTGCACTAACGCGGAACTCGGCCAACACGGGCTCGATCGGAGATGCCATGCAGATCGTGGGACGCGGCTTCCTCGCACATCACCTGGCGCCGCTGGCCGACTCGCATCCCCGGGTCGTGGCCGTCGCGGCCGGCGTCTCGACCACCGTGGTCGACCAGACGGCGGAGTTCGACCGCGAGGCCGCGCTCCTCTACGACGTGCTGCACCACTGCCGGGCGACCGGCTCGACGATCGTCTTCTTCTCCACCGCGTCGGCCGCGATGTACGGGGCCGACGCCTCGCCGGGCACGGAGAACGGACCGGTCTTCCCCACCTCGCCGTACGGCCGGCACAAGCTCGCCCTCGAGGGCGTCGTGCAGAACTCCGGCGTCGACTGGCTGGTGTTCCGGCTCAGCCACCTGGTCGGCGACGCGCAGCGCCCGCATCAGCTGCTGCCGTTGCTGGTCGCGGGAGTCCTCGCCGGCACGGTGTCGGTGCACCGGGGCGGTCACCGCGACCTCGTGGACGTGCGGCACATGGTGGTGGCGCTCGACCGGTTGCTGCGCGAGGGCGTGCGCAACCGCACCGTCAACATCGCCTCGGGGATACCGCAGCCCGTCGAGACCATCGTCGCCGGCATCGAGCGCCGTCTCGGGCGTACGGCCGAGCGGCGGGTCATCGACGTGCCGGTGACCCGGACCCTGGTCTCCACCGCCTTGCTGCGCTCGCTCGTGCCGGAGGCCGCGGAGTTCGGCTTCGGACCCGGCTACCTGGACGCGCTCCTGGACAACTACGTCGGTCCGCTCGCCGCCGTCGCGGCCGGCCACCACTGAGGCGATCTGGCCTCGGCCGGAGGGAAACGAGACATGATCGCTAGGGACGACGCACGGCGGGTCCGGGTCGGTGTGCTCGGGTGCGCCGACATCGCCTGGCGCCGCACGCTGCCGGCCATGCTCGCGGTCCCGGAGATCGAGCTGACCGCGATGGCGAGCCGCAGTGCCGCGAAGGCCGCCCGGTTCGCCGCGCGCTTCGGCGGCGAGCCGGTCGAGGGCTACGAACGCGTGCTCGCCGATCCCGGCGTCGACGCGGTCTACCTGCCGCTGCCGGTCCACCTGCACTCGGCCTGGACGGAGCGCGCCCTGCGGGCCGGCAAGCACGTCCTGGTCGAGAAGCCCCTCGCCGCCAGCGCCGCGGACGCCCGCAAGGTGCTCGCGCTGGCCCGCGACCGCGGTCTCGTGCTCTACGAGAACTTCATGTTCCTGCACCATTCGCAGCACGCCGCCGTACGCCGGCTGGTGAGCGAGGGCGCCATCGGCGAGCTGCGCAACTTCGACAGCGCCTTCACCATCCCGCCGCGGCCGCCGGGCGACATCCGCTACGAGCCCGGGCTCGGCGGGGGCGCGCTGCTCGACATCGGCCTTTATCCGATCCGGGCCGCGATGATGCTCATCGGCGAGCTGGACGTGGTCGGCGCCGTGCTCTGCCGCGACCCGGACCGCGGGGCCGTGCTGTCGGGCAGCGTGCTGGCCTGCGGCCCGGGCGGCGTGGCGGTCAGCGCCGTCTTCGGCATGGAGCACTCCTACCGCACCAGCTACGCCCTGTCCGGCAGCACCGGGCGGCTGAGCACCGAGCGGGTCTTCACCCCGCCCGACGGCCACCAGCCGGTGCTCCGGATCGAGCGGCAGGACCACCGCGAGGAGATCGTGCTGCCGGCCGACGCCCAGTTCGTCAACGTGCTGCGGCGCTTCGCCGCGGCGGTGCTGCACGGCGAGGACATCCGCGCCGCGCAGGACGAGGCCGTGATGCAGGCGGATGTCGTCGAGCAGATCACCGCCGTCGCCCGAACCGTCTACCGCAAGATCTCAGCGTGATTGGAGCGGCCGTGTCGCACATCGCCTTCCTCAGCATCCCCAGCCACGGGCACATCATCCCGACCCTCGACGTGGTGCGGGAGCTGGTGCGCCGCGGGCACCGGGTCACGTACGTCACCACGGAGGAGTTCGCCGGCACGGTCGCGGCGGCGGGGGCCGAGCCGGTCCGGTACGCCTCGACCGCCGCCCGCTACCAGGAGGCCTCGACCTACCAGCGGGAGGAGGTCATGGGCATCCTCATGATGTCGCTGGAGGAGGGCACCGGTGCGCTCGACGCCCTGGAGCCGGTGCTCCGCGCCGACCGGCCCGATCTGCTGGTCTACGACCTCACCCTCTACACCGCCGGCCGCGCGGCGAGCCGCAAGCACGGCATCCCGGCGGTGCAGACCTTCCCGATCTTCGCCTCCAACGAGCGGTTCAGCCTCGCCCACCGCGTCTTCCAGCGGGCGGGCGGCGCCGTCGGCGTGCTCAACGGCGGCGACTCCGGCGGTCTGGAGTTCCTCACCGCCCTCCGGGACTGGCTCGAGCGCTACCTCCCCGGCGGCGGGGCGTCCGCGTTCGAGGTGCTGACCACCGTCGAACCTCTCAACCTCGTCTTCCTGCCGCGCGAGTTCCAGATCGAGCAGCAGCTGTTCGACGAGCGGTTCCAGTTCGTCGGCCCGTGCCAGGACCTCGAACCGGGCGGGCAGTGGCAGCCGCCGGGCGACGGGCGGCCGGTCGTGCTCGCCTCGCTCGGCACCACGTACGGCAGCGCGAAGTTCTTCCGGATGTGCGCGGAAGCCTTCGCCGGCCTGCCGCTGCACATGGTGATGACGACGGGCGACAAGTTCGACGTGGCCGAGTTGGGCCCGCTGCCGTCGAACATCGAGGCCCGGCCGTGGGTGCCGCACCTGGATGTGCTCG
Source organism: Actinoplanes sp. NPDC048988 (assembly GCF_043197815.1). NCBI lineage: Bacteria > Bacillati > Actinomycetota > Actinomycetes > Micromonosporales > Micromonosporaceae > Actinoplanes > Actinoplanes sp. NPDC048988. The sequence goes on along the minus strand of NZ_JBICTW010000001.1, from coordinate 679,082 downwards.
CGCACGCCGGTGTCCTGGTCACCCAGGGCGGGATGAGCAGCACGATGCAGGCCCTCGCGCTGGGCGTGCCGCTGGTGGTGGTGCCGCACGGTGGGGAGAACGCGGTCAACGCCGACCGGCTGGCGGAACTGGGCTGCGGCACGCTGCTGCCCCCGGAGGAGCTGACCGCCGCCGCCCTGCGCCGGGCCGTGACCGAGACGCTCGCGGACGAGGGCATGCGCGAGGCGGCCGTCCGGATGAGCCGGCACGTGGCGGCCGCCGGTGGCGCGCCCCGGGCCGCCGAGGTGCTCGAGGCCCGGATCGCCGAGGCGGTCGCGGCCGGCCGGGCGGCGGCGTGAGCGCCCTGTTCGCGGTCAGCGACCTGCATGTCGGGTACGCCGAGAACCGCGCGGTGGCCGAGCGGCTGCGCCCGGCGTCGGACGGCGACTGGCTGATCGTCGCCGGTGACGTCGCCGAGATGTTCGCCGACGTCGAGGCCGTGCTGACCACCCTGAGCCGCCGTTTCGCCAAGGTGATCTGGGCACCCGGCAACCACGAGTTGTGGACGCCGAGGGAGGATCCGGTGCAGCTGCGGGGCGTGGCCCGGTATGAGCGTCTCGTCGAGATGTGCCGCGGCATCGGGGTGCTGACCCCGGAGGATCCGTACGCGATCTGGCGCGGCGGGCCTGAGCCGGTCGTGGTCGCGCCGCTCTTCCTTCTGTACGACTACTCGTTCCGTACGCCCACCGCGCCCACCCGGGCACTGGCGCTGGAGCAGGCGTACGAGGCCGGTGTGGTCTGCACCGACGAGTTCCTGCTGCACCCCGACCCGTTCCCGAGCCGCCAGGAGTGGTGCCGCTCGCGGGTGGCCTGGACCGAGCGGCGCCTCGCCGCCCTCGACCCCGCGCTGCCGACCGTGCTGGTCAACCACTATCCGCTGGTGCGGGAGCCGACCCGGGTGCTGCGGTACCCCGAGTTCGCCCAGTGGTGCGGCACCGACCGCACGGCCGACTGGCACGTCCGCTTCCGCGCGGCCGTGGCGGTCTACGGCCACCTGCACATCCCGCGCACCACCTGGTACGACGGGGTGCGGTTCGAGGAGGTCTCGCTCGGCTATCCGCGCGAGTGGCGGCACCGCGGCCCGGCGCCCCAGCCGATGCGCGACGTCCTGCCGGCCGGGGTCCGGGTGTGATCGCCGGCATCCTGCCTCGCGGCGTGGCCGTCGTGGAGGCTTACGACGACTCGGTGCCGGCCCCGCTGTTCCCTGCCGAGGAGGAGTTGGTCCGCGACGCGGTGGCGAAGAGGCGCAGCGAGTTCTCGACCGCGCGGCGCTGCGCCCGGGAGGCCCTGGCCGCGCTGGGCTACCCGCCCCGGCCGATCCTGACCGGTGAGCGAGGAGCGCCCGCCTGGCCGGCGGGTGTGGTCGGCAGCATCACGCACTGTGCCGGTTACCGCACGGCGGTGGTGGCCCCGGCCGCCGATTTCCGGGCGATCGGGGTGGACGCGGAGCCGAACGAGGCGCTGCCTGAGGGGGTGCTGGAGGCGATCGCCCTGCCCGAGGAGCTCGACGCGGTGGCCGCGCTGCGGGCGGCGCGGCCGGGCACGCACTGGGACCGGCTGCTCTTCTGTGCCAAGGAGGCGGTCTACAAGGCGTGGTTCCCGCTGACCCTCCGCTGGCTGGGCTTCGAGGAGGCGGAGGTGCGGATGGACCCGTCGAGGGGCCGGTTCGAGGCGCTGTTGCGGGTCGGCGCCGAGTCGGGCGGGCGGCCACTCACCGGCTTCAGCGGCCGGTTCGTGACGGCCGGTACGCTGATGGCAACCGCCATCGCCGTTCCCGCGCGGTCCTGACGCGCCCCGTCCCGCTTCATGAAGGTCTCACCTTGCCGTTGCCATCCGAGCCCACCGGCCCGCGTTCCGCCTCCCACGGCGACCGCCAGGACCCGGACGACCTCTACGAGCCGTACGTGCCCGTCGAGGATGACGACGACGGCAGGCCGCTGCCGAAGCTGCCCCCGCTGCCCGCGGACCCGCGCTGGAAGCTGGAGCACCTGCCGTTCCTGTCGGCGGTGTCGGTTGCCCTCCTGCTGTGCGCCGCGTCGGTGGGCTTCCTGACCGGCGGCGCGCCGGCGGCGCTCGGCGCCGCTCTCGGTGTGCTGATCGTGACGGTCAGCTACACCGTCTCGACCGTGGTGCTGGCCTGGTCCGACACGGTGCGGCCGGAGTTGATGATGCCTCTCGGCTTGTTGACATATGTCGTGAAATACGTCTTGTTCGGCGTTATTCTGGCGTTCGGAGTATCCGCTGAATGGCCGGGCCGCACCGCCGTCGCGCTGGGCATCGTCGCCGGAGTCGTGGTCTGGACCTCGGTCCAAGCCTGGTGGCTCACCCGCCGACGCGCCTGATGTGATCTGTCACATGCCCGTAACCCCTGTTCAGCAGGGAGTGCGGAATGTATCGAACCCGATCCGGTGACGCGCTTGCTCGCGTTGTGTTGGGTTCTTGTTCGGCTGGAGTACCGTGTTCTTCCAGTTGCGAGACCCCTGACGCCTGGACAACTGCGGTTGTGCGGGGGGTCCCGCTTAGCCTCGTGTTACCTGCTGATATCGTTCGGGCCGTCATGACCGGCCAAGAACCACCCCACAAAGACCCTCGCGACGACGACGGGAAGAGCCCGCTGCCGAACGCCGGCGCGGGCATGACGGCCCTGAGTTATCTGATCGCGGGCATTCTCGTTTGGGGCGGTATCGGCTGGCTTGTCGACTACTTCGTCGGAACCAAGGGCATCTTCGCCGGCATAGGCGCCGTCCTCGGTGTCGGCGGTGCGGTGTACCTCATTGCGCGCCAGGCGATGGCGCCTAACAGGAAAGGGCCAAGGTGATCGATCAGTCGACGGTCCTCGCGGCAGAGTTCCCGCCGAGTGTCGAGGACTTCTACCTGCCCAGCATCCTGCCGTGGGGTGCGGAGGACAACTACTGGTTCACCAAGATCACTCTGCTGGTCTGGGTCGCCGTCGCGGCCATCATCATCTTCTTCCTGGTGTCGTACCGGAAGCCGAAGCTGGTGCCGACCAAGAAGCAGTGGATCGCCGAGAGCATCTACGGCTTCGTGCGCAACAACATCGCCGTTGACATGATCGGCCCGCAGGGTGTGCGCTTCGCGCCGTACCTGACGACGCTGTTCCTGTTCATTCTGGTGAACAACTTCTGGGGGATCGTGCCGCTGGTGCAGATCCCGCCGATGTCGCACATCGCCTTCCCGGCCTTCCTCGCCGTGATCAGTTACGTGCTGTTCATCTGGGTGGGTGTCAAGCACCACGGCATCAAATACTTCAAGCTCGCCGTCGTGCCGACCGCGCCGGGATTCATCCTGCCGCTGCTGGTGCCCATCGAGATCTTCTCGAACTTCCTCGTGCGGCCGTTCGCTCTCGCCGTCCGTCTCTTCGCGAACATGTTCGCCGGGCACATCCTCCTGCTGGTGTTCACCCTGGCCGGCTTCGCGATGTTCAGCGCGAACCCCTGGCTGGCGCCCGTCTCGGTCCTGTCCTGGCTGCTCACCGTCGCGCTCACGTTCCTCGAGTTCGTCGTGATCTGCCTGCAGGCCTACGTCTTCACCGTGCTGACCGCGAGCTACCTGCAGGGCTCCCTGGCCGCCGACGAGCACTGAGTACCACCGATCGCCACATCCCGTTGTCGTCCCGCGTGACAGTCACGCGAGATACCAGGAGGAATCAGTAATGGACGTTTTTGCCGCCGTTGAGGGCAGCACCGCCGCCATCGGCTACGGCCTGGCCGCCATCGGCCCCGGCATCGGTATCGGCCTGGTCTTCTCGGCCTACATCCAGGCGACGGCGCGTCAGCCCGAGTCGTCCCGCCTGACCCTGCCGTTCGTCTGGATCGGCTTCGCCGTCATCGAGGCGCTCGCCCTGCTGGGTATCGCATTCGGCTTCGTCTGGGCCGGCTGATAGTCCTTTCCGCCTCGTTGGGAGGTCTCCATGCTCACCTACCTAGCCGCTGAGGCCGCGGAGACGGAACACAACCCGATCATTCCTGTTTGGCAGGAGATCGTGATCGGGTCGATCGCCTTCGCCATCCTCTGCTTCGTGCTGATGAAGTTCGTCTTCCCCCAGATGGAGAAGACCTTCAAGGCGCGAGTCGACGCCATCGAGGGTGGCATCAAGCGTGCCGAGGCCGCCCAGGCCGAGGCCAACCAGCTGCTCGAGCAGTACCGCGCGCAGCTCGCCGAGGCTCGCACCGAGGCCGCGCGCATCCGCGACGAGGCCCGGGCCGACGCCGAGGGCATTCGTCAGGACGTGCTGGCCAAGGCTCGCGAGGAGTCGGACCGCATCATCGCGGCCGGCAACGAGCAGCTGGCGGCTCAGCGCGAGAGCATCGTGCGCGAGCTCCGCTCCGAGGTGGGCACGCTCGCCGTCGACCTGGCCGGCAAGATCGTGGGCGAGGCTCTCGCCGACGAGGCGCGCAGCCGCGGCACGGTCGAGCGGTTCATCGACGAGCTCGGCGCGGCCGGCTCGGCGGGCGGGCGGCGCTGATGGCGTCGACCGTCAGCCAGCAGGCCTACGCCGAGGCGGCCGCCAAGCTCACCGGCAGCACCGGCACGGCCACGGCCGCGCAGGTTGCCACCGTCGCCGACGAGATCCTGTCGGTGGCCGGCATCCTGCGGGCCCAGCCCGCCCTGCGCCGGGCGCTGACCGACCCGTCGCGCTCCGGTGCGGACCGGGGCGAGCTGCTGCGCTCGCTGCTGTCCGGCAAGGTCTCGCAGGTCACCGTCGACGTTCTGGCCTCGCTCGTGTCCGGCCGGTTCTCCCGGCCGGCCGAACTGCTCGACGTCGTCGAGCGCCTCGGCGCCGAGGCCGTGCTGTCCGGCGCTCAGAAGGCCGACACCCTGGCCGAGGTCGAGGACGAGCTGTTCCGCTTCGGGCAGATCGTCTCGGGCAACCCCGAGCTGGCCATCACGCTCAGTGACCCCGGCGCTCCGACCGAGCGCCGGGTTAAGCTGGTGGAGGACTTGCTGAAGGGCAAGGCCCAGCCGGCCACGGTAAGGCTCGTCGAGGTGGCGCTCGAGGGCTTCGGGGGCCGTAGCTTCGAGGGATCGCTGACCAGGCTGGTCGAGCTGACCGCCGCGAAGCGCGATCGCGAGGTCGCGTACGTGACGGTCGCCAAGCCGCTCACCGACGCCGACGAGCAGGCGCTGGCTGCCAAGTTGTCCGACATCTACGGCCGGCCGGTCTCGCTGAAGGTCGACGTCGATCCTTCGATCATCGGCGGCGTCAGCGTCAAGGTCGGCTCCGACCTCTACGACGGCACGATCCTGCGGCGGCTCAACGCCGCGAAGCAGGCGTTCTCCAAGTAACTTTTCCCTCGGCCCGCGCGGTTTTCCGCGCGGGGCTGAGCAGGCCCCTCGGTGGCGGCGACGTCCCGAGCTAGACAGAGAAGGCAGAGGATGGCCGAGCTGACCATCTCCTCGGACGAGATCCGGGGGGCGCTAGAGCGCTACGTCTCGTCCTACACGCCCGAGGTCTCCCGCGAGGAGGTCGGCATCGTCTCCGATGCGGGCGACGGCATCGCGCACGTCGAGGGCCTGCCCTCGACGATGGCGAACGAACTGCTCGAGTTCGCCGACGGCACGCTGGGTGTCGCGCAGAACCTCGACGTCCGCGAGATCGGCGTCGTGATCCTGGGCGACTACACCGGCATCGAGGAGGGGCAGCAGGTCAAGCGGACCGGCCGCGTCCTCTCGGTCCCGGTCGGCGACGCCTTCCTCGGTCGCGTGGTCGACCCGCTGGGCCGGCCGATCGACGACCGCGGCGAGATCGTCAGCGAGGGCGAGCGCGAGCTCGAGCTCCAGGCGCCCAACGTCATGGCCCGGCAGCCGGTGAAGCAGCCGCTGCAGACCGGCATCAAGGCGATCGACGCCATGACGCCGATCGGCCGCGGCCAGCGCCAGCTGATCATCGGTGACCGCAAGACCGGCAAGACCACTGTCGCGATCGACACGATCATCAACCAGCGCGCGAACTGGGAGTCCGGCGACCCGGACAAGCAGGTCCGCTGCATCTACGTCGCGATCGGCCAGAAGGCCACCACCATCGCGTCGATCCGGGGCACCCTCGAGGAGCAGGGCGCGCTGGAGTACACGACGATCGTCGCGGCTCCGGCCTCCGACCCGGCCGGCTTCAAGTACATCGCCCCGTACACCGGCTCGGCCATCGGCCAGCACTGGATGTACAACGGCAAGCACGTCCTGATCGTCTTCGACGACCTGACCAAGCAGGCCGAGGCCTACCGCGCCGTGTCGCTGCTGCTGCGCCGCCCGCCGGGCCGCGAGGCGTACCCGGGCGACGTCTTCTACCTGCACTCCCGCCTGCTCGAGCGCTGCGCCAAGCTCTCGAACGAGCTGGGTGGCGGCTCGATGACCGGCCTGCCGATCATCGAGACCAAGGCCAACGACATCTCGGCCTACATCCCGACCAACGTCATCTCGATCACCGACGGCCAGATCTTCCTGGAGACCGACCTGTTCGCCTCGGGTGTCCGCCCGGCGATCAACGTCGGTACCTCGGTGTCCCGGGTGGGTGGCTCGGCGCAGGTCAAGGCGATGCGCTCGGTCTCCGGCCGCCTGCGTCTCGACCTGGCCCAGTTCCGTGAGCTGGAGGCCTTCTCGGCCTTCGCCTCCGACCTGGACAAGGCGTCGCGGGCCCAGCTCGAGAAGGGCGTCCGCCTGGTCGAGCTGCTCAAGCAGCCGCAGTACTCGCCGTACTCGGTGGTCGACGAGGTCATCGTGATCTGGGCCGGCACCACCGGCCAGCTCGACGACATCGACGTCAGCGACGTGCGCCGCTTCGAGCAGGACTTCCTCGGCTGGATCAAGCGGCACCGCAGCGACACCTACACCGCCATCGACTCGACCGGCCTGCTGTCGGACGACGACGTGGAGAACCTGAAGAGCGGCGTGACCGAGTTCAAGGAGCTCTTCAAGCGCGGCGAGACCGGTTCCGCGGTCAACGAGAACCCGGCCGAGCCGCTGGAAGAGGGCCGCCAGACGCGCGAGACGGTGACCCGCGAGGTCAGCCGTCCGGCCGAAGGCCAGTAGTCATGGCCGGTCAGGTACAGGCCCTCCGGCGGCGCATCCGCACCGTCCGGTCGACCAAGAAGATCGCGAAGGCGCAGGAGCTGGTGGCCACCAGCCGCATCGCCAAGGCGCAGGAGCGGGTCGCCGCCTCCAAGCCGTACGCGGAGGCGATCACCCAGGTCCTGACCGCCCTGGCGTCCAACGCGACGATCGACAACCCCCTGCTGGTCCCGCGTGAGCGGGTCCGGCGGGCGGGTGTCCTGCTCATCACCAGCGACCGCGGCCTGGCCGGCGCCTACAACGCCAACGCCATCCGTACCGCCGAGCAGCTGATCTCCCGCCTCAAGGCGGACGGCAAGGACGCGGTGCTGTACGTCGTCGGCCGCAAGGGCGTCGGCTACTACCGGTTCCGCAACCGGCCGATCGAGACCAGCTGGACGGGCTTCTCCGAGCGGCCGTCGTTCTCCGACGCCAAGGCCATCGGTGACGCCCTGCTGGAGGCGTTCGTCGCCGGCGCGGACGACTCCGACGCCACGTACGGCCCGGACGGCATCCAGGGCGTCGACGAGCTGCACATCGTCAGCACGCAGTTCAAGTCGCTGATGACGCAGTCCGCCGAGGCGCACTTCCTGGCCCCGATGCAGGTCGAGGAGCGCGAGGTCGAGCCCGGGCTGCGCCCGGCCTACGAGTTCGAGCCGGACGCCGACGAGCTGCTCGACGCGCTGCTGCCGAAGTACCTCAACACGCGGATCTACGCGGCGTTGCTGTCCTCGGCGGCCAGCGAGTCGGCTTCGCGCCGGCGGGCGATGAAGAGCGCGTCGGACAACGCGGACGACCTGCTCAAGCGGTACACGCGCGAGATGAACTCCGCGCGGCAGGCCGCGATCACCCAGGAAATCAGTGAGATCGTTGGCGGCGTCGAGGCGCTGTCCTCGGCAGGAAGTGATACGTGATGACTGCTGTAGCTGAGCCCACCAAGGCGGAGACCGGTGTCGGCCGCGTCGTCCGGGTCATCGGCCCGGTCGTCGACGCCGAGTTCCCCCGTGACGCCATGCCCGACATCTTCAACGCGCTGCACGTGCAGGTGACCCTCTCCGAGGGCACCAAGACGCTGACGCTCGAGGTCGCCCAGCACCTGGGTGACAACATCGTCCGCGCCATCTCGATGCAGCCGACCGACGGCCTGATCCGCGGCGCCGAGGTCAAGGACACCGGCGCGCCGATCTCGGTGCCCGTCGGTGACGTGACCAAGGGCCACGTGTTCAACGCCCTCGGCGAGGTGCTCAACGCCGACCCGGCGACCCTGGACATCCAGGAGCGCTGGTCGATCCACCGCAAGCCCCCGGCGTTCGCGGACCTCGAGCCGAAGACCGAGATGCTGGAGACCGGCATCAAGGTGCTCGACCTGCTCGCGCCGTACGTGCGTGGTGGCAAGATCGGCCTGTTCGGCGGCGCCGGCGTGGGCAAGACGGTGCTCATCCAGGAGATGATCATCCGCGTTGCCCGTAACTTCGGTGGTACGTCGGTGTTCGCCGGCGTGGGTGAGCGCACCCGCGAGGGCAACGACCTCATCCTGGAGATGGAGGAGGGTGGCGTTCTCGACAAGACCGCCCTCGTCTTCGGCCAGATGGACGAGCCGCCGGGCACCCGTCTGCGGGTGGCGCTGAGCGCGCTGACCATGGCGGAGTACTTCCGGGACGTCCAGAACCAGGAGGTGCTGCTCTTCATCGACAACATCTTCCGGTTCACCCAGGCCGGTTCCGAGGTGTCGACGCTGCTCGGCCGTATGCCGTCCGCCGTGGGTTACCAGCCCACGCTGGCCGACGAGATGGGCGAGCTCCAGGAGCGGATCACGTCGGTCCGGGGCAAGGCGATCACCTCGCTGCAGGCGATCTACGTGCCCGCCGACGACTACACCGACCCGGCGCCGGCCACCACGTTCGCCCACCTGGACGCGACCACGAACCTCGAGCGGTCGATCTCCGACAAGGGCATCTACCCGGCCGTGGACCCGCTGGCCTCCAGCTCGCGGATCCTGGCGCCCGAGTTCGTCGGCGCCGAGCACTACGCGGTCGCCCGCGAGGTGCAGCGCATCCTGCAGAAGTACAAGGACCTGCAGGACATCATCGCCATTCTCGGTATGGACGAGCTCTCCGAGGAGGACAAGGTCACGGTGCAGCGGGCTCGCCGCATCGAGCGCTTCCTCTCGCAGAACACGTACGCGGCCGAGCAGTTCACCGGCGTTCCCGGCTCGACGGTCCCGCTCAAGGAGACCATCGAGGCGTTCAAGAAGATCAGCGAGGGTGAGTACGACAACTACCCCGAGCAGGCCTTCTTCATGTGCGGTGGTCTCGAGGACCTCGAGAAGAACGCGCACGAGCTGATGAAGGGCTGAGCTGGCTCAGCGACTGTGGAGCCGCGCCGACCTTATGGTGGGCGCGGCTTCGCCGTACCTAGGGAAGCTTTTGTCTGATTTGCGGCTTCTGCGAGTCTCAGATCTGCTGGCTCTTTCTGGGTACTCTTGTCGTTCGTCAGGCGGCCGAGATCGACAACCGTTGGGGGAGACCTGTGGCCAGAAAAAGGCGCGCGCCCTTGTGGGCGCGGCTCTGCGCGATCTTCGGCTGCGTCCTCATGGTGGTCAGCGGTGGTGCCATCGTCACGCAGCAGGTGCTGGTGGCCCGGTACGCCGGGGCCGTGGAGACCCAGGACCTGTTCGGTGAGCCGGCCGTCGGCGCCACGAAAAAGCCCGTCTCCGACATCAAGGGCCCGCTGAACATTCTTCTGGTCGGCGTCGACCCGCGTACCGAGACGCAGACCCCGCTCTCCGACTCGATCATCGTGGCCCACATCCCCCGGGGCCTGGACCAGGCTTATCTCTTCTCGGTCCCGCGCGACCTGATCGTCGACATCCCGCCGTTCGCCAAGACCGGTTTCAAGGGCGGCCGATCCAAGATCAACGCCGCCATGGGGTACGGCAGCTCGGTCGGCAACGGCAAGCACGACGTCGTCCAGGGCTTCGACCTGCTCGCCAAGACGGTCGGCCGGCTCACCGGCATCAAGGAGTTCGACGCCGGCGTCATCCTGAACTTCAACGGCTTCAAGGCGATCGTCGAGGCCATGGGCGGCGTCACCATGACGATCGACCAGAACGTGAAGTCGGAGCACCTCCAGCCGAACGGCCAGACCCGTCCGCGCTACGACCGCTGCGCCGACAACAGCTGCGCCCACCCGTACTACGGCCCCCAGGCCGAATACAAGGTCGGTACCCGCCACCTGCAGGGCTGGCAGGCCCTCGACTACGTGCGGCAGCGCTACGGCCTGCCCCGCGGCGACTACGACCGCCAGCGCCACCAGCAGCAGTTCATCAAGGCCCTGGCCAAGCAGGCGCTCAGCAAGAACGTGGTGACCAGCCCGACCAAGCTCGACGCGGTGCTCAAGGCGGCCGGCAAGGCGCTGATCTTCGACGGCAACGGCCACAACGTGGTCGACTGGGCCTTCGCGCTGAAGAGCCTGCGCTCCGACGACATCACCCTGATCAAGCTGCCGGGCGACTCGGTCATCGTGAACGGCGACTATCGGGGCGAGGCGCTGGAGGACAGCGCCGAGGACTTCTTCAAGGCCGTACGCGACGATCAGGTGCAGAACTTCATCTTCCGCAACCCTGAGTACATCAACAGCAACGTCTGACCTGCTGCGGTCCCGGCAAAGGGGGCCGTCTAGACTTCACCCAATCGGATTCATACACAGGAGGACAGCGTGGCCAACCAGCTGCCCGTCAAGGTCGTAGCCGTCGAGCAAAGCGTCTGGTCCGGTGAGGCCGAGATGCTCGTCGCGCGGACCACCGAGGGTGAGATCGGCGTCCTGCCGGGTCACTCCCCGCTGCTGGGCCTGCTGAAGGAGCCCTCGCAGGTGCGGGTCAAGCTCGCCGGCGGCGAGCAGTTGACGTATGACGTCACCGGCGGTTTCCTCTCGATCGACGCCGACGGCGTCACCGTTCTCGCCGAGAGCGCGACCCCCGCCACCCCCGAGACTCACTGACGATCGGCGATGGAGATTCTGGAAGTCGTCGGAATCTGCCTCATCGCTGCGCTCGTCTGTCTCTTAGCGATCTTCTTCCGCCGCCGGCTGCTCATGGTCGGCGGCGGAACCATTCGCCTCCAGATCCACCTCAGCACCATGGTGCCGGGCCGCGGCTGGTCCACGGCGATCGGCCAGTTCGCCGGCGGTGAGCTGCGCATCCACCGGATGTTCAGCTTCGCCTTCCGCCCCAAGCGCGTGCTCGACCGCGGCACCCTCACGATCGAGGAGCGCCGACGCCCTCAGGGCCCCGAGCGCCTCACCATCCCCGGCCACTGGGTGGTGCTCAAGCTGGCCACGGCCACCGACGAGATCGAGATCGCGATGGCCGAGTCCACGGTGACCGGCTTCCTCTCCTGGCTCGAGGCGGCCCCGCCCGGTCCGCCCGGCAGCGTCGCCCGCCCGGTGATCCGCCCCCGCACGATCGAGCAGTAGGCGGCCGCGCCTTTCCAGGTGGCTCTCGCCGCGTACGGCCGCGGGCTTTAGCGTCGAACCATGCGGATTCGAATCATCGATGCCTTCACCGAGCAGCCGTTCGCCGGGAACCCGGCCGGCGTGGTGGTGCTGGACGGCCCCACGTTCCCCGACGCTGCGTGGATGCAGGCGGTCGCGGCCGAGGTGAACCTGTCCGAGACGGCCTTCCTGCACCCCGTTCCGGCCTCGTCCGGAGCTGATTACGCGCTGCGGTGGTTCACTCCGGCGGTCGAGGTGGCGCTCTGCGGGCACGCCACGCTGGCCACGGCCCACGCGCTGCAGAGCACCGGCCTGGTGCGCTTCGCCACCCGCAGCGGCATCTTGACGGCCGATACGGACGAGAAGGGCTGGATCACACTCGACTTCCCGACGGCCCCGCTGAGCCCGATCCAGGCCGACCCGAGCGTGCTGGACGCGCTGGGGGTGACTCCGCTGTCGGTGCACCACACCGGCCCGAACACGGACGACCTGCTGATCGAAGTGCTCGAGGAGTCGGCGGTGCGCGAGCTGACACCGGACCTGACGGCGCTGGCCACTGTCGAGAACCGGGGCGTGGTGGTGACGGCCCGCGCCGACGACCCGAACGGCGGCTACGACTTCGTCTCCCGCTTCTTCGGCGCGGCCGCGGGCGTGGCGGAGGACCCGGTGACCGGAAGCGCTCACACGGCCCTGGCCCCGTTCTGGTCCGCCCGTCTGGGCGGCCGCACGGAGCTCACCGGCTACCAGGCGTCCCCGCGGGGCGGCTACGTGCGGGTCGCCCTCCGCGGCGACCGCACGCTGCTGACCGGCAAGGCGGTAACCGTCATCGACGGCACCCTGCACGCCTGACCCCGGGCTGGTGGAGGCCCTCGTAGACGCGGTCGCGCAGGGCGTTGGCACGGCGGCGGGGGAGGGTGGCGTGCAGGTCGCGGAGGATGACGCGGACCAGGACGTTCACCTCGCCTGGGCGCATGGCCAGGCGGTCGCGGGAGGCGGGCGGGAGGTCGTCCGGTGGGGTCGCCGAGAGGATGCTGACCTCCTCGACCAGGGTGGCGTCGGTGCCGAGGATGTCGCGTACCCGGTCGCCGATCTCCTCGGCGGTCACCCCCTCCGGCAGGGCGACCGAGACGTCGCGGTGGGCGGCGGGCTGGGCCGAGACCGGGCGGTACGGGGTCAGGTCGAGCATCTGTGCCGCCACCCGAGGGTCGTTCGAGCGCAGCAGCCGGATGTCGCCGATGCCCTTGCGCAGCATGAGAAGGCGGTCCAGTCCGAGCCCGAGGGCCAGCCCGGCTCCGGCGACACGCGGTGCGGCGATTCCACACTCGCCGATCTCGACCCAGTCGCCGGCCGCCCGGGCTTCGATCTCCAGGCCATTGGTGGTGTACGGGTGGTCTGCCGGACTTGTTCGCCAAGGGACTCCGGGGAGTGCGGCGGCGAGCGTGGTCTCGACGAGTTCGAGCAGACCGCTGGGCTGCGGGGCGGCCGTGGTGACCCGCCACAGGTCCAGCTGATGTGGTGTGCCGGTGTGCAGGCGGTCGATGCAGTCGCGGCGATAGACGATGCCGGGGCAGGCGATGAGGGTGTCGGGGGCTCGGAGGCGGCGCAGGGCGCCCGGAATCAGGGCCGATGTCTGAGAGCGCAGCATCCGCCGTTCGCCGACATAACGGGTGTAGCGGGCGTCCCGGGTGATCGCCGCTGGGCTGTACCCGAGATGGTCGTAGTTGTCGGCCACGTCGACTATCCGGTCGCCGCGATGGACCAGGAGGTCGGCTGCCGGCCAGCGGGTGGTGACGGCGTCGAGGATGGCGGCCAGGATCTCCTGGATCGCGTGCGGGCCCTGCGCCGGGTCGGTCAGGTCGCGGACGGCGAGGTCGTCGGTGAGGGACATGGGATTCTCCGCTTCGGGAAGATGCGGGAAGCCCACGAAAATGGCCGCCCGCGAGGGGCGGCCAGGAACGCGCAGATCAGCCGGCCGCCGGGGGCCGGCTGAAGGCGGTCGCGCGTGAGGTCATGTCTTCATGGTGACATGGAGGGGAAGCGAATTACGGCGGCCCCGGCTGGAGCTCGACCTCGTAGCCCCATGAATCCGCGAGGTAGGCGGCGTACGACGACGGGCCGCCCGCGTGCGGGTGCTACTCCGCCGTACCGCCGCCGGGCACCCACTTCACGTCGCCGCCGGGGTTGGCCACGCGGGAGAGGATGAACAGCAGGTCCGAGAGGCGGTTGAGATATTTGGCCGGCAGCTGACTCGTACGGGAAGGGTCGGCCTGAAGAAGGGCCCAGGACGAGCGTTCCGCGCGCCGGGCCACCGTGCGGGCCACGTGCAGCAGGGCCGCGCCGGGGGTGCCGCCCGGGAGGATGAAGCTGTCCAGCGCCGGCAGCCGCTCCAGGAACTCGTCACACCAGCCCTCGAGCCGTGTCACGTACTCCTCGGTGATCCGCAGCGGCGGGTAGGGCGGGTCCTCCGACAGCGGGTTGCAGAGGTCGGCGCCGACGTCGAAGAGATCGTTCTGTACGACCTTGAGCACGGCGCGGACGTCGTCGGGCAGGTCACCCATCGCCAGGGCGACGCCCAGGGCGGCGTTGCACTCGTCAGCGTCGGCGTACGCCGCGATGCGCGGATCGGTCTTGTCGGCGATCTCGTTGTTGCCCAGGCGGGTCTGCCCGCCGTCGCCTGTGCGGGTGTAGATGCGGGTGAGGTGAACGGCCATGCCCCCACCCTACGGAGCACCGGTTCGTCGGCGACTCATACCATGGCCCGCGTGGATGTGATCAGGGTGAAGGGCGGTACCGCGCTGACCGGTGAGGTCGGCGTGGGTGGCGCGAAGAACTCGGCTCTCAAGCTGATGGCGGTCGCTCTGCTCGCGCAGGGCCGCAGCGTGGTCGAGAACGTTCCGCGCATCACCGACATCGCCATCATGGCCGAGGTGCTGCGGCGACTGGGCTGCCAGGTCACCTTGGACGGGGGCGAGGCGACCATCGACGTGCCGGCCGAGCCGGGCAGCGAGGCCGATTACGACCTGGTGCGCCGGCTGCGGGCGTCGATCTGCGTGCTCGGGCCGCTGCTGGCCCGTCGCGGGTACGTGCGGGTGGCCCTGCCGGGCGGTGACATGATCGGCTCACGGGGGCTCGACATGCACGTCTCCGGCCTGGCCCGGATGGGTGCGGAGATCTCCGGCGAGCACGGCTTCGTGATCGCCTCGGCGCCGCACGGCCTGCGCGGCAGCAAGATCTGGCTCGACTTCCCGAGCGTCGGCGCCACCGAGAACCTGCTGATGGCGGCCGTCCTGGCCAAGGGCACCACCGAGATCGACAACGCGGCCCGCGAGCCGGAGATCGTCGACATCTGCGAGATGCTCACCGACATGGGCGCCCGGATCGACGGCGCCGGCTCGTCGACGCTGACCATCGAGGGCGTCGACGAGTTGCACCCGGTGCGGCACACCACCGTGGGCGACCGGATCGTGGGCGGCACCTGGGCGTTCGCCGCCGCGATGACCCGTGGCGACGTGACCGTGCGAGGAGTGCGGCCGGAGTTCCTCGACATCGCCCTCGACAAGTTGGTCACGGCCGGCGCGACGGTCGAGCCGGGAGACAACTTCTTCCGGGTACGCATGGACGAGCGCCCCAAGGCGGTCGACATCGTCACCCTGCCCTACCCGGGCTTTGCGACGGACCTGCTGCCGATGGCGATCGGCCTGGCCTCGGTGGCCGAGGGCTCCTCACTGATCACCGAGAACATCTTCGACGGCCGCTTCATGTTCGTGAACGAGATGGTCCGGCTGGGCGCCGACATCCGTACCGACGGGCACCACGCCGTGGTCAACGGCCGGCCGCGCCTGTCCGGGGCGCCGGTGCGCGCGACGGACATCCGGGCCGGCGCCGGCCTGGTCATCGCCGGTCTCTGCGCCGACGGGGTCACCGAGGTGGGCGAGGTGCACCACATCGACCGCGGCTACCCCGACTTCGTGGCCGACCTGGCCGGGCTGGGGGCCGAGGTGGAGCGGGCCGACGTGCCCGAGCCGACCTTCGACTTCCAGTGAGGGCGGTCTAGAGCGCCGGCGAGTCGCCGACCAGGCGGCGGGCCTCTTCGACCTGTTCGGGAAAGACGAGCACGGCCGTACGCCCGTCGCGGGCGACCGCCTGGGTGGCGCGGATCCCGGCGTCGCCGAGGAGTCGCCGGATCTCGTCGGCGACCTCGGCGTCGATCGTGACGGCGGCCGGGCAGAGCAGGCCGTAGTCGTCCGGGTCGCCGAAGATGGCGAGACCGTCGGCGCACGGGTCACCCGCGGGTTCGCGGGTGTGTGTCCATTGCAGGCCCATGCGCCAGAAAACCGCACCGAGGAAGCCGACCAGACCGACGGCGATCAGTGGCCCGAGGAGGTACCAGCCGTTACCTGTGGCCATGCGCATAGTCTCGCACCGCTACGCCGGCTTTTAAGAGGATTTGACCCGATAGAAAGACAGTCCCTCCGCCTGAGTTTCCGTTAAGTAACAAGGCTAGGGTGAGGCCGACGACACTCTTACCAGAGGAGAGGCACATGGCGGGTCGACTCGCGGTCATCGGCTCCGGACTGATGGGTTCCGGCATCGCGCAGGTCTCGGCGCAGGCGGGCTGGCAGGTCACCATGCGGGACGTCGACGACGCCTCGCTGCACCGGGGCATGACGGCGATCCGGGATTCGCTGGGCCGGTTCACGGCCAAGGGCAAGATCTCCGACGAGGACGCCGAGGCGGCCATCAGCCGCATCACGACCACCACCGATCTGGACGCGGTGGCCGACGCCGACATCGTGGTCGAGGCGATCTACGAGAAGGTCGAGGCCAAGCACGAGGTCTTCCGCTCGCTCGACAAGATCTGCAAGGCCGGCGCGGTGCTCGGCACCAACACCTCGGCCATCCCGATCACCCAGATCGCCACGGTCACCGAGCGGCCCGAGTCGGTCGTCGGCATCCACTTCTTCTCGCCGGTGCCGATGATGAAGCTGGTCGAGCTCGTCCGCGGCTACCAGACCTCCGACGACACGCTGGCCACGGCCCGGTCGTACGCCGAAGAGGTCGGCAAGACCTGTGTCGAGGTCAAGCGCGACGTCGCCGGCTTCGTGTCCAACCGGCTCTTCTCGGCCCTGCTGGTCGAGGCGATCAAGCTGGTCGAGACGGGGGTGGTGAGCGCGGCCGACCTCGACACGGTGATGAAGCTGGGCTTCGGCCACTCGATGGGGCCGCTGGCCACCGTCGACCTGACCGGGCTCGACGTCATGCTCAACGCGGCCGGCAACATCTACCGCGACACCGCCGACGAGAAATTCTTCCCGCCGGAGTTGCTCCAGCGCATGGTCCAGGCCGGTGACCTGGGCCGGAAGTCGGGCAAGGGTTTCTACACGTACTGATCGCGTTCGGGGCCGCTCACCGCGAGCGGCCCCTACGATCGCCCTATGACGCCTGAGCAGATGGAGTGGGCGCTGGCCGAGGCCGGCAAGGGCGCCCTGGCCGTCGCTCCGGGCTGGTTCCGGTGCTGGGGGACCTCCGACGAGAAGTGGTCGGCGGTGAACGTCAAGGGCGCCACCCAGCTGATCGTCAACCACAGCCGGGAGGACGACCGGCACCCGAACAGCTGGACGGTCCGGGCGGTCTTCGGTGATCACGCGGTGGAGCTGCGGGTCGGGCCGTACGACGCGAAGGAACACGCGATCCTGGTGGCGCACGCGGTGCTCTCCGTCGCGTACGCCGAAGGTCCTAGTCGAATTCCGGGTCCGGTCGCGGCGCCGGGCGTACCCGAACCTGCGTGATGGCGCGGCCGGTGACCTCGACGACCTCGGCGGTGTGCCCGTCGACCTCCACCACCTCGCCGGGCTTGGTGGGAATGTGCCCGAGCTGGGCCAGGACCAGGCCCGCCACCGTCGTGTAGTCGCCCTCGTCCTCGCGTTCGACGTCGACGCCGATGTCCGGCAGATCGTGCATCGGGAAGGTGCCGGGCAACAGCATGGCGCCGTCCGGCTCGCGCACCACCGACTGCACGTCGCGGTCGGTCTCGTCGTAGATCTCGCCGACGACCTCCTCGACCAGGTCCTCCATGGTGACGATGCCGTCGATGGAGCCGCGCTCGTCGACCACGAAGGCGAACTGCTGGTGCTGGACGCGCAGCTGGCGCATCGCGTCGGACACCTTCAGCGTCTCGGGCAGGAAGAGCGCGGTGTACAGGTGGTCGCGCACCGGGCCCGGCGCGTCGATCAGGTCGCGCAGGTGGACCACGCCGAGCACGTCGTCCAGGCCCATCGGCCCGGTCACCGGGGCGCGGGAGTGCCCGCTGGCGACGAGCCGGGTGAGCGCTTCGTTCGACGGCAGGTCGGCCGGCAGGGTGAGCACGTCGCGCCGGGGCACCAGCACCTCGCGCAGGATCCGCTCGGCGATCTCGAAGGCGCCGCTGATGATCGTGCGCTGTTCCGGGGTGAACTCCTGCTGCTGGGTGACCATGTCGCGGATCTCCTCGGTGCTGACCTCCTCGCGGGTCGCGTTCGGGTCGACCCCGGCCATCCGTACGACGAGATCGGTCGACTTGCCGAGCAGCCAGTTCACCGGGCGTGACAGCGTGGACAGCATGTCCAGCGGCCGGGCGGCCAGCAGCGCCCACCCCTCGGCCCGCTGCATCGCGATCCGCTTGGGGGCGAGCTCACCGACCACCAGCGTGAAGAAGGTCAGCACCATGGTGACGAGCACGATCGCCACCGGCTCGGCCGCGCTGCCGAGAAAGCCCAGCGGGCCGGTCAACGGCTTGGCCAGTGAGGTGGCGGCGGCGGCCGAGGCCAGGAAGCCGGCCAGCGTGATGCCGATCTGGATGGTGGCCAGGAACCGGTTCGGGTCGCGGGCCAGCCGGGCCAGCGTGCGCCCGCCCCGCGACTGCCGCTCGAGGCGCTGCAACTGGCTGTCCCGCAGCGAGATCAGCGCCATCTCGCTGCCGGAGAAGGCGGCGTTCACCAGCACCAGCACGACGACCAGAACGATCTGCCACCCATATCCGCCCACGGCTCGCTTTTACCCCTTCGACGTGACCGCCAAGCCTGTCAGTGCTTGGCCGCGAAGGCCAGGGACATCATGGTCGCGGCGACCATGCCGCCCAGCAGGGTCAGGCCGATGCCGCCGATGTCGAGGCGGGCCAGGAGCCGCTTGTGGGCGACCAGCGCCGCCACCGGCACCCCGGCCGAGGGGGCGACCAGGAAGGCCAGCCAGCCGAGCCCGCGCAGGAATGGGCCGCCCCACACGCCCGTACTGCCGAAGGTCACCAGGCCCGACCCGACGAGACCCGCCAGCGCCGCGACCACCGCGCCCAGGATCGGCAGCAGTGGGAGCGCCCAGCGGGGCAGGGAACGGCGGCCGGCCGGATGGATGGTGTGGTCGATCCGCTCGGCGGCCCGGGCCAGCAGCGCCCGCGGCGCCTTCACCTGCGGCGTCTCCGGGCTGCGGGGCAGGGCGGCCCGGGGCACGGCGTCGACCGGCACCGGATCCGGCATCTCGCCCAGCGCCCGCACCCGCAGGCCACGGGCCCGGCGCAGCTGATCCCAGAGCCGGGCCGCCTCACGGTCCACATCGAGCACCTGCGCCGCGGCCGCGCCGGCCCAGCGGTCGGCCGAGAGGGCGTCACCCTCGGCCCGGGACAGCTCGCCCGCGGCCTGGGCGGCGCTCTCCTGGTACGCGTGCTCGGCGTTGCTGATCTCGGTGTCCCGACGCCGGGTGGCCTCGGCCAGGGCGCTCACCATGAGCTGGTAGTCGCGGCCGATCGGCTGACGGTCACGTGTGGTCACTGTTCACCTCATACGGGACGATGACTTCCGGAGTTCGGTGCACCGAGCGGTCGAAGAACAGGGCGCGGCGGTGGCGCGGATACCACGCCGGGCCGCCGGGCTGCGGATAGAGCGGGGCCAGGTCGGGTCCCTGCACGTCGAGGGCCACCCAGGCGCCGATCGGGTCGAGGCGGGCGCCGGGCCCGCCCAGGCTGTCGCGCAGCCGGCCCACCGAGCGCCACCAGCCGAGCACGTGGGTGCGATGCTCGGGGCCGTCGACCAGCAGGCGGCGCAGCGCGGCCGGGTCGGCACCGGCGTCCAGCGCGTAGCCGAGCACGTAGTGCGGGATCGTGCCGAACGGCTCGGCCGGCACCGCGTCACACCAGTCGGCCGACGGCAGCTCCGCCATCAGCCGGGCCGCCGCCCGGGCCGCGTCCGGGTCGAGGCAGACGACGCTGAAATGCGCCGGCCCCTGCGCGGCCAGCGACAGCGCGGCCGCCGCGAGCACGTCGCACGCCTCCTCGGTGCGGGTGCCGAGTACGGCCAGGTTGCGGCCGGGCATCCGGCCCAGGCGCAGCCGCGCCGGGCGGGCGGCCACGTCGATCCGCTCGCCTAGGACCGCGCCCGGCGAGGAGCCGACCGGGGCCGCCGCGTCCGGCACCGGGCCCGCGGGCCGGCAGGTCTCCGGCAGGCGGGGCACGGCGTCGCCGTCGAAGAGCCGGGGCTCCTCGCAGCCCTCCGGGCGATCCCGCCACAGGCGGCGTTGCAGGCTGCGCCAGACCAGCCGGTCGCCGGCGTCGGGCAGGCGCACGACCTGGTTGGCGCCGGACGTGCCGGACTGGGTGTTCACCACCGCGTGGAAGCGCGGGATGACGGCGGCTGCGAGGTTGTCGTCGGCCAGGATCCGCCGCGCCTTGGGCAGGGCGATGCGCAGCGTGAACTGTCCGATCAGGCCGCTGCGGCCCCACAGCGCCTCGATGCCGGAGACGTCCTGGCTGGCCAGGATGAGGTGGATGCCCTGCGAGCGGCCACGCCGGGCCAGGTCCTCGAGCAGGGTGACGGCCTCGTCGGCCACCGCGTCGCGTCCGGAGAGCAGCACCTGGAACTCGTCGATCACGGCGACGATGCGCGGCCAGTGCCCGGTGGGGTCCTCGGCGCGCAGCTCGGCCAGCTTGGTCGCGTCGACCCGCTTGGCCGCCTGGGCCCGGGTCCGCAGCTCCTCGCTCAGGTGCCTCAGCATGGCCAGGCCGAACTCGCGGTCGCCGTTGACGTTGATGCCGGCCAGGCGCACCTGGGGCAGCCAGGCCGGGTCGCGCGGTCCCGGCACGAAGCGGGCGAAGGACACGCCCTCCTTGAAGTCGAGCAGGTAGAAGGCGAGCTCTTCGGGGCCGTAGCGGGTGGCCAGGGCGGCCAGCCAGGCGTACAGCAAATTGGTCTTGCCCGAACCGGACGGGCCGCCGACCAGGGCGTGCGGCGGATCGTCGCCGAGCGGCACCTGGACCAGCGAGCCGTCGGTGGCGTCGCCGATCGGCGCCAGGAGGCCGTGCGCCGACGACTCGGCCCACAGTTCGCGCGGTTCGAGATCGGCGAAGCGGGCGGGCGGCGGCCCGGCCCGCAGGCGCTCCGCGGTGGCCCGGCAGAACGACGTGACCCGCTCGGCCGGCGGTGGGGGATCCAGGCGGATCTCCAGGTCGCCGGTGATGTCGCAGGTCGCGGTCTGATCGGTGACGACCAGACGCCGTACGGTCGGATGGTCGTCCAGCGCGAGACCGCGTACCACCAGATGCACGCCGCAGGCGACGCCGGTGCGCACGATCCGGTCGAGCTGGGCCCGCTGCGCGTTGGTCAGCTCCTCGGCCGTGGCCGGGTCGGCCAGCAGCACCACGACCCGCCACGGCTCGGGCCGGGGACCGGTGGTGGACGCGGTCAGGTCGGCCAGCGACTGGTGCTCCCCGGCCAGCACGGTCTCGTTGACCCGGCAGATGTGCTCGACGAGGTCGTCCAGCGTGGCGCCGAGCGAGCCGGGCGGGACGAAGGAGATGCCGAGCGGGGCGAACGGCGCGAGGGTGCCGCCCAGATGCTCGGGGTCGTAGACGGTGAGCTCGATGTCGCCGGGCCGGCTGCTGCCCAGCGCGCGCAGCAGCAGCCCGGTGATCACGCCGTCCACCACGGGATGGGTGCCCTCGAAATGCAGGTGGGCCGCGTCGAGGAACGGCACCAGCGCGGGCAGGGCGGCGGTGTCGTCCAGGTTGAGCGAGCCGATCCGCAGCAGGCCGGGCCGGGCGCCCGGCGCGGGCTCGGTCGGCGCCCACATCCGCCACGGCAGGCCGGCCGCCCCGGTGGCGCTGACCGCGGCCAGCCGGCGCACGTTACCGGCGAGCCGGGTCGACTCGTGCTGGAAGCGGCGCTGGATGTCGCGGCGGGCGGCGTCGCGGGCCTCGGCGAGCTGGTTCAGGCAGGTGGCGTACGCGTCGCGGACGAGCCGCCGCCGGTTCTGCGCCTCGCCGCGCGCCGACTCCGCCTCGGCCAGCACCGCCCGGGCAGCACCACGCGCCTCGGCCAGCTCCTGCCGGACGACGGCGACCAGCGCGTTGCGGTGACTCACGCTGGGGGATTTTACTCATTTACCTACGAAACGGACAATCATGTGCTGCGTGTCGGTGCGGTCCGCACACTCCACCGGGGCTTTTCCCCCGCCAGGTCGGCCCGTAGCCGGGTCGCGATCACCGCGGCGCCCTCCTCCTGCCAGCGGCGCAGCGTGCGGCGTGGCACCTTCCGGCGCATCCAATCCACGGCCCGCCGGGCGTCCCGGTCCAGGCCGTCCGTGTTCGGCCGGCGGGCGTACGGGTTCAGGCCGAGCACCAGGCAGTAATGCAGTGCGTTGTAGACGCGCCAGGCGTCCGTCGTGTCGAACTCCCCGGCCGGCCGCAGCCGGTCGACGCCCTCGTGCAGCACCGCCCGCAGCCGCAAGGCCCGCTGATCGGAGGTGAGCCGTCTGTCGATCGTGGGCAGGCCGGTCAGCGGGCTGCGCATGAGCCGGCCCAGGTCGCCGAAGTTGTCCAGGGCCTGCTGGGTGAAAAGCCGGAAGTCCTCCTCGGACGCCTCGGTCAGGGGCCGGTGTCTCGGAAGCGCTTCGACTCTCATCAAGAGGCCCGACCGTTCGGCCCGCAACCGGCTGTCGCCACGGAACGCGATCGCGTTCAGCGCCCTCTGCACCGCCCCGGACAGTCCGGCCAGCGTCATCACGACAGCCACCAGAGCGAACTGGAGAATGCGGACCGCACCGGAGTCCACCGCGATCATCGTCAGCGCCGCCGGGCCGCCGAGCAGCACGATGCCGGCCAGGGCGCCCAGCACCGATCGGATCAGGTCGGGACGCAGCCGCTCGCCGGCCAGCATGGCGTCGTTCACCGCGACCAGGAAACCCAGGATCAGCAGGTCGAGCCCGAGCGCCGCGACCACCAGGATCGGCACGCCCAGACTGACCGGCAGCAGCAGCGCGGTCAGCGCCACCCCGTAGAGGGCGGCCGCCACGGTGAAAGCGGCCGGCAACATCGGCGGCCGCACCTGGTCACGGAACCGCCAGAGCAGCACCACCCCGCCGGCCAGCGGAGCCAGCACCACCAGCCGCCCGGCCTCGGGCAACGCCACCACGGTGATCAGGAAAGCGGCCGAGAGCACCATCCAGCCGAGATCGATCTGCCGCCGCTCGGGCAGCGCCGGCGGCAGCATCGCCACCGCCGTGCCGGCCCAGAGCAGGGCCGGCGCGCAGAACAGAACCTGGGCCGCCAGCGAGTCGGGCTCGACCGTCCACACGGCCACCCCGGCCGCGTACGCCAGAAGCGCGGCCGCCGCCCGGGCCGCCGGTCGCCGCACCGGGTCGCGGCCGAGCAGATAGCAGGCGGCCCACCACGCGAGAGCGAAGACGGGAACGGCGATCGCGGGCACCCCGAGAGTCAACCAAACGAGTGCGGTGTGCCGGAACCCGACAGTTGTGTGCGCTTCGCCCTCTTGTGACGGCGGCGACGCACCACCCAGAAGCCGCCGATCACGATCAACAGCAGTCCTACCAGGACCAGGATGGGCAAGACGATGGCCAGAACGGACATCAGAACGCTGCCGATGTCTTCGGCCGTGCTGGCCACCGGAGCGCCGAAACCGGCAGTGGTCGTGTTCACGACGGGCCGCGAGGCGGCCTTCACGCCGTGCACGCAGAGCGCGATGACGACGCCGGCCGCGATCGGCACCCACTGATGCGAGCCGAAGAACGAGCCCGGGTCGCTGACGGTGACGGTCTCGGAGGCCGAGCCGGCACCGAAGGCGAGACCGCCGGCGGTGGGACGCACCACGGTCTGCACGACGTCGTTGACGTGGTCGACGACGGGGACCTTGTCGGCGACGACCTCGATGGCCAGCAGCAGCGCGAGGATGAGCAGGGTCCAGCCGTTGGCGAGCCAGCCCCAGCCGGAGGGAAGATCGATGAGGTCGGTGTACCGGGCCAGCAGGCCCATGGTCACCAGGGGGATGTAGGCATTCAATCCGGCGGATGCCGCCAGGCCGGTGCCGGTGAGCGCTTCGAGCACACCTCCAGGATGGCATTGGGGCGCCAACAACGCCTTCCGGTACGGTTCCCGGGTGCGCCTGGTCATCGCGAAGTGCTCCGTCGACTACGTCGGACGGTTGTCCGCCCACCTGCCTCCGGCCATCCGGCTGTTGATGGTCAAGGCCGACGGCTCGGTCTCCATCCACGCCGACGACCGCGCCTACAAGCCGCTGAACTGGATGAGCCCACCCTGCAAGCTGCACGAGCAGCCCGGCGTGTGGAAGGTCGTCAACAAGGCCGGCGAGGAGCTCCGGATCACCCTGGAGGAGATCTTCCAGGACACGTCGTACGAGCTGGGGGTCGATCCCGGCCTGCAGAAGGACGGCGTCGAGGCCCACCTGCAGGAGCTGCTGGCGGCCCACCCGGAGACCTTCGGCGAGGGCTGGACCCTGGTCCGCCGCGAGTACATGACCGCGATCGGCCCGGTCGACCTGCTCTGCCGCGACGCCGAGGGCAAGGCGGTCGCCGTCGAGATCAAACGCCGCGGCGAGATCGACGGCGTCGAGCAGCTGACCCGCTACCTCGAACTGATGAACCGCGACCCGCTGCTGGCCCCGGTGCAGGGCGTCTTCGCCGCCCAGGAGATCAAGCCCCAGGCCCGCGTCCTCGCCACCGACCGGGGCATCCGCTGCGTCGTCGTCGACTACGACAAGCTGCGCGGCATGGAACGCGACGAGCTGACCCTCTTCTAGTGCGCAGGGGGCCGAGATGGTGCCCCTATGAACGCGATCCACCTCGGGTGGCCGGCCGCCGGGGTTTGCTGGGTGTGGAGACGGTCCAGAACCACTACAGCCTGCTGTACCGCAGCTGCGGGCGCTGACGGACCGGAGGGGTGAGGTCGGCGCGGCCCGGGACGCGTCCGCCGCCGACGTCGCCACCGCGTGGGCCATCGCCAAGGGAACCACCCCGATCGTCGGCGTCACGAAGGTGGGTTACCTCGACGGGTTGGCCCGCGCGCGCGGGATCGAGCTCGCCGACGAGGAGATCGCGGAGCTGGAGGAGCTGGCGGATGCCGCCGAACGTCGACACACGCGGCTTCTGGGAAGCCGACATGGCGGCCGGCTAGCGGTGCAATTCGGTGCGGTTCGTGTCGGTCGTGCCGGACAGGTAGGCGCGGGCGCCGATGACGCCGACCACCGCCTGGACCAGGACCGTCGTCGGTGACAGGGGGTTGCCCTGAGCGATCTCGACCAGGGCCGGCAGGCCCAGCAGCAGCATGTCGGGGCCCATCACCGCGTTGACCAGCGGGCCCGTCGAGAGGGTGCCCATCGGGGTGTCCAGGGGCAGCAGGTCGTTGCGGACGAAGCCGGCCCGGGCGCGGTGGACGGCCGCGGCCGCGCCGACCGGGCCCAGAGCCAGGCCGAGAGCCCACCACGGGCCGGAAGGCAGGTCGCCGAACAGGTCCAGGGCGGTCAGGGCCACGGCCGACCACACGGCGGCCAGCACGCCGGGGATCCACAGGCGCTGGAGCACCGCCTGGCGGGAGGAGAGGCCCAGCAGGCGCAGCAGGACCGCGTTGCCGGCGTCGGTACGGACGTTGCCGGTGGCGGTCATGGCCGCGATCAGCGTGCCGAGCAGGACGGCCGTGCCCAGCACCCAGCCGGGCGCGTTGCCCAGCAGCAGCGGGAAGGCGGCCGCGAAGACCAGCCACACCAGGCGGCGGCGCCGGCGCAGCGTCAGCATGATGTCCTGGGCCACCAGCACCGGCAGGCGGGACGGGAGCGTGATCGAGCGCAGCCGGCGGCCGGCCCAGTAACGGCGTTCGATCATGTCGGTCAGGAACGAGGGCTCCATGCCGAAGGCCGTGTCGAACAGGGTGCCGGCCGTGCGCGAGGCGTCCAGGATGTGATCGCTCGGCGTGCGGGCGAGACCTCGTACGACCAGAGCGAGAATGACCACGACCACCACCGCGACGCCCGCGACCAGGGGGACCAGCGTCGGCGCCGGGGGCCAGGCGGTCACCGCGACCGGCTGGTCGAGGGTCGTGTCGACGACCAGGCCGGCGAAACCGGCCGCGAAGACCAGGCTCATCAGCGTGTCCACGGCCGCGCCCCAGCGGCCGCCGGACTGGGCGGCCGCGGCGACCAGCAGCAGGACCAGGCCGAGCAGCGCACCGCCGGCGATGAGCAGGGCGATCTCGTCGCCGATCAGCGTGCGCGGGGCGGTGTGGCCGACGATCGCCACGCCGGCCAGGGCGCCGATCACCGCGGCGACGGCGGCGGCGATGCGCAGGGACGGCATCAGCAGGCCCCGGCGGCTCACCGGGGCGGTCAGCAGCCAGGAGGCGGCGGCCCGGCTCAGGGCGAGCGGGCCGAAGCGGCGCAGGGCCAGGTAGAGCAGGCCGTAACAGAGGGCGGTGAGCGAGGCGCCGGCCAGGCCGGAGGCGTCCGGGTGGGGTGGCCAGAAGACCTCGGCCAGCTGCCGGTGCAGCATGCCGCCGATGATGGCGACGGTCAGGGCGCCGATGTAGAGGCTGCTCAGGGTGGCGCCGCGCTCCCGGTGCGCGGACTGGGTGCGGAGGATCCAGCGGCGTACGGGAGCGAGGGGAACCGTGGTCATCCGGCGACCGCGCTCAGCGATTCCATCGTGGTGATCGCCGCGCCCGAGGCGATCGCGAAGTCGTCGTCGTGGCTGGCCATCAGCAGCGAACCGCCGCCGGCCATGTACTCGGCGAGCAGGCCGGCCACGTCGGCCCGGCCCTCACGGTCGAGGCGCTGCTCGGGCTCGTCGAGGATCAGCAGCGAGCTCGGGCGCAGCAGGGCGATGGCCAGCACGAGCCGCTGCTTCTGGCCGGAGGAGAGCGACGGCGGGATGGCGTCGGCGTGCTTGGCCAGGCCGAAACGTTCCAGCGCCTCGTCGATGCCGGCCTCGGCCGGGTCCTGGCCGTGGGCGCGGCAGACCAGCTCGGCGTGCTCGCGGGCGGTCAGGCCCGGGTACCAGGTCGGGGGCTCGACGGTGGTGACGACGGCCCGCCAGAACTCGGGGGTCGCGCCGGGATCCCCGCCGAAGACCGTGATCTTGCCGCTTTCCACCTCTTGCAGGCCGCTGACGCAGCGCAGCAGGGTGGACTTGCCGACACCGTTCTCGCCGACCACGCAGACACCCTGACCCGTCGGCACGGTGAGGGTGACGTCGACCAGCACCGGCGTGGCCCCGTACCCGGCGTGCAGGCCCTCGACCTCGACCGCTTCCACGTCGAGGACCCTAGCTCACTTACGCCCGTACAGAATCTTCAACGCCCTGATGATCGTCCCGAGCTGAGACGACGTGCGCTCGAAGGTCATCGCCGGCAGCAGCGACGGCCCCCGCCGCACGGTGATCGCCTTGGCCCGGGCGAACTCGCGCAGCCCGTCCTCGCCGTGGATGCGGCCGAAGCCGGAGTCGCCGACCCCGCCGAACGGCAGGGTGCCCATGCCCGAGAAGGTCAGCGCGCCGTTCACCGCGACCATGCCCGAGCGCAGCCGCCGGGCGAGGCGCACGGCGTTCTTCTTCCCGAAGACGGAGCCGCCGAGGCCGTACGCCGTGTCGTTGGCCCGCCGCAGCGCCTCCTCCGCGTCGGCGACCTTGGTGATCGTCAGCGTCGGGCCGAACGTCTCCTCGCGCATCTCGCGGGAGTCGGCCGGAACATCGATCAAAACCGTCGGAGCCACGTACGGCGGTTGCACGGCCCCGGCGCCGCCGAGCACCGCCCGGCCGCCCTTGGCCAGCGCGTCCTCGATGTGGTCGCGGATGATGTCGATCTGCTTAGGCATGGTGATCGGGCCG
Organism: Actinoplanes sp. NPDC048988; assembly: GCF_043197815.1. Taxonomy (NCBI): domain Bacteria; kingdom Bacillati; phylum Actinomycetota; class Actinomycetes; order Micromonosporales; family Micromonosporaceae; genus Actinoplanes; species Actinoplanes sp. NPDC048988. The sequence continues at coordinate 651,341 of NZ_JBICTW010000001.1, read as the reverse complement.
ATCTCCTCGCCGGTGCGCAGCTTGCCGGCCCGTTCCACCACGGCCGCCACGAAGGCGTCGTAGACCGGGGCGACCGCGTACGCCCGCTCGATGCCGATGCAGGTCTGGCCGGCGTTGGTCATCGCGCCCCAGACCGCGGCCTCGGCCGCCGCGTCCACGTCGGCGTCCTCGTCGACGATCATGGCGTCCTTGCCACCGGCCTCGATGACCGCCGGCACCAGGTTGTCGGCGCAGGCAATGAGCACCTTCTTGGCGGTGGCGGTCGAGCCGGTGAAGGCGACCTTGCCGACGCCGGAGCGGCACAGCGCGGCGCCGACGTCGCCGAGCCCGTGCACCGCCTGGAGCACCGGATGCTCCGGCACCACCTCGGCGAACGTGTCGACCAGCCACTGGCCGACGATCGGCGTGTACTCGCTCGGCTTGAAGACGACCGCGTTGCCGGCCGCCAGCGCCCCGGCGATCGGGCCCATCGGGGTGAGAATCGGATAGTTCCAGGGGCCGATCACGCCGACCACGCCGTACGGCTGGTATTCGAGGTGGCCCGAGTGCTCCATGAGGATCAGCCGGCTCGAGGTGCGCCGCGGCCCCAGGACACTCTTGGCGTGGCGGGCCATCCAGTCGAGGTGTTCGACGGCGCCGGCCGCCTCGACCACCGCGTCGGCCCGCGGCTTGCCCGCCTCGAGGCCGGTGAGCTCGGCCAGCTCCTCGACCCGGCGGGCGATCAGCGACCGCCAGCGCAGCAGCCGCTCGCGGCGCCCGTCGAACCCGAGGGACTGCCACCAGAGGCCGGCTTCCCCGGCCCGGGCGGTGGCGGCGCCGACCGCGGCGGCGTCCGAGACCGGCACGCGGCCCGCCTCGTGGCCGGTGGCCGGGTTGGTGGAGATGAGCACGCCGTCTTCGACGACCGGGATGCCGGGCACGCGAGTAGCGGTCATGGTCGGCAGTCTATGACCGATGTTACCGGCGAGTCAGTACCTCACCGTAGGCTTGATGTCGTGAGTCCCCGCCGCAACCGCCCGCGCCGCCGTGACGGCTCCGACGAGCCACGCCAGCTGACCGACGAGCGGGTCCGCAAGGGCATCGAGGGCGTCCAGCAGTGGCAGGACGGCGAGTGGATGGTCCGGTCCATCTTCGGCGGGGCGGCCGTGAAGTCGTACACCTGCCCGGGATGTCTCCAGGAGATCCGCCCGGGTGTGGCCCACGTGGTGGCCTGGCCGATCGACGGCCGCGGCGACGAATCCGACCGCCGGCACTGGCACACGGGCTGCTGGAAGGCGAGGGACCGGCGCTTTCCGGGCGTGGAGCGCTCCCGCAACGCCCCTCGTTATGGTTAGCCCGTCCAACCACCCCGCCGCCGCCCTTAGCTCGACTGAAGCCCGTCCAACCACCCCACCGCCGCCCTTAGCTCGACTGAAGCCCGTCCAACCACCCCACCGCCGCCCTTAGCTCGACTGAAGGCTGTCTTATGAGCAACCAGATCCGCGCCAACTCGATCCTTCCCGCCCACCGGGAGGACATCGAGTTGCAGACCGCCGACGGCCTCACCCTGGTCGGTGAGCTGGCCCGCCCCCTCGACGGGGAGCCGGTGGCGACGCTGGTCTGCCTGCACCCGCTGCCGACACACGGCGGGATGATGGACAGCCACGTCTTCCGCAAGGCCGCCTGGCGGCTTCCCGCGCTGGCCGGGGTCGCGGTGCTGCGCTTCAACACCCGCGGCACCAGCAGCGTCCGGGGCACCAGCGAGGGTTCCTTCTCGGCCGGCGTCGACGAGAAGTACGACGTGGCCGCCGCCATCGAGTACGCGGAGTTCGCCGACCTGCCGAACATCTGGCTGGTGGGCTGGTCGTTCGGCACCGACCTGACCCTCATGCACGGCCTCGACCCGGCCGTTCAGGGCGCCATCCTGCTGTCGCCGCCGCTGCGCTTCTCGCAGCCCGGCCACCTCGAGGCGTGGGCGAAATCCGACAAGCCGGTCACGGCGCTGATCCCGGAGTTCGACGACTACCTGCGCCCGGCCGAGGCCGCCGAGCGGTTCGCGGCGGTGCCGCAGTGCGAGGTCGTGCCGGTCGACGGCGCCAAGCACCTGTGGGTCGGTGACGCCGAGACGGTGCTCGACGAGATCGTGAAGCGGGTCGCGCCCGCCGTGCCGCTGCCGCTCCCGCGTACCTGGGACGGGCCCATGGAGACCGGCGACATGAGCGCCTACGCCGACCGTACGACCTCGGCCTTCCGCTCCTAGGGCGTCCACAGCCGTTCGGAAAGGCCGCGCAACTCGGAGGCGCCGGTCTGCTCGAGCAGCGCCTGCATGGTGAGCCGCAGGTCGGCCGTGGTGTGCACGTGCTGCGGGGCGATCCGCTCGGCGGTGAGCAGGTAGCGGACCGCCTCGCGCTCGCGGCCGGGGATCCGGGCCAGGGCCCGCGCCGTGTCGGCGTAGTAGAAGACCTGGCGAAAGCCGGCCGCGATCACCGTCGGCGACGCCTGCCGGGCCACCTCGGCGGCCAGGGCGTGATCGCCCGCGTTGACCTCGATGCTGATCTGCCAGATGTCGACGTTCGTCGGCCCGAAGAACAGGCCCATGGTCGTGGTCTCGCCGGTGCGCCGGGCCAGGCTGCGGGCCTCGGCCAGCCACGACTCGCTGTCCTCCGGGTGGCCGCGGCCCCGGGCCGCCTTGGCCGAGATGAGCAGCAGCGAGCCGAGGATCTCGCTGCCGCCCGGCCGGCTCAGATGCCGGCGCAGGCCGTCGGCCGCCCGCTCGGCCAGCGTCTGTCCCCGCTGGTACGAGCCGCTGGCGGTCGCGGCCGTGGCCAGCGCGTACGCCGCGTACGCCAGCAGCACCGGGTCGTCGGTCGCCCGGGCCGCGTCGCGGCAGCGTTCGGCGCCCAGCCAGGCGTCGCCCGGATGACCGAGGTTGCGCAGCACCGACGAGGCTATGAAGGCCGCCTCGCACAGCAGCCGCAGCGCCCGCCGGCGGTCGGGGCCGGCAGTCTCGGCGTGCAGATGGCGGAGCAGGCCCGGCAGCAGCCGCATCGTGCCGGCGTAGTCGCACGCCTGGCGCAGCGTGTCGACCAGCGACAGCACCCGGTCGAGCTCGGCCATCGGCGGCGCCTCGCCGGCGCCCGGCTCGCTCAGGTCGATGTCGATCAACGCGGTCCGCAGGGCCTGCACCCCGGCGCGGGTCGCGGCGGCCGCCCGGTCGGTGCCGGGGACCGCGATGCCGGCCAGGTCGCCGGAGGAGCACTCCAGGGCCTCGGCGATGTCGGCCAGCACGAAACGATTGTTCGCCGCCTGCAGCCCCCGTTCGATGCGCCCCCAGGTGGCATGCGAGATCCCGGCGCGGCTCGCCGCGTACCGGATGCTCCACCCGCGCAGCAGGCGGCGGGCCCGGATGCGTTCCCCCACAGTGGGGTCCGCGAGGGGTCGTGGGCTCATGGCTCGACCGTAATCGGGCCCTCGGCAAACGCGGTACAAAGTTGTACCGCCCGGTCAGCGGGCCTCCTGGCCGGGCTGGACGACCTCGCGCACGATCAGCTGGACGCCGGCCACCATGGGGATCGCGACCAGCGCGCCCACCACGCCGAACAGGGCGACGCCGAGCAGGGCGGCGACCACGGCGGCGACGTCGCTGACCTTCACCGAGCGCCGCATGACGTTCGGATAGATCACGTAGTTCTCCACCTGCTGGTAGACGATGAAGAACACGATGCAGACGATGCCGGCGGTCAGCGACGAGGCGAAGCCGACCAGGCTCACGACGATCGCGCCGAGGGTGGCGCCGATCTGCGGGATGAGGTCACAGACGGCGACCACGACGGCCAGGGCGAACGGGTAGCCGAGGCCGAGGATGACGGCGAGCAGCCAGCTGCTGGCGCCGGCCAGCACGGCGATCGAGATCGCGCCGACCATGTACGCGCCGACCTTGGTCAGGATCTCGTCGGTGAGCAGCCGCACCCGGACCCGGCGGGAGGCCGGGACCAGTGAGTACGCCGTCTCGCGCATGCGGTCGAACGAGGCCATGAAGTAGATCGTCAGCACCAGGACCGTGAGCACGTTGAACAGCGTGCCCGCGATCATCCGGCCGGCGCCGACCACGCCGCCGAGGGCGTTGGTGACGGTGCCGGTGTCGAGCGCGGTGCTCACCCGGTGGACGATGTCGTAGCGCTGGACGAGCTCGTTGACGGTCTCGTTGCGCTGGAGCTGCTGGATGTAGTCGGGAAGATTGTCGGCCAGCTGGGTGGTCTGGCTCACCAGCGGCGGGATCAGGGCGATGATGCCACCGGCGATGAGGCCGACCACGGCCAGCGCCACGACGGTCACGGCCAGCCCGCGGGGCAGACCCCACTTGCGCAGCCGGGTGACCGCCGGGTTGAGGCCGATCGCCAGGAACAGCGCGATGAAGATCAGCACCAGGATGGACGCCGCGTTGCGGATGCCCAGGAAGATCGCCCAGGCCAGCAGCACACCGAACCCGCCGAGCAGGCCCATCATGAACGGGTTCCGCTTGTCCAGGGGCGGGCCGGGCCGCCCGAAGCGATGCTCGGGTACCTCGGGCTCTATCGGCTCCGCCGCCGGCTCGGTCTCTTGCGCCACCCGGTTCCTCCACTGTGGTGGGTGAGCCGGGTCCTACCTGTTGCCGGCCGCACATGTCTCGGCCGCGACGCTATCGCCGCACCGCAACGACCGCCACCGCGGAGAACGTGGGGGCGAGCACATCAGCCCCCGCACCGGCCCGCACTGCTCACGCCTGCCCGCGCTGCTCGCGCCGGACCGCGCTGCTCGCGCCGGACCGCGCCGATCTGCGCTGCCGTGCCTGCCCGCGTTGCTCGCGCCGATCTGCGCTGTCGGCGCCGATCGGCGCTGTTCGTGCCGGCCTCGCCCCTGACGGGCTCAGTCGACGTCCGCGCCGACCCGCGTCGACGGCGGGACGGTGACCTTGGCCGATGCCGTGACCTTGCCGGGCGCCTCGGCCGCGTGAGCGCCGGTGGGTGCGGGGGCGGACGCGGCGGCGTGAGCGCCAGTGGGTGCGCCGGTGGGTGCTTCGGCGGCGTGTGAGCCGACCGGGCCGCCGGCCACCGACTTCTCCGGCTCGGGCTCGTCCTGGTCGTCGGCCGACGAGCCGGCGGCGGCCAGGACCGCGGCGGCGGCGAGCTCGGCCACCCGCTTCGCCTCTTTCTGCACCTGGCGGCGGACGTCGGCCGCGTGCCGCTCGGCCGCCTCGCCCGCCTTCTTGGCGTCCTCGACCCGCTTGAGCTCGGCCTCGAGCTCCTTGCGGGCCTCGGCCAGGCTCTGGTGCACCTGGTCGGCCTCCTGGGCGCCGGCGCGGGCCCGCTCCTGCGCGGCCGCCAGTTCCCGCTCGGCCTCGGCCACCTTGGCCTTGGCCGTCTCGAGCTCGCGGCCGGCCTCGGCGATCTTCTCCTGCTGCCCGGCGATCTCGTTGCGGACGGCCGTGGCCTGCTCGTCGGAGCGGCGCAGCACCTCTTCCGCGTACTTGTCGGCCTCGCTGCGCAGGTCGGCGCACTGCTTCTCGACGGCCGCGCGCGTCTGGGTCAGCTCCTGCGCCACGGCCGCGCGCTTCTGGCCCAGCTCGTTGTCGAGCGCGGCCCGCTGCTCGGTGGCCTGGCGCTCGGCCGCCGCCCGCTGCGCGTTGATCTCCTGCTGGGTCTTGTCGCGCAGCGCCTTGATCTCCTGATCGGCCTGCATGCGGGTGGACTGGGCGTAGCCGTCGGCCTCGGTGCGCACGCGGTGGGCCTGCTGCGCCGTCTGCTCGGTGTGCTGCTGGGCCTCGGCCCGCGCCCGGGCCAGCGTGGTCTCGGCCTCGGCCCGCATCTGCTCGGCGCTCTGCCGGGCCGCGGCCAGCGCCTTTTCCGTGGCGGCGCGCTTGGCGGCGTCGGCCCGCTCCTCCTCGGCGCGGCGGGCGGCCAGCGCGATCTCGAAGTCACGGATGCCGTTGTGGGCGTGGGCCTCGGCCTCGGCCCGGACCCGCTCGGCCTCGGCCAGCCGGGCCGCGATGTCGTCGGTGGCGGACTGCTTGATCGCCTCGGCCTGCTCCTCGGCCAGCGCCAGGATCTGCTCGACCCGGGGGCCGAGGTGGCGGAACGAGGCCTCGGCGCCGATGCCGCCCTGGCGGCGCGCCTGCACCGCTTCCTGCTGGAGCCGCTCGATCTGGGCCGACATGGCCTGGATCTGCGTGTACGCCTGCTCGCGCTCGGCCGCCAGCGCGGCGATCTCGTTCTCGGCGCGGGCGACGTACCGCTCGACCTGCTTCTTCTCATAACCGCGGAGGGCGGTCTCGAAGCTGGGTTCGGTAGCCGCGTCAGAGCCGAGACCGAAGATTTCGCCGTGCGACATGCTGTCCATCCTCACATACGCATTGCTGGGCCTCGGGGGGATACACACCCACCTGGCCGGACTATGCGTCTAGTTGTGATTTGTCTGAGCCGACTGGCAAAGCAGACTACGCGCGAGAACGAGTGAGGCCGTACCGGAGCAACCCCGGTACGGCCCGTGTCGATCTTGAAGAAGTCGCCCACCGGCCGGCTACAACCGTTGCGCACCCGCGCAAGGCGCGCAACCGCTGAAGGCCTGGGAAAGGGCTGAGGACTCAGTTGGTCTTGGCCGGCTCCGGCTTGGTCTCGGCCTCGGCCGGCTCGGGCGTTTCCGCAGCTCGCTGGGCCGGAGCGGCCTCCTTGGCGGCGGCTGCGGCGGCCGCCACAGCGGCGGCCGGAGTAGCCGCGGGAGAGGCGGCCGCGGCCTCGGCCGGCTTGGCCGCGCCGACGCCCGGCACCAGGCCCGAGAGGCCCGAGAGCATCTGGCCGAGCTGGTTGGTGACCGCGTCTTTCTGGCGTGTCAGGTCCTCGACCTCGCGCTTGGCGGCCTGCGTGGTGAGTTCCGCCTCAGTACGGGCCTCGCTGAGCAGGCGCTGCGACTCGGCGCGGGCCTCGCTGACCGTTTTCTCCGACAGGGCGCGGGCCTTTTCGGTGGTCTCGGCGGCGTTGCGCTCGGACTCGACCCGGCGCTGCTCGGCGCGCTGCTCGATCTCCTTGGCCCGGTCCTCGGCGGCGCGGGCGCGCTCCTCGGCCTCGGACACCATCTTCTGGGTGGCGCTCACCTGGGCCGCGTGCCGCTGCGACTCCTCGCGCTCGGCCTTCTCGCGCCGTTCGGCGATCTCGAGCGCGAGCGCCTGGAGATCTTTGTCACGCTTGTCGCGCGCGTCGGTCAGCAGCTTGGTCGCCTCGGCCCGCTTCTCCTCGGCCTCGCGCGACGCCTTGGCCCGCAGCTGGGTGATCTCGCGCTCGGCGGTGGCGCGCAGCGACGCGACCTCACGCTCGACGGTCGACTTGAGCTCGGCCACCTCGTGCGCGGTGACCGTGCGCAGCTGCTTGGTCTCACGGTCGGCGTCGGAGCGCAGCGTGTCGGCCTCGCGGCGGGCCTGCACCCGGGCCTCGGCCGCCTCGCGCTCGGCGTGGGTGCGGACCTGGCCGGCCTCACGCTCGGCGGTCGCCTTCATCGCGGCCGCCTCGGCCCGCGCCTTGTCGGTGATCTCCCGAGCCTCGAGGCGCGCCGCGGAGAGGATGCCCTCGGACTCTCGCTTGGCCTCGCTACGGTGATCGTTCGCCTGCTCCTCGGCCAGCCGCAGGATCTGCTCGACCCGGGTGCCCAGCCCGGAGAGCGTCGGCCGATTGTTCTCTTCCAGCAGTTTGTTGCTGTCGGCGAGCTTCTGCTCGAGCGCGACCAGCCGTTGCTCGGCCTGGCGCAGACGGCGCTGCGCGTCGTTCATCCGCTGCTCGGCCTCGGCGCCGGCCTGCGTCGACTGATTGATGGCGGCGACCAGCCGGCCGAGGTGGGCGTCCACCTGCCCGCGGTCATAACCCCGCAGCACCACCGTGAAGTCGTGCTGAGAGTTCGCGCCGTCGAAGAATGCCAAGTTTTGATCCTGCTGCTGGGGCATTGGGCCATCCTGGCGAAGACACCCCGGCCACGCAAGAGCGGGCGGGCATCGGAAAGGACACGTTAGATCACCTTTGAGCTGCCCGAAACCCACCCGTTCGGTGTGGGTGTCGCTGCTCATCCGCGATGCGGGAGAGTGCCGTCCGTGTCCCTCCGATCCTGCCAGGCGGAGGCTCCGACGTCAGGATGATTCATCCGAAGGACTGACAGGCTGGACCAACTCCACCAAAACGCCTCCAGCGTCCTTCGGGTGAACGAAGTTGATCCGCGACCCGGCGGTGCCGCGTTTCGGGGTCTCGTACAGCAATCGCAGTCCTCGCGCCCGCAGGGCGGCCGAGGCCGCCTCGACGTCGGCCACCGTGTAGGCGAGCTGCTGGAGGCCGGGCCCGTTGCGGTCGAGGAACTTGGCGATCGCCGAGTCGGGCCGGGCCGGCGCCAGCAGCTGCAGCCGCGGGCCGCTGCCGTCACCCACGGCGAGCATGGCCTCCCGTACGCCCTGTTCCTCGTTCGTCTCCTCGTGCACACAGCGCAGGCCGAAGTTGCCGGCGTAGAAGGCTATTGCCGCGTCGAGATCGGCGACGGCGATGCCGACGTGGTCGATGCGGAGCAGGCCGATCTCGGGCGCTGTGAGATTGTCGGGCTCGGCGACAGTAGGTGGAAGAGATGTCATTCTATTAGTGTTGCCTGAACGCACGTTCAGTCGCCTTTCAAGATGGGAACAATGACGTGACCAGCTCGGTGATCGTGAGTGGAGCCCGGACGCCGATGGGGCGCCTGCTCGGCAACCTCAAGAGCGTATCGGCCACGGCCCTCGGCGGTGCCGCCATCGAAGCCGCCCTCCATCGCGGCGGCGTGCGCCCCGACCAGGTGCAGTACGTGATCATGGGGCAGGTGCTGCAGGCCGGCACCGGCCAGATCACCGCCCGGCAGGCCGCGGTGGCCGCCGGCATCCCGATGACCACTCCGGCCGTCACCGTCAACAAGGTGTGCCTGTCCGGCCTCGACGCGATCGCCCTGGCCGACCAGCTGATCCGGGCCGGCGAGTTCGACATCGTGGTGGCCGGCGGCATGGAATCGATGACCAACGCGCCCCACCTGCTGATGAACCAGCGTCAGGGCACCAAGTTCGGCGACGTTCTGGTGCGCGACCACACGGCGTACGACGGCCTGGTCGATCCCTGGGAGGGGATCTCGATGGGCGAGTCGACCGAGCGGAGCGGCGTCAAGCTCGGCATCACCCGCGCCGAGCAGGACGCCTTCGCCGCCCAGAGCCACCAGCGGGCGGCCGCCGCCCAGCGCGAGGGCCGCTTCGCCGAGGAGATCGTGCCGGTCAAGACCGGCCAGCGCGCCGACGACCCGATCGTCGAGACCGACGAGGGTGTACGCCCGGACGCCACCGCCGAGTCGCTGTCCCGGCTGCGCCCGGCCTTCGCCGCCGGCGGCACGATCACCGCGGGCAGCTCGTCGCCCATCTCCGACGGGGCCGCCGCGGTCGTGGTGATGAGCCGGGCCAAGGCCGAGGAGCTGGGCCTGAACTGGCTCGCCGAGATCACCGCGCACGGCAACGTGGCCGGCCCCGACAGCTCACTGCAGTCCCAGCCGGCCAACGCGATCAAGCACGCCCTGGACAAGGCCCACCTCACCGTCGACGATCTCTGTCTGATCGAGATGAACGAGGCCTTCGCCCAGGTGGTGATCCAGTCGATGCGCGAGCTCAAGGTCGACGACGAGATCGTGAACGTCAACGGCGGCGCGATCGCGCTCGGCCACCCGATCGGCATGTCCGGCGCCCGCCTGGTGCTCACCCTCGCCCTCGAGCTGCGCCGGCGCGGCGGCGGTTACGGCGCGGCCGGCCTCTGCGGCGGCGGTGGCCAGGGCGACGCGCTGATCATCAAGGTGGCGCCTTGAGCAGATCCCGTGACGTCCCCACGCTTGTCGAAAAGGCGCGCGCGGGGGACCCGCGGTCGGTGGCCCGGCTGATCAGCCTGGTCGAGAACGGCGATCCGGCGCTGCCCGAGGTGGCGGCGGCGCTGGCCCCGTACGCCGGTCATGCCCAGATCATCGGCCTGACCGGCTCACCGGGCGTCGGCAAGTCGACGACGACGAACGAGCTGGTGCGCGCCCTGCGCAAGGCGGGCCGCCGGGTCGGCGTGCTGGCGGTCGACCCGTCGAGCCCGTTCACCGGCGGCGCGATCCTCGGCGACCGGGTCCGCATGCAGGAGCACACGACCGATCCGGGCGTCTACATCCGCTCGATGTCCAGCCGCGGCCAGCTGGGCGGCCTCTCGGCCGCGACCCCGCAGGCCGTACGGGTCCTGGAAGGCGCCGGATGCGAGGTGATCCTGGTCGAGACGGTCGGCGTCGGCCAGGCCGAGGTGGAGATCGCCTCCCTCGCCGACACCACGCTGGTGCTGCTGGCCCCCGGCATGGGCGACGCGATCCAGGCGGTCAAGGCGGGCGTGCTCGAGATCGCCGACGTCTTCGTCATCAACAAGGCGGACCGCCCCGGCGCCGACGCCACTTACCGCGACATTCAGGGCATGCTGGGCCTCGGCGAGCGGGCCGCGGGGGAGTGGCGTCCCCAGGTGGTGAAGGCGACAGCGGTCAAGGCCGAGGGCGTCGACGATGTGCTCACGGCCATCGACAAGCATCGCGACTGGCTCGAGAAGACGGAGAATTTGCGGGTACGCCGTGAGCGCCGCGCCGCGGTCGAGGTCGAGGCGATCGCCCTGGGCACCCTGCGGGCCCGCATCGGCAGCTTGCGCGAGGGAACCGCGCTGACCACGCTGGCCGCGGCCGTGGCAGCCGGCGAACTTGATCCCTACGCCGCCGCCGATGAGCTGATCAAGGGCCTCTGAGCACTTACGGCAGATTTGCCGGAAACGGCACGCGCGGACGGCCCGGCGTCTCGCCCGTGCGCCCGATGCCGTCCCGATATTTCCGGCATACGCTGAATTGGTCAGCGCCGGAAAGGATAGCGGACATGATGAGTCACAGGGGCAGCATCCGGGGTGCAGCATGATTGCGCCGATCACCTTCCCCCGGGTCGCCGGAACCACTGCCACGTACCTGCACCCGCTCCTGCAGAGCGCCGCCCTGCAGCAGAGCGCCCGGGTGGCCGACACGCAGCCACGGGCCACCGCGCCCACCCAGGAGATGCCGGCGGTGCCGGCGGTCGCCCAGGTGGACCGTACGGCCGCCTACAGCGCCGGCCTGGCCCGCGACGCGGCCATGGCCGTGAACACGGTGAAGGCCACGGCCAAGGTCGCCCCCACGGTCGACGAGACCGACCCGGGCACCATGCTGGCCCGCCAGATGGTCATGGAACGCGCCTCGACCCAGGTGGGCGTCCTGCTCAGCCGCGCGGCCGGCGAGCGCCGGGTGGCCCTGATGAGCGGCGTCCCGGCTTCCCGCCTGGCCGACCTGAACACGACTACGTCCCGCCTCTACCACGCGTTGGACCTGACCGCGTAAACCGTCCCGGCCGGCGCCGGCTCCGCTCATCCCGCGCGGTGGGCGGGCCCGCCTGCGGGGTCCGGCGAGCGCCCTGCTGGTGGCCAGGCCCGCCATGTGGCCGACTGGTTGTGCCGCTCAGCCCGACTGTTTGGTTGCCGCGCTGGTTGTGTCGCTCAGTCCAGCGTGTCCGGTTGCCGGTCTGGTTGTGCCGCTCAGCCCGACTGTCCCGTCCCAGGCTGATTGTGTCGCCCGCCCGACTGTCCGGCCGCCGGGCTCGTCGTGTCGCCCAGCGGGTCTTTCTCTCACGCTCGTCGTGTCGCCCAGCGGGTCTTTCTCTCACGCTCGTCGTGCCGCCCAGCGGGTCTTTCTCTCACGCTCGTCGTGCCGCCCAGCGCGTCTCTCTCACGCTCGTCGTGCCGCCTTGGCTCTTCCAAGCCGTAGCACAAACGCGCCCAGTCGTGCGGTTTCCACAGCGCGCTGGCTGTCCACAGCGGCCCCGCGCGAACGCGGCGATTTCCGGGAGAATGGCTGTCGGGCGGCTCCCCCTGGGGTGGGTGGGCGCTGTGCGGCGGTGTGCGCTGTGCGGCGGTGTGCGCTGTGCGGCGGTGCGCGCTGTGCGGCGGTGCGCGCCGTACAACGGCGCATCCTGCCGGACGGCCATCGAGCGCAACGCGCATGCGCCTCCCCATCCGGCTCTGTGCGCCCCCGCTCAACTGCCAGGCGGGAACCGCTCCAACGTCTCCGCAATCAACTCGGCGCTCCATGTCAGTGAGCCCTCCGCCAAGTCCGCCACCACTCCGCGGAGCCATTTCACCTCCGCGTCGAGCATGGCTACCCGGTATTCGTCCTCGATCAGGAACAGCCGGGGCAGGCCCGCCGGCGCCTGTTCGCGGATTCCGGCCGCCTTCTCCGTCAGTGCCTTCACCCGCTTCTCCAGCAGTTCCCTGACTTGGGCCGGGGGCAGTACCGGCAGGAAGGCCAGCGCCGCCGGGAATTCCGGGAACTCGCGGGCGAGTGCCGGCAGCATGCCGGTCAGCCAGCGGCGCATGGTTGCCGTGCCCTCTTCGGTGATCTCGTAGATGGTGCGTTCGGGGCGGCCGGCTTCGCGTGCCGTGCCGCCGGGGCGGGCCAGGCCGTCGCGGACCAGGCGGTCGAGGGCCTGGTAGACGCTGTTGCGCTGGGCCACGTTGACCAGTTGGTCCTGGCCACGCTCCTTGATCATCTGCTGCATCCGGTAGGGGTGCATGGGCGCTTCCATGAGCAGCGCCAGCAGCACCATGCCCAGGGTGGACCGGCGCGGTTCGGAGGTGGCCACGTGATCAGCGTACGGGGTTGACTCCTCATAGTCATAGTATGCATAGTCAGAGTATGACTAATCGAATCGCAGTGATCGCCGGCGGCGGGATCGCCGGCACCGTGACCGCGCTCGCCCTGCAACGGGCCGGCTGGCAACCGCGCGTCTACGAGGCGTACGACCAGAGGGAGGGTGCCTGGCTCACCGTGGCCGTCAACGGCCTCGCGGCCCTCCGTGAGCTCGGCGAGGACCCGGCCGAGATCCTGGCCGCCGGCTTCCCCACGCCGCGGCTGACGATGAGCAACGCCAAGGGGCGGCGGCTGGCCGTGGTGCCGCTGGGTGGCCCCATGCCGGACGGCACCGTCACGACGACGATCAAGCGAACTGACCTGTACGCGGCGTTGCGGCGAGCCGCCGGGCGGCGCGGCATCCCGATCGAGCACGGCAAGCGGCTGACCGGCTTCACCGAGGAGCCCGACGGCGTGACCGTGACGTTCGCCGACGGTACGAACGTGCGTGGCGACCTCCTGGTCGGCGCCGACGGGCTCCGGTCGCGGACCCGGCAACTGCTCAATCCGGAGGGGCCGCGGCCGCGCTATCTCGGGCTGCTCAACGCCGGCGGGTTCACCGACCGGCCGGTCGAGGCGCCGCTGGACCGTACTCCCGGGATGATGCACATGGCCTTCGGCCGGCGGGCCTTCTTCGGCTGGGGTGTCGCTCCCGACGGCCGCGTGTGGTGGTTCGCCAATCCGGCCCGCAAGCGGCCGGTCGAGCCGGGGGAGTTCTCCCCCGAGCAGTGGCGGGCCTACTTGATCGAGCTGTTCGAGGGTGACGATCTGCCCGCCGCGGCGATCATCCGGGCCACCGACGTGGCGCTCGGGCCGTGGAACACCGACGACCTGCCCCGGGTGCCGGCGTGGCACAGCGAGCGGGTCGTGCTCGTCGGCGACGCCGCCCACGCCGTCTCGCCGTCCTCGGGTCAGGGCGCGTCGATGGCGATCGAGGACGCGGTGGCGCTGGGGCGGAGTGCTTCGCTGGCCGAATACGAGCGGCGCCGTCGTGCCCGGGTCGAGCGCGTGGTCGCGTACGGGAAGAGAAGTGGCAGTTCGAAGACCGCCGGGCCGATCGGGTCGATGATCCGGGACGCGATGTTCCCGCTGGTCATGAAGATGCTGTACCGCAAGGGCGATCCGCAGGCCTGGATCTTCGAGCGAAGAGAGCCTTAGGGATCGTTCAGGTTTGCCCCTAGGATGGTGCGCATGGACGCAGCCGACATCGAGGCCGGACGCGAGCGGTGGCAGCGCCGTTACGACGCCGCCCGCAAGCGCGACGCTGACTTCACCACCCTGTCCGGCGCCACGGTCGACCCCGTCTACGGGCCGCCGGCGGGCGCCGCCTATCCCGGGTTCGACCGCATCGGCTGGCCGGGCGAGTTCCCGTACACCCGGGGCCTCTATCCCACCGGCTATCGCGGGCGCACCTGGACGATCCGGCAGTTCGCCGGCTTCGGCAACGCGCAGCAGACCAACGAGCGTTACAAGATGATCCTCGCCGCCGGCGGGGGTGGCCTCAGCGTCGCCTTCGACATGCCGACGCTGATGGGCCGCGACTCCGACGACCCGCAGTCGCTCGGTGAGGTCGGGCACTGCGGGGTGGCGATCGACTCCGCGGCCGACATGGATGTGCTCTTCGACGGCATCGACCTCGAGAAGACGACCACCAGCATGACGATCTCCGGCCCGGCCGTGCCGATCTTCTGCATGTACCTGGTGGCCGCCGAACGTCAGGGCGCCGACATCCACAAGCTCGACGGCACGCTGCAGACCGACATCTTCAAGGAGTACATCGCTCAGAAGGAGTGGCTTTTCCAGCCCGAGCCGCACCTGCGCCTCATCGGCGACCTGATGGAGTACTGCGCCCGCGAGATCCCGAAGTACAAGCCGCTGTCGGTCAGCGGCTACCACATCCGTGAGGCCGGCTCGACCGCCGCCCAGGAGCTGGCGTACACGCTGGCCGACGGCTTCGGGTACGTCGAGCTCGGGCTCAGCCGCGGGCTCGACGTCGACCAGTTCGCGCCCGGGCTGAGCTTCTTCTTCGACGCGCACATCGACTTCTTCGAGGAGATCGCCAAGTTCCGCGCCGCCCGCCGCATCTGGGCGCGGCACCTGCGCGACGACTACGGCGCGACCAGCGAAAAGGCGCTGTGGCTGAAGTTCCACACGCAGACGGCCGGCGTCTCCCTGACGGCACAACAACCGGTCAACAACGTCGTCCGTACGGCGGTGGAGGCGCTCGCCGCGGTCCTGGGCGGCACTAACTCGCTGCACACCAACGCGCTCGACGAGACCTTGGCGCTGCCCACCGACGAGTCGGCCGAGATCGCGCTGCGTACGCAACAGGTCCTCATGGAGGAGACCGGCGTGATCAACGTGGCCGATCCGCTCGGCGGCTCCTGGTATCTCGAGGAGCTGACCGACCGCATCGAGGCGGAGGCCGAGGAGATCTTCACCCGCATCCGCGATCTCGGTCACGACGGCAGCATCACGGCCGGCATCCTGCGCGGTATCGAGGACGGCTGGTTCACCGCCAACATCGCCGAGGCGGCGTTCGTCTACCAGCAGGCGCTGGAGAAGAACGAGAAGCGGATCGTCGGCGTCAACGCCCACACCGGCACGGTGGCCAAGGAGCTGGAGATCCTGCGGGTCTCCCACGAGGTCGAGGTGGTGCAGAAACGGGAGCTGGGGGCCAGGAAGGCCGGGCGTGATCCGGTACGCGTGAAGGACGCCCTCGACCGCATGCTGGCCGCGGCCCGCAGCGGGGACAACATGATCCCGGCCATGCTCGACGCGGCGCGAGCCGAGGCTAGCCTCGGGGAGATCTGCGACGCGCTCAAACAGGAGTGGGGCATCTACCGCGAGCCGGCCCGGTTCTGAAGACCTTCCAGGAGTACGCCGAGGTAGCGCTCCGCCGCGTCGTCGCCACCGGCGCGGACGGCGTGCTGCACACCGCACATCAGCCGGCGCAGGTCGTCGCCGGTGATGTCGGGCCGGACCGCGCCCGCGGCCCGGGCCCGGGCGAGCACGGTGCCGAACGCCTCGAACAGTTCGGCGCTGAGCTCCCGGGTCTCGGTGCAGGCGAAGTCGCTTTTCTGCATGACGGCGGCCAGCGCGGGATCGGCCAGCATCAGCCGGAGCCCGGCGCGCATGATCCGGGCGAAGCCGGTCGCCGGGTCGGTGTCGCGCTCGGCGGCGCGGGCGTCGGACACCAGCGCCGCGAAGCTGTCGGCGGCGAGCGCCTCGAGCAGCACCTGATGGCTCTCGAAGTGCCGGTACGCGGTGCCGACGCCCACGCCGGCCTCTTTGGCGATGGCGTTCATCGGCAGGGTGACGTCGCCGTTGCGCAGCCGCTCGCGGGCGACCGAGAGCATCAATTCGCGCACCCGGGCCGAGTCGGCCCGAAGCTTCTCGGGATTCAGCGACGGCATACTAAAAGGATAACTCATCCGTTATGCTGTGACGTCCGATATCAGGCCCGCCGCGGCGCGGCGGAGCGCCTTGTCAGCGTGCGAGACTAGGTAACCATGAGCGACCCACGGACCACTCCGTCGATCTTCACCCGCGGCGCGGTCGATCTCAGCGCGCTGCGCGCGCCCTCTCCGGCGCCGAGCCGCCCCGCTGCCCCCGCCGACACCCAGGCAGACGCGCACGGCGGACCGCCTCCCGGCGCCATCCCGGGCGGGCTGCCCGGCGGTGCCGGCCCCGAGACGATCATCGACGTCACCGAGGCCAACTTCCAGTCGGCCGTCCTCGAGCGTTCGCTCGCGACGCCGGTCATCCTCGACTTCTGGGCCGACTGGTGCGAGCCCTGCAAGCAGCTGTCCCCGATCCTGGAGCGGCTCGCCCAGGCCGGCGGCGGCTCGTGGGTGCTCGGCAAGGTCGATGTGGACGCCAACCCGCGCCTCGCTCAGGCGCTGCGCGTGCAGGGCATCCCGATGGTGGTCGCGGTGGTCGGCGGCCAGCTCGTCGAGGGCTTCACCGGCGTGCTTCCCGAGTCCCAGGTCAAGCAGTACGTGGACGCGGTGCTCAAGGCCGGCGGCGTAGCCGTGCAGCAGGCCGAGGACCCGCGGCTCGACGCGGCCGACGACGCCCTGATGACCGGCGACCTCGACGAGGCCGAGGCGGCGTACCGGAAAATCCTGGCCGAGTCCCCGCAGGACGCCGCCGCCGAGTCCGGTCTGGCCCAGGTCGAGCTCTACCGCCGCATCCAGGGCGCCGACCCGGCGGCCGCGCTGGCCAAGGCCGACGAGTCCCCCGACGACGTCGACGCCCAGCGCCTGGCGGCCGACATCGAGGTGCTCAGCGGCCAGGCCGACAAGGCCTACGCGCGCCTGGTCGCCCTGGTCAAGCGCACGGCGGGCGACGACCGGGACGCCGTACGCAAGCACCTGCTCTCGCTGTTCAGCGTGGCCGGTCCCGACGATCCCGCGGTGGCCGGCGCCCGGCGCGCCCTGGCCAGCGCCCTCTTCTAGGCAGGGGAGCCGCTCCGTGCGCCGCATCGCTGTCCTCGACGCACCGTCCAATCTCGGTCTGCGCCCGCCGACCGAGACGTCGGTGCCGGGCTGCGCCAAGGCGCCCGGAGCGCTCCGCGACAAGGGCCTGATCACCAAGCTGGCCGCCCGCGACGCGGGCTGCCTGACCCCGCCGAGGTACGACCCGGGCGACTGGCGCCCGGGCGACGGCGTGGCCCACGCGCAACAGATAGCGGCGTACTCCCGGGCCCTGGCCGACCGCATCGGCGCGATCCTCGACGCCGGCGAGTTCCCGGTGGTCCTGGGCGGCGACTGCTCCATCCTGCTCGGCTCGGGCGTGGCGATGCACCGCCTGGGCGAGGCCGTCGGCGGCCGCATAGGCCTGGTCTTCGTGGACGGCCATTCCGACTTCCGCCACCCCGGGAACGCTTCCTACGTGGGTGCCGCCGCCGGCGAGGACCTGGCCCTGGTGACCGGCCGGGGCCAGGCCGACCTGGCCGCGATAGAGAGCCGCCGCCCGTACTTCCGCGACGTGGACGTGGTGGTCCTGGGCATCCGTGCCCAGGACGAGTACCGCCTGGACCTTCAGGCCGCCGGCATAGTCACCCGCCCGGTGACGGCCCTGCGGGCCGAGGGTGCGGCCCGGAGCGCCCAGTGGGCCCGAGATCAGCTGGTCGACTGCGCCGGTTACTGGGTCCACGTGGACGTCGACGTCCTGGATCCGGCCGTGATGCCGGCCGTGGACGCCCCTTCCCCCGGCGGCATCGCGTTCCCCGAGCTGGAGATCCTGCTGTCCGGCCTGGTCGAGTCCCCGCACTGCCTGGGCGTCGAGATCACCGTCTTCGACCCCGACTACGACCCCGACGGCCGCTACGCCTCGGAGATCACCAACGCCGTGGTGTCGGGCCTCGAGGTCGCCCACAACGTGACCCCGCGCCCCGATCTGGTCGCCGCCCGGGCCGACATCGACAGCACGACCGCCTCCATCGAGTGGGAGCACCGCCGAGCGAGGGCCGCCGCCGACAGCGTGACGCTGGCCGCCGCCGGCATGTCGGCCGGCCCGGATGACGCCCTGGACGAGTCCGCGGTCCCGGCCACGACGATCCTGGCCGTGGCGGAGGGCGCCGAGACACCGCCCCTGCCTCGCGATCCCGATCAGGAGACCCCGGACGAGGCTCCGGAGGACGACGATCGGGAAGCGGGCGACGACGAGCCGGCCGAGCCCGCCAACCCCGAGCCCACTGATATCGCGGATCGGGACGGCCCGGTCGAGTTCGCCGAATTGTCCGATGTCGCCGACCCCGTTGATCAGGACGCCCCGCCCGAGACCTCTGATAGTGCCGATCTCATCGAGGTCTCCGGAGGCGACGGAGACGACGGCCCCGCCGATGAGGCCGAGCGCGCCGATTCCGAGGCCGCGGCGGACGTCGAGGCGGAACCTGACCTCGAACCTGAGTTCGACGCCGAGCCCGAGTTCGAGGCCGAGCCGGCGGCCGCGGCGCGGCTGGTGCCGAGGCCGCTGGGGCAGGCGCCGTTGCTGGACTCCGATCCGCTGCCCGCGACCCGGCCCGGCATGCTGCGCCCGCGAATCAGCGAGGAGCCGGCGCCGGACAACTTCTCCCTGCCGGCCCAGCGGCCGGCGTTCGAGGTTGGCCTCGGCCCCGGTCAGGGCACGCCGGCCGACATCGCCTGACTACTTCGCCAGCGCTCGCAGGAAGCGGTCCACCGCGGGGACCGCTGCTTCCGAGCCGGCGCCGCCCTTCTGGACCATCACGGCGAAGGCCACGTCGCCCTGATATCCGATGAACCACGAGTGGGTGTCCTCGGTGGTCTCGGCGAACTCGGCGGTTCCCGTCTTTCCCTGTACCGGGCCTCCCGGGGCCGACTTCAAAGCCGTTGCGGTGCCGGCCGTCACCACCTCGCGCATCATCTGGCGCAGCGGGGTCACCGCCGCCTCGTCCAGCTTCGGGCCGTCGGCGGCGGGGGCCGCGGGGGCCGGGTCCACCACCAGCCTCGGCTGCTTGAACTGGCCCCGGGCGATCGCCGCGGTGGCGCCGGCCATGGCTACCGGGCTCACCGCGGTGGCGCCCTGGCCGAACGTGGCGGCGGCCAGTTCGGTCGGGGTGGCGGCGGGGGAGACCTTGCCGCTGAACGCGTCCACTCCCAGGTCCCACTTGGCACCCAGGCCGAGGTCGCTCGCCGCCTTTTGCAAGCCCTCGGCGGTCAGTTTCGGGGCGAGAGCCACGAACGCCGTGTTGCACGATTTCGCGAAGTCGACGTGGAACGGGACGTTGCCCAGGACCTCGCCGTCGGCGTTCTTGAACTCCCGGCCGGCCACCGTCGCCTTCGCCGGGCACGCCACCGTCGTGTCGGCCGTCACCGCCTTGCGCTGCAACAACCCGTACGCGGAAACGGCCTTGAAGGTCGACCCGGGTGGGACCTGACCGGTGAGGGCCGTGTCGACCGTGCCGCCGTCGGGGCCGTTGGCCACGGCCAGGACGGAGCCGTCGCTGATTTTGACGGCGACCAGGGAGCTCGGCTGTTTGATCGAGGCCAGGGCCTGGTCGGCCGCCAGCTGGGTCTTCACGTCGATCGTCGTCTTGATCGGTTTGCCGGCCACCGGCTTCGACGTGAAGATCTCGGTGTCCTTGGGGGTGTCGTCGGCCTCGGAGGTCGGGCGGGCGACGACCACCGACAGGCCCGGTGTGCCGCGCAGCGTCGTGTCGTACTTCTCTTGCAGGCCGCCGTGGCCGACTATGTCGCCCTGGCTGATGGTCTTCGGGTTCTCGTCGATGTCGTCGCGGGTCGCCTGGTCGGCCGTGCCGAGCAGAGCGCGGGCGAAGGCCCTGGTCGGGGCCAGGTCGCGGGTCGCCTCCTGGAACTGGGTGCCCTTCAGCGGGCGGACCTGGTTGCGGATCTTGAGATAGTCGGGGCGGCGGAGGGTGACCACGTCGACGAAGGCGCCCGGGTCGGAGGCCTTCACCCGGGTCGCCAAGTCGGCCATGTCCACCGTCACGCCGACCTTGGCCAGCGCGGTGGCCAGGTCTTTCTGCAGCTTCGGGAGGTCGGCGATGTTCTGCGGGA
The DNA here is from genome assembly GCF_043197815.1 of Actinoplanes sp. NPDC048988. NCBI lineage: Bacteria > Bacillati > Actinomycetota > Actinomycetes > Micromonosporales > Micromonosporaceae > Actinoplanes > Actinoplanes sp. NPDC048988. The sequence continues at coordinate 631,035 of NZ_JBICTW010000001.1, read as the reverse complement.
CGACGCCGATGGTCACCACCTCGCGGGCCGTGACGATGGGCTGTCCGGCCGCGTCGAGGATGCTGGCCCGGGTCGAGGGGAGGCGCCGGAGCCGGACCTTGTCGCCGGCGACCAGGTCGCTCTGGACCAGCGCGGGCTCCCAGACCACCGACCAGCCGTCGGTGTTCTTCTTGGTGAGACGGACCGTGCTCTCGTACGACCAGATGACGTCGCCCGGCAGCTGCCACTCGAGTTTGATCGGGTGGGTCGCGTCGTCGCCGGTGGTCTTCGCCTCGCCGGTCTTGGTGACCGTCATCTTGGCGTTCACCAGCTCGCCGGTGAGTTCCTTGAGCTGGGCCTGCACGTCGGCCGAGGCGAGCTTGCCGCCGGCCGCGCTGACGAAGCCGACCTTGCTCAGGTCGTTGCCGCGCCAGCCGCTCAGGAAGTCGTCGAGCGTGTCGTCCGGGCCGTCCTTGGAGCATCCGGCGAGCAGGCCGGTGGCCAGAGTCAGCGTGGCGACCGTGGCGGCGAACCTGCGCATGGCATCACCTTTCGCGGGGTATTAGGACGGACCAGACGTGACGGTAGTCAACCGATGCCCGTCCCGTTGACCCGAGTCCGGTGACAAAGGTCAAAATCGCCGCCGATCGGACCGTTCACACCGCGAGTGTGATCGCCGCCTCCGGCGCGTTCTAGGCTGTCGTCGACATGTTCGAGCCCACAGTGTGGTGGGTGAGGGGAGCGCCAGACCATGGCTGTCGCCGATGAGGCCGCAACCGAGACCGAAGCCGATCTGGACTATGCCGCCGGACCGGGGCTGGCCCTGACGGGGCGCCTCGGCGCCTCCGCCGAGGAGGGCGAGCTCGACGAGCCGCTGCCCAACGGGGAGCGGTTGGTGGCCCAGGCCGTCGAGGTAGCGGGCCGCGATCACGCAACTGCCCAGCTCGTGGGCCGCTTCTGGCGGTTCGCGCCCGACGAGGAGCTGGTCGGGTTCACGCCGCGGGAGATGTACGACGCCGCGGTCGCCCATCGCGAGCTCGCCCGCACCAGGTTGCCGGGCGAGCTGAAACTGGCCATCACGCCGCCGTCCGGGTCGCAGTGCCACACGGTCGTGCAGATCGTCACCGACGACATGCCGTTCCTGGTCGACTCGGTGATCGCGTTGCTGTCGGCCCACCAGTTGCAGGTGCACCTGCTGGTGCACCCGTTGATCGTGGTGCGGCGCGAGCCGCTCGGCGCGCTGGCCGAGCTGGCGGCCGATGTCGAGCCGGACGACGCGATCGAGGGTGACCTGGTCGAGAGCTGGATCCGCATCGAGATCGACCCGATCCGTTCCGAGGACACCCGGGAGCAGCTGCTCAACGAGGTCCGCCGGGTGCTGACCGACGTGCGCGACGCGGTCGAGGACTGGCCCCGGATGCGCCAGCGGGCCATAGTGATCGCCGACGAGCTGGCCACCGCTCGCGGCTCCGAGCGCAAGCTGCCGGTGCCGGACAAGGACGTCACCGACTCCATCGAGCTGCTCAAGTGGCTGGCCCACGACCATTTCACGTTCCTGGGCTACCGGGAGTACCGGCTCGACGGTGACGTGCTCGGCGCCGTGCCCGGCACGGGGCTGGGTATCCTGCGCGGCGACAGCAAGCCCCGCAAGCTGTCGTCGATGACCCCCGAGGCGTACAAGAGGGCCCTGGAGAAAAGGCTCCTGGTCATCACCAAGGCCAATTCGCGGGCCACGGTGCACCGCTCGGCCTACCTCGACTACATCAGCTTCAAGATGTTCGGGCCGGACGGCGAGGTGATCGGTGAGCGGCGCTTCCTGGGCCTGTTCAGCTCCTCGGCGTACCGGACCAGCGTCCGTGAGTTGCCGGTCGTCAAGCGCAAGGTCATGGAGGTGCTCGACCGCTCGGGCCTGTCGCCGCGCGGGCACTCCGGCAAGGACCTGCTGCAGATCCTCGAGACCTACCCCCGCGACGAGCTTTTCCAGATCAAGACCGATGACCTGTACGAGGCGGTGATCGGTGTCCTGCGGATGGCCGGCCGCCGCCAGCTGCGCCTGTTCCTGCGGCGCGACGGCTACGGCCGGTTCATCTCGTGCCTGGTCTACATGCCGCGCGACCGGTTCACCACCGGCAACCGCCTGCACATGCAGGAGATCCTGCTCCGCGAGCTGAACGGCGTGGGTCTCGACTACACGACCCGGGTCACCGAGCGGATGCTGGCCCGGGTGCACTTCATCGTGCGTACGGACCCGGCCGACCCGCCGGGCAAGGTCGACCCGAACGCGCTGGCCGAGATGCTGGCCGACGCCACCCGCATGTGGGACGACGACTTCTCCCTGGTGCTCGAGCGCAAGCTCGGCGAGGAGGCGGCCCGCGACCTGTTCGGCCGCTACTCGACGGCGTACCCCGACAGTTACAAGGACGGCCACACGCCGTACGAGGGCATGCAGGACCTGGCCAAACTCGAGCTCCTCGAGGAGGAGGGCCAGCTCGAGATGCACCTGTACCGCAAGCGGCGGCCGGGCCGGACGGGCGAGCCCGAGCCGGACGAGCACGACGTGCGGTTCAAGGTCTACCGGTACGGCGAGCCGATGCTGCTCTCGGCGGTGCTGCCGGTGCTGCACTCGCTCGGCGTGCAGGTGGTCGACGAGCGGCCGTACGAGATCCGGCGCAGCGACGGCACCATCTACCTGTACGACTTCGGGTTGCGGCCGCCGGCCGCGCACCGCGAGCTGGCCGAGGTCCGCCCGCAGGTGGAGAACGCGTTCGCGGCCGCCTGGCGGGGCGAGGCCGAGGTCGACGGCTTCAACGAGCTGGTGCTACGGGCCGGGCTCACCTGGCGTCAGGTGGTGGTGCTGCGGGCGTACGCCAAATATCAGCGCCAGACCGGCAGCGTCTTCTCCCAGCGCTACCTCGAGTCGACCTTCATCGCTTACCCGGAGATCGCCCGCCTGCTGGTGCGCCTGTTCGAGACGCGGTTCTCGCCGCGGCTGGAGGCCGGCGAGGAGCAGCGGTCGCATCTGGCCGGCGAGCTGGTCGACCGGATCACCGGGCTGCTCGACGACGTGGACAGCCTCGACCAGGACCGGATTCTGCGCTCGTACCTGACGCTGATCCAGGCCACGCTGCGGACCAGTTTCTTCCAGCGCGGCGCCGACGGGCGGCCGAAGTCGTACGTGGCGTTCAAGCTCGACCCGCAGGCCATCCCCGACCTGCCCCAGCCGCGCCCGAAGTACGAGATCTTCGTGTACTCGCCGCGCTTCGAGGGCGTCCACCTGCGGTTCGGCGCGGTGGCCCGCGGTGGGCTGCGCTGGTCGGACCGGCGCGAGGATTTCCGTACGGAGATTCTGGGCCTGGTCAAGGCGCAGATGGTGAAGAACGCGGTGATCGTGCCGGTCGGCGCCAAGGGCGGCTTCGTGCTCAAGCAGAAGCCGGGCGACCGGGACGAGGCGGTGGAGTGCTACAAGCGCTTCATCACGGCCCTGCTCGACGTCACCGACAACATCCACAGTGGCAAGATCGTGCCGCCGCGGGACGTGGTCCGGCACGACGGCGACGACCCGTACCTGGTGGTCGCGGCCGACAAGGGCACGGCCACGTTCTCGGACATCGCCAACGAGATCTCCGTGGGCAAGGACTTCTGGATGGGCGACGCCTTCGCGAGCGGTGGCTCGGCCGGCTACGACCACAAGAAGATGGGCATCACGGCGCGGGGCGCGTGGGAATCGGTCAAGAAGCACTTCCGCGACCTCGGCCTCGACACCCAGACCCAGGACTTCACAGTGGTCGGCGTGGGCGACATGAGCGGCGACGTCTTCGGCAACGGGATGCTGCTCTCGTCGCACATCAAGCTCGTGGCCGCCTTCGACCACCGGCACATCTTCCTGGACCCCGCTCCCGATCCGGCCGCGTCGTTCGCCGAGCGCCGGCGGCTCTTCGACCTGCCGCGCTCCTCGTGGGACGATTACGACAAGTCGCTTATTTCGCAGGGCGGTGGGGTCTATCCCCGTACGGCGAAATCGATCCCTGTCTCGCCGGAGGTGCGCGCTGCCCTCGATCTGGGCGACGCCACGGCGATCAGCCCGGTCGAGCTCATGCGGGCCATCCTGCGCGCGCCGGTCGACCTGTTGTGGAACGGCGGCATCGGCACGTACGTCAAGTCGTCCGCCGAGACGCACGCGGACGTCGGCGACAAGGGCAACGACGCCATCCGCGTCAACGGCGGCCAGCTGCGCTGCCGGGTCGTGGGCGAGGGCGGCAACCTGGGCCTGACCCAGCGCGGGCGCATCGAGTTCGCCCGCACCGGCGGCCGCATCTACACCGACTTCATCGATAACACGGCCGGTGTGGACTGCTCCGACCACGAGGTCAACATCAAGATCCTGCTGGGCGGCGCGGTCACCGACGGCGAGTTGTCCCTGCCCGAGCGGGACGAGCTGCTGGCCACCATGACCGACGAGGTCGCGGCGCTGGTGCTGCGCGACAACTACGAGCAGGCGCAGGCCCTGGGCAACGCCCGCTCCCAGGCACACTCGCTGCTGCCGGTGCACCGGCGCATGCTGACCTGGCTGGAGGAGAGCGGGCAGCTCAACCGCGAGCTCGAAGCCCTGCCGACCGACGCCGAGCTGGCCACCCGCTACGAGAACGGCGAGGGGCTGACGGCGCCCGAGTTCGCGGTCCTTCTGGCGTACGTCAAGATCGCCGCGGAGCGGGAGGTCCTGGCCGACGAGCTGGTCGACGAGCCGTGGACGGCCTCCGTCCTGTCCGGATACTTCCCGACGCCGCTGCGCGAGCGGTTCGCCACCCGGATGGCCGGCCACCGGCTGCGCCGCGAGATCATCACGACGGTCCTGGTCAACGAGGTGGTCAACCGCGGCGGTACGTCGTTCATCTTCCGCGCCATGGAGGAGAGCGGCGCCTCGGCGGCCGACGTCATCCGGGCCTACGTGGTCATCCGCGACACGTACGGGCTGGCCGGCATCTGGGCCGAAGCCGAGGCCCTGGACAACAAGGTGCCGACGCCGGCCCAGACACTGGTCTTCCTGGAGTCGCGGCGGCTGCTCGACCGGGCCGTCCGCTGGCTGGTGAGCACCCGGCGCTCGCCGATCGACGTGGCCGGCGAGGTGGCGCGGCTGCGGCACGGCGTACAGGACCTCATGCCGAGAATGTCGGCGGTGCTCAAGGGCAACGAACGTCTCTCGATGGACGAGCACATCGGCTGGCTGGTCGACAAGGGCGTGCCGATGGAGCTGGCCGAGCGGGTGACGCTGGTCAACTACGGTTTCGGCCTGCTCGACATCCTGGAGACGGGCGTGGCCACCGGCCGCGACGCGGACGAGGTGGCCCCGGTCTACTTCGCCCTGTCCGAGCGCTTCCACATCGACCAGCTGCTGTCGCACATCTCCAAGCTCCCGCGCGGCGACCGCTGGCAGACGCTGGCCCGCATGGCGTTGCGGTACGACCTGTACGCGGCGCTGGCCGCCCTGACAGCCGAGGTCCTGCAGTCGACACCGGCGGACGCCTCGGCCGACGACCGCGTCTCCGAATGGGAACGCGTCAATGCCGCCTCCATCGCCCGGGCCGCCAACGCCATGGGCAACGTGGGCGACACCCCGGCCGAGCTGGCCGCCCTGTCGGTGCTGCTGCGCCAGATCCGAACCCTGGTCAAGACCTCGTCAGCGGCTTGACGGTCCGGGTCACGTGATGGCGTAGGAGGCCGGCCGCCCGGTCGGCCTCCCGCGCCAGAACGGCCTCCTCCAGCGCCAGATGTTCGGCGGCGGCGTCGCGGGCCGGCCCCTTGACGGCCGACCAGCGCCGGGCCAGCTCGCTGTCGGTCCAGAGCCGGTCGAAGGTGCCCATCAGCACGTCGTTGCCGCACGCCTCGAGCAGCGTGCGATGAAAAAGCCGATGGGCCTCGGACCAGCCATCGGGATCCTGCTCGTACGGCGTGGCCCGCGCCAGCCGATGATGGGCGGCCCGCACACGGACCTCCCACTCGAGGTCACCGCGCTCGATGGCCATCCGCAGCATGGCCGGTTCGACGGTGGCCCGCGCCTCGGCGATCTGCTGCCACCGCTCGTCACCGGTGTCCGGCACGGCGAAGCCCCGGTTGGGCAGCCGGTCGGCCAGCCCTTCACCGACCAGGCGCAGCAGGGTCTCGCGGGCGACGGCCAGGCTGACCACATGCTGGGTGGCCAGTTCCTGCGGCTTCAGGGGCTGCCGCGGGGCGAAGTCGCCGTGCAGGATGGCCGCCCGCAGCGCCAGGTACATCCGTTCCGAGGGGGTCACAAGGATCACCCTATCTGGCGCAGATAATCGATTATCCGTAGGGTAGTCGACTATGAACGATCCTTTCGCGCGCCTTCCTTCGGCGCCCACCTTCACAGTCACCAGCACAACCGTCGCCGACGGGCAGCCACTGCCCGCCGCACAGCACTCCGGCATGTTCGGCATCCCCGGCGGCGAGGACGCCTCCCCGCAGCTGAGCTGGAGCGGGGCGCCGGCCGGAACGAAGAGTTACGCGGTGACGGTGTACGACCCGGACGCGCCGACCGGTTCCGGTTTCTGGCACTGGGCGGTCGCCAACATCCCGGCCGACGTCACGTCCCTGCCCGAGGGCGCGGGCGACGACAGCGGCTCCGGCTTGCCGCCAGGCGCGGTGCAGTTGCCGAACGACGCCCGGTTGGCCCGCTTCCTGGGCGCGGCCCCGCCGGCCGGCCACGGCGCACACCGCTACTTCATCACGGTGCACGCCCTGGACGTCCCCGACATCGGCGTCCCGGCCGACGCCACCCCAGCCAACCTCGGCTTCACCATGGCCGGCCACATCCTCGGCCGAGCCACCCTGATCGCCACAGCGGAGACCCCGGCAAGCTGACCCCGCCCCTCCCCGCCGCTCGTCAGGGCCCGGCCCCAGCCGGGCCCTGCCCGCCGCCGCGCTGTCGGCCCCGTCTCGGCACCGCCCCTGGCTTCCCGCTCGGCCCGCCTCTCGCCTCCAGCACGGCGTCGACCTTGGCTTGCCGCCCGGCATCGGCCTGGCCCGCACGGCATCGGCCTCGGTCGCACCGCCCGGCGTCGATCTCGGTCGCCCGCCTGCCGTCGGCTCTAGCCTCCTGCCCGGCGTCGGCCTCGGTCGCCCGCCTGCCGTCGGCCCTAGCCTTCTACCCGACCATGGCCCCGGCGACAAGCCCCGGCCCGAGCGTGAACCTCGAATTCGGCCGACTTCAGCCTCGGGTCTTAGCTGGCTTCGACCTCGCCCGACTCGGCCGCATCCCTGGCCCCCTTGAGAAGCTGCGCGATTCGGCCTCGGCTCGGCTACGGCTCCGGCTCGGCTACGGCTCCGGCCCGTCTCTGGCTCCGGCTCCCGCCCGGCTCCGGCTCCCGCCCGGCTCCGGCCGGAGCCTCGGTTCGAATTTGGGCCCTGGCCCGAGAATGCCAGCCCGAGCCAAACTGGGCCTCAACACCGACCCGTCTCGACGCCAAATCCAACTTCGGCAGCGGCCCCGGCCTCGACCCCGGCTTGGCACTGCCTCGGCCCTTCCCTTGCCGTCCCGCGCCCTCGCATGCCGTCCGTTGCCGTGCCGCGCCGTCTCTTGCCGTACCGCGCCGTTCCATGCTGTGCCGCACCGTCCCATGCTGTGCCGCGCCGTCCCATGCTGTGCCGCGCCGTACCGGACCATCCCATGCCGTCGCATGCCGTACCGGGCCGTCCCACGCGGTCCCATGGCATACCGGGGCCGTCCCACGGCGTACCGCGCCGTCCCACGGCGTACCGCGCCGTCCCACGGCGTACCGCGCCGTCCGATGCCGTTTCGCGCTGTCTGGGGCTGTCCGCAATGTCCGGCGCTGCCCTGCCCAGCCCTGCTTGCAAGCGCTGGAGAGAGTCCTGCCGAACGCGACGCGGACGACCCTGCGCGGGCAGGGGCACGTTGCTGAGCGGTCGGCGCCCGCAAGGGTGGCCGCATCCATCCAGGGCTTACGGTGAGGCATACCCGTACCCCCGAGGGGTATGCTCGGAGGCATGGAGCGGGTGATCGAGCTGGAGATCGGTGGGATGACGTGCGCGGCGTGCGCCAATCGCATCGAGAAGAAGCTGAATCGGGTGGACGGCGTGACGGCCACTGTCAACTACGCCACGGAGAAAGCGCGGGCCACGGTTCCGGTCTCCGTCTCCGCCGCCGACCTGATCGCTGTGGTCGAGAAGACCGGCTACACGGCGGCCGAGCCCGCGCCGGAGAAGCCGGTGGACGTCGCGGAGCGGCGGGATCCGCTGCGCGACCGGCTGCTGATCTCGGCCGTGCTCAGCCTTCCGGTGATCGTCTTGGCCATGGTTCCGTCATGGCAGTTCGACTACTGGCAGTGGTTGTCGCTCGTGCTTGCTTCACCCGTCGTGGTGTACGGCGGGTGGCCGTTCCACCGGTCGGCCTTCGTGAACCTGCGGCACGGCGCGGCCACCATGGACACGCTCGTGTCGATGGGCACGCTGGCCGCCTTCGGATGGTCGATCTGGGCGCTGTTCCTCGGTGACGCCGGGATGCCGGGCATGACGCACCCGTTCTCCCTGACCGCGAGCGACGGCGACGCGATCTACCTGGAGGCGGCGGCCGGGGTCACCACCTTCCTGCTCGCCGGGCGCTATCTGGAGGCGCGGGCCAAGCGCCGCGCCGGTGACGCGCTGCGGTCGCTGCTCGAGCTCGGGGCCAAGCAGGTCACCGTCCTCGCGGACGGCGTCGAGCGGGTCATTCCGGCCGGCGATCTCACGCCGGGTGACATCTTCCTGGTACGGCCGGGTGAGAAGGTCGCCACCGACGGCGTGGTGGTCGACGGAGTGTCGGCGCTGGACGTCAGCCTGCTGACCGGTGAGTCGGTGCCGGTCGAGGTACGGCCGGGTGACCCGGTGACGGGCGCGACGGTGAACGCCGGCGGGCGCCTGGTGGTGCGGGCCGAGAAGGTGGGCGCCGACACCCAGTTGTCGCAGATGGCGCGATTGGTCGAGGAGGCGCAGAACGGCAAGGCGGCCGTGCAGCGCCTGGCCGACCGGATCTCGGGCGTGTTCGTGCCGGTGGTGATCGCCCTCGCGGTGGGGACGCTCGGCTACTGGCTCGGTACCGGCGAGGGATCGTCCGCGGCGTTCACGGCGGCGGTGGCCGTACTGATCATCGCCTGCCCCTGTGCCCTCGGCCTGGCCACGCCGACGGCCTTGCTGGTGGGTACGGGCCGTGGCGCCCAGTTGGGCATCCTGATCCGGGGCGTGGAGGCCCTGGAGTCGACCCGCCGGGCCGACACGATCGTGCTGGACAAGACGGGCACGGTGACCACGGGCCGGATGGCGCTGGCGGCGCTGATCCCGGCCGGCGGAACCGACCCGGCGGAGCTGTTGAGGCTGGCGGGCGCGGTCGAGGCGGCCTCGGAGCACCCGATCGGCCGCGCGATCGCGGACGCCGCCCGGGAGAAGGGCGCGCTGCCCGCGGTCACGGACTTCCACGCGACGGCCGGCGTCGGCGTGCGCGGCCGCGTCGGTGGCGTGGAAGTAGTGATCGGGGCCGGGGCGCCGCCCTCGGCGGCTGTCGACGGCTCGACCTGGGTCGAGGTGTCCGTCGATGGGGTGGTGGCGGGGTGGCTGGGGCTGGCCGACGCCGTACGGCCGACGAGCCGGGCCGCGATCGCCCGGCTCCGGCGGCTGGGGCTGGAGCCGATGCTGGTCACCGGCGATGCCGCGCCGGTCGCCGAGGCGGTGGCGGCCGAGGTCGGCATCACCAAGGTCTTCGCGGGGGTGCTGCCGGCGGGCAAGGTGGACGTGGTCAAGGGTCTGCAGGCCGAGGGCAAGTCGGTGGCCATGGTCGGCGACGGCGTCAACGACGCGGCCGCGCTGGCCCAGGCCGATCTCGGGTTGGCGATGGGCGCCGGCACCGACGTCGCGATCCAGGCTTCAGATCTCACTTTGGTACGCGATGACCTGAGCGCCGCCGTGGACGCGGTGCGGTTGTCGCGCCGCACCCTGAACATCATCCGCGGCAACCTGTTCTGGGCCTTCGCCTACAACGTGGCGGCTCTGCCGCTGGCCGCGGCCGGCCTGCTCAACCCGATGATCGCCGGGGCCACGATGGCGCTGAGCTCGGTCTTCGTGGTTCTCAACAGCTTGCGCCTGCGGTCTTTCAAGGCGGCCTGAGGTTCTGCGGCCCGAATGCAGCGTGAGCCGGGCCGGCGGCGGATTGCTCCCGAAATCCGCGGCCGGGCCCGGCTCACCGTCTGCGTCGCGAAGGCTCGAACCGGTCCCGTGGCCCGAGCCCACTGTCCGCGACGTCCCCAGATCCACCTGCGGTGATAACGCTACGTGCCGGTGGTTGCCGGCCGAAAGCTCTCGGTGGCCGAAATGGCCGTTCGGCCCACGCGGAATGGGCGACAGATCCGGCTATTTCTGGACAGCAAGGGATATAGGTCCAGAGCCGATCACTTACCGTGGCGGCGGTGATGCACTACCGAAAGTGATCAATCGTCCCGGCGAATGCTGTCGATCAGGCCCAGCACCTGCCGCAACGCGGGCCGCAGCACCCGCAGCCGGGACAGCGAGACGAGCCGGTCGATCAGCGGCACGACGCCGTCGATGAGCCGGCGGGTGCGCCTCTGGCCCGGCGACCTGTCGTACACCCAAAAGAGAATGACCCCCATCCACCCGAGCCACAGCAACTCGGGCAGCTCACGGCGCAACTCCGGATCGAGCTTGGCCGTCGAACCCTCCACCACATCCCGGAAGATCGCGATGGCCGCCTCACGCGCCGGCGACGACTCCCGCGAGAACGGACTCAGCGGCGACGACGGCTCGGCCGCGCTCTTGAAGAAGGTGGCGGCAAACGAGTGGTACGGGCCGTTGACGTCGATGCCCGCGTGCAACACCCCGCGCAGTCGCGGCGCCAAATCCTTCTCGGCGGCGAAGACTTCTTCCGCCGCCGCCCGGTGCGCGGCTTGGTTCCGGTCGTAGAACCCCTGAATCAGGTGTTCCTTGGAGTCGAAGTAGTAGTACGCGTTCCCGACCGCGACCCCCGCCTCCTTGGCGATGGCCCGCATGGTCGTCTCGGCGTACCCCCGCTCCCGGAAAAGCCGAAGCGCCGTCTCCAGAATCAGCTGCCGCGTCTGCTCGCCCCGAGCCCGCCGAGGTTTCTCCACCCGGGAGGGCGGCTCGGTGAGCGGGGTGGCCGGCGATGGGTCGTCCGGGCCGGTCGGCTCAGCGGCAGCGGTCGTCACACCCGTCACCGTAGTCCCCCGCCCAGTCCGCGCGTGCCTCCCCGACCTCGGTGGCCGGCGTGCGCGTCGCCTCCCGGAGGGCGGACACGGCGGCGATGAACTTGCGGGCGGTCGGCAGCAGCACCGGCGAACTGATCCGTTCCGCCATGGCCCGGTAGTCGGCAAGCGCCCACAGGCATGCCACCCAGGCCGCGTCCCCCACGTAGACCGAGCCGTCATCGCCGATCACCGTGATGTCCCGCAGTGTCGCCTCATGGTCCAGTCCGGCGAACCGTTGCCGCGCCACGGCCGACCCCGCGGGGATGAATTCCAGCGGTACGAGTTGAGCCCGCCCCCGCAACCAGCGCCCCGCAGCCCGGCAGATCGGGCACCCCGCGTCGTAGAGAACAGCGAAGGACCCGATCCCGCCGAGTGGTTCGGTCCGGCCGGCCCCGTGACCGGCCGGACCGAGTTCATGGTGGCCGTTCCCGGAGCCGGCCGGGTTGATTTCGCGAGTTCTCATGCTCGGGCCGGCGGTGGGGTCTGCGGGTGGAACGGAAGGCGGCCGGCCGGCGGCAGTGGGGGGACGGCTTGCTGCTGGCGCAGGCGGCCGCGCCGGTAGCGGCCCAGGAAGAAGACGTTGCAGAAGTGCAGAACCCCGAGGACGAGCAGCACCAGCCCGATCTTCATGGACAGGGTCTCCAGTGCCTCGCTCGTGTCGGCGATCGCGCCTCCCGATCGCATGGCCACCGTGACGTATCCCAGATTCAGCAGGTAGAAGCCCATCACCAGCAGTTGGTTGACCGCCTTGGCCAGCTTCGCGTCGGCGAAGACGTCGGCCAGGAAGACCATCCCGTTGCGGGACAGCGTGGTGGCCACCCAGACGGTCAGGCCGACGCTGACCGCGAGATACGCGAGGTACATCCACACCTTCGGATCCATGGGATCGCCTTTCTTGAACGTGTTCAAGTAACACTCATGAGCGTAGACCGAAACTTGAACATGTTCAACAAGAGCGGTGCGCGGCGCTATGACGGCGAGGGCTCGGTTGCGCTGGGAGGTGGGAAGGGTGAAGGCGGGGCTTCGGGCCTGGTCGGCGTGGGCGGGACCTGCCATGATCGCTCGAGGTCGATCGGTGGGGGAGTTGCCGACGCGCCGGGACCGCTACGCTGCGCCTACCCGTTTGATGGGTGCCGGTAATCTAATAGGAAATAATCCTAAATAAGTAGGGGATCGCATGGCCGCCACCCGCCTTCCGGGCACGCCCCGGCTGTTGCGCGCGCTCAACGACCGCGCGGCGCTGGAACTGTTGCTCTCGCGCGGGCCGCTGACCCGGGCCCAGCTGGGCGAGATGACCGGCCTCAGCAAGGTCACCGCCTCGCAGCTGGTGGAGCGCCTGGAGCAGCGCGGTCTCGTGCGCCGGGTCGGTGAGCAGGCCGGCGGTCGCGGGCCCAACGCCCAGCTGTACGCGGTCACCCCGGGCAGCGCCCACGTCATCGGCGTCGACGTCGGGCCCGATCGGGTCGTCGCCGCCTGTGCCGACATCACCGGCACGATCATCGGGCGCGACGAGCAGTCCACCAAGGACACCGACGACCCGGTCGGCGTCGTGCACAACGCTGTCGTGCGGGCCGCGACCGAGGCCGGCGCCGACATGGGCTCGGTGCGGCGGGTCGTGCTCGGCACCCCGGGCCTGGTCGATCCGCAGAGCGGCGAGATCTCCTTCGCCTGGGATCTGCCCCGCTGGCATCGTGGGCTGCTCGACGACCTTCGCCGCGACCTGCACACCCCGGTCGTCTTCGGCAACGACGTGAACATGGCCGCCGTCGCCGAGCAGAGCACCGGCGCCGCCACCGGGGTTCGCGATTTCGTGCTGATCTGGGCCGGCCGCGGTGTCGGTCTGGCCAGTGTCATCGACGGCCGCCTGCATCAGGGCAGCACGGGCGCCGCCGGCGAGATCGGCTATCTGCCCGTGCCCGGCGCCGAGGTGCCCCGGCACTCGTCCAAGCGGGCGGCCAAGGGCGGCGTGCGTGGCGCCTTCCAGAGCCTGGCCGGGGCCGAGGCGGTCAAGACCATCGGCAAGAAGTACGGCTTCCGCGGCGCCGAGGCGGCCGATGTGATCCGGGACGCCGTCGCCGCCGGTGAGGCCGGCGAGCCGGTGCTCGACGAGCTCGCCGCGCGGCTGGCCCTGGGTGTCGCGGCCACCTGTGTCGTTCTCGACCCGCCTCTGGTCGTGCTGGCGGGCGAGATCAGTCACGCCGGTGGCCCGGCCCTGGCCGAGCGCGTCGAGCAGGAGGTCGCCGCGATCACGCTGGTCCACCCGAAGGTCGTCATCACCGAGGTGGAGTCCGATCCGGTGCTGCACGGCGCGCTGTGGACGGCCCTCGACGCCGTACGGGATGAGGTGTTCGGGTCTACAACGGCCTGAGGTAAAACGCGTGGTTGGATGGTCCCGTGACTCTCCCTCCCGACGACGACACCGTCATCGCGTTCGACCGGGTCAGCGTGATCCGCAACGGCAACTTCCTGGTTCGGAGCCTGTCCTGGCAGGTCGAGCTGGACGAGCGCTGGGTGGTCCTCGGGCCGAACGGCGCCGGTAAGACGACCCTGCTCAACCTGGCCTCGGGCCGGCTTCACCCCTCCCGCGGCACGGCCTACGTGCTGGCCGAGCGTCTCGGGCGCACCGACATCAACGAGCTGCGGACCCGCATCGGCCTGGCCACCGGCCAGTTCGCCGACCGGGTGCCGGCCGACGAGCGGGTCCTCGATGTCGTGGTCACCGCCGCCTGGTCGGTGGTGGGCCGCTGGCGGGAGAGCTACGACCCGCAGGACGAGGCGCGCGCCCGGCAACTGCTGGCCCAGCTCGGCATGGGCACGCTGGTCGACCGCGAGTTCGGCACCCTCTCCGAGGGCGAGCGCAAGCGCACCCTGATCGCCCGGGCACTGATGACCGACCCCGAGCTGATGCTGCTCGACGAGCCCAGCGCCGGCCTCGACCTGGGCGGCCGGGAGGATCTGATCGCCCGCCTCACCGAGCTCGCCCTCGACCCCGACTCGCCGGCCATGGTGCTGGTCACCCACCACGTCGAGGAGATCCCGCCGGGCTTCACCCACGGGCTGCTGCTGCGCGAGGGCACCATCGTCGCGGCCGGCCTGCTGGGCGAGGTGATGACCGCCGACAACCTGTCCAAGACGTTCGGCCTGCCGCTGATCATCGACCGGTTCGGCGACCGGTACACGGCCCGGGCGGCCTGACGTGTCCCCGCGGATCGTGGTCGCCGGCAGCGCCAACATGGACCTGGTCGGGCTGGCCGAGCGCCTGCCCCGGCCGGGTGAGACGGTGCTGGGCGACGACTTCCTGATGATGCCGGGCGGCAAGGGCGCCAATCAGGCGATCGGCGCCACCCGGGCCGGCGGACGCACCTGCTTCCTCGGCGCGATCGGCTCCGACTCGTTCGGCGTCAACCTGAACGCCCAGCTCAACGGGGCCGGCGTCGACATGACCCACGTGCGGACGACGTACGGGGTCTCCGGCGTCGCCGTGATCATGGTGGATCGCGCCGGGGAGAACTCGATCCTGGTCGCGCCGGGCGCCAACAACGCCTTCACCGGCCTGAGCGACGGCGAGCGGGACGAGATCGCGGCCGCCGACGTGCTGCTCTGCCAGCAGGAGATTCCGGTCGAGACCGTGATCGAGGCGGCCCGGGCCGCGCGGGCGGGCGGCACCCGGATGATCCTGAACGCGGCCCCGGCCCGGGAGCTGCCGCCGGAGCTGCTGGAGAACGTCGACCTGCTGGTGGTCAACGAGGTCGAGGCCCTGGCCGTCACCGGCGGCGACACGATCGACGTGCCGGCCCTGCTCGCCCTGGTGCCGCGGGTGGTGCTGACGCTGGGCGGGAGCGGTTCCCGGTACGCCGACCGCGAGGGCCGCGACGAGCAGGTCCCGTCGTTCAAGGTGAATGTCGTCGACACGACCGCCGCCGGCGACGCCTTCACCGCCGCGCTGGCCGTGGCCTGGGGTGAGGGCCGCGATCTGATCGAGGCGGTGCGCTGGGCCAACGCGGCCGGGGCCGCCTGCGTACGCAAGGTCGGCGCCTCCAATTCGTTGCCCACGCGCGCGGCGATCGACGAGATCTACAACGGGGGCTAGAGCGGGGCTAGGTCTGGCGGGCCGTGGTGACGAAGCGGTTGACCTCGGACCGCAGCACCTCGGCCAGCTGGGAGAGGCCGGTGCTGCCCACGTCGCCGCCGCCGTCGACCGCGGCGGCGATGCCGTCGACCAGGCCGCTCATCTCGCGGATGCTGTTGGTGACCGTCTCGAGGACCGTCACCGCGTCGTTCGCCACCTCCTGCACGGTGTTGACCTGTCCCATGATCTCGTCGCTGGAGGCGCTGGTCTCCGTGGCCAGGTTCTTCACCTCGCCCGCGACCACGCTGAAGCCCTTGCCGGCCTCACCGGCGCGGGCAGCCTCGATGGTCGCGTTCAGCGCGAGCAGCCGGGTCTGCTTGGCCACCGCGTTGATCAGGTCGACCGCCGTCCGGATCTGATCGGAGGCCGCGCGCAGCCCGGTCACCGTGGACAGGCCGCGCTCCGCCTCGCTCACCGCGTCGCGCGCGAAGTCGGCGAGCCCGTTGGCCGTGGCCCCCATCTCGGTGGCCGCGGTCGCCACCTGCTCCGACACCGAGAGCACGGCCGACTCCAGGTCGTCGGCGAGCGCGACCCGGGCCGCGTTCGCCTCGGCGATGCGGGCCGCGTTCTGGCTCATCACCGATGTGGAAGCGGAGATCTCCTCGGCCGCCGTCTTGAACGCGCCGCGCAGGCCGCGGGTCAGGATGCGGCGGTGGAAGCGTCCCTGCGCGGCCGCCGCCGAGGCCGCGCTCGACTCCCGCAGGAACGCGTCGCTGGTGTCGAGCAGGTTGTTGATCGCCTCGCGGGCGGCCACGGCCTCGTCGGTGTCGCCGATCGAGGGCAGGCGCGCCTCCAGGTCACCGGCGGCCGCCCGGCGGCACACATCGGTGATCAGCCGGAGGACCTCGTCGGCCATCAGCGGGCACCGGTGGTCAGGGCCCAGACATATTCGTCGTACGTCTGGCCGCCGAGTTCCGCCAGCATCGCCTGCCACCCCGCCTCGACCGCCGCCTTGGTGTTCGGCGCGCCCCGCTCGGCCGTGAGCAGCCGGTCGTACAGGCGGCTCACCTCGGTGATCACGTGCTTGTCGGGGGAGCGGCGGTTGGAGTGGTAGCCGGCGAGCCGGCCGTCAGCCGCGTACGAGGGCGTGACGTGGGCGAAGACCCAGTAGTGGGCGCCGTCGGCGGCCAGATTCTTCACGTACGCGAAGATCTCCTGCCGTTGCTCGAGGGTGTCCCAGAGCAGCTTGAAGACGGCCCGGGGCATGTCCGGGTGCCGGATGAGGTTGTGCGGCTGCCCGACCGCCTCGGCCTCGGTGAGGGCCGAGGTCCGCAGGAAGACGCTGTTGGCGTACGTGATGACGCCGCGCGGATCGGTCTTCGTCACGATGATCTCGTCGAGGCCGAAGGTCCGCTCGACACCGGTGGGGCGCGTCTGGGTGGCTCGCATCAGTTCCGATGGTCACCGACTCGTCCCCCCGCCCGCACGCTATTGGGCAAAAACGCGGCGGGCCCAGAGAACGAGCGGTATCTGCAACGGCAGCCGCCCGTAGGCGACGGCTCGCTTGGCCGGCGAGGCGTGCCGCCAGTCGACCGCCATCTTGACGTTGGCCGGGAAGACCGCGGCGAACAGGCCGGCCGCGGCCAGGGCGCCCACGCGCCGGGTGCGGGGATGCGCGACGGCGGCCGCCACGGCCAGCTCGGCGGCGCCGCTCAGATAGGTCCAGGTGCGCGGGGAGCCCGGCAGGGAGCGCGGCACGATCGCGTCGAACGGCTTCGGGGCGGCGAAGTGCAGCGCGCCCGTGGTCGCGAGCAGGACCGAGAGCCCGGCGGCTTGTTTGTTCATCCGCGTCACTTTAGAGAAGGTTCGAGCGCCCGCTGAAGGGCCCGGTAGACGCGGCCGAAGCGCGCCGAGTCGGGCGTGCGCAGCAGCATGACCTTGCCGGTCGGGGTCCGGGCCCAGATCTCCCGGGTGCGGCTGCCTCGGTCGTACGAGCGGTCGACCTGCTCCAGAAGCACGTCGGCCAGCGGCGCCGTGGCCAGGCCGACCAGCACGCCGCCGCCCACCAGCGCGATGGTGGTGCTGGTGGAGGCGTCGATCAGCAGCGCCACCATGATGCCGAGCGCACCCAGCAGGATCGGGACGAGAATGGCCAGGCCCAGCGCGCCCCGGCCGGCGATCGTCGCCCAGGACCGGCGCCCACGCGTGTGCCAGACCTGGATCAGGTCGTCCAGAGCCAGATCGACACCGTTCATCCGGACGCCGCCGGACGTGATCCACACGTCCGGGTCCCGGTAGTAGGTGGTCATTGTCATCTCCGTACCCGTCGTAGGCTGACCTGAACCAATACTCAGGAGGCTGTTCGTGGGCGAGTTCGTGACGCTGGAGACCAACGACGGTATCGGAACCATCAAGCTGAACCGGCCCCCGATGAACGCTCTCAATACCCAACTTCAGGAAGAACTTCGCGCCGTCGCGCATTCCGCCGCCGGCGACGAGGGAGTCAAGGCCGTCATCGTGTACGGCGGTGAGAAGGTCTTCGCCGCGGGCGCCGACATCACCGAGTTCACCAAGGTCGGCTACCAGGAGATGGCGATCCGCGCCGAGGCGCTGTCGAGCGCGTTCGACGCCGTCGCCCGCATCCCCAAGCCGGTCGCCGCCGCGATCACCGGCTACGCGCTCGGCGGCGGCTGTGAGCTGGCCCTGGCCTGCGACTGGCGAGTGGTGGCGGACGACGCCAAGCTCGGCCAGCCCGAGATCAAGCTGGGCATCATCCCGGGCGCCGGTGGCACCCAGCGGCTGGCCCGGCTGATCGGGCCGGCCCGCGCCAAGGATCTGATCTTCTCGGGCCGCATGGTCGACGCCGAGGAGGCCCTGCGGATCGGCCTGGCCGACCGGGTGGCGCCGGCCGCCGACGTCTACCGGACGGCGGTCGAGCTCGTCCGGCCGTACGTGACCGGGCCGTCGCTGGCCCTGCGGGCGGCCAAGCTGGCCGTGGACGGCGGGCTCAACCTCGACCTCGCCTCCGGCCTGGCCCTGGAGTCGCAGCTGTTCGCCGGGTTGTTCGCCACCGACGACCGGATCGAGGGCACCACCGCCTTCGTCGAGAAGCGTAAACCCACATTTACGGGCCGCTGACCCTCGCATATATCGATCAGTTGCCATAAAGTCACGCGGTGTGGAACCGGTCCCGGTCACGCGTGGGGTGCGGCGCACCGTGCGCATGGCCGTGGCCCTGGTGATCGGGCAGGCTCTGCTCTGCGCCCTGATCGGCTGGCTCACGCTCGGCCGGTCCGGCTCCGAGTCCGGCGGTTCCGGTGCGGCGGTCGACCAGGCCGCCGCCCCGCCACCGCGCCCGTCGGCGGCCGCGCCGGCGCCCGCCGTTCCCGCTCCCGAGCCGCCGGTGGCGGCCCCGCGCAGCCCCGAGGCGCCGGTGTCGAAGACGCGCCGCCCCACCCGGAAAGCCACCACCACCGTCACCGCCGCCGCGCCGGAGGCGACCAAGCCACCGCCGGTCACCTCGAAGCCCGCTGTGCCGAGCGTCACGCCGTCGAGCGAGTTGATCATGCTGCCGCCCGAGCCGCCGGAGTCACCCGTCGCCTCGCCCAGCAGCTCACCCACGCCCGGTGACCG
The DNA here is from genome assembly GCF_043197815.1 of Actinoplanes sp. NPDC048988. Lineage (NCBI taxonomy): Bacteria > Bacillati > Actinomycetota > Actinomycetes > Micromonosporales > Micromonosporaceae > Actinoplanes > Actinoplanes sp. NPDC048988. The sequence goes on along the minus strand of NZ_JBICTW010000001.1, from coordinate 612,075 downwards.
GCCGCGGCCGGACGGTGAGCAGTTTCAGCGCGATGTGACAGTCGGTGATCGTTGTTGGCCCGAGGGTGCCTTCGGGCGCACCCGCGACGGCGAACTCGTTCGCTGTCTGCGCGCGCGGTATGACCCTCCGCGCTGGAAGATCGTCTGACGGCGGGTACCCCCTAGACTCGGTCCATGCCCATCGACCAAGGTGAGCCGAAGAGGCATGCCCTCGGCGTGGACTTCGGTACCTCGAACACTGTCGCGGTGGCGCGCTGGCCCGACGGCCGCGCCCGCCCGATCCTGGTCGACGGGTCCCCGCTGCTTCCCTCGGCCGTCTACGCCGAGCCCGACGGCAGTTTCGTCGTCGGCCGCGACGCCGTGCACGCCGCCCGCTTCGACCCGGCCCGCTTCGAGCCCAACCCGAAACGCCGCATCGACGACGGCCTCGTGCTCCTGGGCGAGCAGGAGGTGCCGGTCGTCGACCTGATCGCGGCGGTGCTGGCCCGGGTGGCCGAGGAATGGCACCGCGCGGTCGGCCCGCTGCTGCCCGAGGTGACGCTCACCTGCCCGGCCACCTGGGGCGCGACCCGCCGCACGCTGCTGGCCGAGGCCGCCGCCCAGGCCGGGCTCACCCGGGCCCGGCTGGTCGCCGAGCCGGTGGCCGCGGCCACGTACTTCGCCGAGGTGCTCGGCCGCGACGTGCCGATCGGGTCGGTCGTCGTGGTCCACGACTTCGGGGCGGGCACCTTCGACGCGAGCGTCGTCGCCCGTACGGCGGAAGGCTTCGAGGTCATGGCCGTCGACGGCCGTGACGACATCGGCGGGCTGGACATCGACGCCGCCATCGTCGAACACCTGAAAACCGACGAGTGGCAGCGCCTGATGGAGCCCACGACGGCCCAGGAGAGGCGCGCGCAGCGTCAGCTCTGGGAGGAGGTGCGGATCGCCAAGGAGCGGCTGTCGCGCACCCAGTCGGCCGACTTCGTGGTGCCGCTGCTCGACACCGAGGTGCACCTGACCCGCGACGAGCTGGAGAAACTGGCCCGGCCGATCCTCGACCAAACCGTACGCATCACCAAGGGCATGCTCGACTGGGCCGACCTGCCCGAGGGCCGGCTGGCCGGCGTCTTCCTGGTCGGTGGGGCCAGCCGCATCCCGCTCGTGGCCACCCTGCTGCACCGCGAGCTGGGCGAGGCGCCGGTGGTGATCGAGCAGCCCGAGCTGGTGGTGGCCGAGGGCAGCATCCTGGCCGGCGCGGCGCTGCTGGCCTCCGGCCCGGCCGCCCCGGGGCCGACGGCCGAGATGCGGCTGGTCTCGACCGGCCTGGCCGACTCCGCGACCGTGCGGGTGGAACCGGCCGTCGTCGAGCACATCCCCGGCACCACCGGACTGCAGCCGCCGGTCGATCCGTGGCCGGACGCCGATCACAGCCACTGGGCGCCCGATCCGCACGCGACCGTGCCGACCCCCAAGTCCGCCTTCGCGCCGCCGGTGAGCGCGCCACCGCCTACCGACCGGCCCATCTCCGTGCCTCCCCGGGCAGTGGCGACCGCGACGCCGAGCCGGCCGATGTCGCCGGTGCCGCAGCCCTATCAGCCGCCGCGCCCGCCGGGGAAGAAGCCGCGCAAGCGTTCCAGCGGCTTCGTACGGTTCCTCCAGATCACGTTCAGCACCCTGCTGATGATCGTCGTTCCCCTGGTGGCGCTGGTGGTGGCGTACGGCTACGGCAACGGGGACTCGCTGCCGCTCGACGCGGAAAATCTGTGGCGCGAGATTCGGGAGCTGCTGGGGATCTGACTCACCGGTAACCTGCTGGGCATGGCTGAGGTGATCGAGGGGCACGGCGGAGATCTGGCGCTGGCGGCCCTGCGTGCGTACGGGGTGACGGAGATGTTCACCCTTTCCGGCGGACACGTGTTCCCGCTCTACGACGCGGCACACAAAACCGGTTTTCCGATCTACGACGTACGCCACGAGCAGTCCGCGGTCTTCGCGGCCGAGGCCGTGGCCAAGCTTCAGCGGCGCCCCGGGCTGGCCGTGCTCACCGCCGGACCCGGCGTGACGAACGGCATCTCCGGCCTGACCAGCGCGTTCTTCAACGCCTCGCCGGTGCTGGTGCTGGGCGGCCGGGCGCCGGCGTTCCGCTGGGGCTCGGGCAGCCTCCAGGAGTTCGACCACGTCCCGCTGGTCAAGACCATCACCAAGTACGCGGGCACGGTCGGCGACACCGACGCGGTCGCGGGCGAGATCGGGGCCGCGCTGACCGCCGCGCTCACCGCCCACCGCGGGCCGGCCTTCCTCGACCTGCCCCTCGAGATCGTCTTCTCCACCGGCGAGGCGGCCGCGCCGGGCACACCGGCGATCCCGGTGATCGAGCCGGACCCTTCCCTGGTCGAGGAAGCCGCCCGCCTCCTGGCCTCGGCCACCCGGCCGGTGATCATCGCGGGGTCGGACGTGTGGGGCGGCGACGCGATCGACGCGCTGAAGGCGGCGGCCGAGGCGCTGCAGGTGCCGGTCTTCACCAACGGCATGGGCCGGGGCGCGCTGCCGCCGACCCACCCGCTCGCCTTCGCCAAGGCCCGGCGGGCCGCCCTCAACGAGGCCGACGTGGTCTGCGTGATCGGCACGCCGCTCGACTTCCGGCTCGGCTTCGGCGAGTTCGGAGAGGCCCAGGTCGTGCACATCGTGGACGCGCCCTCCCAGCGGGCCACGCACGTGACGCCGGCCGTCTCACCCGCCGGCGACCTGCGGCTGATCCTCACGGCGCTGGCCGACCACACCGGCGACCGGGCCGACCACGCCGAGTGGATCGCGGGGCTGCGCTCGGCCGAGGACGCCGGCCAGGCCCGCGACGCCGAGGCGATGGCGGCCGAGACCGACCCGATCAAACCGGCCCGCGTCTACGGCGAGCTGCGCAAAATCCTCGCCCCGGACGCGGTGACGATCGGCGACGGGGGCGACTTCGTCTCGTACGCCGGAAGGTATCTCGAGCCGTCCCGGCCCGGCACCTGGCTCGACCCGGGCCCGTACGGCTGCCTCGGCACCGGCATGGGTTACGCCATGGGCGCCCGGGTCACGTACCCGGACCGGCAGATCTGCGTGCTGTTCGGTGACGGCGCCGCCGGCTTCTCCCTGATGGACGTGGAATCGCTGGTCCGGCAGCAACTCCCGGTGGTCATGGTGGTCGGCAACAACGGCATCTGGGGCCTCGAGAAACACCCCATGCGGGCCATGTACGGGTACGACGTGGCCGCCGACCTGCAACCCGGCCTGCGCTACGACGAGGTGGTCCGTGCCCTCGGCGGCGCCGGAGAGACGGTGGAGAAGGCGTCGGGGATCGGCCCGGCGCTCGAGCGCGCTTTCGCCGCGGGCGTGCCGTACCTGGTGAACGTCCTGACCGACCCGGCCGACGCCTACCCCCGGTCGTCGAACCTGGCCTAGTCCTCCTCGCCCTTGTTCAGCTCCCTTTCCCACTGGGCGAGCATCTCGCTGTCGCGGCGGGACTTCTCGGTGTCGACCGACCGCAGGAAGTCGGGGTCGTCGTCGGGGGAGGTGGGCCTCGAGGCGCCACGGCGCACGGGGCCACCCTCCGTCGGCGGCGGCAGGGGCCGCCCCCAGACGAAGTACGCGATGGGGCCCAGCAGCGGGATCAGCAGGATCACCAGAACCCACACCAGGCGGGGCGCGCTACGCACCCGATCGGCCGAGAGGCAGCTGATCAGCGCCAGCACGAAGAGCACCAGCTGCACGGCAGCCAGGAGGATGAACAACCGGACCATGAGGCAATGATGACGCGCGGCGGCGCTTCCGGCGACGATCAGAGCATGACAACCGGACCGAATTGGTCGGCGCCGCCCCTTTGAGCGCTCCTACGCCGCCCCTTCGCTGCCGTCCGCATGCCTTGGCCTCGCCCAGCTCCGCTTTCCCGACATTTCGCCGTTTTCCTTCCTTCCCTCCTCCGCGTCTCCTCTTCCGCCCCACCTCCACGCTTCTTTCCTGCGCCTCGTTCTTCCTGCCTTGTTCTTCTCGCGCCTCGTTGCCCACGCCTTCCTCCTTCTGTGCCTCGCTGTCCTGCGCCTTCCTTCTTCTGCGCCTTCCTTCTTCTGCGCCTAACTCTCTGCGCCTGCTCTCCTGCGCCTGCTCTCCTGCGCCTGCTCTCCTGCGCCTGCTCTCCCTGCGCCTGCTCTTCCGCGCCTGCTCTTCCGCGCGTCGCGTTGCTTCTTCCGGCGCTCTGTCTTCCAGCGCTCTGTCTTCCGGTTTCCGCTCCTCGCTTCCCGCGCGCTTCTTCGTTCCGGTTCCGCTTCCCGCGCGTTCCTTCCCGCCTCCGCTTCTAGCGCCTTTCCCGCTTCCGCTCCTCGCTCCTTTTTCCCGGACTGCGCGTAGCGCGGCGCTTCCCCACTCGCCCTCTTTCCGCGCTTCCCTCTTCGCGCGAGGGGCGAAGGAGCGACGTCGCGCGAGAGGGCCAGGGGTGACGTTGCGCGAGAGGGCCAGGGTGACGTTGCGCGAGAGGGTCAGAGGTGACGTCACGCGAGAGGGCCAGAGGCCACCTCGCGCGAGAGATGAGGAGGTGACCTCGCGCGAGAGGGGCGGCGGGCGATTTTGCGTTAGGGGCGAGAAGGCGACCTCCGACGAGAGGGCCAAGGGGCGACCTCACGCGCGGGTCAGCGGGGCGATTTCGCGCGAGGGGAGATGGGGTGACCTCGCGCGCGGGTCAGCGGGGCGATTTCGCGCGAGGGGAGATGGGGTGACCTCGCGCGCGAGGTCAGCGGGGCGATTTCGCGTCAGGGGTGAGAGGGCGACCCCGCACGAGAGAGTCGGCGCGTGATTTCGCGCGAGGGGTGAGGGGGTGACCGCGCACGAGAGAGTCGGCGCGTGATTTCGCGCGAGGGGTGAGGGGGTGACCGCGCGAGAGAGGGTCAGCGGGGCGACTTCGCGCGCGAGGGGGTCAGAGGGCGATGACCAGGCCGCCGAGCAGGGCGAAGGCCAGAGTGAGAAGCGCGAAGGCCGGAACGGTGCGGCGTGCGGGCTTGGGTGGGTACGACGTGAGGCCCCTCGCCCGCCGGTAGGCGATGGCTACCATCGCGGCCCAGCCGACCAGGATGAGGGCGGCCCCGATCCATCGCCCGGCGTGGGTGGGGTGGGTGATGGCGGGCCGCAGGGCGAGCAGGGCGACCGCCGCCGCCGAGAGGGCGGTGCGGCGCCAGGCCAGGCGGGTGCGCTCGGCGGCGGCGCCGTGGTCGGCGGTCATGGGTGGGCGTTCAGTCCTTGGCCGCGTTGATCAGGACGGTGATGATCAGGAGCAGGGAGCCGAGGGCGACGGTCATCGCCAGGATCGCCGGGAACTTCGAGCCGGGTAGTTCCTCGCCCAGGCGCATGGCCCGTTCGGTGCGGGCCCAGTGGTCGACCGCGCGCAGCGCGACCACGCCGCCGAGCAGCAGCAGGGCGATGGCCAGGCCCTCGCGGAGGAAGGTGATCGGCAGCGGGGGCAGGAACTGGGCGCAGGCCAGCCCGCCGGCGATCAGCGCCAGGCCCGTACGGATCCAGGCCAGGAAGGTGCGCTCGTTGGCCAGCGAGAACCGGTAGTCGGGCGTACGGCCGACCGTCGGCGTCTTCTCCGGATCGAACCACTCCCGTAACACCCGTTGATTATTGACCGCGGAGGTCCGGAAGGCGGGTCCACAGGATGCGGACTTCGTCACTGACGCAGGCCTCGCGTGGGCGGCCGCATCGGCACCAGGGTGAGTCGGGTCCGGCACGTCCATGGGTGTCCGGCGCGGGGCCGTGAACGCGTGGGGGAGTATGTGAGTCGGACGGAAGCACACCGTCGACCAGCGGAGCGATTTGGCCGGACATATCGCGACACCTCCTTGCCCTGATCGTAGTCGTCTTGCGGGCGGGACGGGTGAGGTGAGTCACTACTAGGTGCACGACACGTGCAACTTACTGGCGGGTAACCTGGCGGGTGTATGGGCCGGCGGTCATAACAGGAGGGTCGTAAAAGCGCGATGAACATCGTCGTACTGGTGAAGCAGGTACCCGACTCCGGTGCCGAGCGCACCCTGAGCTCTTCGGACAACACGGTCGAGCGTGCCTCGGCGAGCAACGTCATCAACGAGATGGACGAGTACGCCATCGAGGAGGCGCTGAAGATCAAGGAGGCGCACGGTGGTGAGGTCACCGTGCTGACGATGGGCCCGGCCGGCGCGACCGAGTCGATCCGCAAGGCGCTGTCGATGGGCCCGGACAAGGCCGTGCACATCTCCGACGACGCGCTGCACGGCTCCTGTGCCGTGGCCACCTCCAAGGTTCTCGCCGCCGCGCTCGGCCAGCTGGGCGCCGACCTGATCATCTGCGGCGCCGAGTCGACCGACGGCCGCGTGCAGGTCCTGCCCCACATGATCGCCGAGCGGCTGGGCATCGCGGCGCTGACCGGCGCCCGCAAGCTCACGGTGGACGGCTCGCAGCTGACCGCCGAGCGGCAGACCGACGAGGGCTACGAGGTCGTCACCGCGGCCACGCCGGCCGTGGTCAGCGTCTGGGACACGATCAACGAGCCGCGGTACCCGTCGTTCAAGGGCATCATGGCCGCCAAGAAGAAGCCGGTGCAGGCCCTGACGCTGGCCGAGGTCGGCGTCGACGCGGGCGAGGTCGGCTTCGCCGGCGCCACGTCGCAGGTGCTCGAGTTCGCCAAGCGGCCGCCGCGTTCGGCCGGCACGAAGATCACTGATGAGGGCGACGGCGGCGCGCAGCTGGTCTCGTACCTCGCCACCGAGAAGTTCGTCTGAGAGGGGCCGGTCATGGCTGAAGTTCTTGTCGTCGTGGAAGGCTCCGTCAAGAAGGTCACGCTGGAGCTGCTGACCATCGCCCGCACGCTGGGCTCCCCGTCCGCCGTCGTCTTCGGCGACGTCGACCAGGCCAAGCTGGCCGAGTACGGCGCGGAGAAGATCTACCAGGCCGAGGCGTACGACTACCTGGTTGCCCCCAAGGCGACCGTCGTGGCGTCCCTCGTCCGCGAGAAGCAGCCGGCCGCCGTGCTGCTCGGCTCGACCCAGGAGGGCAAGGAGATCGCCGGCCGCCTGGCCGTCAAGCTGGACAACGGCCTGCTGACCGACGCGGTCGAGGTGGCCGCCGACGGCACCGCCACCCAGGTCGCCTTCGCCGGCTCCACCATCGTCAAGTCGAAGGTCACCAAGGGCCTGCCGATCGTGACGATCCGCCCGAACTCGGTCACCCCCGAGCCGTCGGCCGCGACGCCGGCCGTCGAGCAGGTCACGGCCGAGCTGTCCGAGGCCGACAAGCTGACCAAGGTCGTCGAGCGGGTCACCGAGACCAAGGGCTCGCGTCCCGAGCTCACCGAGGCCGGCGTGGTCGTCTCCGGTGGCCGCGGCGTCGGCAACGCGGACAACTTCAAGCTGGTCGAGGAGCTGGCCGACCTGCTCGGCGGCGCCGTGGGCGCGTCCCGCGCGGCCGTCGACTCCGGCTTCTACCCCCACCAGTTCCAGGTCGGCCAGACCGGCAAGACCGTGTCGCCGCAGCTGTACGTGGCGCTCGGCATCTCCGGCGCGATCCAGCACCGGGCCGGCATGCAGACCTCGAAGACGATCGTCGCGGTCAACAAGGACCCCGAGGCCCCGATCTTCGAGCTCGCCGACTACGGCGTGGTGGGCGACCTGTTCAAGATCGTGCCGCAGGCCGCCGACGAGATCCGTAAGCGGAAGTAACAGTCCTCACGTACGAGCGGCCCGGCGCTGTGCGCCGGGCCGCTCGTCGTCAGGCATAAGCTTCATCGTGATGGCCTACTTGGATCACGCGGCGACCACGCCGATGCTCGCCGAGGCGCTGGAGGCGTACGTCGCCGCCGCCCGCGAGGTCGGCAATCCGTCGTCCCTGCACGCGGCCGGCCGGCATGCCCGGCGGCTGGTCGAGGAGTCCCGCGAGCGCATCGCCGCGGCCCTCGGCGCCCGCCCGTCCGAGGTGGTCTTCACCAGCGGCGGCACCGAAAGCGACAACCTGGCGACCAAGGGCATCTTCTGGGCCCGCCGGGCGGCCTCGCTCAACCACAACCGCGTGGTGGCGTCCGCGGTCGAGCACCACGCCGTCATGGACGCGGTGGAGTGGCTCGGCGCGCACGAGGGCGCCCAGGTCAGCTGGCTGCCGGTCGACTCCGGCGGCCGGGTCGACCCGGCCGCCCTGGCCGCCGTCGTCGACCAGTACGCGGACGAGATCGCCGTGATCAGCGTGCAGTGGGCGAACAACGAGGTGGGTACGGTCCAGCCGGTCCACGAGCTGGCCGCGCTGGCCTCGGCCGCCGGCATCCCGTTCCACACCGACGCCGTGCAGGCCGTGGGCCAGATTCCGGTCGACTTCACGGCCAGCGGCGCGGCGGCCATGACGGTCACCGGTCACAAGGTGGGCGGACCGGTCGGGGTGGGCGCGCTGCTGCTCGGCCGCGACGTCGCCTGTACGCCGTTGCTGCACGGCGGCGGCCAGGAGCGCGACGTCCGCTCGGGCACGCTCGACACCCCGGGGGTGGTGGCCTTCGCCACGGCCGTCGAGGCGACGGTCAAGAGCCAGGCCGAGTACGCGGTACGGGTCGCCGCCCTGCGTGACGATCTGGTGGCCCGGGTCCGCGCGGCCGTGCCCGACGTCATCTGCAACGGCGTGACCGGCGACCGGCTGCCGGGCAACGCCCACTTCAGCTTCCCCGGCTGCGAGGGCGACGCGCTGTTGCTGCTGCTGGACGCGGCCGGCATCTACTGCTCGACCGGCTCCGCCTGCTCGGCCGGCGTCGCCCAGCCCAGCCACGTGCTGATCGCCATGGGCGCCGACGACGACCGGGCCCGGTCGTCGCTGCGCTTCACCCTCGGTCACACCTCGACCACGGCCGACATCGACGCGCTCGTGGCGGCGCTGCCCGGCGCGGTCGAGCGGGCCCGGCGCGCCACGGCCTGGAAGACGCCCCGCTGACGCCGGATAGGCTTGTCGCCATGCGAGTACTAGCGGCCATGTCGGGCGGAGTCGATTCCGCCGTTGCCGCCGCGCGCGCCCACGACGCCGGTCACGACGTCACCGGGGTGCACCTGGCGCTGGCGCGAAACCCACAGACCTACCGGACGGGCGCGCGGGGCTGCTGCACGCTGGAAGACTCCCGCGACGCTCGCCGGGCGGCCGACGTGATCGGCATCCCGTTCTACGTGTGGGACATGGCCGACCAGTTCCACGAGAGCGTGGTCGACGACTTCGTCGCCGAGTACGCGGCGGGCCGTACGCCCAATCCCTGCCTCCGCTGCAACGAGAAGATCAAGTTCGAGGCGGTGCTCGACCGGGCGGTCGCCCTCGGCTTCGACGCCGTGGTCACCGGCCACCACGCCCGGCTCGGCGCCGACGGCCTGCTGCGGCGCAGCGTCGACGAGGCCAAGGACCAGTCGTACGTGCTGGCCGTGCTCACCGGCGCCCAGCTCTCCCGGGCGGTCTTCCCGCTGGGCGACTCGACCAAGGCGCAGGTGCGTGACGAGGCGGCGGCCCGCGGCCTGGCCGTGGCCGACAAGCCCGACTCGCACGACATCTGCTTCATCGCCGACGGCGACACCAAGGGCTTCCTGCAGCGCAAGCTGGGCGAGGCGCCGGGCGACATCGTCGACGGCCGTACGGGTGAGAAGGTCGGCACCCACAACGGCGCGTACGCGTACACGGTCGGCCAGCGCAAGGGTCTCGACCTGCGCGTACCGGCCGCCGACGGCCGCCCGCGCTACGTCCTGTCGATCACCCCGGTGTCCAACACGGTGACCGTCGGCCCCCGCGAGGACCTCGAGGTCGACGTGGTGACGGCGACCCGCCCGATCTGGCACGGCGCCGACACCCCCGTCGAGTGCGACGTGCAGCTGCGCGCCCACGGCGAGGTGGTCCCGGCCGTGGTCACGGTCGCCGACGGCACCCTGACCGCCCGCCTCCTCACCCCGGCCCGCGGAGTGGCCGCCGGCCAGGCGATCGTCGCCTACCGCCGCGACCCGTCGGCCGGCGACATCGTCCTCGGCTCAGCCACCATCACCGCGGGCACGGCCTCGGACGCGCTGCGTCCTTCCGCGCCCTCCACCTCCGCGCCCTCCGCCACCGATCCCGGTGATCTTGAGGTGCGGGTCGCGGAGCCGGTGGCGGCCGGTGCCTCGGGGCACGGCCGTGGCTGAATTTCCGTGGCCGGCGGGGGCGGCCACCGGCATCGGGTCGCTGCCGGGGACGGACATCGTCGAGGCGCAGCGGGTCGTGTTCGGGGAACTGCCCGACCTCCCGCATCTGGCTGAGCTGCCGGCTCGCGGGCCGGGGGCCGACATGATCGGGCGCAGCGCCGGGTTCCTCGTGGAGTTGCCGGTGCAGCTCTACGCGGGCCAGTGGCAGGTGGCGCCGCGGCCGGGCAAGGACCTTCGGCGTACGGCCGATCTGCTCGAACGTGACCTGGACCAGCTCACCGAGCAGGGGGACGGGTTCACGGGCACGCTGAAACTCCAGTCGGCCGGGCCGTGGACGCTCGCGGCGAGCATCGACCGGTCGATCGGCGGCCGGCTGCTGCGCGATCCGGGCGCCGTCCGGGATCTGACCGACTCGCTGGCCGAGGGGCTGCGCAAGCACGTCGACGAGGTGCGCAAACGGCTGCCCCGGGCGAGCATCCTGCTTCAGGTGGACGAGCCGTCGCTGCCGGCCGTGCTGGCCGGGCAGGTGCCGACCGAGAGTGGACTCGGCGCCTACCGGGCGGTCGACGGGCCGGACGCGGCCACGGCCCTTCGGACGATCGTCGAAGCCGTCGGGGTGCCCGTCGTCGCGCATTGCTGTGCACCCGGCGTACCCCTCAATGTCTTGAAAGACGCGGGCAGCGCGGGCGTAGCGGTGGACCTGGCGTTGCTGAAAGACCTCGACCCGCTGGGTGAGGCGATCGAAGCGGGGATGGGCCTCTTCGCGGGCGCCGTCCCGTCGACCGGCAGCCCGGCCGCCGGTGATCCGTCGGCGGCCGGCAAGCGTACGGCCGAACGGGTCTCGACGCTGTGGAAGCGGCTCGGCTTCCCGGCCGCGCGGTTGCCGGAGCAGGTCGTCATCACCCCGGCCTGTGGACTGGCGGGGGCCACCGCGCCGTACGCGCGAGAAGCCCTGACCGCCTGCCGGGAGGCCGCGCGGAGGCTGGCCGAGACCTGATCCACGCGCGCCGGGCCACAAAAATGTCGGAGGTGGCGACTACCGTTCTCCCCAGAGGTCGAGCAAGGGGGTCACGGTGCCTGAGCAGGCGAAGTCCAAGCAGCAGGAGAGCGACGAGGCCGTCGTCGCGGGTCCTACCGCCGAGCAGGAGGCCGCCGCCGGCAAGGACCCGACGCCCGAGGCGAGCGCGCGTCACGCCGAGCTGAGCGACGAGCTCCGCGGTCATCAGTACCGCTATTACGTGCTCGACTCGCCGACCATCTCCGACGCCGAGTTCGACAAGCTGCTGCGTGAGCTCGAGGCGATCGAGGCGGAGTTCCCGGCGCTGCGTACGCCCGACTCGCCGACCCAGAACGTCGGCGGCACGTTCTCCACGCTGTTCACCCCGGTCGAGCATGCCGAGCGCATGCTCTCGCTCGACAACGTCTTCGACGACGACGAGCTCAGCGGCTGGGTCGACCGCACGGTCCGCGACGCCGGCGGGCCGGTCGAGTTCATCTGTGAGCTCAAGGTCGACGGTTTGGCGATCAATTTGACGTACGAGAAAGGCCGTCTCGTCCGTGGCGCCACCCGGGGCGACGGGCGCACCGGTGAGGACGTGACGTCAAACGTCCGCACGATCCGCGAGATCCCCGAGCGGCTGGCCGGCGACAACCCGCCCGACCTGCTCGAGGTGCGCGGCGAGATCTACTTCCCGGTCTCCGCGTTCGCCGACCTCAACGCGTCGCTGGTCGAGCAGGGCAAGGCGCCGTTCGCCAACCCGCGCAACGCGGCCGCGGGCAGCCTGCGGCAGAAAGACCCGCGGGTCACCGCCTCGCGCGGCCTGCGCATGGTCGTGCACGGCATCGGCGCCCGGGAGGGATTCGCGCCGGCGTCACAGTCACACGCGTACGAGGCCCTGAAATCCTGGGGTCTGCCGACCAGCTCCCGCTGGAAACTGGTCGACGGTCTCGACGGCATCCGCGAGTTCATCGCCTACTACGGCGAGCATCGCCACGACGTCGAGCACGAGATCGACGGCGTGGTCATCAAGTGCGACTCGGTGGCCATCCAAGGCCGCCTGGGCTCGACGTCGCGGGCGCCGCGCTGGGCGATCGCCTACAAGTACCCGCCCGAGGAGGTCACGACCAAGCTGCTCGACATCGCGGTGAACGTCGGCCGCACCGGCCGGGTCACGCCGTTCGCGGTCCTCGAGCCGGTGAAGGTGGCGGGTTCCACGGTCGCGCAGGCCACGCTGCACAACGCGCGTGAGGTCGAGCGCAAGGGCGTGCTGATCGGCGACACCATCGTGCTGCGCAAGGCCGGCGACGTGATTCCCGAGGTGCTGGGCCCGGTGGTCGACCTCCGGCCGGACGACGCGCACCCGTTCGTGATGCCGACGCACTGCCCCGCCTGCGGCACCAAGCTGGCGCCGGCGAAGGAAAGCGACATCGACATCCGGTGCCCCAACACGCGTTCCTGCCCCGCGCAGCTCCGCGAGCGCGTCTTCCACCTGGCCGGCCGGGGCGCCTTCGACATCGAGGTGCTGGGTTACAAGGCGGCGCAGGCCCTGCTCGACTCCGGCGTCATCACCGACGAGGGCGAGCTGTTCGCGCTGACCGAGGACCAGTTGCGCCAGTCCCCGTTCTTCGTCAACCAGGACGGCAGCCTCGGCACGAACGCGGTGAAGCTCCTGGAAAACCTGGAAGGCGCCAAGGACCGCCCTTTGTGGCGCGTGCTGGTCGCTCTCTCGATCCGACACGTCGGCCCAACCGCGGCCCAGGCTCTGGCCCGCCAGTTCGGCTCGATGGAGGCCATCGAGGCGATCGTGGCGGCCCCACCCGGAAGCCCCGAGGAGGCCGCCGCAGTCGAGGCCGCCACCGAGTCCACGGGCGCCGCGGTCGAGGCCGCCACCGAGTCCACGGGCGCCGCGGTCGAGGCGGCCACCGAGTCCACGGGCGCCGCAGTCGAGGCCGCCGCCGCCTCCTCCTCCAAGGTCAAGGCTGAGCCGGATGTGTTGTCCTCCGTGGACGGCGTCGGGCCGACGATCGCCGAGAGCCTTCGTGAGTGGTTCACCGTCGACTGGCATCGGGAGATCGTCCGCAAGTGGCGCGAGGCCGGCGTCCGCATGGCCGACGAGCGGGTCGACGAAGGCCCGCGACCTCTCGAGGGCATGACCGTCGTCGTGACCGGAACGCTCGCCAACTACTCCCGCGACCAGGCAACCGAGGCGGTCACCGCCCGGGGCGGAAAGGTGAGCGGCTCCGTCTCGAAAAAGACGGCCTTCGTCGTGGTCGGCGACAACCCCGGAAGCAAGTACGACAAGGCCATCTCGCTCAAGGTCCCGGTCCTCGACGAAGAGGGCTTCGCAGTCCTCCTCGCCGACGGCCCCGACGCGGCCCGGGAAGTCGCCGAGATCGGCCCCGACGAAACCTGACGCCGCTGCACTAGCCGCCGGCCCCCGCATGCGCCCGCAGGTGACCGCCAGCGGTTACTTGCGGCCGCGGGTGACTGCCGGCCCGAGCGCGGCCGCGGGTGACCGCCGGCCCGTGCGTACGGCCGCAGGTGACCGCCGGCCCCGAGCGGCCGCTGGTGGCGTCGGCCCGAGTGCGGCCGCAGGTGACCGTCGGCCCCGAATGCGGCCGCTGGTGGCGTCGGCCCGAGTGCGGCCGCAGGTGACCGTCGGCCCCGCATGCGGCCGCTGGTGGCGTCGGCCCGAGTGCGGCCGCAGGTGACCGTCGGCCCCGCATGCGGCCGCAGGTGGCCGCCGGTCGGCGATGGCTGGCGGTTGCGTTCGAGGCGGGCTGGCGGGCGGCACGTATTCAGCGCGCGGCGGGGCGTCACTCGAAGGAGGTAATTTGGGTTTAATGCACGTTTGAGGGCTTATGCCGATTTGATAACGGCAAAGCGGTTTCGCGGCGAAAAGACCATGTGGATCTATCGTGAGAACGATCGGTTGATCGACGCCATGGTGGAGGTCGCATGGACGCCGCACGCCCCCGCAACTCCACGGCGAACCGCCGCCCGCCCGAGCCCGGCCGTGCCGATTCCGGCCGTGCCGATTCCGGCCGTGCCGATTCCGGCCGTGATGAGTCCGGTCACGCCGATTCCGGCAGTGCTGGTTCCGGTTGCGCCGATCCCGGCGGCGCTGATTCGGGTCGTGCCGGTTTTGGTCGTGCTGAGTTCGGTCGTGCCGGGGGTGAGCGCGTGTCCGGCGACGGGCCGTGTTCAGGCGCGGCGCGGGCGCTCGACGGTGATGGATCGTGGCCGGAAGAGCTTCGGGCGTTCGACGGCGACGAATCGTGGCCTGAGCAGACTCTCGACGGCGACGGGTCGTGGCCGGATGGGGCGGGGGCGGTGGGCGGCGGCGGGTCGTGGCCGGATCGGGCGCGGGCTGTTGGCGGCGACGAGTCCTGGCCGGATGGGGCTCCGGTAGATGACGGTGATGGGAACTGGCTGGGGGCCGGTGGCCGGTCGCGAGGTTTCGGTGGGGCTGGGGGACGGTCGCGCGGCGGGCGGGGGAACGGGTCGGGAGGCCGTGAACGGTTGCGCGGGCCCAAGCGGCGGCGGGCCCTGATCGTCACCGGGGGGCTGGCGCTGGCGGTCGACGGGCTGCTCTGGGTTGTGAGCCGGGACGGGTTCGGGGAGTTGCCGGCCGCCTACTGGCTGATGGGGGCGTTGGCCGTGGTGGTTGACGCCCGGCCTTATGTCGTGGCCGATCGGCGGGCCAGTTCGGTGATTCTTCCGTCCATCTGCTTCACCTTCGCCATCGCCCTCGCCTGGGGGTTCGGGCCGGCGCTGGCCGTTCAGGTGGTTGCCGTCGCGGTGGCGGGCGTGCGGATGCGGCAGCCGGTGCGGCGGACTCTGCATCTGGCCGGGCAGCATGCGGTGGCGCTGGGGGCCACGGCGGCGGTGGCCGCGGCGGTCTCGTTGCGGATCGGGCCCCGGTACGACTGGGACGACGCCCTGCTGACCGTGGCGGCGGCCAGCGCGTGGATCGTGGCCCGGTACGGGCTGGCCGCCGTCGTGGCCCGTGCCGTGGCGGAGCGGCCGGCGTCGCGGGCCCGGTGGCGGCAGCGTGGGGTCGAGGTGCTGGCGACCGGGGCTCTGCTTCTTCTCGGGCCGGTGGTGCTCGCCACCGCGCAGGTCGGGCTGGCCTTCGTACCCCTGGTCCTGCTTGCCCTGCACGCCGTCCACCGGATGGTTCGCTCGGCGGGTGAGTTCGAGCGGGCCTCGCGGGTGGACGCTCTGACCGGGCTGCCCAATCGCCGTGCTCTCCAGGCTTCCGTGCTGTCGCAGGGGCGGGGGAAGCGGCTCGCGCTTCTGCTTCTCGATCTCGACCGGTTCCGTACGGTCAATGACGCCCTCGGGCACAGCGTGGGGGACCGCCTTCTCGTGGAGGTGGCGCGGCGGCTCGCGGACGTCGTACCCGCACACGATCTTGTTGTTCGGCTGGGCGGGGACGAGTTCGCCGTGCTGGCCACGCGGGTGGACGGGGCGCCGGGCGCACGCCGTATCGCGCACCATCTCGCCGAAGCCCTGAACCGGCCGTTCGCCTTCGACGGCATGCCGGTCGACGTGTCCGCCTCGATCGGGATCGCCTTGCAGCGCGAGCCGGGCGGGGACGGCGCCACCCTGCTGCGGCAGGCCGAGACCGCCATGTACGACGCGAAGCAGCGCGGGGACCAGGTCGCCGTCTACGGCCCGGACGCGGCGCACCACTCGCCCGACCGGCTCGCCCTGCTGGCCGACCTGCGGCACGCGCTGCGGGAGGACGCGCCCGACGACGGGATCACGCTGTTCTACCAGCCGCAGATCGCCATCGCGACCGGTGAGGTGGTCGGGGTCGAGGCGTTGTTGCGCTGGCGGCACCCGGAGCGCGGCCTGGTCGGCCCGGAGGAGCTGATCCGGGTCGCCGAACCCACCCCGGTGATGCGACTGTTGACCGAGCGGGTGCTGCACGACGTGATCGCCCAGCTCGCGCAGTGGCGGGACGCCGGACGGCCGATCCGGGCCGCTGTCAACGTGAGCGCCCGCGACCTGCACGCCGGCGACATCGCCGATCGGGTCGAGGACCTCTTGCGGGTGTACGCCGTACCGGCCGACCTCCTCCAGTTGGAGATCACCGAGAGCGCGCTGATGGCCGACCCGCACCGGGTGCTGAACACGATCACCCGGCTCGACCGGATGGGCATCGCCATCTCCCTGGACGACTTCGGCACCGGCTACTCCTCCCTGCAGCACCTGCGCCGCCTCCCGCTGGCCGAGGTGAAGATCGACCGCTCGTTCGTCCTGGGCATGGCCACCGACCGCGGCGACGCCGCCATCGTCCGCTCGGTCATCGACCTGGCCGAGGCCCTGGGCCTGCGCGCCGTAGCCGAGGGCGTCGAGGACGAGCGCACCTGGCGCCTCCTGGCCGAGGCCGGCTGCCACGCCGCCCAGGGCTGGTTCCACGCCCGCCCCATGCCCGCCCCCGACCTGGCCGTCTGGCTGACCCGCTACCGCCCGGTCCGCCTGCCCCGTCCCGCCCTCCCCACCACACAGTGACCGCGCCCCCGCAGCCAGCTCTTCTATACGCGGCACCCGCGACTGCTGCGAGGCGCTTCTCCCGCGCCGGCCGCGGCCGTTCGTGCGCAATGGCCGCGGGCTGAGTGTGGGCCGCTTCTCCGCGCGCAGCGCCCCACTTCCGCCGCGGGCTGTTCGTCCGCGCGCCGTGGCCCCAATGCCTATCACGAACCGCGCCCTCCGGCGCCTGCGAAAGCGGGCGCCTGTGGACAACGCCAGAACTGTGGATAACTCGCGATCCGCCCGGCCCGAGGGTGTTTGATGGGCGCAACCACTCACGCACGTCGCCGTGGTGGGGTGAGCGTTCTGGGCGCGCCAGCGCCCAGCCCGGCCCGCCGCGGCCCTCGACGGGAGTTGCGGTCCGTACGCACCACCCCGCTACGACATGGTCCTTGATCTTGGTTGAAGTTCCTGTCGGGAGTGACAAACCCGTCCCGCCAGCAGCCGGGTGACGTCGGCGAAATAGACTCCACCAGTCAGCGTCGCATTCGAGAAAGTAGGGGCAGGATGGCCGCCATCTCCCGCGAAGAGGTCGCGCATCTGGCGCGCCTGTCGCGGCTCGCCGTGACCGAGGAGGAACTGGACCGGTTCGCGGGGCAGCTCGACGTGATCCTCCAGTCCGTCGCCCGGATCGGTGACGTGGCGGCGGATGACATCCCGCCGACCTCGCACTCGGTGCCGCTGACGAATGTGTACCGCGACGACGTCCCGCAGCCGTCCCTCACCCAGGAGCAGGCGCTCTCCGGCGCGCCCGACCCCTACGAGGGCCGTTTCCGGGTGCCGCGGATCCTGGACGAGGAGGACTGACCGCCGTGACCGATCTGACCAGGATGTCGGCGGCCCAGCTGGCCAAGACGATCGCCGACAAGCAGGCTTCGGCCGTCGAGGTCGCCACCGCCCACCTCGACCGGATCGACGCGGTCGACGAGCGGGTGCACGCGTTCCTGCACGTCGACCGTGAGGGCGCGCTGGCCGCGGCCGAGCGGGTCGACCGGGGTGAGGTGACCGGGCCGCTGGCCGGCGTGCCGATCGCCGTCAAGGATGTCATCGCCACCAAGGGCGTGCCGACCACCGCCGCCTCGAAGATTCTCGAGGGCTGGCGCCCGCCGTACGACGCGACGCTCGTCGAGCGACTGCGCGCGGCCGGCACGGTGATGCTGGGCAAGACCAACATGGACGAGTTCGCGATGGGCTCGTCGACCGAGTATTCGGCGTACGGGCCCACGAACAACCCGTGGGATCTCGGGCGCATCCCGGGCGGCTCGGGTGGTGGCAGCGCGGCCGCCCTCGCCGCGTACGAGGCGCCGCTCGCCATCGGCACCGACACCGGCGGCTCGATCCGCCAGCCGGGCGCGGTCACCGGCACGGTCGGGGCCAAGCCGACGTACGGCGGCACCTCGCGCTACGGCCTCATCGCCTTCTCCTCGTCGCTCGACACGCCCGGGCCCTGCGCCCGTACGGTCGAGGACGCGGCCCTGCTCCACTCGGTGATCGCCGGGCACGACCCGCGCGACTCCACCTCGATCCCGCAGCCGGTGCCGGACGTGGTCGCCGCGGCCCGCCGTGGTGGCTCGGGTGACCTGGCCGGCGTCAAGCTGGGCCTGGTCAAGGAATTCGCCGGCGACGGCTCGGAGCCGGGCGTGCTGGCCGCCTTCCACGAGTCGCTCGAGGCCCTGGTCAAGCTGGGCGCCGAGGTCGTCGAGGTCTCCTGCCCGCACTTCCAGTACGCGCTGCCGGCCTACTACCTGATCGCCCCGAGCGAGGCCTCGTCGAACCTGGCCCGCTTCGACGGCGTCCGGTACGGCCTGCGCGTCGGCGACGACGGCAACCACTCGCTCGAGGAGGTCATGTCGCTGACCCGCGAGGCCGGCTTCGGCCCCGAGGTGAAGCGCCGGATCATCCTGGGCACGTACGCGCTGTCGTCCGGCTACTACGACGCGTACTACGGCCAGGCCCAGAAGGTCCGCACGCTGATCACCCGCGACTTCGAGTCGGCCTTCGAGAAGGTTGACGTGCTGGTCTCCCCGACCACGCCGTTCGTCGCGTTCCCGTTCGGCTCGCGCACCAGCGACCCGTACCAGATGTACCTGGCCGACCTCTTCACGATTCCGACCAACCTGTACGGCGGCCCGGCCATCTCGGTCCCGTGCGGCCTGTCCGAGGGCCTGCCGGTCGGTTTCCAGGTGATGGCGCCGACCATGGCCGACGACCGCATGTACCGCGTCGCGGCCGCCCTGGAGTCGGCGGTCGGCACCCTCACCCCGCCCGCGCTGTAGTCAGCGGCAAGTCCACCCCTATGCGGGGGTGGACTTGCCGTCCAGCCAGTTGGTGATCAGCTTGGTGAAGTCCTTTCCGGTCTGCTTGTTGACGAAGGCTATGAAGGACGCCCGGTCCTGCTGGGTGTTCTTCTGGGTCTGGACCCAGGCTCGGCCCAGGGCGAAGAACTTCGCGTCGCCGAGGGCGTCGTTGAGTTCTTTGAGCATGGCGGCCGGGCAGATGTAGACGTTGCTCTCGGCGAAGTTGGCCGCCTTGGGCGAGCCGGGCGGGCCGAGTTTCGCGCGCAGCTTGGCGTCGGACTGCCGGAGATAGGTTTCCAGCGCGGCGTCGCTGAACTTGTCGATGCTCTGCTGGTAGAGAAACTGCGTGTACGTCGCCCAGCCCTCGTT
This sequence comes from Actinoplanes sp. NPDC048988, assembly GCF_043197815.1. Classification (NCBI taxonomy): domain Bacteria; kingdom Bacillati; phylum Actinomycetota; class Actinomycetes; order Micromonosporales; family Micromonosporaceae; genus Actinoplanes; species Actinoplanes sp. NPDC048988. The sequence continues at coordinate 592,702 of NZ_JBICTW010000001.1, read as the reverse complement.
GAGCCACAGGTCGGTCCAGCTGCTCGGGGTGACCGAGTCGCCGAACCACTGGTGTGCGTACTCGTGGAGTAGATCCTCCTCGTAGGCGGCCGGGTCGAACTTCGCCGGCTTGCCGCCCATCGTGATCATCTGCTGGGTCTCCATGCCGGAGGCGGAGTCGACGATGACGATGCCGCCGGTGGGGAACGGGTACTTCCCGAAGCGCTTCTCCAGGAAGCTGATGAACTGCGGCGACTTCTTCAGCGACGGCAGCAGGCGCTCGTCGGTGCCCGGGCGGTACCAGTACGTCAGCGGCAGGCCGTTCGGGCCCTTGGCGGTGATCCGCTTGTACTTGCCGACGGCCAAGGTCTGCAGATATGACGCCATCGGGTCGGTGCTGCGGTAGCTGAACGTGGTGCCGGTCTGCCCGGCCGGGGTGCCGGCCGCGATCGCCGACCAGCCCGGCGGCACGGTCACCGCGATGTCGTACAGGGCCTTGTCGGACGGTTGATCGTTGGCCGGGTACCAGGTGAAGGCGCCGAACGGCTCCTGCATCGTCCAGAGGCCGCCCTCCTTGGTGATGGTCAGGCCGAGCGGTTCGACGTCGCTACGGTGCGACGGGATCGGCGTGGTGGCCGGCTTCCCGTGGTATCCGACGGTCAGGGTGACCGGCTCGTCGCTTTTCACGGTGGCCGGGACGACGAGCTTTTCGGCCGTCACCTTCGCGCCCTTCGCCGGTACGCCGTCCACGGTGACCTGATCCAGGGCGTACGGCTTGAAGTCGAGCTTGATCTCCGACGCGTCGGCGGTGGGGCGGATGCGCAGCGTGGCCGTGCCGGTGAGGGTCTTCGTGGTGGGTTTCCAGGCCAGCTTCAGGTCGTAGTGCAGGACGTCGAGCGCCGCCGTGCCGTGCTTGGGATAGAGCTTGTCGGCCACCGGCTTCGACGTGCCGGCCTGCCAGGCCGAGTAGTCGATCGCGGCGGCGGTGGAGGGAGCCGGGGTCGGCGGGGTGGTCGACGTGGTCGGCGAGGGGGTGGGCGTGCCGTCGCATCCGGCCAGCAGAACTGACGCGGTGAGGGCGACGACGGCGAGGGGAACGCGTCGCATGGCCCGGAACCGTACCTAAATGATCATCCGCTGTGGGGTCGGTCGTGGGTCACCCGAAATTCTGTCGGTGGGGCCCACTAGTCTTAAAGCCGTTCAGTCGCCGGTCTTCACCTGGGAGCTCACCGCATGACCACCACCGTGCTGCCCTCATACGAGGACGCCATCGCGCGTTACGAGCCGGTCATCGGCCTCGAGACCCACGTCGAGCTGGGCACGGCCACCAAGATGTTCTGCGGCTGCCGCACCGATTTCGGCGCCGAGCCCAACACCCAGGTCTGCCCCGTCTGCCTGGCCCTGCCCGGCGCGCTGCCGGTCGCCAACCGGGCCGGCATCGAGGCGACCATCCGGATCGGGCTCGCGCTCAACTGCGACATCGCCACCTGGTGCCGCATGGCGCGGAAGAACTACTTCTACCCCGACATGCCGAAGAACTTCCAGACCTCGCAGTACGACGAGCCGCTGTGCACCGACGGCTACGTCGACGTGGAGTACGAGGGCCAGAGCTACCGCATCGGCATCGAGCGTGTCCACCTCGAGGAGGACACCGGCAAGACCCTGCACGTGGGCGGCGCGACCGGCCGCATCCAGGGCGCCACCGAGTCGCTGGTCGACTACAACCGCGCCGGTATCCCGCTGGTCGAGATCGTGACCAAGCCGGTTCCGGGTCTCGGCGCGCTCGCCCCCGAGATCGCCCGGGCCTACGTGACCGAGCTGCGCGACATCATCCGCTCGCTCGGTGTCTCCGACGTGCGCATGGAGCAGGGCTCGCTGCGCTGCGACGTCAACACCTCGCTCAACAAGCCGGGCGAGGAGTGGGGCACCCGTACCGAGACGAAGAACGTCAACTCGCTGCGCTCCGTCGAGCGCGCGGTCCGTTCCGAGATCATCCGGCAGACGGCGGTCCTCGACGAGGGCGGCCGCATCGTGCAGGAGACCCGCCACTTCCACGAGGACCGCGGCGACACCAGCCCGGGCCGCTCGAAGGAGACGGCGACCGACTACCGCTACTTCCCCGAGCCCGACCTCGTGCCGATCGCGCCCGACCCGGCGTGGGTTCAGGAGCTCAAGGCGGCTCTGCCCGAGCGGCCGAGCGCCAAGCGGGCCCGGCTCAGCGAGGAGTGGGGGATCAGCGCGGTCGACATGCAGTCCGTGGCCAACGCGGGCGCGGTCGAGCTGATCGAGGAGACCATCGCCGCCGGCGCGTCCCCCGCGGGCGCCCGCAAGTGGTGGATGGGCGAGCTGGCCCGCCGCGCCAACGAGACCGGCGTCGAGCTGGCCGAGGTCGGTGCCACGCCGGCCCAGGTCGCGGCCCTGCAGAAACTGGTCGACGAGGGCAAGCTCAACGACAAGCTGGCCCGCACGGTGCTCGAGGGTGTCGTGGCCGGCGAGGGCGACCCGGCCGCGGTCATGGCCGCGCGGGGCCTCGAGGTCGTCTCCGACACGGGCGCGCTGACCGCCGCCGTCGACGAGGCCATCGCCGCCAACCCCGACATCGCCGCCAAGATCCGCGACGGCAAGGTCGCCGCGGCCGGCGCGCTGGTCGGCGCGGTCATGAAGACCACCCGCGGCCAGGCCGACGCGAAGTCCGTCCGCGAACTCATCCTGCAGCGGCTCGGCGTCTCTTAAATTCACAAGAAGTAGTACGGATCGACGAACGGCACCGAGGTCACAAGCCCGGGCGCTGCCGTCCCGGCCTCTCTGCCGCGGCTGCCGGGCTGTCCTGCAACGAAAGCAGCTCGTCACGCCGCCCGCGCTTCGCGGGCGGCGTGACGCGCGTCAGGCGCCGGGCGCCGCGGCCTGGGTGGGGTTCGGGGGCTGCGGCGGTGACGCGTTAGCGCAGTGCGTCAGGCGTCGGGGGTCGCGGCCGCGGTGGGTTCGGGGGCCATGGCGGTGAGGGCTGTGGGCGAGTGCGCCGGGTAAAGAGCCCAGCGGCGGGCCGAGCGGGTGCGGGCCAGGAAAGCCGGGATGCGGTTGGGCCGGACCGTCTGGTACCAGAGGGAGCCGGAAGCGGCGTCCTCCAGGAGGCCGTAGTACTCGTCGGCCTCGGTGGGGGTGAAGCCCTCGGGGCCGGCCTCGGACGGCGGGTTCGGGTAGACGGTGATGATCGCGCCGGGCGGCACCGCGGCGCGCACGGCGGTCAGGTCGCCGGTCGGCGGGATCAGGGCCCAGCGGCGGGCCACGCCCTCGGTGGTCTCCAGCAGGGCCAGTTCGGTGCCCGCCTGCTCGGCCAGGTCGCGGACGCTGTCCCAGAAGGCGTCGTCGGCGGGCGGTACGTCGGTGGACGTCTCGGCCCGGGACACCGGCGGCAGTGGCTGGGCGGGGACCGGCTTGGTGGTGGAGCCGATCCGGAAGGCGACGCCCGCGGTGGCGACCGCTCGGCGGATGGTTCGGCGGAGCTGCCAGACGCCGTACAGCAAGAATCCGAGACCGGCGACGCGGAAGGACTGGATGGCCGCGCTACGGCCGAGGGCGGCGGCCAGCGTGTCCAAGTCGCCCGGTACGGCCCGGTCGCGGTCGACCACTGACACCACGATCGACAGGACGAGGCACACGGCCCAGGCGCTCACCGACCAGTGCCGGAGCAGGCTCGGCTCGGCGCCGATCCGGCGGATGATCTCCAGGGTCTTCTTGCGCCACCAGAAGTACGTACCGATGTAGGCCACCATGAACATCGTGGCCAGCAGGTCGAAGACGTACGGATCCTCGAGCACCGTGGACGCCAGCCCGGAGACCTCACCGGTGCCGTCGGCCTTGATCCAGGAGCGCAGCTGAAGGTCGGTGACGACGAGGGCGAGGCTGGCCAGCGCGGTGCCCAGGATGGTGGCCAGGGTGGCGTTGGTGTGTACCTCCCAGGCGCGGGGCGGCCGGGCGGTGACAGTGTCGGACATGGTGATTCCCCGTGATCAAGAGAATGAGCGCGGGGAATCTATCAGCGCTGAGGGACCACCGGGACCACCGAGGCCGACGGGGACGGTGACTCCTCCGGCTCGGCGCCGACGACGTTGCGCTGCATCTCCACGTTGGATTCGCCGGTGCCGCCCAGCGAGATGTCGTCGTACGCCTTGAGCTGGTGTCTCTCGTCGAAGTAGAGGACCGACAGGCTCAGCGGGGTCGGCTCCTCCTTCTCCAGGCCGCGCAGGCCGGCCCCGCCCGTGGAGCCCTCGACCAGCAGGCGGGTCGTGATCGGCTGCTGGGTGGTCCCGCCGGACGAGGGCGCCGGGGACGGCGACGCGGACGCGCCGGGATCGGCCGGCGGCGCCGGCAGCAGGCTGACCTCGCGCTGATGCTTGTGGCCGGCCAGGACCAGCGGCACCACACCGGACAGCGGCGGCGCCATCGCGGGATCGTGGACCAGGGCGACGTCGACCGGCTTGCCCGAGGCCCGGATCGTGTCGGCGAGCTGGCTCCCCGAACGCAGCAGCGGGCTCTCCTGCGTACTCGCCGGATCCTGCGCCGCCGGGGTTTCGCTCTTGTCCGGGGTGAACTCCGGGTCGCCGATGCCGGCGATGGTCAGGCCGTCCACCGTGGTGATCTGGTTGTCCAGCACCACCGCGTTGTCCTGGCGCTTGACCGCGGCCTGGATGGCGGCCGAGTCGTGATTTCCGCGGACCCAGATGTACGGGACCCCGACCGACGGGATCGACGCCGCGTACCCGGTCTCGGCGCTGCTGCCCCAGTCGACCAGGTCGCCGGTGTCGACCACGGCGTCGATCTCGAAGGTCTGCACCACGGTGCGGATCAGGCCCCAGGAGGACGGGTTCAGGTGGAGGTCGGACACGTGCAGGATGCGCGTGGTGTTCGCCTCCGGCTCGTACACCGGAAGCGAGGAGACCGTCGTGTAGAGCCGGCTCACGTTGCTGACGATCTGCTGCAGCTGGTCGGCGTACTTGCCGTAGTTGTCGGCGATCCGGCGGGCGTCACCGACGACGGCCGGCGCGTTCACCAGCAGACCCTCGTACCGCGGCTCGGCGATCGAGTCGGGCCGCAGCGTGCCGGCCGCCAGTCCGAGGCTGCCGCCGGTCACCACCAGGGCGGTCAGGCCGGCCGCGGCCACCCGCCGGACGTTGCGGAAGATCAGAGCCGAGAGGATCAGAGCGGCCAGTACGGAGATACCGAGCGTCCGCACGCCGAGCTGGATCACGCCGGTGCGGACGTCGTCCACCGCCCGGTCGCCGGCCGAGGTCAGCGCGGTCGGGTCGTCGATCAGCGCCTCGGTCCGGCTCTGGTCGAGCGAGGACAGGTTGACCTTGAGGTGGATCGGGCCGTCGTGGCTGTCCAGGTGCAGCGAGCCGAGCGGCGGAAGGTCGACCTCGGTGCCGCCGAGCAGCGACGGGCTGATCGACATCTCGGCGCGGAACGGGCCGACGTTCAGGTCGGCGTGCGCGAAGAGCATCGTGCCGACGACGACACCGCCGACGCTGACCAGCGCGACCGCCGCCCCGATACGAAGCCGGCGGGTCCACCGGTTGCGGTGCACCCGCCCGGTGACCCGGGCCGTCGCCCGTGCCCATCGGTCCACTGCTGCCCACCAGCGGCGCCACGTCGCCGCCGAGGCCGTCTGCTCGGTCATCGTCGGCTCCCTGCCCCCACCCGCTTCCCGTCAAACCGTGCCATGGTCAGGTGCGACCGGCCCCACCATCGGAGAAGACCAGCCGAATGATGCGGTCGTCGTCGGTGGCCGGGGTGCCGCCGTCCTCCCGGTTCGACGTGCTCACCCAGAGCGAGCCGTCGGGGGCGGCGGCGATGGCCCGCAGCCGGCCGTACTCGCCGGTGAGCACGCCCTGCGGCACGCCGATCACGGTCCCGTTGCCGGTCACGTTGAGCAGGTAGACGCGCTGCCCGAGCAGGCAGGCGGTGGCCACGGTCTGCTCGATCACGGCCACACCGGAGCAGGACGACTCGGCGACCGGCCAGCTGAACAGCGGGTTGGTCAGCTTGGCGTCGGTGCCCGCGCCGTCCGTACCGGGCCAGCCGTAGTTCTTGCCCTTGACGATGACGTTGAGTTCGCCGGACTTTTTCTGGCCGGTCTCCGTGGCGTACATCCGCTTGGTCTTGTCCCAGGCGATGCCCTGCACGTTGTGATGGCCGGAGGACCAGACCAGGGAGGTCTTGACCGGGTTTCCGGCGGCGGGCTTGCCGGCGGTGGTCATCCGCAGGATCTTGCCGCCGAGGCTTTTCGGATTCTGGGCCAGCGTGCCCGTGCTCGTGCCGTCGCCCGTCCCCGCGTACAGGAAACCGTCGGGACCGAAGGCGAGCGCGCCACCGTTGGCGTCGGCCGAGCGCGGGATGCCGGTGAGGATCGGCTGGAGCTTGCCGCCGAGGGTGAGCTTGCCGACCCGGTTGTCCTTGGCCGTCGAGTAGTAGACGAAGACGGTCTTGTCGGTGGCGTATTTCGGCGAGACCGCGATGCCGAGCAAGCCGCCGTCGCCGGACGCCTGGACCTCGCTCAACCGTTGCCCCTCGGTGACCGTGAGGCCGTTCGCGTCGGACTCGGGCCCGACCTTGAGGATGCGGCCGGTGTCGCGCTCGGTGACCAGTGCCGTTCCGTCGGGCAGGTAAGCCATGCCCCACGGAACGTCGAGCGCCTTGGCCAGCACGGTGATCGCGACCTCCTGGCTGCCGCCGCCGGGGTCGGCGCTGCTGTCGCCGGACGGCTCGATCGCCGATGGTTTCGGCAGGTTGGGTGGTGCGCCCTGCTGGTCGGGATCGGGCGGGCCGAAGCTGCACGCCGCGGTCAGCGCGAGCACGGCGGCAAGCGCCGCGGCGACGGCCCGGCCCCGGCGGGAACGCACGATCACTCGACCTCCTCGATCTCGACGCACCCCAGGGTAGCGGCGGAACCTGAGTCAGTCGGCGTGCTTGATCTCCTGCCCGCCGGCGGCGAGCACCCGGGGCAGGTTTTCGCTGGTGACGGCGGTCAGCTTGATGACGTTGCCGTTGTCGAGCAGGGCCGAGACCTGGCCGCGGGCGTCGGGGGCGAGCTCGGCGATGCGCGGCCACGGCACCCTGGTGCTGCCGGCGAGCGCCCGGACGCGCAGCTCGTCCGCATAGACGTCGGTGCCGGCGCGCCAGGCCCAGACGAAGAACACGATGGGGATCAGCAGCACCGGGGTGAGCTCCCACCGGGCGCCGGCGAACGGGATGGCGCCGAGGAAGGCCAGACCGGCCGCGACCAGCAGGGCACCGGTCTTGCGGACACGGAGAAGGGGCTTAGAACTCACGTATCCCAGTGTCCCACCCACGTTGTCCGCCATTTCTGTCGGACCCGCGGCGCATACTCGGCGGCATGACAACGCTGCTCGCGATCGGAACGCAGAAAGGGCTGTTCCTGGCCACAAGCGACGACGACCGCCGGACCTGGCAGGTGGGTCCGGTACACTTCTCCGGCACGGCGATCTACACGATCGGCGTGGACACCAGCGGACCGCGGCCGAGGCTTCTCGCCGCCGTGGACAACTCACATTTCGGGCCGAGCATCGCGGTGAGCGAGGACTTCGGCCAGACCTGGGAGGAGCCCGACTCCGCCCCGGTCGCCTTCCCGGCCGACACCGGGGCCTCGGTCGAGCGCATCTGGCAGATCGTGCCCGGCGGTCCCGGCGTGATCTACGCGGGCTCGCAGCCGTCCGCGCTGTTCCGCTCCACCGACGGCGGGCGCTCGTTCGCGCTGGTGCGCGGCCTCTGGGACCACCCACACCGGCCGGAGTGGGGCGCCGGCTTCGGCGGCCAGGCCGTACACACGATCCTGCCCCACCCGGCCGACCCGTCGAGTCTGGTCGTCGCCATGTCGACCGGCGGCGTCTACCGCTCGTCCGACGGCGGCGACAGCTGGGCCCCGGCCAACAAGGGCATCAAGGCCTACTTCATGCCCGATCCGTGGCCCGAGTTCGGCCAGTGTGTGCACCGGGTGGCCCGGGACGCGGACGACCCCCGCCGGCTCTACGCGCAGAACCACCACGGTGTCTACCGCTCGTCCGACGGCGGCGACTCGTGGCAGTCCATCGCCGGCACGCTGCCCAGCGACTTCGGCTTCCCGATGGTCGCCCACCCCAGCCGGCCCGGCGTGATCTGGAACTTCCCGCTCACCGCCGACTCCCAGCGGCACCCCACCGAGCTGCGCTGCCGCGTCTTCCGGTCCACCGACGCCGGCGACAAGTGGGAGGAGCAGAGCAACGGCCTGCCCGGCGGGCCGTACTACCCGGTGGTGCTCCGCGACGCCATGTGCGCCGACGACGGGACCCCGGCCGGCGTCTACTTCGGCACCCGCGCCGGCGAGGTCTTCGCGTCCGGCGATGAGGGTGACTCGTGGACGACAGTGGCGGCTCACCTGCCCGACGTGCTCTCGGTGCGGGCGGTGTCGATCTGATGCCGGTCCTGCTGGTGCCGGGCGTGCTGCGCGCCGAAGCGGGCGGCGCGTCCCGGCTCGAGATCACCGCGTCGGGGTCGCTGGCGGCCGTGCTGGCCGAGGTGGACGAGCGCTGGCCCCGGCTCGCCCGCCGCATCCGCGACGAGCAGGGCGCGGTGCGTCGGTACGTCAACGTCTACGTGGACGGTGAGGACAGCCGGCGCACCGCCGGGCTCGAGACCCCGGTCGCCGAGGGGTCCGAAATCCAGGTGTTGCCGTCCGTGGCGGGAGGGAGCGGCTTCGACGTGCGCCGGTGACTTACTCGGCCGTAACCTGTTCGGGGGAAGCGTCGTTATCCGGACAGCGCCCCCGTACGACCCCCTACCCGGCGAGATTCCCAGAGGATCGTCGTTTTGGCAGTGCAGCCCCCCACCGCACGTGCCACCCGGTCGCCCCACCACCGGGTGTTGATCCTCGGTGTGCCCGCAGCGTTCGCGGCCGCGATCCTGATCGCCGGTGCGAGCGGGCTGATCCCGGCCCGGCTCGCCCTGGCGATCGCCGTCGGCGGTTACGGCCTCGTGGCCGCCGCGATCCTGGTGCGGGCCGCGCTGGCCATCCACCACACCGACGGCACGTTCGTGGCCTGCCGCGGGGCGGGCTTCGTCGGCATGGGCGGTCTCGCGACCGCCCTGACCGCCACGGTGCCCGCCTGGTCGCCGCCCGGAGCGGGGGTCTGGGCCACGATCGGGCTCGGCGTGGCCGCGGCCTGCTACTCCGTCGGCACCCTGCTGCTGCCCGGCGCCGGCCGGGGCTGGGCGCTGCACAGCCGGCGCGCCTTCGACGGGCTGGGCCTCGGCGTCAGCATCGCCTTCGCGGGCTATCTGATCCCGCCCGTCAAACAGGCCCACCCGGCGACCCTGCCGGTCACGCTGATCGCCGCCACCGGCATCGCCATCGTGCTGGTCTCGGTGCTGCGCGGTACGCCGCACCGGCGGCCCGCGATCCGGTGCGGGACCGGGGCGATCATGGTGCTGATCGGCCTCACGATCGCCGCCACACTGGTCACCATGGGTTCGGGCGACACGGTCGCCCTGGCCCTGGTCGGCCTGCCGATGGTGGCCGGCCTGGCGCTCACGGCCGACGGCGGCTCCCGCCGCGACCTGCCGCTGCCGCCGCTCGAACCCCGCAACCCCGATCAATATCTGGCGAGCTACCCGCTGCTCGCGGTGCCGGCCGGAGTCGGCGTGATCGCCGCGATCTGGCACCTGGCCGAGGTGCGCAGCTTCGACCCGACCAGCATCATCCTCGGTATCGCGATGGTGGCCGTGCTGGCGATGCGCGAGCTGCTGGTGGTCCGCGACATCCGCAAGTACGCGGGGCAGTTGCAGACCGCCGAGGCGCACTTCCGCTCACTCGTCGCCGGCGCCACCGACCTCACCCTCGTGCTCGACGAACAGCTGCGCATCCGATGGCAGTCGCCGGCCGCGTCCCGGCTGTTCGGGCTCACCGACGACGAGGTGGTCGGCAAGGCCTTCCGCGACCTGATCCACCCCGACGACGTGGCCGGGGCCCAAGAGATGATCGACTCGGTGCTGGCCGGCGAGCACGCCGACGGTCCGCCCGCGCTGGTCGCGGCCCGGCTGCGCGACGGCGCCGAGCTGTGGCGCGACACCGAGTCGACGATCTCCGACCAGCGGTCGGTGCCCGAGGTGGCGGCCCTGGTGGTGCACGTGCGCGACATCGGGGAGCGGCGTCACCTCGAACGGGCGCTGCACAAACTGTCGTACACCGACCAGCTCACCGGCCTGGCCAACCGGCGCGCGCTGATGCGCGACCTGCTGGCCTACCGGCGGCGGCCGGGCCGGCAGGGCACCCTGCTGGTGATCGACCTGCACGGGCTGGCCGACATCAACGACGCGCGCGGCCGCGAGACCGGCGACGCCGTCCTCATCGAGGTCGGCCGCCGCCTGCGGACCCTGCTCGCCGCCGAGGACGTGCCGGCCCGCCTCGGCGGCGACGAGTTCGCGGTGCTCACCACGGACGGCGCGGTACTGGCGTACGCGCTGGCCACCCGCATCGCGACCGTGCTGTCCGAGCCGCACCAGCTGCCGGGCGCGGTGGTCGAGCTGCACACCAGCATCGGCCTGGCCGAGTTGTCCGGCGGAACCGACTCCGACGAGGTGCTGCGCCACGCCGACCTGGCCCGCAAACGCGCGCGGCAACTCGGCCTGGACCGCGTCGAGTGGTACGACCCCGACGTCGAGATGAAGCTCAACCGCCGCATGGACCTGGAACGCGAGCTGCTCGGCGCGATCGAACGCCACGAGCTCGACCTGGTCTTCCAGCCGGTGGTCGGCCTCCGCGACGACCAGCCGGCCGGCGTCGAGGCCCTGCTCCGCTGGCGCCACCCCACCCTCGGCACGATCATGCCGAACGAACTGCTCCCGATCGCCCGCGCCGTCGGCATCGCCCCCGAACTCGACGAGTGGGTCCTCGACACGGCCTGCAAACACCTGTCGGCCTGGTCGACCGGCGACACGGGCTTCTGGCTGTCGGTGAACGTGTCGCCGCGCGAACTCCTGACGGCTCGCTTCCCCGACCGCGTGGCCACCACCCTGCGGCGGTACGGGATAGCCCCCGAGCGCCTGGTCGTCGAGGTGGCCGAGGACTGGATCGCCGAGGACGTGCCGGCGATCGTGGCGTCCCTGTCGGGCCTGCGCAAACTGGGCGTACGGGCGGCCCTCGACGACTTCGGCTCGGGCCAGGCGTCCCTGTCCCACCTGCGCCGCCTGCCGGTCGACATGCTCAAGCTGCACGCCTCCCTGACCAACACGGCGCCGGAGCCCACACCGGGCGGCGGCCCCGCGGTCATCGACGTCGTGGTCAGCCTCGGCCGCCGCCTCGGACTCGAAATCGTCGCCAAGGGCCTGGAGTCCCCCGACCAGATCAAACGCGCCGCCCAGGCCGGCTGCCTCTACGGCCAGGGTTTCGCCCTGGGCCACCCGGGCCCGGCCGAACGCATCGAGGCGTACCTGGAGACCCACCGAGCCTGACCGCCTTCTCTCGCCGGCGTCGTCCCTCCTCGCACGACCGCCGTCGAACCACGCCACGCCGGCCCACCTCGGCGACGCCCACTGCGGCGCCGGCCCACCTCGGCGACGTCCACCGCGGCGCCGGCCCACCTCGGCGACGGTCCGCCGCAGCGACGGTCCACCGCGCAACGGTCGTCCTTCGCGGTGCTCACGTTGGTCGCACCCACCTTTGGGGCGATCCGCGCTTTTCGAAGTGCGTCTTTGCGGCAGCTCTTCTCTTGTGGCGGCCAGTCCTTTTGCGGCTCGAGACGCCTGGAAACGGCCGCCCTTCGCGGAGTGCGTCTGCCCCCTTCGGCTGGGGCGGCCAGCGCGCCTTGACGGCTTCCTCCCCGGACGCGTGCCTGGATGGCTTCCTTCCCGGCCGCGCGCCTGGATGGCGTCGACGCCGGCCGGCACCCGCACAGGGATTGCGGCGTTGACGCGGCAGTTCCCTGGCCCGCATACCGGTGCCGGCAGGGGCCGGGGTCGAAGAGCGCATTACTTCGCGACGGCCTTTTTTGGGCGCCGCGTAAGCGGATCGGGCCCGTCGAGGCGTCCTTCCAAGTGAGGGGGCAAGAAGGAGGTGGCGTGATGGAGCGGCGTTCGTTGAGAGCAAAGAGCCCGGCGCTCCCAGGGTGGGACTGGGAGCGCCGGGCCGGTCAGTGGGCCACGTCGTTGACGCAGCGGAGGACCGGGTGCTTCGTCAGGTCGGCCGGGTTCAGGGGGACGTCCGACCGGATGGTGAAGGTGGTGGACTCACCGGGCAGGAGGGTCACCGCCGCCTGGTCGGCTTCGGCGGTGGGGTGCAGGCGGTCCGGGAACAGGGTCAGGGAGCGCAGGGTCGTGGCCGCGGTGACGGTGACCTTTGTGGACGTTCCCGTCGTCTCGACCGTGGTCGTGTGCTCGGGGGTGGGCCAGGGGATGTCCTTGTCCTCGGCGAAGAACCACCACGACCGCCGGCCGTCGATCTCGGCGACGATCAGTTCCATGGTGGGGTCGCCGGGGGTGACCACGTCGGCCGGGAGGGGCAGGGTGGTGGCGCCGTTGGTGGCGACCGTGGCGCCGAGGACGGCTGAGGCCAGGATGTCACCGGCCAGGTTGCGGCGGGTCACGGTGGCGGAGAAGGCCCAGGGGGTACGCGCGTCGTTCACCGCTACCAGGGCCGGGGCGCCCGCCGGCGGGACCACCGCGCCCGGCTCGATGTCCGGGTGGGGGCCGCCCGGCTCCAGCGGGGCGCCGGTGCGGGGCTGGAGGGTGAGCAGGCGGTCGGCGTAGGCGTCGCGAAGGGCGTACCACAACGGCTTCTTGCGGCCGTCGCCGTCGACGGCGGCCCATGAGGTCACCGGCCAGCAGTCGTTGAGCTGCCACATGATGACGCCCGAGCAGAGGGGGCGCAGGGAGCGGAAATGTTCGATGCCGAAGGCCAGGGCGCGGGCCTGGTTGAGCTGGGTGAGGTAGTGCCAGTCGTCGAAGTCGCGAGGGGTGGGCAGGTGGTTGGCGAGGCCGCGTTCCAGTTTCTTGTCGCCGTCGACGGCTTTCTGGTGATGCGCCATGCCGGGGGAGTCGTGGGCCAGCGGGTCGTCGAGCAGGGCGCGGCGCAGCGTCGAGTACGCGGGTGGGGCCTGGAAACCGAACTCGGCCACGAAGCGCGGGCGGTAGGCGGCGTACTTCGTGTAGTCGTCGGTGTTCCAGACGTCCCAGATGTGCGTGGTGCCGTACGCCGGGTCGTTCGGGTAGCGCTCCGGGGTGCCGGAGTAGGGACTGCCGGGCCAGTACGGTCGGGTCGGGTCGATCTCGGCGACGATCCGCGGCAGCAGGTCGTAGTAGTAGGCGGCGCCCCAGGAAAGGCCGTTCAGCGCGGGTTTCCAGCCCCAGTCCTCGTGGCCCCACAGGTTCTCGTTGTTGCCGGTCCACATCACGAGGCTCGGGTGCGACGCGAGCCGCAGGACGTTGTGCCGGGCCTCGGCCTCGACCTCCGAGCGGAACGGCTCCTCCTCGGGGTACGCGGCACAGGCGAACAGGAAGTCCTGGCCGACCAGGAAGCCCTGCTCGTCGGCGAGGTCGTAGAAGTCGCCCGACTCGTAGCGGCCGCCGCCCCAGACGCGCAAGTAGTTGACGTTGGCCTCGGCGGCCTGCCGGAAGCGGGCGGCCAGGCGGTCGCGCGTGACCCGGTTGTCGAAGACGTCGTCGGGGATCCAGTTCACGCCGCGCACGGCCACCGGCATGTCGTTGACGATCAGTACGAAGCCGTCGTCCGAGGTGTCGACCCGTACCGTCCGGAAACCGACCCGCCGCGACCACCGGTCGAGCTCCCGAGCCGACGGCGAGGCGGCCGAGGGCGAGTGGGCGGTGGCGGTGACTACGACGTCGAGGTCGTAGAGGGGCTGGTCGCCGTAGCCGCGGGGCCACCACAGGGCGGGGTCGTCGACGGTGAGGATCAGCAGGGCCTCGACGCCGTCCACTGTGGCTTGGGCGGTGCGGCCGGCGATCGAGGCGGTGATGGTGACCGGCTCGTCCGAGGCGCGTTCGAGGTGGACCCGCAACTCGACGCGGCCGGTCCCGCCGGCGACCGTGACCTGGGGGCGGACCTCGGCCAGCCGGGCCACCGACCAGGTGTGCAGGCCGATCGGCTGCCAGATGCCGGCCGTGACCAGGGTGGGGCCCCAGTCCCAGCCGAAGTGGCAGGCCTGCTTGCGGATGAAGTTGAACGGCTCGTCGTACGCGTTGGGGCGGCCGCCCAGCCTCTGTTGCGCCGCCTCGGCGTACGCGTAAGCGCTCGTGAATGTGACCCGCAGGGTGTTGGTGCCGTCCCGCAGCAGCGGGCCGACGTCGAAGCGGTAGCCGCGGTGCATGTTCGCGGTCTCGCCGACCGGCGAGCCGTTCAGCGTGATCGCGGCTACCGTGTCCAGGCCCTCGCAGACGAGGTCCGTGCGATCGGCGCCCGCCGCGAAGGAGAACGTGGTCGAGTAGTCCCAATCGGTTCGGCCGATCCAGGCGAGTTTCTTCTCGTTCTCGTCCAGGTACGGATCGTCGATCCGGCCGGCCGCGAGCAGATCGGTGTGCACGCAGCCGGGAACGGTCGCCGGTACGTCCGCGAGGTCACCCCCGGATACGGTCCAACCTTCGTGCAGGGACTGGTACGAGGTCACGGTTCTCCTTCGAAGCGGTCAGGACTTGACGGCGCCTTCCATGATCCCCCGGACGAGTTGCCGTCCGCCGATCAGGAGCAGGATGATCAGCGGAACGGTGGCCACGAACGCGCCCGCCAGCACCCGCCGGTAGATGACGTAGTTTCCGCTGGCCAGGTCGGAGAGGGCCACCATCGAGGTCGGGAACTCGGTGCCGTTCAGCGTGATCAGCGGCCACTGGAAGTCGTTCCAGGCCATGACGAACGTGAGCAGCCCGAGCACGGCCAGGGCGGGCCTGATCGCCGGCAGCACGATGTTCCAGTAGACGCGCAGGGTCAGCGCGCCGTCGATGCGGGCCGACTCGACCAGCTCGTCCGGCACCGCGTGCGCGATGAACTGGCGCATGTAGAAGACGCCGAACGCGCTGACCAGGCCGGGCGCGATGACCGCGAGCAGGGTGCCGTTCCACTGCAACTTGCCCATCACGATGTAGAGCGCCACCACGCCGAGCTGGTTGGGCACGGTCAGGGTCAGGATCACCACGACCATCAGCGCGTTACGGCCGCGGAAGCGCAACTTGGCGAAGGCGAAGCCGGCCAGCGAACAGAAGAACAGCGTGGCCAGGGTGATCGTCGTGGCGGTGATGAAGCTGTTGATCAGCGAGGCCGTGAAGTAGACGTCCTGGAGCGTGAAGACCTCGTTGAGGTTCACCATCAGCTGGTTGCCGGGAAGGATCGAGGGCGGCATCTTCGTGACCGCCTCGTCGGCGCTCGTCGCGATCACGAACATCCAGTACACCGGGAACGCCGAGAGAATCATGATGAGGACCAGGCCGGTGTACGTCTTCCACGTGCCGGGTGTGTCCTGCGGCGCCCTGAGGGCGTAGCGGTGGGTGCTCACCGGTCACCTCCGATCCGCTTGGTGAGCAGGGCGTTGACGCCGGCCACGACCAGGATGATCAGGAACAGGGCCCAGGACATCGCGGCCGCGTAGCCCAGGTTGAGGTCCTTCCAGCCGACCTTGTAGATGAGCTGGGCGATCGTCTGGAACTGGTGGTCGGAGCCGCCGTAGGCCAACTGCGGGTTCTCGTCGAACATCATCGGCTCGTTGAACAGCTGCAGCCCGCCGATGGTCGACAGGATCACCGTGAAGACCACGACCGGCTGGATCATGGGTACGGTGATCCGCCACAGCTGCCGCCACGGGCCGGCGCCGTCCACGGCGGCCGCCTCGTACACGTCCTTGGGAATGGTCTGCATCGCGCTCAGGTAGAGCAGCGCGTTGTAGCCGATCCACTTCCAGTTGACCATCGTGGCGATCGCGATCCAGCTGCTCCACTTGGCCGCCCGCCAGTCGAGCGGGTCGTCCTGGCCGAAGCCGACCAGCGACAGGAACCAGTTGGCCATCCCGTAGTCGCGGGAGAAGAAGACCGCGAAGACCAGGGTCGAGGCGACGACCGGGGTCAGATAGGGCAGCAGTACGCCGATCCGCCACCAGGTCGTCGCCCGCAGCTTCCGGTTGAGAAGGTTGGCGAGGATCAGCGCCGCGATCAGCTGGGGCACGGTGGAGAGGATGAAGATGCCGAACGTGTTGCCCAGCGCGTTCCAGAAGTCCTCGTCGGACAGCAGCCGGGTGAAGTTGCCGAAGCCGGCCCAGCCGGTCAGCGTCGGGTCGTCGAGGCGCCAGTTCCGCAGCGCCACCACGCCGTTGAAGATGATCGGGAACAGCCCGAAGAAGCCGAACAGGATGAAGAACGGGGCGATCAGTGCGTACGGGATGGTCTTGATGTCGAACCGGTAGAGCCATTGCTTGGCCTTGTTCGGCGTCTTGGGCGGCTCGGCCCGGTGGTGCGCTGCCGGCCGGAGCTGGGTGAGGGACACGGCCACTCCTAGGTGGGGGCGGGGCGGCCCGAAGGCCGCCCCGCCTCTCGACTGAGGGTCAGGACTTGGCGGCCTTCTCGGCTTCCTTGACCGCCTCGGCCCAGGCCGCTTCCGGCTTCAGGCCCCCCTGCTGCACGCGGGTGATGACGTTCTCGACCGCGACGCGGGTCGGGCCGTTCTTCTTGCCCAGGTACTGCGGCTTCAGGTTCTCCGCGGTGGCCGCGAAGATCTGGCCGGTGGGGGCGTTGCTCATGAATTCCTTCTTGTAGTCCAGCACCGCCGGGTCCTTGTAGAGCGCCGGCTGCGAGGGCAGGTTGCCGACGGTCTTGAAGACCTCGATCTGCTGCTCGGGCTGAACCATCCACTTCACGAAGTCGACCGCCGCGTCGACGTTCTTGCCCTGGGCCGGCACGGTCCACCAGGAGCCACCCCAGTTGCCGCCGCCGCCGGGGATCGAGGCGATGTCCCACTTGCCCTTCTGCTCGGGCGCGGTGTCCTGGATGTGGCCGAGCATCCACGCCGGGCAGGCCAGCACGGCGAACTGGTCCTTCTTGAAGCCCTGGTCCCAGTTGGGCTGGAAGCTGGCCAGGTCGGCCGAGATGTCGGCCTGGATGGCCTTCATGCTCGCCTCGAACGCGACCTTGGGGCCGCCGTCCATCTTCAGCTGCTCCTGCTCGTCGTAGAAGCCGACCGGCTGCTGGGCGAGCACGGGGTTGAACATGTTGGTGCCGGAGTCGACGAACTTCTTGCCGGTCTTGGCCTTGTACTGCTTGCCGACCTCGATGAACTGGTCCCAGTTGGTCCAGAGTTTGCTGACGGCCTCCCGGTCGGTGGGCAGGCCGGCCTTCTTGAACAGGTCGGTGCGGTAGCACATGGCCAGGCCGCCGACGTCGGTGCCGAGGCCGATCTGCTTGCCGTCGGCCGACAGCGACTGCTTCCACTTCCAGGGCAGGTACTTCGACTCGAACTCGGCGCCGCCCTTGTCGAGGTAGTTGACGAACTTGTCCGCCTGGCTGCGGAACTGAACGATGAAGCCCTCGTCGATCGCGGAGATGTCCGGGGCACCGTTGCCGGCCACCAGCTTCTTCTGCAGGTCCTCGTGCTGGGCGTTGTACTCGCCCGAGTTCAGCACGATCTTGACGTTCGGGTGGTCCTTCTCGTACGCGGCCTTGAGTTTGTCGAGGCCCATGTCGCCCCAGAAGGCGATCTTGAGCGTGACCTGGCCGCCGTTCGCCTTGTCGTCGTTGCCACCCTCGAGCGCCTGCCCGCTGCATCCGGCGACCACGAGAGTGGCCGCGATGCCCGCGGCGGCGGCACGGAGAGTCCGTTTGCCCAGCCGTTCCATTGCGCCTCCATGACGGAGAGAAGAATTCACTGAACCGGATAAGTTGTGGAGACGCTAAAGCTGACGTCGACGACTGTCAATAGCTTGTTACGGCGGTAATTTGGCAACGTTGTCAGTGGACGGTAAGCAGGACAAATCGGTAAATCAGGGCCATCGGCGTTTACAAACGGCACTGTGTGCGGCAACACTTAACCGATCAAGTCGGCGGGCCGATGTCGTGAAAGGCTTCGTGAGAGCGCTCTACCGATCCGTGCCAGGGCGGGGGACGCCGGTAAGCTCAGCGGGAACAGAGGAGACCGAGTGAAGCGGCCGACGATCGCCGACATCGCGCGGCGTGCCGGAGTGTCGAAAGGCGCCGTGTCGTACGCGCTCAACGGACAGCCGGGTGTCTCCGAGGCGACCCGCCAGCGCATCGTCGCGATCGCCCAGGAGATCGGTTTCAACCCGAACAGCGCCGCCCGTGCCCTGTCCGGGGCCAGCGCCCGCGCCGTGGGCCTGACCCTGTGCCGGCCGGCCCGGATGCTCGGCATCGAGCCGTTCTTCATGGGCCTGATCAGCGGCTTCGAGGCCGAGCTGGCGGCCCGGTCGTACGCGCTGACCCTCCAGGTCGTCGCCACGCCCGAGCTCGAGGTCGAGGTCTACCGCCGCTGGTGGGGCGAGCGCCGGATCGACGGCGTGATCGTCACCGACCTGCGGGAGAACGACGTCCGCATTCCCGTGCTCCAGCAGCTCCAGCTGCCGGCCGTGGTGATCGGCGGCCCCGGCGACACGGGCCGCATCACCCAGGTCTGGTCGGACGACGCCGGTGCGGTCACCGAGACGGTCCGCTACCTGGTCGCCCTCGGCCACCGCCGGATCGCCCGGGTCAGCGGCCTGCCCGATCTGCTGCACACGCAGACCCGTACGAAAGCCTTCTCCGCGGTCTGCGCGTCGCTCGGGCTCAACGAGGCGGTCACCGTGCCGTCCGACTACACCGGCGAGGAGGGCGGCCGGGCCACCCGGCGGCTGCTCATCGGCAACGACCGGCCCACGGCGATCATCTACGACAACGACGTGATGGCGGTGGCCGGCCTGGCCGTGGCGCAGGAGATGGGCCTGGCCGTCCCCGGCGACCTGTCCATCGTGGCCTGGGACGACTCGCCCCTGTGCAGCCTGGTCCACCCGCCGCTGACCGCCCTGAGCCGCGACATCGCCGAGTACGGGGCGCACGCCGCCCGCGAGCTCCTGGCCGCCATCGACGGCAAACAGGTCGGCAACGTCGAGGCCGGCACGGCCCACCTCACCCCGAGGGGAAGTACGGCGCCTCCCCGCTGAGCCGTTCCCACCGGGCAACATTTCTCGTTGCTCGATCCATGGGCGCACCGAACAAGCTGAGCCATCGGCAGATCGTGGAAGTGCTGGCCGGGCTGATGCTCGGCATGTTCCTCGCGGCTCTCGACCAGACCATCGTCACCGCGGCCATCCGGACCATCGGCGACGATCTGCACGGACTGAGCATGCAGGCCTGGGTTACCACGGCCTACCTGATCACGGCGACGATCTCGACTCCGCTGTACGGGAAACTCTCCGACATCTACGGGCGCAAGCGCTTCTTCCTGGCCGCCATCACCATCTTCGTGATCGGGTCGGCCGCCTGCGCCTTCGCCGGCTCGATGTATCAGCTGGCCGGCTTCCGCGCGATGCAGGGCCTGGGCGCGGGCGGCCTGTTCTCGCTCGCTCTGGCCATCGTCGGCGACCTCGTGCCACCCCGCGAACAGGCCCGCTACCAGGGATACTTCCTGGCCGTCTTCGGGTCGGCGAGCGTGCTCGGCCCGGTGATCGGCGGCTTCTTCGCGGGCGCCGACGAGATCCTGGGCATCTCCGGGTGGCGGTGGGTCTTCCTGGTCAACGTGCCGATCGGCGCCCTCGCCCTGGTCGTGGTGGCGCGCGTGCTGCGGATCCGGCACGAGCGGCGCGACCACCGCATCGACTGGTGGGGCGCGCTGACCATCTGCCTCTGCCTCGGCCCGCTGCTCACCGTGGCCGAGCAGGGCCGGGAGTGGGGCTGGACCTCGGCCCGTTCGATCGCCTGCTACGCCGTGGGCGGGGCCGGGCTGCTGCTCTTCCTGCTGGCCGAGCGGCTCATGCGGGAGGAGGCGCTGATCCCGCTGCGGTTCTTCCGCAACCGGACCTTCGCGCTCACCGCGGGCGGCGGATTCGTGGTGGGCATGGGGATGTTCGGGGGGCTTGCGCTACTTCCGCTCTATCTGCAGATCGTGCGTGGAGCGACACCGACCGAGTCCGGGCTCCAGCTGCTGCCGATGACCGCCGGGATCATGCTGGGCTCGCTGATCTCGGGGCAGGTGATCAGCCGCACCGGGCGGTACCGGATCTTCCCGGTGCTCGGCGCCTCTCTCATGATCGTCGGGCTCCTGCTGTTGCACCTGGTCGGCGCGGAAACGCCGTACTGGGAAACCGGTCTTTTCATGGGGGTTTTCGGCCTGGGCCTCGGAGGGGTGCTGCAGCCGGTCACGCTGGCAGTGCAGAACGCCATGGCGCGCTCGGAGATCGGGGTGGCCACGGCGTCGTCGACGTTCTTCCGCCAGATGGGCGCCACCGCCGGCACGGCGATCTTCCTGTCGGTGCTGTTCGCGACGGTCGGCGACAAAATCGGCGACGCTTTCCGGGACGCGGCCGACGATCCGGCCTTCCAGAACGCGCTCAAGGCACCGGCGCCCGGCGACCAGCCGATCCTGGACGCGATGCGGGGGCGGCCGGCGCTCGACGACACGTCGTTCCTGGAGCGGGTCACTCCGGTGCTGGCCCACCCGTTCAAGGTCGGCTTCTCCGACGCGATGGGCACCCTGTTCCTGCTCGCGGCGGCGGTCCTCGTGGTGGCGTTCGCCCTCTTCCTGTTCCTGCCCGGCCTGCCCCTACGCACCCGAGCCGACCACACGCCCGCCACCGATTCGGCCGCCACCGATCCC
This sequence comes from Actinoplanes sp. NPDC048988, assembly GCF_043197815.1. Taxonomy (NCBI): domain Bacteria; kingdom Bacillati; phylum Actinomycetota; class Actinomycetes; order Micromonosporales; family Micromonosporaceae; genus Actinoplanes; species Actinoplanes sp. NPDC048988. The sequence goes on along the minus strand of NZ_JBICTW010000001.1, from coordinate 571,884 downwards.
GTCGCCACCGATCCCGCCGCCACCGATCCCGCCGCTGCCGATTCCGCCGCCACCGATTCCGCCGCCACCGATTCCGCCGCTGCCGATTCCGCCGCCGAACCTTTCGCTGAACGCGGTACCGAACGCGCCGCCGAGCCCTTCGCCGGACGCGGCGCCAAGCCTTTGGCTGAGCGCGGCGCCGGGCCCTTCACTGAGTGCGGCGCCGAGCCCTTCGCTGAACGCGGCACCGAATGCGGCGCCGAGCCCTTCACCGAATCCGACCGCCGGGCCGAATCCGAGCCCGGCGTGCGGGCCGAGCCTGTGGCCGCCCGTGCGGCACACGTCGAAAGGAAGCCCACAGTGGACACCAAGGACTTCGAGGCCGTCGTCCTGGGCCGGATCGACGGGCCCGGCGGGCTGCCGCTGCCGGGGGCCACCCTCACGATCACCGATTTCCACGGGCGGGAGCTGGCCCGGGCCAGGACCGACCTTGAGGGTACGTACCGAATGACGCTCGCCGCCGGAGGCTCGTTGCTCCTGATCTGCGCGGCCGAGAACCATCAGCCGGCGGCCGCCACCATCAACGTGGGCCCGGGCGAGATCCGCCGCGTGCTGTCACTGGCCGGCGCCGGCCAGATCACCGGCCGGGTGCTCGACCGGGCGGGCCGGCCCGTCGCCGGAACCGCACTGACGCTCACCGGCCCGCAAGGGGAGGTCGTCGCCACCGCCACCGCCGGCGCCGACGGCCGCTACGTGCTGCCCGGCCTGGCCGGCCGCGAGTACACGCTGACCGCCACGGCCCCGCACGCCGCCCCGGTCTCCCGCACGGTCTCACCGGACCACCCGGCCGACCTGACCCTGACCGTCGGCGGCGTGCTGACCGGCAACGTCCGGGCGGCCGGCTCCGGCCACCCGATCCCGCAGGCCTCGGTGCTGGCAGTGGACCACACGGGCGCGGTGGCCGGCGCCGCCACCACCGGCCCGGACGGCCGCTACGAACTGCACGACCTGCCCCCAGGGGTCTACACGGTCGCGGCCAGCGGCCACGCCCCGGTCGCGACCCGAGTCGAGCTGACCGGCGACCGCACCGACCACGACATCACCCTCGGCCGCCCGATCCCGGCCTGACCGCCCGCCGCCCTGCCACAATCCGCGGGTCTTCCCCTCGAACGCGACCGTACGGACGAAGAGACTGCGACGCGCGAGACACCGTCACCCGCCGCCCGAGGCGGATCAGCGGCGCCGCAAAGGTTCCTCGAGCCCGTCTCCGGTGACAGCACGCGGAGGATTACGCGACCGCCGACCGCCGACCGCCGTGGGCGATCGCCGACCGCCGTGCAGCAGCCGGCGTGCGCCGACCGCCGACCGCCGTGCGCGATCCCCGACCGCCGTGCTGCGACTGTCGTGCGCCGACTGCCGACTGCCGACCGCTGACGGCCGACCGGCAACTGTCGTGCGCCGACTGCCGACTGCCGACTGCCGTCCGCTGACGGCCGACCGGCAACTGTCGTGCGCCGACGGCGAGCTAGCTCGGCGACCAGCAGCACGCTCGTCGCGCCGGCGGTCAGGCGGAACGGCGTGGAGCCGAAGCAAGACCACGACCACCTTCGTGCCAGGCTCGGCCGAGACGCCCTTCGACGAGGTGGGGAATCGGCCGGCTCACGCCGTAGGAAGCCACTTCGATCAGCGCCGGCGCGGCTTGTCCGCCTCGGCGAGGGTGTCGCCCGCGCTGGCCGCCATAGGGGTCGGCGTGGCCGCGCGGTTCGCCCTCATGGTTGGTGTGGCCGCGCGTTCGTCCTCATGGTCGGTGTGGCCGCGTTAGGGGTCGGTGTGGCCGCGCGGGTTGCTGTCATGGTCGCGGTGGCGGCGTGGGTTGCTGTCATGGTCGGTGTGGCCGGGTCGGTCCTGTCGGTGTAGGCGGGCGCCGCTGGAGAGGGCCGGGACCGGATCAGGGAAAGCCGAAAGAGGCCCCGCACCGGGAAGGTGCGGGGCCTCGCTGTGGCGTGAGCGTCCTACTCGGGGACGCGGCGGTAGGCGCCGTCGCTGGCGCTTGTGGCCATGGAGGCGTAGGCGCGCAGGGCGGCCGACACCGGGCGCTGGCGGTCGACCGGGGAGTACGGCTTGGCGCGCCGTTCCTCCTCGTGGCGGCGCTGGGCCAGCTCGTCGTCGTGGACGTTGAGGGTGATGCTGCGGCCCGGGATGTCGATGGTGATCTCGTCGCCGGTCTGGACCAGCGCGATCAGGCCGCCCGCCGCCGCCTCGGGGGAGACGTGGCCGATGGACAGGCCGCTGGTGCCGCCGGAGAAGCGGCCGTCGGTGATCAGCGCGCACGCCTTGCCCAGGCCGCGGCCCTTGAGGAAGCTGGTCGGGTACAGCATCTCCTGCATGCCGGGGCCGCCCTTCGGGCCCTCGTAGCGGATGATCACGATGTCGCCCTCGACGACCTCCTTGCCGAGGATGCCGTCGACCGCCGCGTCCTGCGACTCGTAGACGCGGGCGGGGCCGGTGAACTTCCAGATCGACTCGTCGACGCCGGCGGTCTTGACGACGCAGCCGTCGGGCGCGAGGTTGCCGAACAGGATGGCCAGGCCGCCGTCGACGGTGTAGGCGTGGTCGACCGAGCGGATGCAGCCGTTCACGCTGTCGGTGTCGAGGGTCGCCCAGCGGTTCTCCGTGCTGAACGGCTGGGTGGTGCGCACGCCGCCGGGCGCCGCGTGGAAGAGCTCCAGCGCCTCGTCAGAGGCTGACCCGCCGCGGATGTCCCATTTGTCGAGCCAGGTCGACAGGTCGGGCGAATGGACCGACCGGACATCTTGGCGAAGGGAGCCGCCCCGGTTGAGCTCACCGAGCAGGGCCGGGATGCCGCCGGCCCGGTGCACGTCCTCCATGTGGTATTTCGGGCTGTTCGGGGCGACCTTGGACAGGCAGGGCACCCGGCGCGAGATGGCGTCGATGTCGGCCACGCTGAAGTCGAGCCCGGCCTCGCGGGCCGCGGCCAGCAGGTGCAGCACCGTGTTGGTCGAGCCGCCCATGGCCACGTCGAGCGCCACCGCGTTCTCGAAGGCCGACCGCGAGGCGATGTTGCGGGGAAGGACCGACTCGTCGTCCTTCTCGTAGTAGTCGCGGGCGATCTGCACGATCAGCTCGCCCGCCCTCTCGAAGAGCGCCTTGCGCGACGCGTGCGTGGCCAGCGTCGAGCCGTTGCCGGGCAGGGCCAGGCCGATCGCCTCGGTCAGGCAGTTCATCGAGTTGGCGGTGAACATGCCGGAGCAGGAGCCGCAGGTCGGGCAGGCCGAGCGCTCGATGGTGTCGAGCTGGGCGTCGGTCACCTTCTCGTTGGCGCTGGCGCTCATCGCGTCGACCAGGTCGAGCTTCTCGTGGACGATGCCCTCGATGGCGACCGTCTTGCCGGCCTCCATCGGGCCGCCGCTGACGAAGACGGTCGGGATGTTGAGCCGCAGGGCGGCGATCAGCATGCCGGGCGTGATCTTGTCGCAGTTCGAGATGCAGACCAGGGCGTCGGCGCAGTGCGCGTTGACCATGTACTCGACCGCGTCGGCGATCAGCTCGCGGCTGGGCAGTGAGTAGAGCATGCCGCCGTGGCCCATCGCGATGCCGTCGTCGACCGCGATCGTGTTGAACTCGCGGCCGACGCCGCCGGCCCGGGCGATCGAATCGGCGACCAGGCCGCCGAGGTCCTTGAGGTGCACATGACCCGGTACGAACTGCGTATAGCTGTTGGCGATCGCCACGATGGGCTTGCCGAAGTCGTCGTCGGTCATCCCGGTGGCGCGCCAGAGGGCACGCGCGCCGGCCATGGTCCGACCGTGGGTCGAGGTCCGGGAACGCAGGTCAGGCATCCCCTCATAGTGCCACTGGCCGGGACGTAAACGGCCGCTTGCGTCCACTTGACGGGATTCGAGGGGTGTTTTAATCGATGGAGATCAGGCAGAGTGTCCCCGTGCAGTCACCGTCCGGCGTGGAGCTGGCGGGACTCGTCGGCCTTCTGGTCGCGGTCCCGGCCGTCGCATTGCTGGGCAATTCCGGCCGCCGGCACACGGGAGCGGCCCGCCGGGCCCATCTGATCCTGGCCGCGGGCGGCGCCATCGTGACCGCCGCCGCGCTGGCCGGCGTGCTCAGTGTGCTGATCACCACTGCCACCCCGCCGAGGCTTGGTCTGGGCACCGCGGTGGCCGTCGGCACCGCGCTCGGCATTCTGCTCCTGCTGGTCGGCACGGCCGTCCTGCCCGGCGCCGCGGAGAGTCCCGGCGTGGCCGTCCGGCGCCTGCTCGACGGGCTGGTCGTGGCCGCCGCCATCTGGTTCGTCGGCTGGGTCCTGCTGAGCGAGCCGACCCGGATCCTCGGCGACTCGACTCCGATGGCCTGCCCGTCCGTGCTGGTGCCGGCCGCGTTCGCGGTCGTCTCGCTGGGCCTGACCATCGTGCTGGGCATGCACGCCCACCGCCCGCGCCTGATCACCGTGCGGGTGGCCACCGGGGTGACCGCCGTCGCGTTCGCCGCGGTCGCGATCGCCTCGGGCATCTGCCAGGACCACGACGGCGTGCTGCTGGGCGGCGCCCTCCTGCTCCCGGCCGGGCTCTTCGTGATCGCCCGGGCCGTGGAGGTGGCCGACCGGCCGGTCCAGGTGGTCGGCGACGTCGCCGACCGCAGCACCACGGCGTACGCCTTCGTGCCGATGGGTGCCATGGTCGTCGCGCTCGGCTTCCATCTGGCCCGGGGCGGCGAGTTCGGCCTGTACGGATATCTGGGGGCCGCCGTCGAGGGCCTGGCCCTGGTCACCCGGCAGTGGCTGGCCCTGCGCGACGTCCGCAAGTACACCCTCGAGCTGCGGCGGCGGGAGGCGCACTTCCGCGAGCTCGCGCACACCGATCCGCTGACCGGGCTGGCCAACCGGCGGGGGCTGCGCAAGGCGCTGCTCGACGACGAGGAGCCGCAGGTGCTGGTCGGCATCGACCTCGACGGCTTCAAGACGGTGAACGACATGCGCGGGCACGACGTGGGTGACGCGGTGCTGGTCGAGGTGGGTGAGCGGCTGCGCCGCAACCTGCTCGACGGCGACGTGGCGGCCCGGCTCGGCGGTGACGAGTTCGCGGTGCTCATGCGGGGCACGGCCGACGAGGCCATGCTGACGGCGCACCGGCTGCTGGCGGTGCTGTGTGAGCCGTACGAGGTGGATGGCGGTTCGGTCTTCCTGTCGGCCAGCCTGGGCGTGGCCGACACGGGCGAGCTGATCCGCGACGCCGACCTGGCCCTGCGCTACGCCAAGCAGCGCGGCAAGAACCGGGTCGAGCGCTACCAGGCCCGCTACGACGAGCTGCTGCGCCGCCGGGGCACGCTGGAGAGCGAGCTGCGGCACGCCATCGACCGTGACCAGCTGCGCCTGGTCTTCCAGCCGGTGGTGGCGCTGCCGTCGATGCGCCCGGTCGGGGCCGAGGCCCTGCTGCGCTGGCACCATCCGAGTCTGGGGGCGGTACGGCCGGACGAGTTCATCCCGGTCGCCGAGGAGTCCGGGCTGATCAACCGGATCGGCGCCTGGGTGCTGGAGCAGGCCGTCATCCAGCTCGCCGACTGGCTGGCCAAGGGCCACGACGTCTGGGTGTCGGTGAACCTCTCGCCCAAGGAGCTGCACGCCGTCGACTACGCCGGTCAGGTCGCCGACGTGCTGGCCGAGCACGGCGTACCGGCCCAGCGCCTGGTTCTGGAGGTGACCGAGCACGCGGTCGCCACCGACATGGAGGAGCTGATCAGCCGCCTCGCCGAGTTGCGGGCCACCGGCGTGCGGATCGCCCTCGACGACTTCGGCGCCGGCTATTCGTCGCTGGGTCAGCTGCGGACCCTGCCGGTCGACATCCTCAAGATCGACCACGCCCTGGTGGCCGAGCCCGAGTCGCGCACCGGCACGGCGGCGCCGCTGGTCGACGTCGTGGTGCGGATCGGGCACCGGCTCGGGCTGGAGGTGCTGGCCGAGGGCATCGGCACGCCGTCGCAGCGGGCGGTGGTGGAGGAGGCCGGCTGCCGGCTCGGTCAGGGCTCGCTGTTCGGCTGGGGCGTACCCGCCGAGCACCTCGAGGCCCAACTTCAGACGCTGCGCACCGGCACCCGCGCGCTGCCCGCGCCGCCCAAGCCGGCGCCGCCGAAGGACCAGCCCGCGCGCAGCCAGGTGGTGGCCCTCGGACCGGGGATGCGGCAGCTCAGGGCCGTGTTGCCGACCGACCCGTCGTTCGGCGCCCGAACGGGTGAGCCGTCCGAGTGATCAAAATGTGGGATCAGTTGACTCACCGCGTGAGATGCGGGAAGGTGTTTCCCATGTGCTTCGCGTCCCGAGTACTTATGTGAGCGCACTCCCGTCGGCTGATCGGCCGACCCGAGTGCGCTAGGTCCCGTGCTTCCCGCACGAGGGCCTTTTTTGTTGCTCAAGTACCGGACCGACTGACCCGTAAAGGTTTGTGAGTAGCCATGACGAGACCCACACCTGAGACTCTCGCCCACCGAGCCAACCCGGCCACTGTCGCGGCGGCCGCCTCCGCCTCGGCCGTAGCCTCCCCGGTCGCCACCTCGGGCGCCGGGTCGCTCGTGCGGTCGCTGGAAGCGCTCGGTGTCGAGGTCGCGTTCGGCATTCCCGGCGGCGCGATCCTCCCGGCGTACGACCCGCTCTACGACTCCAAGGTCCGCCACATCCTGGTCCGCCACGAGCAGGGCGCCGGGCACGCCGCCACCGGGTACGCGCAGGCCACCGGCAAGGTCGGCGTCTGCATCGCGACCAGCGGGCCGGGTGCCACCAACCTGGTGACCCCGATCGCCGACGCGTACATGGACTCGGTGCCGATCGTGGCCATCACCGGCCAGGTCGCCCGCCCGGCGATCGGCACCGACGCCTTCCAGGAGGCGGACATCCAGGGCATTACGCTGCCGATCACCAAGCACAACTTCCTGGTGCAGACGGCCGAGGAGATCCCGCGGATCCTGGCCGAGGCGTTCCACCTGGCCGCCACCGGCCGGCCCGGCCCGGTCCTGGTCGACATCCCGAAGGACGTGCTCCAGGCGCAGACCACGTTCACCTGGCCGCCGACGCTCGACCTGCCCGGCTACCGGCCCACGCTGCACCCGCACGGCAAGCAGATCCGCGAGGCGGCCCGGCTGATCGCCGCGGCCAAGCGCCCGGTGCTGTACGTGGGCGGCGGCGTGCTCAAGGCGGGCGCCACCGACGGGCTGAAGAAGCTGGCCGAGCTGACCGGCATCCCGGTCGTGACCACGCTGATGGCGCTCGGCGCCTTCCCCGACTCGCACCCGCAGCACCTGGGCATGCCGGGCATGCACGGCACGGTCCCGGCGGTGTACGCGCTGCAGAAGTCGGACCTGCTGATCACGTTGGGCGCCCGGTTCGACGACCGGGTCACCGGCCGGCTCGACTCGTTCGCGCCGGACGCCAAGGTCGTGCACGCCGACATCGACCCGGCCGAGATCGGCAAGAACCGGCACGCGGACGTCCCGATCGTGGGCGACGCCCGGCACGTGATCGACGAGCTGATCGCCGCGGTCTCCGCGAACAACGAGAAGAACAGCTACGAGGCCTGGTGGGCCGCGCTGAACGACCTGCGTGAGCGCTACCCGCTGGGCTACGACGAGCCGACCGACGGCACGCTGGCCCCGCAGTACGTGATCGAGCGGATCGGTGAGCTGGTCGGCCCCGACGCGATCTACGTGGCCGGCGTCGGGCAGCACCAGATGTGGGCCTCGCAGTTCATCAAGTACGAGAAGCCGGCCACCTGGCTCAACTCGGGCGGCGCCGGCACGATGGGCTACGCCGTCCCGGCGGCGATGGGCGCCAAGGTCGGCAAGCCGGACACGGCGGTCTGGGCGATCGACGGCGACGGCTGCTTCCAGATGACCAACCAGGAGCTCGCGACCTGCGCCCTGGAGGGCATCCCGGTCAAGATCGCCGTCATCAACAACGGCAACCTGGGCATGGTCCGGCAGTGGCAGACGCTGTTCTACGACGGCCGCTACTCGAACACCGAACTGGGTACGCACAAGCACCGCATCCCCGATTTCGTGAAGCTGGCCGAGGCGCTGGGCTGCATCGGGCTGCGCTGCGAGTCGAAGGACGACGTCGACAAGATCATCAAGCAGGCCATGGAGATCAACGACGCCCCGGTGGTCATCGACTTCACGGTCGGCAAGGACGCCATGGTGTGGCCGATGGTCGCGGCCGGCACGAGCAACGACGAGATCATGTTCGCCCGGGACGTGCGTCCCACCTTCGAAGAGGACGACCTCTGATGAACAGGCACACCCTCAGCGTGCTGGTCGAGAACAAGCCGAGCGTGCTGGCGCGCGTCAGCGGGCTGTTCTCGCGGCGCGGCTTCAACATCGACTCCCTGGCGGTCGGCGAGACGGAGAACCCGGACGTCAGCCGCATCACGATCGTGGTCAACGCCGACTCCTCACCCCTGGAGCAGGTGACCAAGCAGCTCAACAAGCTGGTGAACGTCCTCAAGATCGTGGAGCTGGACCCGCAGCAGTCGGTCCAGCGCGAGCTCCTGCTGGTCAAGGTGCGCGCCGACCGCGCGCAGCGCAGCCAGGTGCTCGAGACGGTCGAGTTGTTCCGGGCGAGGGTGATCGACGTCGCTCCGGACACCCTCACCATCGAGGCCACGGGCAACCCCGACAAGCTTGACGCGTTGCTGCGCGACCTCGAGCCGTACGGCATCAAAGAGATGGTCCAGTCGGGCCTCGTGGCCATCGGCCGCGGTTCTCGCTCCATCACCACCGGCCCGGCGCTCCGCGCCGCCTAAGTACGAAGGAATGCAATGACCGCCGAAGTTTTCTACGACGACGACGCCGACCTCTCGATCATCCAGGGCAAGAAGGTCGCCGTGATCGGGTACGGCAGCCAGGGCCACGCCCACTCGCTGTCGCTGCGTGACTCGGGCGTCGAGGTGGTGGTCGGCCTCAAGGAGGGCTCGAAGAGCCGGGCCAAGGCCGAGGAGCAGGGCCTCGAGGTCAAGACGCCGGCCGAGGCGTCGGCCTGGGCCGACGTGATCATGCTGCTGGCGCCGGACACCGCGCAGCGCAAGATCTACGCCGAGTCGATCGCCCCCCACCTGACCGCGGGCAAGGCGCTCTTCTTCGGGCACGGCCTCAACATCCGGTTCGAGCTCATCAAGCCCCCGGCCGACGTGACCGTCGCCATGGTCGCCCCCAAGGGCCCGGGCCACCTGGTCCGCCGCCAGTACGTGGACGGCAAGGGTGTGCCGTGTCTGGTCGCCGTCGAGCAGGACCCGACCGGCGAGGGCCTCGCGCTCGCCCTCTCCTACGCGAAGGCCATCGGTGGCGCCCGGGCCGGCGTCATCAAGACCACCTTCAAGGAGGAGACCGAGACCGACCTGTTCGGCGAGCAGGCCGTGCTCTGCGGCGGCACCGCCGCCCTGGTGCAGACCGGTTTCGAGGTGCTCACCGAGGCCGGTTACGCCCCGGAGATCGCCTACTTCGAGTGCCTGCACGAGCTCAAGCTGATCGTCGACCTCATGTACGAGGGCGGCATCTCCCGCATGCGCTACAGCGTGTCGGACACCGCCGAGTTCGGTGACTACGTCAGCGGCCCGCGGGTCATCAACGCCGAGACCAAGGCCGAGATGAAGCGGATCCTGGCCGACATCCAGTCCGGCGAGTTCACCCGCCAGCTGATCGAGGACGACGACAACGGCCGTCCGCTGCTGACCAAGTACCGCGAGCAGGGCGCCAACCACCCGATCGAGGTCACCGGCCGCAAGCTGCGCGACATGATGAGCTGGGTCGACCGGCCCATCACCGAGACCGCCTGATTTGTCGATAAAATGCCCGGCCCCGACAACGGGGCCGGGCATTTTTTATTGCGGAAACAGCTCTGTTACATGCGTGGGTAACCTCGCGATATGAGACTGGCTGATTCTTTTCGGAGTGAGCGTTTCGGGGCGGTCCGGATCCACGAGCTCCAGAGGGTCATCGAGCTGGATTCCGGCAGCTCGGAGGCGCTGCGTGCGGTCGAATCGCAAATGGTTGTCGTCGTTCCGTGCATGAATGAGACACGCTCGGTCGTCGAGGGTGTCCTTTCCGGAATTCCGCACGACTGCCTCATCGTGCTGGTCTCGAACAGTGACCGGCAGCCGGTCGACCGCTATGAGATAGAGGCGCAGACGGTCGAGCAATTCTGCCGTCTCGCCGGGCGCTCGGCCATCACCGTGCATCAGCGCGACCCCGGTGTGGCCGCGGCCATGAAGGCGGCCGGCATGCCCGAACTGATCGACGACGACGGTCTCGTGCGGGCCGGCAAGGGCGAGGCCATGCTGCTCGGCATGGCGCTGGCGGCGATGACCGGCCGCCGGTACATCGGCTACGTCGACGCCGACAACTACGTGCCGGGATCGGTGCACGAGTACTGCAAGGTCTACGCGGCCGGGCTGGCGCAGGCCGATTCCCCGTACGCCATGGTCCGGATCTCCTGGCACTCGAAGCCCAAGCTGCGTGACGGCCGGCTGTTCTTCAGCCGCAAGGGCCGCAGCTCGCAGATCACCAACGAGTGGCTCAACCGGTTCCTGGCCGAGTACTCGGGCTTCGGCACCGAGGTGATCGCCACCGGCAACGCCGGCGAGCACGCGATGACCCTCGACCTCGGCCTGAAGCTGCGGATCGCCGGCGGTTTCGCGGTCGAGCCGTACGAGTACCTGGATCTGTTCGAACAGTTCGGCGGGGTGCTGGAGAGCACCGACCCGGACGTGATGGCCAGCTCGGTGCCGGTCCTGCAGGTCGAGACCCGCAACCCGCACTTCCACGACAACAAGGGCGAGGAGCACGTGCGGGGGATGCGGATGCAGGCCCTCAACGTGCTCTACCACTCGCCGGTGACGCTCCCGTCCGTACGTCAGGCGATTCTGGATTTCATGGTCGAGCAGGGGGCTCTGGCGACCGGCCAGGAGCCGCCCCGCGAACGGGTCTACCCGCCGGTGGGCACGCTCGACCTGGACCTTCTCTACGACGCGCTGGACGCCGAGGCGCTCAGTTTCCGCCAGCCGGACGGTATGGCCCTGGTCGGCCGCCCGCCGGCGCCGCCGATCGACCGTGCGTCGATACCACGCAGAGTCGCTTAGCGCTTACCATCGCGGACATCGACCGTCCGCAATGGAGGTAGCGCATGGCGCCCGTCGTCCTGATCGCCGAGGAGCTCGCGCCCTCCGCCGTCAGCATCCTCGCCCACGACTACGACGTCCGGGCGGTCGACGGCGCCGACCGGGCCGCCCTGCTGGCCGCGGTGGCCGAGGCCGACGCCCTGATCGTCCGCAGCGTCACCACCGTCGACGCCGCGGTGCTGACGGCCGGGCCGCGCCTGCGGGTGGTGGCGCGGGCCGGCGTCGGGCTCGACAACGTCGACGTGGCCACGGCGACCGCCCGCGGTGTCCTGGTGGTCAACGCGCCCACCAGCAACATCGTCTCGGCCGCGGAGCAGGCGATCGCGCTGCTCCTCGCGGTCGCGCGGCACACGGTCACCGCCTCGGCCGCGCTCAAGGCGGGCCGCTGGGAACGATCGCGCTTCACCGGCGTCGAGGTGCAGGGCAAGACGGTCGGCGTGGTCGGGCTGGGCCGCATCGGCGTGCTCTTCGCCCAGCGCATGGCCGCCTTCGGCACCCGGCTGATCGCGTACGACCCGTACATCCAGCCCGCCCGCGCCGCGCAGCTCGGCGTGCGTCTCGTCGGCCTCGACGAACTGCTGCGGGAGAGCGACTTCATCTCGGTGCACCTGCCGCGCACCCCCGAGACCATGGGCCTGATCGGCGAGAAAGAGCTGGCCAAGGTCAAATTGGGGGTACGGATCGTGAACGCGGCCCGCGGCGGCCTGATCGACGAGGCGGCGCTGGCGGCGGCGCTGCGCGACGGGCGGGTGGCCGGCGCCGGCCTGGACGTCTTCGTGACCGAGCCGTCGACCTCGTCGCCGCTGTTCGATTTCGAGAACGTCGTCGTCACCCCGCACCTGGGCGCCTCGACCGCCGAGGCGCAGGACAAGGCCGGCCTCGCGGTGGCCCGCAGCGTCAAGCTGGCCCTGGACGGCGAATTCGTGCCGGACGCGGTGAACGTGCAGGCCGGCGGGGTGGTCGACGAGGACGTACGGCCGCTGCTGTCCCTGGCCGAGAAACTCGGCAAGGTCTTCACCGCGGTGGCCGGCGGCGTCGCGGCCAGCGTCTCCGTCGAGGTACGGGGGGAGATCGTCTCGCATGACGTGGCGGTGCTCCGCCTCGCGGCCACCAAGGGGCTGTTCACCTCGGTCGTGGACGAGCGGGTGACGTACGTGAACGCGCCCCAGCTGGCCGCCGACCGGGGTGTCGAGGTCGAGCTGGTGGTCAGCGAGGAGCCGTGCGAACACCAGAACCTGGTGATCGTGCGCGGCGCCCTGCCGGACGGCCGGCGGGTCAGCGTGGCCGGCACGCTCACCGTGACCGGGGTCCGGGAGACCGCCAAGCTGACCGGCGTCGACGACTTCGACCTGGACCTCAACGCCGACGGCGTCCTGCTGTTCTTCCGCTACAGCGACCGGCCCGGCGTGGTCGGCGCGATCGGCACGATCCTCGGCGAGGCGAACGTCAACATCGCGGCCATGCAGGTGGCCCGCCGCACGGCCGGTGGCGAGGCCCTGATGACGCTGACCGTGGACTCCTCGGTCGACGCGGAACTGCTCTCCACCGTGGCCGCCGCGATCGGATCCGCTCGCGGCCACGTGGTGGACCTGCGGCTCAACGGGTCCTGAGCGGGGGCGGATAGACCGTGCCGTCCTGCAGGTCGAGCAGGTCGAGGTTGAGCTCGGCGGCCAGCCGCTCGATCGTCTCGAGCACGACGTCCGGGCAGTTCTCGTCCAGCCTCATCTGGATGTGGTCGGCGGCAGCATGCAGCGGCGCGTGCGCCCAGGGGGAGCCGGGCGCCGAAGCGCGCGGGCCCCGGTCGGGATAGTCACTGGTCAGGGCGTCATAGAAGGCGACGACACGCGGGTCGGCCGGGCGTTGCGGGTGCTCGCCGCGCGCACAGCGCGCGTTGGCGGCCCGCACGGCGTCCGGCAGGTCCGTCTGGTCCATCGCCCACACCACGAGGTCGAAACTCACCCGGCGCATGCTGCCATCCGGCGCTTGCGAACTACGTTCCCGACACGCGGGGGATGCGTCTTGCGCGTCATTAGTCCGCATCGCTAGCGTTGTCCCTGCCGTACGAAACGTCGGTGGGCCCGTCTTCGGGTGACGTGCCCGCTGTCGCGCGTGCGGTTAGGTGTATTTCGGCGGGACCGAGCCACGCGTACTCGTCGCAACAGCCCCCTGGCCGTTTGCCGCGGTTCAGGGGGCTGTTGGTGTTTGTGGCTCCTGAGTGCCCATTAAGTGGGACCGTTGTACCGAAGATCGGGACTGGCGCGTTAACCTTCGAGGACCCGAACCAGAGGAGTGCGAAGTGAGCGTGGCGCGGATCGCGGTCGTGGCCGGCGACGGCATCGGTACCGAGGTGACCGCGCAGGCTCGCAAGGTCATCGAGACCGTGCTCCCCGGCACCCAGTTCGAGGACTACGACCTCGGCGCCCGCTTCTACAACCGTACGGGCGAGGTCCTTCCGCAGTCCGTCGAGGACGAGCTGGCCGGCCACGACGCCATCCTGCTCGGCGCCATCGGCGACCCCAGCGTCCCGCCGGGCGTCCTCGAGCGCGGCCTGCTGCTCAAGCTCCGCTTCGACTTCGACCAGTACGTGAACCTGCGCCCGTCGAAGCTCTGGCCCGGCACCACCAGCCCGCTCGCCGGCGTGAAGCCCGGCGAGATCGACATGGTGGTGGTCCGCGAGGGCACCGAGGGTCTCTACGTCGGCGCCGGCGGCGTGCTCCACCAGGACACCCCGGCCGAGATCGCCACCGAGGAGAGCCTGAACACGCGGCACGGCGTCGAGCGGGTCGTCCGCGACGCCTTCGCGCGCGCCCAGCGCCGCGACCGCCGCCACCTCACCCTCGTGCACAAGACGAACGTGCTGACCAAGGCGGGCAGCCTGTGGGCCCGTACCTTCAAGGCCGTCGCGGCCGAGTTCCCCGAGGTCACCACGGAGTACCAGCACATCGACGCGGCCAGCATGTTCATGGTCAGCAACCCGCAGCGGTACGACGTGATCGTGACCGACAACCTCTTCGGTGACATCCTCACCGACATCGCCGCTGCCGTTACCGGCGGCATCGGCATGGCGGCCAGCGGCTCCGTCAACCCGGAGCGCACCTACCCGTCGACCTTCGAGCCGGTGCACGGCTCGGCGCCGGACATCGCCGGTCAGGGCATCGCCGACCCGGCGGCCGCCATCCTCTCCGCCTCGCTGCTCCTGGAGCACCTGGGCCACCACGACGAGGCCCGGCGAGTATCCGAGGCGGTCGCGGCCGAGGTCGCGTCCCGCACCGCGGGCGCGCCGCTGCGTACCGCCGAAGTCGGCGACCGCGTCGCCGCCGCTCTCTAGTCTTCTCCTCGCGGCGGCGTCTCTCTCACCCTCGGTCTCTGTTTTAACGACCGTTCGGGGTAGATTCTTGAAGCACTACGGGTGCTTCCGCATGCCTAAATCTTCTTTGCAGAAAGCAGGTCCACCTGTCATGAGTGGTGGTGACAACCTCGATTTCGAGATCCGTCCGAACCCGGCACCCGTGGGCGACGCCGAGCGCGCCGCGCTCCTCGCCAACCCCGGCTTCGGCCGTATCTTCACCGACCACATGGTCACGGTCCGCTACGCCGACGGTAAAGGCTGGTACGAGCCGCGCGTCGAGGCCCGGGCCCCGATCCCGATGGATCCGGCCTCGGCGGTGCTGCACTACGCCCAGGAGATCTTCGAGGGGCTGAAGGCGTACACGCTGCCCGACGGCGGCGTCGCCATGTTCCGCCCGGACGCGAACGCGGCCCGCTTCGCCGAGTCGGCCAAGCGGATGGCCATGCCCGCGCTGCCGGTCGAGACGTTCCTCAGGTCGCTGCACGAGATCATCAAGATCGACCGTTCGTGGATCCCGCAGAGCGAGGAGGGCAGCCTCTACCTGCGGCCGTTCGCCTACGCGAGCGAGGTCTTCCTCGGCGTGCGCCCCGCGATGGAATACCTCTACCTGGTCATCGCGTCGCCCGCCGGCCCGTACTTCTCCGGCGGCGTCAAGCCGGTGTCGCTCTGGGTGACCCCCGACTACACCCGCGCCGCTCCCGGCGGCACGGGCGCGGCCAAGTGCGGCGGCAACTACGCGGCCGGCCTCTCGGCCCAGGCCGAGGCCATCGAGCACGGCTGCGACCAGGTGGTCTACCTCGACGCGATCGAGCGGAAGTACATCGACGAGCTGGGCGGCATGAACGTCTTCTTCGTCCTCGACGACGGCACCCTGGTGACGCCGCCGCTGACCGGGACGATCCTGCCCGGCATCACCCGCGACTCGGTCATCAAGCTGGCCGAGCGGGCCGGCCACAAGGTCGAGGAGCGCCCGGTCAGCCTCCAGGAGTGGCGCACGTCGGCCGCCTCCGGCCGGATTCGCGAGGCCTTCGCCTGCGGCACCGCCGCCGTGATCACCCCGATCGGCGTGGTGAAGAGCGCCGACGCCGAGTTCACGATCGGCGACGGCGGCACCGGCGCGGTCACCACCGACCTGCGCAAGCAGCTCGTCGACATCCAGCGGGGCCGCGCCGACGACCCCTTCGGCTGGGTGCACCGCGTCCTCTGACGGGTTCCCTCCGCCCAGGCCTGCTCAGGCCTGGGCGGAGGGCCGCACGACGATCTCGTCTCAGGTTTGGGCCGTGGGCCGCACGACGATCTCGTCTCAGGTTTGGGCCGTGGGCCGCACGACGATCTCGCCGACGTCGACCTGCGGAGGCCGGCCGATCGCGTACGCGATGGCGTCGGCGACGGCCTCCGGCCCGATGCCCAGGTCACCCATCGCGGCGAACCGTGCCCGAACCGCGACCACCTCTTCCAGCTCGCGGGGCGCGCGTCCCCCGGGCCGTCCGCCGTCCCCGACACTCTCCAGCCGGCCGTGGCCAATGTTCCGCTGCTGCTGGGCGCCGGCCCGGCCTACGTCATCGACGGGCGCTACGACGTGCTGAGTCACAACCCGCCGGTGTTCGACCCCTTCCCCGGCCTCGCCGCGACCGGCGATCCGCCGAACCTGGCCCGCTGGACGTTCCTGGCGCCCGAGGCCCGCCGCGCGGTGGTGGACCGGGAGGTCGAGGCGCGCGGCCTGCTGGCGCGGCTCCGCTCGATCGCGGCCAAGCATGAGGGAGATCCGCGGTTCGAATCCCTCGTCGACGAGCTGCGCGAGGGCTGCCCCGAGGTGCGGCGGTGGTGGCGCCACTACGACGTGGAGCCCCGGCACGGTGGCCGCAAACGCCCGCGCGGGCCGGACGGCGAGATCATCGATTACGCGTACGCCGTCTTCCATGTGGCCGAGCGCCCGGAGCAGACCCTCGTCGTCTATGCCACCAGCGGGGACGCGGGGGTCTGACCTCGGCGCCCGGGAGGGCCGAGCGGGCCTCCCGGCGGGTCATCTCGAGACTCAACACCCATGCCAACCCATCCATGATCGCCTCCGGTCGATGCCGTTAACGGTCACGTGACCGTTAACGGGATCGTGCTCCCGATGTCGGGTCGGCGTCAAGCGGGTTCGGACTACGATTTGCTGATCGTGGAGAACAAACGGGCGACCCTGCGGGATGTGGCTCGGCTGGCCGGCGTCTCGCACCAGACCGTGTCCCGTGCCATCAACGACAAGGGCGAGATCGACCCGGAGACGCGCCGCCGGGTGCTCGAGGCGGCGCGGGAACTGAACTATCGGCCTTCGCGGTTCGCCCGCGGGCTGGTCAAGCCCGATACGACCACGATCGGGCTGATCGTCTACGACGTGGTGAACCCGTTCTTCCCCGAGCTGATCGCCGGCGTGATCGAGGCCGCGGAGCGGCGCGGCTGGCAGGTGGTGGTCAGCAGCAGCCAGGACGACCCGAAGCGGGAGGCCGGCCTGCTGCGGTCACTGTCGGGGCAGGCCGACGCCCTGATCGCCTACCTGTTCCAGCCGGACGACGTGATCACCGCGGCCGTGGCCGGGGTGCCGCTGGTGGTGATGAGCCGCCGCAACGACGGGCGAGGGTTCGGCGCCGTCGACATCGACGTGGAGGCCGGCGTCCGGGCCGCCGTGCGGCATCTGACCGAGCGCGGGCACCGGCGCATCGGAATGATCGACTGCCCCGGTGCGGCCGACCCGGGACGGCGGGCCGGGTTTCTCGCCGAGGCGGCCGAACAGGACCTCACCGTTCCCGCCGAGGCGATCGTCGCGGTCGAGCAGTCGCTGGCCGGCGGTGGCTCGGGCTTCGAGCGGCTGCGCGCCGCGGACGAGGGCATCACCGCCGTCGTGGCCTTCAACGACCTGGTGGCGCTGGGCGCCTACCGCGCGGCCCGCCGCCTCGGCCTGGACATCCCCGGCGACATCGCCGTGGTCGGCTTCGACGGCCTCGGCATCGGCGAGCTCCTCGACCCGCCCCTGACGACGATCGCCCTCGACAAGCGCCGGATGGGCGAGCTGGCCGTGGCCGAGGCCGAGCGCCTCCTGGCCGGCGAGCCACCCACCCTCTCGGTGGTGGAGCCCCGACTGCTCGTCCGCGGATCAGCTTGAGGACAACATGTGGGCCCGGAGCCCGGCTATCTCCTCGGTGGTGAGGCCGATGTCGCGGACGAAGCCCTCGACCGAGCCGTGCAGGCGGCGCAGGTCGTCGAGGAACAACTGCATCGCCTCGGGCGGAGAGTCGAACATGTGCTCGTTACCCCGTACGGCCTCGGGGCTGGTCTTCAGCAGGTATTCGGTCAAGCGGGCCATCGCGCTGGTGGTCAGCGCGTAATCGGCCGTGATGTCCTCGTCGGACACGCCCAGCAGGGACAGGGTCAGGGCGCACACCGTGCCCGTGCGGTCCTTACCGGCCATGCAGTGCACGATCGCTGGTGACTTGCCGGGGTCGGCAATCAACCGCAGCGACTCGAGCAGACCCTCGCGGCCGTCCTCGGCGAAGTTCAGATAGCGGTCGGCCAGCCAGCGCTCGTGCACCACGTCGTCCGGGTGGTCGACCTCTTCCCAGTCGATGTGCTGGATCACCACGTTGTGATAGTCGATGCCATGGGCGGAGAACCGGCCGAATTTCTCGATCTCGTGCGGGCGGCGAAGGTCGATCACGGTGCGGACGCCGAGCGCTTCGAACGCCGCCGCGTCGGCCTCGCCCAGGCCGTGCAGGGCGTCCGACCGGAACAGGCGCCGCCAGCGCACCGTCCGGCCGTCGAGGCCGCGATAGCCGCCGACGTCCCTGAAGTTGTAGGTAGCGGAGAAACCGAGATTCCGGGGGTACTGTTCCACAGCCACGGACCCAACCTAGCTTCCGCTGTCGATCCCTCGGACGGGGGACGTCGTCCCAGCTGGTGGATTTCTTGTCCCAGCATCGGCCACCCGTGGCAAACTTCGCTACGTGACCCACCTCGTGCTGATTATTGGCACCTAGCGCGCCGGCTGACTCTTTCGCCGACGCGCAGACCTCCCGCATCCGCGGGGGGTCTTTTTGTTGGGGGTCGTAAAAATCCTTGAAGGGAACGCGCCATGGAGTACCAGGTCTTCGACACCACGCTGCGCGACGGTGGGCAGCGGGAGGGGATCAGCTACTCGGTCGCCGACAAGCTGGCGGTCGCGAAGCTGCTCGACGAGTTCGGGGTGGGCTTCATCGAGGGCGGCTGGCCCGGCGCGATGCCCAAGGACACCGAGTTCTTCGAGCGCGCGAAGACCGAGCTCGACCTGAAGAACGCCGTCCTGGTCGCCTTCGGAGCCACCCGCAAGGCGGGCAGCCGGGCCAAGGAAGACCCGCAGGTGCAGGCGCTGCTCGACGCCGAGACCCCGGTCGTCTGCGTGGTCGCCAAGAGCGACATCCGCCATGTCGAGCGGGCCCTGCGCACCACCGGCGACGAGAACCTGGCCATGGTCCGCGACACCGTGGAGCACCTGGTGGCCAGCGGCCGGCGCGCCTTCGTCGACTGTGAGCACTTCTTCGACGGCTTCCGCTACGACCCCGAATACACGGCGAGCGTCGTCCGGACGGCCATCGACGCCGGGGCCGAGCGGGTCGTGATGTGCGACACCAACGGCGGCATGCTCCCCTCGATGATCACCAAGGCGGTGAACGAGGTCGTCGAGCGCACCGGCGTCCCGGCCGACCGGCTCGGCATCCACTGCCAGAACGACACCTCGTGCGCGGTCGCGAACACCGTCGCCGCCGTCGAGGCGGGCGTCAAGCACTTCCAGTGCACGGCCAACGGCTACGGCGAGCGTCCCGGCAACGCGGACCTGTTCGCCACGGTCAGCAACCTGCAACTCAAGCTCGGGCTGCCGGTCCTACCGGAGGGCTGCCTGGAGAAGGCGACGCGGGTCTCCACCGCGCTCGCCGAGATCGCCAACATCGCCCCCGACACCCACCAGGCCTACGTCGGGGCCGCCGCTTTCGCTCACAAGGCGGGGCTGCACGCGAGCGCGATCAAGGTGGATCCGCTGCTCTACAACCACGTCGACCCGGCGGTTGTGGGCAACGACATGCGGATCCTGGTGACGGAGATGGCCGGCCGGGCCAGCATCGAGCTCAAGAGCCGCGAGCTCGGTATCGACCTGGCCGGCCACCCGGACACCCTCTCGGAGGTCACCCGCAAGGTGAAGGACCTGGAGGCGGGTGGCTGGTCGTTCGAGGCCGCCGACGCCTCGTTCGAGCTGCTCGTCCGGGGCGAGCTGCCCGGTGAGGGCTTCGCCCGCCCGTTCGGCCTGGAGACGTACCGGGTGCAGGTCGAGCACCGCGAGGACGGCGCCGTGGTCTCCGAGGCCACCGTCAAGGTCCGGGTGAACGGCGAGCGGGTGATCGCCACCGCCGAGGGCAATGGCCCCGTCAACGCCCTCGACGAGGCTCTTCGCGCCGCGCTGACCGCGCACTACCCGCAGCTCAAGACCTTCGAGCTGAGCGATTTCAAGGTACGCATCCTGGAGGGCACCCACGGCACCAACGCGGTGACCCGGGTGCTGCTCGAGACCGGCGACGGCGAGCGCGACTGGACCACCGTCGGCGTGCACGAGAACATCATCGAGGCGAGCTGGGTGGCCCTGGTCGACGCGCTGACGTACGGCCTGGCCGAGTCGAAGTGAGGATCTTCTCCGGCTCGGCCTTCGAGGAGCAGATCGGGTACGCCCGCGCGGTCGTCGACGGCGACCGTGTGTACGTCTCGGGCACCACCGGCTTCGACTACTCGACGATGACCATTTCCGACGACGTCGTCGAGCAGGCCGAGCAGTGCCTGCGCAACATCGGGGCCGCGCTGGCCGAGGCCGGCTGCCACTTCGCCGACGTCGTCCGGGTGCGCTACCTGCTGCCGAACCGCGAGGACTTCGAGCCGTGCTGGCCGGTGCTGCGCAAGTACTTCGGCGACGTCCGCCCGGCCGCCACCATGCAGGTGTGCGGCCTGGCGGACCCGCGCATGCTCATCGAGATCGAGGTGGACGCGCGGCGTCGCTGATCACCTCGATCGCGGCCGCGAGCGGCATCGGGGCGAGCCGGCTGCCGTCGCGATGCCGCAGGGCGACCAGGCCGTCCGGCGCCTCGCGGCCGCCGATCACCCCGACGTACGGGATCCGGCGTTCCGCCGCGGCCCGGATCCGCGCGCCGATCGAGCCCTCGTGGTGCACTTCGGCCCGTAATCCGGCGTCGACCGCCGCCGCCTTCGCCGCGTCGGCCGAGGGTAGCTGGTCGTCGGCGACCGGCAGCACCGCGAGCTGCACCGGCGCGTACCAGACCGGGAAGGCGCCGTTGTGCACCTCGATCAGGTGCCCGAAGAGCCGTTCCATCGAGCCGACCAGACTGCGGTGGATCATCACCGGCCGGGACCGGCCGCCGTTCGCGTCGGCGTACTCCAGATCGAATGCCTCGGGCTGGTGGAAGTCGACCTGAATGGTGGCCAGGCTCGACTCCCGGCCGGCCGGGTCGACGATCTGCACGTCGATCTTCGGACCGTAGAAGGCGGCCTCGCCCGGCGCCTCCACGTAGTCGACGCCGTCCAGCGCCTCGCGCAGCAGCGAGGAGGCGAGCTGCCACCCGGCGTCGTTCCCGGCGTATTTGCCGCCGTCGCCGCGCAGCGAGAGCCGGTACGACGAGGGTGCGAAACCGAGCGCCGCGTGCGCTTGGCGCATCAGCCGCAGCACGCCGGCCACCTCGTCGACGACCTGGTCGAGGGGGCAGAAGATGTGTGAGTCGTTGAGCTGGATCGACCGTACCCGGCCCAGGCCGCCGATCACGCCCGAGCGCTCGGCCCGGTACATCGGGCCCAGCTCGGCTATCCGCAGCGGCAGATCGCGGTAGGAGCGCTGCCGCGACTTGAAGATCAGCGCGTGGTGCGGGCACTGGCTGGGCCGCAGCACCAGCTCGTCGCCGCCCATCCGGATGGCCGGGTACATGTCGTCGGCGTAGTTCCGCCAGTGCCCCGACAACTCGTACATCTGGCGTTTGCCGAGCGCGGGGGAGTGGACATGCTGATATCCGGCCCGGCGCTCCAACTCGTACAGATAGGACTCGACCGCGTGCCGCGCGGCCGCGCCGCCGGGCAGCCAGAACGGCAGGCCGGCGCCGATCAGCGGATCGGAGTCGAACAGGTCCAGCTCACGCCCGAGCCGGCGGTGGTCGACGATCATGGGAGGTCTCCTTCGGGTCGAGGCCCGGCGAGACGCCCACGAACTGAACTCCCCAGAAGGGGCCCGGGCGTGTCGCCCGGGGCCGTGGCAGAGGTCAGCGCGCGCCGGGTCGTCCCGGCGTCGTCAGCTGCTGACCGAAGTTCATGGCGCCGATGCTAGGCGCGGCGATCGTCGGCCAGCAACTGAAATAGGACGTGGTCCTGCCACTCGCCGGCGATCCTCAGGTAGCGGGGCGCCAGCCCGTACCGCCGGAAGCCGTTGCGTTCCAGGACCCTCTGCGAGGCGGCGTTGTGCACCAGCGTGCCCGCCTCGACGCGATGCAGGCCGAGCTCGCCGAACGCGAGGCCGGCGATCCGGCCGACGGCGGCCGAGGCGAGGCCGCGCCCGTTGGCCGCCTCGGCCACCCAGTAGCCGAGGTGGCACGACTGGAACGGGCCGCGGGCGATGCCGGTGAGCATGATCCGGCCGACGATCCGGCCGTCGTCGACGATCACGTGTGGCAGGGTGGCGCCACCCTCGTACTGCCGAAGCGTCTCGGTGATCAGCCGGCGCTGGCCCTGGTCGGTGAAGAACTCCTCGGGGCGCACCGGCTCCCACGGCGTGAGGAAAGCGCGGTTGGCCCGCAGCAGCGCCGCGATCTCGGCCGCGTCGTCCTCGTTGGTGAGCCGGGTGATCATCGGACCGCCGCCGGCAGCATCAGCTCGGCCACGATCGCCCGGTGGTCACTGCGCGGAATCGGATGCACGCTTGCCTCCCGTACGCCGATGCGCTCGTCCACCAGCACATGGTCGATCGTGACCGGCGGCAGCGGCTTGCCGTCGTACGGCCCCCACGTGCCGGCCAGGCCCTTGCCGGTGGCGTCGGCCGCGTCCCGGTATCCGCGGGCGATCAGCTGCCGCATCGGCGTGTGGTCGAGCGTCGAGTTGAAATCGCCGAGCAGGATCCGCGGGGTCCCGCTCCCGTCTGCTCCCGGTTGGGCCCGCAGGTCGGCCCGCCACTGCCCGAGGATCGACTGGGCGTACGGGGCGATCGGATGGGCCGACTCCACGATGACCGCGCCCGCGCCCGGGGTGTCGACCGTGGCGTACGCCTGCATGAAGCCGCCGCCGTTGCGCCGGGCCCCGGCGTCGGTGATCGGGAACCGGGAGTAGACGCCCGAGCCGTCGGCCTCCGGCTCGTCGGCGAGCGAGGAGTACGGCAGCAGCGCGCCCAGCCCGGCCGCGGCCAGCGCCTGCCGGCCCTCGGTGGTGAACTCCTGCACGGCCAGCACGTCGACGTCGCGCTCGCCGACCAGCTTGA
This sequence comes from Actinoplanes sp. NPDC048988, assembly GCF_043197815.1. Taxonomy (NCBI): domain Bacteria; kingdom Bacillati; phylum Actinomycetota; class Actinomycetes; order Micromonosporales; family Micromonosporaceae; genus Actinoplanes; species Actinoplanes sp. NPDC048988. The sequence continues at coordinate 548,846 of NZ_JBICTW010000001.1, read as the reverse complement.
CGATCGTGGCCGGGTCGGCCCGGCCGAAAAGCATGTTGCTGGTCATGACGGTCAGCTTCACGCCCTCCAGCGGTCCCCGGTCGCGGGCCGGGAAAGCGCGTGGCAGCACGGCCACGGCCAGCGCGATCGCCGCCACCAGGCCGGCCGCGCCGATCGTCCAGCGCCGGGTGGCCAGGGCCACGACGGCCGGCAGCCAGGCCCAGGCCGCGACGTACGGGGTGAAGGCGAACAACTGCACCAGCGGCCCGCGCTCCCAGCCGCCGAGGCGAAGGACGGCCCAGATCAGGCCGGGCAGGATCAGGACGATCAGCGCCGTCGCCATCAGGCGCCGCCGTCCGCCGGCACCGTGACGGAGGCGATCACCGAGCGATGGTCGCTGCCGGTGACCCGGTGCACCTCGACGTCCCGGACCCCGATCCGCTCGTCGACCAGCACGTGGTCGAGGGTCACGGGCGGAATCGGCTTGCCGTCGTACGGACCCCACGTCGCGATCAGCCCCTTGCCCACGGTGTCGGCGGCGTCCCGGTAGCCGCCCGAGATCAGATCGCGCAGCGGAGCGTGGTCGAGCGTCGAGTTGAAGTCGCCGAGCAGGATCCGCGGCGTCCCGTTCCCCGACGGCCGCGGCTCCTGTTCGAGGTCCGCCTTCCAGGACGGCAGGGCCTCTTTCGAGTACGGCGCGAGCGGGTGAGCCGACTCGACGGTCACCGCACCCGCCCCGGGCGGCTGGATCGTCGCGTACGCCTGCATGTTGCCCGGTTGCAGGTTGTCGCCGTGGAATCTTCGCGAACCCTGACCGGTCATCGGATATCTCGAGTAGAGGCCCGACCCGGTCGTGCCGACCTCGTCGGCCAGAGCCTGGTACGGCAGCAGGTCGCCGAGCCCGGCCGCGGCCAGCCCCTCGGCCGCGCGCGGGGTGAACTCCTGCACGGCGAGCACCGCGACGTCGTGCTCGCGGACCAGCCGCACCACCGACGCCGGATCGGCCTGGCCGATGAACATGTTCACCGTCATGACCGTGAGCGGGACGCCGGCCGGGGCGCTCGAACCCGGGACCGCGCGCGGCAGGACGGCCGCGCCGAGCAGGATGGCGGCCAGCGCGGCCACGGCGGCGATCAGCCACTTGCGGGCGATCAGGGCCGCGATCAGCGGCACCAGGGCCCACGCGGCCACGTACGGCGTGAAGGCCATCACCATCACGACGTAGCCGGGCTCCCAGCCGAGCGACCGGAAGACCGCCCAGAGAAGGCCCGGCACGGTCAACAGGGTGAGGAGCACGGTGCGCCTCACCCTGTGACCAGGCCGGACTCCGGCCGGTGTGGTGGTGATCGTCATGGCGGCAAAGCTATCGCGCCACCGCGAGAATCAGATCTTGCTGTCGACGATCTCGCCGATTTCCGCTGCCACGAGCTCGTCCCGGATGATCGCGGCGTCGCCCTCGACGACCAGGGTCAGCCCGTGCGGGTGAAGGTGACGGCCCGCGGCGGCCGAGACCTCGGCCAGCGGGGTCTCCAGGTAGCTGCGGCGCAGCTGCGGGTAGTAGTCGTCGGGCAGCCCGTAGAGCACCAGCGTGCTCAGTGCCCCCACGATCGAACCCGGCGTCTGCATCTCGACGCTGAGCTGCCCGGCCCGCCACGAGCGGGCGACCGCCAGCTCGTCCTCGGTCACGCCGTCCTGCTGGGTGCGGTCGATCTCGCCCAGCGTGTCGACGATCGCCGGCACGGTCACCGCCGTCTGCACGCCCGCGGCCACCTCGAAACGGCCGAACCGGCGCGACATCGCGTACGAGCCCCGGATGCCGTACGTGTAGCCCTTCACCTCACGGATGAGGTGGTTGAGCCGCGACGTGAAGGCGCCGCCGAGGATCGTCGCGGCCAACGTCATCTGTACATAATCGGAGGTCGCCCGTTCGGGTGAACGGTGACCGATCCGCAGCGTCGACTGCACCGAGCCCGGCCGGTCGACCAGGATGATCCGCCGGTGATCGCGGACCGAGAAGTCCAGCGGCCCCTCGACCGGCAGCGGGTCGCCGCCGGTGCCGCCGAACGCCGCCTCGCCCAGCGCGGCCAGATCGAGCGTGTCCAGGTCGCCGGCCACGAGCAGCACGCCCGGCCGCAGCATCCAGCTCTCGTGGAAGGCGAGCACGTCGTCGACGGTCACGGCGGCCACCGAGGTGGGATCGCCGTGCATCGGCCGGCCGAACCGCTCGGCCGCGCCGAACAGGTCGGCCCGCAGCGCGGCGTCGGCCCGCGGGCCGGGCTGGGCCCAGTCCATCCGCAGGGCGGTCACCTCGTCGTCGCGGACCCGGGCCACGTCGGCCGGGTCCAGCTTCGGGGTGCGGGTGGCCTCGGCCGCCAGGCGCACCGCGTCGAGCAGCTGCGGAACCGGGGCCGAGACGCCGACCCGGAACGTGTCCCAGTCGACCGAGGGCGCCAGCTCGGCGCCGAGACTTTCCAGAGCGATGGCGTACGCGGCCGAGTCGCGCCGCCGCGTGCCCTCCTCCAGCGACTTGGCGAGCACGGTGGCGGTGCCCTCGCGGCCCCGCGTCTCCCGGGCCGCGCCGGCGTCGAGCATGAGCATCGCGGTCGCGAGCAGCTGACCCGGCAGGTGCGCGCCGATCACCGTGCCGCCGGCGACGGTGACCCGCTGCAGGTCCGGGAACGTGTACGGCCGGGCCTGACCCGGATCGGGGCGGGTGGCGATGAGAGTCACTTGTTCTCCTCGGGGACGTACGTGAGGGTGACCCTCGACTCGGCGTTCAGGAGCTGGGCGGCCTCGGTGACGTCGTCGGCCGTGACCGCGAGCCACTGCGGCAGCCGGTAGGCGGCGGCCTCGGGCTCGCCGAACTGCGTCGTGTACCGGCTCAGGGTGTCGGCGCGGCCACCCACCGTTGACACCTGCCGCCACCAGGCGGTGGTGAGCAGGGCCTTGGCCCGGGCCAGCTCGTCGGAGGTCACCGGCTCGGTGACCAGGCTCGCGATGACCTCGTCGAGACCGGCCTCGAGCTCCTCGACGGCCACGCCGTCCTTGGCGGTGGCCGTGATGATCAGCGGGGCCGGCGCGTGCGCGAGGTCGACGCCGTACGAGCCGATGTAGTCGGGCTGGGCGATCCGCTTGCCGTCGGCCAGACGCTGGTAGAGGCGGCTGCCCCGGCCGTTGCCGAGCACCGCGGCGAGCACGGTGACGGCGTCGTACCCCTTGGTCCCGAACGGGTGGGTCCGGTGCGAGATGTAGATCCTCGGCGCCGGAACCGCGGCGGTGACCGTCTCGCGCTTCGCGGGCTCCCGGCCGATCTGCACCTTGGGCGCCGGTGGGATGTCGGCCACCGGCTCCAGCCGCCCGAAGTACTTCTCGGCCAGCGCGAACACCTGCTGCGGGTCGGCGTCACCGGCGACGGTCAGCACGGCGTTGTTCGGCGCGTAGTACTTCTGGTGGAAGGCCTTGAACGTCTCCAGGCCGGCCGCGTTCAGGTCCTCCATCGACCCGATCGTCGGGTGGTGGTACGGGTGGCCCTCCGGGTAAAGCAGCTCCAGAAGCCGCAGCCAGGCATCGCCGTACGGCACGTTCTCGTACCGCTGGCGGCGCTCGTTCTTGACCACCTCGCGCTGATTGTCCAGCGTCTCCTGGGTCAGCGCCGGGACGAGGCCGCCCATCCGGTCGGCCTCCAGCCACAGGGCCAGCTCCAGATGCTCGGCCGGCATCGTCTCGAAGTAGTTGGTGCGGTCCGGGTTCGTGGTCGCGTTCAGCGAGCCGCCGTTGCCCTGCACCAGGCGCATGTGCTCGGTCTTGGCCACATGCTGCGACCCCTCGAACATCAGATGCTCGAACAGATGCGCGAAGCCGGTCTGCCCAGCCGGCTCATGCCGCGAGCCGACGTCGTACCAGAGATTGACGCAGACGACCGGCGCTGTCCGGTCCTCGCTCACCACAACCCGAAGGCCGTTGGCAAGCCGCGTGGTTTCGATAGGCCACGGATAGCCGGTCGTGACAACCGGCGTGCTTGGGGACGTCACCCACCCATACTGCCCCCTGGGTCAACGTTTTCTTGATCGATAACCACGTGGCGATGCACCCACCGCCGATGCCATGCTGTCCAGCGTGACCGAGGACGTGCGAGTGAACGACCGCCTGACGATCCCGGCGGCCGAGCTCGCATGGCGCTTCTCCCGCTCCAGCGGCCCCGGCGGCCAGGGTGTGAACACGACCGACTCCCGGGTCGAGCTGTCCTGGGACCTGCTCGCGTCCGACCTGCTGTCGCCGGCGCTGAAACAGCGGGCGGCCGAACGACTCGGCAGCCGCCTGGTCGACGGGGTGCTGACCATCACCGCCTCCGAGCACCGTTCGCAGCTGCGCAACCGCGAGGCGGCCCAGGCCCGTCTCGCCATGCGGGTCGGCGAGGCCATCGCACCCCCGCCCCGCCAGCGCCGCGCGACCAAGCCCACGCGCGGCTCGGTCGAGCGCCGCATCGGCGAGAAGAAGCGCCGATCCCAGATCAAACGCAACCGCCGCGGCACCGAGGACTGACACGCCCGCCCTACTTGGCCGAGACACCCGCGGGCGGCGGGAATCGACCCGATAATCAGGCGGTGACCCGGTCCCGCTCGACTGCCGCCGCCAAGGCCGCTCTGGTGGCCGGGGGCAGTTTCACGTCCAGCATCGCGGTGATACTCGTGGTGGCCGCGGTGTGGGGGCTGGGGGACCGCACGGTCCTGTCGGTGCTGGTCGGGCTGTGCGGGCTGACCGCGGCCGGAATGTTGATCGCGGCCGGGCGCCTGCGTCCGTAAGCTCGCGCCGGCGCCCCTTCGAGACGCGGCCGACACTGTCATCTGGCTCGACCTGCCCGCCCGCGTGACCATCTGGCGCGTTCTGCGCCGGGCCGGCCTGGACCGCCTGCGCGGCGGCCACGACTGGGATCTGGCCTCGCTCCGCCGCGTGGCCCGCGGCGCCCGCGCCTACCGCACCCGCCCCGCGGCGACGGCGGCCGACCTGGACGCCCGCGACAGTGCCAACAGCACGCGTACTCTCACCCGGTTCCTCGGCGCGGCGAAACCCCACCTCGTCCATTGCCGAACGCCGTCCCAAGTCAGCCGGATTCTCCGGCAAGCTCGCTGATTCGAGGTTTCCCCAGAAGGCTCGCCGACTCCGCACGACTCGATCGGCACCCACGTCCGGCGCGGGCAGCTCGCGCAGAGCAGCGGAGGAAGGACCTCGGCGGCATCGCGATCATCGCCAGCACCATGGCAACCGGTATCCGGGGTCCTTCGGCACGGACCCGGACGCTGCGCTCGACTTTTGAGAAGGGTTTGTTCAGGCGTATTCGAGGCTCGGTGTGCCGGCTGAGGTGAGGACGGGGCGGCCGGATCGGTAGGTGGCCTGGCCGAAGAGGGCCATCAGGCGCTTGGCGGCGGGCGACAGGCCGGCCTCGGTCTCGGCGAGTGCCGTCAGCCGGCCGTCGGCGCCGTAGAGGGTGTCCAGGGCTCGGGCCACCGCGACCGTCGGTGGGCGGAGGTCGCGTTCCAGGCGGGAGAGGTGGCCCGGGTCGACGTGGGCGGCCCGGGCGGCCTCGCGCAGGGAGCGGGTGCCGCGCAGCCGGCGGGCCAAATCTCCAAATGTTTCCACAGATGCCTCCCCTGAAGTGTTGCCAATGTCGTGCCGCCCGACCGGCAACACGGAGCAACTGATCACCAGACTAGTGTCGCACGACTAGTCCGATGTGGAGTGGGGGTGGCGTGATGGTGCCTCAGCCGGGAGATGTGCTGGAGGTGGGCCGGTCGGCCAGCGTGCAGTTCGCCACGCCGATCCGGTTCCGGGTGATTCGTGTGCACGACTGGCAGACGTACGCCGGATGGGTGTGGATCGACGGCTACGAGCTCGACCCCGTCGGCGACGCGGTCGAGCGCCGGTCGATATTCGTGCAGATGGCGGGGCTGCGGCCGGCCCTGGAAGGTCTCGGTGAAGGGGTCAGCGATGGTTGAACGGGGCGACGGCCTCGCGGTTGCGTGACGCGTCCTCGGGGCCCATGAGCTCCTCGCAGACGCGGATCAGGCGGGCGCGCAGAGCGGCGGCCCGGCGGGCGAACTCGCGCTGCCGGGCCACGTACTCGGCCTTGCCCTCGGGGGTTTCGATCTTGACTGGATCGAAGCCGTACGAGGACAGGTCGTACGGGCTGGCCTGCATGTCCAGCAGGCGGATGTCGCCGGCCAGGGCGAAGCAGTCCAGCGCCAGCGCGCCCGGCACGGCCGGGCCCAGCTTGGTCGCCCACTTGTGCACGTCCATCGCGGCGTGCAGGCAGCCGGGCTGGTCGAGGTCGACCTGGGTGGCGCGGGTGGGCTGGAGGCGGTTGAGGCCGACCGCCTCCGGCGTGAAGAAGCGGAACGCGTCGAAGTGCGTACACCTGATCGGGTGATCCTCGACCACCCGATCGGTTTCGGCCTGGCCGAGGCGCAGCGGCAGCGGATGGCGGTGTTCCGGGTCGCGGTAGACCATCGCCCACTCGTGCAGGCCGAAGCAGCCGGAGAAGACCGGGCGGGACGCGGTCGCCGTCAGCAGGCCGTGGATGTAGCGCACCGACTCGCCGCGGGCGTGCATGAAGGCGACCTCGTCGAGCGTGACGACCCCGTCGGGGTACGTCATGTAGAACTTCCACGCGGCGTGCTCGGCCACCCCGGTCGGCGAGGGGGCGAGCCCGGTGCCGACGCCGGGATGCCAGCGGCGCAGCACCGACGGGCGGGTGCCGTAGTAGTCGTACAGAAAATCTTCGATGGCATGCTTCTCGCCGGAGGCCCGCCGGGCACGGTGGCCCGCGGTCATCTCGTCGGCGCGCTCGGCGTGCGCCCGGGCGATAGGAATCCAGGTGACCGAGGGCAGCGTCGTGGTGAGCGTCCTCACCTGCTTGATCCCCATCGCACCAGCGTATCCAGCCGAGGCGATCAACACGATCACCGTCGCGCGCCAATGAGCCGCGCCACGGTGCTCACTCCCGGCATATCCGTCCATTTCGGTAAGTTAATTTTTCCGACACAGCAGAACTGCAAAAATATGTAGTACATCTACTACGACCTTGCTAACGTCCCGGACATGGGAGGAATGACATTGACGGGGGCGCTCGCCGCCGGCCCGGAGGTTCCGGCCGGCGAGCGCGTGATCGACGTCCGCGATCTCCGCATGCGGTACGGGGCGAAGGATGTCCTGACCGGGGTGACCTTCGCCGCCCGCCGCGGTGAGGTCCTCGCGCTGCTCGGCCCCAACGGGGCCGGCAAGACCACCACCATCGAGATCCTCGAAGGCTTTCGGATGAGGTCTTCCGGAGAGGTACGGGTTCTGGGCGTCGACCCGTCCGCCGGCGGCGAGCATTGGCGCTCCCGCGTCGGCGTGGTTCTGCAGTCGTGGCGCGACCACGGGAAGTGGCGCGTCGCCGAGCTGTTGGGACACCTGGGGCGCTACTACCGCCCGTACTCGACGCCCGAGACCCGCCGTCCCTGGCCCGTGGGTGATCTGCTCGAGGTGGTCGGCCTGACCGCGCAGGCCGGGACCCGGGTGTCCCGGCTCTCCGGTGGCCAGCGGCGGCGGCTCGACGTGGCGATCGGCATCGTGGGCCGGCCCGAGCTGCTCTTCCTCGACGAGCCCACGGTCGGCTTCGATCCGGCGGCCCGCCGCGAGTTCCACGACCTGGTCCACCGGCTCACCGATGTGGACGACACGACGATCCTGCTCACCACCCACGACCTCGACGAGGCCGAGAAACTGGCCGACCGCATCGTCATCCTGTCCGGCGGCCGGATCATCGCCGACGGGTCGGCCGACGATCTCTCCCGCCTGGTCTCCCGCGAGAGCGAGATCCGCTGGACCCGCGACGGCCAGCGGTTCGTCCACTCGGCCGAGGAGGCGACGCCGTTCGTCCGCGAACTGCTGACGCAGTACGGCGACAGCGTCACCGAGCTTGAGGTACGCCGCAGCAGCCTCGAGGACACGTACATGCGGCTGGTCCGCGACTTCGAGGAGAGCGCCCGATGATCGAGACGTTCCGGACCGGCGCCGCCCGCGGCCGCATCGAGCTGCGGCAGACGCTCACCACGCCGATCGACCTGTGGGGCTACCTGTTCCCGACCGTGGTGCTGCTCCTCGTCCTGTTCTTCATGCGGGACGCGACGATCCCCGGCACCGACTTCTCGCTCGGCGCCGGCGCCCTGCCCGGCATGCTCGGCATGAACCTGGCCTTCGGCGGCCTCGTCACGATCGCCCAACTGCTCGTCGTCGAGCGCGAGGACGGCACGCTGCTGCGGGCCAAGGCCACGCCGAACGGGATGGGCGGCTACCTGGTCGGCAAGGTCATCGTCGTCGGCGGTATGACGCTGGTCTCCATGGTGGCCGTGCTCATCCCGGGCGCCCTGCTGGTCGACGGGCTGGAGACCGGACCCGGCACGTGGCTGACGTTGCTCTGGCTGCTGCCGCTGGCTCTGCTGGCCACCATGCCGCTCGGCGCCGCGCTGGGCTCCGTCTTCGAGAGTCCGCGCGCCCTGCCGGTGATCATGCTGCCGTTGTTCGGGCTGATCGCGATCTCCGGCGTCTTCTACCCGATCAGCGCGATGCCGGGCTGGCTCCAGGGCGTCGCCCAGGTCTTCCCGATCTACTGGTTAGGGTTGGGCATGCGCTCGGCGTTCCTGCCGGACGCGCTGGCCTCGGTCGAACTGACCGGGTCCTGGCGCACCCTGGAGACGTTCGGCGTGCTCGCGGCCTGGGCCGTCGTCGGCCTGGCGCTGGCGCCCACGCTCTTGCGTCGGATGGCGCGGCGCGAGTCCGGTTCGGCCGTCGCGGCGCGGCGCGAGCGAATGATGAGCACGGTCGGGCGGTAGGAATTGGGCAACGAGGTCACGCACAACCGGATCGCGATGCTGCGCGCCGAGCGCGGCATCTCGCGGCGGCAGCTCGCCGACGCGGTCGGGGTCCACTACCAGACCGTCGGCTACATCGAGCGCGGCGAGTTCAGCCCCAGCCTCCACCTGGCCCTCAAGATCGGCCGCTACTTCGAGGTGCCGGTCGAGGTGATCTTCTCGCTCGACCCGTTCCCCCGTCTCGGTGCGACGGCGGACGGAGCGCAGCGCCCGGCGTAGATTTCCTAGGAGCATCAAAGCCGCGAACAGGAGATCATCGTGCGTTTCGCCCGTTTTGTCCATGCTGGTGGGGTCTCCTTCGGCGTCGTCGAGGGTGACGCCTCCGGCCTGACCGTCGCCGAGATCTCTTCCCTGCCGTTCGAGGAGGTCCGCTTCACCGGTCAGCGCTGGGCGCTGGCCGACGTCCGGCTCCTCGCCCCGATCTTCTCGAGCAAGGTCATCGGCGTCGGCCGCAACTACGCCGACCACGCCGCCGAGCTCGGCAACGAGGTGCCCAAGGAGCCGCTGATCTTCATCAAGCCCTCCACCTCGGTGATCGGGCCCAACGACGCCATCCGGCTCCCCCCGCAGTCGCAGCGCGTCGAGGAGGAGGCCGAGTTGGCCGTCGTCATCGGCGCCACCGGAGCCCGCCGCGTCGACCGGGCCGGCGCCGAAAAGGCGATCTTCGGCTACACCATCGGCAACGACGTCACCGCCCGCGACCTGCAGCGCAGCGACCCGCAGTGGACCCGGGCCAAAGGCTTCGACTCGTTCTGCCCGATCGGGCCGTGGATCGTCACCGGCCTCGACGTGAGCGACCTCGAGATCCGGTGCGAGGTCGGCCGCGACCCCGAAGCCATGGAGGTGCGGCAGATCGGCCGTACGAAGGACATGGTCTTCGACGTGCCGACCCTCGTCTCGTACGTGTCGCACGTCATGACGCTGCTGCCCGGCGACATCATCCTCACCGGCACGCCGGCCGGAGTCAGCGAGATCACCTCGGGCGACACCGTCTCGGTGAGCATCCAGGGCATCGGCGAACTCCGCAACCCGGTCGTCTCCCTCGACTGACGCCGATGAAGATCCTCGTCACCGGCGCGACCGGAAACATCGGCCGCATGGTCGTGGACGAACTGCTGGCGCGAGGAGCCTCAGACGTACGGGCCCTGACCGTCGACCCCGCCAAAGCGGCCCTGCCCGCGGGCGTCGACGTGGTGAAAGGCTTCGTGGGGCGGCCGTCCACACTGCCGGCCGCCCTCGCCGGCGTCGACGTGATGTACCTGGCGCCGCACGTACCGACCGCCCCCGAAGTCTGCCGGCTGGCGGCCGACGCCGGCGTGCGGCGCATCGTCGACCTGGCCGGCGCCAAAGGCGAACACTGGCAGGCCATCGAAGACGCCGTCGAAGCGAGCGGCGTGCCCTGGACCCACCTCGAACCCGGCGAATTCATGGCCAACGCCGAACTGTGGGCCCCACAGATCCGCGCCGGCGACGAAGTACGAGACGCCTACGGCACAGTGGCCAACGCGGCCATCGCCCAGGAAGACATCGCCGCCGTCGCCGCCCACGTCATCCTCACCGACGGCCACGAAGGCAGGTCGTACGAGCTGACCGGCCCCGAAACCCTCAGCCGCCGTGACAAGGTGGCGGCCATCGGGCAGGCCCTCGAACGTGACCTCGCCTACATCGACCTCCCGTACGACCAGGCCCTGACCCAATTCGAAAAGACCATGGGCGAACACGCCAAGTGGTACCTCGACGGCCTCGCCGCCTCGGTAGGCCACCCCCAACCGGCGCTGCCCACCGTCGCCGAACTGACCGGCCGCCCCGCCACGACATACGTCGAGTGGACCCGCCGCCACCAGGGCATCTTCCGATGATCCGAACCCGATTTGTTGGTCATGCGAGGGTCGGGTAGAGTTCTTTCTCGGCACGGCAACGCGGCAAAAACCAAGAAGCCGAGCCAATGGGGTATGGGGTAATTGGCAGCCCGACTGATTCTGGTTCAGTTAGTCTAGGTTCGAGTCCTGGTACCCCAGCGCTACAACTCCCGCGGGAGGGGCGGCGCTGGACTTCTGATAGAGTTCGGCCCGTCGCCAACGCGAGAGCGAAGCGAAAAGCAGTACAAAGCAAGTCCTGGCCCCGTCGTCTAGCGGCCTAGGACGCCGCCCTCTCAAGGCGGTAGCGAGGGTTCGAATCCCTTCGGGGCTACATTCGGGGTGACCCCTGTCCGCAGTAAGCGCGGACAGGGGTCATTTCGCATATCTGCCTGGGGGGCGACCCCCCAGACCCCCACGGTGCGGTGGTTGCGGTGGGGAGTCGGGTGCGGGTCCGAACCCCTTCGGGGTCCGGGCGGGTGGGGAGGGCTGAGCCCTTCGGGCCGGCATGGGGCCGCGGGGTTCGCTCGTGCCTGCTATGCCGATTGTTGTGCGGCTCGGTGCGTGTCTTGCGGCGCTGTTGGGCGCTGCCGTGTCGCCTGGGGGTGCTCGGTGTGGCGACCGCTCGTCGCGCCGACCGTCGGCCGCGCGTATCCGTCCACGCCGCCGTTCACGGTGTGTATCGGTCTGCGCTGTCTGGGCGCCGTGCGCTCGTTCGGCCGTCCATGGCGTGTATCGGTCTGCGCTGTCTGGGCGCCGTGCGCTCGTTCGGCCGTCCACGGCGTGTATCCGTGCGCCTCTCCTGCGCGCTGTGCGCTCGTCTGGCCGTCCATCGCGCGCCCTGCGCCCTCGCTGACCTCCGGCTGCCCGCATTACCTGCTGTGCCGCGGGTCGTATGCCCGTCTGTGTCGCCGGGCGTATGCCGTCCGTCGGTCCCGCCCGCGTCGCCCGTCTACCGCGCGGCCTCCGCCCCCTCGCTGACCTCCGGCCGCCCGCATCACCCGCTGTGCCGCTTGTCGTAATGCCGCCCGCCTGCCGCGCCGCCTCCATCCGCCCGCGTTGCCCGCCGTGTCGCGGGTCGTATGGGCGTCCCCCGCCATACCGCTCGCCTGCGCCGCTCGCCGAGCGTGTCGTTCGCCTGCGCCGCTCGCCGAGCGTGTCGTTCGCCTGCGCGGCCGCCGACCGCGTCGCTTGCCGGGCGCGTTGGCCGCCGCCTGTGCGCCCGTTGGCCCGCGTTGCTCGCCGGGCGCGTTGGCCGCCGCCTGTGCGCCCGTTGGCCCGCGTTGCTCGCCGGGCGCGTTGGCCGCCGCCTGTGCGCCTGTCGGACCGCGTTGCTCGCCGTGTTGTGAGTCGTATGGGTGCCGGTCGCCCATGCCCGTGTCGCCTACCCGGCCGCCGCGCGCCCGCTGGGGGTCTACGCGTCGGCTGCGGGTTCGGCGTCTGTGGTGTGGGGCGTGGTGGTGGTTGTGCGCCGTTCGGTGGTGTGGGGCGGGCGCGGTGTGGGGTGGGGTGGGGTGGGTTTGGGGGTGAAGGGTGGAAGGGGGGAGGGCTAGCTTCAGGGGGTGAGGGATGTTGCGGTGCGGCGGGTGGACTTTGGGCGGTTTGTTCGGCCGGGGGAGGAGACGGGGACTGGGGTGGCTCGGGTTGAGCCGGTGTTCGGGTATGTGGTTGAGCATCCGGTGGCGGGGCGACTGCTGGTTGATACGGGGATGGGTGGGGATGCCTGGGTTGAGGGGCATTACCGGCCCAGTCGGGTTCCGCTTGTGGAGGCGCTCCAACGGGGCGGCGTCGAGCTTGGTGATGTTCGGTATGTGGTGAACTGCCATCTCCACTTTGATCACTGCGGGGGGAATCCGGAGCTGGCGGGGCGGCCGGTGTTCGCGCAGCGGGCGGAGCTGGAGCTGGCGCGGGCGGTGGAGAGTCACACGCTGCCCGAGTTGGTTGACCATCCGGGGGCGGTCGTCGAAGAGGTCGACGGGGAAGTGGAAGTCATGCCGGGGGTCTCGATCGTGCCAACGCCGGGGCACACCGCGGGGCACCAGTCGGTTGTGGTGCGGCGGCGGGACGGGACGGTGGTCGTGGCGGGGCAGAGCCACGACAACGCGACTCTGTTCACCGGTGACGTGCTGGGGCGGCAGGCGGGTGTGGGCGAGCAACCGGACTGGCTCGGCCGGCTACTCGCCCTCGACCCCAAGCAGGTGGTCTTCGCTCACGACAACGCGGTCTGGACTCCCGGCTCCAGCCAGGTCAGCCTGCCCTGAGGGAAAGCGGCGTCGATTTCCGGGCGGCCCTCGTGGAAGTGGGACCAGCCCTCGTAGTGGACCGGTACCACGTGGCGGGGTTTCACCCGATCGACCAGGGTGGCCGCGTCGCGGCCGGTCATGGTGAAGCGGGCCGGGCCGGTCAAGCCGAACTGGACCTTGCCCAGGTGCAGGATCGCCGTGTCCACCTCGAAACGGTCGGCCACCTGGAGGACGCCGGGGAAGACCACCGTGTCGCCGGAAATCCACGTCACGGTCGAGGAACCCTTGGGGCGCAAGGCGAAACCGGTTGTCGGGCCGACGATCGGGACGCTCCACCACGGGCCGTGCCGGGACGGGGTGGCGGTCACCTCGACGTCGCCGATTTTCGTCGACGTCCACGGGGACAAGCCGGTTGCGCCCAGGCGGCGGGCGCCCGCGACAGTGGTCACCACCGTCGGCACCCGTTTCAGCAGTGCGCGGCCGGCGTCGTCGAGGTTGTCGGCGTGCTGGTCGTGAGTCAGCAGGACGCCGTCGAGCGGGCCCAGCGCCGTGGCCGGCAGGGCGGGGCCGGCGGTCTTACGCGACGAGGTGCCCCAGCCGAACGCGTAGTGGCGGCCGGGGGCGTCGAACGTCGGGTCGACCAGAAGCCGTACGCCACCAATCTCCAGCAGCGTCGTCGGGCCGCCGATGTGCGTGATGGACAGGCCGGTCATGAAGCGTGCCGCAGGGCCCAGTCGAGCACCTCGTCGGCGATCGACTCCCAGCCCTTCTGCGCCGGCAGCAGGTGGGCGTATCCCTCGTACTCCTTGCGTTCGGTGATGGTGTTGGACTTGTAGTGCTTCTGGTTCGACTCCTGGACGGCCGGCGGCATGATGTGGTCCTCGGAACCCGAGACGAACAGCAGCGGCGCCCGGTTGTCGTTGTGGTAGTCGACCCACGTGTCCTGGTGGCCGGGCTGGAAGTTGGCGAGCACGCCGCCCCACAGGATGCCGCCGCTGGCCGGGATCGCGTACCGCTCGTACAGGAAACGCGCCTCTTCATCGGTGAAGGTGTTGGTGAAAGCGTATTTCCACTCCTCGAAGGTGAGCGGGATCGCCTTGTGCCGGTTGGCCGGGCTCTTCAGCACCGGGAACGTCGATTTGAGCTGGGAGAGCGGAACCACCCGTACGCCCTCGGTCGGTGCCGAGTTGAGCGCCACGCCGGCCACGCCGAACCCGTGGTCGAGCAGGATCTGGGTGAAGGCGCCGCCGGCCGAGTGACCGATGATGATCGGCGGCTCCGGCAGTGCTTTGATCTCCTCCTCGTAGCGGGCGATGATCTGCGGCACGGTGACGTCGACCACCGGCGTCGGGTCGGCGTTCAGGGCTTCCACCTCGACGTCGAATCCGGGGTAGGCGGGCGCGATCACCTGATGGCCCTTGGCCTCGTAGTGCGCCTTCCAGTTCTCCCAGCTGCGTGGGGTGACCCAGAATCCGTGGACCAGAACGATGGGTTTCATGCGTCGTACTCCTTCAGGAAGGCCAGGAGATCGGCTCCCAGCTGTTCTTTGTGGGTGTCGGTGATGCCGTGCGGCGCACCGGGGTAGACGGTCAGGACGGCCCCGGCGACGCGGGTGGCGCTGGCCTGGCCGCCGACGGCGAACGGCACGACCTGGTCGTCGTCGCCGTGGATGACGAGCGTGGGGACGTCGAACGCGTCCAGGTCGGCCCGGAAATCGGTGCCGGAGAAGGCGGCGATCGACTCGTACGCGTTGTGGTGCCCCGCCGCCATCGACTGCAGCCAGAAGGCGTCGCGGATGCCGGCCGAGACGTCGGCCCCGGGCCGGTTGTTGCCGAAGAACGGCCCGTAAGCCAGGTCCTGGTACAGCTGCGACCGGTCGGCCAGGGACCCGGCCCGGAGCCCGTCGAACACGTCGACCGGCAGGCCACCCGGGTTGTCCGGGGTCCGCATCATGAACGGCGGCACCGCGGAGACCAGCGCCACCTGGGCGATGCGGGAGGTTCCGTGCCGCCCGACGTAGCGGGCCACCTCGCCGCCGCCCGTCGAGAAGCCGACGAGCGTCACGTCCCGCAGATCAAGGGCGTCGATCAAAGTCTTCAGGTCATCGGCGTACGTGTCCATGTCGTTGCCCTGCCAGGTCTGCGTGGACCGGCCGTGCCCGCGGCGGTCGTGGGCGATCGCGCGGAATCCGTTGGCGGCGAGTAGAAGTTGCTGCGCCTCCCAACTGTCGGAGTTGAGTGGCCACCCGTGGCTGAGGATCACCGGCCGGCCGGTGCCCCAGTCCTTGTAGAAGATCTCCGCCCCGTAAGCGGCGCTCACGTGTGCCATCAGCCGATCGTGGTGGGAGCGCGCCCATCCGCGAATCCCGTGAAACGCGTAGTCAGTCGTGCAAGATGTCGCGGAGTTGCCGCCGCGAGCGGACGCCGAGCTTCCGATACACCTTGCGCAGGTGGTAATCGACGGTGCTGGCACTCAGGAACAGATGCGCGGCGATCTCCGCGTTCGTACCGCCGCCCCGGGCCAGGCGGGCCACGGCGGCCTCCTGCGGGGTCAAGGCCGTTTCATTTTCCGGTACGGGGGTGAGCCCGCTCTCGCCCAGCGGGCGGAGCTCGGCCCGCGCCCGGTCGGCGAACGCCCGCGCCTTCTCGGCTTCGAACATCTCCAGCGCCGCCGCCAGCTCCTGCCGGGCGTCGCGCCGACGGCGGCGCCGGCGCAACCATTCGCCGTACACCAGCCGGGCCCGGGCGAGGTCCCCGACGGCCCGCGTGACCGACAACCGCTCGATCGCCTCCCGATAGTGCGCCTCGGCCGCGTCGGGCGGGCTGAGCAACGCCTTGGAGCGTTCGCGGAGCCCCTCCGCCCACGGTGTTCCGGCGGCGGCGGTCGCCACGGCCAGATCCGCGTAGGCGAGAGCGGCGGTTCGCCGGTCACCTGAGCGCAGTGCGCTCTCCACCAGATCGGGCAGCACCCGCGCGTAGCGGCCCGGACGGCCGAACTCCACCATCGACTGCAGCCGCCGCCGGGCGGCCACGTAGTCGGCGCAGGCGATGTCGAGCACGGCGATGCTGTGCAGGGTGACCGACCGCATCGCGCCCACCCCCAGCATGTCGAAGACGTCGAGGGCGGGCAGCAGGGCGTCCCGGTCGCCGGGACCGGACCGCCAGGCCACCAGTTCCGGATGCCGCCAGATCAGCTCCTGGTCGGCGGTGACGCCGATCGCTTTGCGCAGCCGCTGCCCGATCGCGTCATGGCGGTCGGCGTCACGCAGCCGCCCCAGGGTGGCGTCGTCCATGGCCGCCATGAAATGCACCAGATCCAGCGTCTGCAAGGCGCCGGCGCGGCGGGCGGCGTCCTCGGCCCCGCGCAGCACCACCCGGCGCGACTCGTCGTCCCACAGCAGCGTGCAGAGGGTTATCCCGAGCTGATAGTGGGTGAGCAGATGCTCGTCGCGGCGGTCCGGACCGGTCAGCGCGGCGATGCCCCGCCGCATCGCCGGCACACCCCGCTCGAATCCGCTCACGAGGAAGGCGGCGAAGCCGGCCAGCAGCAGATCGGGCGCGCCGTCGGGATCGGGCCCGGCGAGCCGGACGGCCGCCTCGGCGATCTGCTCCGGGGTGACACCGCGCATCAGATCCTCGGCCGTGATCGAGTGATGCATCGCCAGCAGCACGGCCTCACGGGTGCGATCCGGTTCCGTACTGCCGAACGCGTCCGCCGCGGCGAGACACATCGCCGCGGCGTCGCGCAACGCGCCCGGCGCACCGGTGGTGACCGACGCCATGGCCCTCGTCATCAACGCCGCTCCCCGCTGCGGCCCGGCCAGCAGCCCTTCGTCCACCTCGTCCAGCAGCCGCAGCGCGCGGGCCGGGGCACCGGCCGGCACCGCCGCCTCGGCCGCCGCGACGGTACGGGCGGCCCGGTCGGCCGGCGCCGGTGACAGCTCGGCGGCCCGGGTCAGGAAGGTGGCCCGGGCCGCGACCCCGCCCCGGGCGGCCGCCCGCTCGGCGCAGCGTTCGAGCTCGGCCGCCACCTCCTCGTCGAGACCGGTCGCGGCCGCGGCCAGATGCCAGGCCCGGCGGTCCGCGTCGACCGCGTGCGACGTGGCCGCGGCCAGAGCCCGGTGCACGGCCCGCCGCCGCCCCGCCGGGGCGTCACCGTAGACGGCCGACCGCACCAGCGGATGCCGGAAAGCCACCGGCGGCGTCCCGGCGACGAGCCGCAGATCCTCAGCCGGCTCCGCGTCGACCGGCCCGATGCCGAGACCATCGGCGGCGGCCAGAATCTGTTCCGCCGTGGCGCCCGCCCCCGCCGCGGCCAGCAACAGCCACAGCTGGGCCCGCTCGGGAAGCCGCCGGACAGCGGCCGAATAATGCGCTTCGAGCCGGCTGCCGATCGGCGCCGGATCGGGAAGCGGACTCGCGCCGCCCAACTGCTCGACGCTGAGTTCCTGCCCCAGATCGGTCAGGGCGAGCGGATTCCCGCCCGTGGCAACGGCTATCCCATCGGCCAGCCCCGGATCGAGCGGCGCCGGCGCGACCTCGGCGAGCAACGCCACGGCCGCCTCCCGGTCGAGACCGCCGACCTCGACGACCGGCACACCGGCCAGCAGATCGAAGTCGTCGCCGTCGGCGGACCGCCAGCCGAACAGCAGAACGACCCCCTCGGCGTGCAGCCGCCGGGCCACGAAGGCCAGTGCCCGCAACGATTCCCGATCGAACCACTGCGCGTCGTCGAGCACACAGAGCCGCGGCGCGTCGGCGAGCAGAGTCAGGGCGGCGAGACTGACGAGAAACACATCAGGAGGCGGCCCGTCGGCCAGCCCGCAAGCGACCTCGAGCGCGGCCCGCTGCGTCGCCGGCAGCCGATCCCGGCGCGGCAGACAGGGCACCAGAAGCCGATGCAGCGCCGCGAACGGAAAGGTCGACTCGGCCTCGACGCCGTTGATGTCCAGGCCTCCGGGCGCACGGCTCCGCGCATGACGCAGCAGAGCCGTCTTACCGACACCGGCCTCACCGCGCAGCACCGCACTGGCGCTGCGCCCGCGCCGAATCCCGGCCACCAGGTCATCGAGCGCAGCACACTCGGATTCGCGCCCGAAGAGTCGCACGCCGCGACCTTATCGACGCCCACCGACCCGATCACAGGTCCAAAAGTCTCGGATCCGCCGTAGAGCAGGCCGAAATGACCCGACCATGCCCCGCCCGAAAGCGATTCGCCCGGAACCGCCCGGTCCAACCAGGCCGCCGAAGCCGTCACCGCAAGGCCCACCGTGCAGTGCGCGCCGCTCACCGCGCAGTGCCCACCGCGCAGTGCCCACCGCGCAGTGCCCACCCACCCTGGGGGCCCCCGCCTCGATGCATTGTCGTCCAAAAGCGGGGTGCCGCGCGGACGGGCTGTGGACAACGTTCTCAGGGCTGTGGACAACGAGCCTGAGGCGCCCGGGGCGGCGGGCCGAAGCCGGCATAGTGGCGCGGGGCGATGTCATGGCAGATGTGCGGCCGCTGGGTGATGTCGTGGTCTGCGCGCTGGGGTCGAGTGATGTCATGGCAGATGTGCGGCCGCTGGGTGATGTCGTGGTCTGCGCGCTGGGGTCGAGTGATGTCATGGCAGCCGTGCGGCCGCTGGGTGATGTCGTGGCCTGCTCGCTGGGATCGAGTGATGTGATGGCGGGCGCGCTGGGTGAATTCGCGGCTGGCGGGCGGGTGGGTGATGTCGCGGCCGCGGTGGCGCGGATCGAGGTCACGACAGGCGCATAGCGCGGACCGACGGCACGAGGAAGGTGGCGCGCGGCAAGTCGGCGTAACGCGAGTTGAGAGCAAGCCAGACCCGGGTGGCGCTACGGACGGAGCGGGCGGCAAACAGCCGTAAAGCAAAGGGCGGGCACGATACGCGTTGAGACCGCGAGCGCAGGCCGGTTGGGCCTGACAGGCGTCCGGGCGGCGCGCGTAGGCGGGTTGGGCACTACAGGCGTCCGGCGGCGCGCGTAGGCGGGTCGGCACGACGGGCGCAGGCGACGCGAGTAGGCGTGACCGCGGAGGGAAAAGCGGGACAACGAGTCGCCCCGCCCGGTCGCGTCGGGTGTCAGAGGCCGGAAAGGCGTTGCCCCGCGCGGACGACCGCCATCGCGTGCCGCTCTCCGGGGCGGCGTCCGAGGCGTTCGATCGGACCGCTTATCGAGATGGACGCGATGACCCGCCCCGTGCGGTCGCGGATCGGGGCCGAGACGCTGGCCACGCCGGGCTCGCGTTCGGCGACGCTCTGGGCCCAGCCGCGGCGGCGGACCTCGGCCAGGGTGCGGCCGGTGAACTTGCAGCGGGGCAGCAGCGGCATGACTGCCTCGGGCGGCTCCCACGCCAGCAGGATCTGGGCCGCCGAACCGGCCACCATCGGCAGTACCGAGCCCACCGGGACCGTGTCGCGCAGGCCGCTGGCGCGTTCGGCGGCGGCCACGCAGATGCGTTCGTCCGCACGGCGCAAGTAGAGCTGCGCGCTCTCCCCGGTCGCGTCCCGCAATGCGGAAAGCAGGGGTTCGGCCGCGGTCAGCAGCACGTCCGGCGCGGCGTTGGCCAGCTCGCCCAGGCGGGGGCCGGGACGCCACCGGCCCTGGGTGTCGCGCACCAGCATCCGGTGGATCTCCAGGGCCTGGGCCAGGCGATGTGCGGTCGCCCGGGGCAGCTTCGTTCGGTCGACGAGTTCCGCCAGGCTGGCGCCGTCGACACAGGCCGCCAAGATGACGACCGCCTTGTCGAGAACGCCGACACCGCTCATACTGTGTCCCACAAGCCGAAACATACCTCCCAGAATTTAGGATGTCCAGATGGTGGGAGTCACTCCGAGGACCCTGGCCGAAAAGGTCTGGGACGACCATGTCGTGCGTGCTGCCGAGGGTGAGCCTGATCTGCTCTACATCGACCTGCACCTCTTGCACGAGGTGACCAGCCCGCAGGCCTTCGACGGCCTGCGCATGGCCGGTCGTCAGGTTCGACGCACCGATCTCACGCTCGCGACCGAGGACCACAACACGCCGACCGGCTATGCCGACCCGGCGTTCAACACCAAGCGCGGCGAGCTTTTCACCATCGCCGACACCACCTCGCGGACGCAGATCGAGACGCTGCGCAAGAACTGCGCCGAGTTCGGCGTGCAGATCCGCCCGCTGGGCGACATCAACCAGGGCATCGTCCACGTGATCGGGCCGCAGCTCGGTCTCACCCAGCCGGGCACGACCATCGTCTGTGGCGACTCGCACACCGCCACCCACGGCGCGTTCGGCGCGCTGGCCTTCGGCATCGGCACCAGTGAGGTCGAGCACGTGCTGGCCACCCAGACGCTGCCGCAGGCGAAGCCGAAGACGATGGCCGTCACGGTCGTCGGCGAGCTCGGCCCGGGGGTCAGCGCCAAGGATCTGATCCTCGCCCTCATCACGCAGACCGGCACCGGCGGCGGCAACGGCCACATCGTGGAGTACCGCGGTGAGGCCATCCGCAAGCTCTCCATGGAGGGCCGGATGACCATCTGCAACATGAGCATCGAGTGGGGCGCCAAGGCCGGCATGATCGCGCCCGACGACACCACGTTCGCGTACCTGAAGGGCCGCGAGCACGCGCCTCAGGGCGAGCAGTGGGACGCCGCCGTCGAGTACTGGCGCACGCTCGTCACCGACGAGGGCGCCGAGTACGACACCGAGATCATCCTGGACGCGTCGGCGATCAGCCCGTTCATCACCTGGGGCACCAACCCCGGTCAGGGCGCCCCGCTCGACAGCGTGGTTCCGGACCCCGACGAGTTCATCGAGGAGACCGACCGCAACGCCGCCCGCCGGGCCCTGGAATACATGGATCTCGCGCCGGGCACGCCGTTCAAGGACGTTCCGGTCGACGTGGTCTTCGTCGGCTCCTGCACCAACGGCCGGATCGAGGACCTGCGCGCGGCGGCCGACGTCATCCGCGGCCACAAGGTGCACGACGGCGTCCGCATGATGATCGTGCCGGGGTCGTACAAGGTGCGCGAGGCGGCCGAGGCCGAGGGGCTGGACAAGGTCTTCACCGAGGCCGGCGCCGAGTGGCGGTTCGCGGGCTGTTCCATGTGCCTGGGCATGAACCCGGACACGCTCAGCCCGGGCCAGCGCGCCGCTTCGACCTCCAACCGCAACTTCGAGGGACGGCAGGGCAAGGGCGGCCGTACGCACCTGGTCTCGCCGCAGGTCGCCGCCGCCACCGCCGTGGTCGGCAAGCTGGCCGCCCCCGCCGACCTCTGAGACCGGAGAAAGACATGGACAAGTTCGTCACCCACAGCGGCAAGGTCATGCCGCTGCGCCGCTCCGATGTGGACACCGATCAGATCATCCCGGCGGTCTATCTGAAGCGGGTCACCCGGACCGGTTTCGAGGACGGTCTGTTCAGCGCGTGGAAGGACGACCCCTCCTTCGTGCTCAACAATCCGGCCCACGCCGGGGCCACGATCCTGGTCGCCGGACCCAACTTCGGCACCGGATCCTCGCGTCAGCACGCGGTCTGGGCGCTACGCGACTGGGGCTTCAAGGTGGTCATCGCGGCCCGCTTCGGCGATATCTTCCGGGGGAATGCTCTGAAGGAGGGTCTGCTGCCGGTCCAGCTCGATCAGAAAGCCGTGGAAGCCCTCTGGGACCTCGGTGAGAGCGAGCCGGAGAAGCAGATCACGGTCGACCTCGGCGCCCGTCAGGTGCGCGTGGACGACGCCTCCTGGTCGTTCCCGATCGACGATTTCAGCAGGTGGAGGCTTATGGAAGGCCTCGACGACATCGGACTGACGCTGCGCCACGAAGAGCTCATCACGGCGTACGAGAAGAAGCGTCCCGCCTTCAAGCCGGTCGTCGCCTGAGCAACGAAAATCCCTGTCCTGGCACGAAATCTCGCCTCCACCGCATCCCCGGTGGGGGCGATTTCGTTGTAACACAAGGGTTTTTTTGACACTAATGTTTGTGTCTGCTGGTCAGAGGGCATACGGTGCGCGCAGAATGGCTCGCATTGGGCCACTTCTCACGTTCGGGAGGAAAATCGTGAACAAGGCCGAGCTTATCGAGGCACTGGCCGCCCGGCTAGGTGACCGGAAAACCGCGACGGCGGCGCTCGACGCGGTCATCAGCGAGGTGGAGAACGCCGTCACCAAGGGCGACCGGGTTGCCATCACCGGCTTCGGCGTCTTCGAGAAGCGGGCACGCAATGCGCGTACGGCCCGCAATCCTCGCACCGGCGAACCGGTGAAAGTGAAGAAAACATCGGTGCCGGCCTTCAAGCCTGGCACCGCCTTCCGCGAGATGGTGGCGAGCGGAAAGGTCGCGAAGCCCGCGGCCCCGGCCAAGAAGGCCACCGCCACCAAGGCGACCGCCACGAAGGCGGCTGCCGCCACGAAGGCCACCCCGGCGAAGACCACCGCCACCCCGGCGAAGACGACCGCCACCAAGGCGACGGCCACCAAGGCCACCGCGACGAAGGCGACTGCCACCAAGGCCACCGCCACCAAGGCGACGGCAGCCAAGAAGACCGCCGCCACCAAGGCGGCCCCGGCCAAGACGACGACGGCCGCGACCAAGACGGCCGCCGCCAAGAAGACGACGGCCACCAAGGCCGCGCCCGCCAAGACCGCCGCC
Organism: Actinoplanes sp. NPDC048988; assembly: GCF_043197815.1. Lineage (NCBI taxonomy): Bacteria > Bacillati > Actinomycetota > Actinomycetes > Micromonosporales > Micromonosporaceae > Actinoplanes > Actinoplanes sp. NPDC048988. The sequence continues at coordinate 526,231 of NZ_JBICTW010000001.1, read as the reverse complement.
ACCAAGGCGACGGCGACCAAGGCGGCGCCGGCGAAGTCCACTGCCACCAAGGCGGCCGCTACCAAGGCGACCGCTACCAAGGCGACTGCCACCAAGGCGACTGCGACCAAGGCCACCGCCACCAAGGCGACCGCGGCGAAGAAGACCGCCGCGACCAAGGCCGCCCCCGCCAAGAAGGCTGCCACCGCGACGAAGACCGCCGCGGCCAAGAAGACGACCGCCCGCAAGACGACGACCGCGGCCGCGGCGGAGACCCCGTCCCGCGCCCGCGCGCCGCGCGCCCGCAAGACCAGCTGAGGCCCCTGAGCCGAAGCACGCACCGCCGAGAAGGCGTCCACCCGTACGGTGGACGCTTTTTCTGTGTCCCGGCGCGGAAGCGGCCACTGTGCCTACCGTCCGGTCATGGAGCGCAGAGCGTCGCCGCGCGGGCTGGTGGGACGGTCGCTGATCGCGGCGTGGCTGTTCGTGGCCGCCGTCGTGCCGGGCTGGACGCTGGGCGGGCTGGCCGAGCGCTGGACCGGCTCGGGCCTGCTCGACTGGGTCGTCACCGGCGCCTGGGCCGGCCTGGCCGTGCGTTTGCTGGCCCCGTGGGCCTCGTACCGGCCCCGGGACGCCTTTCTGGGGTTGATCCCCGTCTACAACTGGTATCTCGTCTGTGTGTTGAGCTGGCGGGTCGCGCTGCTGCCCTATCGCGACTGGGAGCCGCGCGCGGACGAGCTGTGGCGGGCCCGCTGGCTCACCGGCGACCGGCTCGGCCTCTGGCGGGCGGACACCCGCCCGCCCTCGAAAATCAGAGCCGCGACAGCCCCAGCAGCCGGTCGCCGGACCAGGTGAGCAGCCAGCCGTCGCCCTTGGCCGTCTTGTAGGGCGCCGGATCGGCCGCGTCGGCCAGCGTGGCCAGCAGTCCCGGGATCAGCTTGCCCTGGCTGCAGACCATGACCAGGCCGCCGGATCGCAGATCGGACAGGCGCTGGGCGGCCAGTTTGGCTTTGGCCGGCGCCTCGTCGGCGTCGGACGGCTCGGCGAAACCGCCGTCCATCACGATCGGCTTGCCGCCGAGCGCGGCCGCGAGCGGTTCCAGGGTTTGCTTGCACCGCAGCGGCGTCGCCGCCACCAGCCGTTCCGGTGCGAGCGGCGCCACCAGCTCGGCGATGCGCCGGGCCTGGGTCTGCCCGACGGGGTCGATCGGGCGCAGGGCGTCGTTGCCGTTCCACTTCTTGCGCTCGCCGGCGTGCGCGTGCCGGACCAGCACCGCCACGGCGGTGACCGGCGGCAGGGTGGCCACGTGGTCGAGCAGGGCGCGCTCGTCGCCGTAGCTGACCCGGGCCGCCGCCTCGGCCAGCGGCAGCCACGCGATCTGGTCCACCTCGTCGGTGTCCTGGACCGGGGCCTCGTCGCCGGTGACCGCCATCAGCCAGTAGTCCACCGTCTTGGGGCGGCCGTCGGGCAGGTCGTATTCCACGCGGGGCAGGGCCAGCTCGGGACGGCCCCGCCGGCCGGTCTCCTCCAGCACCTCGCGGATCGCGCCCAGCATCGCCGGCTCGCCCTTGTCGAGGTGGCCCTTGGGCAGAGCCCAGTCGTCGTACCGGGGGCGGTGCACCAGGCAGACCTCGAGGCCGTCGCCGGCCCGGCGGTACAGCACCCCGCCGGCGGCGCGGATCGGCTCCGGCATCAGACCGCCTTCGTCTTCTTGTCGACGCGGCGCAGCAGCGCCTCCTGCAGGTGCATGCTCGTCTCGGCCTGGCTGGCCGGGTTGCGGTGCCACGTGCCGTCGCCGTGCAGGTCGAAGCCCTCGGTGGTGTCGTCCATCGACAGCTCCAGCACGTACCGCAGCTCCTCGCGGGCGCTCGGCTTGACCACCTTGACCAGCGCCTCGACGCGACGGTCGAGGTTGCGGTGCATCAGGTCGGCCGAGCCGATCCAGTACTCCGCGTCGTCGCCGACACCGAACCGGAAGACCCGCGAGTGTTCCAGGAAACGGCCGACGATCGAGCGGACCCGGATGTTCTCGGAGAGGCCGGGCACGCCGGGCCGCAGCGCGCACATGCCCCGGATGATCAGGTCGACCTTCACACCGTCCTGTGAGGCCCGGTAGAGCGCGTCGATGCTCTCCTCGTCGACCAGCGAGTTCACCTTGATCTGCACCAGCGCCTCACCGCCCTCGCGGGCGATGCGGGCCTGCTCCTCGATCCGCTCGATGAGGCCGGAGCGCACGCCGTGCGGCGCCACCAGCAGGCGGCGGTACTTGCGCTGGCGGCTGTAACCGGTCAGCACGTTGAACAGGTCGGTGACGTCGGCGCCGACCTCGGGATCGGCGGTGAGCATGCCGAAGTCCTCGTACAGCCGGGCGGTCTTGGGGTGGTAGTTGCCCGTGCCGATGTGGCAGTAGCGCCGGATCTGGTTCCCCTCCTGCCGTACCACCAAAGCGGTCTTGCAGTGGGTCTTCAGGCCGACCAGGCCGTAGACGACGTGGCAGCCGGCCCGCTCCAGCGTCCGGGCCCAGGCGATGTTGGCCACCTCGTCGAAGCGGGCCTTCACCTCGACCAGCACCACCACCTGCTTGCCGGCGGCGGCCGCGTCAACCAGCGCGTCGACGATCGGCGAGTCGCCCGAGGTGCGGTAGAGCGTCTGCTTGATGGCGAGCACGTTGGGGTCGGCCGCGGCCTGCTCGATGAAGCGCTGCACGCTGGTGGAGAACGAGTGGTACGGGTGGTGGACCAGGATGTCGCTCTCGCGCAGCCGGTTGAAGACGCTGCGCGGCACCTCGCCGTCGGCCAGCTGCGGGTGGGTGGCCGGGACGAACGGGCGGTCCTTGAGGTCGTCGCGGTCGCTCTCGCCGAACACCTGCCACAGCGCCGACAGGTCGAGCAGGCCGGGCACCCGCTGCACGTCCTCGCTGTCCATGTCGAGCTCGCGCACGAGCAGTTCGAGCACGTGGTCGCTGATCGAGGCGGCCACCTCGAGCCGGACCGGCGGGCCGAAGCGGCGCTGGGCCAGCTCGCGCTCCAGGGCCTGCAGCAGGTCCTCGTCGCGGTCCTCGTCGACCTCGAGCTCGGCGTTGCGGGTGACCCGGAACAGGTGCCACTCGAGCACCTGCATGCCAGGGAAGAGCTGGTCGAGGTGGACCGCCACCAGTTCCTCGACGGGCAGGAAGCGCACGCCCCGGCTGTCGTTCTGCACGGTGACGAAGCGCGGCACGTTGTTCGGCACCTTGATCCGGGCGAACAGCTCGGCGTTGGCGTCGTCCGGGTCACGCAGGGCGACCGCGAGGTTGAGCGAACGGCTCGAGATGTACGGGAACGGGTGCGCCGGGTCGACCGCCAGCGGGGTCAGCACCGGGAAGATCTGCTCGCGGAAGTACGTGCGCAGACGCTCGCGCTCGGGCGCGTCGAGCTCGCTCCAGGAGACCAGCTCGATGCCCTCGGCCGACAGCTTGGGACGGACCTCGTCGGCGAAGCAGGCGGCCTGACGGGTCACCAGGTCGGCCACCCGCTGCGAGATCATCTCGAGCTGGTTGCGCAGCGAGCTGCGGTCGCCGCCGCGCATCGGCAGGCCGGCGCTGAGACGGCGCTTGAGCCCGGCCACCCGGACCATGTAGAACTCGTCGAGGTTGCTGGCGAAGATGGCCAGGAACTTGGCCCGCTCCAGCAGCGGCGTCTTCGGCTCCTCGGCCAGCGTCAGCACGCGCGAGTTGAAATCGAGCCACGACAGCTCGCGGTTGAGGAAGCGGTCCTCGGGCAGTTCCGGGCGGTCCTGCTCGGGCGCCTCGACGGGTTCGGTGCTGGCGGTCACGAGTTGCTCCGTTGTCTTCTGCTCGGCCGATCGCGGGAGGAAACGGCCGTTCGGGCCACGCCGACGGCTTTCCGGGGTCCGGGGCGGGGTCTGCATCGCTCCATCATTGCCGCTTTCGGCGGAACGTGAAACGCGCTGCCTAGACGATGCCGGGGATTCTCACCTGACGGACAATGCCGCCCGGATCACGCTCCACGTCGACCCGTTGACCGAGCCGGAGCTTGCGCAGGCCGGAACCGTCGAACGCGGGCGCGCCGAAGGCCAGCTCAGTCCCGTCGTCCAGAAGAAGCGTGCCGCTGCGGTCGCCGGCGTCGAAGGTCGCGATCGTCCCCTGCATGGCCTCGACGCTACCGCCTCAGGCGGCCGGGACGCAGGCCACCTTGAGTCCCAGATCACGCAGGAGGGCGCAGGTGTGCCTCCCGGCGCCCAGGGCGAGGACGGTGGCCAGGTCGGCCGGGGTGTCGACGTCCTGCCGCAGGCCCGGCCAATCGCCCTCGAGGGCCCGCGCACCCGACTCGGCGTGGGCCCGCGCCGAGCCGATTCCGAAGAGCGGATTGAGGTGTACGCCCGCAGCGGCGCCCAGGAGCACGGTGCCGGTGCCCGCGGCGTCGGCCACGAAAGCCCGGTGGCCGACGGCGCTCAATGCCGCGTCGAACTCGGCCGGGCGCAGGGCCGGAAGATCACCGGCGAGCACCGCCCGGCGCCGGCCGAGCCCGGTGACCTCGTCGGCGCCGTACCGCATGGCCTCGTTCAGCCCGGCGCCCGGGAGATCGGGCACCACTCGCGCGCCCAGCTCTGTGACGGCCGTCGCGGTCACTGGGTCGTCGGTCACAACGATGAGATCGCACACGGAGATCACCGCGGTCGCTGTGTCGAGCACCATGGCGAGCGCCAGATCGGCGTGCCGGGACAGCGGAACCGCGCCGCGCAACCGGCTCTTGGCCGCGTGCAGCCGCTTGACCGGCATGATCGCCGTCCAGTCCCCACCCATTCGGCCAAGTGTGCCAGCCGCCGGCGGTAAGGACCCCTACCTGGTACCGCAGGCTTCGAGCGGGCATGATTTCGTATTTGAGACGCGGCGGGGACACGCCGCACAGCAGGTAGGAGGGGCCGTGGCGCACCGCAGGCTCGGATTCTGGCGGCGGTTCGCGGCCGTGCTGGTGATTCCCGTGCTCAAGGTCTGGACCAAGCGGACCTGGCTCGACATGGAGAAGATCCCGAAGACGGGCGGCGTGATCCTCGTCCCCAACCACGTGTCGCACTTCGATCCGCTCGTGGTCGCGCACTACATCTACGGCGCCGGCCGGTGGCCGCAGTTCCTCGGCAAGGCCAGCCTGTGGCGGGTGCCGGTGATGGGCCCGTTCCTGCGCAAGGTCAAGCAGATCCCGGTCGAGCGCGGCAGCGTCGAGGCCGTGAAGTCGCTCGACGTGCTCATCGACGCCCTGAACCAGAACGGCGTCGTGGTCATCTACCCCGAGGGCACGACCACCCGCGACCCCGAGCTGTGGCCGATGCGCGGCAAGACCGGCGCCGCCCGGCTGGCCCTGGTCACCGGGGCCCAGGTGATCCCGATGGCCAACTGGGGCGCCCACGAGATCTTCGACCCGCGGACCGGCAAGCTCAGCCTGCGCCCGCGGCGCCGGGTGACCGTGACCGCCGGCGACCCGGTCGATCTGAGCCGCTGGGCCGGCGCGACGCCGTCGCGGCCGGTGCTCGAGGAGATGACCGAGCACATCATGCGCGACATCAGCGCGCTGCTGGGCACGCTGCGCCACGAGCAGCCGCCGGCGGCGCTGTACGAGCGCCCGAAGAAGAACGCCATCACGTCGGAGGAGAGCGCATGACCCGGGCCGCGGTCATCGGATCGGGCGCCTGGGGCACCGCCTTTGCCAAGGTGCTGGCCGAGGCGGGCGCCGAGGTGACGATGTGGGCCCGGCGCGACGCGGTCGCCACCTCGATCCGGGACAGCCACGTCAACGAGGGCGCGCTGCCCGGCATCAAGCTGCCCGAGCGCATCTCCGCGACCACTGAGCTGGCCGAGGCGGTGGCCGGGGCCGAACTGGTGGCCATCGCGGTGCCGTCGCAGACGCTGCGCGGCAACCTGGCCGAGTGGGCCGGCGCCTTCGAGCCCGGCTCGACCATCGTGTCGCTGATGAAGGGCATCGAGCTCGGCACGACCAAGCGGATGAGCCAGGTCATCGTCGAGACCGCCCACGTCGAGCAGGACCGGGTGGTGGTGGTCTCCGGTCCCAACCTGGCGCCCGAGATCGCCGCCGAGCAGCCGGCCGCCACCGTGGTCGCCGGCACCGACGCCGAACGCTGCCGGGCCGTGCAGCACGCGATGGCCCTGCCGTACCTGCGCCCGTACACGAGCGAGGACCTGATCGGCTGCGAGCTGGGCGGCGCCGTCAAGAACGTGATCGCGCTGGCCTACGGGATGGCGGCCGCCATGGGCCTGGGCGACAACACCCGGGCGTCGCTGATCACCCGGGGGCTGGCCGAGACGGCCCGGCTGGGCGCGGCGCTGGGCGCCGACCCGCTGACCTTCGCCGGCCTCGCCGGTCTGGGTGACCTGGTCGCGACCTGCTCGTCCCCGCTGTCGCGCAACCGTACGTTCGGTGAGCAGCTCGGTCTCGGCAAGACGCTGGAGCAGGCCCAGGCGGCCGCCCGGCAGACCGCCGAGGGCGTGAAGAGCTGTCTGGCGATCCGCGACCTGGCGCGGGCGCACGGCGTGGAGATGCCGATCACCGAGCAGGTCGAGAAGGTCTGCCACGAAGGGGCCGACCCGCGGGTCGCGGTGAAACTGCTGATGGGCCGGGAGATGAAGCCGGAATGAGCGAGCGCAGCGAGCGAATCAGCCAGCTCAGTGCTGTTGTGCCTCATGCCGATTCGGAGCGAGGCGGAGAATTGGTATGAGCTATTCAGATGGGACACGCGCTGTGCACGCGGGGCTTCCCGAGCCCGCTGTCGGTGAGCCCTTTCTACCCGGGCCGGTGTTCGCCGCGCCCTACCACCTCGACCCGGAGACCGGGCCGGGCCAGAACGACTACGCCCGCACCCAGCACCCGACCCGGCGCAACCTCGAGTCGGCCATCGGCGAGCTCGAGGGTGGCCGGACGCTGGTCTTCTCCAGCGGCCAGGCCGCCATCACGGCGCTGATGCTGTCGGTGCTGCGCACCGGCGACACCGTGGCCCTGCCGTCGGACGGCTACTTCACCGTCCGGGCGTTCGCCGAGGGCACGCTGCGCGACCTCGGCGTGAAGACGCTGCTCGTGCCGACCGCCGGGCCCTACCCGAGCTTCGAGGGCGTCCGGCTGGTCCTGCTGGAAACCCCGGCCAACCCCGGCCTCGACGTCTGCGACATCGAAGCCCTGTCGCGGGCCGCGCACGAGGCGGGCGCGCTGGTCGCGGTGGACAACACGACGGCCACGCCGCTCGGGCAGACGCCGCTGGCGCTCGGGGCCGACCTCGTCGTCGCCTCCGGTACCAAGGCGCTGACCGGCCACTCCGATGTCCTGCTGGGCTACGTGTCGACGAACGACGACGCGCTGCACGACAAGGTGGAGACCTGGCGCAAGCAGACCGGCGCCGTGCCGGGCGCGTTCGACGCGTGGCTGGCCCACCGCTCGATCGCCACGCTCGACCTGCGGCTGGCCCGGCAGACCCAGAACGCGGCCGCGGTGGCCGCGTTCCTGGCCTCGCGCGACGACGTGACCGGGGTGCGCTGGCCCGGCCTGGAGGGCGACCCGTCGTACCCGGTGGCCCGGCGGCAGATGCGCCGGATCCCCGGCGTGGTCTCGTTCGACCTCGGCGACGAGGCCCGGGTGGCCCGGTTCCTGGCCGCCTCCGGGCTGGTCTTCGCGGCCACCTCGTTCGGCGGCGTGCACAGCACGGCCGACCGGCGCGCCCAGTGGGGCGACGACACGTCGCCGGGCTTCGTGCGGTTCTCCTGCGGGATCGAGGACACCGCCGACCTGCTGGCCGATCTGACGGCGGCGCTGGACGAGGCGTGAGCGTGACCTGGAGCGGCTTCTCCGGTGACCAGGTCGCGTCGCTGACCCAGGGGGCGAGCTTCTTCGCGGAGCCGGGCGAGCGGGACTGCCCGGCCTGCGGGGAGCGCCGCCTGCGGGCGTACTTCACCGCGCCCGCCGGCGCCCGCCGCCCGACCCTGGTCAGCTACGTGTGGTGCTCGGGCTGCCGGAAGTTCGTCGGCACCCGGGCCAAGCACCCGGAGGGCCTGGTCCTCAGCGACCCGCTGGCCGTGCTGCCGGAGGCCGAGCGCCGCGACCTGGAGCGCAGCCTGACCGGCTTTTTGGCCCACCTGGACCGCCTCTGGGACTCCGGCGTGCTGCCGCAGACCTTCGCGGCCTAGGTCGAGAAATCTATTGAAGACCTTTGCTCCGTACGTCTACGGTTCGTTACATGAGTAATGAACCACTGAAGTAGGGAGGCTCGGCGCGTGTTCCACGACCGCAGCCCGATCTACCTCCAGATCGCCGAGGGCATCAAGAACGACATCCTCAGCGGCAGCCTCGAGGAGGAGCAGCAGGTGATGTCGACCAACCAGTACGCGGCGTTCTACCGGATCAACCCCGCCACCGCGGCGAAGGGCTTCGCCCAGCTCGTCGACGAGGGCGTGCTCTACAAACGGCGCGGGATCGGCATGTTCGTCAGTCCCGACGCCCGGGCCCGGCTCCGCGCCGAGCGGCGCGAGCGGTTCTTCGCCGAGGTGGTCGCCCCGATGCTCGACGAGGCGAAACGGATCGGCATCAGCGTCGACGAGATCGTCAAGCACCTGGGGGAGAAGTGAGCATCGAGATACGCGACCTCACCGTCCGGTACGGCGGGACCGTGGCCGTCGACAGCGTCGACCTCGACCTGGACGGCGGAAAGATCTACGGCCTGCTCGGCCGCAACGGCTCCGGCAAGACGAGCCTGCTGAGCGCGATCGCCTCGTACCGCAAGCCGTCCTCCGGTTTTGTCCGGATCGACGGCGAGGAGGCCTTCGAGAACCCGCGCGTGGCCCGCCGCACCTGCTTCGTCCGCGACACGCTCGACCTGAGCGACTCCGACCGCCTCCAGGCGGCGCTCGATCTGGCCGGCCGCCTGCGGCCCACGTGGGACGCCTCGTACGCCGCGCACCTGATCGAGGTCTTCGATCTGAAGCCCCGCAAGCGGGTCTCGGCGCTCTCCCGCGGCCAGCGCTCCGCCTTCGGCGTGGTGCTCGGGCTGGCCGCGCGCACCCCGCTGACCATCCTGGACGAGTCCTACCTCGGCATGGACGCGGTGGCGCGCACCCTGTTCTACCGCGAACTGCTGGACGACTACCTCCGGCACCCGCGCACTATCATCCTCTCCACCCACCTCATCGAGGAGGTCGCCGACCTGTTCGAGCGGGTGGTCATCATGGACCGCGGCCGGGTCATCGTGCACGACGAGACCGACGCCCTGCGCGGCCGCGGCGTCACCGTGACCGGCCCGGCCGAGGCCGTCACCGCCTTCACCGCCGGGCACACCGTCCTCGGCGAGCAGAACCTCGGCGGCGTGCGCGCCGTCACCCTCGACGGCCGCTTCGGGGCCGACGACATCGAGCGCGGCGAGGCGGCCGGGCTCAGCTTCGGCCCGATCGGCATCCAGGACCTGTTCGTCCACCTCACCTCGCAGCCGCTGGAGGCGTCGCGATGACCGTGTTCGGCACGCTGTTCCGGCTCTACCGGCCGATCCTGCTCATCTTCTGGGGCATCATGCTGGCCGTCGAGGTGATCGGACTGGTCGTCATCGACCAGGCGGTCGGCCCGAACAGGTTCAGCTTCTGGATCGTCATGGCCGGCGCCGCCATCAAGTACTGGCCGCTGGTCGCCGGCATCCTCGTGATCAGCCTGCATCTGAAGCTGTTCGTGGCCAACGGCATCACCCGCGGCGAGTTCCTGGGCGGCCTGGCGATGTTCGCGGTCGCGCTGACCGCGCTCTTCGCGGCCCTGGTCACCGTGGGGCACGCCATCGAGAGCACGCTGCTGGGCGCGCTCGACCTGCGCGGAGCCACCTATCCGGTCTTCACCCTCGACGGCGCTCTCGCGGAGTTCGGCCATCTCCTGCCGGGCTCGATGGCGTACATGGTGACCGGCATGCTCGTCACGGCCGGCTTCTACCGGTGGAACCCGTGGATCGGTGTGCCCCTGATCATCCCCGGCGCGATCCCCCTCGCCGTCGCCGACAACCTGGTCCGCTTCGACCAGTTCGGCGAGACCCCGCACCGGCTTCCGTACGGGCCGGCGCTGGTCATCACGCTCACCGTGCTCGTGGCCGGATTCCTCGTGGTGTACGGCGTCATGCGGGACACCCCGATCCGGCGGACCTCCGGCTGACTACGCGCCGTAAAGGCCTGATGAACTGCGAGTTCGCGCCGTACCGGCGGATCCCGGCGGTGGCTCACGCAGAGTAGGGTCACCCCCGGCAAGCCCGCTAGCGAGAGGCCCGAAGAGAAGTGACGACCCCTCGGAAGACCCGAGTCGCGATCGTGTTCGGCGGTCGCAGCACCGAGCACGCGATCTCCTGCGTGAGCGCCGGAGCGATTCTGGGCGCGCTGGATGCGGATCAGTACGAGGTGGTCCCGGTCGGCATCACCCGCTCGGGCCAGTGGGTGCTGGCCGGCGACGATCCCGCCACACTGGCGATCACCGACCGCAAGCTCCCGGAGATCACCGCGGCCAGCGGCGCTTCCGTGGTCCTGGCCGAGTCCGAGCTGATCGTCCGCGACGCGGCCGACGGCGTCTCCTCGCTGGCCGGGGTCGACGTCGTCTTCCCGGTGCTGCACGGGGCCTACGGCGAGGACGGCACCATCCAGGGCCTGCTCGAGATGGCCGGCCTGCCGTACGTGGGCGCCAACGTCTTCGCCTCGGCCGCGGCCATGGACAAAGAGTTCACCAAGAAGCTGGCGGCCGTCGAGGGCATCCCCGTCGGGCCGTACGCGGTGCTGCGCGCGGGCGTCTCGTTGTCGGAGGCCGACAAGGAGCGCCTGGGCCTGCCCGTCTTCGTGAAGCCGTCCCGGGCCGGCTCGTCGCACGGCATCACCAAGGTCAGCGACTGGGCCGACCTGGACGACGCCGTCGCCACGGCCCGGCGGATCGACCCCAAGGTGCTCGTCGAGGCCGCGATCGTCGGCCGCGAGATCGAGTGCGGGGTGCTCGAGAGCGAGGCCGGCGGCGCGCCGGACGCCTCGCTGCTGGCCGAGATCCACGTCGGCGACAACGACTGGTACGACTTCGAGACGAAATACATCACCGGCGGCGGCTACGACCTGCCGGCCACCCTGCCGGACGAGGTCACCCGCCAGGTCCAGGACTACGCGCGGCGCACCTTCACCGCGCTCGACTGCGCCGGCCTGGCCCGCGTCGACTTCTTCGTCACCGCCGACCACCAGATCTACCTGAACGAGATCAACACGATGCCGGGCATGACGCCGACCTCGATGTTCCCGCTCATGTGGGCGGCCACCGGGCTCGAGTACCCCAAGGTGGTCGACCGCCTGGTCCGCACCGCGCTACGCCGCGGCACCGGCCTTCACTGATTGCAGCCCGTGGGGACGCCGGCGGTCTTCGACTTCACCGTCTGGACCACGGCGTCCGAGAACTCGTTGGCCCACTGCCCGGTCTGCTCGTAGCTGCCGGGCACCTGGACCCGCACCGGAACCTCACGGTCCATCGTGGTGAAGACGTCGGTCGCCGGCAGGTCCTGCGCGTACCAGCAGACGCCGTTCATCTTCAGCATGGTGGCGTCCAGCGGCACGCAGCCCGGGTGGCCGCCGTCGACCCGCTCGCACATGGTCGGCTGGGGCAGGCCACACGCGACGGTGATGGCCGGTTCCCCGTACGCCGCGTTCTGCTCCGGGCCGGCGCTCACCTTGCGCTGGGGCAGGCCGCGGACGTCGGCGGGCAGCTGCGAGGTCACCGCCAGGCAGACCTGGGCCGTACGGGCGTCCAGCTTCGGCGCGTCCATCCGCACCGGAGTCGACGGCACCGCGACCGGGGTGGACGCGCTGGCGGCCGGCTCGGCGGCCTTCGGGTCACCGTCCGGCGCGATCTTCCAGAAGACCAGGAGACCCACGATCAGAGCCACGGGTACGGCGATGAGCGTGGCCCACAGTGCCGCGCCCCGGGCCGCCGGATCCGGCTTCTTGACCGGGGGGTTCTCCACGTCAACCATGTCAGAGGTTTACCACGGAGCAGGTCAGCGTCCGCATGATGCCCGGAACGTACTGGACTTTGCTCACAATGAGGCTGCCGAGGTCGTCGACCGTGTGCGCCTCGGCCAGCACGACCACGTCGTACGGCCCGGTGACCGCGTCGACTCGGACCACGCCGGGTATTTTGCCGATCGCGGCGGCCACGTCATGGGCCTTACCGACCTCGGTTTGGATCAGGATGTATGCCTGGACCACGCTCTGACTCCATTCCCCACCGCCGTAACCCGAACGTGAAACTACCGTAGTGACCCAGCAACGAAAGGCCGTACACGTGAGCATTGCCGAGGCCGGCGAGTTCGGGCTCATCGCCCGAGTGGTCGCGCGGCTCGAGACCGGCCCGACGACGCTGCTCGGTCCGGGCGACGACAGCGCGATCGTGGCCGCTCCCGACGGTCGGATAGTGGCATCCACCGATGTCCTTGTCGAGGGCCGGCACTTCCGGCGGGACTGGTCGAGCGCCACCGACGTCGGCCACCGGGCCGCCGCGGCCAACCTGGCCGACATCGCCGCGATGGGCGCGACACCGACCGCGCTGCTGGTCGCACTCTGCGCTACGCCCGATATGGACATCGCCTGGGCCGAAGACCTGGCCACCGGCCTGTCGGCCGAAGCCTCCCTGGTCGGGGCCGGTGTCGTCGGCGGTGACATGTCGTCCAGCCCGACCCTGACCATCGCCGTCACGGCCCTGGGCAACCTGGCCGGCCAGGCGCCCGTGGTCAGAAGCGGCGCCCAGCCGGGTGACGTCATCGCGCTGGCCGGCCGGGTGGGCCACGCGGCGGCCGGCTACACGGTGCTCTCCCGCGGATTCCGTACGCCGAAGGCCCTGGTCGAGGCCTATCGCCGCCCCGCGGTGCCGTACGCGGCCGGCCCCGCCGCCGCCCGCGCCGGCGCCACCTCGATGATCGACATCTCGGACGGCCTCCTCCAGGACATCGGCCACATCGCCCAGGCCAGCATCGTCGGCCTGGACATCCACACCAGCGCCTTCGAGGTCCCCGACCAGATGCGCGACGCGGCACAGGCCCTGGGCGTCGACCCCATGCAGTGGCTGCTGGCCGGTGGCGACGATCACGCCCTGGCGGCGACCTTCCCGGCCGAGGTGCCGCTGCCGGACGGCTGGCGCCCGATCGGACGGGTCCACGAGGGCACCGGCGTCACGGTCGACCAGAAGCCGTGGACCGGTCCGCTCGGCTGGGACCACTTCCGCTGACGGTGGCCCACGACACGCTGGCGGCCACCATCGGGCGTCCCTGATTAGTGTTGTCGTCGTGCCAGAGATCAAGATCAGGCGGGCCGAGCTCGCCGAGCCCGTGGTCCGCCTGCTGCTCGTCGACGTGATGCGAGAGCTGGCGGACCGCTACGGCGGCAGCGGCGACGACACCCCCGTCGACGCGGCCGAGTTCCTCCCGCCGAACGGCGACTTCTTCGTGGCCGACGACGGCGAGAAGCTGGTGGGGTGCGCCGGCTGGCGCCGCCACGGCGAGGACGCCGAGCTCAAACGCATGTTCACGGCGAAGGCGGCCCGAGGCCGGGGCCTGGGCCGCCGCCTGCTGGCCAAGGTCGAGGAGTCGGCCCGCGAGGCCGGCTGCCCCCGCGTCATCCTGGAGACAGGCGACAAACAGCCCGAGGCGATCGGCCTGTACGAGTCGGCCGGTTACACCCGCATCGAAGACTTCGGCTACTACGCCGGCGAGGAGGGCGTCCTGTCCTTCGCGAAGCCTCTCTGAGCTCCACCCGCCCGGCGCCCCGGCGCCGGGCGGCCTTCCCCACCCTTCCGCGCGCGGCGGTCCGGGCAAAGACAACCAGCCCTCCGGCCGGTTGGCCGAAGGGCTGGTGGACGAACTCAGGTCAGGCGCGAGTGACCTTGCCGGCCTTGATGCACGACGTGCAGGCCTTGACCTTGCGGGTCGTGCCACCACCGGCGGGGGTGCGCACAGACTGGATGTTCGGGTTCCAGCGGCGGTTGGTCCGCCGGTGCGAGTGGGACACGTTGTGGCCGAAGCCCGGTCCCTTGCCACAGACGTCGCACACGCTAGCCACGGGTAACTCCTGGGTCGAAACGAAAACTGAAGGCGCCCAGCGAGCATGGCCGCAGGCAACCCGGCAAGGTTACATGATGCCCGGGCGAGTCGGCGAATCGGTCCTGGCCACTCGCGGCGACCCGGCAATTGTCAGAGGTGGTTAGTACGATTTTCGCGTGCTCGAGACCCTGGACGCCGCCGCCGTTCGCCGCTGGTGCGGCGTCGGCCTCCGAGCGCTGAGAGCACACCAGCGCGAGATAGACGAGCTGAACGTCTACCCGGTGCCCGACGGCGACACCGGCACCAACCTGGTGCTCACCCTCACCTCGGCCCACGAGGCCCTGGAGGCGAGCGAGGTCCCCGAGGCCACTGAGACGGCGAGTTCCGCGGCCACCCCGAGCGGCGCACCGGCTCCCCGGACGGAGACGGCTCCCGGCCTGACTGAGACGGCTCCCACCCTGACTGAGGCGCCTCCCGCCCTAGCTGAGACGCCTTCCGCCCTGACCGAGTCGCCTTCCGGCCTGGCCGAGACGCCTACCGGCCTGGCCGGGGCGATGGGGGGCACGCCGGCTGCCGTGACCGGGGTGGTGGAGGGCACGCCGGCCGGCTTGGGCGGGACGGCGGACAGCACGCCGCTGGCGCGGGCCATGCGGCTGATGGCCAGGGGTGCGCTGCTGGGGGCGCGAGGCAACTCCGGGGTGATCGTCTCGCAGATCCTGCGGGGCATGGCCGACAGCCTGGCCGCGTCGGCCGCCGTGCGCGGTGCCGAGCTGGCGCGGGCTCTGCGGTCCGCTTCCGAGGCGGCCTACGCGGCCGTGGCCCGTCCGGTCGAGGGCACCGTCCTCTCCGTGGTGGCCGCCGCGGCCGAGGCCGCCGCCCGGATCAAGTCCGACGACCTGCTGGCGGTGGCCCGGGCCGCCGCCCGCGCCGCCTCCGAGGCCCTGGCCCGTACTCCACAGCAGCTCCCCGCCCTGGCCCGGGCCGGCGTCGTCGACGCCGGCGGCCGCGGCCTCTGCCTCTTGCTCGACGCCCTGGTCGAGGTTCTGACCCCAGCCACGGCCCCACACGACGACGAACTCGCCGAACCGAACACCAAGCCCGCCCTCACCGACAGCCCGTCCCCAAGCACCGGCCCTTCCTCCAGCGGCGCCCCTTCGCCCGGCGGCGGCCCCTCCGTCGGCGGTGGCTCTTCGCCCGGCGGCGGCCCTTCCTCCAGCGGTGGCTCTTTGCCTGGTCCCCGGTCAGTGGGCATGCCGGAAGCCGGGCCGGGCGGGTCGGCGTTCGAGTCCGATGGCGCCCTCGCATCCGACCTGACGCGGCAGACGGGGCGGGCGTTCTCGGCGAGCAGCGCCGACTCCGGCCGCGGGGCTGGAGCGGAGGGCGGCTTCGGGTTCGAGGTGCAATATCTGCTCGAGGCCGAACCGGTGGCGGTCGACCGGCTGCGGCGGGTGCTGGACGCCCTCGGTGACTCGCTTGTCGTCGTCGGCAGTGGCGGCGATGGTTCGCAGACCTGGAACGTGCACGTCCATGTCGGCGCGGCCGGGATCGGGCCCGCTGTCGAAGCCGGTGTCGAGGCCGGGCGGCCACATCGGATCAGTGTCACGCCGCTGGACGACAGTGGGCACGGGCCCGGTGAGGCCGAGCGGCCCGCCAGCGGGCGTGGGGCCGTCGTCGTCGCCGCCGGGGACGGGCTCACTTCGCTCTTCGAGGCCGAAGGGGCCACCGTCGTCGGGCGTAATCCGTCGACCCGGGAGATGCTCGAGGCCATCGCCGCCTCCGGGGCCCGGTGTGTCGTTCTGCTGCCCAACGACGCCAACACCCACGCTGTCGCCGTCTCCGCCGCCCGGGAGGCCGAGAGCAACGGATTCCGGGTCAGTGTCGTGCCCACCCGGTCGCCGGTGCAGGCGCTGGCCGCTCTCGCCGTACGGGATCCGGGCCGGTCCTTCACCGACGATGTCATCGCCATGGCCGAGGCGGCCGGCGCCTGCCGGTACGGCGAGGTCTGCACCGCCCAGCGTGACTCGCTCACCGTGGCCGGGCCGTGCCGGGCCGGTGACCTGCTGGGGCTGGTCGACGGGGAGGTGCACGTGATCGGTGACGATGTCGCCGCCGTCGGTCTTCAGCTGCTCGACCGCATGCTCGGCGGTGGCGGCGAGATGGCCACCCTCGTGCTCGGCGCGGACGCCCCGGACGGCCTCGAGGGCAAGCTACGGGCGTACGTCACCCGGGCCTGGCCTTTTGTCGAGGTGCAGAGCTACGCCGGCGGGCAACCCCGCTATCACCTGCTGGTTGGAGTGGAATGACCACCATCGACACCCCGCTGGAGAAGGTCCTCGGCGCCAAGACGGCCAAGGCCCTCGCCGACCACCTCGAGTTGCACACCGCCGGGGATCTCGTCTACCACTTCCCGCGCCGCTACGACGAGCGCGGCGAGCACACCGACATGCGCGGCCTGCAGATCGGGGAGCAGGTCACCCTGCTGGCCCAGGTGCAGGGCATCGCCGTCAAGCCGATGCGGCAGCGCCGCGGCAACATGCTCGAGGTCACCATCGGCGACGGCTCCGGCGCCACCCTGACCTGCACCTTCTTCAACCAGGCGTGGCGCGAGCGGGAGCTGCGCAAGGGGCGCTGGGGGCTGTTCGCGGGCAAGGTGACCGACTTTCGGGGCAAGCGGCAGCTCAACGGCCCGGCGTACCAGCTGCTCAGTGCCGACGCCACGCAGGACGAGGCGGCCGAGGAGATCGAGGAGTTCGCGGGGGCGCTGATCCCGGTCTATCCGGCCGCGCAGGCCGTGCCGACCTGGGTGATCGCCAAGTGTGTGCGGACGTTGCTGGACACGTTCGAGGCGCCGCCCGATCCGCTGCCGGCTCCGGTGCGGGCCAACCGCAACCTGATCGGCATCGGCAAGGCGCTGCACGAGATCCACCGCCCCACGTCGCAGGAGGCGCTGCAGGTCGCGAGGTATCGCCTCAAGTGGGACGAGGCCTTCGCCGTTCAGGTGACCCTGGCGCAGCGCCGGAAGAAGGCCGCGGAGTCGCCGGGACGGGCCCGGCCCCGCAAGGACGGCGGCATTCTGGCCAAGTTCGACGCCGGCCTGCCGTACGAGCTGACCGACGGCCAGCGCAGCGTCGGCGAGGAGATCGCCGCCGACCTGGGCCGGGCGCACCCGATGCACCGGCTCCTGCAGGGCGAGGTCGGTTCGGGCAAGACCCTCGTCTCCGTACGGGCGATGCTCCAGGTCGTCGACGCCGGCGGCCAGGCCGCTCTGCTGGCGCCGACCGAGGTCCTGGCCACCCAGCATTTCCGCGGGATCAGCGCGCAGCTGGGCGCGCTCGGCCGGGCCGGTGAGATCGACGGCGATCCGGCCGGCACCCAGCTCACCCTGGTCACCGGCTCGCTCGGCGCCGTCGCCAAGAGGAACGCGCTGGCCAAGGTGGCCGACGGCACGGCCGGCATCGTCGTGGGCACACACGCTTTGCTGTACGAGGGTGTCGAGTTCCGCGATCTCGGACTGGTGGTCGTCGACGAGCAGCACCGGTTCGGGGTCGAGCAGCGTGACGCGCTGCGGGCCAAGGCCGCCACCCCGCCGCACGTGCTGGTGATGACCGCGACGCCGATCCCGCGCACGGTCGCCATGACCGTCTACGGCGATCTCGAGACGTCGGTGTTGTCGCAGTTGCCGCGGGGCCGTTCGCCGATCGCCTCGCATGTGGTGCCGCCCGAGAAGCCGGCCTTCCTCGACCGGGCCTGGCGCCGGCTGCGCGAGGAGGTCCAGGCCGGACACCAGGCGTACGTGGTGTGCCCGCGCATCGGCACCGACGGCACCGAGGAGGAGGAGCCGCCGGGCGACAACGAGCCGGCGCGCCGCCCGCCCCTGGCCGTGATGGAGGTGGCGCCGATCCTCGAGGAGGGCCCGCTGCGCGGCCTGCGGATCGGGGTGCTGCACGGCAAGCTGCCGGCCGACGAGAAGGACGCGGTGATGCGCCGTTTCGCCGCCGGTGACCTGGACGTGCTGGTGGCGACCACGGTGATCGAGGTCGGCGTGGACGTGCCGAACGCGACAGTCATGGTGATCATGGACGCCGACCGGTTCGGCGTCTCCCAGCTCCACCAGCTGCGCGGGCGGGTCGGCCGGGGTTCCGCCGCCGGCATCTGCCTGCTGGTCACCGAGTCGGTGGAGGGCACGGCGGCCCGCGAGCGGCTGGACGCGGTGGCATCCACCACTGACGGCTTCAAGCTTTCCGAGATCGACCTGGAGCAGCGCCGCGAGGGCGACGTGCTGGGCGCCTCGCAGTCCGGCAAGCATTCGCATCTGCGGCTGCTGTCGCTGCTGCGCGACACCAAGCTGATCACCGACGCCCGGGCCGAGGCGGCCGAGCTGGTCGGCGACGATCCCAGCCTGTCCAAATACCCCGCTCTGGCCGCCTCGGTGGCCGCGTTCGTCGACGAGGAGCGGGCCGAGTACCTGGAGAAGGGATGATTCTGCACATCTGCTCCCGCGCCGCCTGGGACGAGGCGGTCCGGGCGGGGACGTACGAGGGTGACACGCTGGCCCGGCAGGGCTACATCCACTGCTCGACGGCCGCGCAGGTCAGCGGCCCGGCCAACTTCCTGTTCCACGGCCGGCGCGACCTCGTCCTGCTGGAGATCGACGAGGACCGCCTGCCCGTGCCGGTGACCTGGGAACAGGGTGATCCGCCCAAGCCGGACGGAGAGCTCTTCCCCCATCTGTACGCGGCGTTGCCGGTCGCCGCCGTTGTGGCCGTCCACCCGTACCACCCGGAACCGGACGGGTCGTTCCTGCCGCCCCGGATATGACAAAAGCGCCCCGGCCGAAGCCGGGGCGCTTTTTCGTCAAGCTGCTATCAGGCGGTGAACTTCACCTTGCGACGACGCGCCAGGATGAAGAGCACGGCGCCCGCGGCGAGCAGAGCAGCCGCACCGGCCGCGATGCCACCGGCGGCGGCACCGGTCAGCGGCAGGGTCTCCTCGTCATCGCCGCCACCCTGGCCGGGGGCCGGGGCGGGGGAGGTGGTGGCGCTGGCGGACGGGCTCGGCGAGGCGCTGTTGCACTCGGCCGGCTTCTCCTCGGAGTCCCACTTGATCGCCTCGAACTCCTCACCCTTGAACTTCGGGGTGACCTCGAGACCCTTCTCGCCCTTGAAGGTGACCTTCTTGGTCTCGCCCGGCTTGGCGGTGATGGTCTGAGCCGCGCCCTTGTTCGGGGTGAAGGTGACCTCGATGGTGGTCTTACCCTTCGAGTTGTCGACCTGGAAGATCAGCGAGTCACAGGTGACCTGGTAGGCGCCCTCGAAGTCGTCCTCGGGCTGCTGGCAGTCCTTGGGCTGCTCCCACTTGCCGACGAGAACCGGCTTGTCGCTGCTCTTCTCGGTGACGACGACCTTGCCGGCGTTCTTGGCCGGGATCGAAACGGTGACCGGCTCCTCGCCGGCCTTGACCGTGACGTCCTTCTTGAAGTCGGTGCCGACGACGGTGAACTCGGCGTCCTTCTTGGCGTCCTTGCCGTTGGACAGCGTCACGGTCACGCCGTCACAGCTGGAGGCGAGCTGCGCGTCCGGCTTCGGGGCGTCCTTGGTGCAGGTGTCGTCGAAGGTCACGGTGCCGGTGGACGGCGTCTGCTCGGCCCACCACTCGCCGTTCTTCTCTTTCCACATGGCCTTGACGGCCAGGGTGACGGACTTGGTGCCGGCGGCGACCTTCTGCGTACCCAGGATCGGCTCGCCGCTCTTGAACGGGAAGTCGAGGCCCCCGGTCTCCTTGATGCCGTCGATGGTGCCTTCCGGCGTCACCTTGACCTCAGCCAGCTTGAACGGCTGCTCCTTGTAGACGCCGACGGCGTCGACGGACCAGTTGACGGTCCAGTCGCCGGTGGCGGTGTCACACGTGGGGGTGCCCTTGACCACGCTGTGGTGCGCGCTGGCGGGCGAGGCGAAGAACGCGACACCGGCGAGGCCGATGAGCGTTCCAGCGACCACGGCGGTGGAACGCCGCAGCTTGGACTTCAGCAGGTTCACGCCTACTCCTGTAACTGGGGAAAAACGTTCAGGGGTGTGCGCAAGGAAGCGGCGAGCCGTCACCGAGATGGAGAATGGGCGATGGCCTGCGACAACGCCTCCCCACGTCGTCGGCCGGCGTCCGGTGGAGGACGCCTGCAACAGCGCCTGACCATAGTCACTAATGCCTATCTAGGAAATCCCTCAGAGGATCCTAAGGGTGTTGTTGCAGATTCGTGATCTTCCCTTAACTGAGGGAATTTGCCTCGGCGCTGAGCGTGGTGATGCTCTGCGCATTTGTTCACTCGCAGGACACAATGAGTAAGTAGTCAAGTAGTTTCCGATGCGTGTTCATCGCAGAATCGCGTGAGGCGTCATGACCCGGATCATCGCCGGCGCGCACGGCGGCCGGCGTCTGTCCGCGCCCGCCGGCGCGGGAACCCGGCCCACATCGGACCGTGTGCGCGAGGCGTATTTCAGCGCGCTCGATTCGATGATCGATCTTTCCGGCGTTCGATTTCTTGATCTATATGCCGGCTCGGGCGCGGTCGGCCTGGAGGCGATCTCGCGCGGCGCCGCGCACGCGCTTCTGGTCGAGGCGGACGGCCGCGCGGCCCGGACGATCCGGGACAACATCGTCGCGCTGCGCCTGGGTGGCGCCGCCCGGCTCGTCACCGGCAAGGTCGCGCAGGTCCTGGGTTCGCCGCCGGACGGAGGACCGTACGACGTGGTCTTCGCCGACCCGCCCTACGCGGTGACCGACAAGGAGGTGACCGAGGTGCAGACGGCACTGGCCGAGCTGGGCTGGCTGGCCCCGGACGCGGTGGTGACCATCGAGCGTTCCACCCGGGGCGCGTCGATGAGCTGGGTCGACGGCATCACCGCCGATCGCAGCAGGCGTTACGGGGAGACCACTCTTTGGTACGGTCGCCGATCATGAGACGAGCGGTGTGTCCCGGCTCCTTCGATCCGGTCACCAACGGCCACCTCGACATCGTCGGGCGGGCCAGCCGGCTGTTCGATGAAGTGATCATCGGCGTGTTGATCAATCAGTCGAAAACCGGCCTGTTCACCATCGAAGAGCGCATCGAGATGTTGCGCGAGGCGACGTCTTCGTACGCCAACGTTCGGGTGGCCTCGTTTCACGGGCTTCTCGTCGATTTCTGCCGTGCCCAGGGCGCGGCGGTGGTTGTCAAGGGTCTGCGCGCGGTCAGCGATTTCGATTACGAGTTGCAGATGGCGCAGATGAACATCGGGCTCTCCGGCGTCGAGACACTGTTCATGCCGACGAACCCGCTGTACTCATTCCTGTCGTCGAGTCTCGTCAAGGACGTCGTGAAGTGGGGTGGCGACGCCTCGGCGTACGTACCGGACTTCGTCGGCGAGCGTCTGGTGACGCGCCTCAAGCAGAACTAAGGGACGCATCGGCGCGCCGGTGCGTCCCTCCGCGGTGACCCACGCAGTACCGTGAGCGAACCACGTGGAAAGGCAGGAACCGGTGGATCCGCTCGACCGTATCGACGAGATCATCGAGCTCGTACAGGAATCACGCTCCGTGCCCATGTCGCGGACGAATTTCATGTTCGACCGCAACGAGATGGTCGAGCGTCTCGACGAGCTGCGCTCCGAGCTGCCCAGCGAGCTGCGCAAGGCGGCCGCCGTGCTGGAGGAGCGGGACCGGATCATCGAGGCCGGCCGGCGCGAGGCCGACCGGATCATCAGCGAGGGTGAGACGGAACACGCCCGCCTCGTCTCGGTGAACGAGATCACGGTGTCGGCCGAGCACGAGGGCGCCCGGATCATCGCCGAGGCCCGTACGGAGGCCCAGCGCCTGCGTGAGGAGGTCGACGACTACGTCGACACCGCCCTGGCCAACTTCGAGCAGTTCCTGACCCGGGCGCTGGCCTCGATCGAGCGCGGACGTGACAAAATGCACGCCCTCCGCGAGATCGGCAACTTCCAGGGGGAAGATAGTGAACGGCCGCTGCCGTTCTAACTCCTGCGCGGGGGTAACCCCGGATTCGACGGTACGGCGGCAGCTCAGGTAACCTTTTCTGTCGGCCTACCCAGGCTGAGGAACAACGATGCCCAAGTCACCACAGAGTCACCTCGATCCCAGGCAGCCGCTCGTCGCTGACACGACGAAACTTCCGCGCCAGCCTGGTGCGACGCGTGCCCTCAAGCGGGTGATCCCGGCCCCGGCGGACCTCGGACTGGAGTTGCTCTCGGTTCCCGAGGGGTCGGACGTCGAGCTCGATCTCGTGCTCACGTCGGTCTCCGAGGGGGTGTACGTCAGCGGCAACGCCCGCGGCTCGCTGGTCGGCGAGTGCGGTCGGTGCCTCAACGAGATCAGCGAGTCCTTCGATGTCAAGATCGCGGAGCTGTTCGCCTACGAGGACAGCACCACGGAGGAGACGACCGACGAGGACGAGGTGGGCCGGATGCAGGGCGACCTGATCGACCTGGAGCCGGCTCTGCGGGACGCGGTGGTGCTGACCCTGCCGACAAACCCGCTCTGCCGACAGGACTGCCCAGGCCTGTGCCCCGACTGCGGGGTGCACTTCGACGACCTTCCGGCTGGTCACAGCCACGAGGAAGTCGATCCCCGCTGGGCCGCTTTGCGTAACCTATCGAATACCGAGGAGTAAGCCGTGGCCGTCCCCAAGCGCAAGATGTCGCGCAGCAACACCCGGTCCCGCCGGGCGAACTGGAAGGCGACCGCGGTGCAGACCGTGGCCTGCCCCCAGTGCAAGTCGCCGCACCTGCCGCACACCGCGTGCGGGGTCTGCGGCACGTACAACGGTCGTCAGGTCCTCGAGGTCTGAGACAGCGCTAGGTGACGCGCCCGATCATCGGGCGGATCGCACCTGCGCAACGGCGTCCCGGTGTTTCGGTCTCCCCGCAGCTAGCTGCCGGGGAGCCGGGCACCGCGCGGATCGCCGTCGACCTCCTCGGCGGGGACAGTGCTCCCGCCGTCGTGGTTGACGGCGCTCTGCGTGCCTGCCAGGCCGATCCCGCCCTTCACCTGTTGCTCGTCGGACCGGCCGAGGCCGCCGACGAGTTTCTTGACGCCCTCGACCCGGCCGAGCACGGCCGGGTCACTCGCATGCCCATAGCTCCCGGCGAGCGCGTGGAGAGCTGGGTCGAGTCGGGTGTCCGCTCCGCCGTGCTGGCCGTCGCCCAGGGCGAGGCCGACGCGGTGGTGTCCGCCGGCAACACCGGCGCCACCGTGACCTCGGCCGCGCTCGGTCTGGGGCGGTGGCCCGGCGTACGGCGCCCGCCGCTCGCCGCCGTGCTCCCCACCCGCGCCGGTCGTCTCGTCCTGCTCGACGTGGGTTCGTCCGTCGACCCGGACGAGGAGACCATGGCCACGCACGCCAGGCTCGGCGCCGCCTACGCCTACGTCGTGCACGACGTCGCCGCACCCGCCGTGGGCCTGCTGACCATCGGCACCGAACGGGGCAAGGGCGACCGGTTGCGCCGTGCCCTGCCGCCCGCGCTGGCCGCCCTCGCCCTGCCGGGCGGCGCCCGGTACGCCGGGCTGGTCGAGGGCAACGACGTCGTCACCGGCACCGTCGCCGACGTCGTCGTGACCGACGGGTTCACCGGGAACATCCTGCTCAAGGGGCTCGAGGCGGCGTACGCCGAACTCGGCCCACCGTCCACCGCCACCGGCGCACCGCCCCCGCGCGCCGCCCTCCTGCTCGGCGTCGCCGGCACCGTGGTGGTCTGCCACGGCGCCGCGTCCGGGCCGGACGTCGCCGCGGGCATCGCGTTCGCCGCCGACCTGCACCGCCGGGCCGCCGTCGCGGCCATGGCCGACATGATCGACGCACAACGAGGTGTCTGAAGATGAGTGATAAGCGCCGCCGGCCACCGACCCTGCCTCTGGAGGAGGCATTCGGCGTCCCGATCGAGCCCGCCCTGCTCGAACGCGCGCTCACCCACCGTTCCTACGCGTACGAGAACGGTGGCCTGCCGACGAACGAGCGCCTGGAGTTCCTCGGCGACTCGGTGCTCGGCGTCGTGATCACCTCGGCGCTGTTCCACAACCACCCCGACCTGCCCGAGGGGCAGCTGGCCAAGCTGCGGGCGAGCGTGGTCAACATGCACGCGCTGGCCGACGTGGCCCGCGGCCTCGGCCCGGAGGGGCTCGGCAAGCACCTGCTGCTGGGCAAGGGCGAGGAGACGACCGGCGGCCGGGACAAGGCGAGCATCCTGGCCGACACGCTCGAGGCGCTTCTCGGCGCGATCTACCTCGACCACGGCTTGGACGTCGCGGGCGAGGTGATCCACCGGCTCTTCGACCCGCTGATGGTCGAGTCGGCCAGCCGCGGCGCCGCCCTCGACTGGAAGACGAGCCTGCAGGAGCTGACCGCCGCGCTTGGCCTGGGCGTGCCCGACTATCTGATCGAGGACTCCGGTCCCGACCACGCCAAGACCTTCACGGCCTGGGTCGTGGTGGCCGGCGAGCGGTACGGCGGTTCCGAGGGCCGCAGCAAGAAGCAGGCCGAGCAGCGGGCCGCCGCGGCCGCCTGGCGCATCCTCACCGAGCGCACCGCCGAGCCGGACGGCGCCCTCCTCGACAAAGCGGACGAAAAAGACACGGAGTGAGCGTCGCGGTCGAACAGCGCCCGCGGCTCTGGGATGCCGCGGGCGCGTGGCGGGGCGTCGGGACCGCGATCGGCGTCTTCGCCCTGACGCGGGTCGCTCAGCTGCTCGTCCTGGGCTGGCTCGACGCCGCGTCGGACGACCCCGTCGGCGTACGGAATCGCCTGCTCGTCTGGGACGCCGGCTGGTTCCTGAAGGTGGCCGTCAACGGCTACCCGCACGGCTACACGTACGACGCGGCCGGCCACCTGCAGGGCAACGAGCTGGCCTTCTTCCCGGTCTACCCGCTGTTGATCAGGGCCGTCGCCGCGGTCGGCATCCCGGCCTCGACCGCCGCCCTGATCGTCACCTGGGTGGCCTCGGTCGGCATGGCGGTCGCGCTGCACCTGCTCGGCACGTCGCTCTACGACAAGCGGGCCGGCTGGGCTCTGGTCGCGATCTGCTGCACGGCCCCCGTGTCGATCGTCTTCTCCATGGCGTACTCCGAAGCGGTCTTCTTGGCCCTGGTCGCCGGCATGCTGGTCGCCGCCCATCGCCGGGTGTGGTGGGCGGCCGGGCTGTTGGGAGTGTTGACGGCGTTGAGCCGGCCGACCGGCGCGGCGGCCGCCGTCGCCCTCGCGGTCGCCGCCCTCCTCGCCGTACGGGAAGATCGCAAGCAGGCTTGGAAACCCCTGCTGGCAGCCGCGCTCGCGCTGGCCGGGGTGCCGCTCTTCCTGGCCTGGGTCGGCTGGCGCGTCGGCGATCCGGCGGCCTGGTTCCGGATCCAGGCGGCCGGGTGGGGCACGGCGTTCGACTACGGCGCCAGCACGGTCAGATTCCTGGCCACGACCTTGAGTACGGGCGACGGCTGGGTCCCGGTCAGCGTGGCCTTCATCCTGCTGGCCGCGGTCGCCGCGGCCTGGGTCGCGCTGGCCGGGAAGCCCTGGCCGCCGCTGGCCGTTTACGGATTGATCGCCATGGTGCTCGTCTACGGGCAGGCCGGCTTCTACCACTCGAAGCCGCGGCTGCTCGTCCCCGTACTGTTGACGCTGCTTCCCGCGGCGATCGCCGCCTCCCGGGCCCGCCCTCGGGTGGCGATCCTGTCGATCACGGCGTGGGCGGCGTTCGGCCTCTGGTACGGCGCCTACCTGGTCGCCGTGTGGCCGTACACGTTGTAAGGAGACGTCGAGTGCCTGAGCTGCCCGAGGTCGAGACCGTCCGGCAAGGCCTGGCCAAATGGGTGACCGGCCGGACGATCAGAACCGTCGAGGTGCACCACCCGCGTGCGATCCGCCGGCACCTGCCCGGCGACGCGCACTTCATCGCGCTGCTGACCGGCCGGACCATCGTGGACGTCTCCCGGCGCGGCAAGTACCTGTGGTTCCCGCTCGACTCCGGTGACGCGCTGATCGGCCACCTCGGCATGAGCGGCCAGCTGCTGATGCAGCCGGCCGACGCCGAGGACGAGAAACACCTGCGCATCCGGTTCACCTTCACCGACGACGGCCCCGAGCTGCGCTTCGTCGACCAGCGGACCTTCGGCGGGCTGTCGCTGTCCGAGGGCGGCGCCGAACTGCCCGACGAGATCGCGCACATCGCCCGCGACCCGATGGACCCGCTCTTCGACGACGAGGCGTTCGTCGCCCGCCTGCGCGGCAAGCACACCGAGATCAAGCGGGCGCTGCTCGACCAGACCCTGATCTCCGGCGTGGGCAACATCTACGCCGACGAGGCGCTGTGGCGGGCCCAGCTGCACGGCGCACGGCCGACAGATCAACTGACCAGGCCGGCCGTACGCCGTCTGCTCGCGCACGTCAGAGATGTCCTCGGCGAGGCGATCGTGGCCGGCGGGACCAGCTTCGACGAGCTCTACGTCAACGTGAACGGGGAGAGCGGCTACTTCGACCGGGCGCTCAACGCGTACGGCCGGGAGGGCGAACCGTGTCACCGCTGCGGCACCCCGATCCGCCGCGAGCAGTTCATGAACCGCTCGTCGTTCAGCTGCCCCCGCTGCCAGCCCCGCCCGCGAACGATCCGGCACTGATGTACGGGCTGGCGTCGGTGGCCAGCCCGAACCCGGCACCCCGGCGCCCCATCAGGCGCCGGGCGGCGGTGAGCAGCGCGGTCGGCACGCCGTGCACGATGTGCCCGTCGCCCGGCCGGACGCCGTCGCCGTCCCAGCTCTGATAGGCCTCCCAGGGGCCCTCGAAGGTGCAGATCCGCACGCCGAGATCCCGGTAGAGCGGGTGCGTGGGCACACCCGGGTTGAGTACGACGCGGTGCAGCCCGCGGCGGGCGGCCAGCCGGATGGTCAGGGCGACCGGGCCCACCCCGCCGGAACCGGCCGGGGCCCGGTCGAGGAAAAGGCCCTCGGCGCCGTCCGCACGCCAGGCGTCCACGTCGGCCAGCACATCGGCGAGCGAGCGGCTGCCCCAGTCGAGGTCGATCCGGCCCAGCGACTGGTGCAGGGTGCGGCGCTCACCCGGCAGATCCCGGACGATCCAGGTGTCACCGTCCAGCGGCAGCTCGGGCGACGGGTGCGCGTACGGGGGGAACAGGGTCTTCACAGCGTTCTCCGTTCGTGGGGCACGGCTTGGTGCGCGGTGTTCGTGCGCGACGGTCACAGCGCTTGTTGTTCGCGGGCGGTCGCGGCGTCCTTGGCGCGGACGGCGTTACTGCGTTCGCCGATCGTCGGCGGCGGTCATGGCGACCACGAGCAGGCCGGCCAGGTGGGTTGCGGCGAGCACGGCGACGGCGTCGGGCAGGGCGCCGGCCGCGGGCAGCGGAAGGATCGGAAGGGCGGCGAGGACCACCGGGGGCGCTGCGGCCAGGGTGGTGGCGAGACCGGTACGGCCGCGCGCGGCCAGCAGGAACGTGACGGCGAAGACGCCGCCGAGCAGGGTGCCCCCGGCCAGGCCGAGCACCTCCTCCCCGGACTCGGCGGGAAGCTGGTAGGCCCCGACGGCCAGGGCCACCCCCACGGCCAGCGGCGGCAGCAGCCCGGCCAGCGTGATCAGGGTGACGCCGCGGACATGCTTGCGGTACGCGGCCTGGTCGGGCGCGGTGTCCAGACCGGCGTCCACCTGGTCGGTGTGCCAGCCGATCAGGGCCTCGAGGATGGGCACGGCGAGCAGCAGCGGCAGCCAGAACGGCACTGTCGAGCTGGGCGCGGCCTGCCAGAGCAAACCTACGCAAATCGCCTGAGACCCGCCGATCGCCCCGAACATGCCGCCCCGCCGCAGCTCGGTCGGGGTAGGCCGGGGCATCCGGCCCCGCAGCCCGGGAATGACGACCGGGCGGAACGCGCGCACGGTGGCCACCACGATCGCGGCCGGCAGCAGCGTACCGATCGGCAGCTCGCCCGCGACCGGGGCGCCGGCCAGCCCGGCCAGGGTCGCCCCGGCCAGCAGCCAACAGGGCAGGCTCCACCCGACGAGCGCGGCCTCCGACCGGGTGACCAGGGCGGCGGTCACCGTGGCCAGGCTGGCCAGACCGCCGAGGCCGATCACCAGGGCCAGGCCGCGTTCCGGTCCGACCAGAACGTCGGGGGCGACCCAGACCAGCGCGCACCACAGACCGGCGACCGCGGCGAAGCCATAGCCCACCTGCCGAGCCGCCGCCGACGGCCCGGCATGCCGGGCGACCGCGGCACCGGTGCTGGTCAGCGCCTGCGCGGCCGCCCAGCCGAGCAGCAGCACGGCAACCGGCACCGGCCAGGCGACCCGTCCGAGCGGTTCGGCCGCGGCCACCGCGACACTGAGCGGCCCCAGATAGAGAGCACAACGCAGCAGAGCCGACCGCAGATAGGTACGCCGCCCCGGCGCCCGCCGCGCCCCTGGCTCAGCCGCCCCCACGCTCCGCGATCTCGGCTCAGCCGCCGCCGCACGCCGCGACCTCGGCTCGGCCACCGCCGCACGCCGCGACCTCCGCTCAGCCGTCGCCGCCGCGCGCCGCGACCTCGGTTCGGCCGTCGCCGTGCGCCATGAACGCGGCTCGGCTGCCGCCGGACGCCGCGATCCGGGCTCGCCGGCTGCGGCGCGCCGCAATTTGAGCTGGGCGGCGGTCGAATCGTGCCCCGGTCTCGGCTCGGCGGCCGGCTCGCGGTGCGGTGCGGGCACGGTGCCCAGCTCGCGGTGCGATGGCGGGTCGGCTGCTCGGTCGTGGTGCGACAGCGGGTCGGCTGTTTGCTCGCGGTGGGATGGCGGCTCGGCTGCTTGCTCGCGGTGTGATCGGGGAGCGGTGGTCGGCTCGGGACCTGGGCGCGGGTCGGTGGTGGGTGTGGGCTCGGCCGCGTCGGGCAGCAGGCTGATCGCGTGGCGTGGGGGTGCGGGGACGCGGTGCCGCTTCTTGCGGGGGGTCTGGAGGCGGGAGCGCGCGGGGGTGACGTCCTCCCGGACGCGCGGGGTGGTAGTCATCTGTCCTCCCGGACTAGCCAGCGGAGTGTGACCGGCGGTTCCGACCGGGGGGCCGGGACGGCCAGCGCCAGTTCGAAGGCGGCGGCCGGTGGGGGCGCCGCCAGGTCGGTGTAGAGGGCGCCGTACACCCGGACCACCCGGTCGTTGGTGAAGTGGGTGAGGGCGCGCCGGCGGGCCGCGTCGCCGAGCTGGCGGCGGCGCGACGGTGACCGGAGCAGGTCGGTGACGGCGATCGCCAGTTCGGCCGGGTCGTCCGGCTGGACCAGCACGCCCGCGTCGCCCAGCGTCTCGGCGGCCGGGCCCACGTCGACGCCGACCACGGCGCGGCCCGACATCATCGCCTCGATCAGGCGGTACGGCGGGTCGGCGGGGCCGGGTACGTGGGCCACCACGTGCCCGGCGGTGTAACGATCACGCGGGTCGGCGGGGAGCGGGTGCAGCCGTACGGACCGGCCCAGCCGCATCCGTTCGATCTGCTCGGCGCAGTGGTCCTCGTGGGCGGCGGTCACGCCGACCAGGTGCAGAACGGTGCCCGGGACCGCCGCCACGACCTGCTCGAACGCGGCCAGCAGCGGGGACAGCCCGCTGTCCGGGCCGCCGCTGCCGGCCCACACCACGGCGGGCTCGGTGTCGAGTTCGGCCGCGCCCGGATATTCGGACGGGTCGACCCCGGCCGGCACCTGGACGAGTTTGGCCGCCTCGGCGCCGTGCCGCAGCGCCCAGCCGTGGTGGTAGGCGCTGAGCGGGGCGATCAGCCCGGCCTCGGCGTATCCGGTCCGGGCCACGGCGCTGCGGAAGCGCCGGAGCACCGTGCGGACGGGCAGGGAGAGTCGTTCCTCGTGCGGTTTGTGCCGGGCGACCGGCGTGCGGGCCTCGGTGAGCAGCAGCGGCGTGCCGGTGCGCCAGCGCCCGGCGAGCGCGGTGAGCAGCGGTGTCGTGCCGCCCACGCAGTGCACCAGGTCGGCTTCGGGCATTCCCACGGTGAGCGCGCCGAGCGCGTGCCGCAGCAGCGTGGCCGCCGTGCGGGCGTCGCGCATGCTCAGCCGTCCCTCGGACCGCCACGCCTCGGCCAGCGCGTCGGCCAGTGGGAGCGCGCCCAGGATGGCCGGCCGCTCCGCCGCCAGCTCGGCGATCTGCCGAAGCCCTTCGGAGAAGACGAGGTCAGCGGGCACCCCCTCGCGCTCCCGATCATCCCGGCGGTCCCCGGCCTGGTGAGCGGAGAAGCCCGCGTCACGAGGGGAGAAGCCGGCGTCATGGGCGGAGAAGCCGATCTCGCGGGCACCGGAACCGGCCTCGCGGGGAGATGAGCCGGCGTCGAGGGGAGATATGCCGGCGCCGAGCAGGCCCCGGCTGAGCAGGGACGCGGCGGCGCGGACGCGGTCGTCGGAGTCGCCTCGGCGGCGTTCCGGGCGGGCCGAGTCGCGGCCGACGGCGACGGCGCGGGCCGAGCGGACGTTGAAGGGCAGCGGGTACGCGGGTGCGGACGGCGGCTCGCGGTCCGTGACGGTGAGCAGTTCGAAGCGGAACCGGCGCAGCCCCTCGACGAGGGTGCGGCACCAACCGCTGAGCGCGTCCCGCCGGTACGGGTACCCGCCGCCGGTGAGCAGGCAGACTCGCTCTCGCGACGGGGTCGGATTCACGATGGGGGCAACGACGGACCGCCGCCGGGCGCGGGAGCGTGTCGGGTAGGCGACACAATTGGACGGTTTTCATCCGATTTGCCTACCATTATGACAGCTATTGTCCGGATTCGCGTTTGCCGGACCGTTTTGGATCTTTGCGAGCGTCCACATAACGGTCGTGGGGCGGCATAAGCCCAGGTGAAGCCGTCAAGGTGGCATGATTCACTCTCGCTCGGCGCTAGTGGCAGGTCGCTCGGCTTGACGGAAGTTGGGTATCGGCGGACTATGGAGAAGTCGCCAGTCGCGCCCACTCATGCCCGGTTCCAGCTTGGTATGAGAGATCTGCACCTTAAGAACCACATCTGACGGTGCATAGCTCTGTGCTCATGCGTGCCCTTGAGCATAGATGCGCGGTGCACTGGGCGCGCGTAGCGCCGGCCTCTCCGGCAACGCTTTCCACAAGAAGAAGCAGAGCTTCTCAAGGAGTCACCATGGCGAAGGCCCTCTTCGGCCACGTAGGTGCGGCGCCCGATCGGCGCCTGCTCGACGAGGTCACCCGACTGCGTTCCCGGGTTCAGTCCCTGGAGTTCGAGGTCACCCGCCTGCGGGCGGAAAATGATCGTCTCGCGGCGGCAGCCGCGGAGGCAGACGATTTCGCACGGCTGACCGAGCCCGCGCTGACCTGAGCCCCACCGGCCGTCGTGACCCGGCGGCCGCCGCTGTCCCCCTCGACGCACCCCCTCACAAACGGCGCGCCTCCACTCTGTGGCGGCGCGCATCTTTTTGCCCGATTTCCGCGGCGCGGGGTGTTGCGGGTACGGCCACCGGCGCACGCTGCGGGTAGCCTGCACCAAACGTAAGTACCGCTGACCCCCGGGAAATCCGTGCACCTCAAGAGCCTCACGGTCAAGGGCTTCAAGTCCTTCGCCTCCGCTACGACGCTGCGGCTGGAGCCGGGCATCACCTGTGTGGTGGGCCCCAACGGCTCCGGCAAGTCGAACGTCGTCGACGCCATCGCCTGGGTGCTCGGCGAGCAGGGCGCCAAGGCGCTGCGCGGCGGCAAGATGGAGGACGTCATCTTCGCCGGCACCTCCGGCCGGGCGCCGCTGGGCCGGGCCGAGGTGACGCTGACGATCGACAACAACGACGGCGCGCTGCCGATCGAGTACACCGAGGTCTCGATCACCCGCCGGATGTTTCGGGACGGCGCCAGCGAGTACGAGATCAACGGCAACGCCTGCCGGCTGCTCGACATCCAGGAGCTGCTCAGCGACTCCGGTATCGGCCGTGAGATGCACATCATCGTCGGCCAGGGCCGGCTCGACGCGATGCTGCACGCCAAGCCCGAGGACCGCCGCTCCTTCATCGAGGAGGCGGCGGGTGTCCTCAAGCACCGCAAGCGCAAAGAGAAGGCGATCCGCAAGCTCGACGCGATGCAGGTCAACCTCAACCGGCTGACCGACCTCACGGCCGAGCTGCGCCGCCAGCTCAAGCCGCTGGGCAAGCAGGCCGAGGTGGCCCGGCGGGCCGCCGGCATCCAGGCCGACCTGCGCGACGCCCGGCTCCGGCTGCTCGCCGACGACCTGCACACCCTGCGGACCACCCTCGACAAGGAGATCGCCGACGAGTCGGCCATGCGCGACCGCCGCCAGCAGGTCGAGGCCGAGAACCGCGAGATCCAGCGCCTGCTGGCCGACCTCGAGCTGGCGCACGCCGAGGACGCGCCGCTGCTGCAGGCCGCCCAGGACACCTGGTACAAGCTGTCCGCCCTCCAGGAGCGTTTCCGCTCGACCGAGCAGCTGGCCACCGAGCGGCTGCGTCACCTCGCCGCCACGCCCGACGAGGAGCGGCCCGGCCGCGACCCCGACCAGCTCGTCGCCGAGTCGGAGCGGGTGCGCGAGCAGGAGGAGGAGCTGCGCGAGGCGCTCACCGACGACCAGATGCGCCTGGCCGAGGCGATCGAGCAGCGGCAGGATCTCGAACGCCAGCTGGCCGCGGCCGAGGGCGCCCTGCGCTCCGCGGCCAAGGCGATCGCCGACCGCCGCGAGGGCCTGGCCAAGCTGGTCGGCAACGTGAACGCGGCCCGTGCCCGCACCGAGGGCGCGAGCGACGAGATCGAGCGGCTCGCGGCGGCGCACACCGACGCCATGATGCGGGCCGAGGCCGCCCAGGCCGAGGTCGACCTGGTCGCCGCCGAGTCGTCCGAGGCCGACCGTGACAACGTGGAGCTGGACGCGCGGCACGCCGAGGCGGTGGCCGAGCAGGACCGCGCGGCCGCGGTGGTCAGGGAGCTGTCCGACGCCGAGCGGGCCGCCGAGAAGGACGCCGCCAGCTGGAAGGCCCGCGAGGAAGCGCTCGCCCTCGGCCTGCAGCGCAAGGACGGGGCCGGCGCGCTGCTGGCCAAGGGGACCGAGGTGCCGGGCCTGCTCGGCAGCCTGGCCTCGATGCTCACGGTCCGGCCCGGACACGAGGCGGCGCTCGCCGCCGCGCTGGGCTCGCTCGCCGACTCGGTGGCGCTCTCCGGAGTGGACGAGGCCGTCGAGGCGATGCGTACCCTCAAGATCGCCGACGCCGGGCGGGCCGCCCTCGTGGTCGCCTCGCCGGCCGGTCCGGGCATGCGGGGGACGCTGGACGCGCTGCGGCCGGCGCTGCCGGACGGCGCGATCTGGGCGCCCGACGTCGTCGACTGCCCCGAGACGGTGCGCCCGGCGCTGAATCGGGCGCTGCGTGACGTCGTACTCGTCAATGATCTTCCGGCCGCGGCCGCGCTGATCGCCGGGAACGCGGAGCTGCGGGCGGTCACGCCGGACGGGGACGTGCTCGGCGCGTACGCCGCCGCCGGAGGCTCCGGTAAAGCCTCCAGTTACATCGAGGTCCAGGCCGCCGTCGACGAGGCGAAGGCCCGCCGGGCCGAGGCCGAGGCGTCGATCGGCGCCCTCAAGTCGCAGCTCGCCGAGGCCCGGGCCGAGGTGGCCCGGCACAAGGAAGCGGTGAACGTCGCCGCGCAGGCCAAGCGCGCGGCCGAGGGTGAGCGCAACGCGGCCGCCCGCCGGCTGGCCGAGCTCGGCGCCGCCGCCCGGTCGGCCAAGGCCGAGTCGGAGCGCCTCGGCGCCTCCCGGCAGAAAGCCGAGTCGGCCCGCGAGGCCGACCTGATCCGGGTCGCCGAGCTCGAGGAGCGCCTGCGGCTGGCCGAGGCCACCCCGATCGACGAGGAACCCTCCACCGACGAGCGGGACCGGCTGGCCGCGCTGGTGCCGCAGTCACGGCAGAACGAGATGGAGGTACGCCTGGCCGTCCGCACCGCCGAGGAGCGGGTCGCCTCCATCGCCGGCCGGGCCGACTCCCTGCTGCGCCAGGCCAACGCGGAACGGCAGGCCCGCGAGCGAGCGGCCGCCCGCCGCGCGGCCCGGGCCCGGGGCGCGGAGATCGCCCGGGCGGTCGCCCTGGGCGCGGCGGCCGCGCTGGCCCGCGTCTCGGTCTCGCTGGCGGCGGCGATCGAGGTGCGCGACGAGCTGGCCCAGGCCCGCACGGCCCGGGAGGCCGAGCTTCAGGAGGTACGGGCGAGCGCCAAGCGCCTGGTGGCCGAGCTGGAGCGGCTGACCAACGAGGTCCACCGCGACGAGGTGGCCCGGGCCGAGCAGCGCATGCGCATCGAGCAGCTCGAGGCCAAGGCGGCCGAGGACTTCTCGCTCGACGTCGACACGCTGATCACCGAATACGGCCCGGAGCAGCTGGTGCCGCCCACCCAGGCCGAGGTGGCCCAGGCCGAGAAGGACGGCAAACCCGTACCGGAACCCGTGCCTTTCCACCGGCCGACCCAGGAGAAGAGGTCGAACAAGGCCGAGCGCGACCTGGCCCTTCTCGGCAAGGTCAACCCGCTCGCGCTGGAGGAGTTCGCGGCGCTCGAGGAGCGTTTCAAGTTCCTCTCCGACCAGCTCGAAGACCTCAAGGCCACCCGCAAGGACCTGCTCACCGTGGTCAAGGACGTCGACGACCGGATCCTCGAGGTCTTCACGTCGGCCTTCGAGGACACGGCCCGCGAGTTCCAGACCGTGTTCCAGGTTCTCTTCCCCGGTGGTGAGGGCCGGCTGGTCCTCACCGACCCGGAGGACATGCTGACCACCGGCGTCGAGGTCGAGGCCCGCCCGCCCGGCAAGAAGATCAAGCGGTTGTCCCTGCTCTCCGGTGGTGAGCGCTCGCTCACCGCGGTGGCCATGCTCTGCGCGATCTTCCGGGCCCGCCCCTCGCCCTTCTACATCATGGACGAGGTCGAGGCGGCCCTGGACGACGTCAACCTGGGCCGGTTGATTACCCTCTTCCAACAGTTGCGGGAGAAGAGCCAGCTGCTCATCATCACGCACCAGAAACGCACGATGGAGGTCGCGGACGCCCTCTACGGCGTCACGATGCGCTCCGGCGTCACCCAGGTGATCAGCCAGCGCCTCAACCGCGAACCGGAGGACTGACCATGGCGCGCGACCACGCACGGGCACTGCTGATCGACTTCGACGGCGTGCTGCGCCGCTGGGACCCGGCCCCGATGATCGCGGTCGAGGTCAAGTACGGCCTCAAACCGGCCGCCCTGCTCGAGACCTCGATGGCGTGGGACATCTACCGCCCGGCGATGGCCGGTGAGATCACCGACGCCGAGTGGATGAAGCTGGTCGCCGAGCGCCTGCCCATCGACAACGCGGCCGAGGCGGTCGCCGAGTGGCAGACGTACCGGGGCGAGCCCGACCCCGACGCCCTGGCCTTCATCCGGTCGGTCCGCGCCGCCGGCCGCAAGGTCGGCCTGGCCACCAACGCCACCGACCGCCTGCGGGCCGACCTGGAGGCGCTGGCCCTGGCCGACGAGGTCGACGTGGTCGTCAGTTCCTGGGAGCTCAAGGTCCACAAGCCGGCCCCCGAGTACTTCGAGCGCGCCTGCCAGCTGATCGGCGAACAGCCCAAACACGTCCTGTTCGTCGACGACGACGACCGCGTGGTCCGGGGCGCCCGGGCGGCCGGCCTCTCCGCCTACCGCTGGACCGGCCCCCAGCACGTCGACTACCTGCGCAAGGCCCTCGACCTCTGACCGGTCACCCGGTGGCGCCGTCGATGCGCTCGCGGATCAGGTCGGCGTGGCCGTTGTGGCGGGCGTACTCCTCGATCATGTGGAGGTAGACCCAGCGCAGGGAGCGGCGGCCCTTGGCCATCGGGAACTCCTGGTCGAGGTCGAAGGCGGCCACCGCCCGGTCGGCGGTGGCGCACTCCTCGGCGAAGATCGCGAAGGCTTGCTCGGCGTCGGCGGTGGCGATGTCCTCGAAATCGGCGTCGGGGTGGGCGTCGGAGACGTACAGCGGAACTGCTGTCGGGTCCTTGGCCACGCGGTCGCGGAACCAGACGCGTTCGACGTAGCTCATGTGGCGGACCAGGCCCAGCAGGGTCAGGTTGGAGGGGGCGGCCGACGCCAGCCGGAGCTGGTCGGCGGTCAAGCCTGAGCACTTGGCGAGCAGGGTGCCTCGGTGCCAGTCGAGCCAGCCCTGGAGCATGGCGCGTTCGGGGCCGGTGTGCGGCTCGCCGGTGCGGTCGACGGATGGGGCGGTCCAGGTCATTTCGGGTACGTCACCTCAGCTACCTCGAACAGAGTGCCGTCTTTTTCGGTGCCCTCGACGCGCACGGTCGCTTTCGGGCCGTCCAGGCGCAGGGTGCTGATGGCGTTGCCGAAGTAGGGGCCGGCGAGCCGCTTCCAGCGCCAGGCCGGCTTGTCGACGCCGGCCGAGCGGGCCAGGCCGCGGACGCCCTTGGCGGCGGCCCGGGACCAGGCGAAGCGCATCAGCGGGCGCATCACGGCCGGCACCTGGTTGTGCACCGGCGAGCAGGTCAACTGCATGACCGGGGTGGTCGTGGCGGAGCCGAAGTCGGCCTCGGCCACGTACGAGTGGTGGACGTCGCCGGACAGGACGCTGATCGAGGCGGGAGCCGCGTACGCGCCGCCGGCCCCCACCCGGTGACCGGGCGCGCCGGTGCCGCCCTCGCCGAGGCGGCGGAACAGCTCGCCCAGCGCGGTGAAGGAGCGGCTGAAGGCGGCCCAGTGCTCCAGGTCGACGGCGCGGCGCAGCTTCTCGGCGGCGGCGCTCACCCGGGGCGAGGACGAGTCGGCCGTACGCTCGTTCCACGCCTCCAGATGGTGGATCGCCGGTGGCATCAGCCAGGGCAGGGACGAGCCGACGACCAGGTGGTCGTACGAGCCGTGGGCCTGGTCGATGAACCAGTTCCACTCCCGGGGCGGCAGCATCTCGCGGCGGCCGGGGGTGAGCACGCGGCTGCAGCGGTTGTCGAGCATGACCAGGCGGGTGCGGCCGATGTCGAGGGCGTAGCTCCACTGGTACGGCTGCTCGCCCGTGTCGAGGGAGCGGCCGAACTCGTGCAGCAGGTCGGTGGCGTCGTCGACCGTGGTGATCTTCTGGAAGAGCTGGTCGGCGGCGAGCTCGTCGGGGCTCATGTTGCCCAGGTGCTGATAGACCCAGTACGAGGCCAGGCCGCCGGTGATGCGCTCGGTCCACCACGACTGTTGCGCCATGTCGGCGCGCCACGAGGCCGAGGTGTTCCAGTCGTCGATCAGCTCGTGGTCGTCGAAGATCATGACGGTCGGCACGGTGGCCAGCAGCCAGCGGATCTCGGGGTCGCGCCACGACTCCAGGTAGAGCTTCGTGTACTCGTCGAAGGTGACGACCTGGTCGGACGGGCCGTCGTGACCGGCCGCGCGGCGGCGCCGGAGGAAGCGCTTGACCTTGGCCGACGTCTTGTCGGCGTACACCTGGTCGCCGAGCAGGACGACCAGGTCGGGCCGGAGTTCCGGGTTCTGCGGGTCTTTCATGAGCCGCCGGGCGTACGCGTCGAGGGCGTCCGGCGGCAGACGGCGGCCGGTCGCGTGCGGGGTGGCCTCGCGGCAGGATCCGAAGATCATCCGGACCGGCGCGGCGCCGTCGTCCTCGGGGCGGGTCCGGATGACCGGCGGCGGATAGGTCGACTCGGCCGAGGGCCAGACCACACGATTGTCCAGGAGCACGGTGTACGCGCTGGCGGCACCCCGCCGCAGGCCCTCGACGACCACGAGCGCGTAGTGATGCCCGTACGCCGTGAAGGTCGGCGCCGAGCCGGCGCCGCCGCCGTCGGCCTCGACGCGCACGTAGGCCGGTTCGGTCGTCTCGACCCAGACGGTGGCGCGGTCTCCGACGACCCGGCGCAGCAGCGGGCCGATGAGCAGGTGAGCAGTCACCGGGTGGGGGTCCTTTAGCGGTCAGGGGTGGGGGCGTCCCATCTTCCTGCACGAGGGCCACGGGCCGCCACTGCCCGGGCGACGCCACGGACGGACGGCGCATCTGTCAGGATTTCCGCATGGAATACGTGGTCGCCGCAGTAATCCTGCTCGTCGTCCTGATCGCCGGAGCGGTCGGCCTGGTGGTGCCGCGCATGCGCCGCCGGGAGCTGCCCCCGCAGGGCGGGACCACGACGCTGGAGAAGCCCACCGTCGACGAGCAGGCGCCGCCGGTGGTGGTGCCCCCGGTCCGCGACGAGGAGCTGCCTCCGCTGATCGTGGCGGAGCCGCCGGTCGCCGAGGAGCCGGTCGAGGTCACGCCGGAGATCGAGAAGCCGGAGCCGACGGCCGGCCGCCTGGTGCGGCTGCGGGCCCGCCTCTCCCGCTCGCAGAACATGTTCGGCCGGGGCCTGCTCAGCGTGCTCTCCCGCGATCACCTCGACGAGGACGCCTGGGAGGAGATCGAGGACACCCTGATCACCGCCGACGTCGGCGTCGAGGCCACCCAGGTCATCGTCGAGCGGCTGCGCGAGCGGGTCCGGGTGCTCGGCACCCGCACGGCGGCCGAGGTGCGCCAGCAGCTGGCCGAGGAGCTGACCGCCGCGCTCGAGCCCGACATGGACCGCACCCTCAAGACGGCGCCGCACGACGGCCGTCCCGGCATCATGATGGTGGTCGGCGTGAACGGCGCCGGCAAGACCACCACCTGCGGAAAGATCGGCCGGGTGCTGATCGCGGACGGGCGCAGCGTGCTGTTCGGCGCGGCCGACACCTTCCGCGCGGCCGCCGCCGAGCAGCTGTCCACCTGGGGCGAGCGGGTGGGCGCCGAGACCGTGCGCGGGCCCGAGGGCGCCGACCCGGCGAGCGTGGCGTTCGACGCGGTCAAGCGGGGCATCGAGGTCGGCGTCGACACCGTGGTGATCGACACCGCCGGCCGCCTGCAGAACAAGGTCGGCCTCATGGACGAGCTGGGCAAGGTCAAGCGGGTCGTCGAGAAGCACGGCGCGGTCGACGAGACGCTGCTGATCCTGGACGCGACAACCGGACAGAACGGACTCGAGCAGGCGCGGGTTTTCACTGAAGTGGTGGACGTTACCGGTGTGGTGTTGACCAAGCTGGACGGCACCGCGAAGGGCGGAATCGTCATCGCCGTGCAGCGCAAGCTGGGCATTCCGGTCAAGTTGGTGGGTCTGGGCGAGGGTCCGGACGACCTGGCGCCCTTCGAGCCGGCCGCTTTCGTCGAAGCGCTGCTTGGTGGCGCCGCGTAGTCTCAGGGGAGATGTACGCGGGGCGGGGAGGGTGTTGGTGACGCAGGAGCCGGTGCGGGAGATTCCGCTCCACGGCGGCAACGTCAGCACGGTCTCGCGCGTCGGCGACACCGTGCGGCGCAACGCCGGCCCGTGGACCCCGGCCGTGCACGGGCTCCTCAACCACCTCGAGCGAGTCGGCTTCACCGGCTCGCCGCAGGCCCTGGGCATGGACGAGAAGGGCCGCGAGGTCCTGGAATACCTCGACGGCGAGTGCGGCGAGTACCCGCTGGCGCCGCACTGGGTGACCGAGGAGGCCCTGGTCACCGTCGCGACCATGCTGCGCATGTTCCACGACGCGCAGTACGGCTTCGTGCCGCCGCCCAACGCGGTCTGGCGCTCGTTCGGTCCGCCGCCGCCGGACACCGAGGTGATCTGCCACCACGACGCCGCGCCGCACAACGTGGTCTGGCGGCCCGACGGCACCCTCGCCCTGATCGACTTCGACCTGGCCTCGCCGGGCGCGCGCATCTACGACGTGGCCTACGCGGCCTGGACCTGGGTGCCCCTGTTCAGCGACCGGGACTCGTACACCCTGGGCTGGAAGAGGCCGAACCGGCCGCGCCGCCTGCGCCTGTTCGCCGACGCCTACGGCCTCATCCCGCGCGACCGGCACCGGCTCGTCCGTACGATCCGCAAGAGGATCGTCGACCATGTCGAGGGCATCCGGCGGATGGCGGCCGCCGGTGATCCGGCCTTCGTCCGCATCGTGCACAAGGGCCACCTGCGGCGACCCATGCGTGATCTTCGATTGCTTGACTACGAGCGCCACACGCTCGAATACGCTCTTCGCTGATTCGGGCAATCCTCCCTTACGGGCTGTGAGAGTTTCTTCACACGTACGAAACAACCCGTGACGCGCCGGAAATCGCGTGTAGACCGTGCGTGAAACAGCGGAACGGAAGGCTCCCGTCATCAACCGGCCGATGGGCGACGCTGCTCTGAGGGTCGTGTACGAGGACACCTTCATTCCGAGAGGAGGCAGCGTGGAGATCGATACCGGCAACACCGCCTGGTTGCTCCTGTCGTCTGCGCTCGTTTTGCTCATGACCCCCGGCCTGGCGCTGTTCTACGGTGGCCTCAACCGGTCCAAGGGCGCCCTGAACATGATGATGATGAGCTTCTCGAGCATCGGGATCGTCTCCGTGCTCTGGGTGCTCTACGGCTTCACCCTCGCGTTCGGCGCCAACGACGGTGAGGGCCTGAACAAGTTCATCGGCAGCTTCACCCAGTACTTCGGCACCGGCACCAGCTGGGCCGGCGACATCTGGCTGGAGACCGGCATCCCGGTCTACGTCTTCATGGCGTTCCAGATGATGTTCGCCATCATCACCGTCGCCCTGATCAGCGGCGCGCTCTCCGACCGCTTCAAGTTCGGCGGCTGGGTCCTGTTCGCCATCGGCTGGTTCACCATCGTCTACGTCCCGGTCGCCCACTGGGTGTGGGGCGGCGGCTGGATCGGCGCCAACCTCAAGGCGCTCGACTTCGCCGGTGGTACGGCGGTGCACATCAACGCCGGTGCGGCGGCCCTGGCGGTCGCGATCGTGCTCGGCAAGCGCATCGGCTGGCCCCGCGAGAACATGCGCCCGCACAACGTCCCGTTCGTCGCCCTCGGCGCCGGCCTGCTGTGGTTCGGCTGGTTCGGCTTCAACGCCGGCTCCGAGCTGACCGTCGACAGCACCACCGGTGTCGCCTTCGTCAACACGCAGGTCGCCACGGCCGCCGCGCTGCTCGGCTGGATCATCGTGGAGTGGCTGCGCGACGGTAAGCCGACGCTGGTCGGCGCCTCGTCCGGCGCGGTCGCCGGCCTGGTCGCCATCACCCCGGCCTGTGGTTTCGTGGCCCCGCTGCCGGCCGCCCTGATCGGCATCATCGCCGGTGCGGTCTGCGCCCTGGCCGTCGGCCTGAAGTACAAGCTGGGCTACGACGACTCGCTCGACGTGGTCGGCGTCCACTTCGTCGGCGGCTGGATCGGCTCGCTGGCCATCGGCTTCTTCGCCACCACCCAGGTCAACGGCGCCATCACCGAGGGTCTCGGCGCCAGCGAGGGCCTGTTCTACGGCGGCGGCTTCACCCAGCTCGGCCGGCAGTTCGTCGGTAGCGCGGCCGTCACGGTCTACTCGTTCGTGATCGCCCTGGTGCTCGCGCTGATCCTCAAGGCCGTCAAGCTCGGCCGGGTCAGCGAGGAGGCCGAGGTCGGCGGCATCGACATCGCGGACCACGGCGAGACCGGGTACGACCTCACGCCCGCCGCGGGCTCCGGCGGTGGCGGCGCGTTCGCCATGGCCGGCCTCAAGCCGGGTTCGGGTGTCGACGCTGACGGCAAGGCCGACGTCAGCCAGAAGGTCGCCGGTTAGATAAGACCATGACTGCTCCGAGAGAGGGACTGAGCATGAAGCTGGTGACCGCGGTCATCAAGCCGTACCAGCTCGACGCGGTGAAGGAGGCCCTGCACGCTCTGGGGGTGACCGGCCTGACCGTGAGCGAGGTACAGGGCTACGGACGGCAGAAGGGCCACACCGAGGTGTACCGGGGCGCCGAGTACACGGTGGAGTTCCTGCCGAAGATCAAGGTCGAGGTGGTGACCGACGAGATCGACGTGGACAAGATCGTCGACGCCATCGTGACCGCCGCCAAGACCGGCAAGATCGGTGACGGGAAGGTCTGGGTGACCTCGGTCGACGAGGTGATCCGGGTCCGCACCGGCGAGCGCGGCCTCGACGCGCTCTGAGAATCACGAATCAGATGACACGCATGACCAGCGAGCCGCCGGCGCCACCCTCGGTGCCCGCCGGCGGCTCGCAGGCCAAGCTGCGCGAGCACATCGGCGCCGCCGCCCGTGACGAACGGGCCGCGGCGCTCGGCGCTTGGCTGACCGGCATGTTCCCCGCCCACCTGCCCGGCGTGAGCCTCGTCGCCGTGGGCGGGCTGGGCCGGCGCGACTGCGCGCCCTACAGCGACCTCGACCTCGTGCTGCTGCACAACGGCGCGGCCGGCATCGACCGGATCGCCGCCTCCCTCTGGTACCCGATCTGGGACGCCCGGCTCGGCCTCGACCACTCCGTGCGCACGCTGCCGGAGGCGCTGTCGGTCGCGCACGACGACGTCAAGGTCTCCCTCGGCCTGCTCGACGCCCGGCACATCGCCGGCGACGCGGCCCTGAGCGCCGAGCTGGTCGCGGCCGCCTCGGACCAGTGGCGGCGCACCGCGGTGCGGCTGCTGCCCCAGCTCAAGGAGCTGACCACCGCCCGCTGGGCGAGCCACGGCGAGCTCGCCTTCCTGCTCGAGGGCGACCTCAAGGAGGCAGCCGGCGGGCTGCGCGACGTGACCATCCTGCGCGCCATCGGCCGGGCCGGCGTGGCCGACACCATGCGCCCGGCCGTGCGCGCGGCCAACC
The DNA here is from genome assembly GCF_043197815.1 of Actinoplanes sp. NPDC048988. Taxonomy (NCBI): domain Bacteria; kingdom Bacillati; phylum Actinomycetota; class Actinomycetes; order Micromonosporales; family Micromonosporaceae; genus Actinoplanes; species Actinoplanes sp. NPDC048988. Next base: position 483,531 of record NZ_JBICTW010000001.1, on the reverse strand, counting down.
TGCGGGTGCTGGACACCCGCGACGCCCTGCACCTGGCCGTGGGCCGCCGGGTCGACCGGCTGGTCGCCCAGGAGCGGGCCGCCGTGGCCGAACTGCTCGACCTCGACGACGGCGACGCGCTGCTGCGCCGGGTCGCGGGCGACGCCCGGACCATCGCGCACGCCCTCGACGACGCCTGGCGCGCGGCCGACCGGATGCGCGGCCGCCGGCGGGGCCTGCCCGGCGGGGTGCCGGCCCGCCGCCCGGTCGCCCGCGACGTCGTCGAGCAGGACGGCGAACTGGTGCTCGCCCGCACCGCCATCGGGCCGGTGCCCGACCCCAGCCTCTCCCTGCGGGTGGCCGCCGCGGCCGCCACCGTGGGGCTGCCGATCGCCCGCGCCACCAGCGAATGGCTGGCCGCGTTCTGCCCGCCGCTGCCGAACCCGTGGCCGCCGCAGGCCCGGGCCGCCCTGGTCTCGCTGCTCGGCTCCGGGCCCGGCCTGCTGCCCACCTGGGAGACCTGCGACCGGTACGGGCTGACCGACGCCTGGCTGCCCGAGTGGGCCCGCCTGCGCAGCCTGCCCCAGCACCACCCGATCCACCGGTACACGCTCGACCGGCACCTGGTGCAGGCGGCGTACGAGGCGACCGCCTACGCCCGCGAGGTCGAGCGGCCCGACCTGCTGCTGATCGGCGCCTTCCTGCACGACGTGGGCAAGGGCCTGCCCGGCGATCACAGCGTCGTCGGCGCGCCGATCGCGGCCGAGATCGCGGCCCGGATCGGCCTGCCCCCGGCCGACGTGGCCACCATCTCCAAGCTGGTCCGGCTGCACCTGCTGCTGCCCGACGTGGCCACCCGGCGCGACCTGAGCGACCCCAAGACCATCTCGTCGGTGGCCGAGACGGTCGGCGACGCGGGCACCCTGGACCTGCTGCACGCGCTGGCCCGGGCCGACTCGCGGGCCACCGGCCCGGCCGCCTGGTCGGACTGGAAGGGCCGGCTGATGGCCGAGCTGGTGAGCCGGGTGCGTACCCGGCTCGACACCGGCGAGCTGCCCGAGCCGCCGGCGCCCGACCCCGAGCTGCTGGAGGGCGCCCTGCCGGCGGTGCACCTGGACGGCGACCGGGTGGCGGTGGCCGCGGCCGACCGCCGGGGCCTGCTCGGCCAGGTGGCGGCGTGCCTGGCCATGCACCGGCTGGACGTGGTGGGCGCGAACAGTGTGACAGTGGACCACCGGGCGATCGTGGAGTTCTTCACCCAGCCGCGCTACGGCAGCCCGTACGATCCGGTGGCGCTCGCGGCCGACCTGCGCCGGGTGGCGGCCGGGGACGTCTCGGTGACCCAGCGGGTGCGGGCCCGGGCGATGAGCGCGCGCGGCGGCACGGCCTCGCCGCGGGTGGTGTGGCAGCGCGGCGCGGCCACCGACGCGGCGATCCTCGAGCTGCGGGCGGCCGACTCGGCCGGCCTGCTCTTCCGGGTGGCGACCGCGCTCGACGAGGCGGGCGCGGACGTACGCGCGGCCCGCATCTCCACCCTGGGCGGCGATGTGGTGGACGCGTTCTACCTGGTCGGGTCGTGGGCCGACGAGGCCGAGCGGGAGCGGGTCGGCGCGGCGGTGCTCGCGGCCGTCTGAGGGGCCGTCACCGGCGTCGGCCCGAGGCCGTTGGTCCCCGCATGCAGCACCACCCATCAGACCTGCTCGATGATCATGTGCGGGCGATCGGTCCCCGACTGCGCCTGGCGCTGACCGCCACGGCCGTCCGCAACCGTTCCCTGGACGCGCGGGTGCTGCTCACCCGGGCCGCGCTCGGCCCGCACGGCACCCTGGACGAGCTCGTCGAGGCCGCGCGGCGGGGCGACCGGCGCTGGCTGCGCCGGCGGCGCCGCAAAATCGATTCCCCGCTGGTCTCCGCGATCGCGCAGAGCCTGGTCCTCGACTCCGGGGCGGAGGACGCCCTGGCCGTCTTCGAGCTGGCCCGGCGGGCGCTCGGGGCGCGGGCGCTGTCACCGGCCCACCAGCTGCTGCACGTTCAGCTCGCGCTCGCCCACGAGGGGCCGGAGCGGGCGCGGAAGCTGCTGCGGCGCTACCGGAAGATCGGCGAGCCGGCCCGTAAGAGCCTGGTGGCCGATTTGCTCAACCCGTTCGTGGCCGACCGGGCGGCCGAGCCGTGGCACACCGCGTTCGGTTCGCTGCTGCCCCTGCCGGCGTTCACCCTCGGGGACGGGACCACGCCGTTCGACAGGCTCGTCCCGGCCGACGCCGGCAAGGTCGAGGGGCCCCATCGGATCTCGGTGGTGGTCACCGCGTACCGCCCGGACCAGGGCCTGATCACCGCGGTCCGCTCGATCCTGGCCCAGAGCTGGGCCAACACCGAGGTGATCCTGGTCGACGACGCGTCGCCGCCGGAGTTCGACGCCGTGCTGGCCGAGGCGGTGGCGCTCGGCGACCGGGTGCGGCTGCTCAAGATGCCGGTCAACGCCGGCACGTACGCGGCGCGCAACGCCGGGCTGGACGCCGCCGGCGGCGAGTTCGCCACCTTCCAGGACTCCGACGACTGGTCACACCCGCGCCGCCTCGAACTCCAGGCGCGGCCGCTGATCGACGACCGGCGGCTGGTCGCCACCACCTCGGACGGGCTGTCGGTCACCGACCAGCTGCTGTGCACCCGGCCCGGCGTGCGCAGCGGCCGGTTCAACCCCTCCTCGCTGCTCATCCGGCGCGGCACTGTGCTGCGGACGGTCGGCTACTTCGACCGCCTCCGCAAGGCGGCCGACTCCGAGTACATCGGCCGCATCCGGGCCGCGTTCGGGGCCGGGCGGGTCCGGCACGTCGACGCCAAGCCGCTGGCCCTGATCCGGTTGTCGGCCGGCTCGCTGTCGCGCTCCGAGATCCGTGCACAGTGGATGCACCCGGCCCGGACCGCCTACATGTCCGCCTATCAGCGCCACCACCAGCTCATCGCGACCCGCCGGGCCAGCGCCTTCCGCCCGGCCGACGGCGCCGACCGCCCGTTCCCGGCGCCGGACCACCTTGTCGGCACGGTCCGCGACCGCCGCTACGACGTGGTGATGATGGCCGACTGGCGTTTCCTGGAGAGCACGCAGCGCACCGCCCTGGACGAGATCCGGGCCCTCACCGCCGCCGGGGTGCGGGTCGGCCTCCTCCAGTTCGACTCGATGCGCGCGGTCTACCAGCGCCGGATGCCGGCCTGCGCCGGAGTCCAGGACCTGGTCAACGACGGCGTGGTCGACTGGCTGGCGTGGGAGGAGAGCGCCGAGACGGCCCTGGTGATCGTGCGGCAGGCCGCCGTCCTCCAGTTCACCGGCGGGCTCTCCAGCGGGATCAGCGCCGCGCGGGCGGTGGTGGTGGCCGATCGGGCACCGGCTCGATCCGACGGGACGGATCGGCGGTACGACCCGGCGATGTGCACGGCCGCGGTCCGGCGCCTGTTCGGGCCGGATCCGGTCTGGGTCCCGCAGGACGACGGGGTGCGGGCCTTACTGCGTACGGAAACCGCGCCGGTGAATCTGCCTGTCGCTCTCGCCGCGGCGGGCTGGGTGGCCGACCGGACCACGGCCGCGCCCGGACCGGCGATCGTGGGCACCGACCTGTGCGACGCCGCCTGCCGGCCCGAGGCCGCCGCCGAGAGCCTGGCCGTCTTCGGCCAGCTGCCCACCGCCGACGTGCGGGTCCGGCTGCCCGACCGGCCCGCGGGGGAGTCCGCGGTCGAACTCGCGCCGACCTGGCTCGGTTACCAACCGGCCGATCTGGGACCGCGCCCGTTCCTGCATCAGCTCGACTTCTACCTGCATTTCCCGCCCCGGGAGGCGGCCGAGTGGTACTCGCGGCCCGCGCTCGAGGCGGCGCAGACCGGCTGCGTCGTGGTCATGCCCGAGCGCTACGCGCCGTTCTACGGCGACGCGGCCGTGTACTGCGCCCGGTCCGAGGCCGAGCCGCTGATCGCGCGCTACCGGGCCGATCCGGCCCTGTTCGCCGAGCAGAGCCGGCGGGCCCGCGCGGCCGCCGCCCGGATCGGCGATCCGGTGGCGTTCGTCGACTGGGTCCGGCAGTCGCTGCCCCTGCCGGTCGCGTAACGGCGCGGCCGATGCCCGCGTTAGCCCGGTGTGTGGGCGACTAAGGAGATCATCAGGCGCCGGCTCCGGCGCCGGGCCCGGCGGTACGCGAACCGGCTGACCAGCCTTTCCCGGCGTCAGTGGGCCGGCCTCGCCGTCGTGCTGGCCGGTTCGGCCGGTGTGGCGGTGGCCGCGGTGATCGGCCAGGCCGCCGTGGCGACGGGCCTGCTGGCGCTGCTCCTGGCGGCCGTGCTGACCGGCGTCATCCACCTGTCCCGGCGGATCGGCCGGGTCAACCGGTCGACCCAGGCCGCCGTACGGGACCTCCGCACCGTCGTCGACCAGTTGCAGCGCCGGGTGATCGCCGCGGTCGAGAAGGAACGGCTGGCCGCCGGCGACCGGCACCAGGAGCTCACCGAGTCGCTGGCCCGGGCCGAACGCCTGACCGGCCGCGGGGCCGAGCTGCTGCTGCGCGAGCAGAGCCGGGAGATCGAGGCGCTGGTCCAGCTCTTCCAATGGATCACCCCGCGCGCGCCCATGCCGGCCGGCGTGACGCTCAACCCGTCCGACCTGCTGGGCCTGGTGCACATCGCCCGGGACCGGGCGCCGGCCACGACGGTGGCGCTGGGCAGCGGGCCCTCGACCATCTGGCTCGGCTACACGGTCGAGGCCCGCGGCGGCCGCCTGATCGTCGTCGACCACGAGAGGGGCCGGGCCGACCGTACCCGGGCACTGCTGGCCGAGCACGCGCTGACCTCGGTCGAGGTGCGGCACGCGGCGGTGGCCGAGCTGTCGGTCGACACGCAGGTGGTCGACTGGTACGACGTCGACGCGCTCGACGGTCTGCACGACATCGACCTGCTGGTGGTGGACGGCTCGATCGCGCCCGCCCCTTCGCAGGCGCTGACCCCGGCCCTGCACGTGCTGGGCCGCCGGCTCGCGGCCGGCGCCGCGGTCGTGGTGGACGAGTCGCCGGTGCCGCGCCAGGGCGGGTTCGGCCTGACCGCCCAGCGCCCGCTGCCGGGCCGCTGGGTGGCCCTGGCCGATCCACAGTCGACGGTCAGAGCCGGGTAAGGGCAGACAGCGCGACCCCCGCCGCGGGGGACGGCGGGGGTCGCGGTCGCGGTTGACGTCGGGGGAACGCCGCCGCGCGGTGCGGCGGGGGCCGCGCCGAGCTCATGCTCTCGTGCCCCTATGAATCGGCGGCGGGAGCGGCGGCTTGACGGTTCGGCGGGTGCCAAACCGTCACGGCTGCGTTGCCAGCACGGCGACCCGGTCGGCGTAGAGCTCGTGGGCGTGGTGGCGGCGGACGAACGCCGTGCCCCGCTCGGCCTGCTCGCGCAGGGCGCGGCGGTTGCCGTGCAGCATGCGCACGGTGTCGAGCAATTCGGCGGGCGCGCAGTAGACGGCGGCCTCGCCGAAGGCCTCGGCGTACCGGTGGGGCAGGACGGCGACGCAGCCGGCGGCCAGCGCGGCCAGCACGTCCGGGTCCGGGTCGGCCGGCTCGTCGTCCGCCGGCAGGTGCAGGTAGAAGTCGATCTGGTAGAGGAACGAGCGCGGGCTGACGTCGGCCGGGGAGTAGACGAGCCAGCTTCGCGGCGTCCCGAACCGGCCGAACGAGCGCCCGGCGGTGCCGGCCGAGTCGAGCAGCCGCACGTCCATCCGGCCGCTGTCCGGCAGCTCCTCGCGCAGGCGGCGCCACTCGGCCCGGCCGCCCCGGCAGCAGCGGCCGACCACCGGGCGGTCGGCCCGCGGGCCCCGGCGGTCCAGGCGCCACTGACGCGCGTCCAGGGTGCCGGGCAGGTCGAGGGAGGCCGCCTCGGCGGCCAGCCGCCGCCGCCCGTCCGGCCCGGCCGGTGCCCACAGCGGCCGCCGCCCGAACAGGCGCAGGGCCGCCGCCGCGGCCGGTTCGACGACCTCGGCGTCCTCGATCACCACCCGCTGGGCCCGGACGCCGCTGGGCAGGTCGGGCGCGTGTTCCAGCACCCGGGCCGTGCGGGCGACCACCAGCCGCGCCCGGACGTCGTCGGTGAGCTCGACCTGGGTCAGCTCCCGGGCGTTGATCAGGCGTTGCACCGCCGGGTCGAGGTTGCGCGGCCCCTCGCGCAGGTGGGCCAGCACGTCGAGCTGGAGCAGGGCGGCCCGCAGGCCCCGGGCCGCGAGCGCCCGCAGTTGCCCGATCCCGGCCACGCCGGCGCCGCCGGCGGTCGTCCAGTCGCCGGCCAGCACCACGTCGTACGCCTGGGCCCCGCTCTCGCCGCGCAGCCGGCGCGGCGCCACCCAGCCGGTGGTTCGCTCGGCGTGCGCCGTCTCGTAGGCGGACCGGTACGACCGGCGGGCCGGGTCGACGAAACCCACGGGGTCGTCATCGCCGGAGCGCCGGATCAGGGTCAGCGCCTCGTCGAGGTGACGGACCGGCCGGTGCCGCGCGAGGTACTCCTCGTCGGCGCCGATCCGGATCGGGTCGAAGTAGCCGGCGCCGCGGCGGACCATCGGCGACGACAGGTCGGGCGACCGGAAGCCGGTCACGCCGGGCCGGGTGAGGACCAGCTCCGGCGTCACCCGGACGCCGGACGGGACGACCGAGGTGACCGCCTCGTCGGCGAGCAGCGGCGCGACCTGCTTCTCCAGCCGCAGCGGGTGCGACCAGCCGGTCTCGTCGTGGAATGTCACGAAGTCGCCGGTGGCGGCGTCCAGGCCGGCGTTGCGGGCCGTGTAGGCGCCGCCGGTGGCCACCATCCGGATCACCCGGACCCGCGGGTCGAGGGCGGCCACCCGGCGCAGGACCGCGTCGTACGAGGCCGGCGAGCCGTCGTCGACCACCAGGATCTCGTGGTTGGTCCAGGTCTGGGCGGCCAGCGAGCGGACGGCCGTGAGCAGCCGCTGGTCGGGCCGGTGGGTGGTGACGACGGAGGTGATCCGTCGGGGGTGCCCGGTGCGCTGGGCCGGTCGGGCGGCGAGCCGGTCGAACGGCGAGCCGGCGCCGTCGGCCACCGACACCGTGGGAACGACCTGCCCGAGGTCCCAGGGACCGTTGCCGCCGGCGTACGGATTGTTCAGATCGAGGCCCAGACTCAGCCGGATCTGCGGATCGATGTCCGAATAGGACGCCAGCAGTGCGGCGGCCGAGGCGTGGGCGCCGGTGGCGTACGCGACCTGGCAGTGCAGTCCGTGGAACTCCGGGTCGTTCAGCCCTTCGAGCAGGGTCAGCGCGGTGGCGAGGTCGTCCGGCCGCAGGTTCTGCAACGCGATCACCCGGGCCAGCTCCCCGGTGAGGCCGGCCCGGGCGAGCGGTTCCCGGGCGGCGACGGAACGGGCCTGAAGGGCGGCGACGGCGAGGGGGTGCATGGCGGGCGTCCTCCTCAGGGGGCGAATTGTCCGTATCGCACCTTAGTCGCTTCTCGTTGACCCAGCCGTGTACGACGTCGCCATCCTGTCCGACCTGCGGTGTCCGGGCGGCAACTCGGCGAGCATCGTGGCCGAGGTGCGGGCCCAGGCCGCGGCCGGCCTGCGGACCGTCCTGATCCACGTGCCGTCACCGGATCTGCGGCACGGCCGGCCGTTCCAGTCGCGGATCGTCGCCTGCCTGCGCGACGGCCTGGCCGACCTGGCCCACGACGACGGCACCGAGATCGAGGCCAGGGTGTTGCTGATCCGGCAGCCCGGGATCTTCACGCGGGACCTGGCGGCGCCGCCGCGGATCCGGGCCGGGCACACGATCGTCGTCCTCGACCGGGCGCCGGAGGACGAGGCCGGTGAACGGGTCGAGCGCTACTTCGGCAAGGACGTGGTGTGGGCGCCGATCAGCGCCCGGGTCCGCGACAGCGTGGGACCGCGGACCGCGCTGACCGGCACCGACTGGCACGAGATCATCGACGTCGCCGACTGGCAGGCCGAGCGCCGCCGGAACGCCGTGCCGGTGATCGGGCGGCCCGGCCCTGAGTGGCCGCACGACCCGGAAGAGTTGCTGCGGGCCTACCCGGACACGCCGGACGTGCGGGTGCGCTTCCTCGGTGGCGGCGAGATCGCCGTGGGCCGGCTCGGCCGCCGCCCGGACAACTGGGAGCTGCTGGAGGTCGACGCCGAGTCCCCGCGCGACTTCCTGGCCACCCTCGACTTCTTCGTCTACTTCCACGATCCCGATCTGGTCGAGACGTTCGACCGCACCATCCTCGAGGCCATGGCCAGTGGCGTCCCGGTCATCGTGGGGCCGCGTTCGCGGGCCGTGTTCGGTGAGGCGGCGCTGTACACCGACCCGTCCGGCGTACGGGATCTGGTCCGCCGCCTGCACGCCGACCGCCCCGCCTACGACGCCGTGGTCCGGCGGGCGCGTGCCTTCGTCACCGAGCAGTTCGGCCGCGCGTCGCACCTGGCCCGGCTCGCCTCCCTCGGAGTGATGCCCCGCCCGCGCCCGGCCGGCCCGCCTCCGGTGAGCCCGGCCCGGCCGGCCCGGCGGGTGCTGTTCGTGGCCGACGACATCGCGAAGGTCCGGGCCATCGCCCGCCGCCTGCCCTCGGGCCTGGAGGCCGTCGTGGTGGCCGGCTCGGCCGGCCTGCCCGAGGCGCACGCGGCCGGGCTGCTCACCGAATACCTGCCCGCAGCGGCCGAGCTCGGCGTCTGCGAGCAGCGCTGGACCGGCTTCGTGCGGGACCGCCTGCGGCACCTGATCGAGCTGTACGGCCCGCGGGCCGTCCTCGTCGGCGGGGTGCCGCACGACGGCATCGCCGCCGCCGTGGCCGAGAACACCGGTCCACGCTGGCTGTGGCTGCGCCCGGCCATGTGGAAGCGCGGCACCGGCGGCGAATGGGCCGCCCGCGGCGCCCTGTTCGCCGGCATCCTCGAGCCAGGCGAGTTCGCCGCCGCCGGTGACGAGGGCTGGACCACCACGGCACGGTCCGGAGTGAGCACAGTGGACCCGATCACCGACCTGCCGCCGCGCCCACGGCGCCGCCCCCGCGACCGGACGCTGCTCTGCCGCGGCGTCGAGGCCAGCCTGCCCGGGTTCCGGGTGGTCACCGCCGGCCCGGCCGAACTCGGCGAGGTGGCGCTGGCCGTCTCCCGCGCCGACTACACGAACTTTCACGAGCTGCTCGGCGCGGCGGTGCCCACGGTCTTCGTCCCCGACCCCCAGGCCGGCGACGACCAGCTGGCGCGGGCCCGCTTCGCCGCCGCGGCCGGCGTGGCGGTCTGCGCGACCACCGACGACGAGGCGGCCGAGGCGCTGGAACGGCTGGCCGGCCGCGACGCGCGCGAGGCGCTGAGCCGGCGCTGTGCCGAGATCTCCCTCGGCCACGGCGCGGCCGACGCGGCCGCCTGGGTGGCCCGGCACACGGCGGTGGGGGCCCAGGTTGGATGAGCTCCTGGCCCGTTGGGAGGTGGCCACGCTGACCGGGCGGCTGCGCTGGGTCGAGGACGAGCGCGACGCCGCCCTGCGCGAGCGTGACCGCCACCGCGACCTCGTCCTCGCCCTGCGCCGCAGCCGCTCCTACCGGCTCGGCCGCACCCTGGTCGACCTGGCCCGCGACCCGGTGCGCTTCGGGCCGGTGATCGCCCGCCGGGCCGCCCGGCGGCTGCGGCACGGACCGGCGCCGCGGCCGGTGCCCCCGAAACCGGTGGCGCCGCCCGTGCCGGCCCGGGTCTACGTCGCGATCGGGCTGTCCCGGGCCGACTCGCAGGCGCTGGTCCGGGCCCTGCGGCAGCGGATCCTGGTCGACGCCGACCACCTGCCGGTGGTGGTGACCGACCAGCCGGCACTGAACGGCCTGCGGGTGCCGGGCGTGGTGCTGGAATATCTGCCCGATCCGCGAACCTGGTCGCGGCACGACACCGGCGAGGGCTGGGAGGCGCTGCTGGCGGGCCGGATCGCGCAGCTGTGCCGCGATCACCGGGCGGCCGGTGCGGTGGTGATCGATCCCCGGGATCCACCGACGTTGGCGCGCCTGCTGGCGGCGGCCGCGTAATCTCCGGCGCGGCCGCTCGTTGGCGATGGCATGAGCGCCCCCACGGTCGATGCCCCGCCCGCCCCTCGCGTCGCCATGCGCTTCGTGGTCGAGGGGCCACCGGTCGGTGCGCTCTGGCGGCGGGCCCTGCTGCGGGCGGTGCTGGTGCCGTTGCCGGTGCTGGCTCCGCTGACGGCGCTGGCGCCGAGCCGCGACCACCGGTTCAACATCTACTGGCACGGCGGGTTGTTCCGCGAGAACCCGCTGCGCATCGTGCCGCACACCGTCGACTCGCTGCCCGGCTATCTGCGGCTGGGCAACTTCCGGCTCTTCGGCCGCATGCTGGAGAAGGCGCTCGACCTGGCCGCGTACACCCTCGGCGACGTGGCCGGCCTGCCGGCGAACGTGGCCTTCCGGCTCGTCTCCTTCCTGTCGGCGCTGCTGTTGTGCGTGGTGGCGCTGATGCTGGTGGAGAGCGTCGTGGCGCGGGGCCGGTTGTTCGGGCAGCCGCCGTCGGTGGCCGCGCCGGTGGTGCCGTTCGCCGTGGCCGCGGGTTTCGTGGCGGCCGGCGGATCGAGTCCGATCGTGCTCTTCGGCGGCCTCTACCTGGCCTCGGCGGCGCTGATGCTCGGCGTGGCGGCGGCGCTGTGCCGCCTGGTGACCTTCCGGCTCTGGTGGGCCCCGTTGCTCGTGCTCGGCGGGGCCGGGCTGGCCGCGTTCAACGAGATCGCCTACCTGGCGCCGCCGCTGGCCACCGTCGCCGTCCTCGCCCGCGGTCACCTGGTGCTGGGTCAGGGCCCGCGCCGGATGCTCACCTCGGCCCCGGCCAAGGCCACCGGCTTGCTCTGGGTGGGTTTCCTTCCGGTCTTCCTGGCGGTACGGGTCGTCATCCACCGGTACTGCGCCACCGGCCCCTGCTATCGCGGCTCCGACGTCCAGTTCGGCCCGGAGACCTTCGAAACCCTTCCGGTACGGGCGATCGCCTGGCTGCCGCCGCTGATGTGGCAGGCTGCCACACGCGGCCCGTGGCTGATCGGTCTCGTCCTGGTCGCCGCCGTCGTCGTGCTGATCCCGTTGGCCGGGCAGGCGATCCGCGACCTGCCACGCCTGTCCGCGGTGGACCGCCGGCCCGCGGCCGCGCTCGCGCTGGTCGCGGTCACCGCCGTGCTGCTCGCGGCCGGCATGGGTGCGCTCAACGCCGACGTGCAGAAGATGACCGTCTGGGGTCTCGGCTGGCGCGACTCGGCCGTCACCACCACGGGCGGCGGCCTGATCGTGGTGGCCGCGGTCCTGCTGGCGGCCCGGCGGCGGCGCTGGGTGCTGGTGGCGGCGGTCGTGCTGCTGGCGGGGGCCACGGCCGTGTCGGCGGCGGCCAACAAACGGCAGCGGGACACCTTCATGGCGAGCGTCCCGGCCCGGCTCTACAACCGGATCGCGGTCGAGATGGCCGACTTCGACCGCACGCCGGCCGGAGCCCAGCGGCGGTGCGCGCTGCGGCAGGAGTTCGCCGGCCTCTATCCCGAATCGTTGCGCCGGTTCGACGTGGCCCTGAACGTGGCCACCGAGCAGCGGGCCGGTGTGCCGTTCTGCGTAACCCGGTGAACGGGGGCCGCGTTGACGAAGGGACGGAGGGAGGCCGATGCGACGGCTGCGCAATTTGACACGGCGCCAGGCCGGGCTGCTGGCCGGGGCGGGCGTGCTCTGCGCCGCGGTCGGCGCGACCGCGCTGACCGGGTACGTCGGCGTCGCCCTCGCGGTCCTCGGCCTGTTCTTCGCCGTGCTGATCGGCGGCCTGCTGCTGCTCATCCGGCGCCTGGCCACGCTCCAGCGGGCCCAGCGCAAGGCGCAGGCCGAGATGCGGGCCGTGCTCGACCAGACGCAGCGGCGGGTGCTGGGCGCGATCGAGGAGCTGCTGCTGCACTCGGGTGACCGGCACCGGGAGTTGTCCGACGCCCTGGCCGCCCAGCAGCGCCGGATCGAGGCGCTCACGCCGAAGGGCCCCACCGGTGACGGTGAGGCCCTTGAGGCGGTCGGTCAGTAACCGAAGTCCTGGGTGTAGTACGGGTTGCCGTTGGCGGCGTAGGCGGCGGCGACGCCGACCGTGGCGGCCTTGCAGTTGAGGATGTTGGCGCGGTGGGCCGGGCTGGCCATCCAGCCCTTCACGACGTCGGCGCCGGTGCGGTAGCCGTAGGCGATGTTCTCGCTCAGCGGGCGCGGGTAGGCGGCCGCCTTGACGCGGGTGACGAAGCTCGAGCGGCCGGCGCCGGTGTGGCTGAAGGCGCCACCGCGGGCCATGTAGGCGCTGTGCCCGGCGGCCGCCTTGGTCAGGCGGGCGTCGACCGTGAGGGCCTTGCAGCCGTGCGCGGCGCGCTGCTGGTTGGTCAGCGTGACGATGTCGGCGGCCAGCTGGGTGGTGCTGGCGGCGGCGGCGTTGGCGGGCGACGCGAGCAGAACGATCGCAAACAGGGTGGCGGGGATCATGGCGATCAGGGCCAGACGCTTGGTGATCGAGGAGCGCATCGACTGCCTTTCGTGGGGTCCGCGCCGGCTTCTACCGCCGCGTTCACCGACCTAGTTCGGCCCGGATCCAGTGACGATTACCGTTGGCCGGGTGCGGTACCGGCGCTCTTCGGTTGCCGGACGGTTCGCCCCGCGTCACGGCCCGATTCCAAGATCGTTAGACAGCCCGTGACCGTGCACGACGTGGCCGTCCTGGCCGACTTCCGGCAACCCGGCGGTGCGTCGGCGGCCGTCGCGGCCGAGGTGCACGCCCAGGCCGAGGCGGGGCTGAGCACCGTGCTGATCCATGTGCCGGACGCCCGCGCCCACGACGGGTTCGGCTTCCGGCCCCGGATCAGTGACCTGATCCGTGACGGTGCGGCCACGCTGGCCCGCGACGACCGGCCGGTCGCGGCCCGGCTGCTGGTCGTCCGGCGCCCCTGGACCCGCCCGGCCGATCTGTCCGTCCGCGCCGAGCGGACGGTGCTCGTGGTCGGCCGTCCCCCGGTCGAACCCGCCGTCTACGAGCAGGCCCGCCGCTGGTTCGGGGCCGAGGCGGCCTGGGCGCCGACCAGCCCACAGGCGCGGGAGCAGCTGCTGCGGGTCGCGCCCGGGGTCCGGGTCACCACCACCGACTGGCACGAGATCATCGACGTGGCGCACTGGTGGCGCGACCGCGACGGCTTCGTGGCCGACGAGCCCGTGGTGGGCCTGCGCGGGCCGTTCCCGGTCGACCTGGGCGACCTGCGAGTGCGGTGGTTCGGCGACAGCTCGCCCTTTCCGCACTGGGAGATGGTCCCGTTCGGCGCCGAGCTGCCCGGCGAGTTCCTGCGCACCCTCGACTTCCTGGTCGACTTCCAGCAGACCTTCTCGCGCTCGGCCCTCGAGTCGATGGCGGCCGGCGTGCCGGTGATCGTGGGAGAGCACCTGCGCCCGTTTCTCGGCGGGGCCGCGCTCTACTCGTCGCCCGGCCGGGTGGCCGGCCTGGTCCGCGAGGTCTACGCCGATCCGGACCGCTACCGCGGCGTGGTCGGCCGGGCCCGCGAGTTCGCCGAGCGGCACCACGGCCACCGCTCCCACCTGGCGCGGCTCGCCCGCTACGGCATCCGGCCCCGGCTCAACCTGCCCGGCCCCCGGCGGTCGGCGCGCCCTCTCATCGCCCCGCCCCGGCGGCTGCTCATGGTCGGTGACGACGACGCGAAGGTGAGCACGGCGATCGCCCGGCGCCTGCCGAGCGACCTGGCCGCCGTCATCGCCGCCGGCGCGCCCGGGGCCGCGCTGGCCCACGCGGAGGGCTTCCTCACCGAGCGCCTGCCGTCCCGGGCGGCGCTGGGCGTCACCGAGGCACGCTGGAACCGGCTGGCGTACGACCGCCTCAACCACCTCGTCGAGGTGCACGCGCCGGAGGTCGTGGCGGTCGACGGCGTCCCGTTCGAAGGGCTCGCCCGGCTCGCCCGCGAGCGGGCCGACCTGGTCTGGGTGTGGGTACGCCGGGCCCTGCCGCCGCGCCACCCGGGCGCCGAGTGGGACGACGTCCACGTGCTGGAGCCGGGTGAGTTCGCCGCCCTCGCCATGGCCGACGAGGCGCGCGCGCACCGGGTCGACCCGATCACCCTGTTCGACCCGGGTGAGCTGTCGGCGCCCGAGGCGGCCCGCGCGGAGCTCGGGCTCGGCGACGGGCCGCTGGCCCTGGTGTCACCCGGCGTCCCGCCGGGCATCGCCGAACGCCTGGAACGACACGGCTTCCGGGTGGTCCGCGACGAGCCGCCCAGCCGCTGCCTGCGGGCGTTCGACCTGACTGTGAGCGGGGCCGGTTACGACGCCTTCCACGAGCGGCTGGCCTACGGGATCCCCACGGTCTTCGTGCCCGGCCGGGACGGCCAGCAACGGGCCCGGTTCGCGGACGCGGCCGGGGTGGCCCTGACCGTCGAGGATCCGGAGCCGGACGAGCTCGAGGAGGTGCTGGAGGCCGCGGTCCGGCCGGAGGTGCGGGCCGCGCTGACCCGGCGCTGCGCCGAGCTGACCTTCGGCAACGGCGCGCTGGCCGCCGCCACCTGGCTGAGCGGGCTGCGCGCCCGCGTGAGGAGCTGAGCGTGACGCTCGACACGATGGACCGGGCGCGCTGGGAGCTGGCCGCGATGGCCGGGCGGCTGCGCTCGCTCGAGGCGCGGCTGGTCGAGGAGCGGCGGCTGGCCGAGGCGTACCGCAAGGAACGCGACCGCGAGCGCAAGCGGGCCGACCGGCTGGAGCTCGGTCCGCTGTCATGGCGGGCGGCGCTGCGCTGGTGGCACGGGCGGAACCGGGCCGGCGCCCGACCGCCGGCCGGCCCGGGCTACGCGCCCGTCGCCGCCGTGCGCCCGCCGGTCCACCTCTACGTGGTGCTCGGCCTGGACGCCGCCGGGGTGCACGACTTCGTGCTGACCCTGCGCCAGCGGTTGCTCGTCAGCCCGGACCACCGCCCGGTGGTGATGACCGACTGCGTGTCCTACCCGGCCGGCGACCACGGCGTGCTGCTCGAATATCTGCCGGACCGGGCGACCTGGGAGCGGCACCGGCCCGACCGATCGTGGGAGGACGTGCTCTCCGAGCGGCTGACCCGCCTCAGCCGCGACCACGACACCGTCCGTACCACGATCGTCGACCGCGCCCGGCCACCGACACTGGCCGAGCTTCTGCGGTAAATCGCAACCTTCTCCTCCGGCGCGTCGTTTGCCCGGTCATGAGCGCGCTCATCTCCGTGGTCGCGCCGGTCTACAACGAGGGGCCGGGCGTCGAACGATTCGTGCGCCGGCTCACCGAGGTACTCACCGGCGCCGGGCTGCGCTACGAACTCGTACTGGTCGACGACGGCTCCGGCGACGACTCCTGGGACCGGATCGTGCGGCAGTCGCTGCTCGACCGGCGGGTGCGCGGCGTCCAGCTCTCCCGCAACTTCGGCAAGGAGCCGGCCGTGCTGGCCGGGCTCGAACACGCGGCCGGCGACGCCGTGGTCGTCATCGACTCCGACCTGCAGCATCCGCCGTCGGCGATCCCGGCCATGGTGCGGCGCTGGCGCGAGGGCGCCCACGTCGTCGAGGCGGTCAAGCGCAACCGCACCGGGCAGGGCCTGATCGGGCGGGTCGGCGGCCGCCTGTTCAACCGGGCCTTCACCGGACTGACCAAAGTGGACCTGGTCGACGCCACCGACTTTCGGTTGCTCAGCCGGGCCGCCCTGGACGCGTTGCTGCGCCTGCCCGAGCACGCGTCGTTCTTCCGCGGCACCAGCAGCTGGATCGGTTTCCGGCGCAGCACCATCGAGATCGACATCGACCACCGCGAGGGCGGCCGCTCCCGCTGGACGTTCCGGTCGCTGTTCCGCCTGGCCGTCAACGGGATCACCTCGTTCAGCTCGGCCCCGCTGCACCTGGTCACTCTGGTGGGCATGGCCTTCGCCGCGTTCGCGCTGCTGCTCGGCGCGCAGACGCTGATCCGCTGGATCGGCGGCGGCTCGGTCGAGGGCTTCCCCACGGTCATCCTGCTGCTGCTGGTGATGGGGACCTTCGTGCTGCTCGGCCTCGGCGTGATCGGCGAATACCTGGCCCGCATCCACGAGGAGGTGCGCGGCCGGCCGCGCTATCTCGTTCAGGAGCGGGCGGACGGGCTCCTGGTTCCCGACGAGTGGACCAGGGCGAGCGCGGCCAGCGCCAGCCCGACCACCACGAACGGCCGGGCCCCGTAGAAGAACGCGAAGGCCCAGGGCAACGGGAACGGCCCGGTGCCCCGGACGGCGATCGCGTCCTCCAGCAGGCTCCCGGTGACGCTGAGGGTGTTCAGGGCGAGGACGACGAGCGCGACCAGGCCGAGCGGATTGTCGAAGCGCCCGGCTGCCCGCCATCCGGCCACCAGCCCGGCGATCCAGGCCAGGGCGGTCAGCGCCAGCGCGGCGACCGGCGCGGTCCGTTGCACCTTCAGCACGGCGTCCGAGCCCTCGCCGTCGGTCGGCTGGAAAGTCAGCCGCCAGTCGTCGTTGGCGGCGGTGAGCCCGTCGCCGTCGGTACCGGCGCGCCAGCCGTCGGCCGCCAGGCGCTGCCGGGCCTCCGCCAGGTCGGTCTTCGCGGCGCCGAACGACGTCTCGGCGAAGCCCGGCCCGTATTCGTCCACGCCGAGCAGCCAGTTCGAGCCGTCCGCCACGTCATCGCCGTAGGCCGAGCCGGCGACGTGCTCGACCCGGCTGATGTCGGTGCCCTTCTCCGAGCCCTCCACGACCATCCCGGCCAGCGCGTGCATCCGTTCGTCGGTGGGCAGATCGCCGGCGAACACGTGCCAGGCGGGCCAGGCGGCGGCCGCGGCGAACAGGGCGGCGATCGTCAGGGCGACGGAGACACGCAGGGCGAGGCGGCGCATGGCGCGCATGATCCACCAACGGCGCCGAGCGCCGCCACCGGCGGTTCGGTCAGAGGCGGTGCGCCTGCCGGTCGGTGGTCACCCCACGGGTGTCGAAGAAGCGCTTCGCCAGACGGGCCAGATGGTCGGCGTCGTACTCGCGGTGGTTCTGCACCAGGATCACCAGGTCGGCCGAGGCGCTGGCGCCCTCCAGGTCGTCGGTGCGGGAGACCTCCACGTCGCCGACCGTCCACTGCGGAACGTGCGGGTCGTGGTAGAGCACCGTCGCGCCGAGCGCGGCCAGCTGACGGGCCAGCGGGGTCGCCGGCGACTCGCGCTGGTCGGCGATGTTCGGCTTGTACGTGACCCCGAGCAGGAGCACGGTCGCGCCGTGCACGGCCTGGCCGTCCGCGTTCAGCAGGTTCTGGGCCCGCCGGGCCACGTAGTCCGGCATCGTCGCGTTGATCTCCTGGGCCAGCTCGACGAAGCGGAACGGATAGCCGAGCCGGCTGCGGACGTTGTGGCTCAGGTAGTTCGGGTCGATCGGGATGCAGTGCCCGCCCACGCCGGGGCCCGGATAGAACGCCTGGAAGCCGAACGGCTTGGTGGCGGCGGCCCGGATCACGTCCCACAGGTCGATCTCGAGCTCGTGGCAGAACCGGGCCATCTCGTTGACCAGCGCGATGTTCACGTGCCGGTACGTGTTCTCGAGAAGCTTCGCGGTCTCCGCCTCGCGGGTGCCCCGGGTCCGGACGACGGTGTCGACGAAGCGGCCGTAGAAGCCGGCCGCCCGCTCGGTGCAGGCGGGCGTGTAACCGCCGACCACCTTGGGAGTGTTGCGCGCGCCGAACCGCTCGTTGCCGGGATCGATCCGCTCGGGCGAGAACGCCAGATGGAAGTCGAGGCCCGCGGTCAGCCCGGAAAGCCGTTCCAGCCGGGGCCGGACGACCTCGTCGGTGGTGCCCGGATAGGTGGTCGACTCGAGCACGACCAGCATGCCGGGGCGCAGGTTGCGGCCGATCGCCTCGGTGGCGCCGACGACCGCGCGCAGATCCGGGCCGTCGCCCTCGGCCAGCGGAGTCGGTACGCAGATGACGGCCGTGTCCGCGGCGGCGATGGCCCGCTCGTCGGTGGTCGGGTGGAAGCCGGCGGCGAGCATCTCGGCGATGTCGGCGTCGCTGAGGTCGTCGACGTGCGAGCGGCCGGCCGCGAGCGACGCCACCACCGACGGCTGCACGTCGAAGCCGGTCACCCGCAGCCCGCGGCGGGCCGCCTGCTGCGCGAGGGGCAGCCCCACGTAGCCGAGGCCCAGGATGACGACGTTCATGCTCATGAGAGAGGCCTTTCGGCGAAACGGTGGCGGGTCGCCTGCCGTGCGATCACGGGCCGGCGGGTCGAGGACGGCGACATGGTGCCCGCGCGGGGCGTGTTGAGCTCCCAGCGCGACGGGAACGGCAGATAGGCCGGGAGGAACTCGGCCAGCAGGGCGGCCTGCTCGGGTACGAGCGCGGCCGGCGAGTCGGTGTCGTTGAGGCAGAACGCGTCGAGGTTGCGGTTGTGCAGCAGCCGGGCCAGCCGGAACGGAGTCGACGGGTCGGCCAGGTCGGTGTACATGTACTCGATCTCGCCGGGCGCGGCCCGCCCGGTCAGATAGGCGTAGTACTGCTGCAACGAGGAGAGCAGCGCGATGTCCTCGGGGTGCCGGAACTGATGCGCGGAGGTGGCCTCGACCTCCTCGGCGAAGCGCAGCTCGATCTCGGCCAGCACGCTGCGCCGCGACGGGTGCGGCGTGTGCTTCATCTTGCGGGTCAGCACCCGGCCGAACGTGTCCCGGATCAGATCCCGGTTGTTCTTGCCGGCCGAGTTGGCCGGGGTGTCACCGGGCCGCCGCGGCGCCGCGTCGACCCGGGCCCCGGACGGGAAGAACCGGGTCAGCCCGCCCGGCGTGAAGAACATCTCGGGCGGCACCGGGCGGCCCAGGAAGACGTCGTCGTTCAGATAGAGGAAATGCTCGGCCAGGCCGGGCACGCGGTGCAGCCGCGACTCGATCGCCTGCGAGTTGAAGGTGGGCAGCCGCCCGGTGTCGCCGAAGATCTCCCGGTGGCTGACCACCGTCAGGTCGGCCCGGTCCAGATCGAGCCAGGCCGGCACCTGGTCGTCGGTGACCAGGAAGACGTGCCGGATCCAGGGCGCGAACGCGTGCAGCGAGCGCAGCGAGTAGCGCAACTCGTCGCGCGAGACGAACCGTGACGGGTTCGCCGTCTGCTCGTTCGCGCCGGTCACCCAGCCGTTGTCGCGCAGGGCCCGGGTCTTGCGCGCGAGCCAGGCCGGATCCTCGCCGTCGACCCAGGTGTAGACGGCGTCGATCGGGAAGGCCACCCGGTCCGGGTCGGCCATGGTGAAGACCTCCCGGGTCCGGTACCGCGGCAGCGGGCCGGGCACGCCGAACGGGCCGAAGACCGGCTCGGGCGCGACGGTGACCGGCTCGCCGGCCGCGATCGAGTCGGCCACCGGGTTGGGGCGGGGCCCGGCCAGGCGGCCGTCGGCGGCCCGCCACAGCTCGACCTCGCACGCGTACTCGGTGCCGTAGACGATGTGGCCGCCGGGATCGGTGACCGGCCAGCTGACCCGCAGCAGCCGGGTGGTGGCGCGCCGGCCCACGACCTCCAGGCGGCCCACCTCGGCCCAGGTGAGCGCGTCGAGCGCGGCCAGCACCCGGTCGCGCTCGGCCTCGGGGACCGCCACGGCCGTACGGGTCAGGGAGTCGGTGGGGACGCGGAACCAGTCGATGCCCGCGGTGGACAGCGACGCGACGACGCGGTCGAGATTTTCACGCCGTACGGAAGCCGGGTCCGACCAGGAGGAACGACGGGCCACAAGGCGCGCCGCGGCCGTGCGGACCCGCAGCGCCGGCGCCTCCGCGGGCGAGGGCAGGAGCTTGCGCCGGGGTCCCAGCGGAACCACCCGCCGCGCCGCCCGGAGCCGGCGTTCGGCCGGAACGCGGGGCAGCAGCCGGAGCTCCACCTGGCGCAGCACGCGCCGCCGGACAGGCCAGGGCGCCAGCCCGAGGATCCGCCGCAAGGGCACGCCGTCGTCCTTCCGCCGGGGTCAGTCGCTCGTGACCCTCAACTGGCGCCCGCGCCGTAAGTGACGCCCTATATCACCGGTATACGCGATTTGCCGGTGTGACGTGGCCGATCTTCGGGGGCCGACCCCTAGGGGATACGGCTGATGCGGCGGGTTGCCTCGCTGAGTCATGGTGGATTCACAACCTGGGGAGGTCGAGATGGGCAAGGCCATCGCATTTCTCGTGGCACTGATCGCCGGCGTGGTCGTGGTCGGCTGGGTCGCCGCCAACCTGATCGGGCCGGTGCTGTTCTACCTGATCGTGGGCGCTCTGGTGATCGGCGGCGGCGCGCTTCTCTACGCCAAGGCCAAGAAGTCGATCTCGCAGGACGGCCGTACCCAGCGGCGGATCGAGGCCGCCGCGAAGACGTACCGCATGCGCAACAAGTGAGCTCGCGCGCGGGCGGCTAGGCTTGCGGTCGGCACACCCTCCTCTGACCTACGGGAAGCTGAACCGTGTTTGACACTTTGAGTGACCGCCTTTCCGGGATCTTCACCAAGCTCCGTGGCAAGGGCAAGCTCACCGATGCCGACATCGACGCCACCGCGCGCGAGATCCGTCTCGCCCTGCTGGAGGCCGATGTCGCGCTGCCCGTGGTCAAGGCCTTCATCTTCAACGTGAAGGAGCGCGCTCGCGGGGCCGAGGTCTCGCAGGCGCTCAACCCGGCCCAGCAGATCATCAAGATCGTCCACGAGGAGCTCATCAACATCCTCGGCGGCGAGGGGCGGCGGCTCCAGTTCGCCAAGCAGCCGCCCACGGTGATCATGCTGGCCGGTCTGCAGGGTTCCGGTAAGACGACGCTGGCCGGCAAGCTCTCCCGCTGGCTGAAGAACCAGGGCCATCAGCCGCTGCTGGTCGCGGCCGACCTCCAGCGCCCCAACGCGGTCAACCAGCTCCAGGTGCTCGGCGGCCGGGCCGGCGTCGAGGTGTACGCCCCGCAGCCCGGCAACGGCGTCGGCGACCCGGTCCAGGTCGCGAAGGACTCCATCGAGCACGCCAAGCGCTCGGCCAAGGACATCGTCATCGTCGACACCGCCGGCCGCCTCGGCATCGACGCCGAGATGATGCGGCAGGCGGCCGACATCCGGGCCGCGGTCGACCCCGACGAGGTCATCTTCGTCATCGACGCCATGGTCGGCCAGGACGCGGTGCAGACCGCCGAGGCGTTTCGCGACGGCGTCGGCATCACCGGCGTGGTCCTCTCCAAGCTCGACGGCGACGCCCGCGGTGGCGCGGCCCTCTCCGTCCGGCACGTCACGGGCGAGCCCATCCTGTTCGCGTCGACCGGTGAGAAGCTCGAGGACTTCGACCTCTTCCACCCCGACCGGATGGCCAGCCGCATCCTCGGCATGGGCGACGTGCTGACCCTCATCGAGCAGGCCGAGCAGGCCTTCGACGAGGACCAGAAGGAGAAGATGACCGGCAAGCTGCTTGCCGGCGAGACCTTCACCCTCGAGGACTTCCTCGACCAGCTCATCGCGGTGCGCCGGATGGGCCCGATCGCCAACATCCTGGGCATGATGCCCGGCATGGGCCAGATGAAGGCCCAGCTCGACGAGCTCGACGACAGCCACTTCGACAAGGTCACGGCGATCATCCGCTCGATGACCCCCGGCGAGCGCCAGAACCCCAAGATCCTGAACGGCTCCCGCCGCGCCCGCATCGCGAACGGCTCGGGCGTCACGGTGATGGACGTCAACCAGCTGCTCAACCGCTTCACCGACGCCCAGAAGATGATGAAGCAGATGAGCGGCATGATGGGCCTGCCCGGCGGCCGCCGCAAGGCCACGAAGAGCCCCAAGAACAAGCGCAAGGGCACCAAGGGCGGCAACCGCCCCCGCACCGGCGCCGGCGCGGCCGGCGGCCTCCCGGCGGGCTTCCCGGGCGGCATGCCCCAGCTCCCGCCGGGCCTCGACCCGAACGCCCTGGGCGGCGGCGGAGCGGGCGGCTTCAAGCTCCCCAACCTCGACTTCAACAAGCTGATGAAGCAGCAGCGGGACGACGACAAGAACTAACTGGTGATCTAGACATGGGTACAGTAGTCTCGTGACACCCCCTGAGGAGGTCCCGATGACTGCGGCCCTTCATGTGCCGAGCCTGCTGGATGAGAAGCAGGACTGGACCGTCGACGACCTGGCGAGCCTTCCACAGGATCTTCGCTATGAGTTGATCGACGGAAGGTTGATCTTGCCGTCACCCACCGGCTTTCACCAGGACGTGTGCTGGGAGCTGAACAGCATGCTCCGGCCCCACTGCCCGCCCGACTACAAGCCGATCATCGACCTGTCGCTCGAGGTCGATCGGCGGAACGAGCCGCGGCCCGATGTCGTCGTGGCGCGTAAGGCTTACGGCTTCCGCACGCCCGTCCCGGTGGACGGGGCGCTGCTGGTGGCCGAGGTCATCTCCCCGACATCCCATTTCCGCGACATGCAGGCCAAGTGGAAGTTGTACGCCGCCTACGGCGTCGGCACCTACCTGGTCGTCGATCCGACCTTCAAGGGCGGTGTCGTGCTGACCGAGTACCGTCTCGGCGGCAATGGCCAGTACGACACCGTCACCAGCACCAACAGGGTCTTCACGACCGACGTGCCCTATCCGGTCACCATCGACGTTCCGGCCCTGACCGCCCTGCGCGAGGACTACCGCAGGGCCCAGGACGAAGCGTGACCATCTGGTCGCGGTCGAGGGTCACGTCCGTCCGATCCGATGTGCTCGACCGGGGTCGAAGAAGTGGCCCCGCGCCGGCATTCCGTCCTACTGGGCCGAACGGGGTCACCATCACGCAGTTCGTGCTCGGGTGCGGTGGGCGATACCGCCGGCGTCTCCACTCGGCCGAGCGCGTGACGATCGAGCATCCGTGGCGGACGGGCATCGACCGTCCGGCGATGACCCGCGAGCGCGAACTGCTACGAGCGAGGTGCGTTGCCGCGGCGTCACACACACCGTCGCCCGCAGGTCCACCGGGCAGGCTTCAGCCGGTTGAAACAGTGGCGGCGCCGGCACCCGCCACGCCGAACGCGCAGCCCTCGGCCGCGGCCTAGTCGTGCGCCAATGGCGATGACGGATCGTCGATCGGGTCAGGAGCCACAACCGTCCCCGCGGATGAACGCTCGATCGGGTAGGACTGTCGTATGGCTTTTCATGTACGTGGGGCCGTCCTGCCCGAGGGGGACGTGAAAGATCTCTGGCTGGTGGGGGATCGGGTCACGTTCGAGCCGGTCAAGGGCGCGGAGACGGTCAGCGACGGTGGGTTCGTGATGCCGGGGCTGGTCGATGCGCACTGCCATCTGGGGATCGCTCTGGGTGCCAAGCCGATCGAGAGCCTTGATCAGGCCCGGGAGCTGGCGGTGCGGGACCGGGACGCGGGAGTGCTCGCGCTGCGGGACGCCGGGTCGCCCTTTCCGTATCCGGAGCTGGATGACGAGGCGGGGATTCCGCGGCTGGCCCGGGCCGGGCGGCATGTGGCGCCGCCGAAACGCTATCTGCGCGGGGTGGGGATCGAGGTCGAGGCGCCCGGTGTCGCCGAGGCGGTGACGGAGCAGGCCAAGGCCGGGAACGGCTGGGTCAAGATCGTCGGGGACTGGATCGACCGGGGGGCCGGCGACCTGGCGCCGTCGTGGGACGAGGCGACCATGACCGCGGCCGTCGAGGCGGCGCACGCCGCCGGCGTGCGGGCCGCTGTGCACACCTTCTCCGAAGAGGGGGTGGCCATGATGGTGCGGGCGGGGGTCGACTCCGTCGAGCACGGGACGGGGCTGTCGCTCGACCTCATCGACGAGATGGCCCGGCGGGGGACCGCGCTCGTGCCCACGATGATCAACATCAGGACGTTCGGGAAGATCGCCGAGCAGGCCCGGGGGAAGTTCGACGGGTACGCCGATCACATGATCGAGCTGCGCGACCGGTTTCCGTCGGTGGTGCGGGCGGCGTACGAGGCGGGCGTTCCGATCTATGTCGGCACCGACGCCGGTGGCGGCATCCGGCACGGGCTGGTCGCCGAGGAGATGCTGATCCTCGAGGAGGCCGGCCTGCCCGCCGAGGAGATCCTGGCCAGTGCCTCGTGGCGGGCCCGGGAATGGCTCGGCTTTCCGGGGCTGGTCGAGGGTGGCCTCGCCGACCTGGTGGTCTACGAGGCCGACCCCCGGCGCGATCTGCGGGTCGTGCGCGCGCCCAGCCGCATCGTGCTGCGCGGTCAGGTCATCCGGTAAGGCTCCACAGGCGCAGGCTGTCGTCGGTCGGGCAGGCCAGCCGGTCGGCGGTGTTCACGCACGGGCCGATCCGCCGCGGGATGTCGCCGAGCCGGGTCAGCTGCCGGTCGGGGATGCGGAACGTCATCACCGAGCCGGCCGCCGTGGCCGGCATCATCAGGAGGGCATCCGTGCCCAGCCAGCCCACACTGGTGTCGGGCGTGCGGAACGCCGACGATCCGTCCGCGGCCAGCAGCAGCACCGTCTCCGCGCCCGGGCCTCCGACGAGCACGTTCTCGCCGCTGGCCGAGATCGCCGACGCGTTGTCCGGTGCCGCCTTCCGCCAGAGCTGCCTATGGCTCACGACGTCGACCGCGGTCACCCGCCCGGCGCCGGCCGGCCCGGCGTCCAGGACGCAGATCCGATTCGTCCCGCAGGCGTCCATGCCGGCGAACTTCGCCGGCCCGCCGCTCAGGATCACCTCCGACTTCCCGGTGGTCAGGTCGGACGAGACGACCCGGTAGGCCGCGGTGTCGCAACACGGGATCGTCTCGGTGAACAGGCGGCCGCCGGCGACCACGTACTGGGTGCCCGGTGGCCCGGCCGGCGTGATCGTCCGCAGCAGCGTGCCCTTGGCCGCGTCGCGAACCAGGATCTTGCCGGCCTCCGTCACCTGGATCAGCCGGTCACCGTCCGCCAGGAGCCGGGCCGCCGGGTTCGCGGTGTCCGACCAGACCGGTTGCCCCGTCCGGACGTCACTCGCCACGACCTCGCCGTTCGAGGCCCAACGGCGGACCATGACCTTCCCGTACGAGATGAGCTCGTCGGCGTCGCCGACCCGGAACCGGCGGATCGGGCTGCCGGTCGCCGGATCGTAGAAGGCGACCGACCTCTCCACCCGGACCATCACCGCGTCCGGCAGGGCGCGGACGTCGGTCACGGCGCCGGCGGCCTGTTCGGTGAACGTCCAGAGCACCGCCCCCGTGTGCAGGTCGGCCGCGTTCAGGCGCATCTCGCCGCCCGGCGTCGTCCAGGCCGAGAACAGCTTCCCGTCCCCGACCGCCTGGCCGACCGACGAGGCGGGGCCGCCGGTGTCGACCGGGGAGCCGACCTCGGTCAGGACCCGGCTCGACGGGGTCGGCGAGATCGTCCGGTCGGCGTCGTGCCGGGGGCGGGAGACGACCGCGCCCACGCCGACCGCGACCAGGCAGACCGCGAGGGCCGCCGAGAAGGCCGCCTGCCGGTGGGTGCGCTGCCGGCCGCGCCGGCGGGCCTGTTCGGCGCCGGCCAGCGGGATGGTGTCGGCCGCCCGGCCGAGACCGGTGAGCAGCTCGTCGAGGTCAGCGGGCATCGTGGCTCTCCTCCTTCGCCGGGACGGGGCCCAGGGCGGCGGCCAGGCCGGCCCGGCCGCGGGACAGCCAGGACTTGACGGTGCCGGTCGAGGTGCCGGTCTCGGCGGCGATCTCGGACACCGAACGGTCGAGCAGATAGTGCAGGGCGAGCGCCCGGCGGTGGATGGCGGGCAGGGTCTGCATGGCCTTCACCAGCAGCACGGTGTTCTCGGAGGGCGGCGGCGCGGGTGGTGGCGCCGGTGCGTTTCGGAGCCGGCTCCGGCGTACCCCCAATTGTCTCCACCGATCCGTGGCCAGACGGCTGACCACCAGGCGTAACCAGGCCTCAGGGTTCTCGTAGCCGGCTAACCGTCGCCAGCGTTGCCAGGCGCGGGCATAGGCCTCCTGCACAAGGTCCTGAGCCTCCGTGGCGTCGCCGGTGAGGCCGTACGCGTACCGGGCCAGCCGTCGCGAGGTGTCCCGGTAGAAGTCGTCGAAATCGTCTGTGGCCGTCATCCGCACCGCCCTTCCACCTAGGACACGGGATGCCTGTCGGAGTGGTTGCGCGACCCCTGACTAGAATGTCGCCTCGTGGCTCGAGTGCTCACTCCGCGTGCGGAGGACTTTCCTCGCTGGTACCAGGACCTGATCGCCAAGGCGAAACTGGCGGACAACGGCCCGGTGCGCGGCACCATGGTCATCCGACCGGTCGGTTACGCGATCTGGGAGCGGATGCAGGCGGACATGGACGCCCGCATCAAGCAGGCCGGCGTCCAGAACGCGTACTTCCCGCTCTTCATCCCGGAGAGCTACCTGCGCCGCGAGGCCGACCACGTCGAGGGCTTCTCGCCGGAGCTCGCCGTGGTCACCCACGCGGGTGGCAAGGAGCTGGCCGAGCCGCTGGTGGTCCGCCCGACCAGCGAGACCGTGATCGGCGAGTTCATGGCCAAGTGGGTCGACTCGTACCGTGACCTGCCCCTGCTGCTCAACCAGTGGGCCAACGTGGTCCGCTGGGAACTGCGCCCGCGGACCTTCCTGCGGACGACCGAGTTCCTCTGGCAGGAGGGCCACACCGCCCACGCCAGCGAGGCCGACGCCCGCGAACACGCCCGTGACGTGCACCGCAACGTCTACGAGGCGTTCATGACGGACTTTTTGGCCATCCCGGTCGTGCCGGGCCGCAAGACCCGCAAGGAGCGCTTCGCCGGCGCCACCAACACCATGACCGTCGAGGCCATGATGGGTGACACCAAGGCGCTGCAGATGGGCACGTCGCACGAGCTCGGGCAGAACTTCGCCAAGGCGTTCGACATCTCCTACTCGTCGGCCGCCGGCGGCGTCGAGCACGCGTGGACGACCTCGTGGGGCACGTCCACCCGCATGCTCGGTGGCCTGATCATGGTGCACGGCGACGACAACGGCCTGCGGCTTCCGCCGGTCATGGCGCCGGTCCAGGTCCAGGTCATGGTGGTCAAGGCCGGGGAGGGCGTGGCCGAGGCCGCGACTCAGCTGGTCAAGGACCTCAAGACGGCTGGTGTACGGGTGAAGCTCGACGACCGCTCCGACGTGCCGTTCGGCCGCCGCGCGGTGGACGCCGAGCTGCAGGGCATCCCGATCCGTATCGAGGTCGGCCCGCGCGACCTGGCCACCGGGAACGTCACGATCGCCCGGCGCGTCGACGGCTCGAAGACGCCGACCGCGATCGGCGACGTGGTGGGCGCGGTCACCAGCGCGCTCAAGGCCGACCAGCAGCGGCTCTACGACGAGGCGCTGGCCTTCCGCGCGGCCAACACGGTCGAGGTCAAGACGCTCGGCGACGCCATCGAGGCGGCGCAGACCGGCTGGGCCCGGGTGCCGTGGTCGGCGGTCGGCGAGGACGGCGAGGCCGAGGCCAACGGCAAGGCCGTGACCGTGCGCTGCCTGGTCCGCGAGGACGGCTCGATGCCGGACTCGGGCGACGAGGACGGCCTGGTCGCGATCCTGGCCCGCTCCTACTGATGGCGTTCGCTCCGGGCCGTCTGGTCCTGCACCGTGACACGCACCGCGGCCGGCTGGGTTTCGTGCACCCCGGCCGCGTCGTGTCGGACGACGACCGCGGGTTGCTCCTGTGGGTGGCCGAGTCGTCCGTGATCGCCGTGGAGACGGCTCTTGACGGGCGGGGCCCGCGGGATTTCCCCTCGTTCGCCGACTGGATCGCGGCGCCGCGTTCTCTTCAGCTCGCCGAGTGGCGTGGGCCGGGAGTGCTGCGGTTCTTTCCGCGCGACGCTTCACA
The DNA here is from genome assembly GCF_043197815.1 of Actinoplanes sp. NPDC048988. Taxonomy (NCBI): domain Bacteria; kingdom Bacillati; phylum Actinomycetota; class Actinomycetes; order Micromonosporales; family Micromonosporaceae; genus Actinoplanes; species Actinoplanes sp. NPDC048988. The sequence goes on along the minus strand of NZ_JBICTW010000001.1, from coordinate 455,760 downwards.
CTCTGTCTGGTTTTTCCGGGACGAACTGGACAATTTTGCGGCTTACTACGTGAACCTGGAAGAGGGCGCCGTCCGCTGGGACGACGGTGACGTGGCCGGCATCGACGTGATCGACCAGGACCTCGACATCGTTGTCTCCTCCGACCTCGAGTGGGAGTGGAAGGACGAGGACGAGTTCACCGAACGCCTGGAGAGCCCCGAGCTCTACTGGGTGCCCGACCCGGGCGCCGTCTGGGCCGAGGGCCACCGCGTGATCAAGCAGATCGAGGCGGCCGAGTTCCCCTTCGACGGCACGTGGACCGAGTTCCAGCCCGATCCGTCCTGGGAGACCCCCGTCGCGCTGCCTGAGGGCTGGGATCGGCCGGTCGTCGCGCGCGTTTGACGCCCGGTTTCCCGTCACCGCCGGTCATCTGGCAGAATGGTTCCTTGGTCGGTACACCGGAGCGCCCTCTAACCCTCCGGTGCAGCCAGTCCAGCGAGACATCGGTCCCCGCAACCCCACGTGGGTGGCCGTCGGCTCAAAAACTCACGCATTCAGGAGCGAAGACAACCGTGGCCGTAAAGATCCGGCTTCTGCGGATGGGCAAGATCCGCAACCCGCAGTACCGCATCGTCGTTGCCGACTCGCGCACCAAGCGCGACGGCCGTGCCATCGAGTACGTGGGCATCTACCAGCCGAAGGAACACCCCTCGGTGATCCAGGTCAAGTCCGAGCGGGTGCAGTACTGGCTCTCGGTCGGCGCGCAGCCGAGCGAGGCCGTGCAGCGCATCCTGGAGAAGACCGGCGACTGGCAGCAGTTCAAGGGCCTGCCGGCTCCGCCGCCGCTGCTGGTGGCCGAGCCGAAGCAGAGCCGCGCCGAGGTGTACGAGGCTGAGGCCAAGGCCGCCGCCGGTGTCGCCGAGACGCCCGCCAAGACCCCCAAGAAGGCTGACAAGGTCGCCGCCGCTCCGGAGGCCGCCGAGGCCAAGCCGGCGCAGACCAAGGCCGCCAAGCCCGACGAGCCCAACCGTGAGGCCGTCGCCGAGACCGCAGAGGACCCGGCCGGTGCCGGCGCCGACGCGAGCTGACGGGGCGCTCCGGCCGGCGCTGGAGCACCTCGTCAAGGGCATCGTCGACAACCCGGACGACGTCCGGGTCCGACTGGTCGACTCGCGCCGCGGCAAGCGGCTCGAGGTCCGCGTGCACCCCGAGGACCTGGGTACGGTCATCGGGCGCGGCGGGCGTACGGCCAAGGCCCTGAGGCAGGTCATCGGGTCGATCGGTGGGCGCGGCATCCGCGTGGACATCGTCGACGCGTACTGATCGATGCTTCTAGTAGTCGGCCAGATCGGTAAGCCGCACGGGATCCGGGGCGAGGTCTCGGTGGTCGTGCGTACCGATGAACCGGAAGAACGTTTCGTCCCCGGGTCGGTGTTCGTCACGGAGGTCCCCAAGGACCGCCGTGTCAGCACCGGCCCGGCGGCCGTTCCCGCCGGTGCCAAATATGAAGTGCCCAAGCAACTCGTGCTGGAGCAGATCCGCTGGCATCAAGGCCGCGGTATCGCCCAGTTCGAGAACGTCTACGACCGCAACGTCGCCGAGGCGCTGCGCGGGGTGTGGCTCCAGGTCGACAGCTCCGCCATCGCGGCGCCGGACGACCCGGACGAGTTCCACGACCACCAGCTGGTCGGCCTGCGGGTCGAGTCCGCTTCCGGTTTCGTCTACGGCGACGTGGCTCGCATCGATCATGCGCCGGCCTCGGATCTGATCGTTCTGAAGAAGACCGACGGCGGTACGGCGCTGATCCCGTTCGTGAGCGCGATCGTGCCCACGGTCGACCTCGCCGGCGGGCGCATCGTCGTCGATCTGCCCGAGGGCCTGCTGGACCTCTGATGCGCGTCGACATCATCTCGATCTTCCCGGAGTACTTCGCGCCGCTCGAGCTGTCGCTGATCGGCAAGGCGCGATCGACCGGGCTGCTCTCCGTGGACGTGCACGATCTGCGGAAATGGACCAGCGACGTTCATCGGACGGTGGACGACACGCCGTACGGCGGTGGGCCCGGCATGGTCATGCGGCCCGAGCCGTGGGGGCAGGCCCTCGACGCGGTCGGGCCGGGCACGCTCGTGATTCCGTCGCCGGTCGGCAAGCCGTTCACCCAGGCCGACGCGTACTCCCTGGCTTCTCTCGATCATTTGATCTTCGCCTGCGGGCGGTACGAGGGCATCGATCAGCGGGTGATCGACGACGCCGCCGCGCGGATGCCGGTGCTCGAGGTCTCACTCGGTGACTACGTGCTCTTCGGTGGCGAGGTCGCGGTCATCGTGATCATGGAGGCCATCACCCGGCTGCTGCCCGGGGTGCTGGGGAACGCCTCGTCGCTGGATGAGGAGTCGCACTCGGCCGGTTTGCTCGAAGCGCCCGTTTACACGAAACCTGCTTCGTGGCGCGATCGGGAAGTTCCGGAAATTTTGCGATCGGGAGACCATGGGCGAATTGCCCGGTGGCGCCGGTCGCAGAGCCTTCTGCGGACTGCCTCCCGCCGGCCGGACATGATGGCGGCGTACCCTTCGGAACTTTTGGACAAAAAAGACAGGGCGGCTCTGGACGAGGGCGGATTTCAGATCACGCCTCCCTCTGTGGCAAAGTAGGGAGGTTGCCGATTTCGCCCCGCGCCGTGGGGTGGGATCGAGGGCTCCTTGAAGTGGTGAGGGGCCAGGATCACCCGCCGCGCACCGAACTCCCGGTGCGCCTTTGAGTACGAGGATGCAGCGATGAACACGCTGGACGCTCTCGACGCCCAGTCGCAGCGCACCGACATTCCCGCTTTCCGGGCCGGCGACACCCTCAAGGTGTACGCGCGAGTCGTCGAAGGTAACCGTTCCCGCGTCCAGATCTTCCAGGGCGTCGTGATCGCCCGGCAGGGCGCCGGCCTCCGGGAGACCTTCAAGGTCCGGAAGATCAGCTTCGGCGTCGGTGTCGAGCGGACCTACCCGATCAACAGCCCGGCCATCGACCGCATCGAGGTCGTGAGCCGCGGTGACGTCCGCCGCGCCAAGCTCTACTACCTGCGTGAGCTCCGCGGCAAGAAGGCCAAGATCAAGGAGCTTCGCGAGAAGCAGACCGTCTGATCTTGATCGATCCTGTGCTACCGCCCGTAAGTTTCCCTAGGGAGATACTCGGGCGGTAGTGCTGTATCCGGGGCGGTTTCGGTCGGCGGCGGGAGATGCGAAGCGTGGAACCGATGGAGGGCTACCGGCCGTCCGAGCGACGGCGGCGGTCCATGATCCGGCGCAAGGAGATGCCGCTCTGGCAGGAGCTGCCGCTCCTGCTGATCGTGGCCTTCTGTCTCGCCGTGCTGATCCGCACCTTCCTGGTGCAGGCCTTCTACATCCCCAGTGGGTCGATGCAGAGCACCCTGGAGATCAAGGACCGGGTCCTGGTCAACAAGGTCGTGTACGACATGCGCGACCCGGTCCGCGGCGAGATCGTGGTCTTCCGCGGCACCGACAACTGGGCCCCCGAGGTGACCGAAGAGGTCAGCAACTCGTTCGTGGCCAAGCTCGGCCGCACCGTCGGCGACCTCGTCGGGGTGAGCCGGCCGGGTGAGCGCGACTTCATCAAACGGGTGATCGGGCTGCCCGGCGACAAGGTGGCCTGTTGCGACGCCAAGGGCCGGATCACCGTCAACGGCGTGGGGATCGACGAGTCGTACATCGCCGACGGCTTCAACTCCGACCTCAACCAGCCGCCCAACCCGAACCAGTGCACCAGCCGGCGCTTCACCGAGGTCACCGTCCCACCGGGTGAGATGTTCGTCATGGGCGACCACCGCGAGGTCTCGCAGGACGCCCGATGCCAGGGGCCGGTGCCGATCGACAACGTGATCGGCCGGGCCTTCGTGATCGTCTGGCCCAGCAGCCGGTTCACCAGCCTCTCGGTGCCCGACGTGTGGAAGACGTACGCCGAGAACCACCCCACCGCGGCCGGCCTCCCGGAGCGCCGGAACAGTCCTTCGACGGAACTTTTCGCACTTCCTTTTCTCTTAAGTGGGGCGTTATCCGCGCGTTCCGGACTGCCGTTCTCGATTCGGCGTCGTAGGCTCCCATCGTGATTGACGAGCAGACGGAGCCGAAGCGCAAAAGTTCCTTTTGGCGCGAACTTCCGATCCTCCTGGGTGTGGCGATCCTCGTCGCCGTACTGGTCCGCGCCTTCGTGCTGCAGACGTTCTACATTCCGTCCCCCTCGATGGAGCACACGCTCAACGTGCTCGACCGGGTGCTCGTCAACAAGCTCGTCTACGACTTCCGGGAACCGAAGCGTGGCGAGATCATCGTGTTCGAGGCGCCCAAGGAGTGGCAGTCCGGCGCCGAGGGCGAGGACTTCATCAAGCGCATCATCGGCACCCCCGGCGACCACGTGCAGTACACGGGCACCGGCAAGCTGATCGTCAACGGCGTGCCGCTCGACGAGCCGTACATCTACAAGGACTCCGACGGCACCCAGGACCCGCCGGCGAGCACCAACTTCGACGTCGTCGTGCCCGAGGGCCGGCTGTGGGTGATGGGCGACCACCGGGCCGCGTCCGGTGACTCCCTGGAGCACTACCAGGACAGCGACCACGACATCACCCAGGCCACGATCACCGAGGACTCGGTCGTCGGCCGCGCCTTCACGGTCTTCTGGCCGGTCAGCCGCGCGACCTGGCTCTCGGTGCCGGACGGCTTCGACGCCATCCCCGATGCGAAGTAACACCCGGTCGTAAGATCCACGCCGGGCGCAATAGGCTTGTTCGCGTGACCGTCATCAACCGACGCGCCGGTCGGGTGCTCCTCGTCGATCAGGCCGGGCGCACCCTGCTGCTGCACGGCGGTGACCCGGCCCGTCCGGGCCATCGCTGGTGGTTCACCCCCGGCGGGGGTCTTCTTGACGGCGAATCGCCGGCCGAGGGTGCTGCGCGCGAGTTGTTCGAGGAGACCGGTCTGCGCGTGTCCCCCGCCGATCTTGGGTCTTCGTACTGGCGCGAGGTCAGCGAGTTCAGCTACAGCGGCCGCGACTATCGGCAGGATCAAGACTTCTTCCTGCTGCGGGTCACCGAGATCCAGATCGACATGGCCGGCATGGACGACGACGAGCAGGAGACCATCACCGAGCACCGGTGGTGGTCGGCCGAGGAGATCGAGGCCAGCTCGGAGCTGATCTACCCGGTCGAGCTGCCCAAGTTGCTGCGGGGCCTGTGATGCTGTCTCCTCCCCGCACGGTGGTCCGCCGCGAGGGCGGTCTGTACGCGCTGGAGCGCGCGCTCCAGCGCCGGGGTTTCCGCCACGTGGCCGGGGCCGACGAGGCCGGCCGGGGCGCCTGCGCGGGCCCGCTGGTGGCCGCCGCCGCGATCTTGCCCGAGGGCAAGCGCGGCGAGATCGACGAGCTGGCCGACTCCAAACTGCTGACCGCGGCCGCCCGCGAGCGCGTCTACGACCAGGTCGTGGCCCGGGCCCTGGCCTGGTCGGTGGTGATCATCCCGCCCACTGAGGTCGACGCCCGCGGCCTGCACGTGTGCAACCTCGCGGCGATGCGCCGCGCCCTGGCCTCGCTGGCCACCCCGCCGGAGTACGTGCTGACCGACGGGTTCCCGGTCGACGGCCTGGGCGCCCCCGGCCTGGCGGTGTGGAAAGGCGACCGGGTGGCGGCGTGCGTGGCGGCGGCCAGCGTGCTGGCCAAGGTCACCCGGGACCGGCTGATGGTCGAACTGCACGACCAGTTCCCGGCGTACGGGTTCGCCGTGCACAAGGGCTACATCACCGACGAGCACACGGCCGCCCTGCGCGAGCACGGGCCGTGCGCCGAACACCGGTTCTCGTACGTGAACGTGGCCGCGGCCTCCGGGCGCGGCAACCGGCCGCCCCGGGCCCGCCGCCCCGTTCCGGCCGAGGCCCCGCCGGTACTGTTTGCGCCATCCGGCGTCGTTGGGGGTACCGTCGGCGTGGCGTCGGGCGACCAGCCTCAGCCGTCGCCGTGTGTGGGGGAAGATGAGGCCATGGAGGGCGAAAAGCGATGAGCGCAGAGGATCTCGAGAAGTACGAGACCGAGATGGAGCTGCAGCTCTACCGGGAGTACCGCGATATCGTCCGCCAGTTCTCCTACGTGGTGGAGACCGAGCGCCGTTTCTACCTGGCCAACCAGGTCGATCTGCACGTGCGTAACTCGGACGGCGAGGTCTATTTCGAGGTCGAGATGCACGACGCCTGGGTCTGGGACATGTACCGGCCGGCCCGGTTCGTCAAGAACGTCCGCGTGATGACCTTCAAGGACGTCAACGTGGAAGAGCTGGAGAAGCCGGACATCTCGCTGCCGGACGACGCGGGCTTCGGCAACTAGCGGGTTATCCACAGCCCCTTTTTTCGACCTTGGGGAGGCGGCAGGGTTTCGGCCATGCCTTTCCTCGGTCTCCTGCTCGCCGTCCTGTCCTTCGGCTGGCCCCTGGCGGCGCCCACGGTGGTGCGCCGGTTCGACCCGCCCGCGCAACCGTGGCTGGCCGGTCACCGCGGGGTCGATCTCTCCGGCTCGCCGGGCGCGCCCGTTCTGTCGGCCGGCCCCGGGACGGTGGTGTTCGCCGGTGAGCTGGCCGGGCGCGGCGTCGTGAGCATCGCCCACGCCGGTGGCCTGCGGACCACGTACGAGCCGGTGACCGCCTCGGTGGCCCGGGGTGACGTGGTGGCGGGCGGCGCGGTGATCGGCGCCCTGGAGGCCGGTCACCCGGGCCTGCACTGGGGTCTCCGGCGCGGTGAGCTCTACCTCGACCCGTTGGCGCTGCTCGGCCTGGGCCGGGTGCGGTTACTGCCGCTTCAAGCCATGCAACAGCTGTGGCAGCCGCTCGGCCAGCCGGTCGTACTCCTCGGCCCGGTTGTAGACCTGCGCGCTCAGCCGGAGCAGGCCGCGCCCGCCCCAGGCGTTCACAGCGGTCTCGGTGGCCAGCTTCTCGCTGATCAGGGTCCGCAGCGCGAACGCCTCGGGCGCGGTCGTGGCCAGACCCGACGGCAGCGGCACGATCCGCATGGCGACCTCCGGGTGGCCCGGGTGGGGAAGATCGGTCACGCCCAGAGCCTCACCCAGGACCCTTTGGCCGTACGCGGCCAGGGCCGCGTTGTGGCGGCGTACGGCCTCCCAGCCGAGCGTGCGGAGCGTGAAAAGCCCGGCCGGGGCGGCCAGCCAGGGCGTGTAGTCGATGGTGCCCTGATATTCGACGGCGGCCGGATAGCCCTGATCCTGCTCCCACGAGACGACCAGCGGCTCCATCCGCCGCCGCCACGGCGGGGTGACGGAGAGCAGGGCCGTGCCGCGCGGGGCGAAAGCCCACTTGTGCAGGTTGCCGACCCAGAAATCGGCGCCGATCGCGGCCACCTCGACCGGCAGCTGCCCCGGCACGTGCGCGCCGTCGACGAGCACCGGGATGTCGTGCTCGTGGGCGGCGGCGACGATCTCCCGCACCGGGAGGCAGGCGGCGGTGGCCGAGGCGATCTGGTCGACGACGAGCAGCTTGGTCTTGCCCGGCCGCAGCGCGGCTCGGATCCGCGAGACGACCTCGGCGCTGCTCGCCCCGAGCGGCAGGGCGACGGTCCGGGCGGTCGCGCCGGCCCGGCGGCACTGCCGGCGGGCGGCGAAGGCGACGGCGCCGTAACCGTGATCGGTGAGCAGCACCTCGTCGGCCGACTCGAGCCGCACGGACTGCAGGACGAGGGAGACGCCGGTGGTGGTGTTGGCGACCAGGGCGCTGCCGTCCGGGTCGGCGCCGAGGAAGGAGGCGAGGTGCCGTCGGGTATGGACGACCCGGTCCATCAGCCCCGCACCGGCGTAGAAGGCCATCGGGTTGGCGTCGACCTCGTCGCGGAGGCGCTGCTGGGCGCGCTGCACGCCGATCGGGACGGCGCCGAAGGAGCCGTGGTTGAGATAGGACACGCCCGGGTCGAGCGAGAAGAGAAGACGGGCGCCGGGAAGGGCTGCGGGCGGTTCTCCGGCGCTCACCCCCTGATCGTACGGGGTCACGCCCGGGGGTGCGCCTGTTTGAAGGCGGCCCGGAGCCGCTCGGTGGACACGTGCGTGTAGATCTGCGTGCTCGACAGCGAGGAATGCCCGAGCAGTTCCTGTACGGCCCGCAGATCCGCCCCACCGTCGAGCAGGTGCGTGGCGGCCGAGTGCCGCAGATCGTGCGGCCTGGTGTGCGGCAGCCCCGCCTCCCGAGCCGCCGCGTCGACGATCCGCCGGACGACGGTCGGCTGCAGCCGCCCACCCTTGACCCCCAGAAACAGAGCGTCCCCACCGCTCTCCGCTCCGGGTGCCCTCAGGCGGCCCTCCCTCGCCCCTCCCGCCTTGGTGCCGTCCCCCTTCGCGGCGGCCAGCAGGGGGCGGCCATGCTTGAGGTAGTCGTCGAGCGCTTTCTGGGCCGGGAGGCCATAGGGGACGGCGCGTTCCTTGGCGCCCTTGCCGAAGACCCGCACGAGCCGCCGCGACTCGTCGAGATCGGCGCGGTCGAGGCCGCAGAGCTCGCTGACCCGTACACCGGTCGCATAAAGCAGTTCCAGAACCGCCCGGTTCCGAAGCCCCTCCGCCGCCTCCGGTCCGTTCGTCTCCATCAGGGCGGTGGCCTGGTCGGCTCGAAGAACTGTGGGAAGAGTGCGGTGGGCCCGCGGACTGGACAGATGAGCGCCCGGGTCGGCGCCGATCCGCCCGCTGCGGGACGCCCACGCGGTGAACGTACGCGCCGCGGTCGCCCGCCTGGCCTGGGAGGTCCGGGCCGCGCCGTCTCGCATCCGGGACGCGAGCCACCCCCGCAGCACACCCAGGTCGAGGTCGCCGACCGAGAGCACGTCCTGACGGACGGCGTAGTCGAGCAGCGAGACGACGTCACCCAGATAGGCCCGTACGGTGTGGACCGACCGGTTGTCGACCTGCGCCAGATGGCGCCCGAAGTCGTCGACGGCCTGCCGCATCGCCTCCGGCAGCCGCTCGTGCATCTCCCGCGTATCCATCGCGTCGACCGTCATCGCTCCACCCGGCTCTCGTCAAGCACCCACGCTGGCCGATCGGCACTACACTGCCGAACACCATGGCACGCTTCCGTCGCTTCCTGGCCCTGGCCCTGCTGGCCGCACTCTCCGGTTGTTCCCTCTTCGAGGGTTCCGGCACCCCCTCACCCACGGATTCCTCCCCGGCGCCACTGCCGTCGGCGGTCGCCGGCCTGGGCAGCCCCGTGAAGGAGGTGTCCGACGCGACGTTCCAGTCGCCGTCGAAGAACATCGTCTGCGCCTTGACCACCGCCACGGTCCGCTGCGACATCCTCGACAAAAGCTGGTCCCCGCCACCGCAGCCCGAGGACTGCCAGCAGGCGTGGGGCAACGGCATGTTCCTGGAGTCCGGAAAGGCCGGCTTCACCTGCGCCGGCGACTCGTTGGCGGGCTCCGCCACCCAGACTTTGGAGTACGGCCAGGCCCTGCGCGCCGGCTCGATCCGCTGCGACAGCACAGCCAGATCCCTGACCTGCGAGGACAGCAAGTCGGGCCACGGTTTCGCCCTGGCCCGAGCCAACTACGACCTGTTCTGACGCGCTTTCCCACCCGCGTCCACCCGCGGCCCGGTGGCGGTCAGGGCCGGGTGAGCTGGACGCGGTCGGCGGGGTGAACGGTTTCGGTGCCGTCGGTGGCGGTGATCACGAGAACCGGCACGCCTTCGCCCAGCCGATACTTGCGGCGCTCGGCGTCGGTGGGCATGCGCGCCCCGGCCCGCTCACCGCGGCCCAGGGCGATCAGTTCGGTCGGTTCCGGCACCCGGACGAACGTGCCGCGCGGCCGATCGACGGTGACTAGCCCTTCCGTCCGCAGCTGGCCGATGGCTTGGCGAACAGTGGTGCGGCTGATCCCATACTCCTGCGCCAGGCGCAGCTCACTGGGCAGCGGTTCACCAGGCCCCAGCTCCCCAGACTCGATCTGATTGCGGAGCAGGTCAGCCAATTGGCGAAACACCGCGCGGTCCGCTGAAGGATCGATCATGTTCACAGTTTACGTGATCACATCGTTCCGTCATATTGTACGTACGAATGATCGTTAGTACGATGAATATGCCGCGCTTGAGAAGGCCGAGCTTGATCGCGCAGCAGGGCGGGCGACAGTCCACCGAGCGCACCAGCGCCGTCGGCCCCGGCCGTCGCCCGTTCAATCACACCCCGACCCGCGCCGCCCCAGACCGTTCAGTGCCGGCGTTGCCCCGCGCTGCGCTACCGCGCCCCGCGCCACCCTCTCGCGCTCCCGACCGTCCCGCGCCGCGCCCCAGGTTCCCGGCCGTCCCGCGCCCCGCGCCACCCTCTCGCGCTCCCGGCCGTCCCGCGCCGCGTCCCGGGTTCCCGGCCGTCCCGCGCCCCGCGCTCCCGCCGGGCTCCGCGTTCCCCCGCCGCACCCCGCGCTCCCGGCCGTCCCGCGCCGCGTCCCGGGTTCCCGGCCGTCCCGCGCCCCGCGCTCCCGCCGGGCTCCGCGTTCCCGCGCCGCACCCCGCGCTCCCGGCCGTCCCGCGCCCCGCTGGGGAAGTTAGGGCAGGTCGAACCCCGCTGGATCGGACTGGGCAGGACTTACCCAAGGCCGCGTGGGTGTGGATCGGCTTGGGCTGGATCGGCTTGGGCTGGATCGGCTTGGGCTGGATCGCCTTGGGCTGGATCGCCTTGGGCTGGATCGGCTTGGGCTGGATCGGCTTGGGCTGGATCGGCTTGGGCTGGATCGGCTTGGGCTGGATCGGCTTGGGCTGAAATGGTCTGGGCTGGATCGGTCTGGGCTGGATATGCCATGGGCTGAATCGGTCCGGGTTGGAATGGTCTGGGCTGGATGGGGCCTGGTCGGCCTAGCCGGAATGGGCTGGGCGGATGAGGGCGGATCGGCTTGGGGCGGACCGGCCTGGGCTGGATGGGGACTGATCGGCCTGCGCTGGACCGGCCTGGGCCCGGACGGACCTGATCGCCCTGGGTGGGGCCGAAAGTGCTCGGCCGGACGGCGCTGTGTCCGATGGTGACGGGAAGGGCTCGCGGTCTGGGCAGCAGCAGTCGGGGTGTGCTGCGCGGGTCGGCGTTCGCGTGGGTTGTGGTGCGCATGTTGGCGGCCTTGCTGTGGTCGCTGTTGGCGGCTGGTGCTGGACTGGCTCGGACCACCGGTGCAGGGCGGTGGTCCGAGCTGTGGCGGTGAGTGGGTCGCCTGCCATCCACCGCCGTTCCTCGGCGGGCGCCGACGGGGATCAGCGCCGGCGCCCGCCGAGGAGGTCGGCCTCCCGGGCGCCGCCAGACGTCGGGAAGCGGGGGTGGCCACTCGCGTGCGCCGCGGCCATTTATCTGGCGTCGCGCCGCTCGTCGGGTGGTTGTGATTCCGCTGTCGACGGGGCGGGGCGGCGCTCGGGTGGTGGGTCAGGGGGATCGGCCGCCGTCAGGCCGGCTGGAGTGACGGCGGCCGCCCCCGTTCGGTGTGGTCCAGGGGAACGGTGGGTCTGAGCGGTTGTGCATGAGGGGGTTGCCGCCCGGCGGGTTGGGGGCCTCCGGAGTGGAGGGCTGTGCCCGCCGGGCGGCATATGTGGCAGGGATACCGGGGATCGGCCTGATGACCTCCTCTGCTGTGTTGGAGCGTGATCGGGTGGGGATGGTTGGGGTTCTGCGGGTGGACGGGGCTGCGATAAGGCGGTGGCGCGAAGGCTTGTGGGGCTAAGGCGGGTGCGGGGAAGAGCTTGGGGTGGGGCGCCGTGGCAGCGGCCCGTGGGTGGAAAGGACTGCGGTAGGGGAGAGCGGGGGACGGTCGCGGGTGGAGGGGATCGCGGTCGGGAGGATCGGGGAGAGTTTGCAGGTGGGACGGGGTACGGACAGGGAAGGGCAGTGGTGGCGCGGGGACCAGGCGGTCGACGCAGGGTGCGGGCAGGCCGCAGGTGCATCGGCGCCAGAAAGTGCGCCACGTGCGTCGATGTGTGGGTGACACGGGCACCGGCGGGTGGCTCTGGCGTCGCCTAGTCATGATGACAGCATAGATGACTCATGACTAGGTGTCTCCTATCAACTTTATGACTGACTAATAGTCTCGCGCCTACGGTCGATCATGTGGCAGCGAAACCGATCCGGCTCATGGGGGCGCACGAGATCCGCATCCGACTGGGTGGGGTCAGCCGGCAGCGTGCGTACCAGATCACCAGCCGCGCCGACTTTCCCAAGCCGGTCGCCGACCTTGCTCAGGGCAAGGTGTGGATGACCGACGACGTCGAGGCGTGGATGAAGGTGCACCGCCGGGACCTGGACGACTCCGAAGACTGATCCGCCGGCGTGGACGTCGAGCCGCGCCGGAGGGAAATTCCGGGCGACCGGGCCGAAAGGCGCGGCGCCTCTCAGCCGTGCCGGTCGGGCGGCGAAGGATCTGGTCCGGGCGGCGTGGGTGACGCGCGGGAACGGACCAGCGCCACGCCCGCGGCCCCATGGCGTACGACCATGCCGGCCACCTCCAGAAGGGACAGTCGGCGCAGTACGGTCCGCAAGTCCAGGCCGGCTTTCGCCGCCAGTTCCTCCGGTGAGGCTGTGCCACGCCTCGGCACCGCCTCCAGCACCAGCGCCGATTCCTCGTCCAGCGAGTCCCGCGCGTGCGCGGGGCCGCGGGGCGGGTCGGCCAGATATTCGCCGACCCGGCCGACCGCCTCCAGCACCTGGCCGGCCCCGGTCACCAGGATCGCCTCCGGCCGCTCGCGCAGCAGCTCGTGGCAGCCCACCGACACCGCCGAGGTCACCGGGCCCGGCACCACCATCGCCGTCCGGTTCAGCGCCAGCACCCGGCTCATCGTCTGTGCCGCACCGCTGCGGGCCGCCGCCTCCACCATCACCGCGCCGACCGTCGCGGCCGCTATCACCCGGTTGCGGATCAGGAAGCGGTGCCGCAGCGGTTCCGCGCCGGGTGGCCACTCGCTGATCAGCAGGCCGGTTTCCGCGATGTGCTCGAACATCGCCGAATTACCCACCGGGTACGGCCGGTCGACCCCGCACGCCAGCACCGCGACCGTCCGCCCGCCCGCGGCCATCGCCGCCCGGTGCGCCGCCGCGTCGATGCCGAACGCCCCGCCCGAGACCACCGACCAGCCCTTTTCGGCCAGGCCGTAGGCGATCTCGCCGGTGACATGGGTGCCGTACGGCGTCGCCGCCCGCGCGCCGACCACCGCGACCGACCTTTCCAGCGTCTCGCCCAGCGGCCACGCCCCGCGCACCCAGAAACACAACGGCGGCCGTACGTCCTCGACGATCCGCCCGCGACCCTCCAGCGACAGCATGGCCAGCGACTCGACCCGGCGCGGCCACTCCTCGTCGGACGGCACCACGATCCGCGCCCCGAGCCGGCGGGCCCGCTCGACGGTCAGTTCCCGGAGGCGATCAGGACGGAGGTCGGCTTCTTTCACCCGTACGGCCGCTTGAATCGCCTTGCTCTCCACCTCGCCCCGCACCAGCCGGTCGAGGGCCTCGGGCGCCCCGACCGCCTCCACAAGCGACCACACCGTCCGGTTGCCCGGCTCGGCCAGCCAGGTCAGGGCGACGCGGGCGGCCCGCTCGATGTCGTCAGCCACGGCCTTCGCCCATCCGCAGCTGGATCGCCTCGATGACCTCGTCGCGGGCCGGCCGGTCCCGCCCGTCCAGGTCGGCGATCGTCCAGGCCAGCCTCAGCACCCGGTCGAAGCCGCGCGCCGACAACATCCCCCGGTCGAGGGCCTTCTGGAGCTCCGCGGTGTCCGAGGCCGGCAACTTCCACGGCGGCCGGCGCAGTTGTGGCCCCGGCACCTCGCCGTTGACTCGTTCCCAGCGCGCGGTCGAGGCCGCGCGAGCCTTCGCCACCCTCTCCGCGACCTCGGCCGAGGACGCCACGGGCTTGTTCGCCGTCAGCAGTTGAGCGGCCGTCAACGGCTGAAGGGTCAGCCGGATGTCGATGCGGTCGAGCAGCGGACCGGAGAGCCGGGCCAAGTAGCGCCGGCGCACCAGAGGCGTGCAGGTGCAGTGCTGGTCGCCGGCGGGATTCGCGCAGGGGCACGGGTTGGCCGCCGTCACCAATTGCACCCGGGCGGGATATTCGATCGTTCCCTGGGCTCGGGCCAGCACCACCCGTCCCGTCTCCAGAGGCTGGCGCAGAGCCTGAAGGGCCGCGCTGCGTACCTCCGCTGCCTCGTCGAGGAAGAGCACACCGCGGTGGGCGAGCGACAGCGCGCCCGGCCTGGCGAGCCCGACTCCACCTCCGACCAAAGCTGCTGTGGACGCCGTGTGGTGGGGCGCCTGAAATGGCGGCCGCCGGATGAGGCCGCCGCTCGGCGGCAGTATCCCGGCTATCGACTGCAGGGCCGTCACCTCGAGCGACGCCGAGTCGTCCAGCTCGGGCAGGATCGACGGCAGCCGTTCGGCCAGCATCGTCTTCCCGGCGCCGGGCGGTCCGAACAAAGACAGATGGTGACCGCCGGCCGCCGCGACCTCGAGGCCGTAGCGAGCCATCTCCTGGCCCGCCATGTCGGCCAGATCGGGGCCCGAAGAAGGGGGCGACGGGGCGACGGGTGGTGGTTCCAGGAGGTCGGCGCCCTCGCTGAGGAATCCGACGAGCCGATGCAGGCTGTCGACGGCCCGTACGGTCATGCCGGGCACCACGGTGGCCTCGCGGGCGTTGCCCAGCGGCACGATGACCCGGTGGATCCCGGCGCCGGCGGCCGCGGCGACCATCGGCAGTACCCCGCGCACCGGGCGCACGGCGCCGTCCAGGCCCAGTTCTCCGAGGACCACGACGCCGTCCATCGGGGCCAGCGGCAGCTCACCCGCACTGGCCAGGACGGCGGCGGCGATGGCCAGGTCGAAGGCGCTGCCATGTTTCGGCACGGCGGCCGGGAGCAGGTTGACCGTGATCCGGCGATTCGGCCACTGGCGACCCGAGTTGACCACGGCCGCCCGAACCCGATCGCGTGCCTCGTGCAGCGCCGTGTCCGGCAATCCGGTCAGCACCACCGCCGGGAGTCCGGGGGAGAGATCGGCCTCGACCTCGACGAGATGGCCCGTCATGCCGACCAGGCCGACGCAGAGCACGCGGGCGTAGCTCATCAGAACGCCCCTCGGGTGTGGTTGATCTGGGTGGCGCCCTTCTTCTGGGGCAGCACCTCGACGACGTCGAAGCGCACCTCGCGCGGATGCACCCCGCTCTCGTCGAGCCACTTGCGGGCGAGCTGCCTCAGCTTGCGGACCTTGCGCGGCGTGATGGCCTCGGCGGGCCGGCCGAAGGTGCCGCCGAGGCGGGTCTTGACCTCGCAGATGACGAGGTCGTCGCCGTCGCGCAGCACGATGTCGAGCTCGCCCTCGGGGCAGCGCCAGTTCTGGTCGAGGATCACGAGTCCCCGATCGCGGAGATGCTGGGCGGCGACCCGTTCGCCGTACGCGCCAACCGCCCGTCTTTGCGTCGTCATGGCGGACACCGTGCCGCGAACCGCGGCCTCGTGCGCCGGGCCCTGTGGACGCAGCGCGATTGTGGAAAACCGCAGAGTCACCGGATCGGTGTGTTATGGACCCACGTGTGGCATCGGCGACCGTGGTCACCTACGGTGCGACATCGTGGAAGGACACCGCTACGCCGACGATTCCGAGCCGAGCTGGTACTCGGGCGGTCAGTACTCCCGGAGCACCAGCCCCGAGGCCTCCGGGTCCCATCAGATCGGGAACCCGTACGACTCGGGCATTCATGAACGGCCGAGTGGCGCTTTCCGCCTGCCCGAACAGCGGCCGGAGACGACCGGTAGTCATGCCCGGCCGGCCGAGACGGATGTGCGGGTCCCGGTCCGCGGGCCGGAATATCCGACGATCAAGCCGCCCGCCGGCGTGGAGGAGAAGGTGGCCGAGCCCACCACCCTGGTGCCTCCGGTCACGCCGCGCGCTCCCGTCTATCAGAGCAAGCGGTCCACGACGTCCTTCCTTGTCGCGATCGTCATGATCGTCCTGTTGATCCCGGTCGTCCGTCTTCTCTTCGGTGCGACGTTCACCGGCACCCCGTCATCCGGCGCGATCGTTCCCGCCGTACTGCTGACGCTGGGCTTCACGCTGACCGGTATCGGACTGTTCGCGGTGGCCAAGGGCGGTTCGATCACCCGTGAGGCCTGGGTGCGGCCCCCGGTGGCGTACCTCCCGGTGGGTTTGATCTTGCTGGTCGCGGCCGGGCTGGCGACGGGATAAGAGGCCGCTCGAAGCTTGGCGTATGCTGGTTGCCGGCGACCGCCTAGCGCGGCCGACCTCGCGTGCCCTCTGCCGGGTCGATCAACAACTCGGCGGCGACGGCCCTCCCTGGTCTCGATCATCTCGGGTCCGACTGTGGCCGGCGACCGGGCACCAGGGCGTTCACCGCCGGTGAGCGCGCCAACCAGGGACGACAGGGAGCAACCCACCATGGCCGTCGTGACCATGCGCCAGCTGCTGGAAAGCGGTGTCCACTTCGGGCACCAGACCCGCCGCTGGAACCCGAAGATGAAGCGCTTCATCTTCACCGAGCGCAACGGTATCTACATCATCGACCTGCGCCAGACCCTCGACTACATCGAGAAGGCCTACGCGTACGTGCGTGACACCGTCGCCGAGGGTGGCCACATCCTCTTCGTCGGCACCAAGAAGCAGGCGCAGGAGGCCATCGCCGAGCAGGCGACCCGCGTCGGCCAGCCGTACGTGAACCACCGCTGGCTGGGCGGCATGCTCACCAACTTCCAGACGGTGTACAAGCGTCTGCAGCGCATGAAGGAGCTCGAGGCCCTGGGTGACCTGAGCGGCACCGCCGCCGGGTACACCAAGAAGGAGACCCTGCAGCTCTTCCGCGAGAAGACCAAGCTCACCAAGACCCTCGGCGGTCTGCGTGACATGACCAAGACGCCGTCGGCGATCTGGGTCGTGGACACCAAGAAGGAGCACATCGCCGTCGACGAGGCCCGCAAGCTGGGCATCCCGGTCATCGCGGTGCTCGACACCAACTGTGACCCGGACGAGGTCGACTTCCCGATCCCGGGCAACGACGACGCGATCCGCTCGGCCGAGCTGCTGACCAAGGTCATCGCCGCCGCCGTGGCCGACGGTCTGATCGCCCGCTCCGGCCGTGGCCGTGGTGGCGCCGACGAGAAGCCCGAGCCGGGCACCGTCGCCGCCGGCGAGCCGCTGCCCGAGTGGGAGCGCGACCTGTACGAGGGCGCCGAGAAGAAGGCCGCCGACGCTCCCGCCGCGGAGGCCCCGGCTGCGGACGCCCCCGCTGCGGAGGCCCCGGCTGCGGAGACCCCGGCTGCCGAGCCCGTGCCGGCCGCCGCCACCCCCGCCGAATAAGTCAGCCAAACCCGAACTGACATCGAGAGAGAGTCATGGCTAACTACAGCGCCGCGGACGTGAAGAAGCTCCGCGATCTGACCGCTGCCGGCATGATGGACTGCAAGAAGGCCCTCGACGAGGCGGACGGCGACTTCGACAAGGCTGTCGAGTTCCTGCGCATCAAGGGTGCCAAGGACGTCGGCAAGCGTGCCGGCCGCACCGCGGCCAACGGCATCGTGTCGCACTTCGAGAACGCGCTTCTCGAGCTCAACTGCGAGACCGACTTCGTCGCCAAGACCCCCGACTTCGTCGCGCTGGGTCAGCGTCTGGTCGAGTTCGGCGCGAAGAACAAGCTCGCCGACGCCGCCGCCCTCTCGGCCGCCGTGCTCGAGGACGGCAAGTCGGTCGCCGACACGATCCAGGACTACGCCGCCAAGATCGGCGAGAAGATCGTCCTGAACCGCTTCGTGATCGTCGACGGCACCGTCGCGGTCTACCTGCACCGCAAGGCGCAGGACCTCCCGCCGCAGGTCGGCGTCCTGGTCGCGTACTCGGGCAAGAACGACGAGGCGGCCGACGCGGACGCCCGTGGCATCGGCATGCAGATTGCCGCCATGCGGCCGCGCTTCCTCACCCGTGAGGACGTGCCGGCCGAGGTCGTCGAGTCCGAGCGCCGCATCGCCGAGGAGACCGCCAAGGAGGAGGGCAAGCCCGAGAAGGCTCTGCCCAAGATCGTCGAGGGCCGGGTGAACTCCTTCTTCAAGGACTTCGTCCTGCTCGAGCAGTCGTCGGTCGTCGACAACAAGAAGACGGTCAAGCAGATCGCGGACGAGGCCGGGCTGAACATCACCCAGTTCGTCCGGTTCGAGGTCGGCCAGGAGTAATCCGGCCACCGAGCTAGAGGCTAGGGAGGCCGGGAACGCGGTACCGCGTCCGGCCTCCTCCTCACATAAGGTCTCAGCTGAGTACTAACGGAAGGCGGGTCTCGATGGTGACCGACAAGCCCAAGCGCGTCGTGCTGAAGCTCTCCGGCGAGGTGTTCGGCGGTGGCGCGGTCGGCGTCGACCCCGACGTCGTGCAGGGCATCGCCGGCCAGATCGCCACCGTCATCCGCCGGGGCATTCAGGTCGCCGTCGTGGTCGGCGGCGGCAACTTCTTCCGCGGCGCCGAGCTGCAGAAGCGCGGCATGGACCGCAACCGGGCCGACTACATGGGCATGCTCGGCACCGTGATGAACGCGCTCGCCCTCCAGGACTTCCTGGAGAAGGAGGGCATCGAGACGCGGGTCCAGACCGCGATCACGATGGCCCAGGTCGCCGAGCCGTACATCCCGCTGCGCGCCATCCGCCACCTCGAGAAGGGCCGCGCGGTCATCTTCGGCGCCGGCGCCGGCATGCCGTACTTCTCGACCGACACCGTCACCGCCCAGCGCGCCCTCGAGATCCACGCGGACATCGTGCTGATGAGCAAGAACGGTGTCGACGGCGTCTACACGGCCGATCCGCGCATCGACCCCACCGCGCAGAAGCTCGACAGTGCCACGTACCAGGAGATTCTTCAGCGCGGGCTGCGCGTCGCCGACCAGGCCGCCTTCAGCCTCTGCGAGGAGAACAAGCTGCCGATGCTCGTCTTCGGCGCCGAGGGTGAGGACACCATCGTGCGCGCCGTCAGCGGCGACAAGATCGGCACCCTGATCACCGCCTAGAGCCCCCGGATATCCCCGCACCACCGAGACAAGCTAGGAGGCGAGAAGAGCCGGTGATCGACGAGACCCTCTTCGAGGCCGAGGAAAAGATGGAGAGCGCGGTCGAGCACGCCAAGGAGGAGTTCGCCGCCATTCGTACGGGGCGGGCCACTCCGGCCATGTTCTCCAAGATCCTGGTGGACTACTACGGCGCGCCCACGCCGGTGACGCAGATGGCCTCGGTCGGCGTCCCCGAGCCGCGCATGGTGATCGTGAAGCCCTACGACAACTCGCAGCTGGGGCCGATCGAGCGGGCGATCCGTGACTCGGACCTCGGTGTCAACCCCAACAACGAGGGCACCCAGCTGCGCATTCACCTGCCGCAGATGACCGAGGAGCGCCGCCGCGAGATGATCAAGGTCGCGCGGACCAAGGCGGAGGAAGGCCGGGTGGCCATCCGTAACGTCCGCCGCAAGGCCAAGGAGCAGATCGACCGCCTGGTCAAGGACGGCGAGACCGGTGAGGACGACGGCCGCCGCGCCGAGAAGGAGCTCGATGACGTGACCCACCGTTACGTCGCCGTCGTGGACGAGCTCGTCAAGCACAAGGAAGCCGAGTTGCTCGAGGTCTGATGTCTTACCTCGATCCGCGTGCCGGGCGCACTTCCGGCGACGAAACGGCCTGGCACGCGGCCGAGGATGTGCCCACGGGCCACCTGCCAGTGGTCGAGCCCGCCAAGAAGGGCCCCGGCAAGCGCCGCGCCAAGGGAGGCGAGCCCACGACCAGCCGTGCGGGGCGCAATCTGCCGGCGGCCATCGGGGTCGGCGTCGGCCTCGTCGTTGTGGTTCTCGTCTCCCTGCTGTTCTGGGAGCCGGCCTTCTTCGCCGTGATCGCTGTCGCGTCCGGCGTCGGCGTCTGGGAGATGACCCGGGCCCTGCGCTCGGCCGGCGCCAACGCGCCGGTCGTCCCGCTGATCGGCGGCTCGGTCCTGATGAGCGGCCTGGCCTGGTACAGCGGCACCGACGCCCTGCTGGTCGGCCTGGTGGTCACCGTGCTGGCCGCGATCGTCTGGCGGCTCGCCGACGGCGCCGAGGCCTTCCGGCGTGACCTGACGGCGAGCGTGCTGGTCGCCGTCTACGTGCCGTTCCTGCTCAGCTTCGGCATCCTGCTCTTCCTCCCGGACCACGACAAGGGCCAGTGGCGGGTGCTCTGCACGCTGCTGGCGGTTGTGCTCTCCGACACCGGCGGATACGCGACCGGGGTGTTCTTCGGCAAGCACAAGATGGCCCCGTCGATCAGCCCCGGCAAGACCTGGGAGGGCTTCGCCGGTTCGGTCTGCGCCTCGGCGATCGGCAGCGCGCTGCTGCTCTACTTCCTGCTCGACATCCAGGTGTACTGGGGCCTGCTCTTCGGCGCCGTGCTCTCGGTCGTCGCGGTCGTCGGCGACCTCGCCGAGTCGATGCTCAAGCGCGACCTCGGCGTCAAGGACATGAGCAACCTGCTGCCCGGCCACGGCGGCCTGATGGACCGGCTCGACTCGATCCTGTTCGCCGTGCCCACCGCGTACCTCCTCTTCGCCCTGATCGCGTGGGCCCAGTGAACTTCCCCGAGCGTGCGAGACTTGTTCTGCCATGACGATTCTTCCGGTCATCCCGACCAGCCCCGACAAGCCCGATGCGGTAGCCACCCGTCGCCGCCCCGCCATGCCCCCGCGCCACCTGGCCGACATGGATCTCGCCGCCCGCCAGGCCGCGGTGACCGCGCTCGGCGAGCCCGCGTTCCGCGCGAAGCAGCTCTCCACCCACTACTTCGGCCGGCTCGTGCGCGACATCGACGAGATGACCGACCTGCCGGCCAAGACGCGGGCCCGGCTCACCGGTGACCTGCTGCCCACGCTGCTGACCCCGGTCCGCGAGCTGGCCTGTGACGAGGGCGCCACCCGCAAGGCGCTGTGGCGGCTGCACGACGGCGCGCTGGTCGAGAGCGTCCTCATGGGCTATCCCGACCGGGTGACCGCCTGCGTCTCCAGCCAGGCCGGCTGCGGCATGGCCTGCCCGTTCTGCGCGACCGGCCAGCAGGGCCTGACCCGCAACCTGTCGGTGGCCGAGATCGTCGACCAGGTCGTCTACCTGGCCGGTGTCGCCGCCTCGGGCGCGGTCACCGGGTCACCGCCGCGGCTGTCGCGCGTCGTCTTCATGGGCATGGGCGAGCCGCTCGCCAACTACCCCCGCGTGATCGAGGCGGTCCGCCGGCTGACCACCCCGGCGCCGGAGGGCCTCGGACTTTCGCAACGGCACATAACCGTCTCCACCGTGGGACTAGTGCCCGCTATGCGCCGGCTGACGGCCGAAGACCTGAACGTGACCCTTGCGCTGTCCCTGCACGCCCCCGATGATGATCTGCGCGATGAGCTAGTGCCCGTCAACCAGCGTTGGAAGGTGGCCGAGGTGCTCGATGCCGCGTTCGACTACGCGGCGCAGACGGGACGCCGGATCTCGATCGAGTACGCCCTGATCAGGGACGTCAACGATCAGCCCTGGCGTGCCGACCTGCTCGGCAAGCTCTTGCACGGCAAGCTGGCGCATGTGAATCTCATCCCGCTCAACCCGACCCCGGGCAGCAAGTGGGACGCAAGCCCGAAACCGGTCGAGCGCGAGTTCGTCCGCCGCCTCCGTGAGGCCGGAGTGTCGACGACGGTTCGCGACACCCGGGGCCGGGAGATCGACGGCGCGTGCGGCCAACTGGCCGCGGGCGAGCTTACGGAGGCGAGCGCTGGGGGCGCCGCCGACGCGGAGGTGGCACAGTGACTGGGCTCAGGTCCCAGCGAGCGGAGTGGGAGACGTTGTGACGAGTCAGGGGCAGCGTTTCCGGCGGCGTGCGCTGCGCCGCGGCTACAAGGTCGATGAGGTCGACGCCTTCCTGGACCGGGTCGAGGCCACCCTGGCCGGCGAGCAGTCCGGCCCGCCCGTGGGCGCGCAGGAAGTGCACGACGTGGTCTTCCGGGTGCGCTTCGGCGGCTACGACGAGTGGCAGGTAGACCTCCACCTGGACCGCGTCGAGCGCCAGCTGGCCGAGCTCGAGGACCGCGGCGGCCGTGGCGCCCCCGCGGCCGACCCGATGCGCGACTCGCTCCGCGGCGGCCTCACTACGGGCAGCTTCGCGCGCCCGCCGGCCGGCGCCAACACCGGCAGCGTCAACGCCGCCGCCGCGGGCCGGATGGCCCCGCCCACCGAGCGCCTGCCCGCCCCGCCGATCCGGGACGACCGCATGCCCGACCGCATGCCGCCGCCGGACCGGATGGCCCCGCCCGACCGGATGAGCCCGCCCGACCGGATGGGCCCGCCGGACCGGATGGGCCCGCCCGACCGCATGCAGCAGCAGCGCCCGCAGATGCCGGCGACCGACCCGTACGGTGGCCGCTTCGACGAGCCGACCGGTTACGGCCAGCCGCCGCAGCCCCAGCTGCCGCAGCGCCCGGCCCCGCAGCCGCCCGCGCCCGCGTACGACCCGCGCGACCCCCGTGGCTACGACCAGGGCGGTTACGACCAGGGCTTCGACAACACCGGTGGCTTCGACAACACCGGCGGGTTCGACAACACGGGTGGCTTCGACGGCTTCGAGGCCGGCCGGCACGGCAAGACCGACATGACCGCGGAGATCCGCATGCCGCGCGAGCAGGACCCGCGCGGCTACGGCGCCCCGCCGCCGATGGGCGGGCCGCCGCCCATGGGCAACGCCCCGATGAGCGGCGCGCCGCAGGGCGGGTACGGCGGGCCTCCGCAGCCGCAGCTCCCGCCGCCGATGGGCGAGCCGGGTGGCGAGCTGTACCGCGTCGACCAGCTGCGCCGCACGTTCCAGCCGCGGCGCTTCGGCAGCGGTTACGACCCGATGCAGGTCGACCGGCTGTTCGAGGGGATCCTGCAGGCGATGACCGGGCGGGGCCCGATGCCCGTACCGGAAAATGACCTGGACATGTTGCAGTTCGGCCTGGTGCCGGGTGGCTACTTCGAGGCTGAGGTGGACGCCGCGCTCCGTGAGGTCAAGGACATCCTCACCAGACGGCGGTAAACGGAAAAGGGGCCCTCACGGGCCCCTTTTTTCGTAGTCCGAAGACTACTGCTCGCTCGGGCGCAGACCCCGGCGGCGGAGCACGGCGTCGGCGATCACCGTGACGACCAGGCCGACCGCGAAGACGACGAGCCAGATGTTCTCGGTGTTGCCCTCGTGGTTGCCCCAGAAGAACAGCAGGATGACGATCGCCGAGATGATCGCGCCCTTCTGTCCCCGCCTCCGGTTGCCCGGCTTGAGCTGATCGGGCGCGTAGACCTCTTCATGTTCTTCCGCAGACACGCCGCAATCCTCCCTCGAAGGCGTCTTTACTCCTGATCAGTCTCGCACGGCGGCTCCGCGCGCGGCCCACCAACCCGGACCCGGTACCTTCGATGCGGTCGGGTTCTTGGATCGAGGGAGTAATACGGTGCGGATCACGGGCACTGGACACGCGAGCATGCGGATCGACACCGCCGCCGGCAGTATTCTGTGCGATCCGTGGGTTAATCCCGCATTTTTCGCATCATGGTTCCCATTCCCGGACAATTCCCAGCTCGACTGGGAGACCCTGGGTG
Organism: Actinoplanes sp. NPDC048988; assembly: GCF_043197815.1. Classification (NCBI taxonomy): domain Bacteria; kingdom Bacillati; phylum Actinomycetota; class Actinomycetes; order Micromonosporales; family Micromonosporaceae; genus Actinoplanes; species Actinoplanes sp. NPDC048988. The sequence goes on along the minus strand of NZ_JBICTW010000001.1, from coordinate 432,133 downwards.
ACGTCGACTACCTGTACGTGTCGCACCTGCACCGCGACCACTTCGACGCCAAGCACCTCAAGCGCTACATCAACAAGAAGGCCACCGTCCTGCTGCCGGAGTACCCGACCAGCCAGCTCGAGGACGAGCTCCGCGAGCTGGGCTTCACCAGCTTCCTGCGGACGAAGTCGGACGAGGTGCACGAGCTCGACGGCGGCCTGAAGATCATGATCCAGGCGCTGATCAGCCCGACCGACGGCCCGATCGGCGACTCCTCGCTGTGGGTGGAGCACGACGGCATCCGGGTGCTCAACCAGAACGACGCGCGCCCGTCCGACCTGAGCCGCTTCGCCGAGCTCGGTCACGTGCACGCGCACATGCTGCAGTTCTCCGGCGCGATATGGTACCCGATGGTCTACGAGCTGCCCGACGCCGCCAAGACCGCGTTCGGCAAGCAGAAGCGCGACCGCCAGTTCGACCGCACCTGGCGCTACATCGACGACCTGAAGGCCGACCACGTCTTCCCGATCGCCGGCCCGCCCTGCTTCCTCGACGACGAGCTCTACCAGTTCAACGACATCTTCGGTGACGAGGGCAACATCTTCCCCGACCAGTCGGTCTTCCTGGAGGAGTACGCCAAGGTCGGCGGCACCAACGGCATCGTCCTGCTCCCCGGCTCAGTGACCTCCCTCGACACCGCGGGCCGAGCAGAGACCACGCACCCGACTCCGGTCGACGAGTTCTTCGCGAACAAGAAGGCGCACCTCGAGGAGATGCGCGAGCGCAAGGCCCCGATCATCGCGGCCGAGAAGGCGAGCTGGAAACACCCCGAGATCGACGTGCTGGGCGAGCTCAAGAAGCGCATCGAGCCCCTGCTCGAAGAGTCGATCTACATGGCCCAGGGCGTCGGCGGCCCGGTCCGCTTCGACTTCACCGACTCGTTCGGCCCGACCGGCGAGATCCTCGAGTCGATCGTGGTCGACTTCCCCGGCAAGCAGGTCCGCCCCTACGCCGGCGAAAAGGTGCGCTACCGCTTCAAGACCGGCCGCGCCCTGGTCGAGCACCTGATCCACATCGACGAGGGTGACTGGGTCAACAGCCTGTTCCTGAGCTGCCGCTTCTCCGCCGCCCGCATCGGCCAGTACAACGAGTTCGTCTACGCCTTCTTCAAGTGCCTCTCCGAGGAGCGCCTGCAGTACGCCGAGGGCTGGTACGACGAGCACGAGAAGGCCGTCGAGGCCGAGGACACCCAGTTCGGCGACTGGACCGTTCAGCGCCGCTGCCCCCACCTCAAGGCCGACCTCAGCCGCTTCGGCATGGTCGACGGCAACGTCCTGACCTGCCAACTCCACGGCTGGAAGTTCGACCTCCCCAGCGGCCGGTGTCTGACGAGTGTCGGCCACAAGATCCGGGCGACGAAAAACCCCGAACAAGAGCAGATGTCGTAGGCGGGTGGGGCGTACAGACCGTCGCTCCCGCCGAGGGCTCGGCCGGGGTGAGCAGGGCGCTGCGCGCCCAGAACGCTCACCCCGCCCGAGCGACGTGCGTAAGTGGTTACGCTCGGAAAACCCCGAGGTCCTTCAGGATGCGCCGGGCCACGTTGTGGCCGGCGGCGCCGATGACGCTGCCGGCCGGGTGGGTGCCGGCTGAGCCCGCGTAGAGGCCGTCCAGGCCGGTGAAGTAGGGCATGCGCTCGTTGAAGGCGACCGTGTTGTCGACGTGGTGGATGTGGCCGCCGGTGATGCCGAAGTGCTTCTCGATGCCGGGTGGGGTGAGGGGCATCGTGTCGACGACCAGGTCGCGGGTGCCGGGGGCGTAGCGCTCGGCGATGTCCAGCATCTTGTCGACGTAAGCCGGCAGCTCGGCCTCCCACGACGAGCCGGCCGGCTGGTAGGGCACCGACTGCACGAACAGCGCCGACGAGTGGTGGCCCTCGGCGTCGCGCAGCGACGGGTCGACTGTCGTGTGCAGGTACCACTCGATCGTCGGCTCGTCGGGCAGCCGCCCGGCCTGCACGTCGGCCCACATGGCGCGCAGGGCGGCCATCGGCGAGTCGGTGCCGGGCACGCCGGCCAGGCCGGCCGAACCGGGCAGCAGGTGGATGGTCGAGCCGAACGGCGACGGGCTGCCGGCCGGCAGGCACGAGAACTGCGGCAGGCCCCGGAGCGCCAGGTTGATCTTCAGGGTGGTGCCCGTCCTGCGTACCGACGCCATGTGGCCGGTCAGCGACGAGGGCAGCGCGCCTGAGGGCACCAGGTCGATCAGGCGGTACGGGTCGCAGCTGCCGAGCACGACCCGGGCCGCGATCGAACGCCCGTCGGCCAGCACGACGCCGCTCGCGGCCCCGCCGTCGACGGTCACCGAGGCCACCGGCGCGTTCGTGAGGATCTGTGCCCCGGCGGCCCGCGCGGCGTCGGCGAAGACGCGGGACACCGTGCCCATGCCGCCCTCGGCGATCATCCAGGTGCCGTCCGAGCCGGGCAGGCGGCACATGTTGTGGACCAGGAAGTTGTGACCGGTGCCGGGGTCGTCCGGTCCCGCGTTCAGGCCGGAGAGCCCGTCGGTCACCGCGTACATGCTCATCAGCAGTTCGCTCTTGAAGCCGAACCGGGCCAGATAGTCGGCGACCGAACCGCGTACGAGATCGACGAACGTGCTCTGCAGCTGGGGCCGGATGTGCCGGTCGGCGATCTCCTCGACCGTGCCCGGCTCCTCGAGCCAGGCCGGGGCCAGGTCGGCCCGCAGCGCGGCGATCTCACAGGCCAGCTGCTCGTCGGCCGCCACGTCGCGGCGCGAGAAGAAGCGCTCGAGCTGGGCCCGGGTGGCCGCCTGGTCGCGGCCGAACAGCAGGTGAGGAGAGCCGGCCGGCCCGGGCGTGGGCAGGAAGTAGTGCGGGTCCCGGCGCAGCATGGGGATGTCGACGTCGAGGGTGCGCAGCAGCTCGGGCGGCATCAGCCCGAGCAGGTAGGAACCGGTGGACTGACCCAGTCCGGGCGCGGCGGGGAAGGGCCGCTCGGTGCGCGCGGCGCCGCCGATCACATCTGCCGCCTCGAGCACGGTGACGCTCAGGCCGGCGCGCGCCAGCAGGATCGCGGAGACGAGGCCGTTGTGGCCCGCTCCGATGATCACCACGTCGGAGCGCTGGGGGAGAGTGGTCATGGCTTGGGAGCGTAGCGCGCTGTTATATGAAGATCACTCCGTCAATCGGCGCGAAATCTCCTCGTCTGATACGCGCTGGCACTCCGTGTGGCCGCATATCCGGCGAGCACGATCACATGGAACAGGTAGAGCCAGAGCCCGACGGCGATCGTTCCGCCGATCGCGTCGAAGCCGCCGAAGGGTGCCCCCAGATCCAGTGGCAGGGAGCAGAACAGCACGAAGCCGTGCAGAAAGCCGGAGAGGTTGGCCGCGGTGAAGGACCCGATGAGGATGGTCGACAGCCACCGGGGGCGGCCCGGGGCCACGTACCGGTAGACCCAGATCACGACCGGCGTGAGCAGCAGCCAGCAGGCCAGGAAGGACAGGATCACGCCGAGCACCGAGTACCAGCCGCCGCGTACCCAGAGGCCGCTGGTCGACGGCAGCGCCAGGAACATCGCCAGCAGCAGGGCCGGGGCGGCGGCCAGGATCGGCAGCCAGAGCAGGCGCCCCCGCCAGCCGACCAGCGGCTCGCTGCCGGGCGCGCGCAGGGAGACGAAGGCCCGGCGCAGCCCCTCGCCGTAGAAGGTGGCCGGGAGCAGGCTGGCCAGCGCCAGCAACGGCGTCAGGTGCAGCCCGGCGTCGATCAGGGCGGACAGGGCCCGCGGCGCGCCGATCTCGTCCGGCAGCGCGTCGATGGTGTGGCCGGTGAGACGGCGTACCCGGTCGGCTCCGGCGATCCACCCGGTCACCCAGATGGCCAGCAAAGCGATCGGCACCACCGCGATTCCGGCGTAGAAAGTGACAGCGGCGGCGTGCAACGCCAGGTCACGCCCCTTTAAAGGCCGAAAGAGGGAGATCAACCAGCGGGGCATGCCGATGGCATACCCAGTTATCCACAGGCCGACGCGAGCGATCCCGGGCGATCCGGGAAGATGGGCGCATGCGCGACCTCGTCCTGCTCGGTTCGACCGGATCCATCGGCACTCAGGCCATCGACATCGTGCGCCGCAACCCCGACCGGTTCCGCGTGGTCGCCCTCGGCGCCGGCGGCGGCAACGTCGCGCTGCTCGCCGCCCAGGCTCTCGAGCTGGGCGTCGACGTGGTCGGCGTGGCCCGCTCCTCGGTGGTGCAGGACCTGCAGCTCGCCTTCTACGCCGAGGCGCAGCGGCGCGGCTGGGCCACCGGCGACTTCAAGCTGCCCAAGATCGTGGCCGGTCCCGACGCGATGACCGAGCTCGCCCGCTGGCCGTGCGACGTCGTGCTCAACGGTGTGGTCGGCAGCCTGGGCCTGGCGCCGACGCTGGCCGCCCTCGAGTCCGGGCGTGTGCTCGCCCTGGCCAACAAGGAGTCCCTGGTGGCCGGCGGCCCGCTGGTCCGCCGGGTGGCCAAGCCGGGCCAGATCGTCCCGGTCGACTCCGAGCACTCGGCGCTCGCGCAGTGCCTGCGCGGCGGCGCCCGCGACGAGGTGCGCCGGCTCATCCTGACCGCCAGCGGGGGCGCGTTCCGCGACCGCCGGCGCGAGGAGCTGACGAATGTCACACCGGACGAGGCGCTGAAGCATCCGACGTGGGACATGGGCCCGGTCGTGACGATCAACTCGGCCACGATGGTCAACAAGGCGCTCGAGGTGATCGAGGCGCACGAGCTGTTCGGCGTGGCCTACGACGACATCGAGGTCATGGTCCACCCGCAGTCGGTGATCCACTCGATGGTCGAGTTCACCGACGGCTCGACGCTGGCCCAGGCCAGCCCGCCCGACATGCGGCTGCCCATCGCGCTGGCCCTGGCCTGGCCCGAGCGGGTGCCCGGCGCGGCCGCCGGCGTCGACTGGAGCCTGGCCCACAACTGGGAGCTGCGCCCGCTCGACGAGGAGGCGTTCCCGGCCGTCCGGCTGGCCAAGCAGGCCGGCCGCGAGGGGCGCTGCCGCCCGGCCATCTACAACGCGGCCAACGAGGAGTGTGTGGCCGCTTTCGCCGCCGGTCGGCTACCTTTTCTGGGCATCGTCGACACGCTCGCGGAGGTGCTCGCGGCGGCCCCGGATTTTGCCGAGCCGGGTACCGTCGAGGAAGTGCTCGCCGCCGAGAATTGGGCGCGCGCCCAGGCGCATGACGTGATCGCCAGGCATGATACTGCGGCAAAAGGAGCTTGATGCTGTACTGGCTGGGTGTCGCCGCGTTCGCGCTGGCCATCCTGATCTCGGTGAGCCTCCACGAGGCCGGTCACATGATCACCGCCAAGCGTTTCGGCATGAAGGTGACCCGGTACTTCGTGGGCTTCGGCCCCACGGTCTTCTCGTTCCGGCGCGGTGAGACGGAGTACGGGCTCAAGGCGATCCCGCTCGGCGGTTTCTGCAAGATCGTCGGGATGACCCCGCAGGACGACGACGTCGCCCCCGAGGACCAGCCGCGGGCCATGTGGCGGTTCCCGGTCTGGAAACGGACCATCGTCATGTCGGCGGGCTCGATCACCCACTTCCTGCTGGCCCTGGTGGCCACCTGGATCGCCGCCTTCACCTTCGGCCTGCAGAACACGTCGTACCCGGTGACCACCGCCGACCAGCTCAAGGAGCGGCCGGTCATCGACGCCCCGGCCTGCGTCTGGGCGGGCACGGCCCCGGCCGGCGCCACGGCCGACAACTGCAAGCCCGGGGTGAACGGCGCCATCGCCGGCCCCGCCTACGCGGCCGGCATCCGCGACGGTGACCTGATCACCAACGTCGGCGGCACGACGATCACCACGTACGGCGACCTGGTCAACAAGATCCGTTCGTTGCCGGCGGGCAAGGTCGCCTTCGAGTACACCCGTGACGGCGTCCCCGGCAAGGCCGAGGTGAACCTGGTCAGCGCCGAGCGGGCCGCGATCACCGACGAGAGCGACGACGCCAAGACCACCACCGTGTCGATCGCCGCCATCGGCTGGGACGACCCGGCCGTGCCCGGCATCATCAAGTACAACGCGGCCTCGGCCGTGCCGGCGACCTTCGACTACGGCTGGTACCTGGTCGAGAACACGTTCGAGGCGTTGAAGCGGATCCCCGACAAGATCCCCGCCCTGTGGCACTCGATCACCGGCGACGAGCGCGACCCGAACACCCCGATCAGCGTCGTCGGCGCGAGCCGGCTCGGCGGTGAGGCGCTGGCCAACGGCGTACCCCAGCTGTTCCTGACGATCTTCATCTCGCTCAACGTGTTCATCGGCATCTTCAACCTGCTGCCGCTGCTTCCGCTCGACGGCGGGCACATCGCCATCGCCTGGTACGAGCGGGCGCGGTCGTGGCTCTACGCGCGGCTCAAGAAGCCCGACCCGGGCCGCGTCGACTACTACAAACTGATGCCTGTCACCTATGCAGTCATCTTGATCGGTGGCGCGTTCACTCTGCTGACCGTCACCGCCGACATCGTCAACCCGATCACGATCTTCAACAGGTGATGTGAAAGTGACCGCCATCAGTCTCGGTATGCCGGCCGTGCCCCCGCCGCCGCTGGCCCCCCGCCGCAAGAGCCGCCAGATCATGGTGGGCAACGTGCCGGTGGGCGGAGGCGCGCCGGTGAGCGTGCAGTCGATGACCACCACGCTCACGGCCGACGTCAACAAGACCCTCCAGCAGATCGCGGAGCTGACCGCCTCGGGCTGTCAGATCGTCCGCGTCGCCGTGCCGTCGCAGGACGACGTGGAGGCGCTGCCCGCGATCGCCAAGAAGTCCGGCATCCCGGTGATCGCCGACATCCACTTCCAGCCGAAATACGTCTTCGCGGCGATCGACGCCGGCTGCGCGGCGGTCCGGGTCAACCCGGGCAACATCCGCCAGTTCGACGACAAGGTGAAGGAGATCGCCAAGGCGGCCTCCGACGCCGGCATCCCGATCCGGATCGGCGTGAACGCCGGCTCGCTCGACAAGCGCCTGCTGGAGAAATACGGCAAGGCCACGGCCGAGGCGCTGGTCGAGTCGGCGCTGTGGGAGTGCTCGCTGTTCGAGGAGCACGGCTTCCGCGACATCAAGATCTCGGTCAAGCACAACGACCCGCTGGTCATGATCCGCGCCTACCGGCAGCTCGCCGAGCAGTGCGACTACCCGCTGCACCTGGGCGTCACCGAGGCCGGGCCGGCCTTCCAGGGCACGATCAAGAGCGCTGTCGCCTTCGGCGCGCTGCTGGCCGAGGGCATCGGCGACACCATCCGGGTGTCGCTGTCGGCCCCGCCGGTCGAGGAGATCAAGGTCGGTAACGCGATCCTCGAGTCGCTGGGCCTGCGCGAGCGCGGCCTCGAGATCGTCTCCTGCCCGAGCTGCGGCCGGGCCCAGGTCGACGTCTACACCCTGGCCGAGCAGGTCACGGCGGCCCTCGACGGCTTCCCGGTCCCGCTGCGGGTGGCCGTCATGGGCTGCGTCGTCAACGGCCCCGGCGAGGCCCGCGAGGCCGACCTAGGTGTGGCCTCCGGCAACGGCAAGGGCCAGATCTTCGTCAAGGGCCAGGTCATCAAGACAGTGCCCGAGGCGATCATCGTCGAGACCCTGGTCGAGGAGGCCCTGCGCCTGGCCGACGAGATGGGCGCCGACCTGCCCGAGGAGCTGCGCGACCTGGTCCCCGGCCCCCGCGTGACCGTGCACTGACCCCCTCGAGAGACGAAAGGCCCCGCCGATTTCGGCGGGGCCTTTCTCGTGTCCGAAGACCGTCTGCGAAGACCGTCGGTGAGGGCGGGCCTTCTCACTCGCTGTCGGCGAGGATGGCGTACAGCTTGCGCTTCGTCTCGTTCAGGACCTCGAGGGCCTTCTGGCGCTGCTCGTCGGTGCCCGAGAAGCCGACCTGCTTCAGGGCGCCCAGGATGCCGGCCGCGGCGTCGCGGAAGTCCTGCACCTGAGACATGGTGTCGTCGCCGATGCGGGCCCACGGCGGGTTCTCCGCGGCCGCCTCGGCCTCGGGGCGGCCGTCGGCGGTCAGGTGGTAGCTCTTGCGGCCACCGTTCGCCTCCGCCTCGATCAGGCCCTCGTCCTCCAGCAACTGCAGCGTCGGGTAGACCGAGCCGGGGCTCGGGCGCCAGATGCCGTTCGTCCGGGAGTCGAGCTCCTGAATCATCTCGTAGCCGTGCATCGGGCGCTCCAGGAGCAGCGCGAGCAGGGCCGGGCGGACGTTGAGTCGCTGACCGCGACCACCGCGGCGCTGACCGCGACCACCGGGGCCGCCGAACGGGCCGCCGGGACCGAAGCCGCCGAAGTCGGAACCGCCGCCGCCGAACGGGAAGCCGCCCGGGAAACCGAAGCCGCCGCGGTGGCGACGTCCCTGATGAGTCTCGTGGGGGTACCTCATGACTATCTCCAATCTGTTGTCGATAGGTAGACGATATATCGGCAACGCATCGGCGACAAGGGTTTCTTCAACGGAGGGGGTTGCCACGGGTGTGGGCCGGGGTGGATCTGGCAATGTGATACCTGTGCTGACGGTGCCGATTCGCCAGCTCGGTGAGTCCGAGCGCGCGGCGGTCGAGAAGATCCTCGACCGCGACCCCTACGCCGGCGCCCAGATCGCCGAGCGGGTGGCGGCGCATGGCCTGAACTGGTGGCGCTCCGACGGGCGGATCTTCGGGTATGGTCCCGGCCGCCGCGTCGAGTCCATCATCTGGTCGGGCGCCCACCTGGTGCCGCTCTGCGCCACCCCGCCGGCGACCGCCGCGTTCGCCGACATGCTGGGGGCCGAGCCGCGCATCTGTTCGTCCATCATCGGCCGGTCCGAGCAGGTCCTCGATCTGTGGGACCGGATCGGCGGCCACTGGGGCAAGGCGCGCGAGGTGCGTCCCAACCAGCCGCTGCTGGTGGCCGACCGTGATCCGGTCGTGCCGCCCGACCCCGAGGTGCGCCTGGTCCGGCCGGGCGAGGTGGATCAGCTCTTCCCGGCCGCCGTCTCCATGTACACCGAGGAGGTCGGCGTCTCGCCGCTGCTCGACGACGGCGGCCGCGGCTACCGGCGGCGGATCGCCGAGCTGGTCAAGGGCAAGCGGGCGTACGCGCGTTTCGTCGGCGACCGGGTCATCTTCAAGGCCGAGCTGGCGATCGTCACCCGGCGCACCACCCAGGTCCAGGGCGTGTGGGTCGACCCCGAGTACCGGGGCCGCGGCCTGGCCGCGCCGGCCATGGCGGCCGTCGTCCGCGACGCGCTGCGGCGGGTGGCCCCCACGGTCAGCCTTTACGTGAACGACTACAACGCGCCGGCCCGCCGGGTCTACGAGCGGTGCGGTTTCGTCTCGGCCGGCAGTTTCGCCACGGTCCTTTTCTGAAACGGGGTCGTGCGATCATCCATATCGCTTCCCGTTCGGATTAAGGGCGCCGAAAGAACAGGGAGTCCGCTCGTATAGTCATCCCATTCTCAATGGGGAGGACGCCTTGTTCAATTCTCGTCGATTGCTGGTGGTCGCGCTGTCCGCGACCCTGGTGATATCAGTAGCCTCGCCCGCGTCGGCCGCCGGCACGCAATCCATGGTCGGCTCGCAGTACGCCGCGGGCTACCGGAACGGCTGGTACCAGAGCCGGTACGCCACCGAGGTGGCGCTCGACCTGCTCGTGAAGCACAGTGGAACGATCCTGCGCTGTGCCCCGTCGGCCTTCACCTGGGTGCTGCCCGGCATCGGGCCGCTCAAGACCCTCTCCTACGTCGCCACCGGGCGCGTCAAAGCCCTCGGGCGGGTGTTGCAACAGCAGACTTTGACCCAGCGGGTCGGAACAATGGCGCAGCACATTCCGGTCCGGGGAGGTGGATGCGCCGCCGCCCGCCAGGTCGTGAAATCGGCATTCCTGATTTTCGCGGTCGGGCAGCGGGCGAGTCACGTGTATTACGCCGATTACAGCACCTATCGCGGCGCGGGAATCGTCAGCGGCGTCTGCGTGATCGATGTCCGGGTGTCGCAGCAGGGTTATCTGCCGGCCCGGCATTACGCCCAGTACCGGGTCTGCGGCCCGACCTGGTGACCGGTCAGCGGCCCAGGCTGGTCAGCACCCCGCGGATGGTCGCGAAGTCGCCGGAGTTCAGGGCCGGGGTGGGCAGCAGGGCCATCACGGGGACGGTGACGCCGGCCGCGGCGTAGGCCTCGACTCGTGCACGGCACTGCTCCGGGGTGCCGTGCACGATCAGGTCGTCGACCACCTCGTCCGGGATGGCGGCCAGGGCGCCCTTGCGGTCGCCGGCCGACCAGGCGTCCCACATCGGCTTCAGGATCTCGTCACGGCCGAGCCAGCGGTGGAAGGCCGCGTACGCGGGCACCGTCAGATAGGACGTGATCATGCGCCGGGCGACCGTGCGCGCGTAGGCGGCGTCGTCGGTCGGGCAGACGAAGATGCGGGCGGCGACCTCGAAGTCCGGGCCGGCGCCCTTGACCTCGGCCAGAGTGGTCGGCACGTCACCCGGCGAGAGCCAGTTCAGGATGACGCCGTCGGCCTCGGCGGCGGCCAGGCGCAGCATCTGGGGACGCAGTGCGGCCAGCAGGATCTCCGGCGGTGTCGCGGGCGGGCGCTCCAGGCGGAAGCGGCGCACCGTGAAGGTGTCGAACTCGCCGTCGATTACCTCGCCGGCCAGGGCGGCGCGCAGGAAACGGAGCATGTCGCGGCTGCGGGCGTACGGCTCGGTGAAGTCGGCCGCGTTCCAGTCACCCACCACCACCGGCGACGACGCGCCGATGCCCAGCTGGAAGCGGCCGGGCGCGGTCTCGGCGAGGGCGGCCGCGGTCATCGCGAGCAGGCCGGGCCCGCGGGTGAAGACCGGCGCGATGGCCGTGCCCAGCCCGAACGAGGGCGCCCAGGCGGCGGCCAGGGTCAGCGGGGTGAAGGCGTCGGAGCCGTTCACCTCGGAGCTCCACACGTCGGTGAAGCCGGCCTCCTCGAGGGCCGCGTAGACGGCGGCGTGATCAGCGAGCGGAACTCCGGCCAGCGGAACGGTCATGCCCCATCGCGTCGACATGACCACGATCCTGCCGTGGGGCCACCCGTGAGGTCCATCACTTGTGACGGATCCCGGCAAACACGCGGGTATGTTTTTGAACTGACCAGTCAGTTTAAATGGAGGCCGGACATGTCGGTTGTCACCGCGCGCGGGGCGGGCGTGCGCCACCGGCGCCGCTGGCTCTTCCAGGACCTCGACGTCAGCGTCGAGCCTGGTGAGCTGGTCGCCGTGGTCGGGCCTCCGGGCAGCGGGCGCACCACCGCGCTGCTCGCGCTGGCCGGACGGTTCCGGCTCAGCGCCGGGTCGGTCCAGGTCACGGGCACCGCCTCGCTCGGCTACGTGCCCGACGTCGAGGGACCCGAACCTGTCTTCACCGTCACTGAGCACGTGCGGGAAAGGCTCGCGCTGCTCGGGCGGTCGCGCTCCGGGGCGGCCGGCATCCCCCTGCTCGGGCTGGAGGCCGACCGGCAGGGACGGGACCTTTCCCCGTACGGGAAACAGATCCTGGGTCTGATCCTGGCCCGTCTCGAGGACCCCGCGGTGATCGCGCTGGACGGGGTGGACGACGGCCTCGACCGCCGGGAGCGCGAGGAGCTTTGGCAGCTGATCGACGAGATCACCGCGAGCGGTACGGCCGTGCTGGTCACCGCCCGCGAGATCGATCCGGAGCGGGGCGCGACAGTGATCCGGCTCCGCGAGGAGGAGCGATGAGGGGTCTGTCCACACTGTCCCTGGCCGGCCTGGAGATCCGCCGCTTCCTGCGCGGCCGTCTCACCACCGCCGCCCTGGTCGTGATCGCGGTCATCCCGCTGCTCTACGGCGCGCTCTACCTGTACGCGTTCTGGGATCCGTACGGGCGTCTCAGCCACATCCCGGCCGCCCTCGTCGTCGAGGACCGCGCCGCCACCGCCCAGGACGGCACCAAGCTGCACGCCGGTCAGGACCTCGCCCGGAAGCTCGAGGACCGGCAGGTCTTCGACTGGCACGTGACCGACGAGGCGGGCGCCGAGCAGGGCCTGGCCGACGGGAAGTACCAGCTGCTGCTGCGCATCCCGGCCGACTTCTCGGCCGACCTGGCCACCCCGCCCAACGCCGGCGTCGCGCCCAAGGCGGCCCAGCTCGTCGCGGTCAGCGACGACGCCAACAACTACCTGTCCGGCGTCTTCGCCCGCTCGGCCTTCCAGGAGGTGCAGGCGGCCGCGTCGGCCAGCGCCTCGGCCGGCTACTACGACAAGATGCTGATCGGCTTCACCGATCTCAAGACGCAGACGCAGAAGGCGGCCGACGGCGCGCACAAGGTCGACGACGGCGCGAAGTCGGCCCGCTCGGGCGCGAACCAGCTGTCCGGCGGCATCGACGACGCCGAGGGCGGCGCCCGGACGCTGAGCAACGGCCTGACCAAGGCCGGCGGCGGCGCCGACGACCTGGCCGACGGGCTGGCCCAGCTCAGCGCGGCCGCCGACCAGATCGCGACCGGCACCGCCCAGGCCGCGAGCGGCGGCCGTCAGCTCGCCTCCGCCGTGGACGCCGCCGCCGACAAGGCCGAGCCGCTGCTGCGCGAGAACGCCGAGCGCCTCCAGACCGCGGCCACCCTCGTGGCCCGCGGCGCCGACGCCCTCGCCGCCAACATCAAGACCATCGACACCGCCGCCGGCCAGGCGGTCGACAACGCCAAGCAGCTTCAGCGCTATCTGAACACCCTGCCCGCCGGAACCGAAGGACTGTCCGAGGCCAAAGCCCTGGCCGCGCGGCTGGTCACGGCGGCGGAGAAGGTAGAGAGCACGGTCGCCGGCACCGACCTGGACGCCCTCCGGGCCGACCTGAAAGAGACGGCCGCGACCGCCCGGCAGATCGCCGCCGCCGCGCCCCACCTGGCCGACGACGTGGCGACCGCGCGGTCCAAGGTCGACCAGCTCGCCGCCGGGCTGGACCGCCTCGCCACCGGCACCAGGAAGCTGAGCACCGGCACCGACCAGGCCGAACAGGGCGCTATCGACCTCAAGAACGGCATCTACCGGCTGTCCGACGGCGCCCGGCAACTCAGCGGCGGGCTCGCCACCCTCTCCTCGGGCGGCCACAAGCTCGCCGACGGCCTCGGCGACCTGCAAGCCGGCGCCGGGCAACTCGCGGCCGGTCTGACCGACGGGGCCAAGCAGATCCCGGGGTACGGCGACGACACCAGCGACCGCGCCGGCGTGCTCGCCGACCCGGTCTCGCTCGACCGCAGCGTCCGCAACCCGGCCGCCACGTACGGGGTCGGCTTCGCGCCGTACTTCCTGGCCCTGGCCCTCTGGGTCGGCGCGATGATCACCTTCTTCGTCCTGAAGCCGCTGAACCGGCGCTACCTGATGTCGAAGGCGCCGACCCTGCGTGTGGTCTTCGCCGGGCTGCTCCCGGCGGTGGCGATCGGACTGATCCAGGCGACGATCCTGTTCGCGGTGGTGCACTTCGGGCTCGGCCTCGACCCGGTCCACCCGATGGTCACCTGGGGACTTCTCCTGCTGACCGGCGCCGTCTTCGCGGCGATCATCCAGATGCTGGGCGCGGTCTTCGGCGCGCCCGGGCGCATCCTGGCCCTCGCGCTGCTCATGCTGCAGCTCACCTCGTCCGGCGGTACCTACCCCGTACAGACCTCGCCCGGCTTCTTCCAGGCCGTTCATCCCCTGCTGCCGATGACGTACGTGGTGGGGGCCGCGCGCCACGCGATCGACGGCGGCCCGTGGGGCACCGTCGTGCAGGGGGTTCTGCTGCTTCTGGCGTACGGAATCGGCGCCGTCACCCTGACCTGGCTGGCCGCCCGGCGCGGCCGGCGGATGACCGCCTCGGACCTCCATCCGGAGCTCGTGCTGTGATGGACCCGCACAATGCGGGCGGACGAAGGTGACTCAGATGGCGGACGGGCGCACGCGGCGCCGGGAGGACACCCGGCAACGCCTCTTCGAGGCGGCCGTCGAGCTCATCGCCGAGCAGGGCTTCTCGGCCACGACGGTCGACGACATCGCGCTGCGGGCCGGGGTCGCCAAGGGCACGGTCTACTACAACTTCAAATCCAAGACCGATCTCTTCGAGGAGCTTCTGCGGTACGGGGTGGGACTGCTCACCGCGGAGTTCCGGGCGGCCGTCGAGGGTCTGCCGCCGCGCGAGGCGGTGGCCGCCCTGGTCCGCAGCCAGCTGGAGTACATCCGGCGCTACCGCGCCTTCGCCCAGCTGCTGCTCTCCGAGATGTGGCGCACCAACCGCGAGTGGCAACAGACCCTGATCCTGCTGCGCGAGCAGGCGATCGGGGTGATCGCCGAAACCCTGCGGGACGGGGTCGACTCCGGCGACCTCCCGGCCGACCTCGACGTCCGGGTCGCGTCCTCGGCCCTGTTCGGTGTCGGCCTGGTGGTCGCCGTGGACTGGTTGGTCTTCATGCCGGAGCGCCCGATCGAGGACGTACAGGAATCGCTCCTGGCCATCGTTCGCCGCTTCTAGACCGACTTCCACGCCGTGGCCAGCGACGTGCGGCCGTTGGTGCGCAGCAGCGAGCCCTCGTAGATGCGGGCGCCGACCGCCAGCAGAGCCACCGCGGTCGCCGCCAGGATCAGCAGCGAGACCACCGGTTCCCAGGCGGCCACGTCCGAGATGAAGAGCCGGACCGGCATCGCCACCGGCGCCGAGAACGGGATGTACGACAGGACGCGCATCGCCGCGTCGTTGTCGATCAGGATGATGGTGGCCAGGAACGGGAGCATCACCAGCATCTGCACCGGGGCCGAGGCGCCGCTGATGTCCTCCTGCCGGGCCGACAACGCCCCCACGCCGGCCCAGAGCGTGGCCAGCATGACGAAGCCGAACACGAAGAACACCAGGAACCAGCCGATGGTCGGCTCGAGCAGCGACAGCACGCCGGCGTCGACGTCGGCGAACCGCGCCCCGAGCACGGACACGATCGCGATCAGCGCCACCTGGCCGAACGCGAGCAGGGTGAGCGCCGCGACCTTGCCGGCGAGCAGCGCCCGCGTGGGCACGCTGGCGACCAGGATCTCCACGATCCGGGTCTGTTTCTCCTCGGTGACGCTCTGCGCGATCTGCACACCGAACAGGAACGACGTGAAGAAGAAGACGAAGGCGATCGCGAACGGCACGGCGAACTGGAGGAACGGGTCGACATCGCTCGGATCGAGCAGCTGGACCGGCGGCTCGGTGCTCAGCGCCCGCACCACCTCGCCCGGACTGTCGTCCAAGGCCAGCACGGTCGGGCCGGCGACGACGGCCGCGTCCACGTCCCCGTCACGTACCAGCTGTTCGGCCGCCGCGTCGTCGGCCACCGGCCGCACGTCGAGGCCGGCCTGCCGCAGGACGACAGCGGTCGCCTGGTCGGCCACCGCCACCGACGACGGCCCACCGGCGAACAGGGCCGGCAGTACCGTCGAGGCGACCGCCGTGAGCAGGAAGAAGACGGTGCTGAACAGGAACGTACGGTCGCGCAGCTTGACCCGGATCTCCCGGGCCGCGACGACACGCGCGGCAGACAACGTGCTCATCAGCGGATCACCTCTCGGAAGATCTCGGCCAGCGACGGGGTGACCGGCCCGAACGAGCGCACCGGCCCGCGGTCGAGCGCCGCCCGCAGCAGCTCCTGGTCGTCGGCGCCGTCGGCCAGGTCGATGACGGCGCGGTTGCCGTCGAGCTCGACCACGGTGACGCCGGCCCGCTCGCGCACCCACTCCACGGTGGCGTCGGTGTGCAGCTCGAAGCGCGGCTGGGCGTACGCCCGGCGCAGTTGGGAACGGTCGCCGGCGGCCCGGATCGTGCCGCCCGCGATGATCACGAGGTCGTCGCAGAGCCGCTCGACCAGCTCGAGCTGGTGACTGGAGAACAGCACCGGCACGCCGCTGGTGGCCCGCTCCCGCAGCACGTCGACGACGACGTCGACGGCCAGCGGGTCGAGACCGGAGAACGGCTCGTCGAGCACGAGCATCTCGGGGTCATGCACCAGGGCGGCCGCCACCTGCGCTCGCTGCTGGTTGCCGAGCGACAGCTTCTCCAGTTTCTCACCGGCCCGCTCACCCAGGCCGAGCCGGTCGAGCAGCTTCCGTGTCCGCTCGACGGCCGCGGGCCGGGTCAGCCCGTGCAACTGTCCGAGATAGACGATCTGTTCGGTCACGGTCATCTTCGGGTAGAGGCCCCGCTCCTCGGGCATGTAGCCGAATCGCTGCCGGACCTCCCGGCTGAGCCGTTCACCCTGCCATCGCACCTCCCCGCTGTCCGCGGCGAGCACGCCGAGAATGATCCGCATGGTGGTCGTCTTGCCGGCGCCGTTGGCACCGACGAAGCCCGTCATCCGACCGCCCGCCACCTGGAACGAAACGTCCGAGAGAACTGGCCGGCCGTCGAACGCGCGGCTGACGCCATCGACGTTGAGCACGCTGGTCATGTCACACAGCCTAGGTGGATCAAGCTAAGGTCGCCGGTTATGAAGATCCGGTACGACCGCGACTTCGTGAAGTACTGGCTCGCGAGCATCATCTCGAGCGCCGGGTCGCGGCTCACCTACGTCGCCATGCCGGTCCTGGTCTTCGACCTCACCGGCTCGCCGTTCCTCACCGGCCTGGTGGTCGCCTTCGAGGCCATGGCGTACGTCCTGGTGGGGCTCCTCGCGGGAACGGTGGCGGACCGGGTCGACCGCAAGCGGCTGCTGGTCGGCGGCGACCTGGTGAACGCGGTGGCGCTGGGGTCGGTACCGGTCGCGGCGGCCCTGGACGCGCTCACCGTCGGGCACGTCTTCGTGGTCGTGGCGGTCAGCGGGGTGGCCACGGTCTTCTTCGACGCCGCGAACTTCGCCTCGCTGCCCATGCTGGTCGGCCGGGAGCGGATGGCCGCGGCGTACAGCGTCCTCTACGGCCCGCTGACGGTGGTCGGCATCGTGGCCCCCGGTCTGGCCGGCCTGCTGCTGGCCACGATGACACCGGCCGGCGTGCTCGCGGTCGACGCGGTCAGCTTCCTGGCCTCGGCCGTACTGCTGAGGGCGATCGGCCGGGCGATGTCGGGGGAGCGGGACGCGACCACCCGCCGGTCGCTGTTCGCCGAGGCCCGCGAGGGCCTGGTCTTCCTCTGGAACCACCCGACCATCCGCCCGATGACCATCATGAGCTTCGCCCAGAGCGCGAGCGGCGGCGCCGCCCTGGGCCAGTTCGTCCCGGTGGCCCACAACCTGTTCGGCCCGGCCCGGGCCGCGTGGTCGGCGTCGGTGATGTTCCTGGCCTTCAGCGTGGGCGGCCTGATCTCCACGGTGGTCTACCCCCGCCTGCGCAAAAGGGTCGCGGCCGGCCGGGTCGCCCTGGCCAGCACCCCGATCGCGGCGATCCTGGCCCTGCTCTGCGGCCTGCCGTCGAGCTTGGTCCCACTGGCGGTGCTGATCGCCGCCTGGGCCACGATCTACACCACGAACGCGAGCAACAGCATCGTCTTCCGCCAGTCCGAAACCCCGGAGCCCTTGCTGAGCCGCGTGAACGCCGCCGGCCGCATGCTGGCCTGGGGCGTGGGCACCCCGGCGGGCGCCTTCGTCAGCGGCCTGGTGGCATCGGCCTGGGGCCCTCGCTGGGCTTTCGCCGTAGCCGCGTCCTTCGGCGTGCTCGCGACGGCCCTGGCTTGGCTCTCACCCCTGCGATCCCAGCCCCAACCGGCCCACTGACACCGCCGCCCAGCCCTCGTCGATCGCCACTCACCCGGCGTCGTCCCCGCTTCCGCGTCGGGCCGGCAGACTCCGGCTGCCCATCGCTCTTGGCCTTGCGCCCACCTGCCCGGCTGCCCATCGCTCTTGGCCTTGCGCCCACCTGCCCGGCTGGCCCTCCATCTTGGTCTTGGGCCGGCGGCACCGGGATGCGCGCCGCTTTCCCCTTTCCGCCATGGTCCGGCGGTGTGCGGATACGGGTCGCCTTCCGCTTTCCAGTCTGGGCCGACCGCTTTCCGCCCTGGGGCGGCGGTGTCCGGCCGCGCTCCGCCTTCCGTCCCGCTTGCGCAGCCCGTTGCCGTCTGCCTTGCGCCTCGTGTCGCCAGCTGTCCGGCTGCCTCCTCTTGGGGCGATGACTCTCGCGGCGGAACCCGAGGGCCAGGGCGGCGAACAGCGGTCAAAAGGCGCGGCGAACGTAACGGGCGGCTGACAGCCGAGGAGGGGCGAGGAAGGTCATCGGGCGGGCTGGCGGTCGAGGAGGTGTGGCCAGGGCCGAAGGTGGGGCGGCGGTCGAGGAGGTGTGGCGGAGGTCGGAGGGTGGGGCGGCGGTCGAGGGTGGCGGCGTGGGATACCGGCCGGGTCGACCGTTGAAGGGCGGGATGAGCGTCAGGGGGCTCGGTAGTACTGGGTCTTGGCGATGTCGGGGTGGGTCTGGGTGGGGATGTCGGCGTTGTCGTCGGGGGTCAGGGTTCCGCCCAGGTCGAGGATGCGGCGGTGGGCGGCGGCCAGGCGGTCTTCCAGCTTGACGATGCGGCAGGCGGCGGTGAGAGGCATGCCCTCGTCGAGGAGCTGGCGTACGCGGGTGGCCAGCTGGAGTTGGTGGCGGGAGTAGCGGCGGTGGCCGCCCAGGGAGCGTTCGGGCTCGATCAGGCCCGCGGCGCCGAGGCTGCGGAGGAAGGCCGGCGTCACGCCGATCATGTCGGCGGCGCGGCCCATCGTGTACGCCGGGAAGTCGGCGTCGTCGAAGGACGTGTTGTTCATCGTGCCTTCCGTGGCGAGGGGAAGCGCCCTTGTGGGGCGAAGGGGGGTGCGGGGGACACACAGTCCAAGGCCCCGGCGGGTAACCGGGGCCCTGGATTTTCAATTCTGGTGCCGACCGTCGTCGGCGAATGCGGTCGTCCGCTTGCGTGCCGCTAGCGGGCCACCTGAGTGATGGGCATCGGCTGCGATCACCTCTTGTCGGGTCGGGGACGTTGTGATGACGCGTTGCTGCGGTATCTCGTCCTCCTTCTCCAACTGAGCCCGTCGAGCTAGGCCCGAAGGGGCGTCGGTTGCCAGTTGCGTGTCGGCTGTGCGTGGCCGACACCACAGAGACTATGCCCATCACCAGCGAATTTCTAGTACCGGCGCTACAGATTTTTTGGACAAATCGTCAGACAGTAGGCAGCGGAGGGTAGCGCACGGAGTACTACGCGTAAGGGTGCGGCGGTGCGGGACGGGCGCCGGGCACGGCGATGCCGTGTGAGAGAGAGGTGACCGCGCCCCGCACCGCCGCGGGAGGGGGGCGCCGCAATGCGCCCCATGGTTCGCGACGTCTGCCGAGGACTCGCGAATGCCTGAACTGTCCTGAGTGTGCGGGAGTGCCGCGGCCGGGAGCAACGCAATTAACGTTGATCATTGACGCGCGTAACAGTCCGGCGAGATCATCACGGCACGCCGTGGCCCAGGTCACAGCAACCCCTCGGTAAGGGAGCCGCACATGAGCGTCAACCCCGCACCCAGCACCGACGAAGAACGCCTTGCCCAACTCGGCTACCAGCAGGAGCTGCACCGCCGACTGTCCGGCTTCTCGAACTTCGCGGTCTCTTTCTCGATCATCTCCATTCTGGCCGGTGCCATCACGTCGTACGGCATCGCCATGGCCGCCGGCGGCCCGGTCGCCATCACCCTGGGCTGGCTCTTCGTCGGCATCATGGTGACCTTCGTGGCCCTGGCCATGGCCGAGGTCTGCTCGGCCTATCCGACCGCCGGCGCCCTGTACTGGTGGGCGGCCGCGCTGGCCAAGCGCAACAAGGCCGCGTGGGCCTGGTTCGTCGGCTGGTTCAACTTCCTCGGCGAGGTCGCCGTGACCGCCGCCATCGACTTCGGCGCGGCCATCACCACCTCGGCCTTCCTCAGCCTGACCTTCGACTGGGAGGTCACCACCGGGCGGACCTTCCTGGTCTTCCTCGTGATCATCATCGTGCACGGCCTGCTGAACACGTTCGGCGTGAACCTCGTCCGGGTCCTCTCCGACGTCAGCGCCTGGTGGCACCTGGTCGGCGTCGCGGTCATCGTGGGCGTGCTGGCCATCGTGCCGGACAACCACAAGCCGATCTCCGAGGTCTTCACCGAGGTGCACAACTCCACCGGCTTCACCTTCGCCGGGGCCGGGGTGTACGCGGTGCTGCTCGGCCTGCTGATGGCCCAGTACACGTACACCGGATACGACGCCTCGGCCCACGTGGCCGAGGAGACGCACGATGCCGCCCGGGCCGCCCCGCGCGGCATCGTGTTGTCAGTGGTGGTCTCGGTGATCGCCGGTTTCGTGCTGCTGTTCGCGATCACCTGGTCGATCCAGGACTACGAGGGCGCCCTCGGCACCGACCTCGGCCTGCCACCGGCGCAGATCTTCATCGACGCCGCCGGCCACGACCTGGGAACGTTCCTGCTGTTCATCTGCGTGGTGGCGCAGTGGTTCTGCGGCATGGCCTCGGTCACCGCCAATTCCCGGATGTCGTACGCCTTCGCGCGGGACGGCGCGCTGCCGGGCTCGCGGCTGTGGAAGAAGGTCAACCCCCGTACCGGCACGCCGACCAACTCGATCTGGCTCTGCGTCACCTGTTCCACGCTGCTGGTCCTGCCGTCGTTGTGGAACACCACCGCCTATCTGGCGGCCACCTCGATCGCCGTCATCGGCCTCTACATCGCGTACGTCGTGCCGGTCTTCCTGCGCCGGGTCAACCCCGACTTCGAGCGGGGGCCGTGGCACCTGGGCAAGTGGAGCCCGCTGGTCGGCTGGCTGGCCATCATCTGGGTCGTGATCATCTGCGTCCTGTTCGTGCTGCCGACGTCCAGCCCGATCAAGGCGTCCACCTTCAACTACACGATCGTCGCGGTGATCGTTGTGCTCGGCCTGGCCACGATCTGGTGGTTCGCGAGCGCCCGCAAGTGGTTCACCGGCCCGAAGCAGAACCTGATCGACAAAGCCGCACACGGCGAACAGACCATGCCCACGGAATGATCTGAGAAGCCGGGCCTTTCGAAGGCCCGGCTTCTTCGGCGAGAAGGAGAACCGCATGGATCTCGAGGAACTGGACGTCTCGGTCGACAACGGCAGCATCGACACCGTGCTGCTGGCCCTCACCGACATGCAGGGGCGGCTGCAGGGCAAGCGCCTGCACGGCCGCTACTTCATGGACGAGGTCGCCACCGGCGGCAGCGAGGGCTGCAACTACCTGCTCGCGGTGGACGTCGACATGAACACCGTGGACGGGTACGAGATGTCGTCCTGGTCCAGCGGCTACGGCGACTTCGTGATGAGACCCGACTTCACCACCCTGCGGCGCGTGCCCTGGCAGCCGGGTACCGCGCTGGTCCTGGCCGACCTCGAGACGACCGGTGGCGAACCCGTCTACGCGTCGCCCCGGCAGATCCTCAAGCGGCAACTGGATCGGCTCGCCGGGCACGGCCTGACCGCGTACGCGGGAACCGAATTGGAATTCGTCCTTTACCGCGACAGCTATGAGCAGGCCTTCGACAAGGGCTACCGCGACCTGGTCCCGGCCAACCAGTACAACGTGGACTACTCACTGCTGGGGACGGCCCGGGTGGAGCCGCTGCTGCGGCGGATCCGCAACGACATGTACGGGGCGGGACTGCTGCCGGAAAGCGCCAAGGGCGAATGCAACTTCGGCCAGCACGAGATCGCGTTCCGCTACGCCGACGCGCTCACCGCCGCCGACAATCACGTGATCTACAAGAACGGCGCCAAGGAGATCGCCGCCCAGGAGGGCATGTCGCTGAGCTTCATGGCCAAGCCGAACGCCCGCGAGGGCAACTCCTGCCACATCCACTTCTCGCTGCGCGGTTCCGACGGCAAGTCGGCCATGCTCGGCGACGGACCGGCGCACCTCAGCGCGACCGGGCAGCGGGTGCTGGCCGGGCTGCTGGCCACGATGCGCGAGTTCAGCCTGCTGTTCGCGCCGAATATCAACTCGTACAAGCGGTACCAGCCCGGCTCGTTCGCGCCGACCGCGCTGCGCTGGGGCGTCGACAACCGCACGTGCGCGCTGCGGATCGCCGGTCACGGCCAGGGGATGCGGGTGGAGAACCGGGTGCCGGGCGGGGACGTCAATCCCTACCTGGCGGTGGCGGCGCTGGTCGCGGGCGCGCTGCACGGCATCGAGAACGAGCTCGAGCTGGAGCCGGAGACGCCGGGGAACGCGTACGAGGACGCGAGCGCGGAGCGGGTGCCGACGACGCTGCGCGAGGCCCAGCAGTTGTGGCTGGGCAGCGAGGTGGCGCGGGAGGCGTTCGGCGCCGATGTGGTCGGCCACTACGCGAACATGGCGCAGGTCGAGTTGGCCGCCTTCGACGCCGCCGTCACCGACTGGGAGCTGCGGCGCGGCTTCGAGCGGATGTGACGCCCCACCCCACCAGGGGGCGGGCCCATTCTTATCCCGCGCAGGGCGCCACCGCCGCGTTTTCCACAGCGGCGGGGTTATCCACAGGGTCGCGCCCACCTCACTCTGACCTGTGTAAGCCCGTCCAACCACCCCGCCGCCGCCCTTGACAGGACTGAAGGCCTACTTTGGCAACTGTGACGACAACTGACGTGATCAATCCTTCGACCGGCGCGGTGTTCACGACCGTACCGTCGCTGGATCTGGCCGCCACCGACGCGGCGATCGATCGCGCGCACAAGGCCTTCCCGGCCTGGCGGGCGATCGCGCCCGGCGACCGGGCCCGGCTGCTGCGCCGCTTCGCCGCGGTGGTCGACCAGCACCTCGACGAGCTGGCCGAGCTCGAGGTGCGCAACGCCGGCCACACCATCGGCAACGCCCGCTGGGAGGCGGGCAACGTGCGCGACGTCCTCGACTACTACGCCGGCGCGCCGGAGCGGCTCAGCGGCCGCCAGATCCCGGTGCCGGGCGGGCTCGACGTGACGTTCCACGAGCCGCTCGGCGTCGTCGGGATCATCGTGCCGTGGAACTTCCCGATGCCGATCGCCGGCTGGGGTTTCGCCCCGGCCCTGGCGGCCGGCAACACGGTCGTGCTCAAGCCGGCCGAGCTCACCCCGCTGACCGCGATCCGGCTCGGCGAGCTGGCCCTCGAGGCCGGCCTGCCCGAGGACGTGTTCCAGATCGTGCCGGGCAAGGGCTCGGTGGTCGGGCAACGGTTCGTCACCCATCCGGCCGTACGCAAGATCTGCTTCACCGGCTCGACCGAGGTCGGCAAGTCGATCATGGCGGGTGCGGCCGACCAGGTGAAGCGGGTGACCCTGGAACTGGGCGGCAAGAGCGCCAACATCGTCTTCGCCGACGCCGACCTGGAAAAGGCGGCCGCGTCGGCTCCGTCGTCGGTCTTCGACAACGCGGGACAGGACTGCTGCGCCCGGTCGCGCCTGCTCGTGCAGGAGTCGGTCTACGACAAATTCCTGTCGCTGCTGGAGCCGGCCGTCAAGGCGTTCCGGGTCGAGGAGCCGTCGAACGCGACCGCCGAGATGGGACCGCTGATCTCCGCCGGTCATCGGGAGGCCGTCACCGCGTACGTCGAAGGGTCCGACGTCGCCTTCGCCGGGCAGGCGCCGAGCGGGGACGGGTGGTGGTTCCCGCCGACCGTGCTGCTGGCCCATTCGGCCGAGGACCGGCACTGGCGCGAGGAGGTCTTCGGGCCGGTGCTGTCGGTGCTGCCGTTCAAGGACGAGGCCGACGCCCTCCGGCTGGCCAACGACACCGAGTACGGGCTGTCCGGCTCACTCTGGACCCGTGACCTGGGCCGGGCGCTGCGGGTCTCGCGAGCCGTGGAGACCGGCGCGCTGAGCGTCAACAGTCACTCGTCGGTGCGCTACTGGACGCCGTTCGGCGGGATGAAGCAGTCCGGGCTGGGGCGCGAGCTCGGGCCGGACGCGCTGCTCAGCTTCACCGATGTGAAGAACGTGTTCCTTGCGATGGGAGAGTAAGTGGAGCGTTTGCGGGACCGGGTCGCCGTGATCACCGGCGCCGGCAGTGGGATCGGGCTGGCCACCGCGCGGCGCTTCGCCGCGGAGGGTGCCAAGGTCATCGCCGTGGACATCTCGGAGGACGCCGGCAAGGCGGTCGCCGAGGAGGTCGGCGGCGAGTTCGTGGCCTGCGATGTCAGCGACGAGGAACAGGTCAAGGCGCTTTTCGACGGCGTGGTGGCGCGTCATCACCGGGTCGACATCGCCTTCAACAACGCCGGCATCTCGCCGCCGGACGACGACTCGATCCTGGTCACCGGGCTGGACGCGTGGGAGCGCGTACTCAAGGTCAACACCACGTCGGTCTTCTTCTGCTGCAAGTACGCGATCCCGCACATGCAGCGGCAGGGCAAGGGATCGATCATCAACACGGCCTCGTTCGTGGCGCTGCTCGGGGCGGCGACCTCGCAGATCGCGTACACCGCGAGCAAGGGCGGCGTGCTGGCGATGACCCGCGAGCTGGGCGTGCAGTTCGCCCGCGAGGGCATCCGGATCAACGCGCTCTGCCCGGGGCCGGTGGCGACGCCGCTGCTGATGGAGCTGTTCGCCAAGGATCCGGAGCGGGCCGCCCGGCGGCTCGTGCACGTGCCGATGGGGCGGTTCGCCGAGCCCGACGAGATCGCGGCGGCGGTCGCGTTCCTGGCCAGCGACGACGCCTCGTTCATGACCGCCGCGCAGTTCGTGGTGGACGGCGGAATCACGGGAGCCTATGTAACTCCGCTGTGAACGTTTGAAGGATCGTTTCCACGGGCACGTCCCTTTTACGCCCGAGAGGGGTGAAGGGGTCGAATCCCCGCCCGCACGGGTCGATCCCCGCGTGGGTGGGACAGAAGGGCCCGTGGCGCGGCGTCATCTCCCCGTGAGGTGGCGTCGCGCCCCTCTAAATTCCGCCAAATTGGCGATGGAACAGAAACATGATCTGGTTACGGTGGTGCGATGCGCCCGATCATCGGCATCACGACCTATGTGGATAACGCCACGTGGGGCGTCTGGCAGGACCTGCCGACCGCGTTCGTGCCCGAGGACTACGTCGCCGCCGTGTCCCTGGCCGGTGGACGGCCCGTGCTGATCCCCCCGGAAGATGACACGGACGTGTTGCGGGCGCTGGACGGCCTGGTGCTCTCCGGCGGACCCGATCTGGGACCGGAGATGTACGGGCAGGAGCCCGGCCCGCACACGGTCGTACGCCCCGCGAGGGACAAGGCGGAATTGCGGCTCGTCCGCGAGGCGTTGGAAAGAGACGTGCCGGTGCTCGGCATCTGCCGCGGCATGCAACTGCTGACCGTCGCCGCCGGTGGGTCCCTGCACCAGCACCTGCCCGACGTGCTCGGGCACGAGAAGCACCGCCCGGCGCCGGCCGTCTACGGCGAACACGACGCGACGTTCGAGCCGGGCAGCCGCGTCGCCACCCTGATGGGTGACGACCTGGCCATCCGGTGCTTCCACCACCAGGGGGTCGCCGACCCCGGCACGCTCACCGTCACCGGGCGGGCCGAGGACGGGCTCCCCGAAGCCGTGGAGGATCCGGGCCGCCGGTTCGTCCTCGGCGTCCAGTGGCACCCCGAAGTGGTACGTGACCGGCGCCTGTTCGGGGCGCTGGTCACAGCGGCACAGAACTGAGACACAGGAGGAAAACACCGCATGCGCAGGCCCCTGATCGGCATGACCGCGTACTCCCGGCAAGTGCAGTACGACGGCAACGACCTCATGGCGGGCATGCTCCCCATGACGTACGTGCGAGCCGTGCACGCCGTCGGTGGACGGGCCGTGCTGATCACCCCGGACGAGCCCGGAACCGACGTCGTGGAGTCGCTGGACGGCATCGTCTTCAGCGGCGGCAACGACATCGATCCGGCCTACTGGGGCGCCGAGCGGCATCCGGAGACCGAGGTCGACAAGGAACGCGACACCGCCGAGCTGATGCTCATGAAGGCCGCGCTCGAGGCCGACCTGCCGGTGCTCGGCGTGTGCCGGGGCATGCAGGTGATGGCCGTGGCCGGCGGCGGCACCCTGCACCAGCACCTGCCCGACCTGCTCGGCAGCGACCACCACCGCGGCGCGCCCGGCACCGACCCGCTGGCCGCGGGCTCGGCCGCGTACGGGCGGCACGACGTGACCGTCCGGCCCGGCTCGCGGGCGCACGAACTGCTCGGCGAGACGCTGACTGTGAACTCTTTCCACCACCAGGCGGTCGACGACCCGGGATCGTTCACGGCCACCGGCTGGTGCCCCGACGACCAGGTCATCGAGATCATCGAGGACCCGGTCCTGACGTACGCCATCGGCGTGCAGTGGCACCCGGAGCGCACCAACGACCTCCGCCTCTTCTCGCGCCTGGTCGAGGCGGCGGCCCGGCGCTCCGGCCTCAGCGCGGAGGCACTCGCCGTGTGACACCGATGGCCCGGTGTTACGGTGCCTAACCGTACGGAAACGGGTCGCTGAAACGCGGGAGGTCCCCTTGGCCGACGGTCGGGACGACGTCCTTCCGGGTCAGTTGCGTACGGCGTTCGAGCGCGGCGGCGAGATGGGCCGCCGCCTGCTCGAGTTCGACTGGTCCTCCAGCCCGCTCGGTCATCCCTCCGGCTGGCCGTCCGAGCTGCGGACGGTCGTGGCCACGATGCTCGCCTCGCGGGCGCAGATCGCCCTCCTCTGGGGCCCGGAGTACTGCGTGCTCTACAACGACGCGTACATCTCGGTCCTGGGTGGCAAACATCCCGGCTATCTCGGCCGGCCGTGCCGCGAGATGTGGTCCGAGACCTGGTCCGTGCTCGAGAAGCTCTTCGCCGGTGTCGTCGAGAAGGACGAGGCGTTCTGGGGGGCCGACTTCGCCTTCCTGCTGGAACGGCACGGCTTCCTCGAGGAGGCCTACTTCGATCTCTCGTACGATCCGATCCGCACCGGGCCGGGCGAGATCGGCGGCATCCTCTGCATCGTCAGCGACACCACCGGCCGGGTGCTCAGCACGCGCCGGGTGCGCACGCTGAGCGCGCTGGGCTCCCGGCTCGCCGACTCACCCGACCAGGCGGCGCTGGCCGCCGAGGCCGTCGCGGTGCTGGCCGAGAACGCGGCCGACGTGCCGTTCGCCCGGCTCGTCCTCGACGAGGACGAGGGTGCCTTCCCGGTCGCGCGGCAGGTGATCGAGAGCGGGAAGCCGGCCCGGGTGCCGCTGGCCGAGATCGCCCGGCCGCCGGAGAGCGCGGCCGCCGAGGCGCTGGTGCTGCCGATCACGGTCGGCACCACCACGGTCGGCGCGCTGGTGGTCGGGGTCAGCCGGTACCTCTCGCTGAGCGGCACCTACCGCGACTTCCTCGAGCTGGCGGCGGCGCAGATCTCCCGGGCCGTGGGCAACCTGCGGGCGTACGAGCAGGAACGCTCCCGCGCCGCCGAGCTGGCCATCCTCGACCAAGCCAAGACCAACTTCTTCTCGAACGTCAGCCACGAGTTCCGTACGCCGCTGACGCTCATCCTCGGCCCGCTCGAGGATCTGCTCGACGACCCGGCGCTGCCCGCGGCCCAGCGCGAGCGGCTGCTGCCGATGCGGCGCAACGGCCTGCGGCTGCTCAAGCTGGTCAACACCGTGCTCGACTTCTCGCGGCTCGAATCCGGCCGGGTGCAGGCGGCCTACCGGCCCACCGATCTCGCCGACTACACGTACCGGCTGGCCAGCACCTTCCGGGCCGCGGCCGAGCGGGCCGGCCTGGAACTGGTGGTGGAGACGCCGCCGCTGTCCGCGCCGGTCTACGTCGACCGCGAGATGTGGGAGAAGATCGTTCTCAATCTGCTCTCGAACGCGGTCAAGTTCACCCCGGCCGGGCGCGTCGAGGTACGGGTCGGATCGGACGCCGGCTACGCGGTGCTGTCCGTCAAGGACACCGGCGTCGGCATCCCGGCCGACCAGCAACCACTGCTGTTCGACCGCTTCCACCGGGTCACCGGCGCCTGGTCACGCAGCCACGAGGGCACCGGCATCGGCCTGGCGCTCGTCCGCGAGCTCGCCGAGATGCACGGCGGCTCGGCCGCCGCCACCAGTGAGCCGGGGATGGGCAGCGTCTTCACGGTCCGGATTCCCTTCGGTACGGCGCATCTCCCGGCCGACCGCGTCATCCAGCGCGGAGAGCCGATCATGCCCGAGCTCGGTTCCCGGCCGTACGCCGAGGAGGCCGAGCACTGGTGGACCGGCGACGAACCGGTCACCCTGCCGCCGGCGCCCGCGGGCAACCGCCGGGCCGGCCGGATCCTGCTCGTCGACGACAACGCCGACCTGCGCGACCACGTGGCCCGGCTGCTGCGCCCGCATTGGGACGTGACCACCGCCGTCGACGGCCGGGCCGCCCTCGAGCTGGTCCGGCGCAGCCGCTTCGACCTGGTGCTGACCGACGTGATGATGCCCCGGCTGGACGGCTTCGGGCTGATCGCCGCGCTGCGGGACGACGAACGCACCCGTGACGTGCCGATCGTCGTGCTCTCGGCCCGGGCCGGGGAGGAGTCGTCGGTCGAGGGTCTCGCCGCCGGCGCCGACGACTACCTGGTCAAGCCGTTCTCGGCCCGTGACCTGGTGGCCCGGGTCCGGGCCAACCTCGACCTCGGGCAGGCCCGCCGCCAGATCATCAGCCGGCTCCGCGGACTGGTCGACGTGGCCGCCGCGGTCAACGCCGTGCGCACCACGGCCGAGGTGCTCGACGTCGCGGCCCGGCACGTGCGGGCGATGACCTCGGCCGGCCGGGTCGTCGTGTCGGTGCCCGGCGCACGGTCCGAGGCGGACGGTGGCGCCGATCCCGCGGTCGACGCCGACGCCGTCCTGCCGTTGCCCGACACCTCCGGCGCGACAGTGGGTGAGCTGCGGGTCTGGTCGGCGCCGGGCGCCGCGCTCGAGCCGGCCGTGCTGGCCCAGCTGGCCCGGCTGATCGGGTTGCGGCTGGAGAACGCGCGGCTCTACGAGGCCGAACACCGGATCGCCAGCACGCTCCAGCACAGCCTGCTGCCGCAGTCCCTGCCGCGGATGCCGGGGGCCATCGTGGCCAGCCGCTACCTGCCCGGCAGCCGCGAGGCCGAGGTCGGCGGCGACTGGTACGACGTCATCGCCGCCCCCGGCGACCAGCTCTTCCTGGTGATCGGCGACGTGGTCGGCAAGGGCGTGCAGGCGGCCGCGGTGATGGGCCAACTGCGGAACGCCCTCCGCGCGTACATCCTGGAGGGTTTCGACTGTGGCGACGCCCTGACCAGGCTGAACCGTCTCGTGGACAACCTGGGCCGCCGTCAGTTCGCCACCGTCGTCTGTGTCCGGTACGACGTCGCGGCCCGCCGCCTGCACTACTCGTCGGCCGGGCATCCGTCGCCGGTGGTCGTCCGCCCGGGGCAGCTCGGCACGTTCCTGTACGCCACGGCGCTCGGCCCGCCGATCGGCGCCATGACCGAGGTCACCTATCCGACGCTGGAGACCGAGGTGGCGCCCGGCAGCCGGCTGCTGCTCTACACCGACGGGCTGGTCGAGGACCGGCGGCTCGGCATCGACAGCGGCCTGGCCGAGCTGACCGCCGACGCCGCCAAACCGGCCGAGCACGTCGAGGACCTGCTCGACGAGCTGCTGGCCAAGGCCGCCCGCCGGGACCGGCGCGACGACATCGCGCTGCTCGCCCTGCAGGTGACCGAGCCGAGCGAGTTCGTGCTGCGCCTGCCGGCCGACCCGGGCCGGCTCAGCGTGCTCCGCCGGCGGCTGGAGGACTTCCTGACCGGCAACAACGTGCCCGAGGACGACATCTTCGACCTGACCGTGGCGGTCTCCGAGGCGGCGGCCAACGCGATCGAGCACCCGGTCGAGCCGGCCGAGCCGGTGATCACAGTGGAGGCGGCGCTGGTGGACGACGCGGTCGTCATCACCGTGCGGGACACGGGAACCTGGCGTGACACCAGTTCGGCGGGTTTCCGCGGCCGGGGCCTGGCGCTGATCGGCGCGCTCTCCGAGCTGTCGGTGAGCCGGTCCGCGCACGGCACGTCGGTGACCCTGCGGCGGCCGCTGTCCAAAGCGGGCTGAGTCCTCGAGCGAGCCGGGCCTCAAGCGGGCTGGGCCTCGAGCGGGCTGGGTCTAAAGCGGGCTGAGCCAGGGCTGGGTCGACAGGCCCGAGATCTCCAGCACCCGGCGGACCTGGGCCGAGGGGTGCACCAGCAGCCCGGCGCCGAAACGGTCGGCCAACCGCAGCAGGGCGTGGATGGCGGCGGAGTCGAAGAACGTGACCTCGCGCAGGTCGAGCGTCGCCGCGCCGGCGCCGTCCACAGTCGCGGCGCGGAACATGGCGTCGGCGGTGGACATGTCCACCTCGCCGGTCACAGTCACGACCACCCGGTCCTCGGTCACCACGCCGGTCGCGGTGAAGTTCGGGTCGGCCCCCTCTTGATCCACGAACACACGATTACACAGCGCCGGAAACGCGGCAAGAACCGGTTGATAGAGGTCAACAGACCTGTTACCGGGCCGTGCCCGTGCCCGGCCGGTCCGCGCATCGCGGCGATAGGCTGGGGCTATGACCGTTCGTGCCCCATTGATGCCGGGAAAACAGTCGCCCTGGCGGGCGGTCCCGGCACAGATCGTCCGCCCGGAGTACGTGGGTAAGAAGCGCCCGAAAGAGTGGCGTGGATCCCACGTACAGACCGCCGAGACCATCGAGAAGATGCGGATCGCCGGGCGCCTGGCGGCGCGGGCCACCCAGCTCGCCGGCGAGCACTGCAAGCCCGGGGTGAGCACCGACGAGATCGACCGGGTGGTGCACGAGTTCCTGTGCGACCACGGCGCGTACCCGTCCACGCTGGGCTACAAGGGCTTCCCCAAGTCCTGCTGCACCTCGCTCAACGAGGTGATCTGCCACGGCATCCCCGACTCGACGGTGATCGAGGACGGCGACATCATCAACGTCGACGTGACGGCGTACGTCGACGGGGTGCACGGCGACACCGACGCGACGTTCTGCGTGGGCGAGGTCGGCGAACAGGCCCGCCTGCTGGTCGAGCGCACCCACGAGGCGATGATGCGCGGCATCCGGGCGGTCGCGCCGGGCCGGCCGATCAACGCGATCGGGCGGGTCATCGAGGCGTACGCCCGCCGGTTCGGTTACGGGGTCGTGCGCGACTTCACCGGTCACGGCATCGGCGAGACGTTTCATTCCGGGCTCTACATCCCGCATTACGACAATCCGCGCCTGGACACCGTGATGGAGGTCGGGATGACCTTCACCATCGAGCCGATGATCACGCTCGGCACCCACGAGTACGAGATCTGGAAGGACGGCTGGACGGTCGTCACCAAGGACCGCAAGTGGACCGCCCAGTTCGAGCACACGCTCGTGGTCACCGAGGACGGCTCGGAAATCCTCACCCTGCCCTAAGACAAGAGCTCCCGGAGGCTGCCGTCGACCGGGCAGCCGCGCGCGGTCAGGTCCTCGGCCTGCGCCTTGAGCACCGAGGACAGTTCCTGCACGTCGGCGCCGGCCAGGCCGGTGCGCTTGACCGCGTCGGCCGTGTTGCGGAAATAGGTGCGGCTGAGCAGGCCGGCGACCAGCGCCGCGTGCAACCGGGCCTCGGCGATCATCACCAGGGCGGCGTCGGTCTCGTACCACTCGGCCAGCCGGACGGCGCGCTCGTGCGCGGCCGCCGCCACCTCCCAGTCGTGCCGGGCCGCGCCGGTGAACTCCGGCGGCCGGGCCTCGGCCAGCCGGGCCAGGTGGGCGTCGCGCTGGGCGCCGAACCAGCCGCGCGGGTCGAGCAGCGGCCGGGTGCTCACCAGCCGGTCGGCCACCAGCGGCCAGCGCGGCGTCACCTCGCGTGCCCGGCGCATGCCCTCCTCGCCGGTGGTCACCCGCAGGTCGACCAGGATGCCGTCGACCCGGCGCAGGACCGGTTTCGGGCCGGCGCCCGGGCGATAGGTGACCACCTGCACGTTGACGTCGCTGCCGTCGCGGTCGTCGCCGTGCGCGAGTGATCCGTACACGCCGATGGCCTGAACCTCGGCCGGCCACCGCCGTTCGATGACGTCGTGCAACCGCTCGGCCAGCCGCCCGCGCGGCGACGTGAGATCGATCTCGTCCAGCACCCCGTCATTCTGTGGGATGAATGTGTACGCGAAAGGTCTACGCCGCGTAGCGGTTAAACGGACTAATCGGGGCGTCCCGGCCAGGGCATCGTGGCCGGCGCCACCTCGGCCAGCCGGCGCCAGCGGGTGGCCCGTACCGCGGCCTCGGTCATCGCGGCCAGGGCGGTGGCCCGCTCGGCGCCCTCGGTCACCGGCAGCACCGGGCGCCAGCCCTGGGCCACACCGTCCTCGACCTGGATGGCGAGCTTCAGGGCGGTCGCCCGGTCGATCACCTCGTACGGCAGTTCGTAGCCGGCCGGCGAGGGCGCCGCGCTCGCCTTGAGCTGCGACAACCGGCCGACCAGGTAGTCGCGTTTCTGCCGGTGGGCCTGTTCGGCGGCCCGGGCCTCGGCCACGTCGCCGTCGCTGTCGAGATGGACGCCGATGACCCCGTACGCGTAAATCGCCGCTTCCTCGCCCGCGAGGGCGGCGCCCAGCTGCTCGTTCATCGCAGGGCCTCGGCGTGCGTGGCGCGGCTGGCGGCGATGGAGCCGACCAGGCCGGCCCGGTCGGGCGCGGCCACCTTGCACGCCGCCACCGCCGTCTTCTGGGCGGCCTGCTCGGCCTGGCGCAGGGCGGCCACGGTGGTCGCCGGCCCGGCACTCGCGCTCGCCACGGGCGCGGAGGCCAGGGGCCGGCCGATCAGGCGGGACATCTCGGCCGCGTGCGTCCGGTGATCCTCGGCCAGCGGGGCCAGGCGGGTGCGCAGCCCGGGCTGGCTGACGACCGCTTGGTCGTACGCCGTGGCCAGCGCGAGGGCTTCGGCGAGCAGCGGTTCGAGCGGATCGGGGGCCTTCGGCGGCTCCGGCTCGTCGTCGTCGAGAAGCCCGCACCCGGTGAGGGCGGCCGCGCCCACCGCCGACGCCGTGCCCAGCACCCACCGGCGGCTGTGTCCGATCTCCCATTTCTCCCGCACGGCGCCAGTCAACACCATGCGGTACAGCCGGTGACCTGCGGATGGCGCGGAATCGGAGCGGCGCCGAACCGTCGACGCGACCGGCGCGTTACGCTCTGCGTCAGCCGCGGGGCTCATCGCCCGGCGGCATACAGTCGTTTCTTGGTTGTTCAACGAAAGGTCGAGGCCCGATGACGCAGCGTGGTCGCGCCGGTGCCCGGCCTGGTGGCCGTAAGAGGCAGCAGGCGGAGGAGCGGGTTCCCGCTCCGGCCCGTGTCGACCTCGTGGCGGCCAAGGCGCGGGTCCGCGCCGTGATCGAGCCGGTGGTCGCCGAGGCCGGGTACGACCTGGAGGACGTCAGCGTCGCCCGTGCCGGTCGCCGGCACGTGGTCCGCGTCCTGGTCGACACCGACTCCGGCATCAGCCTGGATGACGTGGCCGTCGTCTCCCGTGCCATCTCGGAGGCGCTCGACGCCGCCGAGGAGCGCGGTGACGAGGTCCTCGCGGGGGAGTACCAACTGGAGGTCGGCTCGCCGGGCGTGGACCGGCCGCTGACCGCGCCGCGCCACTGGCGGCGCAACCGGGGCCGGCTGGTCGCCGTGAACGGCATGACCGGCCGCGTGATCGACGCCGGCGACGAGGGCATCGTGCTCGACGTCGACGGCACACCGCACGAGCTGAAGTACCCGGAACTCGGCGCCGGCAAGGTGCAGATCGAGTTCAAACGGCTCGACGAGGCCGACTTCGGCGACGAGGACGACGACGACATCGACACCGACGATAGGGAGGGCGAGGAGTGAACATCGACCTCGCGGCGCTGCGCGCCCTGGAGCGCGAGCGGGAGATCCCGTTCGAGACGATTCTGGCGGCCATCGAGACCGCCCTGCTCACCGCGTACCGGCACACGGAGGGCGCGCAGAGCCACGCCCGCGTGGAGATCGACCGCAAGTCCGGCGTCGCCTCGGTGCTGGCGCAGGAGCTGGACGCCGACGGCACCGTGGTGCGCGAGTGGGACGACACTCCGCACGACTTCGGCCGCATCGCGGCGATGACCGCCAAGCAGGTCATCCTGCAGCGGCTGCGCGAGGCCACCGACGAGCAGCACTTCGGTGAGTACGCGGGGCGCGACGGCGACCTGGTCACCGGCATCGTGCAGGCAGACGCCGCGCGGGCCGAGAAGGGCATCGTCATCGTCGACCTCGGCAAGATCGAGGCGGTGCTGCCGCAGTCCGAGCAGGTGCCCGGCGAGCCCTACGACCACGGCTCGCGCATTCGCGCGATCGTGGTGCACGTGGCCAAGGGCTTCCGCGGTCCGCAGGTGACGCTCTCCCGGTCGCACCCGGCGCTGGTCAAGAAGCTGTTCGCGCTCGAGGTGCCGGAGATCGCCGACGGCACCGTCGAGATCGCCGCGATCGCGCGTGAGGCAGGTCACCGTACGAAGATCGCGGTGCATTCGACGGTGCCGGGCGTGAACGCCAAGGGCGCCTGTATCGGCCCGATGGGCCAGCGGGTCCGGGCCGTGATGAGCGAGTTGCACGGCGAGAAGATCGACATCATCGACTTCTCGGAGGACCCGGCCCAGTTCGTCGGGAATGCGCTCTCACCGGCCAAGGCGCTGCGGGTCGAGGTGGTCGACGCGGCCAGCCGGACGGCCCGGGTCACCGTGCCCGATTTCCAGCTCTCGCTGGCGATCGGCCGGGAGGGACAGAACGCGCGGCTCGCGGCCCGGCTCACCGGGTGGCGCATCGACATCCGGCCGGACAACGAGCCGGCTTCCGCCCCCGACCGCGATGCGGCCGAGGCGGGAAGCTGACCGGATACGCGTTCCGGACGTCTGAGGAGTAGACTTTCACGTGGCCGGTCCGACACGAACCTGTGTTGGCTGTCGCAAGCGTGCGCCGGCCACCGATTTGATTCGGTTCGTCGCGGCCGGTTCCGGGGAAGATCTCCGGCTCCAGCCCGATCCGGACCGCCGACTGCCGGGCCGGGGAGCACATTTGCATCCCGATCCGGCTTGCTTCGCGCTGGCGGAGCGGCGTCGCGCTTTTGGGCGCGCGCTGCGTCTCACCGGTGTTGCTGACTCCGGATTGCTAGCCGAGCACATCCGTACGGCCTTGCCGTGCGGAACGACAGATGGCACGGCCGCTGTGGCCGCGTCATGACCCAGCAAGGTAGGACGACCCAGATGAGCACACGATGAAGTCCCTGAAATGAACAGGCTTCTAGTGCACGAGTGAGGTCGTTGCGGGTGCGCTCGCACGACCTCGAAGTGAGGAGTGCAGTGCCAGGAAAGGCCCGCGTACACGAGCTCGCCAAAGAGCTCGGGGTCGACAGCAAGACCGTTCTCGCCAAGCTCAAGGAGATGGGCGAGTTCGTCAAATCCGCATCCAGCACCGTCGAGGCCCCGGTGGCCCGACGGCTGCGTGGTGCCCTCGAGGCAGGTTCCGCTCCGGCGGCCCCGGCCCCGTCCGCACCCGCCGCCAGCAGTGCTGCGCCCAGCGCGCCGTCCGCGGCTCGCCCGGCTCCGCCCGCCGCGCGTCCCCAGCCGCCGCGCCGGCCCGGCCCGACTACCGGTGGCGCTCCCAGCGCCCCGACGTCGCCGGCCCCGTCGCCCGGCTCCTTCGCGCGTCCCAAGCCGCCGGTTCCCGGCCGTCCGGGCCCCACGCCCGGCCCGGTCACCAAGCCGGCCAGCGCCCACGACATCGAGGTCGCGGCGGCCGAGGCCCGTGCCTCGGCCCTCAAGGCCGAGCAGGAGGCCGCGGTCAAGGCCGCTCAGGCCGCCCGCACCCGTGACGCCGAGCGCCGGGCGCAGCAGCCCCCGGCCGACAGCGGCGCGCCTCGTGGTTCCGGCCCGCGTCCCGGCCCCGGCTCGGTTCCGCCGCGCCCGGGTTCGCCCGCGGCCCGCCCCGCCCCGCAGGGTGGCGGCGGCGCTCCGGCCGGCCCGCGTCCCGGCCCCGCCGGTGGCAACACCCCGCGTCCGCCGTCGCGCGGCCCGGGCAACAACCCGTTCGGCGTCTCGGGTGGCAACGCCGCCCGTCCCTCGCCGGCCTCCATGCCCCGGCCCAACCAGCCGGGCATGCCCCCGCGGCCCAGTCCCGCGTCGATGCCCCCGCGGCCCAGCCCCGCGTCCATGCCCGCGCAGCGTCCGGCCGGCCCCGGCCGTCCGGGTGGCGGCGCCGGTGGCCGTGGCGGTCCCGGTGGTGGCGGCGGCGGTCGTGGCGGCGCCGGTGGCGGCTTCCGTCCCGGTGGCGGCGGCGGCGCCGGTGGCGGCTTCCGTCCCGGTGGCGGTGGTGGCGCCGGTGGTGGCGGCTACCGCGGTGGCCCCGGTGGTGGCGGCGGTGGCGG
This sequence comes from Actinoplanes sp. NPDC048988, assembly GCF_043197815.1. NCBI lineage: Bacteria > Bacillati > Actinomycetota > Actinomycetes > Micromonosporales > Micromonosporaceae > Actinoplanes > Actinoplanes sp. NPDC048988. Next base: position 395,815 of record NZ_JBICTW010000001.1, on the reverse strand, counting down.
TGGCTACCGCGGCGGCCCCGGTGGTGGCGGCGGTGCTCCGGCCGGTGCCGGTGCTCCGGGTCGTCCCGGTGGTGGCGGTCGCGGTCGTGGCGGCGGTGCCGCGGGTGCCTTCGGGCGTCCGGGTGGCCGGCCGACCCGCGGTCGCAAGTCGAAGAAGCAGCGGCGTCAAGAGTTCGACAACCTGTCCGCCCCGCAGATGAGCTCCGGCGCTCCGCGGGGTCAGGGTCAGGAGATCCGGCTCTCCCGCGGCGCGTCGCTCTCCGACTTCGCCGACAAGATCAACGCGAACCCCGGCTCGCTGGTCCAGGAGATGTTCAACCTGGGCGAGATGGTGACGGCGACGCAGTCGTGCTCCGACGACACGTTGCTGCTGCTCGGTGAGCACCTGGGCTTCAACGTGCAGATCGTCAGCCCCGAGGACGAGGACCGTGAGCTGCTCGCGCAGTTCAACATCGACCTCGACGCCGAGGTGGCGGAGGACCGTCTGGTCACCCGTCCGCCGGTCGTGACCGTCATGGGTCACGTCGACCACGGTAAGACGAAGCTGCTCGACGCGATCCGCAAGACCAACGTGGTCGCCGGCGAGGCGGGTGGCATCACCCAGCACATCGGCGCCTACCAGGTGTCGTACGAGCACAACGGCGAGGACCGGGCGATCACGTTCCTGGACACCCCGGGTCACGAGGCGTTCACCGCCATGCGTGCCCGCGGCGCCCAGGTCACCGACATCGTCATCCTGGTCGTGGCGGCCGACGACGGCGTCATGCCGCAGACGGTCGAGGCGCTCAACCACGCCAAGGCGGCCGAGGTGCCGATCGTGGTCGCGGTGAACAAGGTCGACAAGCCCGACGCCAACCCCGAGAAGGTGCGTCAGCAGCTGGCCGACTACGGCCTGCTGGCCGAGGAGTACGGCGGCGACACGATGTTCGTCAACGTCGCGGCCAAGCCCGGCATCGGCATCGACGACCTGCTCGAGGCCGTCCTGCTGACCGCCGACGCGTCGCTGGAGCTGACCGCTCCGGTCGACGGTTCGGCGCAGGGCGCGATCGTGGAGTCGCACCTCGACAAGGGCCGCGGCGCCGTCGCGACCGTCCTGGTGCAGAAGGGCACCCTGCGTGCCGGCGACTCGATCGTGGCGGGCGGCGCGCACGGCCGCGTCCGCGCCATGCTCGACGAGAACGGCAACGTGGTCGCCGAGGCTCTGCCGGCCCGTCCGGTCCTGGTCCTCGGTCTCACCTCGGTGCCCGGCGCGGGCGACACGTTCCTCGCCGGCGAGGACGACCGCACCGTTCGGCAGATCGCCGAGCAGCGGCAGGCCCGCCGCCGTGCGGCGAGCTTCGCCAACTCGCGCACCAAGGCGACTCTCGAGACGCTCATGGAGCAGCTCAAGGAGGGCGAGAAGACCTCGCTCACCCTGGTCATCAAGGGCGACTCGTCCGGTTCGGTCGAGGCCCTCGAGGACGCGCTGTTCAAGATCGAGATTCCGGACGAGATCCAGCTCAAGGTCATCCACCGCGGCGTCGGTGCGATCACCGAGAGCGACGTGAACCTGGCGAGCGCCTCCTCGGAAGCGACCGCCACGATCATCGGCTTCAACGTCCGGGCCTCGAACAAGGTCAAGGAGATGGCCGACCGGGCGAACGTGGAGATCCGCTACTACAGCGTGATCTACCAGGCCATCGAGGAGATCGAGGCCGCGCTCAAGGGTCTGCTCAAGCCGGAGTACGAAGAGGTCGAGCAGGGCACGGCGGAGATCCGCGAGGTCTTCCGCTCGTCCAAGATCGGACTCATCGCCGGCTGTCTGGTCCGCAGCGGTCTCATCCGCCGCAACGCCAAGGCCCGCATCCTGCGGGACGGCGTCGTGGTGGCCGAGAACGTCACGGTCAGCTCGCTGCGCCGCTTCAAGGACGACGCCACCGAGGTCCGCGAGGGCTTCGAGTGTGGTCTGACCCTGAGTGGCTTCGGCTCCCCGCAGGTCGGCGACGTGATCGAGACCTTCGAGATGCGCGAGAAGCCCCGCGCCTGAGTCGCTGGGAGCCCCCTGTCCGCGGAAAGCGCGGACCGGGGGCTCCTTTGCGTCATGCCTGCTATGGGGGCCGAGCCCCCAAACCCCCACGGTGCGGTGGTTGCGCCTGCTGCGCCTGTCACGCCGCCTGCCAAGATGTAGCGCATGTCCCGGTACGCCCTGCTCCTCGCTCCGTCCGCCAATCGTGTCTACGCCGATCAGGCCTCTCGTCTCGCGCTGGCCGAGGTGGCCGCCTTTGGAAAGGTGCTGTCGTCCGATATTTCGGACATTGGCGTGGCGACACTCGGTGGTGTGGAGTATCTGACCTTCACCGGCGCTCTCTCCGAGCGGGACATTTCGTACTTGTCGAATCTGTCGTCGGCGTATGCGCTGTTCGAGCAGGTGGACGAGCTGCTGCGGCCGATCATGATGACGCCGCTGGCGACGTATGACAGCGACCTGATCACGATTCCGAAGTACGCGGGCAAGACCAACGAGCAGTTCACCAAGCTGGTGCTCAACCTGACCCTGCTCGCCTCGGCCTCGGCCGGGCGGATGCTCGACGGGCACCTGACCGTGCTCGACCCGCTCTGCGGCCGGGGGACGACCCTCAACCAGGCCCTCATGTACGGCTACGACGGGGTCGGCGTGGAGATCGACGGCAAGGACGTCGAGGCGTACAAACTCTTCCTCCAGACCTGGCTCAAGCGCAAACGCCTCAAGCACACCGCCGAGCTCGTCCCCGTACGGCGCCAGGGCAAGCGCGCCGCGCGCCGGCTCGAGGTCACCATGGCCGCCAGCAAGGAAGACCACAAGGCCGGCGCGGTGCAGAAGGTCACCGTCCTGCAGGCCGACACCACCCAGCTCGAGGGCCTGATCCGAGCCGGCGTGGCCGACGTCCTGGTGGCCGACCTGCCGTACGGCGTGGCCCACGGCAGCTACGACGACGAGGGCGGCATCTCCCGGCGCCCGCTCGACCTGCTGGAGCGCGCGGTGCCGCAGTGGCTGCCCCTGCTGCGCCCGGGCGGCGCCCTCGGCCTGTCCTGGAACACCAAGGTCGCCCGGCGTGAGCTGGCCGAGGACATCCTGCTGGCACACAACCTGGAACTCGTCGACCAGCTGCCCCTGGACCACCGCGTCGACCAGGGCATAGAGCGCGACGTCCTGGTCGCCCGGAAAACCAACTGAGAACTGTCATGCCCCGGCGGTAGTCTCACCGCTGATGTATACGGAAACCGCAGTGTTCGACCTGCTCCTGCCCGGCGACTCCCAGTCGCTCAAGCAGAAGCGCTCCTACGTCCGCCCGATCCTCGCGATGCTGAAGAAATACGAGGTCAGCGCCGCCGAGGTCGGCTTCCACGACCTGCACGGCCGGGCCCAGCTCGGGGTGGCGGTGGTTGCCGCCGAGCCGGCTCAGGCCCGCGCGGTCATCGACACCTGTGAGAACCAGGTGGCCGGTCGCCCCGAGATCGAGTTGCTCTCGGTCAAGCGCCGCCTCTACGGGGAGGACGACTAGTTCGGCCCATAGGCGGGCTGGGTACGCTTCAGCAGTTGGGCGGGGGTAGTGAGACCCGCGGGATCACAGTCGGAGGTGGGCGATATGTCGGACCCGGCCAAGACGCGCCGTCATGCGGAGCGCGTACGGGAGCTGGTGGCATCGCTGGTACGTGAGATCAAGGATCCCCGGCTCGGCATGGTGACCATCACGGACGCGCGGATCACCGGTGATCTGCGCGAGGCGACCGTCTACTACACGGTGCTCGGCGACCCGACCGAGCAGGCGGCCACCAAGGCCGCGCTGGAGAGCGCCAAGGGCATGTTGCGCAGCCGCGTCGGTCACGCCCTGGGCCTGCGGCACTCGCCGAGCCTGGCGTTCGTGCTCGACAACGTGCAGGACCAGGCCAAGGAGATCGACCACCTGCTGGCCGAGGCGCGCCTGCGCGACCAGGAAGTGCAGCGGCTCGCCGCCGGCAAGCAGTACGCGGGCGACCCCGACCCGTACAAGGCCGACGAGGACGACGAGGACGAGGACGAGCGGGTCGGAGCTCGCGAGGACCAGGGGTGAGAACGGTCTCCAGCATCCCCGGGGGCATGGCTCCCGGGGGCGTGCCCCGGCCGGCCGGGGCCGGCGCTCCCCGCCCCGCCTGGGCCCTCGGCGGTGCGTCCGCCACGGTCTCCGGTGACGGGGCGAGTGGTCCGGCCGTGATCGGGGGAGTGGCCGACCTCGAGTGGGTGGCCGCTGTGGACGCGATCCGTGCGCTCGGTCCCGACGACGAGGTCCAGCTCATCTGCCACGTGAACCCGGACGGGGACGCGCTCGGCAGCATGCTCGGCTTCGGGCTGGGGCTGCGCCGGCTCGGTGTCACCCGGCTGCGGGCCACGTTCCCGGGCCGCTTCGAGGTGCCGGTGCCCTACCGTGAGCTGCCCGGCAGCGAGCTTCTGGTGGCCGACGAGGACGCGTACCGGAACCCGGCTTTGATCATGATTTTCGACGTGGCGGCGGAGTCGCGCCTCGGTGATCTGGTGAGTCTGCTGCCCAGCGCGCCGGCCGTGATCGTCCTGGACCACCACGCCTCGAACACGGGCTTCGGTGGCATCAATCTCGTGGCTCCGCGGGCCGCCGCGACCTCGGTCGTGGCCGAGGCGCTGCTGAGCCGGCTCGGGGTGCCGCTCGACGCCGAGATCGCCGAGTGCCTCTACGTGGCGCTGTCGACCGACACCGGCTCGTTCAAGTTCGACCTGACCACCCCCGAGGTGCATCAGCTCGCGGCCCGGCTGATCGCGACGGGCATCAGCCCGGCCGAGATCTCGCGGCGGATCTTCGACACCCGCCCCTTCGGGGCGATGAAACTCTCCGGCGAGGTGCTGGGCCGGGCCCGTCTCGACGTCACGGCGGCGGGTGGGCGCGGTGTGGTCTGGACGTACGCGACCACGGCCGACCTGGAGAAATACGACCAGAAGCCGTACGTGCTGGAATCGCTCATCGACCCGGTCCGCAGTGTCGCCGAGGCGGACGTGGCGGTGCTCGTGAAAGAGATGACGGCCGGGGAGTGGGCGGTGTCGCTGCGCTCCAAGGGCGCGGTCGACGTCAGCGCCGTGGCGGTGGCGCTCGGCGGCGGCGGTCATCGTCTGGCGGCCGGTTTCACCGGCCGGGGCACGCCCGAGGAGATCGTCCAGCAGGTCAAGGATCTCCTGGACGTCAATCTCACGAAGTAGTAAGGATCGGCTTCCGGCCGGTGTCGCTTCGGCGACACCGGCTTTTTTCGTGTCCCGCTTCGTGGGAAGCACCCGTACCGCGGCCGAACTGAACGATAGTTTGGGTCCTGAACGGTGATTAGGTTTTGCGCGGTCGTGACCACTGCCCGCCGCGAGACCTCGAGCCACCCGGGCCCACCCGCCCGGGCAGCGTCGCCCTCGCCAGACGTCCGGCGATCCCGGACCGGCCCCGCGGCGCTCCGCTCGACCAAACCTCAGGCGCGTCGCGCCTTCACCCACCGTGGAAGGACCACGATCATGGCCACCAAGCCGAAGCCCCCCACCACCGACGAAGCCCGCGAGGCCGCGCGCCGCGCCCTGCAGACGTCGATGGACACCCGCCAGTAAGCACTCGTAGCGTTTGCACTCCTTACGGCCGGGCGGGCATCATGACAACCCATGAGCCCGTTCGACCGGCCGAACCCACCCGCGCCCAACGACGGCCCCGCTGACGCCCCCGGCCCCGCCGACTCCTTCGGTCCCGCCTTTTCCTCCGGCCCGGCCGACTCCTCCGGCGTCTATCCACCCCCTGGCCGACTCGGCCCGGACGCGGGAAGCGACCGCGCCGGCGCTGATCGGGCGGACGGTCTCGCGGGCGTTGATGCGGCGGGTGATCTCCCGCGTGTAGACCCGACGGGTAATTCCGCCGGCGTCGACCCGGCTCGCCCCAGCGCTGGTTCCGACTCGGCGCTCGCCTGGGCTGGTTCTGGCCCGGAGCTCGGCGGTGCCGGTTCTGGTGCGGCGCTTGGCGGTGCTGGTTCGGGCGCGGCCCGTGGCGGCGTCGGTTCTGACCCGGCGCCTGGTGGTGCTGGGTCTGGCGCGGCGCCTGGTGGTGCTGGGTCTGGCGCGGCGCCTGGTGGTGCTGGGTCTGGCGCGGCGCCTGGTGGTGCTGGGTCTGGCGCGGTATCCAGTGGGTCGCCGGCTTCGGCGCGGCGGATTGCGGCGCTCGCCTTGCCGGCGCTTGTGGTGCTGGCGGCGGAGCCGCTCTACGTGCTCGTCGACACGGCCGTCGTGGGACATCTCGGTGCCGTGCCGCTCGCCGCCGTGGCGGTCAGCGGAACTGTCATGTCGGTGGCCGCCTGGTTCGGCGCGCTCATGGCCTACGGGACCACCGGGCGGGCCGCCCGCCGCTTCGGCGCCGGTGACCGGGCCGCGGCTGTCGCCGAGGGCGTACAGGCGTCCTGGCTCGCCCTGGCCCTGAGCCTGCTCCTGGTGCTGCTGGCCCAGATCGGCGCCGACCCGCTGGCCCACGCGCTGGCCGGCAACGCCGAGACGGCCGGCGCGGCCGCCCAGTGGCTGCGCATCGCTTCCTTCGGCATTCCCGGCCTGCTGCTCGCCGCCGCCGGCAACGGCTGGATGCGTGGCGTCCAGGACACCCGCCGGCCGCTCTTCTTCGTGCTCGGCGCGAACGTCCTCTCGGCGATCCTCTGCCCACTGCTCGTCTACCCGGCCGGCTGGGGCCTGAACGGCTCCGCCGTCGCCAACGTGGCCGCGCAGACCGTTTCCGGCGGCCTGTTCCTGGCCGCCCTAGTCCGGGAGACCCGAGCGCTGCGGCCGGTACCGGCGGTCATCGTGCAGCAGATCGTCCTCGGCCGCGACCTACTGATCCGCGGCGCCTCGTTCCAGGCCTGCTTCCTGTCCGCCACCGCCGTCGCCAGCCGCTTCGGGGTGGCCGCGGTCGGCGCCCACCAGATCGCCCTCCAGCTCTGGTTCTTCAGCGCGCTCGCCCTCGACGCGGTCGCCATCGCCGCCCAGTCCCTGGTCGGCGCGACCCTGGGCGCCGGCGACGCCCAGGCGGCCCAGGACGTCGCCAAACGGGTGACCGTCGCCGGCGGCCTGGCCGGGATCGCCTTCGCCGCGCTGGCCGCGGCCGGCGCCGGCGTCATCCCCGGCTGGTTCACCCCCGACCCGGCGGTGCACGACCAGGCGGCCGTCGTCTGGCCGTGGTTCATCGCGCTGATGCCGTTCGCCGGCATCGTCTACGCCCTCGACGGCGTACTGATCGGCGCCGGCGACGTCCGCTTCCTGCGCGACATCACACTGGCCGCGACCTTGCTCGGCTTCCTGCCCGCCATCTGGATCGCCTACTGGCTGAACCTCGGCCTGGGCGGCGTCTGGGCCGGCCTGGCCCTGCTCATCGCGATCCGCTTCGCCGGCACGGTCTGGCGCTGGCGTTCGTCCCGCTGGGCGGTCGTGGGAGCCGAACTGAAAGCGCCGAACCCCAAGACCGCCTGACCCACAGCCGCGCCCGCCCTCCCAGGGGGACCCCCGCCTCTGGGCTCATTCTCACCACGAACGCCACGATCGCGCTCAACCGCTGTGGACAACTCCGATCCTGTGGACAACGGCCCACCCGCATTGAGAACTGGCAGGGTTAGGACCTGCACAGTTTGCGGGCGGAAGGCTGGGCCAGGCTGAGGGCCGGGTTGAGGGCTGGGCGGGCTGAGGGCCGGGCGGGCGGGCGGCCGGGCGGGCTGAGGGCTGGGCGGGCGGAAGGCTGGGCTGAGGGCTGGGCGGCCTGAGGGCTGGGCTGAGGGCGGCCGGGCGGACGGCCGGGCGGGCGGCCGGGCGGGCGGGCGGCCGGGCGGGCGGGCGGCCGGGCGGGCGGGCGGCTGGGCGGGCTGAGGGCCGGGCGGGCGGGCGGACGGCCGGGCGGACCGAGGGCTGGGCGGGCGGAAGGCCGGGCGAGCGGAAGGCTGGGCGGGCTGAGGGCTGGGCGGGCTGAGGGCTGGGCGGCGGATGGCGGACCCTAAGGTGGGCGGGTGAGTGCGGACGGACTGATCGTGGTGGACAAGCCGGCGGGGATGACCTCGCACGATGTTGTGAGCCGGATTCGGCGGCTGGCCAAGACCCGGCGGGTCGGGCATGGCGGCACGCTTGATCCGATGGCTACCGGGGTGCTCATCATCGGTGTGAACAGGGCGACACGCCTGCTGACGTACGTCATCGGGTCGGAGAAGAGCTACTCGGCGACCATCCGCCTCGGGCAGTCGACGATCACCGATGACGCCGAGGGGGAGGTCACCGCCACCACGCCGGCCGGTCATGTCGCCGACGAGGCGATTCGTGGGGGACTGGCGGAGCAGCGGGGCGAGATCGATCAGGTGCCCAGTGCTGTGAGCGCCATCAAAATCAACGGGCAGCGGGCTTACAAGCGGGTTCGCGACGGCGAGGACGTCGAGATTCCGGCGCGGCGGGTCACGATTTCGAAGCTGGATGTTCTCGACATCCGGCGGGTGGGTGACTTCGTCGATGTGGATGTCGATGTGACCTGTTCTTCCGGCACCTACATCCGGTCGATCGCCCGCGATCTCGGTGCGGGGCTCGGCGTCGGCGGTCATCTCACGGCCCTTCGCCGTACGGCGGTGGGTGGCTTGACGCTCGGCGAGGCGCTCACCCTCGACCAGTTGGCCGAGCGGGAGCCCGATGTCGTGACGCTGCCGATGTCCGAGGCCGCGCGGCAGGCGTTCCCGCAGCGGGAGGCGACCGCGGAGGAGGCGCGTGTGCTCAGCCATGGTGGCCCGCTGGACCCGGTCGGCATTTCGGGGCCGTACGCCGTCTTCTCCCCGGAGGGTGACGTGCTGGCCATCGTCTCCGAGCGTGCGGGCCGGGCCCGGGCCGAGATCGTCCTGGCCCCGGCGTGACCTACGCCGCCCGATACGCTGAGAACCGCTAACTGGCGAACACCGAAGGGGTACGCGGACATGCAGCGGTGGCGGGGCTTCGAATCGGTGCCGGGGGGCTGGGGCCGGTCGGTCGTCACGATCGGCGTCTTCGACGGTGTGCACCGGGGCCACCAGGCGATCATCGGGCATGCCGTGCAGCGCGCCCATGAGCTGGGGCTGCGGTCGGTTGTGGTGACCTTCGACCCGCATCCGGCCGAGGTGGTGCGGCCCGGTTCCCACCCGGCCGTGCTGACCGAGCCGGTGCGCAAGGCCGAGCTGATCGAGCAGCTGGGCGCCGACGCCCTGTGCGTGGTGCCCTTCACCAGGGAGTTCTCGCAGCTCTCGCCCGAGGCTTTCGTGCACGACGTGCTGGTCGAGTCGTTGCACGCGGCGGCCGTGGTGGTGGGCGACAACTTCCGGTTCGGGCACAAGGCGGCCGGTGACGCGGCCTTGCTGGAGCGGCTGGGCACCTCGTTCGGGTTCACCGTCGAGGACGCCCCGCTGGTCTCCGAGGACGGGCTGGTCTTCTCGTCGACGTACATCCGCAGTTGTGTCGACGCCGGCGACGTGCGGGCCGCGTCGGACGCGCTCGGCCGGCCCCACCAGGTGAGTGGGGTCGTGGTCCGCGGTGATCAGCGCGGGCGTGAGCTGGGTTTCCCGACCGCCAACCTGATGACGCATCGGTACGCGGCCATTCCGGCCGACGGCGTGTATGCCGGCTACTTCCTGCGCGCGGACGGCAAACCGCTGCCCACCAGCATCTCGGTCGGCACCAACCCGACTTTCGAGGGCCGCGAGCGCCGGGTCGAGGCGTACGTGCTGGACTTCGACGGTGATCTCTACGGCGAGCGGGTCAGCCTCGACTTCGTCGCCCATCTGCGCGGACAGGTGACCTACACGACCGTCGAGGCGTTGATCGACCAGATCCGGGCCGACGTGGAACAGACCCGAGTGTTGCTTCGGTGACTGCCTGGTAGGGTTGAGGCGCGGCTGGCTTATCCAGCCAACGGCTCCGCGTGCCTGCCCGACGCCGCGGGTGCGGATCCCGAGATCACCGGCAACACAGAAGTTCGGAGAACATGGCGCTCGATCAAGAGACCAAGCACAAGATCATCGACGAGTACAAGTCGAAGGACAGCGACACCGGATCCCCCGAGGTCCAGGTTGCGATGCTGACCAAGCGGATCGCCGACCTGACCGAGCACCTGAAGGTGCACAAGCACGACCACCACAGCCGTCGTGGTCTGCTGCTGCTGGTCGGCCGTCGCCGCCGTCTGCTCAACTACGTTCAGAAGAAGGACATCGCGCGCTACCGGACGCTCATCGAGCGCCTCGGCCTGCGCCGATAGCTTGACCTCCGGGGGAGTGGCCACAGGGCCGCTCCCCCGAGCAATACCCACGGACCCGCGCGGTACGCAGGCAAAGCCACCGGTCCTCGGTAGTGGTTCCCAGGCCTTGATTCCTGGGCACTTCGATCGAAGACCGGCAGCCTGAAGTCAACCGCGCTGTGTAGACCGCCGGGTCCTCGACGAAGGAGTACCGCACCACATGACAGAGCAGAACGCTCTCGGCACCGAATCTCGCACCGCCGTCATCGACAACGGGTCGTTCGGCACCCGCGAGGTGACTTTCTCCACCGGCCGGCTGGCCAAGCAGGCCGCCGGCTCGGTCATCGTCCAGCTGGGCGACACCACCGTCCTGTCCGCGACCACGGCCAGCAAGCAGCCGAAGGAGCACTTCGACTTCTTCCCGCTGACCGTCGACGTCGAGGAGCGGATGTACGCCGCGGGCCGCATCCCCGGCTCGTTCTTCCGCCGTGAGGGCCGCCCGAGCGAGGACGCGATCCTCACCTGCCGCCTGATCGACCGTCCGCTGCGCCCCTCGTTCACCAAGGGCCTGCGCAACGAGGTCCAGGTCGTCGAGACCGTGCTGGCCCTCGACCCGGCCCACCCGTACGACGTGGTCGCCATGAACGGCGCCTCGCTGTCGACCAAGCTGTCCGGCCTGCCCTTCAGCGGCCCGATCGGCTCGACCCGGGTCGCGCACATCGACGGCCAGTGGGTCGCCTTCCCGACCATCGAGGAGCTCGAGCGGGCCACCTTCGACATGGTGGTCGCCGGTCGCGTCCTGGCCGACGGTGACGTCGCCATCATGATGGTCGAGGCCGAGGCCACGCCGAACGCGGTCAAGCTGATCGCCGGTGGCGCCACCGCCCCGACCGAGGAGGTCGTGGCGAGCGGTCTCGAGGCCGCCAAGCCGGCCATCCGCGAGCTGTGCCGCGCGCAGAGCGAGCTGGCCGAGATCGCCTCGAAGCCGGCCGTCGAGTTCCCGGTGTTCCTGGACTACCAGGACGACGTCTACACCGCTGTGGTCGAGGCCGTCCGCGCCGAGACCGCCGAGGCGCTCAAGATCGCCGCCAAGCAGGAGCGCGAGGAGGCTCTCGACCTGGTCAAGGCCAAGGCGCACGAGCTTCTCGACGAGCGATTCGAGGGCCGCGAGAAGGAGATCAGCGCGGCCTTCCGCTCGGTCACCAAGTCCGAGGTGCGCCAGCGCGTGCTGCGCGACCAGGTCCGCATCGACGGCCGTGGCCCGCGCGACATCCGTCCGCTGTCGGCCCAGATCGGTGTGCTGCCCCGCGTGCACGGCTCGGCCCTGTTCGAGCGCGGCGAGACCCAGATCCTGGGCGTGACCACGCTGAACATGCTCCGCATGGAGCAGGCGCTGGACACCCTGGCGCCGGAGAAGTCCAAGCGCTACATGCACAACTACAACTTCCCGCCCTACTCGACCGGTGAGACCGGCCGGGTGGGTTCGCCGAAGCGCCGCGAGATCGGCCACGGTGCGCTGGCCGAGCGGGCCCTGGTGCCCGTGCTGCCGACGCGTGAGGAGTTCCCGTACGCGATCCGGCAGGTCTCCGAGGCTCTGGGCTCGAACGGCTCGACCTCGATGGGCTCGGTCTGCGCCTCGACGCTGTCGCTGCTCAGCGCCGGTGTGCCGCTGAAGGCGCCGGTCGCCGGCATCGCGATGGGCCTGATCTCGGACGAGGTCGACGGCAAGACGCAGTACGTCGCGCTGACCGACATCCTGGGCGCCGAGGACGCGTTCGGCGACATGGACTTCAAGGTCGCCGGTACGAGCGAGTTCGTCACCGCCCTGCAGCTGGACACCAAGCTCGACGGCATCCCGTCGGACGTGCTGGCCGGCGCTCTGCAGCAGGCCCACGAGGCTCGCGCCACGATCCTCGGGGTCATGGAGCAGGCGATCAACGCTCCGGCCGAGATGTCGGAGTACGCGCCGCGGGTCACCTCGGTGAAGATCCCGGTCGACAAGATCGGCATGGTCATCGGCCCCAAGGGCCAGACGATCAACGCGATCCAGGACGAGACCGGCGCCGACATCTCGATCGAGGACGACGGCACGATCTACGTGGGCGCCACCAACGGCCCGTCGGCCGACGCCGCGGTCGAGCGGATCAACGCGATCGCCAACCCGACGCTGCCGAAGGTCGGCGACAAGTTCCTCGGCACCGTGGTGAAGACGGCCGCGTTCGGCGCGTTCATCTCGCTGCTGCCGGGCCGCGACGGCCTGCTGCACATCTCCAAGGTGGGCGACGGCAAGCGGGTCGAGAAGGTCGAGGACTTCCTCAACGTCGGCGACAAGGTCGAGGTGTCCATCGCGGACATCGACGCCCGCGGCAAGATCTACCTGGACAAGGTCCGCCCCGAGGGCGAGGAGGCCCCCGCGGCCGCTCCCGCCGCGTCGGGTTCGGGCGAGCGCGAGAGCCGTCCGCCGCGTGAGCCGCGCGGTGACCGTGGTGGCGAGGGTGGTGGCGAGCCCCGCCGTCGCCGTCAGCGCTCCGGTGGCGACCGCGGCGAGCGCCGCGAGTAATCACCAGTGACAACGAGCAACAACCGCGGGCCGGCCGGAAGGCCGGCCCGCGTTACTACCAAGACCCTGCAGGACGGCGTCAAGAGGACCGTCCTGCCCAGTGGTCTGCGCATCGTCACCGAAGCGATTCCCACGACCCGGAGCGCCTCGCTCGGCGTCTGGGTGGGCATCGGCTCGCGTGACGAGACGCCGGGCATGTCCGGCGCCTCCCACTTCCTCGAGCACCTGCTCTTCAAGGGCACCCACAAGCGCACGGCGCTGCAGATCTCGGCCGAGATCGAGGCCGTCGGCGGCGAGACCAACGCCTTCACCACGAAGGAGTACACGTGCTACTACGCACGGGTGCTCGACGCCGATCTGGCGCTCGCGGTGGACGTGATGTGCGACGCCGTGGCCGACTCGATCATCGACCCGGCCGACGTGGAGACCGAGCGCGGCGTGATCCTCGAAGAGATCGCCATGCATGAGGACGAGCCCGGCGACGAGGTGCACGACGTCTTCACCGAGGCGATCTTCGGCGACCACCCGCTGGGCCGGCTGATCTCGGGGACCGAGGAATCGATCACCCCGATGACCCGCAACCAGATCAACAGCTTCTACAAGCGCCGCTACACGCCGCCGAACATCGTGATCGCGGCGGCCGGCAACCTCGACCACGCCACCGTCGTCCGGCTCGTGCGCAAGGCCCTGGCCGGCACGGCGCTGGACACCGGAACGGCCGATCCGGCCGGACCGCGTACGGGGTCGAAGCGCGTGCCCACCCAGCGCCCGCACACGGTCGTCCGCAACCGGGACACCGAGCAGGCGCACGTGGTCCTCGGCGGCGTCGGCATCGGCCGCCGCGACGAGCGCCGCTTCGCCCTGGGCGTGCTCAACAACGTCCTCGGCGGCGGCATGTCCAGCCGCCTCTTCCAGGAGATCCGCGAGAAACGGGGCCTGGCCTACTCGGTCTACTCGTACGCCAGCCAGTACGCCGACGCCGGCCTGTTCGGCGTCTACGCCGGCTGCGCGCCCGGCAAGGTCGAGGAGGTTCTCGACCTGACCCGGGCCGAGCTGGAGCGGGTGTCGGCCAAGGGGGTCGACGCCGAGGAGATCGCCCGCGGCAAGGGCATGGTCAAGGGCGCCTTCGTGCTGGGCCTGGAGGACACCGGCTCGCGGATGAGCCGGCTGGCCAAGTCGGAGCTGCTGTACGGCGATCTGATGTCGGTCGACGAGCTGCTCGGCCGGGTCGACGCGGTCACCGCCGACGAGGTCAACGCGATCGCGGCCGGCCTGCTGGCCCAGCCGATGTCGCTGGCCGTGGTGGGGCCGTTCGACGAGGCCGACTTCTCCGGTCGCTAACCTTGGGCCCCGTGACAACGCTGGAGAAGCCGCCGCCCTCGCCCGAGATCACCCCGGAGCAGCGCCGCCGCCGGGTCATCGGCATGTTGATCTGGGCGGCGGCCTTCGCCGTCTTCGTGACCCTGGTGGGCGTGCCCACCAGCGACGTGCTCCTCGCGTTCGGCTGGCTCTGGCTGGCCACCATCGCCTGGCGCAGCTACCTGCCGTGGCGTGAGCACCTGCTGTTCCTGCGCGACTGGCTGCCGGTCGTGTTGCTGCTGGTCTTCTACAACGTGTCGCGCGGCTCGGCCGACAAGCTCTTCGATCCGCACGTCTACCCCATGATCGACGCGGACAAGGCGCTGTTCGGCGGCCACATCCCCACCGTCTGGCTCCAGGAACACCTCTACACGAAGGACCACGTGCCGTGGTGGGAGGTGGTGACCAGCCTGGTCTACATCTCGCACTTCCTGGCCGTGCCGACGGTCGCGGTCATTCTGTGGGTACGCAGCCGCAAACTCTCGTACCGGTTCATGCGCCGGTGGATCTTCCTCAGCATGGCCGGCCTGATCACGTACTTCCTCTATCCGGCGGCGCCGCCCTGGTGGGCCTCTCAGTACCACTACATCCCCGAGCACGTCGTGCGCTTCTCGCTCCGCGGCCTGGAGGTGCTGGGCCTGCACGGCGCCGGCAACACTCTCAACGCGCTGCAGGTCGAGCAGTCCAACCCGGTCGCGGCGATGCCTTCCCTGCACACCGCGTACGCGATGATGGCGGTCGCCTTCTTCCTGCCGATGGTCCGCAAGCGCTGGTGGCCGCTGCTGTTCGCCTACCCGCTGGCGATGACCTTCACGCTGGTCTACACCGGCGAGCACTACGTGATCGACGTGCTGGTCGGCTGGATCTACGTCGCGCTGACGTTCCTGGTCGTGGGACTGCTGGAACGCTGGTGGCGCAACCGGGCTAAATTGACGCCGTGACTGAACCGATCCGTGTGGGCGTCCTCGGCGCCAAGGGCCGCATGGGCTCCGAGGCCGTCAAGGCCGTCGAGGCGGCGGCCGACCTCGAGCTGGTGGCGGCGCTCGGCCGCGGCGACGACCTCGAGGCCGCCGCGAACGCCCAGGTGCTCGTCGACCTGACCAATCCCGGCGCGGTGATGGACAACCTGCGCTGGGGCCTCGAGCGGGGCAAGAGCTTCGTGGTCGGCACCAGCGGCTTCACCGACCAGCGGCACGAGCAGATCCGCTCCTGGCTGGCCGGCCGGCCGTCGGCCGGTGTGCTGATCGCCCCGAACTTCGGCATCGGCGCGGTCCTGATGATGCAGTTCGCGGCCAAGGCGGCCCGCTACTTCGACTCGGCCGAGATCATCGAGCAGCACCACCCGCGCAAGCTGGACGCGCCGAGCGGCACGGCCACGCACACGGCCAAGCTGATCGCCTCCGCGCGCGCCGAGGCCGGTCGGGGCCCGATGCCGGACGCGACCAAGGAGGAGGTGCCGGGCGCCCGCGGGGCCGACCTCGACGGGGTACGGGTCCACGCGATCCGCGCGGCCGGGCTCGTGGCCCACCAGGAGGTCCTGTTCGGCAGCCTGGGCGAGACCCTGACCATCCGGCACGACTCGCTCGACCGGGTCTCGTTCATGCCCGGCGTCCTGCTCGGCGTACGGAAAATCCTGTCTCGTCCCGGCCTGACAGTGGGTCTCGACAGCTTTCTGGACTGAGCCGATGGCTGCGAATGAGCTGACCGTGCGGGGCCGTCGTGTGCGGGTCGTCGCCACCCTGGTCGCCGGGGCGCTGCTGCTCGCCGGCACGTTCTGGGGCGTCGACGACGACTTTCCGTTCGGCCCGTTCCGGATGTACTCCACGGCGCCCGATCCCAACGGGGACGCCAAGGACACCCGGGTCGAGGGCGTCGACACGGCCGGGCGGACGGTTGCGATCACCGAGGGCAACAGCGGCATCCGGCGGGCCGAGATCGAGGGGCAGCAGTCCGCGTACGAGTCGGATCCGGCCCGCCTCAGCCAGATCGCCGACGCCTACGCGTCGCACTCGCCGGGCGCCGCGCCGCTGCGTACCGTCAAGATCGTGATCCGCTGGCACGGCATCGAGCACGCCCGGCCCACCGGCGACTACCGCGACGAGGTCGTCGCCGAATGGACGCGCCCATGAGGTGGCTCTTCGCTCCCGTGCCGCTCGGCCGGGTCGCCGCCTTCCGCACGCTGGTCTACGCCTTCGTGGCCCTGGACCTGACCGTCTTCACGCCGTGGGTGCGCTCGCACGCCAACACTCCCGGCGACCTCTACCAGCCGCTGCTGGTCGGCCGGATCCTGCACCTGCCGACGCCGACGCCGCTGCTCGTCTGGACGGTGTTCTGGGCCCTGCTCGTGCTGGCCGTGGCCGCCGCCACCGGCCGCGCTCCGCGCGCGCTCGGCTGGGCGGTCTTCGCCCTGTACTTCGAGTGGATGATCATCGCGATGAGCTACGGCAAGGTCGACCACGACCGCGTCGGCCTGCTCGTCGCCCTGGCCGTCCTGCCCACGGTCGGCCGCGCCCGCCACGGCGACCTCTCGCTGTCGGAGAGGGCCGGCTGGGCGCTGCGGGTCACCCAGATCGCGGTGATCTGCACGTACTTCCTGGCCGCCCTGGCGAAGCTCCGCTTCGGCGGCATCGACTGGCTGACCAGCGCCGTGCTGGCCCAGGCCATCATCCGCCGCGGCACCTGGCTGGCCGACCACATCGCGGTGGTGCCCGGCCTGCTGATCGCCGCCCAGTTCGGGATCATCCTGTTCGAGCTGCTCAGCCCGCTGATCTGGGTGATACCGCAGAAGTGGCGGAACTGGGGCGTCGCCTTCTTCTACTCGTTCCACGTGATGACGTTCTCGATGATCACCATCTCGTTCGCGCCGCACCTGGCCGCGATGGCGAGCTTCCTGCCGCTGGAGAAGGTCCGCCCGATCGAGTGGGTACGCCGCCGCTCTCCGCGCCCGGCCCGGCTCTCACCGAGCCGGGCGCGACGGGCCGGTTAGGCCACGAAGCGGGAACGGCGCCGGCGGCCGATGACGTAGCCGGCCGCGCCGAGCAGCAGGAGCACGCCCCCGACGGCGGCCACGAGGCCGGTGGCGGAGCCGGTCACGGGCAGGCCGCCACCCGCACCGCCGGTGTCGCCCGAGCCGGCGGCCGGAGTGGTGCCGGGGGCGCTGCTCGAACTGGTGGAGGACGTGGGAACCGGCGAGGCGGTCGTCGTGGCGCTGGGGGTGACGGTCGGCGTCACGGTCGGCGTGGGTGTGGGTTTGGACGCGCAGTCGAGCGCCCGTGCGGCGTACACGCCCTCGTTCAGGTAAGTCAGGTAGTCGTCGTACGACTCGCCGTCGAGCACCTTGTTCGCGGCTTGTCGCACGTTGGGACCCGCGTCCGTCATGGTCCGGCCGATCGAGATCCGCAGATCCGCCGTCCAGGCCGCCTGCCAGCCCTTCTTGAGGAAGGCCCGCAGGTCCTCCGAGGTGCCCTTCAGCCTCTCCTCCAGCGCGGGAGGCAGAACCGGCAGCGACTGGCCCTCGGTCGCGGCCAGGATCTGATAGGCCAGCCGCCGGACCTCAGCCTCGTTGGCGGTGTCCACATCGATGGTCAGGAGCGGGCGGATGTCCTTGAACACCTTGGGCTCGACCGTCTGGCAATCCGCGCCGAGCACGGGCGTCGCGGCCTGAGCCATCGCCGGAGCCGCCGGGATCAGCAGGGCCAGCGCCACGAGAACGCCGGCTGCCATCTTCCCTCGCATGCGTTACTTCCTCCCCGTTACGTATCGAAGCAAGGGGATGTTACAGAAGCTTTCGTGGCAGGACAGCCCGGCACCGGCGGCAGAGGGGGTGACCACCGGATCAGCGCGGCTGTGGAAGCGGCGCCTTTCGCTAATCCCGTACCTCTGCGGTCTTGCCGTAAAGAAGATCGCGCTGGGCCTGCGGGAGGGAGCAGGCCGCCGTCCCGCCGGGCAGAAGGTGGCGATGCTCGGCGACCCAGCGGTAGGCCGGCCAGGCGGCCAGGCGGACCGGGCCGATCTGCAGAGCGCCGCCGGCGACCTGCCAGAGGCGGCCGGCGTCGCGCAGCATCAGGGCGATCGCGTCCGGGCCCGAGGCGCGCTCGCCGTCCGGGCCGACCCACTGGACCGCTTCCTCGCACTCCTCGGTGGTGAGCCCGAGCTGGTCGAGGTCGGCGAACTGCCAGGGGATCACCCGGGCGTGGGTGGGGATGCGGCGCTCGATGAACTCGGCGCACGTCGTGCAGAAGGAGCAGTCGCCGTCGTAGACGAAGGTCGCGGTCACCCTTCTATTCTTCCGCGACCGCGACGTGCAGCCGCACCTGGGGGACGAGCATGTCGTCCACGTCGAGGGCCCGGCCGGCGCCGTCGGGCTCCCAGCCGGCCGAGGCCAGGAACTTCCGCATGGCCTCGTCCTGCTCATAGGCCCAGGCCACCGCGCGCTCGAAGCCGTCGTCGCGCCAGTGGGTGACAGCGGCGCTGAGCAGGCGGCTGCCGTGGCCCCGGCGGCCCCAGCGCGGCTCGACCAGCAGGTCGGTGACGGCGGCCGTCGTCTCACCCAGCGGCGGCTCCTCCGGGGCGAGGGCCTGCTCGTCGGCCGGCCCGGCGGCGGCGAAGCCGACCACCTGGGTCGCGGTGTCGCTCTGCTCGACCGCGATGAGCACCCGGTGTCTCGCCGAGGGCGGCTCCTCGATCGCGGCCTGCCAGCCGCGGGTCAGATAGTCGAGGTCCAGGTTGGCCAGTACGTGTGCCGGGAACATCCGCCGGTACGCGGTGCGCCACGTGGTGAGCTGGACCCGGGCGATCTCGGGGGCGTCGCCGGGGCGCGCGGGACGGACGAAGCCGATTGCCATGCCGGGCAGCCTACCGAGGCGGATTTTTGTCACACCCCTCGTCTACCGTTCGCGTCGTGGCACTTCCCGAGACTCTCTCCGTGGCGCAGGCCCGGCGCATCGCGCTGGCGGCCCAAGGCTTCACCGACGCCAGGCCCGGCGGCGCCACCGACATGCGCCACCTGCGGCGGGTGCTGCGCCGGGTCCACCTCATCCAGATGGACTCGGTGAACGTTCTTCAGCGGGCGCATTTCATGCCTCTGTACAGCCGCCTGGGCCCCTATCCGGTCGAACTGCTCGAGCGGGCGGCCTACCGCAAGCCGCGCGAGCTGTTCGAGTACTGGGGTCATGAGGCGTCGCTGGTCACGACCGATCTCCAGCCGCTGTTCCGGTGGCGGATGGAGGGCGCCGTCGACTACGCGTGGGGTGGCATGGTCCGCATGGCCCGCGAGCGACCCGAGCTGATCGAGCGGGTGCTGGGCGTCGTCCGCGACCGCGGCCCGATCACCGCGGCGGAGATCGAGCACGATGAGCCGCGGCGGACCGACCACTGGGGATGGAACTGGTCGTCGGTCAAGCAAGCGCTGGAGTGGTTGTTCTACACCGGCCAGGTGACCGCGGCCGAGCGCACCACCTCGTTCGCCCGGCGCTACGACCTGCCCGAGCGCGTGCTGCCGTACGCGGTGCTCAACGCGCCCACGCCCCATCCGCAGGACGCCTTCCGGGCCCTGGTCGAGCTGTCCGCGCGGTCGGTGGGAGTGGGGGCGGAGGCCGAGCTGCGCGACTACTTCCGGCTTCCGGTCGCCGGCTTCAAGCAGGCCGTGGCCGAGCTCATCGAGGACCGGGTGCTGCTGCCGGTCCAGGTCAAGGGCTGGAAGGGCCCGGTCTATCTGCATCACGAGGCCAAGCTGCCGCGGCGGGTCACGGCCGCGACGCTGATCAGCCCGTTCGATCCGCTGGTGTGGGAGCGCAACCGCACCGAGCGGCTGTTCGGCATGAACTACCGGATCGAGATCTACGTGCCGGCCGCGCAGCGGCTCTACGGCTACTACGTGCTGCCTTTCCTGCTCGGCGACGAACTGGTGGCCCGGGTCGACCTCAAAGCCGACCGCAAGGCGGGGGAGCTGCTGGTCCCGGCGGCCTGGCTCGAGCCCGGCGCCGACCAGGAGGAGACCGCGGCCGCTCTCGCCGCCGAGCTGCACCGGCTGGCCGGCTGGCTGGGCCTCGAGCGCGTCGCGGCACCCGAGCGGGGCGACTTCGCGGGCCCGCTGGCCGCGGCGCTCAAAGGTGTACCGTGACGGCCATGAGCGCGCTGGACCAACAGCCGGTGCAGGGTCCCCCGGTGCCGCCCGAGTGGCTCGACTACTACGCCCAGCCGCGGCCGGACCGGGTCACCCGCTTCGTGCAGCGGGTCTGGACGAGGTCACCCGTCTGGGCCGCGCCGTTCGCCCTTCTGGCCTGCATGGGCGGTGCGGTCGGCTACACCTTGGCCACCCATCCCGCCGAGGCCGCCGCCGGTGAGCCGCCGACCTGCCTGCTCAAATACACGACCGGGTTCGTCTGCCCGGGCTGCGGCGGCACCCGCGCCGCGTGGTACCTGCTTCACGGAGATCTTCCGGCCGCGGCCCGGCACCACGCGATCTTCACCTTCGCCGTGCCCTTCCTGCTGTACATGTATGTGGCCTGGGCCGGGAAAAGGCTGTTCAACTGGAAGCTCCCGCAGCTCACCCCGAGCCCGGCGGTCCTGATCACTTTTGTCGCGGTGTGGGCCGTCTGGAGCGTGCTGCGCAACCTGCCCTGGGCCCCGTTCACCGCGCTCTACGTCTGAGCGGGGAGTCCGATAGGTTGGTGGGTATGACGCACGACCCGCGACCCTTCGGACGGCTCCTGACCGCCATGGTCACCCCGTTCGCCCCGGACGGCTCCCTCGACGTCGAGGGCGCGGCGAAACTGGCCACCTACCTCGTCGACGAGCAGCGCAACGACGCGCTCGTCGTCAGCGGCACCACGGGCGAGTCCCCGACGACGACCGACACCGAGAAGGAGACTCTTCTCCGCGCCGTCGTCGACGCGGTCGGTGACCGGGCCCGGATCGTCGCCGGAGTGGGCACCAACAACACGGCCCACACGATCGAGTTGGCGCACGCGGCGGAGAAGGCCGGCGCCCACGGCCTGCTGGTCGTGACGCCGTACTACAACAAGCCGCCGCAGGCCGGCGTCGCTCAGCACTTCCTGACCGTGGCCGACGCGGTCGGCCTGCCGATCATGGTCTACGACATCCCGCACCGGGCCGGCACGGCGATCGCCACCGAGACGATGTGCCGCGTCGCCGAGCACGAGCGGATCGTGGCGGTCAAGGACGCCAAGGGCGATCTGACCGCTTCCTCCTGGGTGCTCAGCCGCACCGACCTGGCCTACTACTCGGGTGACGACGCCGCCACCCTGCCGCTGCTGTCGATCGGCGGGGTCGGCCTGGTCGGCACGTCGACCCACTTCACCGGCGTTCTCGCCAAGGACATGATCGAGGCGTTCGAGCGCGGCGACAACGCCGCCGCCCTCGCCCTGCACCGCCGGGCGATGCCGCTGTTCACCGGCATCTTCCGGGCGCCGGGGACCATGCTGGTCAAGGCGGGCCTCAACGCGTCGGGCCGCCCGGCCGGCCCGGTCCGCTCGCCGCTGGTCGAGGCGACCGCCGAGGAGTTGGCCCAGCTGCGTACGGATGCCGCCGCGGCCGGCATCGGCCTGTAGAAGAGCCCGTAGAAGAGAGATAGAAACAAGCGAATGAGTCAAGCGCACGAGGAGCTGGACACGCCACCGCCGCTGCCGGAGGGCGCCCTGCGCGTCATCCCGCTCGGCGGGCTCGGCGCGATCGGCCGCAACATGACGGTCCTGGAGTTCGACGGCAAGCTGCTGGTCATCGACTGCGGTGTGCTCTTCCCCGACGTGGAGCAACCGGGCGTCGATCTGATCCTGCCCGACTTCACGCCGATCCTGGACCGGCTCGACGACATTCAGGCCATCGTGCTCACCCACGGCCACGAGGACCACATCGGGGCCGTGCCCTACCTGCTCGCCCACAAGGCGGACATCCCGCTGGTCGGCTCGGAGTTCACGCTCGCGCTGGTCGAGGCCAAGCTGGCCGAGCGGCGCCTGGACCCGTACACGCTGACCGTGCGCGAGGGCCAGACCGAGCGGCTGGGGCCGTTCGACTGCGAGTTCTTCGCGGTCAACCACTCCATTCCGGACGCGCTGGCGGTGGCCGTGCGCACGCCGGCCGGCCTGATCCTGCACACCGGCGACTTCAAGATGGACCAGGTGCCGCTCGACGGCCGCATCACCGACCTGGCCGGCTTCGCCCGCCTCGGCGCCGAGGGCGTCGACCTGCTGCTCTCCGACTCGACGAACGCCGAGGTGCCCGGCTTCGTGGCCCCCGAGCGCGACATCGGCCCGGTGCTCAGCGCCATCTTCGGCAAGGCCAAGGGCCGCATCATCGTGGCCAGCTTCGCCTCCCACGTGCACCGCGTCCAGCAGGTCATGGACGCCGCCTGGGAGTACGACCGCAAGGTCGCGCTGATCGGCCGCTCGATGGTGCGCAACATGGGCATCGCCCGCGACCTGGGCCTGCTCAACATCCCGGACGGCCTGCTGGTCAGCCTGGACGAGGCGACCCACCTGCCCGGCGACGAGATCGTCTTCATGTCGACCGGCTCGCAGGGCGAGCCGATGAGCGCGCTCGGCCGCATGTCGACCGGCGACCACCGGCACATCACGATCGCCCCCGGCGACACCGTGGTGCTGGCCAGCTCACTGGTGCCGGGCAACGAGACCTCGGTCTACCGGGTGATCAACCAGCTGTCCCGGGCCGGCGCCACGGTCGTGCACAAAGAGACGGCCAAGGTGCACGTCTCCGGCCACGCCCCGGCCGGTGAGCTGCGCTACCTGCTGAACGTGGTACGCCCCAGCAACCTGATGCCGGTGCACGGCGAGTGGCGTCACCTGCGCGCCCACGCCCAGCTCGGCATCGAGACCGGGGTGGCCCCCGACCGGGTGGTGCTCTGCGAGGACGGCGACGTGGTCGACCTCGTCGAGGGCCACGCCCGTCACGTGGGCCGGGTCAAGAACAGGTACGTGTACGTGGACGGCCTGGCGGTCGGCGACGTCAGCGAGTCGCTGCTCACCGAGCGGCGGATCCTCGGCGACGGCGGCTTCATCTCGGCCACCGTGGTGATCGACTCGGTGACCGGCAAGGTCGTCGGCGAACCCAACATCTCGGCCAAGGGCTTCTCCGAGGACCCGGACGCCTTCAACCCGGTCATCCCGCTGCTGACCGCGGCCCTGCACCGCTCGGCCGAGGACGGCATCACCGACACCCACCAGCTGCAGCAGGTCGTGCGGCGCACGGTCGGCCGGTGGGTGAACGACGCGTACCGTCGCCGGCCGATGATCGTGCCAACGGTCGTGGAAGTCTGAGGCGTTTTTCAACCTTTCGCTGCGCTCGTCCGTACCTCAAGTCACCGGTGCCGCCCCCACGGCACCGCTGGCGAGGGGAGTTCCTCAAGATGCAGCGCAGACGGATCGCCGTGGCGGCGGCGGTCGTGGTGGCAGCCGGGGCAGCGGTGGCCTTCACCCTGCCCTCCATGGCCGGCACCACGCCGTCCGGCGACAAACCCGCGGCCAAGAGCGGCGGCACGGCCCGGATCCTCGAGGCCATGCGGCGCGACCTCGGCCTGAGCGGTGACCAGGCGACGGCTCGCCTGCAGCGGTCGAACTGGGCGAGCAAGGTCTCGGCGCGGCTGGCCGCGCAGACCGGCTCCGACTTCGGCGGCGCCTGGCTCGCGACCGACGGCACCACCCTCAAGGTGGCTGTGACCGACAAGGCGGCCGAGGCCGCGGTCCGCAAGGCCGGGGCCGAGCCGGTGCTGGTCGAGCGGAGCGAACAGGCCCTGGTCACGGCCAAGGAGAAGCTGGACAACGCCGACGCCAGTGCGAACGGCCTGACCGGCTGGTACGTGGACGTCGCCACGAACAAGCTGGTCGTGGTGGCCCAGCCCGGCGCCCAGGCGGCCGCGAAGAAGCTGGCCCGGGCGGCCGGCGTCGGGTCCGGCACCTACCGGGTGATCACCAGCACGGCCAAGCCGAAACCCCTCTTCGACGTACGCGGCGCCGACCCGTACTTCATCGCCGTCGACGGCGGCACGGCCCGCTGCTCGATCGGCTTCTCGGTCGAGGGCGGCTTCGTGACGGCCGGGCACTGCGGCGCGGTCGGCGACACCACGACCGGCTTCAACCAGCAGGCGCAGGGCACGGTACGGGCCTCCACCTTCCCCGGCGACGCCGACATGGGCTTCGTCGAGGTGAACGGCAACTGGACGCCGCGCGCGGTGGTGAACGACTTCGAGGGCAACGAGCTCCCGGTGGCCGGCAACGCCGAGGCCCCGGTCGGGGCGGCGGTCTGCCGCTCGGGCTCGACCACGGGCACCCGCTGCGGCACGATCCTGGCCAAGAACCAGACGGTGGTCTACCCGGAGGGCGCGGTCACCGGCCTGACCCGCACCGACGTCTGCGCCGAGGGCGGCGACTCCGGCGGCCCGTGGCTCTCCGGCGACCAGGCCCAGGGCCTCACCTCGGGCGGCTCCGGCGACTGCACGGTCGGCGGCGAGACGTTCTTCCAGCCGGTGAACGAGATCCTGGCGGCGGAGAACCTGACCCTGGTCACGAGCGGCGGCGGCGCCGAGGCCCCGGAGGCTCCGCCGGCCGAGGCGGCGGGCGCGTGTGCGGACCAGGCGGTCCAGCGCAGCGGCACGCTCCGGGAGCGCACGGCACAGGCCCAGCCCAACGGCGGGGCGTTCCGAGCGAACGCGGGCCGGCAGACGGCGTGCCTGAGCGCGGCCGACGGCACCGACTTCGACCTGGTGCTCCAGCGGCTGACCAACCGGGGCTTCCGCACGGTCGCCACGGCCACCGGCGACGAGGTGAAGTCGCTGACCTTCAACGGGCGTTCCGGCACCTACCGGTACGTCGTCGCGGCCTCCGCGGGCGCCGGCGACTACACGCTCGGGTTCAGCACCCCGTAAGCGCGCGCCGCCACCCACCCTGCCGGGTTCGGCGGATCGCACCGATGCCGGAGGAGCCGTTCGGCTCCTCCGGCTCTTTTTTGTGTCTCAGTCGCTGGTTTCGCGGAGGGCGCCGACGGCGTCGGCCAGCTGGCAGCCCGTGGCGATGCCGCAGATCACGACCTGGTCGAGCTGTTCGGGGGTCACCCCGCGCTCCCAGTCGGCGATGACCTCGCCGACCACGTTCACGGTGCCGTCGTCCGAGATGTGCACGTACGCCTTCGGCCAGAGCTGGTCGTGGTTCCAGGCGTTGCAGAACTCGTAGAGGCGTACCACGTCCTCCATGCCGAAGACGTGCCGCACCATGGCCCTGATCTGGATCATTTCCTGCTGCTCGCCGATGCGGAAGAAGTAGATCAGGTTGCCCTGGAAGTTACCGCCGATGTCGCCGTCGGCGTCGGTGAAGTAGGTGAAGCCGCGCTCGTCGAGGGCGGCGGTGATCATTTCTTGGGTGAGCGGCTGCACTTGTCGATCTTAGTTCGTCCCGGTGCGCCTCCGGGATTCATGAGCGTCGCGGCGTTACGGTGTGACCATGGCGGGCCGCTCCTCTCCGGCGAGCCGGGGTCGCGCCGCGTCCACGTCGCGCGGCGCCGCGACCAGCCGTGCCCGGCAACCGGCGGCGCGGCAGCCGGCCAAGCAGCCCGCCCGCCAACCGGCCCGCAAGTCGACCCGCCCCGCCGCCGCGCGGGCCCGGACGGCGGCCCGCGCCCGTCCCACGCTGGGCGCGGCCATCGCCACCGGCCTCGGCCGGGGTCTGGGCGCGCTCTGGATGGGCGCCGCGCACGGTGTCGGCTGGGCCGCCCGCGGTGTCGGCCGGCAGGCCGCCACCGCCAAGGACATCGACCCGGAGCATCGCCGCGACGGCGCCGGCCTGCTCATGCTGGGCCTGGCGATCCTGATCAGCGTCGCGGTCTGGGCCAACGGCGCCGGCCCGGTCGGCCGCTGGCTGGCCGACTCGGTGCACCTGTTCTTCGGCGGACTGGCCGTGCTGCTGCCGTTGCTGCTGCTCTACGGCGCTGTCCGGCTGATGCGCCAGCCGGCCGACCCCGAGCACCGGGGCCGTTCGCTGGTCGGCTGGAGCGCGATCATCATCGCGACCGCCGCCCTGCTGCACATCTCCGAGCATCCGAGCGACGACGTCACGATCTCCCGCGCGGGTGGCCTGCTCGGCTTCGCGTTCGGCGCCCTGCTCGAGCGGGCGGTGACCGCCTGGGTCGCCGTACCGCTGCTGGTCCTGCTCTTCGTCTTCGGTCTTCTGGTGATCACGGCGACGCCGATCAACAAGATCCCGGAGCGGATGATGCTGCTCGTCGACATCCTGACCGGCCGTTCGACCGCGCGCGACCCGCTGCCCACGCCCGACCTGCCCGAGCTCGACGACGACGAGGAGCCGGCCGAGGAGGCGCCGAAGAAGCGCCGCCCCTCCCGCCGCCGGCAGGGCTCGCTGGCCGACATCGGCCTGGCCGACCCGGCCGACGAGCCGGAGGTGCAGGAGGACGACTTCCTGCTGCACGACACGGTCGTGGTGCCCAAGGTGCCGGCCAGCCGCAAGAAGCCGGAGCCGCCGGAGCACACCCCCGACCCGCCGACCCGGGCCGAGCAGCTCGAGATCACCTCGGTCGAGGGCGACTACCGCCTGCCGCCGCCGTCGCTGCTGGGCAAGGGCGCGCCGGCCAAGTCACGCAGCCGGGCCAACGACGAGATCATGGCCGCCCTCACCGGGGTCTTCGAGCAGTTCAACGTCGACGCCGTGGTCACCGGCTTCACCCGCGGCCCGACGGTCACGCGGTACGAGGTCGAGGTCGGCCCGGGCGTCAAGGTCGAGCGGATCACGCAGCTGTCGCGCAACATCGCGTACGCGGTCAAGTCGCCCGATGTGCGCATCCTGAGCCCGATCCCCGGCAAGAGCGCGGTCGGTGTCGAGATCCCGAACACCGACCCCGAGAACGTGTCGCTGGGCGACGTGCTGCGCTCGCGGGCCGCCACCGCCGACCATCACCCGATGCTGGTCGCCCTGGGCAAGGACATCGAGGGCGGCTTCGTGGTGGCCAACCTGGCCAAGATGCCGCACATCCTGATCGCCGGCGCCACCGGTGCCGGCAAGAGCTCGTGCCTCAACTCGCTGCTGGTGTCGCTGCTGACCCGGTCGACGCCGGACGAGGTACGGCTTCTGCTGGTCGACCCCAAGCGGGTGGAGATGACCGCGTACGAGGGAATCCCGCACCTCGTCACGCCGATCATCACGAACCCGAAGAAGGCGGCCGACGCCCTCGAGTGGGTCGTGCGCGAGATGGACATGCGCTACGACGACCTCGCGGCGAACGGCGTGCGCCACATCGACGACTTCAACCGCAAGGTGCGCAGCGGCGAGATCACGGCACCGCCGGGCAGCGAGCGCGTGATGAAGCCGTACCCCTATCTCCTGGTGATCATCGACGAGCTGGCCGACCTGATGATGGTCGCCCCGCGCGACGTCGAGGACTCGGTCGTCCGCATCACCCAGCTCGCCCGGGCCGCCGGCATCCACCTGGTGCTGGCCACCCAGCGGCCCTCGGTCGACGTGGTCACCGGCCTGATCAAGGCGAACGTGCCGTCCCGGCTCGCCTTCGCCACGTCGTCGCTGGCCGACAGCCGGGTCATCCTCGACCAGCCGGGCGCGGAGAAACTGCTCGGCCGCGGTGACGGTCTCTTCCTGCCGATGGGCGCGTCGAAGCCGGTCCGCATCCAGGGCGCGTGGGTCGACGAGAAAGAGATCCACGACGTCGTCAAGTTCTGCAAGGATCAGCGCGAGCCGGAGTTCCGCGAGGACGTCACCGAGGCCCCGGTCAGCAAGAAGAAGCAGATCGACGAGGAGATCGGCGACGACCTGGAGCTGCTGATCCAGGCCATCGAGCTGGTCGTGACCTCGCAGTTCGGGTCGACCTCGATGCTTCAGCGCAAGCTGCGGGTCGGTTTCGCCAAGGCCGGCCGCCTCATGGACCTCATGGAGACCCGCGGGATCGTGGGCCCGTCCGAGGGCAGCAAGGCCCGCGACGTCCTGATCAAGCCGGACGAGCTCGAGGAAGCTCTGGCCTCCCTGCGCCTAGATGATTGAACGGCCGGTTCCGGTACGAAGGCCTCGCTGAGCAGGCGGTAGCCGACGATGATCAGGGCGGCCAGCATCAGGGCGGCCGGGATCACGTCGGGGAGCATCAGCGGGTTGCGGCCGAACAGATAGGGCTCGTACGACAACAGGGAGCTCGCCTGCACCAGCAGGGGCACGTACCAGAGGCGCGGGCGGTAGACGGCCAGCACCAGCGTCATCACGTCGGCCAGGTAGAAGTAGCGCTCGTGCATGCCCGGCAGCGCGAACGGAACCAGGATCGAGAACAGCGCCGCCGCCGTCACCACCCGCTCCGGTGTCATCGCGGCGGCCTTGGCGACCAGGACGTAGACGACTCCCACGACCAGGGCCGCACAGAACAGATACCCCAGCATCCGTACGGTGTCCTCGCGCGTCGTGGCCGGAATGAACGCGAAGACGTTGGGGGCCCGCAGGCTCAGCGCGGGTACGTTGCGCGCCTGCCGGCCCATGTCGTAGATCGTGAGCAGCTCGATCGGGTTGCGGCCGAACGCGATCGCCGGGAGATCGAGGACCAGGAAGGCGGCGGGTGCGGCCAGGAGCGTACGCCAGGGAATGCGCCCGGACATCACCAGCAGCAGGACCAGCGGCAGGATGAAGACGCCCTGCGGCTTGATCGCGACCGCCACCCCGCAGAGGGCGACACCCCACCAGGGTTTGCCGCGCAGCAGGAAGTAGACGCCGCCCAGGGCGGCGCCGGCCCACGCGGCGTCCATCTGCCCGTAGAAGGACGCGTTGATGGCCACGGTCGGCAGCAGCACCATCACCAGCGCCGCCGCGACGGCCCGGCGGCTGCCCGGCCAGCGCAGGGCGACCGTCTTGTAGGTGAAGAAGGCCAGGATGACGTCGAAGACGATCCACAGGGCCTTGACCTTGAAGATGAGCGGCCCCGGCAGGTAGTACGCGATCGCCAGCAGGTAGATGAACGGCGCGTTGTAGTTGCCGATCTCGGTGCCGATGCCACGCCAGCCGCCGGCCCGGCCGAGCTGGTTGTGCCACTGGCGGAAGATGTTCATGTCGTTCGTCATCTCGGGCAGCGACACCCAGCGGATGACGACGGCGAGCACGACGAGGGCCGCGAGGAGCAGTGCTTCGGCCTGTGGCGTGGGCTTTTGGGCTTTAGGCATGGTGCTGGGGGGTACGGTCGCCGGGTGAACGCAGGGTTAACGCCAGGTGAACGAAAGTGGGGCCGACCGGAGCGCCCGGGCGCCCGGTAACCTTGTCGGGTGTCGGTAACTCCTTCCCCCTCCCGCCGTGTCGCCCTGCTCACCCTCGGATGTGCCCGTAACGAGGTCGACTCGGAAGAGCTGGCCGCGCGCCTCGATGCCGGCGGCTGGGAGATCAGCACGGACGCCGACGGCGCCGACGTGGTGCTCGTCAACACGTGCGGCTTCGTCGAGAAAGCCAAGCAGGACTCCATCGAGACGCTGCTCGCCGCGGCGGACACCGGGGCCAAGGTGGTGGCCGCCGGCTGCATGGCCGAGCGGTACGGGCGCGAGCTGGCCGAAAGCCTGCCCGAGGCCCAGGCCGTGCTCGGCTTCGACGACTACACCGACATCGCGGCCCGCCTCGACGGCGTGCTCGCCGGTGAGCGCTTCGACGCGCACACCCCGCGCGACCGCCGCGAGCTGCTGCCGATCACGCCGGTGCAGCGCCAGTCGGCCAAGGTGGTCGTCCCCGGTCACGCCACCGTCGACGAGCACACCCCGGCTCACCTGCGCAAGGTGCTGCGCCGCCGGCTCGACAGCGGCCCGGTGGCCAGTCTCAAGCTGGCCAGCGGCTGCGACCGCCGGTGCTCGTTCTGCGCCATCCCGGCTTTCCGCGGCGCCTTCGTCTCCCGTGACCCGCAGGAGCTGCTGGCCGAGGCGGAGTGGCTGGCCAAGTCCGGCGTGCGCGAGCTGGTGCTGGTGAGTGAGAACAGCACGTCGTACGGGAAAGACCTGGGCGACCCCCGCGCCCTCGAGAAGCTTCTGCCGCAGCTGGCCGCGGTCGACGGCATCGTCCGGGTCCGCGCGAGCTACCTCCAGCCCGCCGAGACCCGCCCCGGCCTGGTCGAGGTGATCGCCACGACGCCGGGCGTCGCGCCCTACTACGACCTCTCGTTCCAGCACTCGAGCGAGCCGGTGCTGCGCCGCATGCGCCGTTTTGGCTCCACCGAGAAATTCCTCGACCTGCTGGCCGCGGCCCGCAAGCTCGCGCCCGAGGCCGGCGCCCGCAGCAACTTCATCGTCGGTTTCCCCGGCGAGACCAAGAAAGACGTCGACGAGCTGGTTCGCTTCCTCACCGAGGCCCGGCTCGACGCGATCGGCGTCTTCGACTACAGCGACGAGGACGGCACCGAGGCGGCCGCCTTCGACGACAAGATCAAGGTCAAGGAAGACACCATCAAGCGGCGGTACGACCGGCTGCTCACCCTGGCCGACGAGCTGTGCAACCAGCGAGCCGAGGAACGCCTGGGCTCGACCGTCGAGGTGCTGGTCGACGCGATCGTGGACGGCGAGGTCGAGGGCCGCGCCGAGCACCAGGCGCCTGAGGTCGACGGCTCCACCACCCTGGTCGCCGGCGACGAGGGGGTCGACCTGGCCGCGCTCAAGCCCGGCGACTTCGTGCGTGCCCGGGTGACCGGCACCGAGGGCGTCGACCTCGTGGCCGTGCCGGTCGAGATGATCTCCGCGGCGCCGGTGTCACAGCGGTGACCGACGAGCCGGTTCCGGCGGCCGCGCCGCGGGTGGTGTCGCTCTACAACCCGGCGAACATCCTGACGGTCGTCCGGATCGTGCTCGTACCGGTCTTCGTGGCCATCGTCGTCGCCTCCGACCTGACCGGCACCGGTCAGCGGATCGCCGCCTGCCTGGTCTTCTGCGTGGCCTCGGCGACCGACTTCGTGGACGGGTGGATCGCCCGGCGCTGGTCGCTGGTCACCTCGTTCGGCAAGATCGCCGATCCGATCGCCGACAAGGCCCTGACCGGTACGGCGCTGGTCCTGCTCTCCGTCTACGACCGGCTCCCGTGGTGGGTCACGCTGCTCATCCTCATCCGCGAGTGGGGCATCACGGCGCTGCGGTTCTGGGTGATCCGGTACGGCATCATCCCGGCCAGCCGGGGCGGCAAGCTCAAGACGGCCCTGCAGATCGCCGCCATCGCCTGGTACCTGTGGCCGGTGCCCGAGCCGTTCGACATCGTCGGCGTCTGGCTGATGGGCGCGGCGCTCATCGTGACGGTCGTGACCGGTGGGGACTACGTGCTGGCCGCTCTGCGCCTGCGCCGGGAGGCCCGATCATAGAATCCATTTGTGGACACTCCTGACGTAGCGGCCGCGGCGGCCGTGCACCGGCTGGTCGACCGGCGCGAGACCCTGGCCACCGCCGAATCGCTGACCGGCGGCCTGGTCGCCGCGACCGTCGTGGAGATTCCCGGCGTGAGCTCGGTCTACCGGGGCGGCCTGGTGGTCTACGCCACCGACCTCAAGCACGCGCTGGCCGGCGTCGCCCAGGACCTGCTCGACGAGCGCGGCCCGGTCGACCCCGACGTGGCCGCCGGACTGGCCCGCGGCGCCCGCGAGCGCTGCTCGGCCGACTGGGGCCTGGCCACCACCGGCGTGGCCGGTCCCGAGCCGCAGGACGGCAAACCGGTCGGGCTGGTCTACGTCGCCTGCGCCGGCCCGTGGGGCGAGACGGTCCGCGAGCTGAAACTCGGCGGAAACCGGGCCGCCATCCGGACCGAAAGTGTGACGAGCGCACTACTGCTGCTCGCAGACTGTCTGAGGGAGGCCCCGGCGCGGTCCTGAGCTGGGGAATGTTTCATCGATCTCGAAAGTTGCACGAGTGTCCCGCTGCGGGGCTGTCCCGGAATTCGGCGGGGCGGTATGTCGGCCTGGCCGGCAGCGGGTACGGTTGCGGGAAGCCTCCGGCGTGTGCCGGCGGCCCCGCCGCAGGAGGAGGTGCCATGGTCCTGCTACGCCGGGTTATCGGCGACGCACTGAGGGCGCGCCGGCAGGGGCAGCACCGCACGCTGCGCGAGGTGTCCACCGCCGCGAACGTCAGTCTCGGCTACTTGTCCGAGATCGAGCGCGGTCAGAAGGAAGCCTCCAGCGAGCTGCTCGCCGCCATCTGTGACGCGCTGGGTGCGCGTCTCTCCGAGCTCCTGAGCGAGGTCAGCGGCACGCTGTCGCTCGCCGAGGGCATGGAGGGTGTGCTCGTGCCGGTCGACGAAGAGAAGCAGAAGGCGCTGTCCGTGTCGGTTCGCCACGAGACGCCGCTCAAAGCGACTCTGCGGACGACCAGAAAACCCAAGCGCGACGTCGTGTACGCCGCCTGATCAACTCACAAATAAAACCGGGCCGGACTACCCACGCGGGTGGTCCGGCTCTTCCTGTTCCAGGGTCCCCCTCCGGGATCGACCCCGACCCGCGGGTGCGCGTAGCCTCGAACCGTGGGGGAGACCCTGAGATCCCCCCGAGGTCACGTGACGCCGGTGGCGTCGAGCTGTCACGATGGCATTCAACGCCATCGCGACAGCTCCTCGATCTGCGTCGGTGGCGGACCCGACTGAGCGACATTGAGGGGATACCGCGAGATGGCGAATCCGTTCGTCAAGGGCTGGCGTTACATGATGGCGCTCTTCGGCGCGAAAATCGACGAATATGCCGACCCGAAGGTCCAGATCCAGCAGGCCATCGAGGACGCGCAACGGCAACACCAGGCCCTTGTGCAGCAGGCCGCGGCGGTGATCGGCAACCAGCGCCAGCTGGAGATGAAGCTGTCGCGCCAGATGGGTGAGGTCGAGAAGCTGCAGGGCATGGCGCGTCAGGCGCTGGTCCTGGCCGACCGCGCCCGGGCCGGCGGCGACGAGGCCGAGGCCCAGAAATACGAGTCCACGGCGCAGACGCTGGCCACCCAGCTGGTCTCCGGCGAGCAGTCGATGGAGGACCTGAAGACCCTGCACGACCAGGCGCTCTCCGCGGCCGGCCAGGCGCGCAAGGCGGTCGAGAACAACGCGATGGTGCTCCAGCAGCGCATCGCCGAGCGCTCGCGCCTGCTCAGCCAGCTCGAGCAGGCCAAGATGCAGGAGACCGTGGCCAAGTCGCTCGAGTCGATGTCGTCGCTGGCCGCGCCCGGCAACACGCCGTCGCTCGACGAGGTCCGCGACAAGATCGAGCGCCGGTACGCGGACGCCATGGGCCGGGCCGAGCTCGCGTCCAACTCGGTCGAGGGCCGCATGCTCGAGGTGCAGAAGAGCAGCCTCGACATGGCCGGCTCGTCGCGGCTCGAGCAGATCCGGGCCAGCATGGCGGGCGAGAAGCTCGCCGGCGCGGGCTCGCAGCCGGCGGTCGAGCAGGCGGCCGCGCAGCCGGCGGCCGACCCGGCCAGCGTCGCCCGCCTCGACGAGATCCGGGCCAGCATGAACCAGAAGCGCGGAGACACGACCGCCGCCGGATAGCAGCACCAGGGGAGGACGACGGTGGACGAGCGGAGCAAGTACTTCCGCCGGCTCAAGCGACTTCGTAACTCGGCACGCCGCTGGAGCGTGCTCGGTGGCGGCCTCGCCGCGGCCACCGCCGTCCTCACCCCGTATTCCGGCATCGGTGTCGTCGACGCCGTCTGGGCCGGCGCCGCCGGCGGCTCGGTCGCCCTGGCCTGGTGGCGGTGGAGTGACCACCGCGCGCTGGCCGCGACCCCGGCGCCTCCGGCGCCCGACCCGGCCCTGCCCGGTCAGCGGCTTACGGCCGCGATCGAGCGCTTCCCGGCCGGCCGCACGGTCCTGCACGAGGTCCGGCGGCAGAAGAACCGGTACGCGCTGCGCGGCTCGGCCATCACCCAGGCCTGGGACCGGCTCGACCGGGCATCGTCCACTCTCGCCGGCCTCTCCGGCCGGCTCACCGGGCCCGGTGAGGGCGCTGTGCTCGAGGCCGCGGTCTCCGAGCAGTGGCTGCGCGACCTCGGCCAGCGGGTGGCGAGCGTGGAGCGGGCGCTTCCGCTGACCCCGCCCGGCCAGCGGGCCGGCCTCGAGGAGTCCCACGCCTCGCTGGCCCGGCAGTTCACCGAGGGCGTCGACGCGTACGAGCGGATGGTCGCGGCCGCCGCGGCCTACGTGGCCGAGGACGGCCACCCGGTCACCGAGGGCTCACACCCGGCGTTCACGTCGCTGATCGACGCCACCGACCGGCTCCGCGGCCTGGCCGAGGGCCTGTCCGAGCTCAAGCGCCCGACTTCTTTTGGCAGCGCGGGCACCAGTACGTGATCCGCTCGCCCTTCTCGTCCTTCTGAATGGCGGCGCCACACCGGCGGCACGGCTGCGCGCGGCGTCCGTACACAAAGCTGGTCTCGCCGCGCCGCAGCGAACCGGTAGTGGTCTGCGTCCAGCGCCCCCGGTTCGAGGCGACCAGCTTCTGGGCCAGCGCGACCGTCCCGTCCAGGTCCTTCACCTCGGCGACCGGCGTCCACGGCCACAGTCCACGCAGGAACAGCGTCTCGGCCTTGTAGAGGTTGCCGACACCGGCCAGGTTCCGCTGGTCGAGCAGCGCCTCGGCGATGGTCCGCTCCGGCTGGGCGGCGATACGGCGTACCGCCTCGGCCTCGTCCCAATCGGTCCCCAGCAGGTCGGGCCCGAGATGCCCGAGCTGCCGCTCCTCTTCAGCGGTCGGCCACAACGCGACCTCGTGCAAGTGATAGCCGACGGCGACCGCCCGCGCGGTCTTCAGAACCACGCGGATCAGGTGCGCTGGGCGTCCGGTCCAGCGTTCCCCCGGTTTGTACGCCCGCCACGCCCCCTCCATGCGCAGGTGCGAGTGCAGGGTGAGCGGCTTCTGCCCGTCCCGGGTCAGCCGCAGCAGCAGATGTTTGCCGCGACTGGCCGACTCGGCGACCGTCCAGCCGCTCAGATCGGTGGTGGCCAGCTGCGGCACCCGAAAGTCCGACCCGGTCAGCACCTCCCCGCCGATCGCACGCTCGACCACCCGCGCGGTGTTCCAGACGGTGTCGCCTTCAGGCATGCCTCAATCCTGCCCCGCCACCGCCCGTTCATGCCGGACCCGCATCAACTCGATCATCCCGCTCTCGTCCAGCGGCTGCCGGCGTACGTACGCCAAGGAGCGGCGATATCGTCCGTCAGGCCTGACGCGCGGCCACCCGGACGATGTCGCCGGGCTGGACCGAGAGCACGACCACGGCCCGCCCGTTGTTCACGGCGATGGCCACGCGCCCGGCCGAGTCCTCGAAGACCAGCAGGTCGCCCTGGCCGACGTCGGCGAAGGTGGCGCCCCGGCGGGCGTTCACCGTGCCGTTGACGACCAGGTCGCCGCTGAGGCCGCGCAGCGCGTCGCCCTCGGCCGCGAGCTGCACGTTGCCGAAGCGGTCGACGGTCATCACCTCGGCCTCGAGCCAGCCGTCGCCGACCGAGACGACCGGGGCGGGCAGCCGGATGAGCGTGTCCGGGTCGACGGCCGCGCCGGCGTCGGCCAGCGGGGCGCCGGCGGCGATCCGGGCGGCGGCCGGGGAGAACAGGTCACGGCCGTGGAAGGTGCGGGAGACGTCGCCGAGGAACCAGTCCTTGTTGGTCAGCTCGTACGCCGACTCGACGCCCCCGAGCGCCTCGGCCGCCCAGATCAGCAGGCCGTTGTCGGGGCCGACGAGGGCGCCGTTGGGAGTACCGAGGGCGACGCCGCGCCGGGCCGTGCCGACGCCGGGGTCGACCACCGCGAGGTGCACGCTGGGCGGCAGGTGCGGCGCGGTCTGCGCGAGCACGGCGGCGCCGCGGGCCACGTCGGCCGGCGGCACATGGTGTGTCACGTCGATGACGCGCACGTCAGGGGCGATGCGCGCGATCGATCCGTGGCACGCCGCGACGAAGCCGTCGAACGTCCCGTAGTCGGTGGTGAAGCTGATCCATCCATACCCGGCCATGGTGGGAAACGTTACTGCCCCGGCCCGGATCGTTGGTGGATCTGGCAGGGTTGGATTCATGCGTCTCGTGATCTTCACCGAGCCCCAGCAGGGGGCAAGCTACGACGATCTCCGGAAGGTCGCGCAAACCGCCGAGGCGAGCGGCTTCGACGGCTTCTTCCGCTCCGATCACTTCCTCACCATGGGCGGCGACGGCCGGCCCGGCCCGACCGACGCCTGGCTGACGCTGGCCGCGCTGGCGGTGCAGACCTCCACCATCCGGCTGGGCACGCTCGTCACGTCGGCGACGTTCCGGCTGCCCGGCCCGCTGGCCATCGCGGTGGCCCAGGCCGACGCGATGAGCGGCGGCCGCATCGAGTTCGGTCTCGGCGGCGGCTGGTTCGAGGCCGAGCACAAGGCGTACGGAATTCCGTTCCCGCCCGTGGGCGAGCGTTTCGACCGGCTCGAGGAGCAGCTCGAGATCATCACCGGCCTGTGGGGGACACCCGAGGGCCAGACGTTCGACTTCGACGGCAAGCACTACCAGGTCTCCGGCTCGCCCGGCCTGCCCAAGCCGGTGCAGTCGCCGCGCCCGCCGGTCATCATCGGCGGCCACGGCAAGAAGCGCACGCCGGCGCTGGCGGCCCGCTTCGCCGACGAGTTCAACGTCCCGTTCTCCAAGATCTCCGATGTGGCGCCGGTCTTCGACCGCGTCCGTGCCGCCTGTGAGTCGATCGGCCGGACGTCGCTTCCGGCCTTCTCGGCGGCGGCCGTGCTGTGCGTGGGCCGCGACGACGCCGAGGTGAAGCGCCGGGCCGCGGCCATCGGCCGTGAGGTGGGCGAGATGCGCGAGAACGGCGGCATCGTCGGCACGCCGGACGAGGCCGTCGAGACCATCAAGCGGTACGAGGCGGCGGGCGCTTCCCGCCTGTTCCTCCAGGCGCTCGACCTCAGCGACCTCGACCACGTCGAGCTGGTCGCCTCGGCGGTGGCCCCGCAGCTCTGAGTCGCCGGCCTCTCACCCGGCGATGGACGGCCGGCGGCGGCCGGCGCGCAGGAAGGCCACGCCGAGGGCGATCAGCAGGCCGCCCGCGAGAGCGGTCCCGGCGGCGGGGGCCCCGGTGATCGGGAGTCCACCGCCCTCCCCGCCGCCGGTGCCGCCCGTGCCGGCTCCGGGCTCGTGGTAGCCCCCGCCGCCGGTCGCGGCCGGCTTGGCCTTCACCGTCGCCGGCGGCGTCGCGAAGTAGGCCTTGGCCTCCTGATCGGCGGTGCGGGCGACCGGGGGAGCGACCACCCGGTAGTCGCGAGTGCCAGGGGAGTTCACGTCGAAGCTGAACGTGCCGTCGGCGCCGGCCCGGGTGGTGGCCACCGTCCGCCAGGCCGCCCTGGCGTTCGCGCGCGCCTGGAGGCGGAGCAGCCGCCCGGCGCCGTCGCTCTCCTCGCCCCAGCAGACTCCCGGGTCGCATTGCCGGGTCAGGTGAACGGCCTTACCGGTCACCGTCAGCTTCCCGCCGGCGGTGACCTTCTTCGGGATCGTGGCGGTGACGCGGGTGCCGTCCACGGGCGCCGATTCGCCGTTGAACGCCCACTCGTTCGGCGTGGTGCGCACGCCCACGCGGCTCGGCTTCGCCCGGTCGGGCACCACGAACGACGTCGCGGCGACCGGCGCCGAGGTCAGCGCCTCGAAGTCGTTGAGGCTGGAGTAGGCGACGAACGGCGTGAACCGCACCGGGGTACCGGCCGGCACGTCGAGCGGATCGCCGGGCGTCGTGTCCGTCTCGGTGCCCGGCCGCCAGCTGAACGCGACCGTGCCGTCCTCGCGCGGCGTGACCTTCTCGATGATCGGCTGCGCCGGCGCGTTGGTGTCGAAGACCGGTGACAGCCCTTTCTCGCTGACGACCTGGCCGTCCTCGTCGACCACCGACACCGCGACCCGCAGATCGAAGTTGTGGATCGTGCCGAAGCCCGGCAACGGGCTCCGATTCGGCTGGTCCGCCTCCACGGTCAGTCCGGCCACCCCGGAGGGTGACCCGTCCGCGTTCACGAGCTCGACCCGGTTCCGTACGTCTCCCGTCTCGTCCCAGGTGACCACCACGGCGTCATGGGCGTCCGACGTCCACGCCACTGTCACGTTCGCCGGAGCCGGTTGCGTCGCTACGCTGACCGGCACTGCCAGCGCGAGCGCGGCGACAAGGTTCCCCATCATGGCCGCACCTTAGTGCTCAAACCGGGCGTTTCCGCGCATTTCGATCGCTCGCCGGCGAGCGCTGCGACGGCGGCCCGTCAGGAGGAGAGCCGCGCCGAAGGCGACGAGCAGGCTGCCTCCCAGAGTGGTTCCGGCGACCGACGACCCGGTGATCGGCAGGCCCCCGCCGCCGCCGGTGCCGCCCGTGTCGCCGCCGGCGGTGGGCGGGGTCTCCTTCGTTCTGGTCACGGGCGTCGCGAAGTAGGCCTTGGCGTCCCGGTTCGCCGCGCGCGCGACCGGGGGAGCGACCACCCGGTAGTCGCGGGAGCCCGGCGATTTCACGCTGAGTGTGAACTTGCCGTCGGCACGGGCCCGCGCCGTGGCCACGTTCTGCCAGGCCGCGCCCTCGCCCGTGCGCGCCTGAAGCCGGAGCAGCCGGCCGGCGTCGTCGTTCTCGATCGACCAGCACGGGCCGGGATCGCAGGCCCGGGTCAGGTAGAGCGCCCGGCCGGTGACGGTCAGCCGGCCGCCGGGCGCGACCTTCTTCGGGATCGTCGCGGTGACCCGCGTGCCGTCCACGGGCGCCGAGACACCGTTGAAGGTCCATTCGTTCGGTGCGGTGCGCACCCCCACGTTGTACGGCGTGTCCCGGGCCGGCACCACGAACGACGTCGCGGTGATCGGCTCAGCGGCCAGCACCTCGTAGTCGTTGAAATTGGAGTACGACGCGACGGGCACGAATCGCGCCGGAACCGGGGCGGGCAGGTCGAGCGGATCGTTCGGGGTGGTGTCCACCTCGACCCCGGACCGCCAGGTGAAGGCGACGGTGCCGTCCTCGCGGGGCACGACCGTCTCGATCACCGGCTGCGGTGGCCCGTTGGTGTCGAACACCGGCGACAGCCCCGGCTCGCTGATCACCTGGTCGTTCTCGTCGACCACGGTCACGGCGACCCGCAGGTCGTGGTAGTGGGAGCCGCCGTAGTCGGGCAGCGGCAGCCGGTTGGGCTGCCCGGCCTCGACGAGCCGCCAGGCCACTCCCGAGGGGGAGCCGTCCGGATTGACGACTTCTACGCCGTTCCGGACGTCTCCCGTCTCATCCCAGGTGACCACGACCTCCGAATGATCCGGAGCCCAGGCCACCGTCACGTTCGTGGGCGCGGGCTCCGCCGGCGCGAGCGGCACCGACGGCACGCCGGCGACCGGCCCGGCCAGCGCCAGCGCGGCAACCAAGTTCCCCACCATGGGCGCCAACCCTAGTGGCCCAGGTCACATCGGGTTGCCCGGTTCCGCAGAAAGCACAAACACCCGTCTCTTACTCGGCCGTGAAGGTCGTGTGACGGCGGCGCAGGCGCCCGGTGAGGAAGAACGCCGCACCGAGGACGAGGAGCAGGCCGCCGGCCACGGAGATCCAGACGATCGGGGTGCCGGTGACCGGAAGTCCGCCGCCCTCGCCGCCGGTGCCGGGCTCCGAACCCCCGCCCGGCTGCTCGCCCTGGCCCGGCTGTTCGCCCTGGCCCGGCTGTTCTCCCTGGCCCGGCTGTTCGCCCTGGCCCGGCTGCGCGCCGCCGCCGGTGGCCGCGCCGGCCTTCGTCGTGGTGGCGGCGGTGGCGAAGGGGGCCTTGGCCAGCTTCTCG
This sequence comes from Actinoplanes sp. NPDC048988, assembly GCF_043197815.1. Lineage (NCBI taxonomy): Bacteria > Bacillati > Actinomycetota > Actinomycetes > Micromonosporales > Micromonosporaceae > Actinoplanes > Actinoplanes sp. NPDC048988. The sequence goes on along the minus strand of NZ_JBICTW010000001.1, from coordinate 355,887 downwards.
CTGTCGCCGACGACCACCGGGGCCACCACGCGGTAGTCACGGGTTCCGGGGAAGGTGACGCTGACCTTGAACTTGCCGGCCGCGTCGGTGGTGGCGGTGCCCACGGTCTGCCAGGCCGCGTTCGCGCCGGTGCGCGCCTCGAGACGGAGCACCCGGCCGGCGTCCTCGAACTCGTCGATCCAGCAGCGTCCGCCCCTGTCGCAGATCTTGCGCGGCGAGGTCGCCGTGCCCGTCACGGTGAGCTTCCCGCCGGTCGTGGCGGTCTTGGGGATCGTCGCCACGACGCGGGAGCCCGACACGTCGCCGAAGGCCATGCTCGTAGCGAATCCGAAGATGTCGAAGATCGACCAGCCGTTCGCGGTGTGCGCGCCGACGGAGGCGTACGCCGTGGGCGGCCCGTCGAAAACGTAGGACGTGGCCGTGCTCGCCGGGGCCATGGACTGCGGGTCGCCGCCGTAGATCGCGGTGGGGGTGAACACCGCCGCGTCGCCGGTGGTGTCGAGCGGATCGCCCGGCGTGGTGTCCGCCTTGGCCTTGCCGGCGGCCCAGGACGCCTTGGTCCGGCCGTCCGGCAGCGGCTCCACGCTCGTGATCACCGGGGCCGGTGGCGTGTTCGTGTCGAACGCCGGCGAGCGCCCGAGCTCACTCGCCGCGGCGCCGGAGGCGTCGACGGCGGCCACGCTGAACTGGTAGTCCTGATTGATCTCGAATCTGACCTGGCCCTCGTCGGGGAACCAGCCGACCGGGACCACGAGCCGGTTGGGCTGACCGGCCTCGACCACCTTTCCGACGGGCTTGCCGGCTGCCCCGGGCGTTCCCAGGTAGACCTGGTTGCGAGTGTCACCCGTCTCGTCCCAGGTGATGACGATGGACTTCTGGGCGTCGGACGCCCAGGCCATGGTCACGTTGGTCGGAGCGGGTTCGGCGGGCGCCTTGAGCGCCACCGGCGCGCCGACGACTGGCGTGGCCAGCGCGACTGCCGCGAGTAGGTTTCCCAGCACGGCCGCAGACGATAGCCACCGAAGGTGAACGATGCTGCCCCACCGCGCAAATCGCCCGAAGTGGGCGGCCCCGCACGACGTGCGGGGCCGCGATGGAGGGCTTACGAGCTGGGCCGGACCCGGCCGGCAGCCGTCGTGAAGGGCGCTTGAGCGAGCTTGTCGCCGTTGCCGACGACCACCGGCGCGACCACGCGATACTCCCCGATGCCGGGGAAGGTCGCGCCGAGCGAGTACTTGCCGTCCGCGCCGGCCTTGGTGGTTGCCACGGTCCGCCACGCCGCCCCCGCGCCGGTGCGGTACTCGAGACGAAGCAACCGCCCCGCGTCGTCGTACTCATAGGTGTCGCATCGCAGGCCGCTGTCGCAGAAGGAGCGGATCATGATCGCCTTGCCGGTGACGGTCAGCTTCCTTCCCACGGGCGCGGTCCTCGGAACGGTGGCGGTGACGCGGGTGCCGGCCACCTGGCCGTAGCTCGCGCTCGCCCGCCAGCCGAGGTAGCCGTTGACGGTCCACTCGTTCACGGTGTGCACGCCGACCGCGGTGATCGCGGCGGCCGGTCCCGGGAACACGAAGGACGTCGCCGGTGACGGCGCGGAAAGCTCCCTCGGGTCGGTGATGAGCTCGACCGGCACGAACAGCGGCGGGTCCACGGCGGGCACGTCGAGCGGGTCGCCCGGGGTGACGTCCGCCCGGGGCCGGACGGGCGTCCAGTTCACCGTGATCGTGCCGTCGGCGTGCGGCTCCACGCTGGTGAGCACCGGGGCCGGCGGCATGTCGGTGTCGAAGATCGGCGACAGTCCCGGATCGCTGGCCGGCTCGCTGGCCGGGCCGGCCACCGTGACGGCGATCCGCACATCGCCGCCCTCGCCGGCGGCCACCGAGAACTTGTCCACCTCGATCCGGTTGGGCCGACCGGCCTCCGCCCACAGCGGATAGTTCGCCGGGGACCCGTCGGCGTACACCGACTGGATCCGGTTCCGGACGTCACCGGTCTCGTCCCAGGTGATGACCACGTTGCGGTGGTCGGGTGAAGCCCACGCGACCGTCACGTTCGCCGGAGCGGGTTCGGTGGGCTCTTCGCGTGTCACTGGCGTGCCAGTGACCGGCGCGGCCAAGGCCAGCGCCGTCATCAGGTGTCCTAACATGCCTATCGACGCTAACCGGCGGCGTCCCGTGCCGTTGTCCCACCTCGTATAGCGCGCATATCAAACTATCCGCGCAAACGCAACCCTCGAGGCGTGGCGCGGAAGCCGGCGGCGGTCAGCGCGTCCCGCAACGGGGACGCGTGGACCGACTCGCCGTCGGCGCGCTCGACCGACATCACGCCCAGCGCGCCCGAGCGCACCGACGCGGCCAGGGCCTGACCGGCGGCGATGAGCTGCTCCGGGTCGTCCAGGAAGGACAGCAGGGTGCGGCCGCCCCGCTCGACGTACAGGACCAGCTCGCCGCCGACCAGCACGACCAGCGCCCCCGCCTTGCGGCCGGGCCGGTGGCCGGCTTTCGCGCCCGGCTCGCCGTCACCACTGTCGACGACCCGTTCCGGCCAGGGCAGGGCGGCGCCGTACGGGTTGGCCGGATCGGTCGCGGCCAGCACCAGCGCCGCCGGGCCGGTCCGTTTGGCCAGCTCGGCCGGCTCGGCCAGGGCACGCAGCCGGTCGACCGCGCCCGGCACGGCGAACTGGGCCGCGCCCAGCCCCTCGACGAAGTACCCGCGCCGGGCGGCGCCTCGCTCCTCGAGGGCGCCCAGCACCGGATAGACCGCGGCGAAACCACCGGTCACGCCCTCGGTCATGACCGCGCCCCGGGTGACCACGCCGTGCCGCTCGAGCAGCAGGTCGGCCAGGGCGGCCGCGCGCCGGGTCGGATCGAGGTCACGCTCGGGCAGGCGGGACCAGCGGCCGGCCATGTTCGGCGGCCCGCCCCGGGCCGGCATCGACGGGCGGCCCGGACGCCGGTAGCGGGTACGGGCCGGGGCCGCCTTGGCCTTGTGGGCGCCGCTGCCGCCGAGCAGCGCCCGCAGCGGGGCGAGCGTGTCGTTGGTGAGCTGCCCGGCCCACACAAGATCCCAGACGGCCGAGGCCAGCGCCTGGTCGTCGGTGGACCGTACGCGGTCGGAAAGAGACCGGAAGAACAACGCCTGGCCGTCACCCAGCGCCTCCAGCACCTCCTGGTGCAGCGGCGTCAGCGCGAGCTCCTCGTCGGCCGGTGGCAGCAGGAGCGGAGCGCTGTCGGCGTAGACCAGCGAGACCCAGCCGTCGTGGCCGCCGATCGAGCCGGACCCGGCCCACAGCACCTCGCCGCTGGCGCACAGCTCGTCGAGCTGCGGCGGGGCGTAGTCGGCGACCCGGGCCGGCAGCACCAGCCGTTCCCAGGCCGAGGCCGGCACCGCGACGCCCTGCAACTGCTCGATCGACGCGGCCAGCGCGTCGATGCCCCGGGCGTTGCCGCCGATCTGATGCCAGCGCGGCAGGAACGCGGCCAGCACCCGCGGCGGCACCGGCTCGATCTCGCGGCGCAGCGCGGCCAGCGACCGCCGGCGCAGCATGCGCAGCACCTCGGCGTCGCACCACTCGGTGCCGGCGCCGCCGGGGGAGAACTCGCCCGAGGACACCCGGCCGGTGGCGCTCAGCCGTTTCAGCGCCTGCTCGACCACGAACACGCCCAGCCCGAACCGGGCCGCGCAGGTGGCGGCGGCGAACGGCCCGTGGGTACGCGCGTAGCGGGCGACCAGATCGCCGAGCGGGTCGGCCACCGACGCCAGATACGCCTCGGGCAGGCCGACCGGCAGCGCCACACCGAGCGCGTCGCGGTAGCGGCCGGCGTCGTCGATGCCGATCCAGCGCTCCTCGCCCGCGATCCGGACGCGGATCGCCCGGCGAGCCGTCTCCAGTGTGGACAGCCACGACTCCTCGACGCCGCGCACGGCCAGCTCGGCCGGCGCCAGGTCGCCGAGCAGCCGAAGCAGCTCGGCCGCGTCCTCGGCGTCGCGCGGCTGCCGCTGGCTGGTCAGCCACTGCAGCTGCGCCTCGGTCTCGCCGACCACCTCGGGGTCGAGCAGTTCCCGCAGGTCGACCCGGCCCAGCAGCTCGCCGAGCAGGGTGGAGTCGAGCGCCAGGGCGGCGGCCCGCCGCTCGGCCAGGGGCGCGTCACCCTCGTACAGGAAAGCGCCCACATATCCGAAGAGCAGCGACCGCGCGAACGGTGACGGGCGCGGGGTCTCGACCTCGACGAGCCGGACCTTGCGGCCGGCCACCTCGCGCATCAGCCCGACCAGGCCGGGCACGTCGAAGACGTCCTGAAGGCACTCGCGCGCGGCCTCGAGCGTCACCGGGAAGTCGGCGAACTCGCGGGCCACGTCGAGCAGCTGGGCCGAACGCTGCCGCTGCTGCCAGAGCGGCTGCCGCCGCCGCGGGTCACGCCGGGGCAGCAGCAGCGACCGGGCCGCGCACTCGCGGAACCGGGACGCGAACAGCGCCGACGTGCCGACCGACTCCTCGACCAGCTGGGCGATCTCCTCGGGGTCGAACGCCACCAGGTCGGCCCCGGGCGGCTCCTCGGCGGTGTCGGGCAGCCGCACCACGATGCCGTCGTCGGACGGCATGACGGCGCCGTCCACCCCGTACCTCTCGGAAAGCCGCCGCCCGATCGCCAGCGCCCAGGGCGCGTTGACCTTGGCACCGAGCACACAGTGGACCGTCATCCGCCAGTCGCCGAGTTCGTCGCGGAAGCGCTCGACCACGATGGTGCGGTCGTCGGGCAGGTTGCGGGTGGCCTCGCGCTGCTCGCGCAGGTAGGCCAGCAGGTTGTTGGCGGCCCACTCGTCGAGACCGGTCTCCCGCAGGGTGGCGGTGGCCTTGTCGTCGTCGGCCCGGGTCAGCGTGCGCAGCTGCGCCCCGATGGCCCGGCCCAGCTCGATCGGGCGGCCCGGCGAGTCGCCCTTCCAGAACGGCATCCGGGCCGGCGCCCCGGGCGCGGGGGAGACCAGCACCCGGTCGGGGGTGATGTCCTCGATCCGCCAGGAGGTGGAGCCGAGCAGGAACACGTCGCCGACCCGCGACTCGTACACCATCTCCTCGTCGAGCTCGCCGACCCGCGACGCCCGCTCCGAGCCGGCCAGGAAGACGCCGAACATGCCCCGGTCGGGAATGGTGCCGCCGCTGGTGACGGCGAGGCGCTGGGCGCCGGGCCGGCCGGTCAGCTCGTCGGTGCCCCGGTCCCAGACCAGGCGAGGGCGCAGCTCGGCGAACGCGGTCGACGGGTACCGCCCGGAAAGCATGTCGAGCACCGCGTGCAGGGCCGAGTCGGGCAGCTCGGCGAAAGGCGCGGCCCGCCGGATCAGAGCCGCGAGCTCGTCGACCTGCCACGCGTCGAGCGCGACCATGGCCACGATCTGCTGGGCCAGCACGTCGAGCGGGTTACGCGGGTAGCGCAGCTCCTCGATCGCGCCGGCGCTCATCCGGTCGGCCACCACCGCGCACGACACCAGATCGCCGCGGTGTTTCGGGAAGACGACGCCGCGCGAGACGGCGCCCACCTGGTGGCCGGCCCGGCCGATGCGCTGCAGACCGGCCGCGACCGACGGCGGCGCCTCGATCTGCACCACCAGGTCGACCGCGCCCATGTCGATGCCGAGCTCGAGGCTGGACGTGGCGACCACGGCGGGCAGCACGCCCGATTTCAGCGCCTCCTCGATCTGTTTGCGCTCCTCGCGCGAGACACTGCCGTGGTGAGCCCGGGCCACGACGGGCGGGGCGCCGCCGGCCTGTCCCGATTGGGCCATCACTTCCGCCGGCGGCTTGGCCGGCGCCGGCACAGGTTCGCCCGCCCGCTCGGCGGCCAGCTCGTTGATCCGGGCGCAGAGCCGCTCGGCGCCGCGCCGCGAGTTGGTGAAGACGATCGTCGAGCGGTGGGCCTCGATGAGGTCGAGCACCCGCTCCTCGACGGCGGGCCAGATGGACGGCGTGTGGCGACCGGCGCCCGGATCGTCGAGATCGGTGTCGGGCACCTCGTCGAGCCGCGTCATGTCCTCGACCGGCACCTCGACCGCGACCTCGATGGTCTTGGCGGCCGGCGGCTGGACGATCTCGACATCCTGCGCGCCGCCGAGGAAGCGCGCGGTCTCGTCGATCGGCCGGACCGTGGCCGACAGCCCGATCCGCTGCGCCGGGCGCTCGAGCAGCCCGTCGAGCCGCTCGAGCGAGAGCGCCAGATGGGCCCCCCGCTTGGTGGCGGCGACCGCGTGCACCTCATCGATGATCACCGTCTCGACACCGCGCAGCGAATCCCGCGCGGCCGAAGTGAGCAGCAGGAACAGTGACTCCGGGGTGGTGATCAGGATGTCGGGCGGGGTCCGCTGGAAGAGCCGCCGCTCGTCGGCCGGGGTGTCGCCCGTGCGCATGCCGACGGTGATGTCGGGCGGCGGAACCCCGAGCCGGCCGGCGGCCTGCCGGATGCCGGTCAGGGGCGCGCGGAGGTTGCGCTCGACGTCCACCGCGAGCGCCTTGAGCGGGCTCACGTAAAGGACCCGGCAGCGCCGCCGTGGATCGTCCGGGACCGCCTCGTGGGCCAGCCGGTCGAGCGACCAGAGGAAGGCGGCCAGCGTCTTGCCGGAACCGGTCGGCGCGACCACGAGGGCGTTGCGGCCGGCACCGACCGCCCGCCACGCGCCGGCCTGGGCGGAGGTGGGCGCGGCGAAGGCCGCCGTGAACCACTCACGCGTGGCCGGCCCGAACTGCTCCAGGACTTCTTTCACAGCACCCATGCTGCCTCGGGGGTACGACAAAAACGCGCCGGACGATGGCGTAGGTCACCAACCGAGGGATATATATGGACGCCAGTCGAAGAGGAGGCCCCGTGTCCCGACTCGCGCGCCTCGCCGCGGCAGCGGCCGTGCTGGCCACGACCATGCTCGGCGCGACCCCCGCGACAGCCGCTCCCACCAGCGGTTATGTCCGCCTGGCCCACCTCTCGCCGGACACGCCGGCGGTCGATGTCTACCTCAAATCGGACTCGGGGGCGGTCGCCCCGCAGACATTCCGCGCGGTGGCGTACGGCGACATGTCGCAATATCTCCGTCTGCCGACCGGGACCTACCAGGTGGCGATGCGCAAAGCCGGCGCGCCGGCGACGGAAAACCCGGTGATCACGACCGAGGTCGGCGTCGAAAATGGTGGTGCCTACACGGTCGCCGGCGTGGGCCGCTTCGCCGACCTGGGCCTGCGCATCATCGAAGACGACCTCCAACTCCCCGACGCCGGCAAGTCCAAGGTCCGCGTCATCCAGGCCTCGGTGAAGGCCCCCGTCCTCGACGTGGCGGGCCGGAACGGCGCCACAATCGCCGACGGCGTCGAGTTCGCCACCACCACGGCCTACAAAGAGGTGAACCCCGGCAGCTGGAGCGTCCGGGTGGTCCCGACCGGCGGCGGCCGCACCAGCGAGCTACCGTGCACGCTGGGCGCCGGCAGCGTCTACTCCCTGATCGTCCTGGACGACCAGAACGGCGGCCTGAAACCCCAGCTCCACGTCGACGCCGAGCGCCAGGGCACGGTCCCCTTGGGCGGCGTCGCCACCGGCGCGGGCGGCACGGCCCCACGATCCCCACTGCCGGGCGCGCTGCTGGCCGCCGGCTTCGCCGCCTTGGCCATCGGCACACTGACGGCCGCCCTCCGCCGCCGGCCCCATTAGGCGTACGAGGTGACCCCCACCGACCCACCAACCCCCGACCCGAACGCCGCCCCCACCGACCTCGGTGCCGCTACGCCGGGCGCCACCGGCCCGGACCTCGGCCGGCCTGACGCTTCCATGCCCGGCGCCACCGGCCCGGACCTCGGCCGGCCTGACGCTTCCACGCCCGGCGCTGCAGGGCTCGACCTCGCCCGGCCCGACTCCGCTGCGTCCAGCGTCACCAGGCCCGACTCCGCCCGGTCCGACTCCGCCCGGCCCGACTCCGCCCGGCCCGACTCCGCCCGGCCCGACTCCGCCCGGCCCGACTCCGCCCGGCCCGACTCCGCCCGGCCCGACTCCGCCCGGCCCGGTGCCTGTGCCGGTGCGTCTGGCGGCGTCAAGCCTCATCCCGCCGGGCTTGGCGCCTCTGCGCCCGAGCCCACCCAACCTGGGGCGGTTCGGCCTGGCGTCGTCGAGCTCGCCGCGACCAAGCCCGGGGGCGCCTTTCGAGGTTCGGCGGCGGTCGGTAAGCCGGACGTTGCCAGGGGCTTTGCCACGGTGCCGGGAGCGCTCTCCGTCCCTCGCCCTCGGTCGAGCCCTTCCAAGGCGGCCACGCCCTTTTCCCGCCGGGTCCTTCCGAAAGGTGCGGCGGCCGAGGTGCCGGGTTCGCCCGCTTCGGGGGCGCTTGTCGTTTCTCCGCCTTTGCGGGCGGCGACTCCCGCGTCAGCGATGCCGGCCGGGAGCGACGTCGTCGGGCCTGTCACCGGCCCGGCCGGCCCGGGCGAACGTGGGAACACGCCGGAGGGCCCTGGTGGAGGCGGCAACGGCCCCGGTGAGGCGAGTGGATCGGTGCCCGCGTCTGCGGTTGGGGGTCTTGCTCGTCGCGTACCAGATAGGAAAGCGCGACTCGCCCTGCCCGCGCTGGCCGCGACGGTGGCCGCGCTTCTGGCCGGCGGCGGATATCTCGCCGTGAGTGACCGGGCGCCGAAGGCGGATGACGGTCGATCCGTGCTCGCTGACGCGCCCGGCTCCGCCGGATTGGCAGATCCCGCGAATTCCGGCGACCGCCGAGCCGACGGCACGGCCGGGCCCGCCGAGGCCGCCGAGCCCGGTGCCGCTGAGCCTGACGCCGGGCCTGATGCTGGGTCTGCGGGTGCTGGTTCCGTGGGCGCCGGTTCTGTGGGGGCCGGTTCTGTGGGGGCCGGGTCTGGTGACGGTCGCCCACCCGGTGATCCGTTTGGGGCGGTGGCTGGGCTGGCGAGCGGGCAACCCACCCGGCTGCGGGTTGCGGCGATCGGGGTCGACACGCCGCTCGAGACGCTCGGGCTGGGTGCCGATGGCGCTCTGCGGCCGCCGGAGAGCTTTGGCCAGGCCGGGTGGTACGCGGAGGGGACGGCGCCCGGAGACACCGGCCCCGCGGTGATCGCCGGGCATGTCGACTCGAAGGCCGGGCCGGCTGTCTTCTACCGGCTGCGTGAGGTGAAGGCCGGCGACCGGATCGATGTCGTGCGCGGCGGCCGGATCGTGCGGTTCACTGTCACGTCGTCACGGTGGTACCCGAAATCTGATTTTCCGACCCGTGAAGTCTATGGACCGACACCCGATCGGCAGCTGAGGCTGATCACGTGTGGCGGGGTCTTCGATCGGTCGCTGCGGTCCTACCGGGACAACCTGGTGGTCTACGCGGTGGCCGGGTGATCGTCATTCCGCCGGTGGCTGGTGGCTGTCTATGGTGGAGATCGGTCGACGGCAGGGGGCGGGATGGCGGTCGAACGCATGCTCGTCGCCGGTCGGTATCGCCTGGGCGAGCCGGTCGGCGCCGGTGGCATGGGCCGCGTCTGGCGGGCCCGCGACGAGATGCTGGACCGGGATGTCGCCGTCAAGGAATTCGTGCCGCCCGAGTGGATGAGCGACGAGGAACGGGTCCGGCTCCGCGACCGTACGCTGCGTGAGGCGCGCAGCGCCGGACGGCTCAACCACCCGCATGTCGTGCGGATCTACGACGTGGTGCACGCCGACGGCCTGCCCTGGATCGTCATGGAGTATGTGCCTTCGCGCTCGCTCTACCAGGTCATCCAGGACGACGGTCCGTATTCGCCGGCGACCGCGGCGCGTATCGGGCTGGCCGTGCTCGACGCGCTCACCGCCGCGCACCGGGCCGGGGTGCTGCACCGCGATGTGAAGCCCCACAACGTGCTCATCGGCCACGACGGTCGCATCGTGTTGACCGATTTCGGTCTGGCCACGTTCATGGACGACGGGTCGGTGACCGGGCCCGGCCTGATAGTCGGCTCGCCGCAGTACGTGTCGCCCGAGCGGGCCCGCGACGGCACGTCCACGCCGCAGTCGGATCTGTGGTCGCTCGGGGCGACGCTGTACGCCGCGGTCGAGGGCCGTTCGCCCTACCAGCGCGAGAACGCCATGGCCACCCTGATGGCCCTGGCCACGGAGGAGCCGGATCCGCCGGTACGGGCCGGAATGCTGGGCCCGGTGCTGACCGGGCTCCTGCGGCACGAGCCCGAGGCCCGGCTGAGCGCGCCCGAGGTGGAGCGCCGGCTCCGGATGATCATCTCGTCGGCGCCCAGCCCGGGTCAGGTGGGCGTGCCGGCGCCGCGCCGGGCCAGAGCCGTCGTCGGGTCCGATATCGATCAGATCAGGGCGCCGGCTCGGGCGGCCGTGGCCGCGCTTCCGCCGCCGGATCCGCCGGACCCGCCGGCCAGCCCTTCGACCGCGCCGCGGAAACCGTTGATGGCCGCCGGGCTCGCATTGGTCACGGTGCTCGGTGTCGGCGGCATCCTGGCCGGTTATCTGGTGCAGCGCGACGAGGACACGGCGGCGCCCGCGCCCGTCTCGGCGCCGACGATCTCGCCTTCGCCCCTGCGGACGGTGACGGCCGGCTTCTCCCCGGCGACCTGCGACGTCGTCGCTCCGGAGAACCTTCCGGTCACCCCGCAGCGGTCCGCCGCCCGAGGGGTCAAGGGCTGGTCGCTGCTGGGCGGGTGGTCCTATTTCACGGACGGTTCCGGCTTTCACATGCCGGTTCCGGACGGCTGGACCTACCAGCGGATCGGTACGACGTTCTGCTTCCGCGACCCGGTCGGCACCCGCGTGATGACCCTGTCCCTCAACCGCGATCCGGCCGGCGATCCGGTCAAGGCCTGTCGCGCCGAGGCCCAGCGTCTGGTCCGCTCCGGCGCGCTGCCCGGATATCAGCAGATCGCCCTGGAGAAGAAGGAGCTGCTGAACAAGGCGGCCGACTGGGAGTACACGTACGTCACCGACGGCGCCCAGCGGCATGTGCGTACCCGCTGGCTGGCCACCGACAGCAAGGCGTACGCCATCAGCTGGGCCACCCGCGAGTTCGACTGGACCGCCGATCTGCCCAAGGTCAACATGGTGCTGAGCACGTTCTACGCCGATCGACCGGCCGGGTCGTAGCTCACAGCGATCACACAGCGGGACTTGCTACCGTCTCTCTTCATGATCGGCAGTAGTCAGCCGGGCTCGGCCCGGCTCCCCGTCGACCGTCCGCTCGCGTACGGACCTCCTCGGCCGTGTTAATCCTTACCGGCCTTCTCCTGGTAATCGTGGTGACCGCCGTCACCGGCTATTTCGTCGCGCAGGAATTCGGTTATGTCGCCGCCGACCGCGGACGACTTCGCCACGACGCCGCCCAGGGTGATGAGGCCGCCGCCCGCGCACTCAAAGTCACCGAACGCCTCTCCTTCGTGCTGTCCGGCGCCCAGCTCGGCATCACCGTCACCGCACTGCTCGTCGGCTATGTCGCCGAGCCGTACCTCGGTGAGGGTCTGGCCGACCTGCTCGGCGTGGCCGGCGTGCCGGCCGCCGTGAGCGTGCCCCTGTCGGTGGCGTTCGCCCTGCTCATCGCGACCGTCGTGCAGATGGTGCTCGGCGAGCTCGCGCCCAAGAACCTCGCCATCGCCCGCGCCGAGGCGCTGGCGAAGGCGCTCAGCCGCTCGACGCTGATCTACCTGACCGTCTTCGGCCCGGTGATCAAGCTGTTCGACAAGACCGCCGGCCGTCTGCTGCGCCGCATCGGCATCGAGCCGATCGAGGAGCTGCCCGAGGGCGCCACCTCCGAGGACCTCGAGCAGATCATCGCCGAGTCGCGGGCCAACGGTGGTCTCGACGCCGAGATGTCCACGCTGCTCGACCGCGGTCTCGACTTCCGCGGCCGGACGGCGGCCGAGGCCATGGTGCCCCGCGTCGACGTGCACACCGTGTCCCAGTCGGCGACCGCGGCCGACGTGGTGGCGCTGCTCGACACCCACCGCTCGCGGTTCCCGGTGCGCGGCGCCGTCCTCGACGAGATCGTCGGTGTGGTCGGCATCGCCGACATCCTGGCCATTGCGCCCGCCGACCGCGACAAGGTCGCCGTCTCCGAGGTGATGTCGGCCCCGATCCTGGTGCCGTCGTCGCTGCGGCTGCCGGCCGTGCTGGAGCGGTTGCGGTCCGCGCACCGCCAGCTCGCCTGCGTCGTGGACGAGTTCGGCGGCTTCGCCGGCATCATCACGCTCGAGGACATCGCCGAGGAGCTGGTCGGCCAGATCCGCGACGAGGACGACGAGGCCGAGCCCGAGCCGGTACGCCAGGACGACGGCTCGTGGCTGGTGCCGGCCCGCTGGCGGATCGACGAGATCACCGACGCGACCGGCGTCGACCTGCCCGTCGGCGACGACTACGAGACCGTGTCGGGCCTGGTCATGGCCCGGCTCGGGCGGGTGGTCCAGGCCGGCGATTCGGTCACCCTCGACGACGGTTCCCTGTCGGTACGCGTCGTGAGCGTCGACCGCCACGTCCCGCAGACCGTACGGATCAGCCGATGAACGTGCTCTGGATCGTCCTGTTGCTGGCCGGCAACGCCTTCTTCGTCGCGGCCGAGTTCGCGCTGGTGGCCAGCAAGCGTCACCGCCTCGAGCAGGCGGCCGCCGCCGGCAGCCGGGCCGCGCGCTCGGCGCTGGACGGCACCCGCGAGCTGTCGATGATGCTGGCCGGCGCCCAGCTCGGCATCACCCTGTGCTCGCTGGGCCTGGGCGCGCTGGCCGAGCCGTCGATCGAGCACCTGCTCGGCCCGGCCCTGCACGCCGTGGGCCTGCCCGAGATGGCCAGCCACGTGATCGCGTTCCTGATCGCGCTGATCGTGGTGACCTTCCTCCACCTGGTCATCGGCGAGATGATGCCGAAATCGTGGGCGATCACCGACCCGGAGCGGTCGGCCACCCTGCTGGCGCTGCCGTTCCGCGGCTTCGTCACGCTGGTGCGCCCGGCCCTGCGGGTGCTGAACGCGCTGGCCAACGCGGCGCTGAAACCGTTCGGCGTGCACGCCCAGGATCAGCTGGCGCAGGCGCACGGCCCGGCCGAGATGCGTATCCTGCTCGACCGTTCCCGCGCCGAGGGCCTGATCGAGGAGGAGCAGAGCGAGCTGCTGACCAGCGTGCTCGGCCTCGGCTCGCTCAAGGTGCGTGAGGTCCTGCTGCCGACGTCGCAGCTGGTCACGATCCCGGCCACGGCCGGCGCGGCCGAGATCGAGCTGGCCTCGCTGACCAGCGGCCGCTCGAGGATCGCGGTGACCGGCGCCGACGGCGACGTGATCGGCGTGGTCCACGTCCGCGAGGCCGTCCGGGCGACGGCCGCGGGCCGCGACGCCGAAGCCCGCGACCTGATGGAGCCGGCCTTCACGGTCGGCGCCGAGGTGAGCGTGGTGGAGGCGGTGGCGGCGCTGCGAGCGGGCCGCGCCCAGCTGGCGATCGTCTGCTCGGGCCCGGACCAGGTCGGCTTCGTGGCCCTGGAGGACCTGCTGGAGCAGGTGATCGGCCGTTTCGACGACGAGACGGACACCCCGGTGGCCGTCCCGTCGGCCAACTAGACCCGCCACCCCTGTCTGTTGAGTTGACGCACCGCCTTGTTCGAGGAGGAATGATCCGGTGGTTTTCAAGAAGATGATGCGCGCCTTCGGCGTCGGCGGCCCGTCCGTCGACACGGTGCTGGCGAACCCGAACACCCGTCCCGGGCTCGCCCTGGACGGTCAGGTGAACATCACCGGGGGCGACCACGACGTGCTGATCGACGGCGTCGTGCTGGGCCTGGTCACCCGGGTGGAGTCGGAGCACGGTGACGGTTTCGTCGAGTTCCACCGGCTGCCGGTGGCGGGGGCGTTCCAGCTGCACAAGGGCGAGAACCGGTCGCTGCCGTTCTCGTTCCCGATGCCGTGGGAGACGCCGATCACCGACGTCTACGGCCAGCGCCTGCACGGCATGACGATGGGCCTGCGCACCGAGCTCGCGGTGGCTAAGGCGGTCGACAAGGGCGACCTGGACCAGGTGGCGGTGCACCCGCTGCCGGCGCAGGAGCGGATCCTGGACGCGTTCGCCCGGCTCGGTTTCCGCTTCAAGAGCGCGGACCTGGAGCACGGCGGCATCTACGGCGTACGCCAGACCCTGCCGTTCTACCAGGAGATCGAGTTCTACCCGCCGCCGCAGTACGCCGGCGGCATCAACGAGGTCGAGGTGACTTTCATCGCCGACCCGCAGGGTGTCGAGGTCGTCCTGGAGTTCGACAAGCGCGGCGGCTTCCTCCAGCCGGGCCACGACGCGTACGGCCGTTTCCGCGTCTCGCACGCCGAGGCCGACACGACCGACTGGAACTCCGTGGTCGAGGGCTGGGTGAGCCAGGCCGCGGGCCGCTACCAGGGCCTGCGCAGCGCCGGCGGCTTCGGCGCCCCCGGCTTCGGCGGTCACGGAGGTGGCCACGGCGGGGGTTACGGCGCCCCGGGCGGCTTCGGCGGCCATGGCGGCTACCCGGCTCACGGCGGCGGTCACGGCTACCACGGCCACACCCGCCACCGCGGCGGCATCGGCATGGGCGGCGTAGCAGCCGGCGTGGCCGGCGGCGTCATCGGCGGCATGATCCTCGGCGAGGCCATGGACGACGCCTTCGGCGGCGACGACGAGGGCGACTTCGGCGACGAGTGACCCGAGCACCGGCGCCCCGCCCAGGCGGGGCGCTGTTGCCCGCGGGGCGCTGTTGCCGGCCGGGTCAGCCGACGCTGGCTGTGGCCAGCTTGATGCCGAAGCCGACGAACAGGGCGCCCACCCCGGCCGCGGCGCCGGCGGCCAGGCGGCGCCGGCGCTGGAACTGGCCGGCCAGGAACTTGCCGCCGAAGATCAGCGCCGTCAGGTAGAGCCCGCTGCACAACTGCACCACAGCGCCCAGCACCAGGAACGGCAGCACCGGATGCGCGTACCCGGGCTCCACGAACTGGATGAAGAACGACACGAAGAACAGGATCGCCTTCGGGTTGAGCAGGCTGATCACGGCCGCCTGCCGGAACGGGTGGCGAACCTCCTCGACCACCTCCGGCTCAGCGGACGAGGCCTTCCCCCGCCACCGCCGAATGCCGCCGCGGACGATGCCGAGCCCCACCCAGAACAGATAGGCCGCACCCGCGTACTTGATGACGGTGAACACCGGCGGATAGGCCCGCAGCAGCGAGGCCGCCCCGGCCGCGGACAGCGTCATCAGGATCGCGTCGCCCAGGAACACCCCGGCCGCCGCCTGGTAGCCGGCTCGCACTCCGCGCCGGGCCGCCGTCGACAGCACGAAGATCGAGTTCGGCCCGGGCAGCAGGATGATCGCGATGGTGCCCACCACGTACGTCCAGAAGTCGGTGACGCCGAGCATGTCAGGCCGCCGCCAGCCGCGCCCGGAGCCGCTCCGCCGCGGCCGGCCACTCGTCGACGGTCATGCCGAACACCACGGTGTCGCGCCACGACCCGTCCGGCCGCTGACGATGGCGCCGCAGCACACCCTCGTGGACCGCGCCGAGCCGCGCGATCGCCTTCTGTGACCGTTCATTGCGGTTGTCGGTGTACCAGAACACGCGCTCGGCCGCCAGCTTGTCGAAGGCGTGCTCGAGCAGCAGCAGCTTGGCCTCGGTGTTGACGCCCGTGCGCCACCACGGCTTGCCGATCATCGTGTGCCCGATCGCGAGCGACCGCCGCGCCGGATCGATGTCGTGGTAGCTGGTCATGCCGATCACCCGGCCGGTCGCCGGCTCGACCTGGGCCCAGCACACCTGGGAGCCGCTCCACCGATGGCGCTGAAGAGTGGCCAGGTAGTCGGTCATCGCCTCGACCGTCCGCGGCCGCGGCACCAGGAAGTGTTGCCAGAGCTCGTCGTCGCCGAGCGCCTCGGTCAGGCCCTCCGCGTGGCCGGGCGTGAGGGGTTCGAGCCGCACGTGCCGGCCCTCGAGCGGAACGGCGGAGGCCCAGGGCAACTCGGAGCCGGGCAGGTAGCCGGGGAGATCGGCGGTCACCCCGGCGCCGGTCTCGGGCGGCCCGAACTCGCGCCGGACGGGCAGCACGCCGGCCCAGTGGGGCAGTGGCAGGTCTTCCTCGGCCTCGTTCACCCCGCCGCCGCGGGCGCGGGCCGACACTTCCTCCAGCTTCAGCGCCAGTACGCCGGTCTGCGCCAGTTCCTGTCGGGTCGGCGGCCGGCTGTCGGCCGCGCGGCCCGCCCCGACCTTGTCGACCAGCGCGGTCATCGCGGCCAGTTTCTCGGCCGGGTCGGTGACCAGCCGGGCCGCGCCCATGGCAACCACGGAGCGGTAGTTGGCGCTGTGGTGGAACTGCGAACGCGCGTACACCAAGCCGTCGAGAAGCGTGACGCTCACGCAGACCTCGACATCGGAGCCCCGGGCCGACAGGCCGAATCGCCCTCCCGAGGAGCCGTGCAGATAGAGGGTCTCGCCGACGCGGACGTGCAGGGTGGGCAGCACCCGCGGTGAGCCGTCGACCACGAACGCGACGGAACAGTCGTACGCCTCGTCCAGAATGGCGTGGACCAGGGCGCGGTCGTAGTGGGTGCGATCGCGGTAGCGGGTGGCCGTCGTGCGGGCCGTTTGAGGATAGAGGTCGGACATCGAGGCCTCCTCGCTTGCGGAATCTTCTGTACTAGTACAAAATCTCTCGTGTGGCAGCACAATATCAGGTGACCGGCGACAGCGCCTCCACGATTTCCGCGAGCATCGAGTCGGGAGTTCTGCGAGGCGACTGGGTCTGGGGCGCCGCCCTCCCGCCCATCCGCGTCCTGGCCGACTCTCTGCATGTCAGCCCGGCCACGGTGGCCAAGGCCTATCAAGACCTGCGCCAGCGCGGCGTCGTCGAGGCCGACGGCCGGCGCGGGACCCGGGTGCGCTCCCGACCCGCCGTGGCCGGCCCGCGCTCCGACCTGCGCCTTCCCGTTCCCGAGGGGGTCCGCGACCTGTCGGCCGGCGAGCCCGACCTCCGGCTGCTGCCCCCGCTCGGCCCGGTGCTCCACGAGGTCGCCGACGACAATTCCCCACCACAGGGATATGCGGCGGCGGCCGCCATGCCGGAGCTGATCGAGGCCGCCCGTCCGCGTCTGCTGGCCGACGGCCTCCCGGTCGCCGACGCGCTCATCACCGTCACCTCGGGCACTCTCGACGCGATCGAGCGCCTGCTCACGGCCCATCTGCGCCCGGGTGACGCGGTGGGCGTCGAGGATCCCGGCTGGTCCAACCTGCTCGACCTGCTGGCCGCCATGGGCCTGCGCCCGGTGCCGATCACCCTCGACCGTGAGGGTCCCGCGGTGGCCTCGGTCGACGCGGCCCTGCGCGCGGGTATCCGGGCCGCCGTCATCACGGTGCGCGCGCAGAACCCCACCGGCGTCGCCGTCACCGCCTTGCGGGCCGAGGAACTGCGGATCCTGTTCGCCGCGCGCCCCGGGCTCCTGCTCATCGAGGACGACCACGCCGCCGAGCTGGCCGAGGCCCCGCCCCACTGCGTGGGTCCGGTCACCGGCGCCTGGGCCGTCACCCGCTCGGCGTCCAAGCCGTTCGGCCCCGACCTGCGGGTCAGCGTGCTGGCCGGCGACGAGACGACCATCTCGCGGGTGGTCGGCCGGATGCGCGTCGGCTCCGGTTGGGTGTCGACCATCCTTCAGCGGGCGCTCCTGCGCCTCTGGCGCGATCCCCAGGTCACCGAGCTGGTGGCGCACGCCGCCGGCGCGTACGGCCGGCGGCGGCGCCTCCTGCGGGACGAGCTCCGGGCCCGCGGTCTCGCGGCCGAGGGCGAGACCGGCATCAACGTCTGGGTGACCGTGCCCGACGAGACCCGCGCGGTCGGTCTGCTCCGGGACGCCGGATGGGCGGTGGCGCCCGGCTCCCTGTTCCGCACCTCCACCCCGTACGGCATCCGTATCTCGATCGGCCCCCTCGATGAGGAGGAGATCCCCAGGGTGGCCGACGCGGTGGCCGCGGCCGTCCACCCCTCCGGCCTCACCGCCCCGGCGCGATGATCAGGCGCGCAGGCGGCGGTAAGCCCGGGCCGACAGCGGAAGGAAGACCGCCGTGATCACCAGCGGCCAGGCCAGGGCGAGCCAGACCGCCCCGTCCGCCAGGGGACCCGACGTGATCCCGGTCGGGTTGCCGAACAGCTCGCGGGCCGCCGAGGCGGTCGCCGACAGCGGGTTCCACGCGGCGATCGTGCCCAGCCAGCCCGGCATCGTCTCGGCCGAGACGATCGCCGTCGACAGAAAACCGATGGGCCAGACCAGCACCTGTACGGCCATGGTGGCCCCCTCGCCGCGGAAGGAGAGCCCGACGAAGATCCCGATCCAGAGCATCGCGAAGCGCAACCAGAGCAGGAGCACGACGGCCAGCGCCACCGGCGCCGGATCCGAGGTGATCCGCCAGCCGATCAGCAACCCGCCCACGATCAGCGCGAACAGCTCGACCGCCGAGTTGGCCATGTCGGCCCCGACCCGGCCCAGGGCCACCGAGGAACTGCCGATCGGCATCGAGCGGAACCGGTCGGTGATGCCCTTGCGGGCGTCGTTGGCCATCGTCGTGGCCGTGGACTCGACGCCGAACATCATGCTCAGCGCCAGCATGCCGGGCAGCAGGAAGTTGATGTAATCGCCGCCGCCGGGCACGGTGATCGCCCCGCCGAACAGGAAGCCGAAGACGAGCAGCAACATGATCGAGAAGAGGAGGCCGAAGAGCGGCGTCCAGGGCTGCCGCGCCCAGTGCGCCAGCTCCCGCTGCGTCATGATCCATCCAGCGCGCAGGGTCGTCATCGCGCGGCCTCCTCGGTCAGGGTCAGGAACGCCTCGTCCAGGGTCGGCCGCCGCAGCATCAGGTCCTCGGGATCGATCCGCAGCTCGTCCAGGCCGCGGACGATGTCGGCGAGCGCGCCGAGACCGACCTCGAAGGTGAGGCTGTGCGCCTCGGCGTCGGTCACCGCGGGCGCGCCCACCGCTCGGGAGAGCCGCTCGGCGACGTCGTCCAGGGATGTCCGCAGGGGCAGGGTGACGGTGACCCGGTCGCCGCCGACCCGGCGTTTCAGCTCGTCCGGGGTGCCCTCCGCGATCACCCGCCCGTGGTTCATCACGGAGATCCGCGCGGCGAGCTGATCGGCTTCGTCCAGGTACTGCGTGGTCAGCAGCACGGTGGTGCCGCGGGCGGCGATCTCCCGCACGCTCTCCCACACCTCGTTGCGGGCGCGGGGGTCCAGGCCGGTGGTCGGCTCGTCGAGGAAGAGCACCGCCGGCGTCATGATCAGCCCGGCCGCGATGTCGAGCCGCCGGCGCATGCCCCCGCTGTAGGTCGAGACCGCCCGCTCGGCCGCCCCGATCAGCCCGAAGACGTCCAGCAGCTCCTCGGCCCGCCGCCGCGCGTCGCTTTTGGACAGGCCGAAGAGCCGTCCGAACATCACCAGGTTCTGCCGGCCGCCGAGGATCTCGTCGACCGCCGCGTGTTGCCCGATGAGGCCGATCCTGCGCCTGACCTGCGGCGCCTGCCTGCGTACGTCAAATCCGGCGACCGTCGCCGCACCCCCGTCGACATCGATCAAAGTGGCCAGCGCCTTCACCGCCGTGGTTTTGCCCGCGCCGTTCGGCCCGAGCAGGCCGTGGATCACGCCCGAGGGCACAGCCAGGTCGAAACCATCCAGGGCGGGGGTCTTCCCGTACGTCTTCTGTAGTCCGTCAGCCGTCAGTGAGTTCACGTCGCTCCTAACTCCGTATGCCTTACGGAAATTGGTGCGCGGTACACCGTACACCCCACGGGGTAATCTCCGCACATGGAAAGTCAGAACGTCGACCGCACGCTGAGCCTGCTCTGGCGGCGCACTCTCGGCACGCCGCAGGGCTCACGCGGTCCCAAGCAGCGCTTCAGCGTCGATGAGGTGGTGCACGCGGCGATCGCCGTGGCCGACGAGGAGGGCCTGCCCGCGTTCTCGATGCGCAAGGTCGCCGACCGGCTCGGGCTCAAACTGATGTCGATCTACACGTACGTTCCGGGTCGCTCCGAACTGATCGGCCTCATGGTCGACGAGGTGATGGGGGAGCGGGAACTGCCGCCGCACCAGGGCGACCTCCGGGAACGGCTCACCGGGGTCGCCCGGCAGATGTGGGACGAGTTCCACCGGCATCCGTGGCTGCTCCAGGTGGAGGAGAGCCGGCCGTGGATCGGCCCCAACGGTTCCGATCGCTGGGAGTGGCAGCTGGCCGCGATCGAGGGCGCCGGCTTCACCGATCTCGAGATGGACCAGGTCATCACGTTGGTCGGCGGCTTCACGGCCGCCGCCGCGCGAGCCTCCATCGCGGCCAGCCGGACCGCCGAGCAGTCCGGCATGTCGGACCTCGAGTGGTGGGAGATCAACGCGCCGATCCTCGAGCGCGTCATGCCGCCGGGCGCCTACCCGCTCTCCGGCCGCGTCGGCACGGCCGCCGGCCAGGAGTACAACGCGGTCGGCGACCCTTCGCGATCCTTCTCTTTCGGGCTCGATCGCATCCTCGACGGCATCGAGGCCCTGCTCGACCGCTAGCTGCTCAGGGCGCCGGCCGCGATCTTCAGATCTTCGACCAGGGTGCGGTACGCCGTCTCGCGATCATCCGCGCGCAGGACGGCCGACGGGTGGAACGTGGCCAGGGCCTGGATCTCGGCCACCGGGAAGTCGCCGGGATGCTGGGCCGAGGCCGGCCACGGCATCAGCTTGCCGCGCTGCTGGGTGACCCGGAACGACGGGCCCAGCAGCGCCTTGCCCGCGGTGGCGCCGAGGATCACCACGAGCTCCGGCTCGAGCAGCGAGAACTCGGCGACCAGCCACGGCCGGCAGGCGGTGATGTGGGCCGGGCCCGGATTCTGGTGGATGCGCCGCTTGCCGCGCGTCTCGAAGCGGAAGTGCTTCACGGCATTGGTGATGTAGACGTCACTCGCGTCGAGGCCGGAGTCGTCGACCGCCTCGCGCAGCAGCCGCCCGGCCGGCCCCACGAAAGGCAGGCCCTTCTGATCCTCGACGTCGCCCGGCTGCTCGCCGACCAGCACCACCCGGGCGTTCGGCGCGCCCCGCCCGAAGACGGTCTGAGTGGCGTCCGCGTGCAGCTCACAGCCCTGACAGTCGGCTGCGGCGGACTTGAGCTTGTCGATGCTCCATGGCTGGGGCGGCACCCACTCCTGCGCGCCGACCGGAGCTTCGGTCCTAGGCATGGAGACGTTTTTACCCCCATCCGGTCTGAGTACCCTCGTGGGGTGCGGTTGACGGATTTCTGGGAGCGACTCAACGAGTCGTTCGGTGGCGCCTATGCGCGGAGCATTGCGGCAGATCACTCTTTTGCGGCACTGGGCGACCGAACCATCGATCGGGCGATAGCTGACGGTGTCGATACGGCTACTATCTGGCGAGCAGTGGTGGCCGCGTACCCCGATCGGGTGCCCTCTCGCCTGCGATAACGCTGCTTTCGTACACCCGTTCTGGCGTGTCACTCGATAGTCGTACACGTGTTCGGCTATTGTCCACAACGGCTTGGTTATCCACAGCCGGAGGCAGGGCAGCGGATTTTTGTCATACCCACCCCCTACCTTGGTGCGCGTGGTGAACAGAAGCTCATCGGCGAAGACGCCTGCGAAATCGAGTACAGGGGTGGCGGACATGGGGAACGGACCTGACCGGGACAAAGCGCTCGATCTGGCATTGGCACAGATTGACAAGCAGTTCGGCAAGGGCTCGGTGATGCGGCTTGGGGAGCGGCCGGTCGTGGAGACCGCCATCATCCCCACCGGGTCCATCGCCCTCGACGTGGCGCTCGGCGTCGGCGGCCTGCCGCGCGGCCGCGTCATCGAGGTGTACGGGCCGGAGTCCTCCGGTAAGACGACGGTCGCCCTGCACGCGGTGGCCAACGCGCAGCGCAACGGCGGTATCGCGGCGTTCATCGACGCCGAGCACGCCCTCGACCCGGAGTACGCGAAGGCGCTCGGTGTCGACACCGACGCCCTGCTCGTCTCCCAGCCCGACACGGGTGAGCAGGCGCTCGAGATCGCCGACATGCTGATCCGCTCCGGCGCGCTCGACATCATCGTCATCGACTCGGTGGCCGCCCTCGTGCCGCGCGCCGAGATCGAGGGCGAGATGGGCGACAGCCACGTCGGCCTCCAAGCCCGGCTGATGAGCCAGGCCCTCCGCAAGATCACCGGTATCCTCAACAACTCCGGCACGACCGCGATCTTCATCAACCAGCTCCGCGAGAAGATCGGCGTCATGTTCGGCTCGCCCGAGACGACGACCGGTGGCCGCGCGCTGAAGTTCTACGCCTCGGTCCGGCTCGACGTGCGCCGCATCGAGAGCCTGAAGGACGGCACCGACGTCGTGGGTAACCGCACCCGCGTCAAGGTCGTGAAGAACAAGGTGGCCGCGCCGTTCAAGCAGGCCGAGTTCGACATCATGTACGGCAAGGGCATCTCGCGCGAGGGCTCGCTGATCGACGTCGGCGTCGAGCAGAGCATCATCCGCAAGTCCGGCGCCTGGTACACGTACGACGGCGACCAGCTCGGCCAGGGCAAGGAGAAGGCGCGGGAGTTCCTCAAGGAGAACCCCGACGTCGCCGCCGAGATCGAGAAGAAGATCCTGGAGAAGCTCGGCGTGGGCCAGACCACCGGCGACGCCGCCGGCGGCCCGGAGCTGCCGCCGGTCGACTTCTGATCCCGGCCGGGCTCACCACATGACCGGACGACGCGGCGCGCGAGCCGGGCGCGGATGGGATGCCATCCCGCCCCGGCCGCCCCGCCCTTCCGATGAGCATCCGCCCGGCGAGTCCCCCGGCGGCGAGACGGAACGCGGCAACGTTCCGCCACGTCGCGGCGGCGACTCGCCGGGCGGAACCTCCCGCCCCGCCCGCCAGGGCCTCCCGTGGTCCCGCGCCGACCCGTTCGGCCTCGGCGTGGGCTCCACCGGCCGAGACGAGTCCATTCCGGACGACTCGGAGCAGGACCAGCCCGACGAGGCCCGTCCTCCTTCGGCTCGCTCCGGCCGCTCCGGCTCTCGCCGCGCTCGCACCGGGCGTGACAGCTCCGGAGAGGCCGGCTCAGGACGGCCGGCTCAGCCCGCGCAGAGCGAAGGGGAGCGCGCCCGGGAGATCTGCCTGCGTCAGCTGGCGGTGCGGCCCCGTACCCGGGCCGAGCTCGCGAAGGTCCTGGCCCGCAAGGAGATCTCCGACGAGGTGATCGCCGAGGTGCTCGACCGGTACGACGAGGTCGGCATCATCGACGACGCCGCCTTCGCCCGCGCCTGGGTGTCGAGCCGCCACCACGGCCGCGGCCTGGCCCGGCGTGCGCTGGCCAACGAGCTTCGCCAGCGCGGGGTCGACGCCGAGACCGCCAGCCAGGCCCTGGAGTCCGTCGACGAACAGGACGAGGCCGCCGCCGCCCGCGCCCTGGTCGACCGCAAGCTGCGCACGGCCACCGGTCCTCCCGACGCCGTCTTCCGCCGCTTGGTGGCCATGCTGGCCCGCAAGGGCTACCCGGCGGGCACGGCCTTCCGCGCCGTCAAGGAGGCTCTGGCCGCCCGCGACGCCGAGGCGGCCGAGTTCGCCGACGCCGTTGACGCCGACGCCCTGGCCGACGAAAGCACCGACCTCTCCTGACCCCGGGCTTCCCTCTACGATGCGGCGCATGGCGTTGATTCATCGTGCTCAGATTCGCCCCACCAAGCTCGAGCTGTTGGCGAAGTGGCTTCCCGCGCAGGACTGGGCCGGCGGGGCCGGGGGCTCGGAGCTCGAGCGGGTGGCGGCCTATCGGTTCGACGACCCGGCCGGCGAGGTCGGGATCGAGACCTTGCTGGTACGGGCGGGGGACGGCCCGGTTCTCCAGGTGCCGCTCACCTACCGCGGGTCGCCTGTGGACGACGGCGACTCCCTGCTGGTGGGCACGTGTGAGCATTCGGTGCTCGGGCCGCGCTGGGTGTACGACGCGACCGGCGACCCGGTCTACGCGGCGGCACTGACCAAGGCGATCATCAACGGCGAGGGCCAGGCACAGGAGTTCATCGAAACCGACGGCCGGCTCGAACCGCGCCCCCTCAGCATGACGATCGTCGTCGCCGAAGCCGCGGCCGACCCGGGCGACCCGGCGCTCATCGGGCCCGGAGATCCGGCGCTGGTGGCGACGGAGGCGGCCGAGTTCGCTGTGGTTCGGCGGATCGGCGCCGGGGGAGTGCCGGACGGTCTGCGGTTGAGCGGTTCGTGGAGCGGGCAGCCCGCGCTGGTTCCTCTGGTCTTCGTGTGGAATAGGTAACCATCAGTATTTTTATCCCTCTATATTGTCGTACGTGGATGGCGCAGCCGGCTTGACCTCGGTTAAGTTGCTTCCTCGCATCGCGGGGGGATCGCTGACATGTGTGCTCTCTTCGCGTGCGACAACGGGGAGGGACATGCGGATCAATCAGCTTGCGCGGCATCGCGGCTTGCGCGCGGCCGCGCGGCTCGGCGTGCTGGCCGGCGCGGTCGGCGTGGCAGCGCTGACCAGCGCCCACGCGGCCGGCGCCGCGACCACGAACGCCGCCACCCGCGGCATCGTGGTCGTCGCCGAGAAGCAGGCGGGCGCCACCGACGAGAAGACCACCGAGGCGCCACCCACGAACGAGGCCGACCCGGCCCCAGCCGCAAACGATGAGGACCCGCCCGGCGACGACAACCCCGGCACCCCCGGCGACGGCACTCCGCCCGGCGACGGCGACGGCACTCAGCCGGGCGGCGGCGACGGCGGTGGTACTCCGCCGGGCGACGGGGACGGTGGTGGTGCCCCGCCGGGGGACGGCGGCGGCGGTACTCCGCCAGGGGACGGCGGCGGTGGTGGTACTCCGCCCGGCGATGGCGGTGGTGGCACTCCGCCGGGGGACGGTGATGGAGACGGCGGTGGCACTCCGCCCGGTAATGGTGGTGGCACTCCGCCCGGGAATGGCGGTGGCACTCCGCCTGACAACGGCGGTGGCACCCCTCCCGGCGACGGGGAAGGAAACCCGCCCAGCGACGGCGGTGGCGACGGGAGCGAGAACCCTCCCGGCGGTGCCGGTGGCAACGGCAGCGAGAACCCGCCCAGCGATGACGGCGAGACACCGCCCAACGACGACGGAGCGGACGACAACCCGCCCGCGGCCGACCCCGGCCCGATCGGAGACGCCGACGAGAACGGCAGCGTCACTCCGAACGATGACACCGACAACGCAGGCGGCGCCGGCGGCTCCAGCAACCCGATCCTGGCCCTCACCGGCGCCAACTCGGCCGGCATGGCCGGAACCGGCGCAGCCGTCCTAGTCGGCGGCGTGGTCCTGCTGTTGGTAACCCGCCGACGCCGGTCCGAGCCGCAGACCTGACAACGCCGGCCCGGGTCCCGGCCTGACATCGCGGGCCCGGGTCCCGGCCTGACAACGCCGGGTCCGAGCCGCAGGCCTGACAACGCTGGCCCCGGGTTCCGGCCTGACAACGCCGGTCCTTTCGTTGGTCTGGCGGCGCGGGTCCTGGTTCCCGAGGGCTGGCGGAGCCGGTCGGTTTGCAGCTGGACGGCGGCATCCGGCCGTGGCCCTTCGGGGGTCGCGGCCGGATAGCTCGGCGCTGGTGATCGGGTCTTGACGGACATCGGCGTTGGCCACTGCCTGGTAATCTGTAACGTTGTGACCGATCAGAGCCGTATGCCGGGCTACGGTCCCTTCCAGGAAGGCGCCGACCCGACAGCGCCGATTTTCCCACCGGCCTCGGCCTCAGCGCCGCCGCCGTCACCCTCGAGCGACCAGCCAGCCGTAATGCCCGGCCAGCCCGGCATTTCCGGCCAGCCCGGCATTTCCGGCCAGCCCGGCGTTCCCGGCCAGCCCGGCACTCCGGGCCAGCCGGGGGACAGTCTCGGTCAACCCGGGGACGGCCTCGATCGGCCCTACCCGGCCAGTGCCGCCGATGGCACCCCGCCCTCCAATGGCATCCCGGCTGATGGCGGTGCCTCCTGGCCCACGAGCGGGTCGCCCTCCCCAACCAGTGGCATCCCCGGCCCGGCGAGCGGCACCCCGTACCCGGCTGCCCCCGCCAGCCCGGCCGGTGGCCGCGCCTCGTACGGCCCTTTCCACGGCGACCCCTATCCGGCCCCGGCTGAAAGCAACCCCTACGGCTTCTCCTCCCCGCCCGGTCGCCGCATCGAGCCCACCCCGCCCCCGAACCGGGGCCGCTTCGTCGCCGGGCTCCTGGCCGGCCTCGTCGCCGGCCTGCTGCTCTTCGGCGCCGGGGGCTTCTTCGCCGGCCGTGCCTCCGCCCCCGAGCGGGGGCCGGCCGCCAAGGCCCCGGCCGCGACACCGTCGCTGGGGGTCTTCGAGCAGAGTCAGGCCACCCTCAACGCCCCCGACTTCGACGGCACCGCCCTGGTCACCCTCGCCGAGGGCTGGCTACCGTTCCTCTCCACCTGCGGCCGCAGCGGCACCTCCGGCGGCCCTCGTCTGAGCCCGGGTGAGAAGGTTCGCGTCCGCTGCACCCTCGACGGCATGAGCGCGATCTTCGTCGAGTACGAGAACGTCGCCGAGCGGGACAAGGCCCGCGTCAAGGCCATGGGTCAGGCCGTCGACGCGCGCACCCTCACCCCGGGGGTGGGGCCGGCCACCGAAGGGCCTACTCCGAGCGGGCGAACCACCGGTAACTACGTGGAATACGCGTATCGTCTCACCGAGGGCGGAACCACCCGAACCGTGAGCGGTGTCTGGTGGGATGACGCTCAGACTCCCGTGGCGGGTTTCCTGCTCGCCTACTGGAAGGAGGGCGTCGGTGAGAAGTGGGAGCCGATGCGCGATCTCTGGTCCAGGTACGCCTGAATTGCGGTGACCTGGGGGTAAGCGGTACCGAATCATGGATCCTTGACCGAAGTGGCACTCGCGACCTAGCCTCGCGTTACACAAGGTTTGTTCGACCATCGCATGCAACACGCACAACATAGATCGCATTACATTACGGCATCACTTATCCAGTAAGATGCCGCCCGGAGCGCCGAACCGCGGAACGAGAGGCGCTCAGGGCTTGACATACAGCGGTCGGCCCCGGCGTACCCACGCCAGCGGAGGGGCCTGATTTCTCCTGCGCATCCGCGGCCTTGGTCGGGCATCCCACAGATGGCCCGCGCGCGTGTTCGTGCCGGGCGGCGAAGGGAGACGCGGCGTGCTGACCGCCCTGGACTGGGTGCTGGTGGTGGCGATCGTCGTCCTCGCCGCCTTCGTGGTCGCCGGCATGCTGCTCGGCGCCCGGGCGCTGCGTCACCTCAAGAAGACCGACGCCCAGGGTTCGGGTCAGGCGGTCGACGACGCGCTGGCCAAGGTCGACGACGCCAATGCCAAGGCCGCTTCGGTACGGGCGGAGGCCGCCGCCGCCAAGGCCGAGGCCAACGCCGCCCGGGCCGAGGCCCGCCGCGTCCTGGAGGACGCGCACAGCGAGGCCGACACGATCCTCGAGCGGGCCCACCGCCAGGCCGAGGCCGACGCCGAGCAGGTCCGGTCGGCCGCCCGCCGCTCCGGCGAGCGCGAGGTGGCGCTGCTCAACGCCACCGCCAAGGAGCAGGCGGCCGAGGTCGAGCGCCGCGCCGCCCGCATCGACGAGCGGGAGCGGCTGCACGCCGACGAGGTCGAGCGCCTGGTCGAGCGGGAGCGCCGCCTCGCCGGCATGGACACCGACCTTTCCGCCCGCGAGGCCGCCCTCTCCGCCAAGGAGACCGAGCTGGCCGGCGCCGAGGACGAGAAGCGCCGCGAGCTGGAGCGCATCGCCGGCCTGACCGCCGAGGCGGCCCGGGCCGAGTTGGTCGAGAGCATCGAGGCGCAGGCCAAGCGCGAGGCCGCGATCATCGTCCGGGATGTCGAGGCGGAGGCCAAGAGCACCGCCGACACCCGGGCCCGGCACATCGTGGTCGACGCCATCCAGCGGATCGCCAGCGAGCAGACCGCGGAGAGCGTGGTCAGCGTCCTGCATCTGCCCAGCGACGAGATGAAGGGCCGGATCATCGGCCGTGAGGGCCGCAACATCCGGGCCTTCGAGTCGGTCACCGGGGTGAACCTGATCATCGATGACACCCCCGAGGCGGTGCTGCTCTCCTGCTTCGACCCGGTGCGCCGCGAGGTGGGCCGCCTCACCCTCGAGAAGCTGGTGCTGGACGGGCGGATCCACCCGCACCGCATCGAGGAGGTCTTCGAGAGCGCCAAGAACGAGGTCGACGTGCTCTGCGACCGGGCCGCCGAGGACGCTCTGGTCGATGTCGGCATCACCGACCTGCACCCCGAGCTCAAGAAGCTGCTGGGCCGGCTGCGTTACCGCACCAGCTACGGCCAGAACGTGCTCAAGCACCTGGTCGAGACCGCGCACATCGCCGGGATCATGGCGGCCGAGCTGGGCCTGGACGTGCCGTCGATGAAGCGGGCCGCCTTCCTGCACGACATCGGCAAGGCGCTCACCCACGAGGTCGAGGGCAGCCACGCGCTGATCGGGGCCGACCTGGCCCGTAAGTACGGCGAGTCGGAGGACGTGGTGCACGCGATCGAGGCGCACCACAACGAGGTTCAGCCGCAGACGATCGAGGCCGTGCTGACGCAGGCGGCCGACGCCTGTTCGGGCGGGCGCCCGGGCGCTCGGCGGGAGAGCCTCGAGGCGTACGTCAAGCGTCTGGAAAGGATCGAGGAGATCGCGGCCGGCAAGGTCGGCGTGGAGAAGGTCTTCGCCATGCAGGCCGGCCGGGAGATCCGCGTGATGGTGCGGCCGGACGACGTCGACGACATCGGCGCCGCCGTCCTGGCCAGGGATGTTGCCAAGCAGATCGAGGAGGAGCTGACCTATCCGGGTCAGATCCGGGTCACCGTGGTGCGCGAGTCACGCGTCACCGAGCTCGCTCGTTAGGCCGAGCTGCTCGCGGAGGATGTCCGCGTGCCCGCAGTGCTGGGCCAGCTCGCGCAGCAGGTGCATGTAGGCCCAGCGCAGCGGGAGCGGCCCGCGCCGGTTGCCCGGCAGCAGGTCGTCCAGCGCGATCGAGGCCGCCGCCCGCCGCGAGTTCTCGATCGTCTCGCGGTACGCGTCCTGGATGCTCTCGATGGTGTCGTCGTCGTCGAGCAGGAACGACTCGTCGGCGGTGAGCGGGATGCCGAGCTCGGCCCGCGACTTGCCGGTCACCGCCTCGCCGAACCAGACGTTCTCCACCATCGTCACGTGCTTGACCAGGCCGAGCAGCGTGGTGCGCGACGGCACCAGGGAGGCGCGGGCCTGCTCCTCGGTGACGCCGTCGAGGCTGTCGAGGAGCGCCTTGCGGTGCTCGTCGAGAAAGGCCTCGAACTGGACCTTGGCGGGCTCGTGAATGGCGTCGTCGGCGGAAATCATGCGCTCAGCATCTCAGACGACACCGCCGCCACCACCCATGCCCGGATCGGTTGCTCCCATCACCACGCTGCGCCCCGTGACGCGGGGCGCCTTGCCGCTGCGCCGGGTGCGGCGGCTGAGCCAGCCGGCGAACGCGGTGAGCATCGAGTTGACGATGATGTAGATGATCGCGGCCACGATAGCGGCCTGGACGAGGTTGCCGAAGTTGGCCGCGACGTTGTTGACGCCGAGCTGGAGCAGTTCGTTGTACGAGATGATGTAGCCCAGCGCGGTGTCCTTGACCAGCACGACGAGCTGGCTCACGATCACCGGCAGCATGGCCCGGGCCGCCTGGGGGATGAGGATGTGGCCCATCACCTGGCCCTTGCGCATGCCGATCGCGTACGCCGCCTCGCTCTGCCCGGCCGGCACCGACCGCACGCCGGCCCGGAACGCCTCGGCCAGCACCGACCCGTTGTAGAGGGTCAGGCCGATCACCACGGCCCAGAAGATCGACATGGGCTGCTGGGTCAGGAAGGGGATGCCGAAGAAGATGAAGAACATCATCAGCAGCAGGGGCACGGCCCGGAAGAACTCGACGACCGCCCCGGCCGGTACCCGCACCCACCAGTGGTCGGAGAGCCGGCCGACCGCGAAAATCACGCCGAAGACCAGCGAGAGAACCGCCGCGACGATGGCCGCCTCGAGCGTGTGCAGCAGGCCGGGCAGGATGTAGTCGGTCCACGTGCTCGACTGGGTGAAGGGCTTCCACAGGGCGGCCGCCCACTGGCCCTTCTCGTCGAACTTCCGGTAGATCCAGTAGAGCAGCGCCAGCAGCAGGACGCTGAAGACGACCGTGAGGATCCGGTTGCGTGCCTTGGCGCGAGGCCCCGGGTGGTCGTAGAGAACCGCGTCGGTAGTCATCGCTTCACCGCCAGGCGGTTGGCCAGCCAGCCGAAGGCGTAGCCGGTGGGGATCAGGACGATCGCGAACGTGCCGGCGAAGACCAGGAAGATCGGGATGACCGCGTCACCGTTCTCGTTGATCAGTTGCTTCATCGCGCTCGACGACTCCACGAGGCCGATCGTGCCGACGATGGTGGAGTTCTTGCAGAGCGCGATGATGATGCTGCCCAACGGCGCGATCACGGCCCGGCCGGCCTGCGGCAGGATGATGATGGTCAGCGTCTGCCAGAACGTCATGCCGATCGCCCGGGCCGCCTCGGCCTGGCCCGCGGGCACCGTGTTGATGCCGGAGCGGATCGCCTCGCAGACGAACGCCGCTGTGTAAACCGACAGGCCGGTGACGCCGAGCCAGAAGACGTTCAGATCGAGGTCGTCGGAGAACGCGACGCCGAGCGCCGAGTAGAGGCCGAAGTAACAGAACAGGATGATCAAGGTGAGTGGCGTGTTGCGGAAGATGTTCACCCAGGCCGTACCGAATGCGCGCAGCACCGGGATGGGGGAGACCCGCATCGCGGCGATGAGGACGCCGAGCACCAGGGCGCCGACACCGCCGGCGAGGGTGAGCTTCAGGATCCAGAGGAACCCGGTGAGGTAGACCTCACGGTTGAGGGGATCGGAGAAGACGTCCATCGGCACCTTCGAGCGAAGAAAACCGCGAGGGCCGGATCACCGGCCCCCGCGGCACTGAAGAGGGATCAGGAGCAGTTCGTCAGCTTGGAGGCGTCGAGCTCGGGCGCGGCCTTGCCGCTCTTGCCGAGGGTGTCGTCCCAGGCCTTCTTGTACGACCCGTCGGCGGCGGCCGCCTTCAGGATGTCGTTGATCTTGTTGCAGCCGGCGGTGTCGTCCTTCTTGAGGCCGATGCCGTACGGCTCCTCGCTGAACGGCTTGCCGACCACCTTGAACTTGCCCGCGTACTGCTCCTGGGCGGCGTAGCCGGCCAGGATGATGTCGTCGGTGGTGACCGCGTCGACCTGACCGCCGGCCAGTGCCGTCACGCACTTGGAGTACGAGTCGAACTGCTGGAGCTTGGCGTCCTTGTAGTCGCTCTGGATCCGCTTGGCCGGGGTCGAGCCGCTCACCGAGCAGACCTTCTTGCCGGCCAGCGACTCCGGCCCGGTGATCGTCGAGTTGGTCGGCACGAGCAGGTCCTGACCGGCGACGAAGTACGGGCCGGCGAAGTTGACGACCTTCTTGCGCTCGTCGTTGATCGTGTAGGTCGCCACGACCAGGTCGACCTGACCCTGCTGGATGTAGGGCTCGCGGTTGGCGGAGACCGTGGTCTTCCACTCGATGCCGCTGTCGGCCAGGCCCAGGCCCTTCGCGATGATCTTGCCGATCTCGACGTCGAAGCCGGAGTACGTGCTGCCGGTCTGCAGGCCGAGGCCGGGCTGGTCGGCCTTCACGCCGATGACCAGCTTGCCGCTCTCGGCCTTGCCGACGATGCCTTTGGCGCTGCTGCTGCCGCTGCCCGCGTCGTCGTCCCCGCCGCACGCGGCCACGGTCAGCGCCATGGCGACCGCGCCGAGCGCGGCTGCCAAACGGGTGATGCGCATCATTGGGCTCCTCGAATATTCCTAGATGGACAACGGATCAGTGCGTGAGGATTTTGGAAAGGAAGTCCTTGGCGCGATCGCTTTTCGGATTGGCGAAGAACTCCGCCGGCGGCGCTGATTCGACCAGTTGGCCGTCGGCCATGAAAACGACGCGGTTGGCCGCGTGCCGCGCGAATCCCATCTCGTGCGTCACGACCACCATCGTCATTCCCTCGCGGGCCAGCGACGTCATCACGTCGAGCACCTCACCGACCATCTCGGGGTCGAGCGCGCTGGTCGGCTCGTCGAACAGCATCGCCTTGGGCTGCATGGCGAGGGCCCGCGCGATCGCCACGCGCTGTTGCTGGCCGCCGGAGAGCTGGGCCGGATATTTCTCGGCCTGGTTGCCGATGCCGACCCGGTCGAGCAGCGACATGGCCCGTTCGCGGACCTCGGCCGGCTTCTCCTTGCGCACCTTGACCGGCCCGAGCATGACGTTCTGCAGGATCGTCTTGTGCGCGAACAGGTTGAAGGACTGGAAGACCATTCCGACCTCGCTGCGCAGCCGGGCCAGGGAGCGGCCCTCGGCGGGCAGGGGGCGGCCGTCGAAGGTGATGGTGCCGGAGTTGATCGGCTCGAGCCGGTTGATCGCGCGGCAGAGCGTGGACTTCCCGGAGCCCGACGGTCCGATAACGACGACGACCTCGCCTCGGGCCACCGAGAGATCCACGTCCTGGAGCACGTGAAGCGGCCCGAAGTACTTGTTCACCTTGTCGAGGACGATGAGAGCCTCGTCGGACACTGCTGGACCACCGTCCCGTCATTGGGGTTCACCCGGATGGGCACACTCTATGTGGGTGCTTGTATCGGTTCACGCCGAGAATGGTCACGGACTGGTAACTCAGCACTCGCAATAGGCCATCATTGTCCACCATGTTCGGTATGGCTGACACCGATCCGACAGGTGGCCTCTGGAACTGGGCGGTCGCCTGCCCCCTCGACCCGGATCGTGTGCGCGGTGCGTTGGCCGGCACGCTGGAGCGCTCGGTAGTCCCGTTGGAAGCCGAGGGTGACATTCTCTGCGACGTCTACGAGGTCGGCGGTGACTTCCCGACACTGGTCGACGTCTATCTGGCGCCCTCGCGTGTCGACGAGGCCACGGCCGCCAGCGCCGTCTCGGTCCGGCTGGGTGCCGCGGTCCTTCTCCCCGACGACTCCCTGGACCCTTCGCGGTACGTCCTGGCGACGCCGGACGGAAGCCTGGTCGCGGTCCAGGTCGACGAGGTCGAGACCGACGACGGGCCGGAACGCCGCAACGTGCGCCCCGCCACCACGGGGAGGTAGGCAGTACCCTGGTCAATTGCCATGACTACCGAAATTCAGGGCGCCGCGCGTACGTACGACGTACGCACCTATGGCTGCCAGATGAACGTGCACGACAGCGAGCGCATCTCCGGGCTGATGGAGGACGCCGGCTACGTGCGCGCGGCCGATCCCGAGTCGGCCGACGTGGTGGTCTTCAACACCTGCGCCGTACGGGAGAACGCCGACAACCGCCTCTACGGCAACCTCGGCCATCTGCGCCCCACCAAGGTCAAGAACCCCGACATGCAGATCGCCGTCGGCGGCTGCCTGGCGCAGAAGGACCGCGGCGACATCGTCAAGAAGGCGCCCTGGGTCGACGTCGTCTTCGGCACCCACAACATCGGCTCGCTGCCGGCGCTGCTCGAGCGCGCCCGGCACAACTCCGAGGCCGAGGTCGAGATCCTCGAGTCGCTCGAGGTCTTCCCGTCGACCCTGCCGACCAAGCGCGAGTCGACCTACGCCGGCTGGGTGTCGATCTCGGTGGGCTGCAACAACACCTGCACCTTCTGCATCGTGCCGTCGCTGCGCGGCAAGGAGAAGGACCGCCGCCCGGGCGAGATCCTGGCCGAGGTCGAGGCGCTGGTCGCCGAGGGCGTCCTCGAGGTCACGCTGCTGGGGCAGAACGTCAACTCGTACGGCGTGGAGTTCGGCGACCGGCTCGCCTTCGGCAAGCTGCTGCGCTCGACCGGCGCCATCGAGGGCCTGGAGCGCGTGCGGTTCACCAGCCCGCACCCCAAGGACTTCACCGACGACGTGATCGCCGCGATGGCCGAGACGCCGAACGTCTGCCACTCGCTGCACATGCCGTTGCAGTCCGGATCCGACCGGGTGCTCAAGGCCATGCGGCGCAGTTACCGCCAGGAGAAATACCTGGGCATCATCGACAAGGTCCGGGCCGCCATGCCGGACGCCGCGATCACCACCGACATCATCGTCGGTTTCCCGGGCGAGACCGAGGAGGACTTCGAGCAGACCCTCGAGGTCGTACGCCGTGCGCGGTTCTCGAGCGCCTTCACGTTCCAGTACTCCAAGCGGCCCGGCACCCCCGCCGCCGTGATGGCGGAGCAGCTGCCCAAGGCCGTGGTGCAGGAGCGCTACGAGCGTCTGGTCGCGCTCCTCGAGGAGATCACCTGGGCCGAGAACAAGAAGCTGGTCGGCGAGAAGGTCGAGGTCCTGGTCGCGGTCGGCGAGGGCCGTAAGGACGAGCGTACGGGCCGTCTCAGCGGCCGCGCCCGCGACGGCCGCCTGGTCCACTTCGCCACCGGCGAACTCACCCCGCGCCCCGGCGACATCGTCGAGACCGTGGTGACGTACGCGGCCCCCCACCACCTGAACGCCGACGGCGCCCCGCTGAGCTACCGTCGCACCCGCGCCGGCGACGCCTTCGAGGCCGGCCGCACCCCCAAGCTCAAGGGCGTCTCCCTGGGCCTGCCCACGATCGGCGTCCCGGCTCCCCTGCCGGCGTCGACCGGCGGCTGCGCCGTCTGATCCTCAGACCGCACCGGGGACGGCCGATGAGCTGTTCATGGTGCTGCGGTGGTACGTAGCCTTCGCCGGGGCGATGGTGGCCGGTTACCTGCTGTGGCCCTACGAGCTGCGGCAATGGCCGTTTCTGCTGGTGACGCTGGCGACCCTGCCGGCCGTCGGCGCCGCACTGCGCCGGGCGCCCCGCGGTGAACGGTCGCCGTGGTGGCTGCAACTGGCGGCGCTCGCGCTCTTCAACGTCGGCAACCTCTGGTGGATCTGGCTGGTCATCGTGCGGGGCCGGGAGACCGGCGACGGCAGCGCGGCCGGCCTCCTGTTCAGCGTGGCCAACGTCGTGGTTCTGGCCGGGGCCCTCGTGGTGGTGGTCAAGCGCGGCCGGGGCGACGCCGGCGGAGTGATCGACTCGGTGATCACGGCGGTCGCGCTGAGCGGCGTGCTGTGGGACGTCGTCCTCCTCCCGGCGCTCACCGTCGACGGCGTCTCCGCGAGCGGGAAGATCAGCGCGTTCGTCAACCTCATCGTGCTGACCGGCGCGCTGGGGGCGCTGATCCGGCTCTCGTCGGTCGGGGCCGGGCAGATCACCGCCGTCCGTCTGCTCACCGCGGGGATCGGGCTCACCCTGATCGGCAACGTGGCCGGGACGCTCGCCGTCGACGCGTCCGGCCTGCGCGCGGACTGGACGAACATGGTCTTCCTGGCCGCCTACATGGCGCTCGGCTGCGCCGCGCTGCATCCGTCGGCGGCGGTCGTCACCGCGGCCGGCCCGGCGCCGGACGACCACCTGAGCGTGGCCCGGCTGACCTTCCTGGGTGTCATGCTCGCGATCGGTCCCGTGATCGGCGGCGGCCGGGTGCTGCTGAGCCAGCCCGCCGACGGCGTGTTGCTGGCGGTCTCCTCGGCGGCCCTGATCCCACTGGTCATGGTGCGCGTCGGCCGGTTGTCGGAGGCCCGGCGCTCGGCCGAGCGGGCGTTGCGCCGGCTCGCCACCTCGGACGCGCTGACCGGCCTGCCCAACCGCGCGGCCTGGATCGAGCACGTGACAGCGGAACTGGCCGACCGCCCGGCCGAACTCACCGTGCTCTTCTGCGACCTGGACGGCTTCAAGGCGGTGAACGACCGGCTCGGCCACGCCGCGGGCGACGAGCTGCTCGTCGGTGTGGCGAACCGGCTGCGAGGCTGTGTCCGCGAGGACGACCTGATCGGCCGGTTCGGCGGCGACGAGTTCGTCATCGTCTGCCGGGGCGCCGGCGCGGTCGATGTGATCAGCGACCGGATCCGCGCGATGGTGGCCGAGCCGTTCCCGGCCGGCGCCGAACCGGCGTGGATCGGGGTCAGCATGGGCGTCGCCCAGGCCCGCGCCGGCGACTCCACCGACGACGTCGTCGCCCGCGCCGACCTCGCGATGTACGAGGCCAAGCGGGCCAAGACGATCGGCGCCCTCAGCCTCGCGGTCGCCTGAGAAACGCGACGGCCCGGTTCCCGCGGGAACCGGGCCGCTCGACGTCGATCAGTTCGCCTGCTCGGCCAGAGCGAGGAACTGCTTCTTCGAGTTCAGCGCCTGCTCGGCTTCCTTGATCCGGCGGGCGTCGCCGGCGGCCTGGGCCCGGGCCAGCTTGTCCTCGGCCTCGGCGACCTGCTCGCGCATCTGCTTCAGCAGCGGGTTGTCCTGCGGCGAGGTCTTGCGCCAGGCCGAGTCCATCGCCACGCGGATGCGCTCCTCGGCGGCCCGCCAGCGACGGTCGAGCGAGGCCGCGGACTCGCGGGGGACGCGACCGGCGTCGTGCCACGCGGCCTGGGCGTCACGCAGCTTGTTCTGCGCGCCGCGCGGGTCGGCGTCGACGTCGAGCGCCTCCACCTCGGCCAGGATGGCCTGCTTGCGGTCGAGGTTGCCCTTGTACTCGGCGTCGCGGGCGGAGAAGACCTCGGAGCGGCGGGTGAAGAACGCGTCCTGCGCGGCCCGGAACCGCTCCCAGAGACGCTGCTCGGCCTCCTTGGCGGCGCGCGGCGCGGCCTTCCACTCGGCCATCAGGTCCTTGAGCCGGTTGGCCGTGGCCGACCACTCGGTCGACTCGGAGAGGGTTTCGGCCTCCTTGACCAGTTCTTCCTTGGCGGTCTGGGCCTGCTTGCGCTGACCGTCGAGGGTGGCGAAGTGGGCGCCGCGGCGGCGGGTGAAGCCGTCCCGCGCGGTCGCGAAACGCTTCCACAGCTCGCCGTCGGTCTTCTTGTCGACGCCGCGGATCGTCTTCCACTCGTCGAGGATCTCCTTGAGGCGGTCGCCGGCGGTCTTCCAGCCGGTGGCCTCGTTGGCGATCTTCTCGGCTTCCTCGACGAGGGCCGTCTTGCGGGCCAGGGCCTCGCCCCGGGCCACCTCGCGGGCCGCGCGGGCCTCGCCCGCCTTCTCCTCGGCGAGCGTGGCGAGCTTGTCGAGGCGGGCGTTGAGCCCGTCGATGTCACCGACCACGTGCGCCTCGGCGAGCTCCGTGCGCAGGCGCTTGACGCTGCTCAGCGAGTGTGCCGCGTCGGCCGCTCCCGACTTCAGCCGCGCCTCGACGAGGTCGACCTCGGTCACCAGGTCGGCGAAGCGCCGGGCGAAGTGGGCCAGTCCCTCCTCCGGGGTGCCCGCCTGCCAGGAGCCGACCACGCGGTCGCCCTCAGCGGTCTTCACGTACACGGTGCCGTCGGCATCCACGCGCCCGAAGGCCGTCCAGTCGTTCATGACCCATCCTCGTCTTCCCGGCGTCGCCGGCCAGCAGAGCCGGTGACCACCGCCACAGCACAGTCGAACGCCAAGCTTCTCCATGGCATTCTTTCTCGCGCATTGTCACAGGTCCAACCGGGTTACGGGGAAGCGCCCGAGGATGACCGTGGCCAAACAGTGTCCTACCGTGGCTTCGTGCCGTCGCCAGCCCCTTCACGCGTGATAACCGTCGTCGGGCCCACCGCGGCGGGCAAATCCGCCCTGAGTATCGCGCTAGCCCACGAACTGGGCGGCGAGGTCGTCAACGCCGACTCGATGCAGCTCTATCGCGGCATGGACATCGGCACGGCCAAACTGACCCCGGCCGAGCGCGACGGCGTGCCCCACCACCTGCTGGACATCTGGGACGTGACCGAGCCGGCGGCGGTCGCCGAATACCAGGGGCTGGCCCGGGCCGCGATCGACGACATCGTGGCCCGCGGACGGGTTCCGATCCTGGTCGGCGGCTCGGGGCTGTACGTGCGGGCGGTGCTGGAGGAGTTCTCGTTCCCGGGCACCGACCCGGCGGTGCGCGCGCGTCTCGAGGAGGAACTGGCCGCCGGGGGCCCGGCGCCGCTGCACGAGCGGCTGCGCACGCTCGATCCGCCGGCCGCCGAGAAGATCCTGCCGTCGAACGGGCGGCGGATCGTGCGGGCGCTGGAGGTCATCGAGCTGACCGGGCAGCCGTTCACGGCGTCCCTGCCCGACCCGGCGCCGTACTACCCGTCGGTGCAGATCGGGGTGGACCGCGCCACCGAGGATCTGGACGAGCGGATCGCGCTCCGGGTCGATCTGATGTGGGAGGCGGGACTTCTGGACGAGGTCCGGCGGCTGCTTCCGCTCGGCTTGCGAGAGGGCCGTACGGCGGGACGCGCGCTCGGCTACCAGCAGGCGATCGCCGAGCTCGACGGCCTGATGTCCTCCCCGGAAGCGAGAGAGGACACCGTACGGGGGACCCGGCGGTTCGTACGCCGGCAACGCTCCTGGTTCCGCCGTGACCCGGCGATCCACTGGCTGGACGGGGCGTCGGGCACGCTCGTGGCGGACGCGCTGGCACTTACGGGATGATGGACGGCGTGTTGTTCACCAAGGGCCACGGCGCCGGCAACGACTTCGTCATCGTCCCCGACCCCGACGGCGCGCTCGACCTGACGCCGTCGCAGGTCGCCGCCCTCTGCGACCGCCGCTTCGGCATCGGCGCCGACGGCGTCCTGCGCGTCGTGCGCACCGCCAAGGACTCCGACGGCGAGGCCTGGGCGGCCGAGGCCGAGTGGTTCATGGACTACCGCAACGCCGACGGCTCGATCGCCGAGATGTGCGGCAACGGCACCCGCGTCTTCGCCCGCTACCTGGTCACCCACGGGCTGGCCACGCCCGGTGCGGAGGGCCTTCCGATCGCGACGCGGGCCGGGGTGGTGGTCGCGGTCTTCGCCGGCGACGAGGTCCGGGTGCGGATGGCAAGCCCTCGGGTGTACGCGGCCGGCACCGCGACCACCGGGCCGCTGACCTTCCCGGGCGTGGCCGTCGACTGCGGCAACCCCCACCTGGTCTGCGCCCTGCACGACGGCCTGCGCCTGGAGTCGCTCGACCTGACCGTCTCGCCCGGCTTCGACCCCGCCCTGTTCCCGGCCGGGGTGAATGTCGAGTTCGTGACACCGGCGTCCCCGATCGAGGACGCCGACCTCCACGTGGACATGCGTGTCTACGAGCGCGGCTCCGGCGAGACCATGGCGTGCGGCTCCGGCGCCTTGGCCGTGGGCGCGGTGGCGCTGCGCGACGCCGGCCTGGCCCACGGCGTCGTGGCGGTCGACCTCCCGGGCGGCCGTCTGACCGTCACCCACGACGAGAACGACGCCTGGTGGCTGGCCGGCCCGGCCGTCCTGGTCGCCACCGGCGAAGCCGACCTGGACGCCCTCACCCGATGACGCCACCCGGCGGCATCCCCGCCGGCTCCGGCACGGCCGAACGCGGCGCGGCCGAGCGCGGCGCCGAGTTCGGTCTGCACCGGGTCGCGCATCGGGGCTATTCGGCGGTCGCGCCGGAGAACACGCTGCCCGCCTTCGCGGCGGCCGTGCGGGGCGGCGCGACCTTCGTCGAGTTCGACGTGCGCACCACCGCTGACGACGTCCCGGTGGTCATCCACGACCGGACGGTCGACCGCACCACGACCGGGGCCGGCCACGTCGGGGACCTGACCCTGGCCGACCTGGCCACCCTCGACGCCGGCGCGTGGTTCTCGCCCGCCTGTTCGGGCGTGCGCGTCCCCACCCTGACCGAGACGCTCTCGCTGCTGGCGCCGCCCGGTCCGCAGCTCCTTCTGGAGATCAAACCCCCGGCCACCCTGCCCGAGATCAAGACGATCATGGAGATGGTGACCGCCGCGGGCCTGCATGACCGCACCGTCGTGCAGAGCTTCGACCCCGAGGTGCTCCGCCTCGTGCGCGAGGCCGCTCCCGCGGTCCGCCGGGGCCTGCTCCGCCTGCGCTTCGAGGCCGACACCCTCGCGCTCGCCGAGGACCTCGGCGTCGTCTGCTGCAATCCGTCGACCGCGGACGTCCTCGGCGACCCGGACACGGTCGCCGAACTGACCGCGCGTGGCGTCGACGTCATGCCGTGGACGGCCAACGACCGTGCCGGGTGGCCGGCGCTGGCCGCCGCCGGAGTCGCCGGTTTGATCACCGATCACGTGGCGGAGCTGACCGGCTGGTCCTCAGCTTTCGTTGCCGGACAACCCGGAAGCCCGTAACGGCCCGCACCACCCACCCAGCCGTTCGCTGGAATGGGTGGTGTCGGACGACCCGTACTTAAAAGGTCTCTTCTGGCGCTGTTTCCAGCTCGACCTCGGGGAGCGCGGCCGCGTTGTGCTGCGCCGGGCCCCGCACCGCCGCGCGGATGGCGGCCGCGACCGCCGGAGTCACCCGCGGGTCGAAGACGCTGGGGATGATCACCGTCGGGTTCAGCTTGTCCTCGCCGACGACGTCCGCGATGGCGCGGGCCGCGGCCAGGGCCATCTCCTCGGTGAACTCCTCGGCGCTGACGTCGAGCATGCCCCGGAAGACGCCGGGGAAGGCCAGCACGTTGTTGATCTGATTGGGCTGATCCGAGCGGCCCGTCGCGACGACGGCCGCGTGCCGGCGGGCCTCACGCGGGTCGACCTCGGGGTCGGGGTTGGCCAGCGCGAAGACGATCGACTTCTCGGCCATCTTGGCGATGTCGTCACCGGTCAGCAAGTTGGGCGCGCTCACGCCGATGAAGACGTCGGCGCCCACGATCGCGCCGGCCAGGTCACCTTCGTAGTTGCTCTTGTTGGTGTGGTCGGCCAGCCATTGCCAGGTCTCCGACATGTCGGCCATACCGCGATGAAGAGCGCCTTTCCGGTCGTACGCGATGATGTCGCCCACGCCCTGGCGAAGCAGCAGCTTCATGATCGCGGTACCGGCCGCGCCGGCGCCCGAGACGACCACGCGGACGTCCTCGAGGCGCTTGCCGACGACGCGCAGCGCGTTCGTCAGCGCGGCCAGCACGCAGATCGCCGTGCCGTGCTGATCGTCGTGGAAGACCGGGATGTCGAGCTGTTCGCGCAGGCGGGCCTCGATCTCGAAGCAGCGCGGCGCGGCGATGTCCTCGAGGTTGATGCCGCCGTAGGCCGGCGCGATGGCCTTGACGATCTTCACGATCTCGTCGGTGTCCTGCGTGTCGAGGACCACCGGCCACGCGTCCACGCCGCCGAAGCGCTTGAACAGGGCGGCCTTGCCCTCCATGACCGGCATGGCCGCGGCCGGGCCGATGTTGCCCAGGCCCAGCACGGCCGAGCCGTCGCTGACCACGGCGACCGTGTTGCGCTTGATCGTGAGGCGGCGCGCGTCGGCCGGGTTCTCCGCGATGGCCATGCAGACCCGGGCCACACCGGGTGTGTACGCCCGGGACAGCTCATCGCGGTTGCGGAGCGCGACCTTGGAGCTCACCTCGATCTTGCCGCCGAGGTGCAGCAGGAAGGTGCGGTCGGACACTTTGCGGACGTCGACGCCGTCCTGCTCCTCGAGCTGCTTGACGACCTGGTCGGCGTGGCTCGAGTCGGCGGTGTCACAGGTGAGGTCGACCAGGACACGGCTGGGGTCGGAGTCGACCACGTCGAGAGCGGTCACGATCGCGCCGGCCTCGCCGACGCAGGTGGTGAGCCGGCCGATGGACGAGGCGTCCGCGGTCACGGCTATCCGGATCGTGATCGAGAATCCTGCGCTGGGCAGGCGGGTGGTCACCACGGTGTTCCCTCCGACGTTGGCGGGTGCTTCACCGTAATCTTGCTCCTGTGGAATACCGGATTCCATGCGGGGCGTTATGCCTGGTTCCAACACCCGTCCAACCGCCCCGCCCGCCACCCTGAACCAGCCTGAAGACCCATCCCATCGATAACGCCCGGCCACGTTATGTGGATGCGCTCGGTAGGCCGAACGTGCCACGATCGGGGCCGAGGAGGTCACACTTTTGCGAAACTCTTACCAGGCACCCGTACTCGAACTGGACGAGCCGGATCCCACGACCGGCGAGCTCGAGCTCGAGGAGCGGCATTCGCTGAGGCGGGTCGCCGGTCTCTCCACCGAGCTCACCGACATCACCGAGGTCGAGTACCGTCAGCTGCGGCTCGAGCGGGTCGTCCTGGTCGGCGTCTGGACCGAGGGCTCCGTCGAGGACGCGGAGAACTCGCTCACCGAGCTGGCCGCGCTCGCCGAGACCGCCGGCTCCCAGGTGCTCGAGGGTCTGATCCAGCGACGTTCCCGCCCCGACACGGCCACGTTCATCGGCCGCGGCAAGGTGCAGGAACTGCGGGACGCGGTCGTCGCCACCGGCGCCGACACCGTCATCTGCGACGGCGAGCTGTCCCCGTCGCAGCTTCGTAACCTCGAGCAGCAGACCAAAGTCAAGGTGGTCGACCGCACCGCGCTGATCCTCGACATCTTCGCCCAGCACGCGAAGAGCAAAGAGGGCAAGGCGCAGGTCGAGCTGGCCCAGCTTCAATACTTCCTGCCGCGTCTGCGCGGTTGGGGTGAGTCGCTGTCCCGGCAGGGCGGTGGCGCCGGTGGCGGTTCCGGTGGTGGCGGCGTCGGCACCCGTGGTCCGGGTGAGACCAAGCTCGAGACCGACCGTCGCCGCATCAACCAGCGCATCGCCAAGCTGCGCCGGGAGATCAAGGCCATGCGGACCGTACGGCAGACCAAGCGCTCCCGCCGCCAGAGCAGCGGCGTGCCGTCGGTGGCGATCGCCGGCTACACCAACGCGGGCAAGTCCAGCATCCTCAACCGGCTGACCCAGGCCGGCGTGCTGGTCGAGAACGCGTTGTTCGCCACACTCGACCCGACCACCCGGCGCACGGCGGCCGAGGACGGCCGTGTCTACACACTGTCCGACACCGTCGGCTTCGTCCGGCACCTGCCGCACCAGATCGTGGAGGCGTTCCGCTCCACGCTCGAGGAGGTGTCGTACTCCGACCTGGTCGTGCACGTCGTCGACGGCTCCCACCCCGACCCCGAGGGTCAGGTGAGCGCGGTCCGCGAGGTGCTGGCCGAGGTCAGCGCCGACACGCTGCCCGAGCTGCTGGTCATCAACAAGATGGACGCCGCCGACGAGGAGACGATTCTGCGGCTGAAGCGGACCTGGCCCGACGCGGTCTTCGTGTCGGCCCGCTCCGGGCAGGGCATCGCCGAGCTGCACACGGCCATCGCGGAGCGGCTGCCGAAACCGGCGGTCGAGTTGCGCGTTCTGCTGCCCTATGACCGAGGTGATCTGGTCGCCCGGATTCATCGATCCGGTCAGGTCTTGCAAACCCGCCATTTGGACGAGGGAACGGAGCTCCGGATCCGCGTCGACGAGCGGCTTGCTGGCGAACTGGAGTCGTTCCGACACTGAGCGTGCGGCGTCACCGGCGAGGTGATCCACGCGTAACACCGGCACGGGACGCCGCATGCGACACTGATCGGATGCGGCGTCTCGTCTTTCCGGTCATCGTGGCCTCCGGGCTCGTGATGGCCGGTCCGTCCAGTGCGTTTGCCGACGATCCGGCACCAGTTGTCAGCGCGCCCTCGGTCGCCGGCAAGAAGATGTGCAAGATCGCCGACAAGCGGCTCGACGAGGTCTCCGGGCTCGTCGCCACCAAGACCGGCTACATCGTCGTCAACGACGGCACGCTCGACGACACGAAGAAGAAGATCTTCTTCCTCAACGCCAAGTGCGCGGTCGTCAAAGAGGTCTCCTACAGCGGCAAGGGCCCGTTCGACACCGAGGACATGGTTCTCTCGGCCGACGGTTCGACCCTGTGGATCGCCGACATCGGCGACA
The DNA here is from genome assembly GCF_043197815.1 of Actinoplanes sp. NPDC048988. Classification (NCBI taxonomy): domain Bacteria; kingdom Bacillati; phylum Actinomycetota; class Actinomycetes; order Micromonosporales; family Micromonosporaceae; genus Actinoplanes; species Actinoplanes sp. NPDC048988. The sequence goes on along the minus strand of NZ_JBICTW010000001.1, from coordinate 312,134 downwards.
ACAACTTCGACAACGACAAGACCCGCGAGTCCATCGCCCTGTGGAAGATGCCGGTCTCGGGCGCGTCGGAGCCGGTGCTCTACCGGCTCACCTACCCCGACGCCCACCACGACGCCGAGGCGTTGCTGCTGAACGGCAACGGCGTCCCGCTGATCGTCACCAAAGAGATCCAGAAGCAGGACGCGTCGGCCTACATCTACCAGCCGACGGCCGCGCTGAAGACCGGCAAGACCGGCGTGCCGATGAAACTCGCCGCCAAGCTCACGGTCTCGGGCACCCAGACGGCCGGCAACCCGTACGCCCGGATCGGCAACAAGACCATCTCCGGCGCCGCGATCGCCCCCGGCGGCGGCAAGGTCGTCCTGCGCACGTACACCGACGCGCTCGAGTGGGACGTGACGAACGGCGACGTGCTCGGCGCGATCAAGAACAAGCCCCGCACGACCGGCCTGCCGAACGAGACGCTCGGCGAGGCGATCACCTACAGCCCCGACGGCAAGTTCTTCTACACCACGTCGGACATGAGCGGTGACAAAGAGGCGGCCAACTACATCCTGCGCTACGCCCCGGCCACGACGGTGGCCAAGGCGGCCGCCAGCGGCGGCGAGGGCGAGGAGAAGAAGTGGTACGCCGACCTCGAGCTGAGCGACATCACGTACGCGGTGGCCGGCGTCGGCGTGCTGGGCCTGATCCTGGTCGGCGTCGGCGTGCTCGGCATCGTCCGCTTCCGTAAGCGGGCGGCCGAGGAGCCCGACGAGCCGGTCGACGGCTTCGACAACCCGCTGGACGGCGAGCCGGAAACCGAGCTGATCGGCGTGGGCGGCACCCCACAGCGGGCCGGCGTCTACGGCGGCAAGGGCGGCCCCACACGCCCCTCGACGGACGGCGCGAATTCCGGCGCGGTCTACGGCGGAGCCAAGCCACCGTCCGGCGCGGTGCCGGCCGCCGCGGGTTCGGGCCCCGGGGTCTACGGCGGCGCCAAGCCCGCCCGCGGCCCGCAGGGCCAGCCCGCCCGCGGCCCGCAGGGCCAGCCGGCTCGCGGCCCGCAGGGCCAGCCGGTGGGTGGCGCCAAGGGCCAGCCCGGTCGCACTCCGCAGGGTCAGCCCGCTGGTGGTCCGGCTCGCGGTCCTCAGCGCCAGCCGGCGAGTGGTGCGCAGGGCCAGCCCGGGCGTGCCCCGCAGGGCCAGCCGGCTCGGGGCCCACAGGGTCAGCCCGCGGGTGGTGCGCAGGGCCAGCCGGCTCGTGGTCCGCAGGGTCAACCGGCGCGTGGTCCCCAGGGCCAGCCCGCGCGGGGCCCGCAAGGTCAGCCCGGTCGCGCCCCCCAGGGTCAGCCGGCTCGCGGTCCTCAGGGTCAGCCCGCGCGTGGTCCGCAGGGTCAGCCCGCGCGGGGTCCGGAGGGTCAGCCCGCTCGTGGTCCGCAGGGCCAGCCGGCGCGCGGTCCGCAAGGTCAGCCGGTTCGCGGCGGGCAGCAGCCGCCGGCGCGGGGTCCCCAGGGTCAGCCCGCGCGCGGTCCGCAGGGCCAGCCGCCGCGAGGCCCGCAGGGCCAGCCCGCGCGGGGCCCACAGGGCCAGCCCGGTCGCGGTCCCCAGGGCCAGCCGCCTCGTGACGGTCAGCCGCCCTCCCGTAACCCGCAGGGCCAGCCCTCACGCGGCGGCCAGCAGCCTCCGCGCGGCCCCCAGCCGCCGCGCGGCGCACAGGGCGGCGGCGTCTACGGCGCCGGCCCACAGCAGGGCCGCCCCGAGCCGGGACGGCAGCGCAACGACTACGCCCGCCACCCCGAAGGCCGCTTCGACAACCCGCAGCACGGCTACGGCCCGGGTTACGGCCCTCGCTAGCCACCCCGTCCCAGCTCTCTGTACGCGCCCGGCGGACCTGTTCCTCCGGGCGCGTCCCGTTCCCGGCCAACCGGGATGTTCCTACCGGCCCGTCCGTCCGCTCGCCGACCGCGGTCCCGCTGGCCGGCTTGTTCTGCTAGCGGCCCCGGTCTTGGCCGACTTGTTCTGCTGGCCGTCCCGGTCCCGCTGGCCGGCTTTTGCCGCTGGCCGTCCCGGTCCCGCTGGTCGACTTGTGCCGCTGCCTGTCCCGGGATCGCTGGCCGCCCGGGTCTCGCTGGCCGCCCAAGTTTCCCGGTCCGCCCAGGTTTCCCGGTCCGCCCCGGTCCGCTGGCCGGCTTGTTCTGTTGGCGCGCGCCGGTCGCGGGAACCGGCTAGACCCGGCGGAGGACGGCCACGACGCGGCCCATGATGGTGGCGTCGTCGCCGGGGATCGGGTCGAAGGCCGGGTTGGCCGGCATCAGCCAGACGTGGCCGTCGCGCTGGCGGTAGCTCTTCACCGTCGCCTCGCCGTCGATCATGGCGGCCACGATGTCGCCCGCGTCGGCGGTGGGCTGCTGGCGGACGACCACCCAGTCGCCGTTGCAGATCGCGGCGTCGATCATCGAGTCGCCCTTGACCTCGAGCATGAAGACGTCGCCCTCGCCGACCAGCTCGCGCGGCAGCGGGAAGAACTCCTCCACCGCCTGCTCGGCCAGGATCGGCCCGCCGGCCGCGATCCGGCCCACCAGCGGCACGTACGCCGGCTGGGGGCGCGCCGACCGCAGCGCCTCGTCGTCGACCAGCTCGTTGGGTGAGCGCACGTCGACCGCGCGCGGCCGGTTCGGGTCGCGGCGCAGGAAGCCCTTGGTCTCGAGCGCCTTGAGCTGGTAGGCGACGCTGGACGGCGACACCAGGCCGACCGCCTCGCCGATCTCACGGACGCTGGGCGGGTAGCCGTAGCGCTCGACCCAGCCCCGGATGAACTCGAGGATCTTGCGCTGGCGCGCGGTCAGCTCGGCGGTGACCGGGTCGGGGAACTGGCTGACCACCGGGGTGACGGAGCGCAGTTGCGGTGCGTCGGCGGCGCGTCCGCGGCTCGGCGAGCGACGTCGCAGGGCGGCCGTGCTGGTCGCTCCGTTGTCTGGCTTGCTCTCGTGTTGCCGGCTCGTCCGGTCGTCGGTCGACACGTCCGCCCTCCCTGTCGGCCAGTGCCTCACGGCACGTGGTGCTCTCGCGGAGCCGGTGCGGAACGCCGTGGGGATGGCGCCTGCCCGGCTGACCCCTCTTGAGGGAGAACCGTAATGGCGCGGTACGACATATTCAAACATCTGTACGACATTCTTCCGGCGTGTCGCCCGGAAGTGCTCGACTTCCGTACGCCTGTTCTGATAGACCGTCGTACGGGCGTTCGATCGAACGCCCGTACGATGATCACATTTCCCGTGATCATTTTCCGAGGTCGAGCGGGGTGGCGAGACTGATGGTGACCAACGGCGTACGGCACGCGGAACCGCCCCTGCGGCTCACCCGGCGCGGACGGACCGTGGTCCTTGGTCTTCTCGTTGTCCTGGCTTCGCTGGCCAGTGCCGTGTTGTTCACCACGGCGTCGCGGGCTGACGAGCCGCCCGCCGGCCCGCCGCCTACGATCGTCGTCCGGCCGGGTGACACGCTCTGGGATCTCGCGGCGCGCGAGTTGCCTGGCCGTCATGGTCAGGCGGGCGTCGACGAGTTGCGCCGGCTCAATGGATTGAGCGGGTACGGCGTACACCCGGGCGATGTTTTGATCTTGCCCTACGGCTCTTGATCGACTCGAACCGTAACGAAAGATCAACCGCTCGTGTTGAGTCGGAAAATACGGCGCGTCGGCACGCCACTGAACTTGCGTCCGCGTCCGCCGGGGCATAGCGTCTACCCCAACATCTAGTAGTTATAAGGGTGTAAGTCATCCACAGGTTGGGGTTACCTCCCACCGGTTATCCACAGGCCGTCCACAGCGGCGAGCTGGTGTCCACCAGCGCGACGCTGCGTTTTGCCATGTCCGGATTCCGTGTCGGAGGTTGCTGAAGGGGGTTCACGGTGCGCTGCCCGTACTGTCGTCACGCCGACTCGCGCGTCGTCGACTCACGTGAGGCCGACGACGGTCAGCTGATCCGTCGCCGCCGCTCGTGCCCCGAGTGCGGCAAGCGGTTCACCACGGTCGAGGAAGCGGTTCTCGCCGTCGTGAAGCGCAGCGGGGTCACCGAGCCCTTCAGCCGTACGAAGATCATGAGTGGGGTCCGCAAGGCCTGTCAGGGCCGGCCCGTCGACGAGGACTCGATCGCGCTGCTCGCGCAGAAGGTCGAGGAGACCGTCCGGGCCAAGGGCGCGGCCGAGATTCCCAGCCACGAGGTGGGCCTGGCGATCCTCGTCCCGTTGCGTGATCTCGACCAGGTGGCTTACCTGCGCTTCGCCAGTGTGTACAAGTCCTTCGACTCGCTCGACGAGTTCGAGAAGGAGATCACCGCGCTCCGTGAGGCGGCGACCGCCCGGGAGGCCGCGGTGCGACACGCCGTGGCGCCGCGATCCGGCGGTCGCGCACCCAAGATCAACAGCTAGAGCAAGCTTCAGCGGCACACGTAGTAGTGGCAGACGTAGTAGTTACGAGGGGGAGCAGTATGGCCGGGGACGGCGTAACAGCAGGCAGGCAGCGCAGCCGGGCGAACGGCAACGGCGCGCCGGCCGGCAGCGGGGGGCTGCGGGTCGAGCGGGTCTGGACGACCGAGGGCGTCCACCCGTACGACGAGGTCGAGTGGGAGCGCCGCGACGTCGTCATGACGAACTGGCGGGACGGCTCGATCAACTTCGAGCAGCGCGGTGTCGAGTTCCCGAAGGACTGGAGCGTCAACGCGGCCAACATCGTCACCACCAAGTACTTCCGGGGCGCGGTCGGCACCCCGCAGCGTGAGCAGTCGCTCCGCCAGCTCATCGACCGGGTCGTGCAGACGTACCGCAAGGCCGGCGAGGACTTCGGCTACTTCGCCACCAAGACCGACGCGGAGGTCTTCGACCACGAGCTGACCTGGATGCTGCTGCACCAGGTGTTCAGCTTCAACTCGCCGGTCTGGTTCAACGTCGGCACGTCGTCGCCGCAGCAGGTCAGCGCCTGCTTCATCCTCTCGGTCGACGACTCGATGGACTCCATCCTCGACTGGTACAAGGAGGAGGGGCTGATCTTCAAGGGCGGCTCCGGCTCCGGCGTCAACCTCTCCCGCATCCGTTCCTCCAAGGAACTCCTCTCCTCCGGCGGCACGGCCAGCGGCCCGGTCAGCTTCATGCGCGGCGCCGACGCCAGCGCCGGAACCATCAAGTCCGGTGGCGCCACCCGCCGCGCGGCCAAGATGGTCATCCTCGACGTCGACCACCCCGACATCGAGGAGTTCGTGCAGACCAAGGCGCGCGAGGAAGACAAGATCCGCGCCCTGCGCGACGCCGGCTTCGACATGGACCTGGGCGGCTCCGACATCGTCTCGGTGCAGTACCAGAACGCCAACAACTCGGTCCGCGTCTCCGACGAGTTCATGCGGGCGTACGAGGAGGGTGGCGACTTCGCCCTCCGCGGCCGTCTGCACGGCGAGGAGATCGAGCGGGTCGACGCCAAGAAGCTGTTCCGCGACATCGCGAAGGCCGCGTGGGAGTGCGCCGACCCCGGTCTGCAGTACGACGACACGATCAACGACTGGCACACCAACCCCGAGACCGGCCGCATCACCGCGTCCAACCCCTGCTCGGAGTACATGTCGCTGGACGACTCGTCCTGCAACCTGGCCTCGCTCAACCTGATGAAGTTCCTGACCCCCGAGGGCGGCTTCGAGGTCGAGAAGTTCGTCAAGAGCGTCGAGTTCATCATCACCGCGATGGACATCTCGATCTGCTTCGCCGACTTCCCGACCGAGCGGATCGGCGTCACCACCCGCGCCTACCGCCAGCTCGGCATCGGCTACGCGAACATCGGTGCCCTGCTGATGGCGTCCGGTCTTCCGTACGACTCGGAGGCGGGCCGCAGCGTCGCCGGCGCGATCACCTCGCTCATGACCGGTACGGCGTACCGCCGCTCGGCCGAGCTCGCCGGCGTGGTCGGCGCGTACGACGGCTACGCCCGCAACGCCGAGGCCCACAAGCGGGTCATGCGCAAGCACGCCGCCGCCAACGACGCGATCCGCCCGGCCAACGCCGTCGCGACCGCGATCGTCAAGGAGGCCACCAAGCAGTGGCAGGCCGGCAACAAGATCGGTGAGAAGAACGGCTGGCGCAACGCCCAGGCCTCCGTGCTCGCCCCCACCGGCACCATCGGCCTGATGATGGACTGCGACACCACCGGCATCGAGCCCGACCTGGCCCTGGTCAAGTTCAAGAAGCTCGTCGGCGGCGGCTCGATGCAGATCGTCAACCAGACGGTTCCGCGCGCGCTGCGCAGCCTCGGCTACCCCGAGGAGCAGGTCGAGGCGATCGTCGAGCACATCTCCGACCACGGCAACGTCGTCGACGCCCCCGGCCTCAAGCCGGAGCACTACGCGGTCTTCGACTGCGCCATGGGCGAGCGCGCGATCGCCCCGATGGGCCACGTGCGCATGATGGCCGCGGTGCAGCCGTTCATCTCGGGCGCCATCTCCAAGACGGTGAACATGCCGGAGACGGCGACCGTCGAGGAGATCGAGAACATCCACTACCAGGGCTGGAAGCTCGGCCTGAAGGCGCTCGCGATCTACCGCGACAACTGCAAGGTCGGCCAGCCGCTCTCCGCCGCGGGCAAGAAGAAGGACGCTGCGCCGACCGAGCCCGCCGCCACCTCGACCGAGGTCGAGAAGGTCGTGGAGAAGGTCGTCGAGTACCGCCCGGTCCGTAAGCGCCTCCCGAAGAAGCGCCCGTCGGAGACGGTGTCGTTCTCGGTCGGCGGCGCCGAGGGCTACCTCACCGCGTCGTCCTACCCGGACGACGGCCTCGGCGAGGTCTTCCTCAAGATGTCGAAGCAGGGTTCCACCCTGGCCGGCGTCATGGACGCCTTCTCGGTGGCGATCTCGATAGGGCTCCAGTACGGCGTCCCGCTCGAGACGTACGTCAGCAAGTTCACCAACATGCGGTTCGAGCCCGCCGGCATGACCGACGACCCGGACGTCCGCATGGCCAGCTCGGTGATGGACTACATCTTCCGTCGCCTGGCCCTCGACTTCCTGCCGTACGACACCCGCGCCGACCTCGGCATCTTCACGGCCAAGGAGCGCGCCGCCCAGGTGCAGGCCGAGGCCGCCGCCGAAGCCGCCGCCGCCCCGGTCGACCTGGCCGGCATGGCCGCCTCGGCCCCGGTGACCCCGGCCGCCGAGGTCACGTCCGCCGAGATTCCGGCCGAGCCCAAGCTCGTCGTGACCGAGCCCACGACCGACCCCGAAAAGGCCGCCCCGGCCTCGGTCGGCTCCTCCACCGAGCTGCTCGAGATCGTCATGGGCCAGTCCGCCGACGCCCCGCTCTGCTTCACCTGCGGCACCAAGATGCGCCGCGCCGGCAGCTGCTACGTCTGCGAGGGCTGCGGCTCCACCTCCGGCTGCAGCTGACCTTCAGCCCTGGCCGAATCCGACAGCCTCCTCGCCCACACCGGGCGGGGAGGCTGTCGCCTTACCCCCGCCGGGCCGGATGCGCATGGCGGGCTCAGACGTGGGCGCGATGGTTGGGCCGGAGGGGCATCTCGCCCGGGTCGTCGCCGGCCTCGATACGACGGTTTTCGCCCTCAGGTAGACCGTCGCGACCAGGATCAGGAGCGCGCCGAAGCCGATCAGGGCCGGACCTTTAACGTGTAAGTTCGGGGCGTGACCGCTATCGACCTCGAACGCCGGCGCCTCGACCGAGCGAAGTTCGCGGTCGGCTTCACCTTCGCCACCAACGGCCTCGCGTACGCCGGGTGGCTCGCCCGGGCGCCTGCCGTGCGCGACGGCCTGGACCTTTCACCGGCCGGGTTCGGGCTGCTCCTGCTCTGTCTCTCGGCGGCCGCGATCTCGGCCATTCCGCTGGCCGGCCCGCTCGTGCAACGGGTCGGCCCGGCCCGGGCCATCCTCATCGGCAGCACGTCGATGGTCCTCGGCCTGACCGGGCTCGCCACCGGCACGCTGCTCGGCTCGGTGCCGCTGGCCGGCTTCGGGCTGGTGCTGGCCGGCCTGGGCAACAGCACCTGGGACGTCGCCATGAACGTCGAGGCGGCCGACGTCGAGCGGCGGATCGGTCGCACCCTCATGCCGCGCTTCCACGCCGGTTTCAGCCTCGGCACGGTGCTCGGCGCCGGCGTCAGCGCCCTCGCGGCGGCCTCCGGCCTGCCGATCTGGGCGCAGCTCTATCTCACCGCGGCGCTTGCGGCTTGCGTGACGACCCCGACGGTACGCCGTTTCCTGCCCCACCAGCCGCTGCCCGCGGGCCAGAAGCCCGCGATGAGCGTGCGGCAGGCCTGGCGCGAACCCCGTACCGTGCTGATCGGCCTCATCATGCTCGGCTTCGGCTTCACCGAGGGCACCGCGAACGACTGGCTGGCGATCGGCCTGGTCGACGGCTATCACGCCAGCGAAACCGTCGGCGCCATCGCGTTCGGCGGCTTCGTCACGGCGATGACCCTCGGCCGCCTCTTCGGCGGCTACGCGATAGAGCGCTGGGGCCGCGTCGTCACCCTGCGGGCGACCGCCGCCTCGGCCGCACTGGGCCTGCTCCTGGTCGTCACCCAGATCTCGGTGCCGGTAGCCATGGCCGGCGCCCTGCTCTGGGGCGCCGGCGCCTCCCTCGGCTTCCCGATCGGCATGAGCTCAGCCGCCGACGACCCCACCCGCGCCGCCATCCGCGTCTCGGTGGCCGGCTCCATCGGGTACGGCGCTTTCCTGGCCGGCCCACCCCTCATCGGCCTCCTGGCCGACCACATCGGCGTACTGCGGGCCATCCTCTGCGTCTTCGCCGCCCTGGCCGTCGGCCTGTTCGCCTCATCCGCCGCCCGCCCCCTGCGCCCCGCAGAGTAACCAAGACGAGAAGCGCCGCGCCCTCTGCGGAGTAACCAAGACGAGAAGCGCCGCGCCCTCTGCGGAGTAACCAAGACGAGAAGCGCCGCGCCCTCTCCGCCCTGCGGAGTAATCGAGACGAGTAGCGCCGCGCCCCCTGCGGAGTAACCAAGGCGAGAAGCGCCGCGTGCTCCCTGCCCCGCGGAGTAACCGAGACGAGAAGCGCCGCGCCCCCTGCGGAGTAACCAAGGCGAGAAGCGCCGCGCCCCTCCGCCCGGCCGGGTTGGCCCGGGCGCGAAGCGCTGGCGCCACTTCGAGCCGGGGAGCGGCCCGAGGCGAGGAGCGCCGCCTGCCCGCACCGCCAAGCCGGGTGGCGCAAGGCGGGAGGTAACGCACTGCCCGCCCGCACCGCCGCGCCGGGTGGCGCAAGGCGGGAGGTAACGCGCTGCCCGCCCGCACCGCCGCGCCGAGTGGGGCAAGGCGGGAGTGCCGCGCTGGCCGCCCACCTCCTGCCGGGGAGCGGCCCGAGCTGGGAGGTGCCGTACCTTTCGTCCGCCTTGTGCCGGGCGCTGGTCTGAGCTGGAAGGTTCCATGCGATCCGCCCGCTTTGTGCCGGGCAGTGGTACAGCTGGAACGTTCCAGTGGCATCCCGGCGGCTCGCGCGAGATGGGTCAAGGGAAAGGGTGAGGCATGCTGCTCGGCTCAGGGGGCGGCGGCGCGTAGCCACAAGTCGCGGTTGCCGGCTATGAGGACGCGGCCGTCGCGCAGTGTGGTTACCGCCTGGGGTGGGGCGTCGCCGCAACCCAGTTCGCCGCGCTGCCATCTGGTGCCGTCGCCCAGCCAGACGACGCCGCAGTAGTCGCCGGGAGTCGGGCGGGAGTCGTCGATCACGCCGGTCGCCACCATTGTGCCCGATCTGTCCACCGTGACGTCCGTGAGCCGTCCCACGCTCAGGCCCGCCGTCGGGCCCGGCTTCCAGTGCAGCCCGTCGGTGCTGGTCAGCACGTACGTCGTGTCCTGCTCACCCTTTTCCGTCCGGTCCACGCCGCCGAACGCCGTCCACCGGCCTCCGCTGTGGACGATGCGGGTCAGGATCAGCTGTTCCGGCAGACCGTCGACCGTTGCCACCCGCCAGGTGCGGCCGCCGTCCGTGGAGCGCCAGGCGCCGGGCCTCTCCCAGCCGTACCCGATCGCCACGACCGTGTCGCCGTCGGCGGCCAGGACCGCCAGGAGCTGGCGTACCGCCCGGGGCGGGCCACCCGGCGCCGGCAGGTTCACGCGGCGCAGCGACCGGCCGTTGTCGTTCGAGATCAGCACCGCCGGTGGCGGCCCGGCCGCGTCGATCAGGTCGGCGTTGATGATGATCCGACCGCTGCTCGTACGCACCATGCCGCCGACCCGGCTGCGTGACCCCTGCCCCTCGAAGCCGGGCTTGGACAGGTCGGCCCGGGCCAGCTCTTCCCGCTCGCCGTTGCGGTAGCGGGCCAGGCCGCTGCTGGAAGCGGCCAGAATCGTGCCGCCCGGTTCGGCGACTGCCGCGTCCGCGCTCACCCCGCCGCCCGGCCAGCCGTCGGGCAGTTCGCCGCTGCCTCGTGCGGCGGAGGGCGCCGGATCCAGGCGCAGCCGGTCGCATGCCGGCGTGCCCGTCCAGTTCGCGTTCACCGCGCGGTAGCCGTTCTGGTAGTCGCCGAGGGCCAGCACGCACGACTTCAACGGCATCAGCGCGCGCACTCCGCTGCCCGGCGGCACCCAGTCCGAGCTGGCCGGCCACTCCACCGCGCCCGCGTGACGCTCGAAGCCCAGGTCGGCGGCGGCCACGGTGCCCAGACCCGTACGGTCCGCGTCTTTGCCCACCGCCGGCCGCGACCGGGCACATGAGACCGTCGTCAGCAGAAGGCCGAGGGCGACCAGAGCGCGCACAGTACGAGTCATGCCCACGATCATGCCCGAGGCCCTAGGGTCGGGTGATGAGCCATGACAAGCAGGCTGTCGTCACGTCTCATGTGGACGCGCCGCCCGAGCGGGTGTGGACCGCGCTGACCGACGCCGCCGAGCTCGCCGCCTGGTACTGGCCGGCCCGGCTGCGCCCGCGGGCCGTCTCCGATCCTGTGGTGGGCGGCGGATTCGGCATCGACGCCGACGGCATGGGCTTCGCCGGGCGTTACCTCGAGCTCGACCCGCCCCGGCGCCTCGTGCAGTCGTGGCGCTGGTCCGGCGACGACCGCGACAGCCGGGTCACCATCGAGCTGACCCCGGCCGGCGCGGGCACCGACGTGCGTGTCGTTCACTCCGAGATCGACGAGGAGACCGCCCGGATGTACGAGGCGGGGTGGTCCAGCTGTCTGGCCCGCCTCACGCCGTACGCAGGAAATCGGTGATCAGCCCGGCCAGCACGGCCGGCTGCTCGATCACCATCGCGTGCGAGGTGTCCTCGAGCGAGATGTAGCGGGGGTGCCGGGCCGCCTGGGCCTGCTCCACCACGAACCGCCGGTGGGCCGCGTAAAGCTCGGCGAACGGCTCCTGCTCGGGCAGGTCGCGCGTCGGCAGCACGAGCAGTTCGGGGCAGGTCGTACCCGCGTACACCGGACCCAGATCCAATTCGTTCATCAGCTCGCGCAGCTGCGAGGTGGCCGCGGCGGACGGGCGCGTCGAGGTCTCGCCGTTCTCGTGGACCAGGTTGCGGCGGAAGCCCTCGATCCACACCTTCTCGTTCGCGCCCATGTCGCGGGCGGCCATGCGCTGCGACTCGACGATGTCGGGCAGCTGGTCGGCCTCGATCACCTGACCGGCCCGGGCCTCGAGCTGGTCGAAGATGGCGTGCAGCCGCTTCAACTCGGCCGCGGCTTTCCGCGGTTCCATTCCGGGCAGGTGCTCGGTACGGGTGGGTGGCGGATTGCCGTCGAGGCTGACCACACCCGGCGTCTCGGGGTGCCGCTGGCCCCACATCGCGGCCAGCATGCCGCCGAGCGAGTGGCCGACGACGGCCGGCCGGTCGAGTTCCATCTGGACGCAGACCGCGGCCAGGTCGCCCAGCGCCGCGTCCCAGGTCCAGGTGCCCTCGCCGGAGCGGCCGTGCCCGCGCAGGTCGACGCTGATCACCCGGTGGTTCGGGCGCAGCGCGCGAGCCAGGGTGGTCATCTGGGCCAGGTTGCCGCCGGCGCCGTGCAGCAACAGCAGCGGCGGCTGGTCGCCACCGAAGTCGCGGACCGCGAGTGGCAGGTCGCCGGCGTCGATCAGGCGGTCGTTAATCATGGTGTCCTCCTCGCGGCTCGGTGCCGCGTAGCCGGTCTCGGATGGCCGCCGACGGCACGCCGCCGTTCGGATGGCGGGGAAGGCGTCCCCGTTTGACCAGGTCGTGCACCCCTTGCCGGGTGATGCCGAGCATGGCGCCGGCCGTGGCGTACGACACCGCCTCGGCGCCCGGGTGTCCGGCCCGCCGGGCCACGGCCCGCCCCAGCGGGGTGCCCCACCACTCGGCCGGCGGGTCGAACGGCGTGTCGGCCGGGTGGAGCGTGGCGATCAGGCGGGCCGCCATCATCAGAGCCGCCGTCTCGTCGTCGCCGTCGAGCGTGGCGGCCCATCGGCGCGCCCGGGCCCGGACGAGCGACCGCAGCGCCTCGACCGCGTCGTCGCCCTCGAGCAGCACCTCGAGCGGGTCGAGCAGGCGGACGCCGAGCAGCCGCACGATCTGCTCGACCAGCTGGTTCTCGCCCACCGCGCCATCCTCCCGGCGCTTGACGACGGGTGTCAAGTTACCCTGCGTACATTAAGGGTGTCTTTGGTGGCCTTTCGCTGCGCGAGGCGGGCCAGTACCGTGTGCCCGGATCTCACCGGAAGGATCGCCCGTGCGCTCGCGTCCCGTCGTGTTCGGCGCTGTCACGTTGCTCGCGCTCGCGGCCTGCGACGACAAGCCCGTCGCGGAGCAGCCCGCGGCGCCGCCCCCGGTGGAGAAGGCCGAGCAGCTGCCCGCGGCCTCGGCCGGCGGAGCCTGCGCCCTCTGGGATTACGCGTCCATCAAGAAGGCGATCGGCGTCCAGTTCACTGTGGCCGCCGCCAACCAGGTCGATTCCACGTCGACGTGCGTGGTGCAGACCGTCGGCGCCGCGTACCCGGACCTGACCCTGTCCGTCGTCAAGAGCACCACGGCCACCGCCGACCAGTTCCTCGACGACCTCATGCCGGCCAAGGGCACCCGGCTCAAAGGGCTGGGCCAGGCCGCCTATCTGCTCAAGACGCCGGCGGGCGGCGGGCACGGGCCGGCCACCGAGATCGGCTGGCTCAGCGCGGCGAAGCAGATGCGGACGCTCCGCTTCACCTTCGCCGCAAACGCGAAGCCCACCGCCGTGACGGCGATGAACAAGAATCTGTTCACCTACGCCAAGGCGATGGACACGACGAACGGGTAGTTCAGTGCGCCGCCACGAACACGCGTGACGCCACCTCGCGAGGCAGCCGGATCTTGTCGCCGGAGCGATCGATGGTCACGCCGTCGCGCTCCTGGGCCACCGTCACCGTCGTACCGGGGTCGATGCCGGCCGCGTGCAGCTGGCGCAGCACGTCGGAGTTGGTCTGCACGCTCTCGCAGATGCGCTGCACCACGACGCTGCCGGTCAGGCCCGGGAACGCCAGGTTGCGCTCGCCCGCGCTGACCTGGGCCGCGCTGTCCAGCAGGTCCTCGTCCTCCTCGTCGGGGACGCCGAGCGCCTCCAGGCCGGGGATCGGATTGCCGTACGGCGAGCGGGTCGGCTTGTTGAGCAGCTCGTAGACCTTCTTCTCCACCGAGTCGCTCATCACATGCTCCCAGCGGCAGGCCTCCTCGTGGGCCTCCTCGTAGGGCATGCCGATGACGTTGACCAGCAGAAGCTCGGCCAGCCGGTGCTTGCGCATGACCGAGACGGCGGTGGTCCGGCCCTCGTCGGTCAGCACGAGGTGACGGTCGTTCTCGACGGTCAGCAGACCGTCGCGCTCCATCCGGGCGACCGTCTGGCTCACCGTGGGGCCGCTCTGGTGCAGCCGCTCGGCGATCCGCGCGCGCAGCGGCGGCACACCCTCCTCCTCGAGCTCGAGGATGGTGCGCAAATACATCTCGGTTGTGTCGACGAGGTCGTGTTTGTGTAGTGACGTCTTCATGCTTCGACCCCCCAGTGCTCACGGCCAACAGCCGGCCTGCCCCGGGTGTCGACGAGATAATTCACGGTGTGGCCCTCCAGCAGCGATATTACCTCGTTACATGGGGTTGACAGCGGCCCCGAGCTGGTGGGCATAGACCCTACCCGACCGGGACAGTTCACCGCGGGACGCCGCCGCGAGCCGGAAGTTGTCGGTGGTGCGTGGCAGCATGACGGGCATGGTGGACCGGACGACCGCGGTGGTGTGGGATCGAGCGCTCCTCGACTACGACATGGGTGATCACCCGCTCAATCCCGTGCGCGTCGAGCTGACCATGGCGCTCGCCCGCGAGCTGGGCGTCCTCGACCGTCCCGGGGTGCGGATGATCACACCGGTCCCGGCCACCGAGGCCGAGCTCACCCGGATTCACCGGGCCGACTACCTCGACGCGGTCCGCGCCGCCCCGTTCGACCCGTTCTTCTCCGGCTGGGGGCTCAACACCCCCGACAACCCGGTCTTCGACGGCATGCACGAGGCCTCCGCCCGCATCTGCGGCGCCAGCATCGCGGCGGCCGAGGCCGTCTGGCACGGCGAGGCGACCCGGGCGGTGAACGTCTCCGGTGGCCTTCATCACGCGCTGGCCGCCCGGGCGTCCGGCTTCTGCGTCTACAACGATCCGGCCGTCGCCATCGCCAAACTCCTCGACCAGGGCGCCCAGCGAGTGGCCTACGTGGACGTCGACGTCCATCACGGCGACGGCGTCCAGGCCGCGTTCTACAACGACCCGCGGGTCCTGACCATCAGCCTGCACGAGACCCCGCTGACCCTCTTCCCCGGCACGGGCTTCGCCGACGAGACGGGCGGCCCCGGCGCCGAGGGCACCGCGGTCAACATCCCGCTGCCGCCGGGTACGGGCGACGGCGGCTGGCTGAAAGCCTTCCACGCGATCGTCCCGTCGATCCTGCGCGCGTGGGCCCCCGAGATCATCTTCAGTCAGTGCGGCGCCGACGCCCACCGGCTCGACCCGCTGGCCGACCTGCGGCTCTCGGTCGACGGCCAGCGCGCGGCGTACGTGGCGATGCGCGACCTGGCCGACGAGCTGTGCGACGGCCGGTGGGTGGCCATGGGCGGCGGGGGATACGCGCTGGTCGAGGTCGTGCCCCGGGCCTGGTCCCATCTGCTGGCCGTCGCGACCGGTGAGCCCCTCGACCCGTACACCAGAACTCCCGCCCCCTGGCGCAAGCTGGCCGCCGAGCGTTGCCCCCGGTCCGAGGTCCCCGAGTCGATGACCGACGGCACCGAGCCCCCGGTCGAGCGCTGGCAGCCGGGCACCACGCCCGACGCCGTCGACCGGGCCGTCCTGGCCAGCCGCACCGAGGTGTTCCCGCTGCACGGCCTCGACCCGCACGACCCCCGGGACTGAGGGGGCGGCGTGGACAAGAGCGCTGACGTCCTGCTCTCCGACGGCACGGCCGTCCACCTGCGACAGATCCGGCCCGACGACGCCCCGGCCATCGTGGAGTTCCACTCCCGGATGAGCGACCGCACCCGTTACCTGCGCTACTTCTCGCCCTACCCACGCATCCCCGAGCGCGACCTCGAGCGCTTCGTGAACGTCGACCATCGCGACCGCGAGGCGTTCGTCATCGTCACCGGCCCGCGGATCATGGCGGTCGGCCGCTACGAGCGCCTCGGGCCCGGCGCACCCGACGCCGAGGTCGCGTTCGTCGTCGAGGACGCCCATCAGGGCCGCGGCATCGGATCCGTCCTGCTGGAATACCTGGCCGAGGCCGCGCGGGCCAACGGCATCACCCGGTTCGTGGCCGAGGTTCTGCCGGAGAACTCCGGCATGCTGCGGGTGTTCGGCGACTTCGGCTATCAGGTCCAGCGTAAGTACGCGGACGGCGTGGTCCACCTGAGCTTCCCGATCGCGCCGACCGAGAAATCGCGTGAGGTGCAGGAGTCCCGCGAACAGCTCACCGAGGCCCGCTCGATCGCCCGGCTGCTGGCCCCGCGCGCGGTGGCCGTCTACGGCGCCAGCGCGAGCGGCCAGGGCATCGGCGCCGCGATGCTCGGTCATCTGCGCGACGGCGGCTACACCGGCACGATCGTCCCGGTGCACCGCAGCGCCGAGCGGGTGGCCGGCCTCCGGGCGTACCGGTCCGCGGCCGACGCCGGCGCCACGGTCGACCTGGCGCTCATCGCCGTGCCACCCGAGGGAGTCGCCGATGCCATGGCCGACGCCGCCGCCAGCGGTGCGGGCGGCCTGGTGGTGGTCTCGGCCGGCTTCGCCGAGACCGGCGCCGAGGGCGCGGCCGCCCAGCGCGAGCTGATCCAGCGCGCGCACGACGCCGGCCTGCGCGTCGTCGGCCCCAACAGCATGGGCGTGGCGAACACCGATTTCCAGGTACGCCTGAACGCCACCCTCGCGCCGCGGCTCCCGGCCGCCGGCCGGGTCGGCTTCTTCAGCCAGAGTGGAGCGCTCGGCGTCGCCTTGCTGGCCGAGGCCGACCGCCGCGGCCTGGGCCTGTCCAGCTTCGTCTCGGCCGGCAACCGGGCCGACGTCTCCGGCAACGACCTGCTCCAGTACTGGCAGGACGACCCCGGCACCGACGTCGTCCTGCTCTACCTCGAGACGTTCGGCAACCCGCGCAAGTTCGCCCGCCTGGCCCGCCGGATGAGCCGCGTCAAACCGGTGGTGGCGGTCGCCTCGGCCACCCGCCCGGCCGGACTCGCCGGCGACGGCCCCGGCCCCGACCCGTACGCGGTGACCGCCCTTTTCGCCCGCTCCGGGGTCATCCGCGTCGACACCGTGCGCGAACTCTTCGACGTCGGCCTGCTCCTGGCCCACCAGCCCCTGCCCGGTGGCCGCCGGGTGGCCGTGGTCGGCAACTCCTCGGCCCTCTCCGAGCTGGCCGTGTCCGCCTGCCGCGCCGACGGCCTCACCGTGGCCGAGGGCTACCCGGTGAACATCAGCCCGATGGCCAGCGCCCACGACTTCGCCGACGCCCTGGCCGACGCGGCCGTCGACGACCGCGCCGACGCCCTGGTCGTGGTCTTCGCCCCGCCACTGCCCGGCCAGCTGGCCGACGAGGACGCCGACTTCGCCGCGGCCCTGGCCAGCGTCGCTCTGGCCGGCGAGAAACCCACTGTCGCGACGTTCCTGCTCGAGGACCTGTCGACGAGGGTGCCGTCCTACCCGTCGGTCGAGGAGGCGGTGCGGGCCCTGGCCCGGGTCGCCTACTACGCCGACTGGCTCCGCCGCCCACCCGGCGTGCTGCCGGCGCTGCCCGACATCGCCCCCGAGGCAGCCGAGCTCGAAGGACCCCCTTCAGACCTGCTTGCGGCGTACGGGATAAAGGTCGTCCCCTCCACCCTGGCGTCCACGGCCGACGAGGCGGTCGCCGCGGCCGCCGCTCTCGGCTACCCGATCGCCCTGAAAGCGGCCGGCGGCGCCCTGCGCCACCGCATCGACCTGGGCGCGGTCCGCCTGGCCCTGGCCGACGAGGAGGACGTCCGCGCCGCCTGGGCCGAGCTGGCCGCGGCCTTCGGCCCCGACGTGCTCGTCCAGACGATGGTCGCCCCCGGCGTGGCATGCCGCATCGAGGTGATGGAGGACCCGGCCTTCGGCCCCGTGGTCGGCTTCGGCCTGGGCGGCGTGGCCAGCGAACTCCTGGGCGACCTGGCCTGGCGCGCGGCCCCCCTGACCGACCGCGCGGCCGAGGCCCTGGTGGACGAGCCCCGAGCCGCCCCCCTGCTGCACGGCTACCGGGGCTCGGCGCCGGTCGACCGGGCCGCCCTGATCGACCTCCTGCTCCGCGTGGGCCGCCTGGCCGACGACCACCCCCGCCTGCGAAGCCTCTCCCTGAACCCGGTCCTGGCCCGCCCCGACGGCTTCTCGGTCCTGCACGCCGCCACTGAAATAGGAGACCCGGCCCGCCGCCCCGACACCGGCCCCCGCCGCCTACGCACCCCGTGACGCCCACGCGACCTCCCCGCCCGCATCGTCCAACGGCCGCCTTCCCCAGCGCACTGCCCTCCCGCGCGCCCTTCAGAGAGCGCCGCCGGTGAGCCGGTATCCCGTGCGTCGCCCTGGGAACGGCGCCACCGCCCGCCGCCTCTGCCGCCTGCTGCGGCTACCGCTGCCGCCGCCCGCTGTCCGCCGCCCGCTGTCGCGCGCCGCCCGCCGCCGCCCGCTGCCGCGCGCCGCCCGCCGCCGCCCGCTGCCGCGCCGCCCGCCGCTGCCACCGCCCGCCACCGCCGCGTCGGCTACCGCTGCCGTCGCCCGCCACCTCCGCCCCTGCTCCCTGCCGGCCGCCCGCTGCCGCCTTCATCGATGCCGGCGGCGCGACGGATCCTTGAGTGCGTCATCCGGTCGGCCATGGTCGGCTGGGGCTTCCCGGCGAAAATGTCGTACCCCGGCGATACGGTCGCTGCGCTCGGCAGTCACGAGGGGACGGGCAAGCGATGATCGAAGCAGGACGAGGGGATCTCCTGACGGCCGACGCCGAAGCGCTGGTCAACGCGGTCAACACGGCCGGCGTCATGGGCAAGGGGATCGCGCTCCAGTTCAAACGGACCTTCCCGGCGAACTGCCGGGCCTACCGAGCGGCCTGCTCCCGCGCCGAGGTGCGCGTCGGCGAGATGTGGGTTTTCGAAGAGGGCGGGCGAAGCATCGTCAACTTCCCGACAAAACGCCATTGGCGCGACAAATCACGCCTTGGCGACATCGAGACCGGCCTCGATTCGCTCGTGTCGCTGGTCCGCGAGCGGGGCACCACCTCGATCGCTCTCCCCGCCCTGGGCTGCGGCGCCGGAGGTCTCGCCTGGACCGACGTCCGCCCCCTGATCGAGCGGGCATGCGCCCGAATTCCCCAGGTCCGCGCCTTGGTCTTCGCCCCGCAGTCATGACGCTGTCGGGCGGGGCGCGGCGCTGTGGTTGGCCTGGACGTCAGTAGGAGCGATGGTGGCTGCGCGTGGCCGCGAGCGAAGTCGCGGGCCGATCGCCGCGACAGCCGGTCATGACCCGGCCGCGCCGGAAGGATGGGTACTGCCGCCGAGTGGTGAGTGCGTACTGGCGCCGTCGCCCGCCATGGTGGCCGGCCACCGGGCGGGCGGCCGAGCGACCGACCGGGCGGGCGGCCGAGCGACCGACCGGGCGGGCGGCCGAGCGACCGGGCGGGCGGCCGAGCGACCGACCGGGCGGGCGGCCGAGCGACCGGGCGGGCGGCCGAGCGACCGACCGGGCGGGCGGCCGAGCGACCGACCGGGCGGGGTGGGCGGCCGACCGGGCGACCGGGTGGGCGGGCGAGCGGGCGGGCCAGCGACCGAGCGCGTGGGCGGGTGAATGAGCGGGCGGGCGGGTTTCAGCAGTCATCCGGCTCATGCGGGGGACGGGTGGGTCGGCGCATGATGGCGGCCACAGCGAGGGTTTACGTCTCGGCTGCTCGGGCACGATGCAGCGGCCGGACCCTGAAGAAGGAAGAACGAGATGAGCGACTCGCAGGAGAGCATCGAGCGGGAGATCGCCGGGGGCGACTACGGCCCCGGAATCTTCGACGAGCCCAGCACGTATCGTCCCGAGAAGGGTGACGACGACGCCGGTCTGTCCAGCACGCTGGCGGCCGGTACCGACACCGACCAGCTCCAGGACGGCGGGCCGCACCCCGAGCACGGTGTCATGACCACCACCGGCGGGACCGCGGGGCCGAACAGCTTCCGCACCCGTCCGCGTTCGGGGCCGGGCGTGGCCAACACGACGACCGGCGACGCCACCACGGGCGCCATGGAGACCCCGGTCGACGGCTACACGAGCGACGCCAGCAGCAACGCCGTCGACTGACGGCCCGCCGGCCCCGCCGGTTCCGCTACGGTCACACGCGTGACGGGACGGGACATGGCGGGGCCGGATGCTGTCGGGCTGCCGTTCGCCTTCGGGCGTGAGGCGGACGTGTACGCGCTCGGTGACGGCCGGGTCCTCCGGCGTTACCGGAACGGGGCCGATGCCGAGCCGGAGGCGGCCGTCATGGCGTACGCCGGGAACCAAGGTTTTCCCGTTCCCCGGGTTTTCGCCGCCCGCGGCACCGACCTGGTCATGGAGCGGCTTGACGGGCCCACCCTCGCCCAGGCTTTGATGGCCGGCGATGTCACCCTCGACCGCGGCGCCACGATTCTGGCCGATCTGCTGCGGCGGCTGCACGAGCTGCCGCCGATGGGTGACGCTGACACGATCGTCCACCTCGATCTGCACCCGGAGAATGTGGTGCTCAGCCAGCGCGGGCCTGTCCTCATCGACTGGCGCAACGCCGGCGACGGCCCGGCCGATCTGGACACCGCCCTTGCCGCGCTGATTCTCGCGCAGGTCGCCGTCGGCTCGATCGATCACGAGCTGGGCGGGCGGGCCGGCGAACTGCTCGACCTTTTCCTGGCCCGCGTCCCGGGCGATCCGGTTCGTCTGCTGCCGGAGGCCGTCGAGTTCCGGCGCGGGCAGCCGACCATGTCGCCCGAGGAGATCGAGCAACTGTCGGTGGCCGCCGCCCGAGTGCGAGGAGTGAAGTAGATGCGGGCTCTTGTGCAGACCGTGAGCCGGGCCAGTGTCACCGTCGACGACGAGGTGGTCGGCAAGATCGAGGACGGGTTGCTGGTGCTCGTCGGTGTCACTCACGACGACACGCCGGAGAAAGCCGAGCAGCTGGCCCGTAAGACCTACGAAATGCGCATTTTGGACGACGGGAAGAGCGCCTCCGACCTGACCGCGCCGATCCTCGTGGTCAGCCAGTTCACTCTCTACGGGGACGCCCGGAAGGGCCGCCGGCCCACGTGGAGCGCGGCGGCGCCGGCGGAGAAGGCCGAACCGCTCGTCACCGCGTACGTCGAAGCGCTGCGCGCCCGGGGAGCGACGGTCGAGACCGGCCGCTTCCGGGCGCACATGCTCGTCGAGAGCGTCAACGTGGGGCCACGCTCGATCTGGCTGGAGATCTAGAAGAACAGTCCACGCCGCTGCGCCGACTGCCGCAGCCAGTTGTCGAGCTGGGCGCCCCAGTCGGTGTGGTCGACTGTCGCGTAGTCCACGTCGAAGCGCCCGAACGCGTCGTGCCCCTCGGTGAACAGGCCGCCCCGCTTGTCGATCTCGAGGATCACCTGGAGCTTGTGCGGCGTCGGGATGAACGTCAGCTCGAGCTGGTTGATGCCGCTCGCGTACGCCGACGGCGGGTAGAACTCGATCTCCTGGTAGAACGGCAGGCTCTGCTGCGCCCCGTACACCCGGCCGCGCTCCACGTCGGCCCGGCTGAACCGGAAGCCCAGCCGCAGCAGCGCGTCGAGGAGCCGTTCCTGCGCCGGCAGCGGGTGCACCGCGACCGCGTCCAGGTCGGACTTGTCCACGGCCCGCGCCACCTCGAGCTCGGTGGCCAGGCCCATCGTCATGCCGTGCAGATGTTGCCCGTACACCTCGGTGATCGGAGTTTCCCACGGCACGTCGAATCGGAAGGGTACGTCGTATTTCGCGCCCGGCTCGAGACGGAACGAGCCGGTCAGCCGCTGGCGGTGGAACTCCTGATCGGTGTTGTACTCACTGTCACCGCTTTCCACCTCGACCCGCGTGACCAGGCCGACCGCGAGATATTCGACGTCGACGGCGTGGTCGCCGCCGACGACGTGCACCTGGCCCTCGAGGAATCCGCCCGGCCGGCAGTTGGGGTTGACCAGCACCGTCTCGACTGACGGGCCGCCGACCCCGAAGGCCTGCAACATCTTTTTGAAGACCACTGAACCATCTCCTCCTCGCGGGCGTGTGGGGAACAGTATCGACGCACAGCAACCGACCGGTAGCGGCATTTCGGACACTTGTCGGCTTGGCGACGTCAGGGTTCTCCCTGATTCATGCCACCTGGACGCTTGCCTCACCTCGGCTTAACGCGTCCCGGGCCAAGCTATCGATCACCGGCACGCAAGTGACTGGACAGCTCGAGACGGTTTATCAGCGGGGAGGGGACTGAAAGGTGGTCCTGCAGATGAAGGCGACCGACAACAGCATGACGGACGGTGTCGAGCTCCTCACCGACCTGGACGCTACCGACGAGCGTGGCGTTTCCGCGGACCTGGTCCGGGCCTACCTGAACGGCATCGGCCGGACCCGCCTGCTCACCGCCGTCGAGGAGGTCGAGCTCTCCAAGCGGATCGAAGCCGGCCTCTACGCCGACGAGAAGCTGCCGGAGGCGTCCGACGACCTGGCCCCCCTCCTGCGCGTGATCATCGCCGAGGGCAAGGCGGCCAAGAACCACCTCCTCGAGGCCAACCTCCGCCTGGTGGTCAGCATCGCGAAGCGCTACACCGGCCGGGGCATGGCCTTCCTCGACCTGATCCAGGAGGGCAACCTGGGGCTGATCCGCGCGGTCGAGAAGTTCGACTACACCAAGGGCTACAAGTTCTCCACGTACGCGACGTGGTGGATCCGCCAGGCGATCACCCGCGCGATGGCCGACCAGGCCCGCACCATCCGTATCCCGGTGCACATGGTCGAGCAGGTCAACCGCATGGTCCGCAGCCGTCGCGACCTGGCCGCCACACTGGGCCGCGAGCCCAGCATCGCCGAGATCGCCAAGGCCATGGGCGTCGAGGAGTTCCAGGTCATCGAGCTCATCTCGTACGACCGCGAGCCGGTCAGCCTCGACCAGGCCGTCGGTGAGGACGGCGAGAGCGCCCTGGGTGACTTCGTCGCCGCCGTCGAGCACCAGCCGGGCGTCGGCCACGGCCAGGGCGAGCTGCGCAGCGAGGTCGAGATCGTGCTGGCCACGCTCTCCGAGCGCGAGTCGGCCGTGATCCGGCTGCGCTTCGGCCTCGACGACGGCCGTCAGCGCACTCTCGACGAGGTCGGCCGCGAGTTCGGCCTGAGCCGCGAGCGCATCCGCCAGATCGAGAAGGTCACGATGCTCAAGCTCCGCGACCCCGAGCGCGCTTCCCGCCTCGAGGCTTACGCCAGCTGAGAAGGCTTACGCCAGCTGAGAAGGCTTACGCCAGCTGAGAAGGCTTACGCCAGCTGAGAAGGCTTACGCCAGCTGAGAAGGCTTACGCCAGCTGAGA
>NZ_JBICTW010000001.1:255326-289030 GCF_043197815.1 Actinoplanes sp. NPDC048988 | reverse complement strand
AAGGCTTACGCCAGCGACCACAGCAAGAATCACCGCCCGGAGAGCCCTCACGCTCCCCGGGCGGTCGCGCTTCCGGCCGCGGTACGCCGCCGAGCCGGCTCGACCGCGGGCGGGGCGGGACCCGACCCGCGCGGTCGCGTTCCTGAGAAGATGAGCGCCATGACGATTTCGCTGCCGATCGACGCCGCGGCCAACGAACTGCTCTCCACCGATCCGCTGGCCCTGCTCATCGGCATGACGCTTGATCAGCAGATTCCGCTGGAGAAGGCGTTCACCTCGCCCTGGGTGCTGGCGCAGCGGCTCGGGCACGCGTACACGGCCGAGGAGCTCGCCGGCTACGACCCCGAGGCGCTCATCGCGATCTTCGCCGAGCCGCCGGCGCTGCACCGCTTCCCCAAGGCGATGGCCTTGCGGGTGCAGGAGGTCTGCCGAGCTCTGGTCGAGAGGTACGACGGCGAGGCCGCTAACCTGTGGGCCGGTGTCGAGAACGGCACCGAGCTGCTTGAGCGGATCGCCTCGCTGCCCGGGTTCGGTAAGCAGAAGTCGCAGATCTTCGTCGCGCTGCTCGGCAAGCAGTACGGCGTGCAGCCCGCCGGCTGGCGTGAGGCTGCCGCCGCGTACGGCGCCGAGGGCTCCTTCAAGTCCGTGGCCGACATCGTCGACGCCGAGTCGCTCGGCCGGGTCCGGGCGTACAAGAAGGAAATGAAGGCGGCCGCCAAGGTCAACTGAGAGTGATGCGTCGAAGTACGTCCATTTCTCCTCCCTCATCGACCGTCCGGTGCCAGGATTTCCGGAGGTGAGGAAAGTTCCGCTTCCAGCGGTTTTCCCCGACTCCGGTTGTCCATGACGCGTTTGCGCACGGCAGTTGAAAGAGAGAGGGGAGATCACCCCCATGCCCTTGACGACGAGCTCCGCCAACGGGCGGGCGACCGATCAGGCCCGGGCCGCCCGGCCGGTCTCAACGCCGGCTTCGACCAGACCACCCGCCCGCGGCGGGGACGCTGACCCGAACCGGCGTCAGGCCCGCTCGGTGGCCAAGCAGCAGCAGGCGGCCGAGCGGATCGCCGCCGCCACCGCCGAGATCTCCGCCCAGAACGCCGAGGCCGCGGAGGCCTCGCGGCAGCTCACCGAGTCGATGCAGCAGATCTCGGCCGGTGCCGAGGAGGCGTCGGGCGCGACTCAGCAGAGCCTGGCCGCGATGAACCAGGTCGAGGAGCGGGTCACCCGCCAGGAGCAGACCACCCAGCAGGTCGCTCAGCTCAGTCAGGCGCTGCAGAACCTGCTCAACGAGACCCGGACGGGCATCAACGGCCTGCTGGCGAACGTGGACGGCGCGGCCACCCGGCAGAGCACCTCGGTCGTGACGATCACCGAGCTGGAGAAGCAGGCCGACGAGATCGGCGAGATCGTCAAGACGGTCGCCCACATCGCCGATCAGACGAACCTGCTGGCCCTGAACGCCGCGATCGAGGCGGCGCGGGCCCGCCAGCACGGCAAGGGCTTCGCGGTGGTGGCCGATGAGGTCCGCACCCTGGCCGAGACCAGTGAGCGCAGCGCCCGGCAGATCCGCGATCTCATCGACGAGGTCCGCGAGGGTGTCACCGCGATCGCGTCCGGGGTGCAGCAGTCGGCCGACACGTCCAGGGGTGAGGTGGAGAAGGGCAAGACCATCACCTCGCAGCTGGAGAGCATCCGGGCCGACATGGGCACGATCATGGCCGGCGCGACCGAGATGGCGACCGCGGCCCAGCAGTCGCGGCGCTCCGCGGGGAACGCCAAGAGTCTTTCCGAGCAGATCGCGGCGGCGGCTGAACAGCAGTCCGCCGCGTGTGAGGAGTCTCTGCAGACGGTCGGTCAGCAGACCCAGGCGCTGCGGCAGAGTGAGCAGGCCGCGGAGGAGCTGTCGGAGATCTCCGACGGCTTGCGCAACAGCACCGACGTCAGCAAGAGCGCCGAGGAGGTCGCGGCGGCGGCCGAGGAGTTGTCGGCCGCGGTCGAGGAGATCAACCGGGCCGCTACGCAGATCAATACGGCGATCAACCAGATCAACGTGGGTGCGCGCACGGCGGCCGAGAAGGGCCAGCAGACCGCCGAGGCGGTCAACCAGATCGAGCAGGGCGCCCAGCTCTCCGCGACCCGCGGCGGCACAGCCGTGGAGCGTTCCGACGTCATCCTGTCCTCGCTCGCCGAGAACAAGACGTCGGTCGACTCGATGATCGAGGCGATCGGCAAGGCGGCCCGCGACGGTATGGAGAACGTCCGCCGGGTGAGTGAGCTCGAGCAGATCTCCCGCCGGATCGACAAGATCGTGGATGCCATCGCGAACGTGTCGATCCAGACCAACATGCTGGCGGTCAACGGCTCGGTCGAGTCGGCCCGGGCCGGCGAGTTCGGCAAGGGTTTCGCGGTGGTCTCCACCGACATCCGCAATCTGGCCCGGGACTCCGCCGACAACGCGGACCGGATCAAGGACCTGGTCAAGGCGGTGCAGGACCGGATCGTCGAGGTTCGCAGCGACCTCGAGGAGACCAGCCGGCAGGCGCTGGCCGAGGCTGAGGCGGCCAAGGCCACCACGGCGCGGCTCGAGGAGATCGAGCGCGACATGCAGCAGGTCCGCGCCGGCAACGCCGAGGTCAAGGAGTCGGCTCAACAGATCGCCGACGTGCTCGGCGAGGTGAAGACCGGTCTCGAGCAGATCTCCACGGCGGCCAGCGAGGCCGAGCAGTTGGCCGCGCAGGCGTCGACCGCGGCCCGCGAGCAGGCGCAGGGCGCCGAGGAACTGGCCGCCGCGGTCGAGGAGATCGCCGCCCTGGCCGACGAGTTGCAGAACGTCGGCTCCTAGACAAGGGACGCACTGATGAGCGACGAGGATCTGACGGCCGCCGAGGACACCATCGACGACGACAACGGATACGTCACCTTCGACATGGCCGGGGAGCGGTACGCCATCCCGATGAGCCGGGTCCAGGAGATCATCCGGATGCCGGCCGTGGTGAAGGTGCCGCTCGGCCCGCCCTCGCTCGAGGGGCTGGCCAACCTGCGCGGCCGGGTGCTGCCGGTGGTGAGCCTGCGCCACTGCTGCGAGATGGAGCAAGCGGCCCACGACGAGACCACCCGGGTGATCGTGGTCGACGGCGGCGTGCCGCTGGGCTTCGTGGTCGACCGGGTGGCCAGTGTGATCAGCATCGACCCGGCCGCGATGGAATCGGCGGAGTCGGTGCAGTCGACCGTCCGCTCCGACGTGCTGGTCGGCGTGATCAAGGCGGACGACGGCGACATGACGACGATCCTCGACGTGGACCGTCTGGTGGGCAGCCAGTTCGATCGGCTCGGGGACCGGGTGCCGAGCACCGACAAGGCGGCCGCGGCCCGGCCGATGAACGAGCGCGACGACGAGGGCGACGCCGAGCGGGACGACACGCTCGAGCTGGTCAGCTTCGCCGTGCAGGGCCAGGAGTACGCCCTGCCGATCGATCAGGTGCAGGAGATCGTGCAGGCTCCCGAGTCGGTCAGCCACGTGCCGAACGCGGGGAGCCGCGTCCTCGGCGTGATCGACCTGCGGGGCCGGCTGCTGCCGGTGGTGAGCATGCGGCGCGTGTTCGGGCTGCCGGTCACGCCGCTGGAGCCGCAGAACCGGATCGTCGTCGTCTCGATCGACGGCGGCGTGGTCGGCGTCGTCATGGACACCGTGCGGGAGGTTCTCCGTGTCCCGCACGAGCTGGTGGCCCCGCTGCCGGGGTTCATGGCCGGCGACGGCCGCAAGAGCGAGGTGGAGTCGGTGTGCCGGCTCGAGGACGGCAAGCGCCTGGTCTCGGTCCTGAGTGTCAACCGGATGTTCGACTCCCCGGAGGTACGCAGCGAGATCGCCGAGCACCAGGGGCCTGAGGACGCATCGCAGATGGGCGAGGAGCAGGGCATGGCCGACGACGGTAGGGGCGACGAGGAACTGTTCGTCGTGTTCCGGCTGGACGACGAGGAGTACGCCGTCGATGTCGACACCGTTCAGGAGATCATCCGGGTGCCGGCGGCGCTGATCCGGGTACCGAAGTCGTTCGACTTCGTCGAGGGCCTGGTCAACCTGCGAGGCACGGTGCTGCCGGTGGTCGACCTGCGAACCCGGCTCGGCCTGCCCCGCGGCGAGCGCGACGAGCGGCAGCGCATCGTCGTGCTGATCATCGGCGGGGTGCGTACCGGCTTCATCGTCGACTCGGTGGCCGAGGTGGCCCGGGTCGGCCGGCAGGTGCTGGAGCCGGCCCCGCAGCTCTCGGCCGAGCAGGCCCGGCTGGTGTCGCGGGTGGCCAACCTGCCCGATCAGAAGCGGATGCTGCTGTTGGTGCAGGTCGACCAGCTGCTCGCGGCCGAGCAGGCCGCGGCGCTGGAGGAGGTCGCGCTGGACGAGGTCGCTGTTCCCTGCGACGACCTTGTCTCCGTCTGACGGGAGCGTCCACGTGGCAACCACATCCGTTCTCGTCGTCGACGACTCGGCTCTGATGCGCCGGGCCATCAAGGCCATCCTCGAGGAGGGCGGCTTCGAGGTCCACACCGCCCGCAACGGCGTCGACGCCCTGGAGCAGCTGTCCCGGCTACACCCGGACGTCGTCACGCTCGACATCAACATGCCGGAGATGGACGGCCTGACCTGCCTCGCCAAGATCATGGCGGAGCGCCCCACCCCGGTCGTCATGGTGTCGTCGCTGACCGAGAAGAACGCTTTGATCACTTTCGAGGCGCTCGAGCTGGGCGCGGTCGACTACGTGGCCAAGCCGGGCGGCACGGTGTCGCTGAACATCGACGAGGTCGCGGCCGAGATCGTCAGCAAGGTCCACGCGGCGTCGTCGGCGCGGATCAGCCGGGCCCGGGGCCTCCGCGAGCGGATGAAGGCCGCGCCGGCCCGTACCGCTCCGTCCCGGCCGGGCAAGGCCGGCGAGGTCGACCTGGTGCTGATCGGATCCTCGACCGGGGGCCCCAACCTGCTCGCCGAGCTGCTGCCGGAGTTGCCGGCCACGCTGGGCGCGCCGGTGATCGTGGCCCAGCACATCCCGGCGTCGTTCACCGCCACCCTCGCGCGGCGGCTGGACGAATTGTGCGCCCTGCGCGTGCACGAGGTCGACCGGATCATGAACGTGCAGCGCGGCAACATCTACCTCGGCAAGGGCAGCAACGACGTGGTCGTCGCCCGGCGCACGGACGGCCTGATCGTCAAGAGCGTGCCGGCCGGCGCCGAGTACCGCTGGCACCCCAGCGTCGACCGGCTGGTCAACTCGGCCCGGCGGCACGTGCCGGACGAGCGCCTGGTGTGCACCCTGCTGACCGGCATGGGCGACGACGGCGCGGCCGAAATGGGCGCGGTGCGGGCCGGTGGCGGCCGCACGATCGCCG
Source organism: Actinoplanes sp. NPDC048988 (assembly GCF_043197815.1). Classification (NCBI taxonomy): domain Bacteria; kingdom Bacillati; phylum Actinomycetota; class Actinomycetes; order Micromonosporales; family Micromonosporaceae; genus Actinoplanes; species Actinoplanes sp. NPDC048988. Next base: position 283,651 of record NZ_JBICTW010000001.1, on the reverse strand, counting down.
AGTCCGAGGAGACGGCCGTGGTCTGGGGCATGCCGGGCGAGTTGCACCGGCGGGGCGGCGCCACCGTCACCCTGCCGTCATACGAGATCGCGGAGCGTCTCGCCGACTGGGTCCGCTGAGAGACGAACAGAGGGGGAAACACCGTGGGACTCGTCCGCCGCAACGCGCCACCGCCCGAGGAGACGGCCGCGCCGCCGTCCATCGACACCCTGATGAGCCAGCTCGACGACCCGGACCCGGACTGCCGCCGGGAAGCGGCGCTCGGGCTCGGTGGTGTCGACGAGGCCGTGCCCGCGCTGCTCAGCCGGGTTGCCGGCGAGGACGAGCCGGCGGTGCGCGACGCGATGCTCACCACCCTGGCTGCGCACGACACGGCGGCCGTGGCTGAGGGGCTCGCCGTCCATCTGGCCACCGACGACGCCGGTCTGCGCACCGCTGCGGCCGAGGCGCTGGCCACCATGCCGGTCGCGGTGCCGGCGATCGTCCCGCGCCTGCTCGCCGACCCCGACCACGACGTGCGGGTGATGACCGCGATGGTCCTCGCCGACCTGCCGCATCCCGGCTCACAGACGTGGCTGGCCCAGATGATCGCCGAGGACGAGCACCCGAACGTGGTCACCGCGGCCATCGACGCCCTGCTTCCGTCGCTCGGCCCGGAGCACCACGACCTGCTTCGTGCCGCCGTGGACCGGTTCCCGGGGGACCCGTTCCTGCGGTTCACGGTCGAGGCGGCCTTGCGATGACGAGTGCGGCCACGGCCGGAGCCGGGCTCAGCGACGCGGAGTTCGAAAAGTTCCGCGAGTACTTCTACAAGCGCACCGGCATCCAGTTCACCTCGGCCAAGCGCTACTTCGTGGACAAGCGCATCGACGCCTGCATCCGGGGCTCGAAGTTCGACACGTTCACGTCCTGGTTCGCCGCTCTGCGCCTGAGTGACCGGTCCGACCTGCTCCAGGAGCTGATCAACCAGCTCACCGTCAACGAGACGTACTTCCTGCGCGAGGACTACCAGTTCGACTCCATGCTCCGGACGGTGCTGCCGGCGGTGCTCGAGGCGCGGGGTGGCGTGAACCGGATCGTCGGGCCGGTCAAGATTCTCTCCCTGCCCTGCTCGACCGGCGAGGAGCCGTACTCGATCGCCCTGCGGCTGCTGGAGGAGTGGCCCCCGATCGACCGGATCGACGTGGAGATTCACGGGGCCGACATCGACAGCGATGTGCTGTCGAAGGCGGGGCACGCCAGCTACGGCGAGCGGTCGCTGCAGCGCGTGCCGAAGAAGTGGCGGGACAAGTACTTCAGCCCGGTCGGCGGGGGCCGGTTCCAGCTCGACGAGGGCATCCGGGGCGCCGTCACGCTGCATCAGGTCAACGTGTGCGACACGAACACGATGCGGGCGTTCCGCGATTTCGACGTGGTCTTCTGCCGCAACGTGCTGATCTATTTCGACGAGCTGTCCAGCCGGCGGGCGGCCGAGAACCTGTACGGCGCCATGCGGCCCGGCGGTTACCTGTTCCTCGGCCACTCGGAGTCGATGAGCCGCATCTCGCCGATCTTCACGCCGACCCGCCTGCCGGAGGGCATCGTCTACCAACGACCGACCGGAGCCAACCGATGACAGAGACCCCAGTGAAGGTGCTGGTCGTCGACGACGCCGCCACGGTGCGGCTGTATCACACCAGCCTGCTGTCCGAGGCCGGCTTCCACGTCGAGGAGGCCGCGAACGGCCTGGAGGCGGTCGAGTCGGCCCTCACCACCGCGTACGACCTGTTCGTGGTCGACGTCAACATGCCGAAGATGGACGGGTACTCCTGCGTCGAGACGCTGCGCTCGGAAACGGTCGGAACGCCCGCGCCGGTCCTGATGATCAGCACCGAGGACCGGCCCGGCGACGCGGACCGGGCCTACGCGGCGGGCGCGAACCTGTACATGGTCAAGCCGGTCTCCGCCGAGCGTCTGGTCCGGGTGGCCCGGATGCTCACCGCCGGATCGGGCATTGCGGCATGAACCCGCTGCTCGCCCAGTTCCTGGCCGAGGCGGCCGACCTGCTGACCCAGGTCGACGAGGGCCTGCTGCAGCTCGAGCGTGACCCGGGCGACCCGGAGCTGGTCAACGAGGTGTTCCGGGCCGCCCACACGTTCAAGGGCTCGTCCGGTCTGTTCGACTTCCCCGAGCTGACCCGGCTCACGCACGCGGCCGAAGACCTTCTCGACGCCGTACGCGGCGGCCGGCTCAACCTCGACTCGGGCATGACCGACGACCTGCTGGCCGCGTTCGACCTGATCCGCGGCTGGCTGGCCCACGTCACCCAGCACGAGCGGCTGCCCGCCAGCGCCGGCGCCGACGCGGCGGTCCTGATCACCAAGCTGCGCGGCCCGCTCGGCGGCGACGCCACCACCCCGGTGGCCGAGAAGGCGCCGGTGGTCCACGTGATCGCCCCGCCGCCGGAGTGGCTACGGCACTTCGACACCGAGTGGCTGGACGAGACCGCGACCTGGCTGGCCACCACGGCCTCGACCTTGCGCTTCGCCCGCTACGCACCCGACGAGGGCTGCTTCTTCCGCGCCGAGGACCCGGTGCACCTGATCAGCCAGGTGCCCGCCCTGGCCAAGATGGCCGTGGTGCCGCCGGACGAGTGGCCCACGCCGGAGGGCTACGACGAGTACACCTGCCTGATCGGCTTCGTACTGGCCGCCCGGGCCGCGCACGGCGAGCTCGACTATCTGTTCCGCTATGTGCCCGATCAGGTCGAGGTGGTCGAGCTCGACGGGGACGCGCTGCGCCGGTTCCTCAACGGTGAGGTGGCCGAACCGGCGCCGGCCTCGACGGCCGAGGCGGAACCGGCCGCCGCCGAGGCGCAGGACCCGGCGCTGGTCCACGACGCGTACGCGCTGCTGACGGCGGCCCAGAGCTCGTTGCGGACCGAGGGTATCGGCGGAGCCCGGCTGGCCTCGATCGCCCACTCGGTCTCCGCCGCCGCGGCCGCCCTGGGCGAGATCACCGAGCTGGCCGACCTGAACGCCGAACAGCTCACCGAGACGGTCAACCGGCTGCTCGGGTCGACCCCACCGCCGCCACCTCCGCCCGCGCCGATCGAGCGGCCGGTGCCGGAGGAGCGGATCGACCGCGGCCGCGCCGACGACCCCGGCGGCCAGGTCGGTACCAAGATCCTCAAGGTCGATCAGGAGAAGGTCGACCACCTGATGGAGCTGGTCGGTGAGCTCAACGTGGCCAAGAACGGCCTGACCTTCCTGGCCGACTCGGCCGAGGAGGAGTTCGGCAGCCGGGTGCTCGGCCGCCGCATCAAGGACCAGTACTCCGGTCTGCACCGGATCGCCGAGGAGCTCCAGGCCTCGGTGATGGACATCCGGATGCTGCCGCTGTCGGTCGCCTTCTCCCGCTTCCCCCGGCTCGTCCGCGACCTCAGCCGCCGGCTCGGCAAGAACATCGAGCTGGTCATGGAGGGCGAGGACACGATGGCCGACAAGGACGTCATCGAGGCCCTGGGCGACCCCCTCGTGCACCTCGTGCGCAACAGCCTCGATCACGGCATCGAGCTGCCCGACGAGCGGACCGCGGCCGGCAAGCCGGCGCAGGCGCGGATCACTCTGAGCGCGGTCGCCGACGGCGACGCGGTGGTCGTGGAGATCGCCGACGACGGGCGTGGCATCAATCCCATGAAGGTCAAGCGCAAGGCGTACGAGAAGGGCCTGATCTCAGAGGAAGAGCTCGAGTCCATGGGTGACGCGGAGGCCGTCGAGCTGGTCTTCCGCGCCGGATTCTCCACCGCCGACCAGGTTTCGGATCTCTCCGGACGGGGAGTCGGCATGGACGCCGTACGGGCCAGCGTGGAGAAGCTCGGCGGCACCGTCACGATGAAGTCGGAGTTCGGCACGGGCAGCGTGACCCGGCTGCGGCTGCCGCTGTCGATGGCGGTCACCCAGGTGATGGTGGTCAGCGTGGCCGGGCAGCGGTTCGGCATCCCGGTCGACCTGGTGGTCGAGACGGTCCGGGTGCCCGGCGGCGAGATCGGCCGGGTGCTGCACCAGGACGTGGTCGTGCTGCGGGGCGAGGTGGTCCCGGTGATCGACCTGGCCCGGGCCTTGCAGATGCCGTGGACGCCGGACGAGACCGCCGATCGGCGCATCCTCATCGTCAGCCTGCAGGGTCAGCGGGTCGGCCTGCTGGTCGAACAGTTCCATCGCGAGGTCGACGTGATCCTCAAGCCGATGGAGGGCCTGCTCGCGTACGCGGACGAGTTCTCCGGCACGGCGCTGCTCGGCGACGGGCTGGTGCTGTTGGTGCTGAACATGAAGGAGGTGCTGGGTCTTGCCGCTCGAGCTCAATGAGACGACCGCGACCCTGAGCGACGTGGTGACCGTCGACGAGGTGGAGCCGCTGGTGGCCTGGCTGCGCGCCACCCCGAAGGCGAAGGTCAACCTGCGCCGTTGCAACCATCTGCACACCGGCGCGCTCCAGGCTCTGCTGCTTTTCCAACCGAAGATTAGCTCGGCACCAGCGAACGCCTTCCTGGCGGAGCAGGTGCTGCCACTGCTCGCGGGGAGCGGTGGCGCAACCAGCCGACCAGAAAGTGAACCTCCATGACCACAGTGATGCTCGTCGACGACTCCGCCACCATGCTCATGAGCCTGAAGTCCATCCTGACCAAGGCCGGGTACTCCGTCGAGACCGCCGGTCACGGCAAGGAGGCGCTCGACAAGCTGGCCAAGGGCGTAAAGCCCAACCTGATCATCAGCGACGTCAACATGCCGCAGATGGACGGGATCACCTTCGTCCGGGAGGCCCGCAAGGCCCCGGGCATGCGTTTCACCCCGATGCTCATGCTGACCACGGAGTCCGAGCAGACCAAGCGCAACGAGGCGAAGTCCGCGGGCGCCACCGGCTGGCTGGTCAAGCCGGTCGCCCCCGAGCAGCTCCTCGGTGTGATCAAGCAGGTCGTCCCGGGCGCGTGAGTTGAGCCCTTTCCCTGGAGGTTTCGATGGCCGGCCTACTCCGCCGTCAGGCGGTGCCGTCCACGCCGGAAGGACCGAGCGTGCGGGCTGATGTCATTGCCGGATCGCTGCGGCCCGTCCCCGAGTTCTGCGAGATCGTCGACGCTCATCTGAACGACGTGATCGAGCAGACCGGTGAGGCCGCGGAGGCGATCGTCACGCAGATGCTGAAGATCGACTCGCTGGCCGAGGTGATGTCGGGCGACGTGTCCCGGCTGGCTGGCACCCTGGGCCGCACCGAGGACCAGCTGCTGCAGGCGAGTTCGTCCAACGAGCAGCTCGTCGACCGGCTGATCCGCTACTTCCTCTATCGGGACGAGCAGGTGCGGGCCCTGGTCGACGAGATGCGCGGCCTCAAGAAGCACGTGACCCAGATCGAGGAGGTCAGCCGGGCGACGAACATCCTGGCCCTGAACGCCATGATCGAGGCGGTCCGGGCCGGCGACGCCGGCGAGGGCTTCTCGGTCGTGGCGGACGAGGTACGCAAGCTGGCCACCCGGTCGTCCCAGGCGGCCAACGGGATCGGCACGATGATCGCCGACCTCACGGCCCGGCTCGACGCGGTGCTCACCGACGACAGCAACTTCGACGAGAACGTCCCGACTGACCTGGGGGCCGACGACACGGCGATGACCCGGCGCCTCAGCGGCATCGCCGACGCCCAGCGGGAGATGTCGGAGATGGTGTCGGGCATCCTGCACGACACCGTGGACGCCGCCCACCAGGTGCAGCAGAGCTCGGACGCCCTCATCTCCGAGACCACCGGCGCCGTCGGGCACGTCCAGTTCCAGGACATCAGCCGGCAGATGCTGGAACACGTCGCCGATGCCGTGAGCCAGGTCAAACGCCAGGTCGAGGACACCATCGGGTACGCCGAGGGCGGCGTGCCGGCCGACGCGCTGATCGAGCGGACGATCTCGGCCGAGGATCTGCGAAACCGGCACGTCATGGCCCGGCAACGTGTTACGCACGGTGACAAGGCCGGCGTCGCTGCGGCCGCGGACGACACCCCGTTGATCGAACTCTTCTAGGACGGATTATGGCGCCGAACACCGAGCGGCCGACCGAGGCCGACGCTCTGCGGGCCCTGGCTGAGCTCGTCGGAACCCAGACCGCGACCGGGATGTGGGACCTCTCGGTCCGCGCGCTCGGCCTGCACCGCCCGGTCGAGTCGATCGCCGACCTGCGCCGGGTGGCCGAACACATGATGGTCACGGGCGATCTGGTGCGGGTGGCCGGCCGGTCGCTGAAGGTCCGTGCCATCACCTACGACGCACTATCACCGGCAGGAGGACAGCCATGATGCTTCTCGAAGAGCGGCCGCGCGTCGCGATACCCACGGTCGATCGTCTCCTCGACGTGGCTCACCTCGGCCTCGACCGCGAGCAGCCGCGTACCTACCTCCAGGAGATCGTCGACCAGCTCGCCGACCGCGTCGGCGCGCCGTTCGCCCTGATCGACGTGCTCCTGGACGGCGCTCAGGTGTTCCTGGCCGCGCACGGGCCGGTGCCGGCCTGGATCGCCCAGGCCGGCGGCACCCCGATCGAATGGGCGTTCTGCCGTCCGTTCCTGACCGACCGCCGGCCCCGTTTCGTGCGCGACCTGGCGACCGACCCGATGTGGCGGGACAACCCGCTGGTGACTGTCGAGGGCGCACGGTCGTACATCGGCGTGCCGTTGATCTCGCACCGGGGACACGTCATGGGCGGACTGTGCGCGGTGGACCTGGCCCCGCGCGATTTTCCGGCGGAATCGATCGCGACGATGGAGCGACTGGCGGTCGAGGTTATCGACCGTCTTGAATCGGAGGTCGGCACCGGTTCTTGACCGGAGTCCCTGGGCGGCGGGCGGCGATCGGTGCCATGATGGGGGGTCGATCGGAGACCCCATCGTGAAGAAACAGCCGGTTCTGATCACCGACGCCGCTCCCAGCCCCGACGAGCAGTACCGCAGCCGCCAAGTCCGTTACGTCAGCATGATGACCGTCCGGGCACTGTGCCTGATCGTCGGTGCGATCCTGGTCAGCATCCGCCCGCCCCTGCTCGGCCTCTGGCTGGTCCTGTGCGCGGCCGGCATGGTCTTCCTGCCCTGGGCGGCCGTGCTCATCGCCAACGACCGCCCGGCCAAGACCAAGGCCGAGCGGGCCGCCTCCGCCCTGGCCGAGAAACAGCAGGCGACCCTGCCCCGGCACACCACCGAGGACGTCGAATATCTGACCATCGACCTCGAGCCCACCGACTGGGCTCCGGGCGAGACCCGTCAGGGGGAGAAAGGCTGACGGGGACGAGCCCCGATCTGGCCCACGGCCTCGGCCCCCAGCTCGGCGCCGGCCGTCAGCGACGCCTCCGGCGCCGCGCCGGAACACCAGGCCGCGAGCAGACCGGCGGCGAAGGCGTCCCCGGCTCCGGTCGGATCTTTCATGTGGCGTACGCGCCGGGGCGTCACCGACCACACCTGACCGTCCCGGGACGCCCAGGTGGCCCCGGCGCCGCCCCGCTTCACGACCGCGTGCCGCGCGTGCGCGGTCAGCCGCCGCGCCTGCTCGGCCGCCGGGCCGGGCCCGGCCAGCACGTCCGCCTCGTCCGCGTTGCAGAGCAGCACGTCGACGTCGCGTACCCAAGCCAGAAAAGCGGAAGCACCCACCGAGCGCAACGGCGCCGCCGAGGCCGCGTCGACGCTCGTCGTCATGCCGGCGGCCGCCTCCAGGGCGGCCAGACCGGCCGGCCGTGACCCGTCGTGCAGCAGCGGATAGCCCGAAAGATGCAGGTGGGAGGCGCCCACCAGGGCGGCTCGCACGTCGTCCGGGTCGAGCAGCAGCGCGGCGCCCCGATCGGTGATCATCGTCCGCTCGTGCGGGCCGGCCAGCACCACGACACTGCCGGTGACCGCGCCCGGGTGGGCCCGCACCGCGCACCGCACCCCGGCCGCCGTCAGCTCGGCCACCCGCTCGCGCCCGGCGAGATCGTCACCGACCGCCGCGACCAGGGTCACCTCGTGCCCGGCGTGGGCCAGCCAGGCCGCCGTGTTGGCGGCCTGACCGCCACCGCCGACGGTGATCGCCGCGTCGGTGTCGGAGCCGGGCTCGATCGGCCCGGCATGAGCCACCAGCACATCGGTGACGAGATCACCGACGACGACGATGCCGCTCACGCCGCGGTGAATCCCAGCGGCGCCGGCGTCGCGGCGGTCGCAACGGCGATCTTGGCGGCCAGCTCGGCGTTGCGCAGGATGATCCGCACGTTGACGGCCAGGCTCTGGCCCTCGGTGCTCTCGTGGAAATGCCCCAGCAGGAACGGGGTGACCGCCTTGCCGGTGATGTGGTCGCGGGCCAGCAGCTCCAGGCCCTCGGCCAGGGTGCGGTCGTGCAGCTCGGTGTCCAGCTGCTCGTCGGTCGGCAGCGGGTTGGCCAGAATCAGCGCGCCGGCCCCGACGCCCTGGTCGGACCGGGCCCGGATGACGTCGGCGACCTGCTCGGGGGAGTCGAGCTGCCAGTCGATGTCGAAGCCGCCGTCGGTGATGAAGAAGCCCGGGAACCGCTTGGTCCGGTATCCGGCCACCGCGACGCCGAGGGTCTCCAGGCGCTCCAGCGTGGCGCCCACGTCGAGGATCGACTTCACGCCGGCGCAGACCACGACGATCGGGGTCTGCGACAGGGTGGTCAGGTCGGCCGACTCGTCGAACGTGACGTTCGCCTCGCGGTGCACGCCGCCGAGCCCGCCCGTGGCGAACACGCCGATGCCCGCGGCGGCGGCGACCGCGCTGGTCGCGGCGACCGTGGTGGCGCCGTCGGCCCGGGTCGCGGCGGCCACGGCCAGGTCGCGTACCGACAGCTTGGCCACGCCCTGGGCCAGCGCCAGGTGCTCGATCTGGGCGTCGTCCAGGCCGACGATCAGCTCGCCGCCGATCATGCCGATGGTGGCGGGTACGGCGCCCTGGTCACGCACGGTCTGCTCGATCTCGCGGGCCACACGGAGGTTGTCCGGGTGCGGCAGTCCGTGCGAGATGATGGTGCTCTCCAGCGCGACCACCGGCCGGCCGTCCCGGCGGGCACGGGTCACGTGCTCGCCGTATCGAATCGCGAAGTCAGTCACGCCACCTACCGTACGGCTTTGATCATTGGACCGGCCCCGAGGTAGCTGTCACACTTGCGGGTTGGAGCTTTGTTCTCGCCGCCGAGGCCGGGGGGACCGGCGGCGACACAACCGAAGGGCAGATTTCACGTGAGCACTCAGATCCTGGAGCGTCCGGAGACCAAGGACGCCGACACCGGGCCGGAGATGTTCCATTACGTCCGTAAAGAGAAGATCGCCGAGAGTGCCGTGATGGGCACGTTCGTGGTGGCGCTGTGCGGCGAGAAGTTCCCGGTGACCAAGTCGCCGAAGCCCGGCTCGCCGGTGTGCCCCCAGTGCAAGGAGATCTACGAAGCGATGACTCGCTGAACAAGGGCATGCTCGGCGCCGACCTGATCGGCGTCGCGGTCTTCGCGGCGTCCGGCGCGTCGGCCGGGGTGATCAAGCGGCTCGACCTGTTCGGTGTCGCATTCGTCGGCTTCATCGCCGCGCTGGGTGGCGGCATCGTGCGCGATCTGGTCATCGGCGCGGTACCGCCGCTGGCGTTCGCCGACTGGCGGTACGCGGTGACCGCGGTGGTCACCTCCCTCGCCGTGTTCTGGTTCCACCCGCAGCTGTCCAAGCTGCGCCGGCCCGTCCTCGTGCTGGACGCGGCCGGACTCGGCCTGTTCACCGTGACCGGCACGCTGAAGGCGCTCGACGCCGGCGTGCCGGCCGTCGGCTCCTGCCTGATCGGCATGCTCACCGCCATCGGCGGCGGACTCGCCCGCGACATGCTGATGGGTGAGGTCCCGGTCGTCCTGCGGCGGGACATCTATGCCGTGGTGGCCCTGGCCGGCGCGATTATTGTCACGATCCTCCGCGGGCTTTCCCTGGATTCCGTCTGGGCGCTGGCCGCGACCGCCCTGTTCATCACTGGTGTCCGGCTCGTCGCGCTGTACCGCCGCTGGTCGGCTCCGGTCGCTGCGCCGTAACCGCCACCGGGTGCCGTCCGCGGCTATGCTGGTTGCCGCCTCCGGCTCTCACGACCGGGGGTTCGTTGTTGTTACGAGGGGACCGTTCGAGCTTTGAGCCCGCCACTGCCGAAACTGGAAACCTTCCCTGACCTGCGTGACTGGCAGCGCAAGGCCCTGGTGACGTACCTGCGTCGCCGCAGCGACGACTTCATGGCGGTGGCCACGCCGGGCGCCGGAAAGACCACGTTCGCCCTGCGGATCGCCGCCGAACTGCTGGCCGACGGCACGGTCGAGGCGGTCACCGTGGTCTGCCCGACCGAACACCTGAAGGCCCAGTGGGCGTCGGCCGCGGCTCGGGTCGGCATCCAGCTCGACCACCAGTTCCGCAACTCCGAGATCCACTCCTCGGCCGACTTCCACGGCGCGGTCCTCACCTACGCCCAGGTCGGCATGGCCCCGGCCGTCCACCGCCGGCGCACCATGACCCGGCAGACCCTGGTCATCCTCGACGAGATCCACCACGCCGGTGACTCCCGCAGCTGGGGCGACGGCGTCAAAGCCGCTTTCGAGCCGGCCGTACGCCGTCTGATGCTCACCGGGACGCCGTTCCGCTCCGACGAGAACCCGATCCCGTTCGTCCAGTACGAGCGCGGCGACGACGGGCTCCAGCGGTCCCGGGCCGACTCCGTCTACGGCTACGCCGACGCGCTCAAGGACCGGGTCGTGCGCCCGGTGCTGTTCATGGCGTACTCGGGAGAGACCCGCTGGCGCACCAACGCGGGCGACGAGCTGGCGGCCCGCCTCGGCGAGCCGATGACCAAAGACCTGATCGCCCAGGCCTGGCGTACGGCCCTCGACCACCGCGGCGACTGGATGCCCCAGGTGCTGCGCGCGGCCGACGCCCGCCTCACCAAACTGCGCGAACACGGCATGGCCGACGCCGGCGGCCTGATCATCGCCAGCGACCAGCAGACCGCCCGGGCGTACGCAAAACTCATCGGCGAGATCAGCGGCGAGCAGGCCACGGTGGTCCTCTCCGACGACGAGGGAGCCTCCGGCCGCATCGCGACGTTCGCGGCGTCGGAGCAGCGCTGGATGGTCGCGGTCCGGATGGTGTCCGAGGGCGTCGACATCCCCCGCCTGGCGGTGGGGGTCTACGCGACGAGCGCGTCCACGCCGCTCTACTTCGCGCAGGCCATCGGCCGCTTCGTGCGGGCCCGCCGCCCCGGCGAGACGGCGACGGTGTTCCTGCCGAGCGTGCCCCACCTGCTCGGCCTGGCCAGCGAGATGGAAGCGCAGCGCGACCACATCCTGGGCGCCCGCAAGGAGAAGGACGGCCTCGACGACGACCTGCTCGAGCGGGCCCAGCGCGAGGAGAACGCGGAAGGCGAGCTGGAGAAGCAGTTCGAGGCGCTGGGCGCCACGGCCGAACTGGACCAGGTCATCTACGACGGCGCGTCGTTCGGCATGGGCGCACAGACGGGCACGGCGGAAGAGGCGGACTACCTGGGCCTGCCCGGCTTGCTGACCCCCGACGAGGTGTCGATGCTGCTGAACAAGCGGCAGTCGGAACAGATGGCGGCCCGCCAGCGCGTCGAAAAGCAGAAGGCGGCAGAACCGGTACCGGCCCAGCGCGAGGCCCCACCGGCGATGACGGCCGGCGAGCGCCGCAACAGCCTCCGCCGCCAGCTGAACACCCTGGTCGCCGCCCACCACCACCGCACCAACCTCCCGCACGGCAAGATTCACGCCGAGCTCCGCCGCCTGTGCGGCGGCCCGCCCAGCGCCCAGGCCACGATCGAACAGCTCGAGGAGCGCATCGCCACGATCCAGACCCTCTGAGTGTTAAGTCCTCTTGACGTCAAGAGGACTTAACACGAGAATGGACGCATGCTTCTCGACAGAGTCGTGCACTGGAATCTTGATCTCGACGGCGATCTCTACGGCGACGAGCGTGAGCGCTACCGGTGGTATGAGGGCATAGCCACGGCCGCCTCGCTGCAGTGGCTGGCGATCCCGTGGGCCGCGGCCATCATGGTCTGGCCGCTGGGCAAGCCGGCCGTCCTGCCGCTCGCGGTCGTGATGGTCCTGCTTTACGTCCCGATGATGCTCAGCACGCTTTATGTGCGCCACCGCCGGGTTGACACCACCCCCCGCTCCTGGAGCGCCAAGCGGGTGTTCCTGACGGTCGTGAACGGCGCCCCGGCCGCGGTGTTCCTGATCGGCTCGCTCTACGTCTATGACCCTGAGGGGGCCATGTGGCGTGGCGCGGTGTTCGGTGGGGCCTTCGGCGCGGTGGCGACTGCGGTGGCCCAGCTCCTCGAGACCCGCCGCCGGCGGCGCCGTGAGGCGGCTCTGGCTCTGGCGGGGGACGACGACTGATGGCGCCGCCATCCGGTCCGGTGCGCGCGCCGGAGGAGGGCGGCGCGGCGGGCACGCGCATCAGGGCCGCCCGCAAAGAGGCCGGCCTGACCCAGCAGGGGCTCTCCGTGGCCGTCCAGGTGAGCCGGCAGACCATCATTGCGATGGAGACGGGGGACTACGCCCCCTCGGTGTACCTCGCTTTGAAGGTCGCCAAGGCGCTCAACACGTCCGTGGAGCGCCTGTGGGGCGAGGAGGTGCCTGTCCCCACCCCGGCCTGACGCCGAGGCGCCAGCGGGCTCTGAGGGCGAGCATGAAAAGGGGCGCCCCACACCGTGGGCGCCCCTTTTTAGAGTCGTTCGGGGGGATCGGCTCTTTTAGTTGGAGTTAGACATCATGTCGGCGCCGCGCCACGTGAACTCCGGATCGGCCGCGTACTGCACTGCGATCTTCACCAGGTCTTCGGCGTACCGGTTGGCGTGGTGTCCGCAGAACACCAGCTCACCGCCACCAGCCAGGGTCAAACGGAGCTTTCCGGCTGCATTGCAGCGGTCGCACCGTTCATCGGCTGCGGTGCCGGCCAAACTATCCGCCGGCGGCGTGAGAGTCGGGGTCATCGCCTTCCTCCTCTGATCGAACCGATGAACACGTTCCTCGGCTACTGCTCACATCGTGCAACACCCTGCACCGTTGCGGCCTTCCCACTGTGCCCCGGGGGGACCGAGGTCACACGTGCTGGGCTAAGTGTGCCGTGATCCAAGGGTGCCACGTCAACGATCACTTCAACACAACGGTCTGATCACCACCCGTTGATGTACGGGTGGTGACCATTTGGACACGCGCTGTTGACTTGGTGCCCTAGTCCAGGTAGTCGCGGAGAACCTGAGAGCGGGACGGGTGTCGCAATTTCGACATCGTCTTGGACTCGATCTGACGAATCCGCTCACGGGTGACCCCGTACACCTGGCCGATTTCGTCCAGCGTGCGCGGCTGGCCGTCGGTCAGGCCGAAGCGCAGCCGCACGACACCCGCCTCGCGCTCGGAGAGCGTCTGCAGCACCTGCTGGAGCTGGTCCTGGAGCAGCGAGAAGGAGACCGCGTCGACCGCGACGACCGCCTCGGAGTCCTCGATGAAGTCGCCGAGCTGGCTGTCGCCCTCGTCGCCGATCGTCTGGTCGAGGGAGATGGGCTCACGCGCGTACTGCTGGATCTCCAGCACCTTTTCCGGCGTGATGTCCATTTCCTTGGCCAGCTCCTCCGGGGTGGGCTCGCGGCCCAGGTCCTGGAGCAGTTCGCGCTGGATACGGCCGAGCTTGTTGATGACCTCGACCATGTGCACCGGGATACGGATGGTGCGGGCCTGGTCGGCCATCGCGCGGGTGATCGCCTGGCGGATCCACCACGTCGCGTACGTGGAGAACTTGTAGCCCTTGGTGTAGTCGAACTTCTCGACCGCGCGGATCAGCCCCAGGTTGCCCTCCTGGATCAGGTCGAGGAAGGCCATGCCCCGGCCGGTGTAGCGCTTGGCCAGCGAGACCACGAGCCGGAGGTTCGCCTCGAGCAGGTGGTTCTTGGCCCGCTCGCCGTCGCGGCCGATCCAGCGCAGGTCGCGCTCCATGTTGCGCTCGAGCTTCTCCTCGCCCTCGTCGCAGGCGCGCAGGCGCTCGGCGGCGTAGAGGCCGGCCTCGATGCGCTTGGCCAGCTCGACCTCCTGCTCGGCGTTGAGCAGGGGGACCTTGCCGATCTGCTTGAGGTACGCGCGGACGGAGTCGGCCGAGGCGGTGAGCTCGGCGTCACGACGCGCCTGCTTGAGCGCCTCGGACTCCTCGTCGTCCCACTCGAAGTCGCCGTCGGTGGCCGAGCTGGCGGCGTCGGAGGCGGCGGCCGCGACCATGGCGGCCGGCTCCTCGACGACGACGTCCTCGATCTCGGCGGCGAGTTCCTCGGGATCGATCTCCTCGCCGTCGGCGGGACCCTCCTCGCCGGGCGCGGCGGCCTTGGCGGGGGTCGCCTTCTTGCCGGGCACGGCCTTGGCGGGCGCGGCCTTCTTGGCGGCGGCCTTCTTGGCCGGCGCGGCGCCGGCCGGGTCGGCCGCGCCGGCGGCGGCCGGCTGCTTCGGGGCCGGGGCCGGCGCCTTGCGGGCGGGCGCGGCCTTGGCCGTGGTGGCCTTGGAGGCGGGGGTGGCGGAGCGGGCCGCGGCGACCTTGCGGCGGGTGCTGGCCGAACCGTCGACGACGACGGTGATGGCCGCGTCGACGAGACCGCGAAGAATCTTTTTGGCCTGAGCCGGATTCACCCCGGCGGACTCGAGCGTTCGCGCGACCTCGGCCGACGTGATTTGCCCGCCCGCGCCCTGGGCATGAGCGATCAGGGCCTCGGTGAGAGAACGAACGTCGGCACCGTTCTGGTGGGCTTCTGTCACGAAAGACCTTCCGGAGGCGATGAGGTTGAGCACGGCCATGAGCCCAGCACAGCGCACGGCGAGGAGGCTGGCCGGTGTTGGTGTGGGGACCCCCGGGACGCGGCACCTCGATGGTCTTGGTGTCCGCGAAGCGGTGGGCAGGGGTGAATTGTAGCGCCGTCCTGCGAGATCCTCCCGTCGCAGCACGCCGCCAGGGGCCGCCGACCTCGCCGGAGACGCCCGGCGCGAGAATGGTATCGGCGGAAAGGGCGAAAACGTGAGCGAATTTCGGTCGGTATCGACACCGGGCGTTCTGCTGGAGATCGCGGTGGGAGTGGCCCGGGACGCCGCCGCCACGGCGCGGCGGCTGCGGGCCGAGGCCATCGTCGAGGTGGAGACCAAGAGCACGGCCACGGACGTGGTCACGGCGGCCGACAAGGCGGTGGAACGCCAGGTCATCGAGGCTTTGCGGGAGCTACGGCCGGGCGACGGGGTGCTGGGTGAGGAGTACGGCGACGCGGCCGGCGAGGGTGCCGTGCGATGGATCCTCGACCCGATCGACGGCACAGTCAACTACCTGTACGGGCTACCGCAGTACGCCGTCTCCCTCGCGGCCGAGGCCGACGGCGAGATTGTTGCCGGAATCGTGATCAACGCGGCCACCGGGGACGAGTGGACGGCCACCCGAGGCGGCGGCGCCCACCGCGGCGATCGACGCCTGAAAGTTACGGGACCGGCCGAGCTGAGCCAGGCCCTGATCGGCACCGGCTTCGGGTACGACGCGCGGCGACGGGCCCACCAGGGCCGGGTCCTGGCCGAGTTGATCACCCGGGTGCGTGACATCCGCCGGTTCGGCGCGGCGGCGCTCGACCTCTGCGCGGTCGCCGAGGGCACTCTCGACGCGTACTACGAGAAGGGCCTCAACCCGTGGGACCACGCCGCGGGTGGCCTGATCGCCCAGGAGGCCGGCGCGATAGTGGCCGGGCTGCAGGGAGCGCGCCCGGGCCTCGACATGGTCGTGGCGGCCCCACCAGCGATCTTCAACGATCTGCACGACCTGCTGGTGAGGCTCGACGCGTCCGGCGGCGCCTGAGGATCAGGAGTCGTCGGACTTCTTGAGGCAGCCGCCCGGCGGCACCGTCGGCTCGCCCACCTCGACCAGGGACTGGTTGACCTCGGTGGTGGTGGCGAGCTGGCGGAACTCGTTGCCGATCACGATGTCGATGACGGCGCCCTTGCGCTTGGCGTTGTAGGACATCTTCGACTGGGCGAGGAAGTAGGCGCGCAGCAGCTGCGCCTTGCCGACGGTGTCCGGTCCGTACCGGATCTCGGCCACGCCCTTGAACTTGGTCTTGCTCTCGGCCGGTTTCTGGACCGTGAAGCGCCTGTTCTTGAACTCGTTGGTCACGTTGTCGGCCAGGCCCGAGGAGTTCGTGCCGTTGAAGATCTTGACAGTGACCTCGGCCGGGTCGTCGGGCAGCCGCACGTCGACCATCGGCGCTCCCTCGGGGCAGCCGGCCCCGCTCGTGGCTCCCCCTTGGGAGTCCTTGACGAGCGCCACGATGACGAAGACGACCGCGGCCACGGCGAGCACGCCGACGACGACGAGCGCTCGTACGCGCGCAAAACTCATGGGGCTGGCTCCAGAGATCCGGGGGTGTCGCGCCCGCCGGGGTAGGAGCGGGACCTGTCGGAAGGTTAGCGTCTGCCCGCCAGCCACGCGGAAACAGGGAATACTTCCGGCGCGCCGACGATGATCGAGACGCTTGTACCCCTACCTTGATGTCGCCTCGGTCACATCGGGAACAATGGCGTGCCCGTGCGCGTACAACTCTGCCGCAGTAGCGGTAAGGTTCCGCGCTCGCCGGGGCAGATTCGAGTGTTGGGGGCAGTGTCAGAAATCGTCCGGCGGAACCGGGAACCGAAACAACGTCCTTGACGTTACTAACGCCAAGTGACACATCGATACAGGAGAGTGAAAACCGATGGCCACCGACTACGACGCCCCGCGTCGCGATGAGGTCGACCTCGGCGAGGACAGCCTCGAGGAGCTGAAGTCCCGCCGCGCCGACTCGCAGTCGGGCGCAGTGGACGTCGACGAGGTCGAGGTGGCGGAGAGCTTCGAGCTTCCCGGCGCCGACCTTGCCGACGAGGAGCTCACCGTCAAGGTTCTGCCGATGCAGACCGACGAGTTCCGCTGTGCCCGCTGCTTCCTCGTGCACCACCGCAGCCAGCTGGCGACGGAGCGCAACGGGGAACTGATCTGCCGCGAGTGTGCCTGACCCGGCACTCGCGCGCAGCGCGTCACACCCGTCCGCACGGAAGCGGTCGGGATTGAGGCCGTTGCCCGGTTTGACGGGGGGTCGACACCGGGCATCACGATGACATCAGCAGCCTCGGCCGATGACGGGAGGACGACGATGAGCTCCGAGCAGTCCGTACCGGACGTTGCGAAGGACATAGCGAACGATCCCGTGGAGACGCCGGCGCAGACGGCCGCCGATGTCGAACTCAGCAAGACTGTCGCCGCACTGACCGCCGACGATCTGGAGCCCGAGGGGCGGAGGCAACTCCTCGGCAGGCTCGTCGGCGACGTGCGGCGGCGTGGACTGGGCCAGGTCTTCCGGCCCAAGGCCGCCATCCGGTGGATGGCGGACGTGGTCGCCGACGTCGCCCCGCACGTTCCCGTGCGCGATCAGGCGACCCTGCGGCGGCACTTCCCGGGCCTGAGCGACGACGACCTGGCCGATCGCCTGATCCGCAACGCGCAGCGCACCACGGCCAGCGTGGGCGCGGCCGGCGGCGGCGTCGCCGCGGTGGAGTGGGTGGCCGTGCCGACCCTGCTCTCCGCCCCGGTGCTGCTGGCGGCCGAGACGGTCGCCGTGGTGGCGATCGAGATGAAGCTGATCGGTGAGCTCCACGAGATCTACGGGCAGCCCGTGCCCGGCACGATGGGGCAGAAAGCCGTGTCACTCGTGCAGGCGTGGACCGATCAGCGCGGCGTGAACCCGCTGGTGCCCGGCGTCGGCGTGGCCACCGTGCTCGGCACGGCCGCCCGCCGCGACCTCCAGCAGAGCCTGCTCAAGCGCTTCGGGCGCCATCTGACGATGTTCGGCCCGTTCCTGACCGGCGCCGCGGTGGCGGGCTACCTGAACCGCCGGGCGACCAAGAACCTCGGCGAGCACGTACAGAAAGATCTTCAGAAGAAGAGCCGCAAGATCATTGATGCGGCCTAGGAGCGGGCCGCCAGCAGAGCGGTGGCCAGCTCGACCGGGTGCCGGGTACTGATCACCCAGTAGGGCGTCGGGTCGTCCGGGTCGTCGAGCAGCACCTGCACGGCCGGGCCGATCCACGGCCGCTGGATCACGAAGGCGAGCGGGTGGGCGCCGATGCCCAGCGCCTCGCGCTTGCCCTCCAGGTCGAGCGCGACCACGTCGCCGATGAACCGCACCGGCAGCCGCGCGTCGTCCACCCGGAGCTCGCCGTCGGTCACCTCGACCTTGATCCGCCCGATCCAGGCCAGGACGGCGAGGGTGGCCGGGGTCAGCACCGCGAAGGGCACCCAGAGGGGGAGCGTGGGGAAACCGATGGTGAGCTCCACGCCGAGGATCACCACGACCAGCAGGCCGATGGGCCACATCCACCATCGGAGCGTGAGCCGCTCTCGGTAACTGGTGGGTGCGGTGGTGCGCGCGGGAGACTCCGGTGTCACCCTGGAAGGGTACGGCGCGCCTCCGCGACCGGGCACGGCAGGATGGCAGGGTGGGTGCCGCTTGGCCGACGCCGCACGAGTGAGGAACCTCTGAGTTGAGCGATGTAGTCATCCGGATCCGCCGGATCGACCCCGACCTGCCGCTGCCGGCCTACGCGCATCCCGGTGACGCCGGGGCCGACCTGGTCGCCGCCGAGGACGCCGAGCTCGCACCCGGAGCGCGGCAGGCGATCCGTACCGGTATCGCCGTGGCCATCCCGGAGGGCTACGTGGGCCTGGTCCACCCCCGCTCGGGTCTGGCCGCACGCCTCGGTGTCACGGTCCTGAACGCGCCCGGTACGGTCGACGCCGGCTACCGCGGTGAAGTTCTGGTGATCCTGGTCAACCACGACCGGCACACGCCGGTCAAGATCTCCCGCGGCGACCGCATCGCCCAACTGGTCGTCCAGCGGGTCGAGCGAGCCGCGTTCCACGAGGTCGAGGAGCTCGACGACACCGCGCGCGGTGCCGGCGGGCACGGCTCGACCGGTGGGCACTCAGGTTTGAAGACGGAAGGTGGCAGTGATGTTCTCGCGTAAGCGCGGCGGCCCCAAGCATGTGCGTGCGACCGACGCGCCGCCCTCGGAGGCGCTCGCCCAGAGCCTCGCCGCGGACGACGAGCCGGTGGCGCCCGAGCGCGGCCCCTGGGACGAGAAGTACGCCCCCGAGGGCGTGCAGCGGCTCGACCTGGGCAGCCTGCTGATCCCGGCCGTCGACGGCGTCGAGGTGCGGGTGCAGGCCAACCCGGACGGCGCGGTCGAGCAGATCGTGCTGGTCGACGGCGAGAGCGCCCTTCAGCTCGGCGTGTTCGCGGCGCCCCGCAGCGAGGGCATCTGGGACGAGGTCCGCGAGGAGATCGCCCAGGCCATGGCCTCCGACGGCGTGTCGCCGCGGGAGATCGCCGGTCCGTACGGCGTCGAGCTGGCGGCCCGGGTCAACACCCCGGAGGGGCCGGCCGACGTCCGGTTCGTCGGGGTCGACGGCCCGCGCTGGATGGTCCGGGCGCTGTACCAGGGCGCGGCCGCGGCCGACCCGTCCCGCGAGGGCCGGCTCGGCGAGGTGCTGACCGGTCTGGTGGTCGTCCGTGACTCCGAAGCCCGTCCCGTGCGCGAGGCGCTGCCGCTGCGCCTGCCCAAGGAGATGACCGAGCAGGCCGCCGCCGAGGCGGAGGGTGCTCAGGCGAACGGGCACCAGCCGCAGTAGGGCTCGTGACGGGGATCACCAGAGGCGTACGGTGTAACTCATGAGTAGTACGGACGAGCGCACGGGCCTGCGCAAGTTCTTCGACCGGCTGACGGCCACCGACTCGGAACTCGACGCGCGCGACCTCCAGCGGGAGGTGGCCAAGTGCGGGGCCATGCCGGCCGGCCAGTGCAGCCGGGGCCAGGTCGTCTCCGTGAACGGCCGGTTGCGGACGGTGGCGTACACTCCCCGCACCAACCTGCCGACGCTCGAGGCCGACCTTTGGGACGGTAGCGACGTGGTTACGCTGGTCTTCCTGGGCCGGCGCTCCATCGCGGGCATCGAGCCCGGGCGTCAGCTCACCGCGCGCGGGCGCATCGCGATCCGCGACGACCGCAAGGTGATCTACAACCCGTACTACGAGCTGGAGGCGCCCCGGTGAGTGGCAGCGAGCCGCGACACGCCGCGAACGAAACCGTGGAGGAGCGGCTCGCCGAGGAGGTCGTCGAGGAGCTCGACCTCCACCCGGTCAAGGAGCCGGAGGACGAGCCCCTCCCCTCGATGAGCGAGCAGATCGCCGAGCAGCTCGGCGGTGTCCGCGGGCTGATCGAGTCGAGCCTGCCGGTCTTCGCCTTCGTGATCCTCAACGTGGTCCTCGGCGACGCCGTCGTGGGCCTTGAGAAGCGCACAGCGCTCTACTGGGCGATCGCCGGCGCCGTCCTCTCGGCGGTGGGCATCGGGGCGTACCGGCTGATCCGGAAAGAGCCCGTGCGCCATGCGGTGAACGGACTGTTCGGCATCGCGATCGGCGCCTTCCTGGCCTACCGCACGGGCAAGGCGGAGAACTTCTACCTGCCCGGCATCCTGCTCACCTTCGGGCAGGCGGCGGTGCTGCTGCTCTCGGTGTTCGTGCGCAAGCCCTTGATCGGCTACGCCTGGGGCATCATGGCCAACAAGGGCCAGCAGAACTGGTTCGGCAACCAGCGGCTGTTCCGGACGTTCCAGTGGCTCACCCTGGTCTGGGTGGTCTCGCTCTGCATCCGGGCCGGCATCCAGTACTACCTGTGGGCGCAGGGCGAGGCGAACGCCCTCGGCATCGTCCGCATCCTGATCAGCTGGCCGATCTACGCCGCCACGTTCGCCTTCTCGGCCTGGGCCATCCACCGCGTGACGAGCGCCGGCAAGGCGCCGGCCGCCTAGCGCCGGGCCGCGGCTATTCCTTCTCGCGTGGCCAGATGGCGACGGCGACCAGGACGGCCGCCCAGACACCGACCGGAACGGCGGGCCAGTACCGCTCGAGGTCGCCGTCGCGAATGCTCTGGGCCGCCCAGATCGCATTCATGATCACCGCGCCGCCGAGCCAGTACCGCCACTCGGCCAGCCATTCGCCACGTTCGCGCCGCCGTCGTTCGGCTTCGCGCCGCCGGGCCGGGACGGGCAGGTCCGCCGTCAGGGCGCTGAGCTCGCCGATCGTCGTGGCCCGGGCCGCGAGGGCGGACCGCCGGTCGAACTCGGCGAGGTCGATCCGGCCCTCGCCCAAAGACGACGCCAGATGCTCGGATGTCGTTTCCCGATCGGTGTCGGCGGCTCGTGAGTTCTGGTCCATCGCATCCCCTAAGTTGAGGATACGATCGTATCCTAAAGGAGCTCCATGCCGAAAGTCGTGGATCGCGACGCGGAACGCCGCATCATCGGCGCTGCGCTGCTGAGCGTGCTGGCCGAGCGGGGAGTCGAGGAGGTCAGCGTTCGCACCGTCGCTGCCCGGGCGGGCCGGTCGCCGGGAGCGGTCCAGAAATACTTCCGGACCAAGGAGGAGATGCTGTCGGTGGCGCTCGACGTCGCCGGGGAGCGGACCGAGCGGCGGATGCGCGACGTCGACCGGTCCGGCGCGTCGCGTGAGGTGCTGCGGCGGCTGGTCGTCGCGACACTGCCGCTGGACGCCGAGCGGCGCTCCGAGGCCATCGTATGGAACGCGTTCGCGGCCATGGCCGTCCGCCACCCGCCGTTCGCCGAGGTGCTGCACGAGATCGACCGGGCGGTCACGGCCGATCTGGTGCGCTGGCTGGAGGCCGGCCGGGCCGACGGCACCATCGTGCTGCGCGGAAAGGCGACGGAGATCGCGGACGCCGTCGTGGCGATCTCGGACGGTATCGCCGACCGGCTGCTCTACCACCCGGAGGCCGCGGACAGCCTGCTCGCGGCGCTCGACGCGGCCCTGGCTGTGCTGCTGCCGGCGCCCTAGCCGAGCTCGCGGCCCTCGCTGCCGAGAACGACGGCGCGGATCTGTTCCTCCACCTCGGTGGTGCAGACGAAGATCAGCTCGTCGCCGGCCTCGAGCGGGTCGTCGCCGGTCGGCACCATCACGCGCTTGCCACGCAGGATCGCCACCAGCGCCGAGTCGCGGGGCAGGGGCACCGAGCGGACCGGCTGACCCTCGTACGGCGCGTTGCGCGGCAGGGTGATCTCGACCAGGTTCGCCTCGCCCTGGCGGAAGGTCATCAGCCGTACGAGATCGCCGACCGTGACCGCCTCCTCGACCAGGGCGGCCATCAGCCGGGGCTTGCTCACCGCGACGTCGACGCCCCACTGCTCGTTGAACAGCCACTCGTTCTCGGCCCGGTTGACCCGGGCCACCACCCGCGGCACCGCGAACTCGGTCTTGGCCAGCAGCGACACGACCAGGTTGGCCTTGTCGTCGCCGGTCGCCGCCACCACCACGTCGCACGAGGCCACGTCGGCCTCCTCGAGGCTGCTCAACTCGCAGGCGTCGGCCAGCACCCAGTCGGCCTCGGGCACCCGCTCCGGGCGCAGCTGGCGCGGCTGCCGCTCGATCAGCATGACCCGGTGGCCGTTGCCGATCAGCTCCTGGGCGATCGACCGGCCGACGTTGCCGGCTCCCGCGATGGCGATCCGCATGGTCAGTGCCCTTCCTTGCCGGCGCCGGAGGCGATGTCCAGCACCGTCGCCACGGTCTCGTCGGTGACGAGCATGAAGACCTGGTCGCCGTCCTGGATCACGGTGGACGGCGTGCCGAGCGTGCCCATGCCGAAACGCATCAGGTACGCCACCCGGGCCCCGGTGCGCTCCTCCAGCGCCCTCAGTGTGCGCCCCACCCAGTCGCGGTGCAGCGGGGCCTCGACGATCGAGACCACGCTGGTCGGGTCGCGGAACACCTCGACCGTGCCCTCGGGCACCAGGTGGCGCATCATCCGGTCGGCGGCCCAGCGGATCGTGGCCACGGTCGGGATGCCGAGTCGCTCGTACACCTGGGCCCGCCGCTGGTCGTAGATGCGGGCGACCACGCGGGTCACGCCGAACGTCTCGCGGGCCAGCCGGGCCGAGATGATGTTGGAGTTGTCGCCGCTGGAGACGGCGGCGAAGGCGTCGGCACGCTCGATGCCGGCCTCGCGCATCACGTCGCGGTCGAAGCCGATGCCGGTCACCGTGACCCCGCCGAAGTCGGCGCCGAGCCGGCGGAACGCG
Source organism: Actinoplanes sp. NPDC048988 (assembly GCF_043197815.1). Classification (NCBI taxonomy): domain Bacteria; kingdom Bacillati; phylum Actinomycetota; class Actinomycetes; order Micromonosporales; family Micromonosporaceae; genus Actinoplanes; species Actinoplanes sp. NPDC048988. The sequence continues at coordinate 260,439 of NZ_JBICTW010000001.1, read as the reverse complement.
TCGGAGTTCTGGTCGATCACCGCCACCGAATGGCCGCGGGCTTCGAGGTTCTGGGCGAGCGTCGACCCGAGCCGCCCACATCCCATGATGACCACGTGCATCCGATGAGGGTCGCATGCGCCTCCCAGAGGCGGCAGGCGGGGCGGGGTCCGTACGCTAGGCACTCGTGGCAAGTACGACCTCTCTCGCCAAGCGGCTGCTGTTGGGCCGGCCGTTCCGCTCCGACAAGCTGCAGCACACGCTGCTGCCCAAGCGGATCGCCCTGCCCGTCTTCGCCAGCGACGCGCTGTCGAGCGTGGCCTACGCCCCCGACGAGATCCTGCTGACCCTCTCCATCGCCGGCGCCGGCGCCTTCTACATCTCCCCGTGGATCACGCTCGCCGTCGCGGTCGTGATGGTCACGGTGGTCGCCAGTTACCGGCAGAACGTCTACGCCTACCCGTCCGGCGGCGGCGACTACGAGGTGGCCACGGTCAACCTCGGGCCGCGGGCCGGTCTCAGCGTGGGCAGCGCCCTGCTGGTCGACTACATCCTCACCGTGGCGGTGTCGACCGCGTCCGGCGTCAACAACCTGGGCTCGGTGGTGCCGTTCGTCGCCGAGCACAAGGTCGCCTTCGCGATCGGCGCCATCGCCATCCTGACCGCGCTCAACCTGCGCGGGCTGCGGGAGTCGGGCACTGCTTTCGCCGTACCCACCTATCTGTTCATCATCGTGATCGTCGGGATGATCCTCACCGGGCTCTTCCGCGTCTTCGTGCTCGGCCAGGACCTGCAGGCGCCCAGCGCCAATCTGGTGATCGCGGCCGAGGAGGACCACCTCACCAGCTTCGGCTTCGCCTATCTGCTGTTGCGGACGTTCTCGTCGGGCTGTGCGGCCCTGACCGGTGTCGAGGCCATCTCCAACGGGGTGCCCGCCTTCAAGCCGCCGAAGAGCAAGAACGCGGCGACCACGCTGATGCTGCTCGGCGGCATCGCCATCGTCATGCTGGTCGGCATCGTGCTGCTGGCCCGGGTCACCCACCTGCAGTACGTCGAGGACCCCAGCCTGCAGATCCTCTCGGCGCCCGACGGATACGTGCAGAAGACGGTCACCGCCCAGCTCGCCGAGACGGTCTTCGGCAACGGCTTCCTGCTGTACGTGGTCGGCGCGGTCACCGCCCTCATCCTGTTCCTGGCGGCCAACACCGCGTTCAACGGCTTCCCGGTGCTCGGCTCGATCCTGGCCCAGGACCGCTACCTGCCCCGCCAGTTCCACACCCGGGGCGACCGGCTGGCCTTCTCCAACGGCATCGTCTTCCTCGCCATCGCGGCGATGGTGCTGGTGGTGGCGTTCCAGGCCGAGGTCACCCGGCTCATCCAGCTCTACATCGTCGGCGTGTTCGTGTCGTTCACGCTGTCGCAGGGCGGCATGATCCGGCACTGGAACCGCCTGCTGCGCACGCAGCGCGACCCCGAGAAACGCCGGCAGATGATCCGCTCCCGGGCCATCAACGCGTTCGGCATGTGCCTCACCGGCGCCGTCCTGATCATCGTGCTGATCACGAAGTTCCTGCTCGGCGCGTGGATCGCGATCGCCGCCATGGTCGTCATCTACGGGCTCATGCTGGCCATCCGCAAGCACTACAACCGGGTGGCCCAGGAGCTGGAGCCGACCGAGGAGCGCCCGATCTTGCCGTCCCGCAACCACGCGGTCGTCCTGGTCAGCAAGGTCCACCAACCGACCCTGCGGGCGGTGGCGTACGCGCAGGCGACCCGGCCCGACTCGCTCACCGCGGTCACGGTGAACGTCGACGACAAGGACACCCGGCACATTCAGGACGAGTGGGAGCGCCGGCAGATCCCCGTCCCGCTCACGGTGGTCGACTCGCCGTACCGCGAGATCACCCGCCCGATCATCGACTTCGTCAAGGGCATCCGGCGCGGTTCCCCGCGCGACGTGGTGACGGTCTTCGTTCCCGAGTACGTGGTGGGCCGCTGGTGGGAGAACCTGTTGCACAACCAGAGCGCCCTGCGCATCAAGGGCCGCCTGCTGTTCGAACCCGGCGTGATGGTCACCAGCGTGCCGTGGCAGTTGCGGTCCAGCCAGGATCGCGACCTCGACCGGATGGACCGGGGCCTGGTCCGGGCGCCGGCCCGGGGACCGCGTACCCGTGCCGCCTCGTCCGTGGAGCCGACCGATGAACAATGATCCTGATCTGGTCCAGGGTGACCGCGTCGAGCTGACGGTGGGTGCTCCCGCGCACGGTGGGCACTGCGTGGCGCGCCTCGGCGGCCCGCACGGGCGTGTCGTGTTCGTCCGCCACGCGCTGCCGGGTGAGCGGGTCACGGCGGAGATCACGGAGCTGCACAAGGGCTTTCTGCGGGCCGACGCGGTCGAGATCCATGAGGCCTCGCCCGACCGCGTGACGCCGCCGTGCCCGTACGCGCATCCCGGTGGGTGCGGTGGCTGTGATCTGCAGCACGCCTCGGGCGGCGCCCAGCTGGGCTGGAAGACGGCCGTAGTGCGGGAACAGCTTTCGCGGTTGGCGGGCATCACTCATTCCGTACGGGTGGAGGCGCTCCCCGCCGCTGGGTCGCCCCTCCTTGACTGGCGCACCCGGGTGCGCTACGCCGTTGACGCGCTCGGCCGTCCGGGGCTGCTGAAGCACCGGTCGCACGAGGTGGTGCCGATCGACCGGTGCCGGATCGCGCATCCGGCGATTCAGGAGCTCGACCTGCTGCAGCTCGACTGGCCGGACGCCGACGCCCTGGAGGCGGTGGCCACCAGCGGCGGTGACGTGGCCGTGCTGGCCCGCCGCGGCAGTGCGCCCAGCGACGACCCGACCGAGGCGCCGTCCGGCTTCCGGACCCAGCTGCGGGGCCCGGCCGAGGTCACGGAGCGGGCCGCCGGGCGTACCTGGTCAATTCCGCCCTCGGGCTTCTGGCAGGTCCACCCGCTGGCGGCGGACACGCTCGTCGCCACGGTCCTGGAGATGCTGAAGCCGGTCGAGGGGGAGGTCTCGTGGGACCTGTACGGGGGTGCCGGGCTGTTCGCGGCGGCGGTCGCCACCCGTACGAAAGCCCGGACGACCGTCGTCGAAGCGTCCCCCACCGGCGTCGCCGCGGCCCGGGCCAACCTGGCCGACCTGCCCGGCGCCGAAGTCGTCGAGGCCCGGGTCGACTACGCCCTGAGCCGCCGCCGGGTCACCGGGCCGGTCGACCTGGTCGTGCTCGACCCGCCCCGGGCCGGCGCCGGAGCCAAGGTGGTGAAGGCGGTGGCGGCGGCCCGGCCCCGAGCCGTGGCGTACGTGTCCTGCGATCCGGCGTCGCTGGCCCGGGACATCGGGACGTTTCGTTCGCTCGGCTGGGAACTGGCGGATCTGCGGGCGTTCGACTGCTTCCCGATGACCCAGCACGTGGAGTGCGTAGCGCTGCTGACGCCCTGAAGTTACCGTGTGGTAACCATCCCGCCCGGTGACTTCCGAGGAGTTCACATGAGCACGTTCACCAGCCGTGAGATCCGGCTTGCCGCCCGCCCCCAAGGCTGGCCCGGCGACGACACGTTCGAGGTCGCCGAGGTCACGGTGGGCGCTCCGGCGGACGGGCAGGTGGTCGTCCGGAACCTGTTCATGTCGGTCGACCCGTACATGCGGGGCCGGATGAACGACGTGAAGTCGTACACGCCGCCGTTCCAGGTCGGCGAGCCGCTGGACGGCTCGGCGGTGGGCGAGGTGGTGGCCTCGGCGTCGCCCACGGTGCCGGTCGGCGCCACGGTCCTGCACGGTCTGGGCTGGCGCGAGTACGCGACGGTGGACGCGGCGAAGGTCCGCGCGGTCGACCCGGCGGCGGCCCCCACGCTGTCGGCGTACCTGGGCGTACTGGGCATGACAGGGTTGACGGCGTACGTGGGCCTGCTGGACATCGCCCAGTTCAAGGAGGGCGACACGGTCTTCGTCTCGGGCGCGGCCGGCGCCGTGGGCAGCATCGCCGGCCAGATCGCGAAGATCCGCGGCGCCAAGCGGGTCATCGGCAGCGCCGGCTCCGCCGCCAAGGTCACCCACCTCACGGAGGAGCTGGGCTTCGACGCGGCCTTCAACTACCGCGACGCTCCCGTCCGCAAGCAGCTGCGCGAGGCGGCCCCCGACGGCATCGACGTGTACTTCGACAACGTGGGCGGCGACCACTTGGAGGCCGCCATCAGCAGCTTGAACAAGTACGGCCGGGTCGCCTTGTGCGGCGCGATCGCCCACTACAACGACACGGAGCCACCCGCCGCCCCGCGCAACTTGTCGGCCGTGATCGGCAAGGAGCTCAACTTGCGCGGCTACATCGTCACCAACCACGGCGCGCGCATGCCCGCTTTCGCCGCGGACATGACAACGTGGCTGCGCGAAGGCAAAGTCACATGGCAGGAGACCATCGTCGAGGGCGGCATCGAGGCGGCCCCGAGCGCTTTCCTGGGCCTCCTGCGCGGCGCCAATACGGGCAAGATGGTCGTCCGCCTTTAGCGTCCACTTATCCACAGGAGTGTTGGTTGTCCACAGCCCTCCGGAATTGAAGTGCTCGCGCCGTTAATATAGAGAGACCGCCCTCCTTCGCGCATTCGAAAGAAGTAACGAAGGGGGGTGAGTGGTCTCGGGTTTCTCGGCAGACGACTATTCTTGAATCGAGCGGTCGAATTGAACCCGGCTTCCGGCGTGCAAGGCCGCGCTGACGGGTGTGGCCGCGCTGAGCAAGACCTTCGTCTGGCTCGGGCGGCGGCGCTGAGCAGGACCTTCGTCTGGGCTCGGGCGGCGGCGCTGAGCAGGACCTTCGTCTGGCTCGGGCGGCGGCGCTGAGCAGGACCTTCGTCTGGGCTCGGGCGGCGGCGCTGAGCAGGACCTTCGTCTGGCTCGGGCGGCGGCGCTGAGCAAGACCTCCGTCCGGGCTCAGGCGGCCGCGCTGGTGACGGCCGTTGGGCAGACATCGGCTGTTTGGCTCGGCGCGGTGGCCGGAGCCGGAGGCGTTGCTGTGCTGGTGGCGGCCGCTGTGCTGATATCGGCTGTTTGGCTCGGCGCGGTGGCCGGAGCCGGAGGCGTTGCTGTGCTGGTGGCGGCCGCTGTGCTGATATCGGCTGTTTGGCTCGGCGCGGTAG
>NZ_JBICTW010000001.1:0-255230 GCF_043197815.1 Actinoplanes sp. NPDC048988 | reverse complement strand
GTGGCCGGAGCCGGAGGCGTCGCTGTGCTGGTGGCGGCCGCTGTGCTGATATCGGCTGCTTGGCTCGGCGGGGTAGCCGGAGCCGGAGACGTCGCTGTGCTGGTGAGGGCCGCTGTGCTGATGGGGACTGCCGGGCTGGCGGTCGCATCGGTGGGACCGGGCGGGCCGGCGGGTGCGGTTGTGGCGACCGGTGGCTGGGTTTCGGCTGCCAGCTCGGCCAGGCGCTGCTTCTCTCGGCGTAACCAGAGCAGTTTGAAGCCGTGGCGCTGAGCGAGTCCCCACTTGCGGCGGCACTCGTGCTCGCGCCGGAACGCGTCTTTCTCGGGTGACCATTGCGCGAGAGGGTGCGATCGCGCATGGCTTTCATCTGTTCGCGGGAGAATAGTCCGAGCTGTTGGTATCGCATGACCAATTATCCCGCCGACCGCTCGGAAAGGCCATCCGCGAACCGATGTCGATCGTGCCAAAGTCGCGGGAAAAAATGTTGGTTCGCGATGAGGGATTCCGTGTAACGTTCGGAGTGAAAGGCTCGGAACCGTACAAGCGCAACCCGGAGCACTCGGCGCGACCACGCGCTACCTGACCGTGGAGAGCCTGCCCGGCCAAAGCAGCGTGAGTCGGGGCAACCAGCGCGACTCGGCGTTCCTCCCGGGCCTGCCGCCGGCCAGCGCGAGCCGGGCGCGGCGCCGGGCTGGTCGTTCGGCGGGAGCTGGGCGTGGCGCTGGGCCGGTGGTTCGACGGGAGCTGGGCGGGGTTGCTGGGCCGGTGGTTCAGCGGGAGTTGTGCGCGGCGCCGGGGTGGTCGTTCGGCGGGAGCTGGGTGGGTCGGTGCGTCGGAGTTGGGGCGGGGTGCCCGAGCGGAGCGTCCGGCGTGGACGAGCGTGCTCGGGCAGCCCGGCAGTGGAGGGGGTCAGGAAGTTGCGCGTTCGGCGGCCTGGACGGCGTTGCGGAACAGCATCGCGACCGTGGTGGGGCCTACGCCGCCTACGCGGGGCGTGATGGCGCCCGCTACCTCGGCGCAGGACTCGTCCACGTCTGGCAGGAGGCGGCGGCCCTCGTAGCGGACGCCGGCGCCGATGACTGTGGCGCCTGGGCGTACGTGTTCGGGCTGGATGATGCCGGGGACGCCGGCGGCGGCGATCAGGATTTCGGCGCGCTGGGTGTAGCGGGGCCAGTCCTTCACGCCCGTGTGGACCACCGTCACCGCCGCGTTCGCGGTGGGGCGCTTCTGGGCCAGCAGCATCGCCAGTGGGCGGCCCAGGGTCGCTCCGCGGCCCAGGATGACCACCTCGCGGCCGGCTACCGGGATCTCGTAGTGGGCCAGCAGGGCCTCGATGCCGGCGGGGGTGCACGGGAGCGGGCCGGGCATGCCCAGGGACAGGCGGCCCATGTTCAGGGGGTGCATGCCGTCGACGTCCATGTCCGGGTCGAGGGTCTGCAGGGCCGCGTCGTAGTCCAGGTGGGCCGGGATCGGGTACTGGATCAGGACGCCGTGGACGTTCGGGTCCTCGTTGTAGGTGGCGATCACCGACTCCAGGTCCTTCTGGGTCGCGTCGGCCGGCAGGTGCTCGTGGGGGGACTCGAAGCCCAGTTCGGCCGCCTGGCGCTGCTTGATGCGGATGTATCCGGCGCTCGCGTCGTCGTCGCCGACCAGGATGGTGGCCAGGCTCGGGGTTACGCCTCGGGCGCGCAGGCGGGTCACGCGGTCGGCTACGTCGGCTAGGACGGCCTCGGCCACGGGGGCGCCGGGCAGGAGACGGGCTGAAGGCATGGCTGACTCCGCAGGCACGGGTGCCCAGGCGGTCGACTCCCCGTGGCGAGCGCTCCCCGATGGTTGACCCATCCTCTGTGCCGCCAGTCGCGTTCGTACGACAAGCATGCCAGAGGGAACTTGTGACAGTTGTGTGTAGGACACCGCATCGAAACCTCTTGGCGGATGCGCCACGGCGCCACGCCGATAGACTTTCCCCCCATGAGCGAATCCCTCCCCGCCTCCGACGGTCTTCTTTCCGGTGTCACCTCACCGGGTGACCTCAAGCGCCTCAGCCCCGACCAGCTGACCCTGCTGGCGGCGGAGATTCGCGACTTCCTGGTGGCCAAGGTGTCGCGGACCGGTGGTCACCTCGGGCCCAACCTGGGTGTGGTCGAGACCACTCTGGCCCTGCACCGGGTCTTCGACTCGCCGCGCGACCGCGTGCTCTTCGACACCGGGCACCAGGCGTACGTGCACAAGATCGTGACCGGGCGGCAGGACGGCTTCGACATGCTGCGGCAGCGGGGCGGGCTCACGGGTTATCCGAGCCGGGCCGAGAGCGAGCACGATCTGATCGAGAACTCGCACGCGTCGACCGCCCTGTCGTACGCGGACGGTCTCTCCAAGGCTTTCGCCCTGCGCGGTGAGGACCGGCACGTGGTCGCCGTCGTCGGTGACGGCGCGCTGACCGGTGGCATGTGCTGGGAGGCGCTCAACAACATCGCCGCCGCCAAGAACCGGCTGGTCATCATCGTCAACGACAACGGCCGGTCGTACGCGCCGACCATCGGCGGGCTGGCCGACCACCTGAGCACGCTGCGGCTCAACCCGGGCTACGAGCGGGTGCTCGACCTGGTCAAGGACGCGCTGGGCAACACGCCGGTGGTGGGCAAGCCGGTGTACGAGGTGCTGCACGCGGTCAAGCGCGGCATCAAGGACGCGGTGAGCCCGCAGCCGATGTTCGAGGACCTGGGCATCAAATACATCGGTCCGGTCGACGGGCACGACGTCCAGGCGATGGAGTCGGCGCTGCGCCGGGCCAAGGGCTTCAACGCCCCGGTCATCGTGCACTCGGTGACCCGCAAGGGCTACGGATACCGGCCGGCCGAGCAGGACGAGGCCGACTGCCTGCACGGGCCGGGCGCCTTCGACCCGCAGACCGGCGCGCTGACCGCCAAGCCGTCGGTCAAGTGGACGCACGTGTTCTCCGAGGAGCTTGTGAAGATCGCCGACGAACGGCTGGACGTGGTCGGCATCACCGCGGCCATGGCCGAGCCGACCGGCATCGCCGAGCTGGCCCGCAAATACCCCGAGCGGGTGTACGACGTGGGCATCGCCGAGCAGCACGCGGCCACCTCGGCCGCCGGGCTCGCGATGGGCGGCCTGCACCCGGTCGTCGCCGTCTACGCCACCTTCCTCAACCGCGCGTTCGACCAGGTGCTGCTCGACGTGGCGATGCACGAGCTGCCGGTGACCTTCGTGCTCGACCGGGCCGGCATCACCGGGCCGGACGGGCCGAGCCACTACGGCATCTGGGACATGAGCGTCTTCGGCGCCGTGCCCGGCCTGCGGATCGCCGCGCCGCGCGACGCCGCCACCCTGCGCGAGGAGCTGCGCGAGGCGGTGGCGGTCGACGACGGCCCGACGATCGTGCGGTTCCCGACCGGTTCGGTCGCGGCCGACCTGCCCGCGGTGCGCCGGATCGGCCAGGTCGACGTGCTGCGCGAGGACGAGCGCAAGGACGTGCTGCTGGTCGCGGTGGGCTCGTTCGCGGCCCTGGCGATGGATGTCGCCGGCCGGCTGGCCGAGCAGGGCTACGGCGTCACGGTGGTCGACCCGCGCTGGGTGCGCCCGGTGCCGATCGAGCTGGCCGGCCTGGCCGCGCAGCACCGCCGGGTGGTCACCGTCGAGGACGGCATCCGGGCCGGCGGCGTCGGTGACGCGGTGGCCGCCGCGCTGCGCGACGCCGACGTGGAGGTGCCGCTGCGCGACTTCGGCGTCCCGGCCGGTTTCCACCCGCACGGCTCCCGGGGCGAGATCCTCGCGTCCCTCGGCCTGACCGCCCAGGACATCGCGCGCGAGGTCATCGGCTGGGCCTCGCGGCTCGAGGCGGACGCGGAGCCCGCGCAAGCCTGATTAAACGCTGAAAAGCCGCGGAACGGATTCTGACCGGGGCGACACCGTTATCTGCTCGTTACCTTTGAGGTATGAGCGTTGCCGGCAACACGGTGATCATCGACCTCGGTCTTGATCGGGGCGAGCCTGAGACGTACGGCTCACCCAGCCGTTCCGCGTTCCCGGGCTGGTTCCCCGCGGCCGTTCTGGCCGTGCTCGTCCTGTTCACCGCGACCGCGTCGGCCCAGCCGGCCAAGTCGCCGATCCGGCAGGTCTTCAGCCTCCAGATCGGCCCGGCCGACGCGTACGCGATGAGCGACGACGGCCAGCTCCTGGCCCAGACGTTCGGGCTGCTCAGCTCGTACGACCTTCAGTCCGGCCGAACCCTGTGGGAGGCCGGGCAGTCCACCCCGGCCTACCGCCTGCGCCTGGGCGGCGGCCTGGTGTTGATGCGCCCCTGGAACGCCGGCACCAACGACCCTGGCACCACCGCCGTCTCGGTGACCGACGGGGTGTCCCGCTGGACCCGCGCCGGTCAGGTGGTCACCGTGGCCGGCTCGCCCACCCTGCTCGCGGTCACGCCCCGGCGCAGCCAGTCCGGCGCCGGCCGGCGCGTCGAAGGGCCGATCCAGGCGGTCGACCCGATGACCGGCCGGACCCGGTGGACCGTGCCGGTGCCGGGCAGCGCCGTGCTCACCGGACTGCCCGGGCCGGGTGACGCCGGCACCCGGATGCTGCTGGTCCACGACAACCGCACGATGGAGGTCCGCGACCTCGTCACCGGCGAACAGCTGGTCAGCCGCCAGGTGCCGCCGGCCGACTACGATCCGGCCAACCCGGCCGTCGTCAGTGGCCTGATCCTGCTGCGGCACCCCGGAAACCCCGGCATGGAGATCTCCGCGTACGACCCGGAGACGCTGCGCAACGTGTGGACCATGCCGGCCGACGGCGCGTACGACATCCAGGAGTGCGGCCTGCTGGCCTGCCTGAGCGGGCCGGACGGGATGCGGGCGATCGACCCGTTCACCGGCGACGTGCGCTGGCGGCAGCCCGAGTGGCGGGGCCTTCAGCGGTTCGGGGCGATGTACGTCGCGTACGGCTCACCGGAGCACACCTCGACCCTCGGCCTGATCGACCCGGACGCCGGAACGCTCCAGGTCGACCTCACCGGCTGGCGCCCGGTCACCGGCAGCGGCCTCGACGGCCACCTGCTGGTGACGCGCTCGGTCGAACCGGGAAGCCGTACCATGGTCGCCGTCGCCCGGCCGGGTGAACGCCGTCCACGGCTGCTGGCCGATCTGCCCACGGGCACCGGCGACTGCCAGTCGGCGCCGAGCCGGCTGGTCTGCCGCACGATGTACGGCCAGCTCGTCGTCTGGGCGTACGGCCTGAAGGGTTGAGCATTGGCGCTGATCGAGCTGGACCTGACCGCCCAGCCCGACCCGGCGCCCAGCTCGCCGCCACCCGCCCACCGTTACCGGCTCGGTGGCCTGATCCTCGCGGCCGTGCTCGTGATCGCCCTGGGCGCCTCGGTGCCGGCCGAGCCGGTGCTCTGGCGCTATCTCGGCTCGGTGCCGGTCACCCGCGGCCTGGACGAGCCGTTCGAGCTGGCCGGCGGCGGCGTCTACACGATGAACGTGATCGGGCACGGCCGCGACGTGATCGCGTGGAGCCTGGCCGAGCCGCCGCGGCAGCTCTGGAAGACCCGCTATCAGCTGCCGGAGGAGAACCCGGACGGTCTCGGCTACGGGGGCTTCCACCTCGACCAGGCCGGCGACGTCGCCCTGAGCTCGCACGGGCCGATCACGACGGTGCTCGACCGGCACAGCGGTCAGGTCCGCTGGTCGGTGCCGATGGGGGTGGCCCCGCTGGCCGGCGGCCGGATCGGGCTCGTCCAGGAGCCGCGGTTCCGGCCCGGCACGGTCTACGACCAGAAATCCGGCGACCCGGGCCCGATCTATTTCACGGCCACCGGTGAGCCGCATGTGCAACCGCCGACCCGCACCGACCTGAGCGGCGTCGACCTCTACACCGGGGCGAAGGTCTGGACGGTCAGCGCCGCCGGTGCGGTCGTCGCCACCGTCGCGCCCGGCGATCGGCCGGCCGTGCTGCTGCTCACCTCGGACGGGCTCGAGCGCATCGACGGCGTCACCGGGAAGGTGCTCCGCCGGACGGCCCTGCCCGAGGTCGAGGGGCGGTCGCCGATGAGCGGGGAACTCGTCGGCGACCAGATGATGATCTATTACCACAACACCGACGGCTATCTGGCGTACGAGGCCGCGTACTCACCGGAGACCCTGGCCGCCGCCTGGACGCGCCCGGTGCCGCAGGTCATGGTCCAGGCGGCCGTCTGCTCGGGGCTGACCTGCGGGAACACCCCGTCGGGGCTGGAGGTGCTCGACCCGGCGACCGGCCGGCCGCGATGGCGGGCGCCCGCCAGCGTCGATGTGACCCGCTACGGCCGCTACGTTCTCGAGACGGAGAACCAGAGCGGAGAGCCCGTACGCCTCGTCGACCTGGCGACCGGGGCCCCGCGCGCCGACCTGTCGGGCTGGCGGGCCCAGGTGCCCGCCGCGGCCGGCCAGCCGATCGTCCTGCGGCGCGGCCTGGAAGGCGGTGTGAGCGAGTTCGGGCTGGTGGACGCGCCGCGCGGCCGGGTCCAGGTGCTCGGCACGACCAGTGTGCCGATCAGCGACTGCGCCTCCGACGCGCGGCACATCGTCTGCCGGGCCGAGGACAGCCTGCGCATTTGGGCATACCGCGGCTAGCCGCCGGGAGCGCACACTGGGGGAGGCCGGGGGAGGCGGCATGACGAACGTCGTGATCGACCTCGGTGAGGCGCCCCGGGACGCCCCACCGCCTCCGCCCGATCCGCCCGTGCCGCTCCGGCTGCTGCTCGCGCTGCTGTCGTGCGCGCTGCTCGCACTGCTGGCCGCAGCCGGGCCGGTGCCCCGCTCGGCGGCGCCGATCGTCGTGCCGGCGAGCCTGGGCGACGCGGTGCACGTCTTCGGTGACCAGATGTTCCTGGTCAGCGGATCGACAGTGGTGGGCAACGGTGTCCGGGTGCGCACGATCGACACGTACCGGCTGCCCTCGGTCCGCCCGGTCGACGGCACGGTCGTGACCGTGTCCGGGGCGATCGACCAGGTGCTGCGGGTGGGCGACACGATCGTGGTGAGCTATCAGCTCGACGCGAGCGGCCGGTGGGCGGTCGTGGCCGTCGCCGCCGGCACCGACGACACGCTGTGGCGCCGGCCGGCCCGGCTGGTCGGGGTGGCCGGCGGTCAGGTGCTGCTGGCGGCCGAGGAGGCCTCGCTGGCGGTGGACGCCGGCACCGGGATGATCCGCTGGTCGGTGATCCGCCCGCCGAACGGGGTGATCACCGAGGCCGGCCCCCGGCCGGGCTACCCGCGCTGGCTGGTGGTCCAGTCGCCGAACGGCCGGCTGGAGACCCGGGACGCGTACACCGGAAAGCTCGTCGCCGGCCGTACCGTGCCGCTCAGATCCGAATATGTCTGGCCGGTCGGCGATCTCATCACCGTCGACACCCGCGACGGTTTCACCGCCTACCATCTGCCCGACCTCACGTTCCGCTGGCGGACCGCGGCCGATCTGTCGCAGAGCTGGATGCAGGCCGACTGCGGCGCCCTGATCTGCACGTTCCGGCAGCAGACGGGCATGGTGGCGCTCGACCGGGAGACCGGGCGGGCGCTGTGGTCCTCGGAGGTCTGGGCGTACGCCGAACCGGCCGGCCCCTACCTGGCGGCCACCCGCCTCGACCGGCGCATCGACGAACCGGCGGTGTGGCTGCTCGACCCGGCGACCGGGAAGGCCGTCGGCGACTTCGGCCGCTGGGAGAGCCTGGGCCGCACCGACGACGGCATGATCTACGGCAAGATCGACGTCCGCGGCGAGTACGTCCTCTACTACGGGCTGCTCGACCCGGTCCGCCAGGCGATCCGGGTCACCGGCGCGGCCTCCGGCGTCTCCGGCAACTGCCGGGCCGCCACCGGGGTGCTGATCTGCCGCCTGCTCGACGCCTCGGTCGCCGTCTGGCCCCTTCGGTAGCCTTTCACTTACGGCCTCTTCACACCCGGTCGACGAGGCTGTACCCGGTTGTCGACGGAGGTCTGCGGTGCGTGTGCTGGTGGTAGAGGACGAGCGGAACCTCTGTGACGCGATCGCCCGGGGGCTGCGCCGCAAAGGCATGGCGGTCGACGTGGCGTACGACGGCCTCCAAGGTCATGAAATGGCCTATGTGACCAGGTACGACGTCGTGATCCTCGACCGTGACCTGCCCGGCATGCACGGCGACGAGATCTGCGCGGCGCTGGTCGAGTCGGGCGCGCTGACCCGGGTGCTGATGCTGACCGCGAGCGGCACGGTCGCCGACCGGGTCGAGGGCCTGCAACTCGGCGCCGACGACTACCTGCCCAAGCCGTTCGCCTTCGACGAGCTGGTCGCCCGCGTGCAGGCGCTGGGCCGGCGGGCCACCCCGGCCGCGCCGCCCGTGCTGACCGTCGGCAACCTCGTGCTCGATCAGACCCGCCGGGTCGTCACCCGCGGCGGCACCCCGATCGACCTGACCAACAAGGAGTTCGGCGTCCTGGAAGAGCTGCTGAAGGCCCGAGGGGGCGTGGTGTCGAGTGAGGAACTGCTCGAACGGGTCTGGGACGCCAACACCGACCCCTTCACCACGACGGTACGGGTGACGGTGATGACCCTGCGCAAAAAGGTCGGCGACCCGCCGCTGATCGAGACGGTGGTCGGCGCCGGATACCGGGTGCCGGAACCGGTCGTCCTCTCATGACGGTCTACTCCGGCAGCGCCCACCGCAGCCTGCGGCTGAGCCTGCGCCCCACCCTCCGCCTGCGGCTCACCCTGCTCAACGGCATCCTGCTGGTCGGCGCCGGCGCCATCCTCGTCCTGCTGGCCTGGCTGCTGGTCAGCGACGCGATGGGCTCCGGCGAGGCCCTGCGCTCGGGCACAAGGGTGATGCTGGAGAACGGCGAGACCCGCGACGCGGTCGAGTGGCAGAGCACGCTGGTCTCCCAGGCCTCCCAGGAGGTGCTGGTCAAGGGCCTGGTGGCCCTGCTGGCGATCGGCATCATCGGCACGGCCGGCGCGTACGCGGTGGCCGGCCGGGCGCTGCGCCCGCTGCACGCGGTCACCCAGACGGCCCGGCGTCTCGGCGAGGAGACGCTGGACCAGCGCATCCGCTACTCGGGGGCGGACGACGAGGTGGCCGAACTGGCCCGCACGTTCGACGCGATGCTGGACCGCTTGGCCGGCGCGTTCGAGTCCCAGAAACGCTTCGTGGCGAACGCGTCGCACGAGCTACGAACCCCGCTGGCCGTCATGCGGACCGAGATCGACGTGACCCTCAGCGACGACGAGGCCGACGTCGCGGAGTACCGCCGCATGGCGAAGGTGGTGCGCAACGCCTCGGAGAGGGCGAACGGGCTGGTCGACGCGCTGCTGGTGCTGGCCCGCTCGGAAGCCCAGTCGGGCCGCCGCCTGGTCCGCAAGGTCCCGGCCGACCTGGCGATCAGCGTGACGAACGCGCTGTCGGCGGTGCGGGCCGAGGCGGAACGCCTGAAGCTCCAGGTGACGACCGACCTGCAGCCGGCCTCGGTGGTGGGCGACCCGTCCCTGCTCGACCGCCTGGCGGGCAACCTGATCGAGAACGCGATCCGCTACAACCACCTGCTCGGCAGCCTGTGGCTGCGCACGTCGACGGTGGGCGGCCAGGCGGTCCTGGTGGTGGGCAACACGGGCTACGAGGTGGAGCCGGCCGACGTGCCGGGCTTGTTCGAGCCCTTCCGCCGCGGCGGCTGGGAACGCACGGGCTCCCGCGGCTCGGGCCTGGGCTTGTCGATCGTCCGAGCGGTCTGCGACGCCCACGGAGGCACGGTCTCAGCGGTGGCCCAGGACGGCGGCGGCCTGGAGGTCACGGTCAAGCTCCCGACGGCCGACGCCACCCCGGTCGTGGCCGCCACGGCCGCGGTCAAGCGAGCCAAGGGCCTGGGCGTCGCCCCGTCCCAGTGACACCGGTCAGGCGGCGAGGGCCTGGTCGCCGGCCTCGCGGCGGATGGTGCGCCAGCGGGAGAGGCTGATGCCGAGTTCGGTGGCCACTTCGGCCTCGGTGAGATCGGGGTGGGCGGCTCTGATCTGGTGGGCCAGGGCAACCGTCTCGGCGGGCGTGCGGCGAGGGCGGGAGGCTTTCTCGGCGCTGACCGTGGTCGTGTCCTGGCGGGTGCGCTGGGCGGGGACCGCGCGGTCCGTGCTGACCGGGGTCGTGTCGTCGTGACGGCTGCGCTGGGCGGAAGCCGCGCGGCCGGCGCTCAGCGGGCGGGGAGCATCGGCGGCTGGGTGGGAAGCGCCGGCGGCGGGGCGTGAGGTGCCGGGGGTTGGGCGAGGGGTGCTGGTTCCGGGCCGGGGAGCGCCGGTGGAGGGGCGGGGAACGCCTCCGGCGGGGCGGCCCTGGCGGGTCATGGCGGGGGTGAATGGTGCGTCGTCGGTCGTGCGCGGGAGGGTGGCGGCTACTTCGACCAGCGCGGCGGTGGTCGTTGCCCGGCTAGTCATCCCGGCGCTGCGAGGGGAGGGCCCGCAGGGGCTGGGACGTGGCCGGGTAGAGACGCGGTTGACGACTCAGAACCTCGCATGTCAGAAATATCCGGTATGGCGCCGACCTCGGTCGCGGTTGGCGAAGCGACGGCGGTGAGTGGAAAGGCCGACTGCGTGGCGGCGGCGGGTGGAGCGGCTTGTGCTGGCTGCGTGGCGGCGATGGGTGGAGCGGTTCTGGCCGGCTGCGTAAGTGCGGCGGGTGGAGCGGTTTGGGTCGGCTGCGTGGCGGCGATGGGTGGAGCGGTTTGGGTCGGCTGCGTGGCGGCTGGTAGAGCGGCTTGGGTCGGCTGCGTGGCGGCGGGTGAAGCGGTTGTGGCCGGCGACGCGGTGGCGGTGGCGGGGCTGTCGGTGGCGCGTTCCAAGGTGGAGATGCGGCCGCCCAGCTCTACCAGGCAGATGCTGGCCACGACTATCAGGCCGTCTACCGATAGGGGGAGCGGGTACGGGGAAGCGCCTGTTTCGCCGTAGCGGGAGGCCACGCCGACCATGTGCCAGTACGAGACCCAGGCGGCTATGCCGGCGATGGTGGCTGTGGCTATGAAGCGGGCGGCGGCCGGGAGCTTGCGGTGGACCGGGACGCGGGAGATCAGCTCTACCGTGAGGAGCAGCGCCAGTGGGGGCCAGGCGGCGATGGCCTGGCTGATCGGGTTGTCGAGGGCGTGCAGGACGTTGGCTACGACCGAGGCGGCTACGCCCAGCGGACGCGGCGCAAATGCTCCAGGATCACCGCAACTCTCCTCAGACCTATCGGGGAGGGACGCGGACCATCCTGACCGGTGGAGGTGACGCGGGCGCCTCCGGAAGGGAACCGTGACCGGTCCGTTCCGGAGGCGACGCGACTATGCGATCGTGCTCTGCGGTGTGTCAGCTCTTCGTTTCGACCTGGGCCCTGAGCTTGGGGAACTCGGTCTTGGCGGCGGTGATGGACTTGAAGTACGAGATGATCATGCCGAAGCTGCCCTCGTCGGCCCAGGCGCACAGGGTGAAGGTGGTGCCGGCGGTCTTGCCGCTGCCGCACTTGGCGTAGCCGCCCAGGGTGCCGGTGGGGGCGGTGACGATGTTGTCGATTTTCAGGCCGCCCACGCCGGCGCCGTAGAACGTGGAGTCGAGCTCCGTCTTCGGGTTGGCGATCGGGACCGCGGCGGCGGCCAGCACGACGATGTCCTCGTCGCCGACCGTGCCGTACAGGGCGCCGATGGCCTTGGTGACGCCGGGCATCGTCTTCAGGCTCGACTCGAGGCGTTCGGTCTGCGGCGCGAACTGCTGGTTGGTCAGCTTGGGGCGGCCGCCGAGCTTGGCCGGTTCCACGATCTTGATGGTCGGCGCCGGTGGGCGGGTCGGCTCGGTGGTGCGCGGGGCCGGGTCGGTCGGTTCCGCCGTCGACGTGACGGTCGGGGTCACGTCCGTACCCGTGGAACTGGTGTTGTCGTCCTTGTTGTTGTTGGCGACCAGGTAGATGGCCACCGAACCGCCGACGCACAGGACCAGCACGATGGCGATCGCCGTGAGCACGATCGGCAGCACCTTCGACTTCGGCTTCTGCGGCGGCGAAGGCGGAGGATAGCCGGGCTGGCCGTACTGGGGCTGCTCGTACTGGGGCTGACCGTACTGAGGTTGACCGTACTGCGGCTGCGTGTAGTCGGCCGGCGGCCCGTACTGAGGCTGGGTGTAGTCCGGCTGCGGAGGCTGGCCGGGAGCCGGATACGCCGTCGTCGGCGGATATTGCGGCCCGGGCGGCACCGAGCCCGGAGCGTTGCCCGGCTGGCCGGGATAGGGCTGGTAGGGCTGGCCGGAGGAGGGCTCACCCGGGTTGGGCTGGCCGGGGTACTGGGGCTGGCCGGGGTACGGGGGCTGCGACATCGAGCGCTCCATCATTCGGGTACCTCCGGAGCCTATCGGCCTGCGGCAATGACGCATCTCCGGTGGTCGGGGGAGGTGTGACACACCGAAACGACGATGCCCCGCGCTCCTTCGAGGAGCCCGGGGCATCGGCCTTCAAACCAGGATCAGGCGGGCAGCGAGGCCACGCCCTTCGGTAGGAACCGCTTGCCGGTGACCCGTTCCGAGGTTCCACTGCGGTCCAGGTACGGCGTGACGCCACCCAGGTGCAGCGGGTAGCCCGCGCCCAGGATCATGCACAGGTCGATGTCCTGCGCCTCCGCGACCACGCCCTCGTCCAGCATGATCCGGATCTCCTGGGCCAGCGCGTCCATCGCCTTCTGCCGTACCTCGTCGGAGGTCAGCGGGGCCGAACCGCCCTGGATCAGCTCGGCCACGGCCGGGTTGATCTCGTCGTCCACCATCACCGGGAGCTTGGCGTCGACGATCCGCTTGAGGTTCGGCGAGTCGAGGTAGCGGTCCGGGAACGCCCGGTGCAGGGTCTCGCCCACGTGGTACGCCACGGCCGGGCCGACCAGCTGCAGCAGCGCCATCGGCCGCATCGGCAGGCCGAGCGGGTCCATCGCCACGTTCACCACGTCGAGCGGGGTGCCGGCGTCGATCGCCTGGAAGATCTCGCTGGTGACCCGGGTCAGCAGCCGGTTGACCACGAACGCCGGGGCGTCCTTGACCAGCACCGACGACTTCTTCAGCTCGCGGCCGACCGCGAACGCCGTGGCCAGCGTCGCGTCGTCGGTCTGGTCGCCCTTGATGATCTCGAGGAGCGGCAGGACGGCGACCGGGTTGAAGAAGTGGAACCCGACCACGCGTGACGGGTGCTCCAGGCCGGCCGCCTGCTCGGACACCGACAGCGAGCTGGTGTTCGTGGCCAGGATCGCCTCGGGCGTGACGATCTTCTCGAGCTCGGCCCAGATCTGCTTCTTGAGCTCGAGGTTCTCGAAGACCGCCTCGATCACGAAGTCGGCGTCGGCGAACACCGACTTGTCGACCGAGCCGCTGACCAGGCCGCGCAGCTTGGCGGCGGTGCCCTCGTCGAGCCGGCGCTTGGCGACCAGCTTGTCGATCTGGTCGATGACGTACTGCACGCCCTTGTCGACGCGCTCCTGGTCGAGGTCGGTGAGAACCACGGGGACCTGCAACCGGCGTACGAAAAGAAGCGCCAGCTGCGAGGCCATCAGGCCCGCGCCGATCACGCCGACCTTGGTCACCTTGCGGGCGAGCGACTTGTCGGGCACGCCGACCGGGCGCTTGGCCCGGCGCTGCACCAGGTCGAACGCGTACAGGCTGGCCCTGGCCTCATCGCCCATGATCAGGTCGGCCAGCGCCTGCGTCTCGGCGCCGGTGCCGTCGGAGAACGACGAGTCCTTGGCCAGGGCGAGCAGCTCGAGCGCCTTGTTGGCGGACGGGACGGCGCCGTGCAGCTTCTCGTCGAGCTGCTGCTTGGCGAAGAAGAGCACGCCCTCCCACATGTCCTTGTCGACCTCGGGGCGCTCGACAGTGACCTCGCCCTTGACGACGCCGGCGGCCCACTCGAGCGAGCGCTCCAGGAAGTCGGCCGGCTCGAACAGCTGGTCGGCCACGCCGAGCTCGGCCGCCTGCTTCGGGCGCAGCGTCTTCTGGGTGAGCGGGTTCTGCAGGATGACCTGGGCCGCGCCCGGCACGCCGATCAGGTTGGGAAGCAGCTGGCTGCCGCCCCAGCCGGGGATCAGGCCGATCGCGACCTCGGGCAGGCCAAGCGCCGCCGCGCCGCCGGAGACCGTCCGGTAGTGGCAGTGCAGGGCGACCTCAAGGCCGCCGCCCAGCGCCGCGCCGTTGATGAACGCGAACGTCGGGATCGTCGAGTCCTTCAGGCGGGCGAAGACCCGGTGGCCCAGCTCGCCCAGCTCGACGGCCTGCTCGCGCGAGGTGATGTACGGGATGCCGGTGATGTCGGCGCCGACGCAGAAGATGTACGGCTTGCCGGTCAACGCGATGAACGCCGGGCCCGCCTCGGTGGCCTTGGTGATCGCCTCGTCGAGCGACGCCAGGCCACCCGGGCCGAAGCTGTTCGGCTTCTTGTAGTCGAGGCCGTTGTCCAGGGTGATCAGGGCGGCCTTGGCGGAGAGGCCGGGGACGTCCACGAAGCGCAGGAGCGCCTTGGTGACGACCTCTTTGGGGTGCTCGATCACTTGTCCGCTCCCGTCCAGTTCGGGTTCTCCCAGATCACGGTGCCGCCCATGCCGATGCCGATGCACATGGCGGTGAGGCCGTAACGGACCTCGGGGTGCTCGGCGAAGTGGCGCGCGAGCTGCGTCATCAGCCGGACGCCGGACGAGGCCAGCGGGTGGCCGATGGCGATGGCGCCGCCCCACGGGTTCACCCGCGGGTCGTCGTCGGCGATGCCGTAGTGGTCGAGGAACGCCAGCACCTGGATCGCGAACGCCTCGTTCAGCTCGAACAGGCCGATGTCGTCGATGGTCAGGCCGGCCTTCTTCAGGGCCTTCTCGGTCGACGGGATCGGGCCGTAACCCATGATCTCCGGCTCGACGCCGACGAAGCCGTACGACACCATCCGCATGGCGATCGGCAGGCCCAGTTCGCGCGCGGTGTCCTCGCTGGCCAGCAGCGCGGCGGTGGCGCCGTCGTTGAGGCCGGCGGCGTTACCGGCGGTGACCCGGCCGTGCGGGCGGAACGGGGTCTTGAGGGTGGCGAGCTTCTCCATCGAGGTCTCGCGAGGAGCCTCGTCGGCCGTGGCCAGGCCCCAGCCTTGTTCGGCGTTGCGGATCGCGACCGGGACCATGTCGGGCTGGAGCTTGCCGTCGGCGTACGCCTTGGCCGTCTTCAGCTGCGAGTTCAGGCCGTAGCGGTCGGTGCGCTCCTTGGTGATGCCCGGGAGGCGGTCGTGCAGATTCTCGGCGGTGGAACCCATGACCAGCGCGGACGGGTCGACGAGCTTCTCGGCCAGGATGCGCGGGTTGGGGTCGACACCCTCACCCATCGGGTGGCGGCCCATGTGCTCGACGCCGCCGGCGATCGCAACGTCGTAGGCGCCCATGGCGATGCCGCCGGCGACGTTGGTGACGGCGGTCATGGCGCCGGCGCACATGCGGTCGATCGCGTAGCCGGGGACGGTCTTGGGCAGCCCGGAGAGGAGGGCGGCGGTGCGGCCGATGGTCAGGCCCTGGTCGCCGATCTGGGTGGTGGCGGCGATCGCTACCTCGTCGACCCGGTCGGGCGGGAGCTGCGGGTTGCGGCGCATGAGCTCGCGGATGCAGCGGATGACCAGGTCGTCGGCGCGGGTCTCGGCGTACATGCCGTTGGCCTTGCCGAAGGGGGTGCGGACGCCGTCTACGAAGACGACCTCGCGTACTTCACGGGGCACAGCAAGCCTCCTTGCGGGCGAGCCCTGAGGGTGTGAGTTCCGATGCTACTCGCCGGTAACTACGGGCGGGTAGGTGGTTGCTGGAATGTCACAGGGCTATTTCGGCCGGCGGGGTCCGGGGTTGCGAAAACCCAGGTCCCGCCGGCCGCGCGCACGCCGGTGGCTCAGGCCGCCGCGGGATCCGGGATGACCTCGGCCAACCGCGTGGCCAGGAGGACCGTCTGCCAGTTTCGCGCGCCGAAACCCTGGAGGGTCGTGGTGATCGTCTGAGGGGTTATGTCCTCGGGCGGGGACCAGGCCAGGCGGCGGATGTAGTCGGGGCTTATCAGGTTCTCCGGCGGGAGCGTGTGTTCTTCCGCCGTGGCTATGACCACCTGGCGGCAGCGGGCCAGGCGGGCGGCCGCCACCGGGTCACGTTCGGCCCAGCGGTGAGGTGGGGGCGGGCCGTCCACCGGCTGGTTCACGGGCAGGGCGTCGTCGGGGAGCGCTCTGGCCTCGTCCAGGGCGTCCAGCCAGACTCGGGCCAGGCGGCGGACCGAGCGGCCGCCGAAGCCGGGGATGGCCAGCAGGGTGCGCTCGTCCTTCGGGTCCTGTTCGGCGGCGGCGACTATCGCCGAGTCGGGCAGGACGCGGCCGGGGGCGCTGTCGCGGCGGGCGGCCACGCCGTCACGGGCGTACCAGAGAGCGCGTACCCGGGATTGGGCCCTTGCTCCGCGTACGCGGTGTATGCCGGAAGTTCGGCGCCAGGGGTCGGGGCGTGTCCGTGGTGGGCGGTCGGCGCTGGCCACCAGGGCCGCGAACTCCTCGGCGGCCCAGGCCGACTTGCCCTGCCGGTCCAGTTCCGCGGCCAGGTGGTCGCGGAGGTCGGTCAGCAGCTCCACGTCCAGGGCGGCGTAGGTGAGCCAGGACTCCGGCAACGGGCGCGTGGACCAGTCGGCGGCGGAGTGGTGCTTCTCCAGCGAGTAGCCGAGCAGCTGCTCGGTCAGGGCGGCCAGGCCCACCCGCTCGAAGCCGGCCAGGCGGGCGGCCAGCTCGGTGTCGAACAGGCGCCGCGGCTTCATGCCGATCTCGGCCAGGCAGGCCAGGTCCTGGCTGGCGGCGTGCAGGACCCACTCGCTGTCGGCCAGGGCGGCGTCCAGGGTGCGCAGGTCGTCCAGGGGCAGCGGGTCGATCAGGACGGTGCCGGCGCCCGCCCGCCGCAGCTGAACCAGGTAGGCGCGCTGGGTGTAGCGGTAGCCGGAGGCGCGCTCGGCGTCCACCGCCACCGGGCCGGTGCCGGCGGCCATGCGGGCGACGACGTCGGCCAGCTCGCCGGAGGTCTCCACCGGGCGCGGAGTGCCGTCGCGGGGCGCGGTCAGGGGTACAGAAGGGGCGGGCGCGGCGTCGGGACCACCAGACGTCGGGTCGGGCGGCTCGGCTTGCGGTCGTCCGTCCCTTGCGGGCTCCGGTGCGTCCCGACGGAGCAGGGGTGCGTCGTCGGTCACTCCGTTACCGTACGGGGAGCCCACCCCACCCGCGCGCAGCCGGGTCCCGGCGCGCCGATTCTCGATCTTTCTTCCGGTCGCCGTGGCGCTGATCCGAACGGCCGTTTGCTCCGTACTACCCTCCGCAGCGCCGTTTACCCGGGAGGCCGCGCCGGATGACCATGACCTTCGAACCGTTCACGCCCGCGGGCACCGCTGAGCAGCGCCAGTACGACGGGCGGCGCCGCGCGGGCGAGCCCGTGGCCGCTCCGGCCTGGGAAGAAACGCCCCGCTGGGAAGAAGCGCCCCGCTGGGAAGAGCCGGCCCGCTGGAACGAACCGGCCGGCGACCCCTGGGCCGAGCCGGCGCCCCGCGCGCGACAGGGATGGGTCGAGGATCCGCAGTGGCAGGTACCGCAGCAGCGGCAGCCGCAGGCGCCCCGCTGGCACGAGGAGATCGCGGCGCCGGTGGCGGTACCGGCGGCCGGCGAGCCTGAGCCGCGGCGCTCGGCCGTCGGCGGGCGGATCAAGCCGCTCGTCGTCGGGGTGGTCGTGCTCCTGCTCCTGGTCGCGGGCTGGCAGGCGTACCGCATCGAATCGATGAGTGACCACAACCAGAGCCTGGCGTCCGGCCTGGCCGCCGAGAAGGACCGGACCGACCGGCTCGAGCAGCAGCTGGCCGGGGTCTTCGATCCCGAGACGGTCTCGTCGAAGGTGCTGCCCAGCGTGTTCCGGGTGCGCGCCGGCAGCTTCACCGGCACCGCCTTCTCGGTCGGCACGAAGGTCAAGGGCAACGAGTCGAACCTGATGACGAACTACCACGTGGTGGCCGAGGTGTGGACCGGCGGCGGGCGCCGGGTGTCGCTCGAACGCGGCAGCACCAAGATCACGGCGAGCATCGTCGATGTGGACAAAGGTAAGGATCTGGCGCTGCTGCACGCCGACACGAAGATCGCGGGACTGGTGGCGGCGCCGGCGACGGTCAAGCCGGGCCAGCAGGTCGTCGTGGTCGGGGCGCCGCTGGGGCTCGACGACACCGTGACCACGGGTGTGATCAGCGCCTACCGGCCGGACGACTCGGACGGGCCGACCATCCAGTTCGACGCGCCGATCAACCCGGGGAACTCCGGTGGGCCGGTGGTCAACGCGACGGGGCAGGTGGTTGGGCTGGCGACTGCCAAGGCTAAGGATGCTGAGGGGATCGGGTTGGCGATCCCGGTCAAGACCGCGTGCGCGACCTTTGCGGTTTGCTGAGCTGTGCTGCTGGCCTCGCTTCGCTCGGCGGGCACTTCGCCCCTTGGGGCAAATGAGTTGAGCCCGGTTTACCAACGCCGCACAACCCGCGGCGTCGGTAAACCGGGCTCAACTCATTTGCGGGCGAAGTGCGACTTTGGTTGCGGTCAACCCGCGCGACGGCGGGCGGTTCGAGGGGGTTGTGCGGGGGTGGGGCAGCCGAGGCGCTGGCGGGGGGTCGAGGGGTTGTGCGGGGGTGGGGCAGCCGAGGCGCTGGCGGGGGGTCGAGGGGTTGTGCGGGGGTGGGGCAGCCGAGGCGCTGGCGAGGGGTCGGGGGGTTGTGCGGGGGTGGGTCAGCCGACGCGCTGGTGGTCGGTTAGGGGGGTTACGCCGGGTGGGGGGAGGCCGGCGGTGGAGGCGAGCATGGCGCACCAGCCGAGCAGGTGGGCGGTGAAGTCGTCGGCGGTGGGGGTCCAGGAGGCTCGGACCTCCAGGTCGGCGGTGGGGGGTGGGCCGGCCAGCTCGCCGAAGCGGGTCGACGTGGTCTGGGTGATCGTGCCGCCGATCGCCGTGTAGGCGGCGGCGTGCTGGGCCAGGCCGTCGGTGAGCCAGGTCCAGGCCACCTCGGGCAGCAGCGGGTCGTCGGCCAGGTCGGCCTCGAGCTCGGCCGTGACCAGCGTGACCAGCCGGATGTCGCCGTGCCAGGCCTCGTGGCCGGCCGGGTCGTGCAGCAGGATCAACCGGCCGCCGGCGACCTCGTCGCCGGAGCGCAGCACGGTCGCGCTGAGCGCGAACGCGTAGGGCGCGAGCCGCTGCGGTGCCGCGATCTCCTCGAGGAGGATCTCGGGCCGGGGCGCCGGGACCCGCAGGCCGGCGACCGCGCGCGCGAACGCCGGAGGTTCAGCGGAGGGGGACGCCATGGGGGAAGACTATGCCGCCGCCGCGTGTCCGTAGCCGATCGGCGCGCCCCGCGTGTCGTGGCACGATGGCGCGGTGACCACAGTCTTGAGCAATTCTGCTTTCGTGCGGGCCTGCCGCGGCCTCGACGTGCCGCACACCCCGGTCTGGTTCATGCGGCAGGCCGGGCGTTCCCTGCCCGAATACCGCAAGATCCGTGAGGGCATCGGCATGCTCGACTCGTGCCGGCGTCCCGACCTGGTCACCGAGATCACCCTGCAGCCGGTGCGCCGGCACCACGTGGACGCGGCGATCCTGTTCAGCGACATCGTGGTGCCGATCGCGGCGGCCGGCATCGACCTCGACATCGTGGCCGGCACGGGCCCGGTCGTGGCCGAGCCGGTGCGCACTGCGGCCGGCGTCGAGCGGCTGCGGCCGATCACCCCGGACGATGTCGGCTTCGTCGCCGAGTCGGTCCGGCTGCTGGTCAAGGAGCTGGGCAGCACGCCGCTGATCGGTTTCGCGGGGGCGCCGTTCACGCTGGCCAGCTACCTCATCGAGGGCGGGCCGTCGCGGACCTACCTCAAGACCAAGGCCATGATGTACGGCGAGCCGGCGCTCTGGAACGCCCTGATGTCCCGCCTGGCCGACATCACGCTGGCCTTCCTGCGTACCCAGATCGAGGCCGGGGTCAGCGCCGTCCAGCTCTTCGACTCGTGGGCGGGCGCGCTGAGCGAGGCCGACTACCGCGAGCACGTCCTGCCGTACTCGACGCGGGTGCTGAGCGGGCTGGCCGACGCCGGCGTGCCGCGCATCCACTTCGGGGTCGGCACCGCGGTACTGCTCGAGGCGATGGGCGAGGCGGGCGCCGACGTGGTCGGTGTGGACTGGCGTACGCCGCTGGACCAGGCCACGAAGGTGATCGGGCCCGCCAGATCGGTGCAGGGCAACCTCGACCCGGCGGTGCTGTTCGCCGGCCGCGAGGTCGTCGAGCGTGAGGCGCGCCGGGTCCTCGAGCAGGGCCGGGCGGCGCCCGGTCACGTCTTCAACCTGGGCCACGGCGTGATGCCCGAGACCGACCCGGACGCGCTGACCCGGCTGGTGGCCTTCGTCCACGAGACGTCCGCTCGGTAGGTCACACTCCGCGACCCCCACCGAGGCGACGGGGGCGGCAAGTGGAAGGGTTGAGTTCGTGCGGAAGCGGGTTGCGGTCATCGGAGGCGGCATCGCCGGCCTCGCGGCGGCCGTGCGGTTGCGGGATCTGACGCCGCCGGACACCGAGATCATCGTGTACGAGCAGAGCGGCGCCCTCGGCGGCAAGCTGCGCACCGGTGAGCTGGGCGGGGTGACCGTCGAGCGGGGCGCCGAGTCGTTTTTGATGTCGGGGACCGACGGCGCCGAGTCGGCGGCGGTCGGGCTGGTCAGGCGGCTCGGGCTGGGCGACGCGATCAAGCATCCGGCCAAGGTTCCGGCCGCGCTGGCCTTCGGGGGGCGGCTCGCGCCGATGCCCTCGGGAACCCTCGTCGGCGTACCGGGAAATCTGGCGCAACTCGGCGACGTGGCGCACCCGGACGCCGAGCGTGACCACGACGCGGGCCGTCCGCTGCTCGCCGCCGGCGAGGACGTGGCGGTCGGGGCGCTGGTGCGGGACCGGTACGGCGACGAGGTCGTCGACCGGCTCGTCGACCCGATGCTCGGCGGGGTCTACGCGGGACGGGCCGACGGATTGTCGTTGCAGGTCACGATGCCGCAGCTGGCGCGGACGGCGCGGATCGAGCACACGCTGCAGGACGCCGTGCGGGCCGCGCAGCGGGCGAGTCGCCGCGAGCCGGGCAAGCCGATCTTCGGCGCGGTCGAGGGCGGCATGAGCCGCCTGGTCGGCGCGGCGGCCGCGGCCAGCGGGGCGCGGATCAGCCTGGGTCTTCCGGTACGCGAGATCGCGCGCACGGCCGATGGGTACCGGCTGCTGCTCGGGCCGGTGCCGGCGCCGCGGACCGACGACGTCGACGCCGTGGTGGTGGCCGTGCCCTTCTCACCGGCGGCGCGTCTTTTGTCCGATGTCGCGCCGGCCGCGGCCGCGGCGTTGGGCCGCCTGGACTACGCGAGCGTGGCGCTGGTGGGACTCGCGCTGCCGCCGGGAACGCCGCTTCCGGATCTGTCCGGATTCCTGGTCCCGCCGAGCGAGGGGACGCTCGTCAAAGCGGCCACCTTCTTCACCACGAAGTGGTCGCTGCCGGGCGACGGGCCGGTGATCGTACGGGCCTCGCTCGGGCGGGCCGGCGAAGAGGAACGGCTCCAGTTCGACGACGCGGTGCTGCTGTCCCGGGCCGTCGACGAGCTGGGGCAGCTGATCGGTGACGAGCTTCCGCCGCCGGCCGCCTCGTGGGTGCAGCGCTGGGGCGGTGGCCTGCCGCAGTACGCGCCGGGTCACCTCGACCGGCTGGCCGCGGCCCGGGCCGCGCTGCCGCCGGGCCTGGCCCTGGCCGGCGCGGCGTTCGACGGGATCGGCATCCCGGTCTGCATCGCCAGTGGCGAGCGGGCCGCCGAAGACGTGAGCAAGATGCTGGAGGGTTGAGGGAATGGGCGAGCAGACGAACGCGGCGCGGCTCAACGAGCTGAACGCGACGATCCGGTACACGATGTGGTCCGTCTTCCGGGCCGAGACGCCGCTGCCGGCGCTGCGCGACGAGCTGGCCGGTGAGGTCGACGGCCTCTTCGAGCAGCTCGCGGCCAAGGACGTGACGATCCGCGGCACGTACGACGTGGCCGGCCTGCGGGCCGACGCCGACGTGATGATCTGGTGGCACTCGGAGTCCTCGGACGCGCTGCAGGAGGCGTACTCCCTGTTCCGCCGGACCGTGCTGGGCCGGCACCTGGCGCCGGTCTGGTCGCAGATGGCGCTGCACCGCCCGGCCGAGTTCAACAAGAGCCACATCCCGGCGTTCCTGGCCGGTGAACAGGCGCGGCCCTACCTCTGCGTCTACCCCTTCGTGCGGTCGTACGAGTGGTACCTGCTGCCCGACGCCGAGCGGCGCCAGATGCTGGCCGAGCACGGTCAGCTGGCCCGCGGATACCCGGACGTACGGGCCAACACGGTCGCGTCGTTCGCGCTGGGCGACTACGAGTGGATGCTGGCCTTCGAGGCCGACGAGCTGTACCGCATCGTCGACCTGATGCGTGACCTGCGGGCCTCCGAGGCGCGGCGGCACGTGCGCGAGGAGGTTCCGTTCTACACGGGCCGCCGGCGCTCGGTGGCGGAGATCGTCGCTACCCTGCCGTAACCCGGCGCATGGGGACGTGCGGGATGCCGTCCTCGAGGTATTCGGGCCCGTCCGGCCGGAATCCGAACCTGGCGTAGTAGTCGGTGAGATGAGCCTGGGCGTGCATCACGCTCGGGCGGTTCCCGATGATCGTCAGGGCCTCGGTGATCAGCCGGCCGGCCAGCCCGGTGCCCCGGGCGCTCTTGGCGGTGACGACGCGGCCGATCCGCTGCGTCTCGCCGTCGTCCAGGATGCGCAGGTACGCCCGGATCTCGTCGTCGCGGGTGATCCACAGATGCCGGGTGCCGGGCTCGTCGTCGCGGCCGTCGAGGTCGCCGTACGCGCACTCCTGCTCGACGACGAAGACGTCGGCGCGGAGCTTGAGGATCGCGTACAGGGTCGTCGTGTCAAGATCTCGGAACGAGGCCGACCTGAACTCGTCATGTTGTTCCGGTTGCATGTGCCGAATCGTATGCGGCGCGGCGTCACCCGTATCGTCCCCGGGCGTTGTACGGATGGAAGCCGGAGGTGTGGAGGACTTCATGATCAAGCGGAGCAAGCTCTTCGGCAACAAGACCCGGGTGACCTTCTGCCTGCCTCAGGCGGCGGTCGACGGGAAGGTCAGCGTCGTGGGCACGTTCAACGGGTGGGAGCCGGGCCGGCACGAGCTCAAGCCGCGCCGCGACGGCACCCGCACGGTCAGCGTG
Source organism: Actinoplanes sp. NPDC048988 (assembly GCF_043197815.1). Lineage (NCBI taxonomy): Bacteria > Bacillati > Actinomycetota > Actinomycetes > Micromonosporales > Micromonosporaceae > Actinoplanes > Actinoplanes sp. NPDC048988. Next base: position 231,917 of record NZ_JBICTW010000001.1, on the reverse strand, counting down.
ACCGTCGGCCCCGGTCACTACCGGTTCCGGTATCTGGCCACGGGCGGCGTCTGGTTCGACGACGAACTAGGTGACGAGCTTCTCGTGTAACGCAATTCGCAGTTTGGGCCGCGTTGCACCGGAGATTCGCTTGACTGGGCAAGCAGATCTACGAGGAGGCAACCATGGCCGGTACGCGGCTCGCAGTCATCTACTACTCGTCCACCGGGACCATCCACAAGATGGCCGAGCGTCTCGCCCAGGCCGGTGAGAAGGCCGGCGCCGAGGTAAGGCTGCGCCAGGTGCCCGAGCTCGCGCCGGCCGAGGCCATCGCGTCCAACGCGGCGTGGAGCCAGCACTTCGACAAGACCAAGGACGAGCCCAAGGCCACGGCGGACGACGTGGTCTGGGCCGACGCCGTCCTGTTCGGCTCGCCGACCCGGTACGGCAACGTGGCCAGTCAGCTGAAGCAGTTCATCGACACGCTCGGGCCGCAGTGGGGCCAGGGCCTGCTGGCCAACAAGGCGTACGCGGGCTTCACCGCCTCGATGACCGCCCATGGCGGCCAGGAGTCGACGTTGCTGGCGCTCTACAACACGATCTACCACTTCGGCGGCATCGTGGTGGCTCCCGGCTACACCGACCCGCTCAAGTTCGTCGACGGCAACCCGTACGGCGTCTCGCACGTCACCGGCGGCAGCAACGACGCCCCGCTGGGCGACGCTCAGTACGCGGCCCTGGACCACCTGGCGCAGCGGATCGTCGCCATCGGCGGAAAGCTGAAAAGCGAATAAAAGTCGCTTTTCTCGCTAATCTGGCTGTATGACCACGTACGAGACCGCCGACCTGCACACCCGGGTCGCCCGGTACGAGGCCGCCCTGGAAGAGTTGCGGGCGGCGCACAAGGATGTCCGCGCCGTCCTGCAGGACCAGATCCTTTACGAACGGTGGCAGCAGATGGGTGCCGACCTCGGCTTCGTCGCCGACCAGGCGCCGCCGCCCGACCAGCACATCCCACAGATGTCCGACAGCTGGGCGAGTTAGGTTTCTGCTCCACCCCTGGCCACCTGGGGGGTGGAGAGATCCCGGTTGCCGGCCGCAACCGGGACCCGCCGGACGGTCCCACCCCTGCGTGGGCCCGCCCGGCGGGTAGGTTGGCTGCCATGCCCGTCGACACCCAATACGAGGACCTGCTGCGGCGGGTCCTGACCACCGGCACCCCGAAAAGCGACCGCACCGGCACCGGCACGGTCAGCCTGTTCGGTGAGCGCCTGCGCTACGACCTGTCGGCCGGCTTCCCGTTGATCACCACCAAGCGGGTGCACTTCAAGTCGCTGGCGGTCGAGCTGCTGTGGTTCCTGCGGGGCGACAGCAACGTCGGCTGGCTGCGCGAGCGCGGCGTGACGATCTGGGACGAGTGGGCGTCGCCCACGGGCGAGCTGGGCCCGGTCTACGGGGTGCAGTGGCGTTCGTGGCCCAAGCCCGACGGCGGCCACATCGACCAGATCAGCGGCATCCTCGAGACGCTGCGCCGCGACCCCGACTCGCGTCGCATGATCGTCTCGGCGTGGAACGTGGCCGACCTGCCGGAGATGGCGCTGGCGCCGTGCCACGCGATGTTCCAGTTCTACGTGGCCGACGGCCGGCTCTCCTGCCAGCTCTACCAGCGCAGCGCCGACCTGTTCCTGGGCGTGCCGTTCAACATCGCCAGCTACGCGCTGCTCACCCGCATGGTGGCCGACCAGGCCGGGTTGCTGCCGGGCGACTTCATCTGGGTCGGCGGTGACTGCCACATCTACAACAACCACGTTTCGCAGGTCCAGGAGCAGCTGTCCCGCCCGGCGTACGAGTTCCCGCAGCTCTCCCTGAAGCCGAAGCCGTCGCTGTTCGACTACGAGTACGAGGACTTCGAGGTCGTGGGCTACCAGCACCACCCGGCGCTGAAGGCGCCCGTCGCGGTATGACGGTGCACATGATCTGGGCCGAGGCGCACGATCGGGTGGTCGGCGCCGGCGGCGGGATCCCGTGGCGGCTCTCGGAGGACCAGCGGATGTTCCGGGAACGCACCGCGGGCGCGACGGTGGTGATGGGGCGAGCGACCTGGGACTCGCTGCCGGAGCGCTTCCGGCCGCTCCCGGGCCGGCGCAACGTGGTACTGACCCGTGACCCTTCGTGGTCGGCCGAAGGAGCGGAAGTTGTCCACTCGGTGGAGGAGGTGGACCTCACAGGTGAGGTCTGGGTCATCGGCGGGGAGTCGGTGTACGCGGCCTTCCTGCCGCTGGCCGACCACATCCTCCGTACCCGCGTCGACCTGGCGGTTTCCGGCGACACCCACGCCCCCGAGTTGGGTGACGGATGGGTCGTCACATCGTCGCCGGGCTGGCAGACTTCACAGAGCGGTCTGCGGTACGTGGTCGAGGAATTGGTTCGCACAGCGCAAGGCACACGACCAGAGCAGGCGCCGGTTGCCACGGAAAGCTAGTCTTCCGGCCGACGGATGACCGGCACGCCCGGCGCTAGCAGGAAGAGGTCACTCATGCTCCTGTCACCGGTGACACTCTCCGTGGTCACACCGATGTACAACGAGCGCGAAGCGGTCGATCACTTCGTGGCCCGGCTACGGCCCGTCCTGGACGGGCTCGGCGACTCGTACGAGGTGGTGGCCGTCGACGACGGCAGCAGCGACGCGACCGTCTCCCGGCTGATGCAGCTGCGCGCCGACTGGCCCCAGCTGCGGGTGGTGGCGCTGCGCCGCAACGTCGGTCACCAGACGGCGCTGCGGGCCGGCCTGCGGGCGGCCAAGGGCGCGTACGTGGTGAGCATCGACGCCGACCTGCAGGACCCGCCCGAGGTGATCGGCGAGATGCTGGCCGCCGCCCGCCGGGAGAAGGTCGACGTGGTCTACGGGGTGCGCAGCGACCGCAGCACCGACACGGCGTTCAAGCGCCAGACCGCGGGCCTGTACTACCGGGTGATGCGCAAGCTGGTCGGCCCGTGGGTCTCCGACCAGGCCGGCGACTTCCGGCTGATGAGCCGGGCCGTGGTCGAGGTGCTCAACGGCCTGCCCGAGCCGCGCCCGGTCTACCGGCTGATCGTGCCGTCGCTGGGCTTCAGCAGCGCCGAGGTGCCGTACGTGCGGGCCGAGCGGGTGGCCGGCGAGACGAAGTACCCGCTGTCGAAAATGATCAAGCTGACCCTGGACAGCATCACCAGCTTCTCGGCGGCCCCGCTGAAGATCGCGACCTGGCTCGGCCTGTTCAGCTTCTTCGTCTGCGTCGTGCTGATGATCGTCGCGCTGATCACCTGGCTGGCCGACGCCGTGGTGCCCGGCTGGACCTCGCTGTACGTGGCGGTCCTGCTGCTCGGCGGCATCCAGCTGATCTGCCTGGGCCTGCTCGGTGAGTACATCGGCCGCATCTACGCGGCCAGCCAGGGCCGGCCGCCGTTCCTGGTCGCCTTCGACACGGCCGCGCTCGACGTCACCAGCGTGGCGACGCCGGTGCCCGGCGGGCCGCTCGACGATGACGTCGAGGCAGTGGAACTGGCCAGCCAGGCGCCTTCTCGGCGTTCCTAGGCCTTCGGCTCGAGGCGGATCGACAGGCTGTTGACGCAGTGCCGGGTGTTCTTGGCGGTCATCTGCTCGCCGCGGAACACGTGACCCAGGTGCGAGTCACAGTTGGCGCAGCGGATCTCCGTACGGACCATGCCGTGGCTGTAGTCGTTGATCTCCTTGACGGCGCCCGGGATCGCGTCGTCGAACGAGGGCCAGCCGCAGTGCGAGTCGAACTTGTCGTCGCTCGGGTAGAGCGCGGCGCCGCACGCGCGGCAGTTGTACATGCCCTCGGTCTTGGTGTCGACGTACTCCCCGGACCAGGGGGCCTCGGTGCCCGCCTGGCGAAGCACCCGGAACTCGTCGGGGGAGAGGCGGACCCGCCACTGTTCCTCGGTGGTGGGCAGGGTGGTGTCGTTCGTTGCCATGCTTCAAAGGTACGACGCACTCGGGGTGCGGCCCGGTGCGTCGGCCGGTCCGTTGAACCAGGGCATGGACGATGCATCGGCGGCCATCTTCCGGCCCACCTGGCAGCAGGCCCTCGGGCGAGGGCTCTTTCTCGGATCGATCGCGAACGCCGGCCTCTGGCTGCTGGTAGCGGTCCTGAGCTGGGCTGATCTTGCGGTGCCGTCCGGGCCCGGCTGGGTCTTCGTGGCGGTCGGGCCGGCGGTGGCCGGCGCGCTGATCGGGCTGGCGGCCCGTGGGCGTACGGGCACGCAGATCAGTTCGGGCGGCATCCGGACCCGTTCGGTGTTCGCGGACGGCTTAGCCACCTGGGACGACGTGGCCGACATGCGGGCCGAGCGGCGGGGCGCGCGCACGGTGGTGTCGGTCTATCTGAACTCCGGCGCGAGTGTGCGGCTGCGGGCCCCGTACAGCGGTGAGCTCTTCGCGGCGGACCCCAAATTCGAGGGCAAAATGTTCGCTTTGTCCCATCTGTGGCGGAGTCACCGTTTCGGTGGTCTTCCGGGATGATGACCCGCCGAGGCGTCTTAAAGGGTAAATCGGGCATTTGCCGCTAAGCTCCCCTCTCGGACCATGAACACCGCCAGAGAACGGATTAACTCCTCATGAGCTCACTTCGCCGGATCGTCGCCGTCGGACTGCCCACCGCCGGCCTCACCGTCGCCGCCGCCCTGGCCCTCGGCGGGTCGCCCGCCGTGGCCACCGCCGACCAGGCCGCCCAGCCGCGCGTCGCGATCACCACCACCGACCCGGGCCGCCCGGGCGGGGCCGCCGGCTACGGCACCGAGGCGCCCGACACCGACACCCCGACCCGGGGCAACCCGGGCTACGGCAGCCCGGCCCCCACCACGCCGGCGCCCAGCTCGGCCACCCCGAGCACCCCGGCCACCACCACGCCGACCGCCAACACGGACACCGTCCCGGCGGAGACCCCGGCCGGCGCGGCCCCGGCCACCACGGCCCCCGGCGGCGGCGTCAGCGCCGGCGGCGCCCTGCCGGTCACCGGAGCGCCGATGAGCACGCTGGTGGCCCTGGGTGGCCTCCTGGTGGCCGCCGGCGCGGCCTCCGTCTGGTACACCCGGCGCCGCCGCAGCGCCTGACCGAAACGCCACAACGAAGGCCGCCCGGCGTGATGCCGGGCGGCCTTCGGCGTCCAGCGGGTAGCCGCCGATCCCGGTCGCCCGGCGTAGCGGCCATCCACGACGCGCCGGGCCGGTCAGCGGAACTCCCCGCTCGAACTCCGCGTCGGCGAGTCCGCGTATGCCGTCACCTCACCAGCAGGTTCTCCAGGCGTCGCAGTTCGTCGGCCGGGTCGACGGCCAGGCCCATGTGTACCGGGCCGGCGCGCAGGATCGTGCTGCGCGGCGCGACCAGCCAGCGGAAGCGTTCGCCCTGGGTCATGGCGGCCGCGGCGCCGGCCCCGGTGCAGGTGGCCGACCAGGAGGCCAGGGCCTCGCCGATCGCCTTGACGTCGGCCGACGGGTCGAGGGCGCGCAGCCGGTCCTCGTGCAGGTGGGTGCGGGCCTCCAGGAAGTCGCGGCGCTGGCAGTAGAGGACCACGCCCACGTTGATCAGCTCGCCTCGCTCGATGCGCGGGACGGCCTGGATCACGGCGTACTCGTAAGGGACTCTCATGGCAGCCACGCCTCCGGCTGGGCCGCGCGGGCGGTCAGATGGGAGATGTAGGCGTCCTTGTCGCCGTCGTCCAGCCACTCGTCGGGGACCAGGTCGACGGCCTCCCGGATGAGCGCCGGGGTGATCCGGGCCGCCAGGGCCGGCCCCTCGGTGGCCAGGGCCGTCGCGTACGGCTTCAGCACGTGGTCGTCCCATTTGTACGGACGGTGGACCACCGCTTCGGCGCGGGGCCAGTTGTGGTGGAAGTAGAGGGTCGCGCCGTGGTCGATCATCCACAGGGCGTTGTGCCAGATCAGCAGGTTGGGGTTGCGCCAGCTGCGGTCGACGTTCTCGACGAAGGCGTCGAAGGTGAGCACCCGGGAGGCCAGCCCGGCCTCCACCGGGTGGGCGACCGGGTCGTAGCCGAGCGCGCCGGGCAGGAAGTCCATGCCCAGGTTGGCGCCGGCGCTGGCCTTGATCAGCTCCTGGACCTCTTCGTCGGGCTCGGCCCGGGCCACGACCGGGTCGAGGTCGACGACGGCCAGGTCGGGCACGGGCAGGCCGAGACGGCGGGCCAGTTCGCCCGAGATCACCTCGGCCACCAGCGCTTTGGGGCCTTGCCCGGCGCCGCGGAACTTGACCACGTACGTGCCGAGGTCGTCGGCTTCCACGACGCCGGGCAGCGAGCCGCCCTCGCGCAGGGGTGTGACATAGCGGATGGCGGTGACCTCACGTAGCACGTGGATCACCCTACAAAGGGCCCTGCTTCCGCAGGTCGTCGACCTTGGTCATGGCGGTGCGCAGATCGGACAGCCACTCCTCGGTGTGCTGGCCGACGAGCTTGACGCACCAGGCCAGCGCCTCGGAGCGGGACCGGGCCACGCCGGCGTCGACCAGCGTGTCGAGGATCTGCCGCTCGGGCTGGCGCAGCCGGGTCATCACCGGCGCGGCCAGGTGGGTGAAGAGCTCGTTGGTGTCGCCGCAGCGCACGCCCCAGGCGACCTTGCGCTGGTATCGGTGTTCGACCTGGCGGGCCACCCGCATCCGGTCGTTGCGGGTGTCCTCACGGAACTGGTTGATCCGGCCCGCCTGTGCGGCCGCCCGGTCGGCGTCGGTGGCGCTGTCGCCCAGGTCGGGCGCGGTCACCCGGCCCCAGATGATGATCTCGTCGCGGTCGACGACGACCTCGGGCCGCTCGGTGAACCAGCCGTCGGTCACCGCGCCGGCGACCCAGGCCGCGGCGTCGTCGGCGTTCGGCGGCTCGACCCGTCCCGGCGGTCCCTGTCGGTATCTCATTGCTGAACCTCCCCGGTAAGCGTGATTACAAAATTACACGCTTACGCGCCAGCCGCCAGCCCCCCGGAGCGGGCGCTGAGACGGCAGACTGGGGCGATGGAGCTGCCGATCAACCCACCGGTCAAGCCGATGCTCGCCAAGCCCGTCGCCGAGATCCCGCCCGGCCAGCTCTACGAGCCCAAATGGGACGGCTTCCGGTCGATCATCTTTCGGGACGGGGCCGAGGTGGAGATCGGCAGCCGCAACGAGAAGCCGATGACCCGGTACTTCCCCGAGGTCGTCGAGGCCGTGCTGGCCAACTTCCCGGAGCGGGCGGTGATCGACGGCGAGGTGATCGTGGCCGACACCGAGCGCAACACCCTCGACTTCGAGGCGCTTCAGCAGCGCATCCACCCGGCCGCGAGCCGGGTCAAGCTGCTCAGCGAGCAGACCCCGGCCGCCTTCGTCGCGTTCGACCTGCTGGCGCTCGGCGACGAGGACCTGACCGAGCTGCCCTTCGCCGAGCGCCGGGCTCGGCTGGTCGAGGCACTGAAAGGCGCCAAGGCCCCGGTGTACGTCACGCCGGCCACCGACGATCTCGAGACCGCCCGGCGGTGGTTCGCCGAGTTCGAGGGGGCCGGGCTGGACGGGCTCATCACCAAGCCGACGGACCTGGTCTACCAGCCCGACAAGCGGGTCATGTTCAAGGTGAAGCACAAGCGGACGGCCGACTGCGTGGTCGCCGGCTACCGGGTGCACAAGTCCGGCGAGGACCGGATCGGCTCGCTGCTGCTGGGCCTCTACGACGAGCGGGACGTGCTGGTGTCGGTCGGCGTCATCGGTTCGTTCCCCATGGCCGTACGGGAAGAGCTCTTCATCGAACTTCAGCCCCTGGTGACCGAGTTCGAGGGCCATCCGTGGAACTGGGCGGCCCACGAGCAGGGCGAGCGCACGCCGCGCAAGAACGAGGTGAGCCGCTGGAACGCCGGCAAGGACCTGTCGTTCACGCCGTTGCGGCCGGAGCGGGTGGTCGAGGTCCGCTACGACTACATGGAGGGTGTGCGGTTCCGCCACACCGCCCAGTTCGAACGGTGGCGCACCGACCGTGATCCGCACTCGTGCACCTACGAGCAGCTCGAGCGCCCGGTCCAGTTCAATCTGGCCGAGGTACTGACCAGCCGCTGACCGCGGATTGTCAGACTCACCGGATAGCCTCGGTGGGACAGTCCGACGTCGAAAGGGCAAACGTGCGCCGCTCTCTGCTGGCCGTCGCGGCCGCGCTCGTGGTCACCATCTCGGGCTGCACCGTGCCCTCGTTCGCCCCGGACGGGTCGGGCGACACCACGCCCGCGCCGCAGAGCACGAGCAGCGCGGCGCCGAACACGAGCGGCACCGCCTGGAAGCCCTGCCCCGAGATCCCCGACCAGCTCGTGGGCCGGGGCGCGGCCGGCATGACGTACGACTGCGCCACGGTCTCCGTCCCGCGTGACTGGTCCGATCGGGGCAACGGCCAGACGTACGCGATCGCGATGATCCGGATCCGCTCGGCCACCCAGAAACAGCGGACCGGCTCGCTGCTGATCAACCCGGGCGGCCCCGGCGGCTCCGGCATCGACACCGCGGTCTACCTGTCGTTCGGCCAGCAGTTCGGCGGCCTGCCGACCGCGATCACCGACAAGTTCGACATCATCGGCTTCGACCCGCGCGGCGTCGGCCGTTCCGATCCGGTCAAGTGCATCAGCGCCCAGGACCAGGACGCGAGCTTCGCCGCCGTGCCCGACCCGGTCAGCCAGGCCGACTTCACCAAGGTGGTCGCGCTGAACGAGAGGATCGCCGGCGACTGCGCGAAGAAATACAGCCCGGCCCAGCTGGCCACGTTCTCGACCGTGCAGGCGGCCAAGGACATGGACGCGATCCGCGACGCGGTCGGCGACGAGAAGCTCACCTACCTGGGCTATTCGTACGGCACGCTGCTCGGGGCCACGTACGCCCAGCTCTTCCCCACCAAGATCCGCGCGCTCGTGCTGGACGGCGCGGTCGACCCGAAGCAGAGCTTCATCGAGGGCTCGGAGACCCAGGCCAAAGGCTTCGAGCGCGCGTTCACGAACTTCACGAACTGGTGCAAGGCCAACACCGGCGACTGCCCGATCGCGCCGGACGCGCGAAAGGCGGTCACCGACGCGCTCAAGGCGGCCGACAAGAACCCGGTGAAGGGCGCCGACGGCCGTAACGCCACCTCCGGCTGGATCTTCGTGGCCGTGGTCTCCTCGCTCTACACCGAGACCGGCTGGACGGCGCTGGCCAAGGCGATCGGCGAACTCAAGACGGGCGACGCCGAGGGCGTCTTCGAACTGGCCGACCAGTACGCCGAGCGCAAGCCCGACGGCACGTACAGCAACCTGTTCGACGCCAACCTCGCGGTGAACTGCTCCGACACCAAGGACGCGCCGACGATCGAGGAGGTGCGCCGGCTCCAGGGCGAGTGGCGCAAGAAGTACCCGCTGTTCGGCGGCTCGATGGCGATCGGGATGCTGGCCTGCGCCGTTTGGAAGGGCGACCGTGATCCCTACCCGGCCGCGGCGGCCGTGGGCGCCCCGCCCATCGTCGTGGTCGGCACGACCGGCGACCCCGCCACCCCGTACGAGAACACCGCCGATCTGGCCTCGATGCTCGGCGTCGGGCACGTGCTGACCTGGGAGGGTGAGGGCCACACGGCCTACCCGAGCACGCCGTGCATCGTGCAGGCGGTCGACGGTTATCTCATCGATCTGAAGGTGCCGCGGGAGGGGCTGCGCTGTCCGGCGAAGTGATGCCGTCGCGCGCCGCCATCTGCTCGAGCAGGGCCCGTACGTGCCGCAGGTTCTGCTTGAGCTCCTCCTGCTCCTCGTGCCGGAAGACGTCCCGGTCGACGATGAGCTTGCTGGCGAAGTGCGCGGTGATCAGCGGGATCACGACCAGCACCATCAGCGAGATCAGCAGCCCGGCGATCACCCGGCCCTGCCACGACGCGGGCGAGATGTCGCCGTACCCGACGGTCGACGCGGTCACCACGGCCCACCAGATCGCGTCGCCGAGCGACTTGCCCTTCTCGAAAATGGAGAAGAGCGCACCGCAGACGACGATCAGGATGGCGTACGAGAGAATCAGCGTGCCCGGCGAGTTAGCCAGCCAGACGATCCCGCGATAGACCCTGAGCAGCATCTTCATGGCAGACATCGTGCCCGAGCAACGATCGGAAGGGGAGAGGCGCCGATGTTCCGGATCGCCGAGCGGGCCGACGTTCCCGCGATTCTGGCCCTGTTGGCCGATGACGAGATCAGCCGTTCGCGCGGTTTCGTGTCCGAGGACGTCGACGCGACGATCTGGGCCGCCTTCGAGCAGATCGACGCCGACCCGAACAACGAGCTGATCGTCGGCGACAACGGCGAGATCATCGCGACCTGCCAGCTCACGGTCATCCCCGGCCTCAGCCGGGGCGGGACCAAGCGGATGACCATCGAGGCGGTCCGGGTCCGGGCCGACCGTCGTGGCGGCGGCCTGGGGCGGGCCATGATGGCGTACGCGATGACGCGCGCCCGCGAGCAGGGCGCCGGCCTCATCCAGCTCACCACCGACAAGCGCCGCACCGAGGCCCGGCGCTTCTACGAGTCGCTCGGCTTCACCGCCTCCCACGAGGGCATGAAGCTGACCCTCGGCTAGGCCCAGTTCCGGGCCAGGCGGTCGAAGACCTCCGGGTCGCTGTGCGGCGGGATCACGCAGAGCAGGTGGCCGCCCGGGGCCTTCAGCGTCACGCACTCGAGCCAGCGGCCCACCTCGACCGCGCCGAGGCCGATCAGCCGGGCCGTCTCGGCCTCGACGTCGTCGGTCTCGATGTCGAAGTGGTAGCGGGGCGCGTCGTCGACGGCCTGCACGGCCAGGTCGTGGTCGGGCAGCACACCGCGCAGCGAGATGAACTGCTCCTCGCCGGGCACGGGCTGGGCCGGTACGCCGAGCGCCTGTGACCAGAAGCCGGCGGCCTGTGGGGCCTCTTTCCGGGGCGCGTCGATCAGGAAGGTCGAGAGCCGACTGCGATGTGCCATGACCGCGTAGTCTCCCGTTCCGGACCGGTTCAATCCACAGGTTTCCCGGGCCGCGCTGTCACTGTGACGAGCGCAATCCCGGAGGTTCTTTCCGGCCCGACCCACCCTCCCAGTTGGCCTTGTTCATCTTGCTGGGCTGCACGCGGGGCGGCTCGCCCGGCATCTTCGGGTGATCGGGCGGGTAGGGCAGGTCACCCAGGCCGTCCTTCTCGTCGCGGGCCGACCACTCCAGCAGCGGGGTGATGTCGTGGGCGACGTCGTCGATAGCCGCGTGCGGGTCACCGATCGCGGCGAAACGTTTCGGCACCGTCCGCAAATCGAAGTCGTCCGGCTCCACATCGGCCAGCTCGTCCCAGGTCACGGGGGCGGAGGCGGTGGCCCGGCCGTTGGCCCGCAGCGAATAGGCGCAGGCGATCGTGCGGTCCCGCGCCATCTGGTTGTAGTCGATGAAGACCCGCTCGCCGCGCTCCTCCTTCCACCACGACGTGGTGATCGCCTCGGGCCGGCGCCGCTCCACCTCGCGCCCCAGCGCGATCGCGGCCCGCCGCACCTGCACGAAATCCCACTGGGGCGCGATCCGCACGTAGACGTGAACGCCGCGCCCACCCGACGTCTTGGGAAAGCCCACCCAGCCCAGATCGTCGAGCACCTCCCGGATCACCCCGGCCGCAGTCCGTACGTCATCGAAGTCGGTACCCGGCTGCGGGTCGAGATCGATCCGCAGCTCATCGGGCTGATCGGCGGCCGCGGCCCGCACCGGCCACGGGTGAAACACGATCGTCCCCATCTGCGCGGCCCAGGCCACATGAGCGAGATCGACCGGGCACAGTTCCTCCGCCGTACGCATGCTGGGGAACTTGATCGTCGCCCGCTGGATCCAGTCGGGCACCCCGCGCGTCCCGATCCGCTTCTGGAAGAAGGTCTCCCCCTCGATCCCGTCGGGAAAGCGCTGCAACGTCGTCGGCCGCTCCCGCAGCGCCCGCATGATCCCGTCCCCGACGGCCAGGTAGTACTCGAAGACATCGCGCTTGGTGTATCCCTTACCCGGGAACACCACCTTGTCCGGACTGCTCAGCCGCACCGTGTGGCCGGCGATCTCATGCTCTTCCGCTGCGGCTTTCGGCATACCCCGACCCTAAGCCCTGGGTACGACACTCGCGCCCACCCGGCACGGGGAAGCCCAGCCACCCTTCAGTTCCTGGAGAACGATCTCGTCGATGCGGGCATGGTCCGGCGCGACAAGTACTGCTTCGGCTTCCAGATCCGGCTCGTGCAGGACCCGGCAGACAACTCAAGAGCAGCTACTGCGCGAAGCTCTCCGCCGGAGAGGGCGGCCTGCCCAATAAGTGCCGGGTGCGAGTCGTCGCCGTCCAGCCGCTGCTCAAGTCGGCGGAGCGGCTCGAAGAAATTCAGGCTCGGCTCTTCCCGTACCTGGGGCTGGCGATCGAAGACCTGGACGGCCGGTCGTCGACTAGTCAGGACTTGTCGGCGGCGCGGGTCAGGCGCAGCACCAGCAAGGTTCCCTCGGTCAGGAGCGTGAGCACGGTCAGGCCCGCGGCGGTTCCAAGGCCCAGCAGGGAGGTCTGGCCGAGCCAGGTGATCGCCGGTGAGGTGGAGCCGAAGGCGTCGGCCCAGTGCTGCACGCCGCTGCCCGGGGTGTCCGGGCCGCCGAGTGCGGCGACCAGGCCGATGACGAGACCGGTCCCGCAGGCCAGGGGGGCGAAGTAGAGCCGGAACTCCCACGTGCTGAACCGCCACGACAGGGCCCAGAGCGCCGTGATCAGGGCGGGCGCGGTCCAGGCGAGCGGGGTTACGGACGCCACCCTGCCATATCGCCTTTTTCGAAGCGGCGACCGTGTCACCCGGTCGGGCATTGCCGGGCGGGTGATGGTGTGCGGCCTTAGGCTCGAGGCATGGACTATCAAGTATCGGTCAAGTGCGAACAAATCGCCGAGTGGTACGTGAGGGTCAAGGGGCTCGCGGACGCTCACCACGGGCATGCCACGGGCGATCATCTGAAGGCGCTCGCGGACGAAATCTACGCCGAGGTGCCGTCGGAGTGGTGGGTCAGCCAGCCGGCCCCGCTCGACAACCGGGTGCGGTCCTAGAGGACGAAGGCGTCGGTCCAGAGCTGGCGTGACCGGCCGCCCAGGGCCTCCATCAGGCCGACCGCCTGCTGGTCGGTCAGGCCCGCGACGAAGTCGACGACAGCGCGGCCGCGAGCCCGGTGGAGGCGCTCGGGGGTGCCGGGCGGCAGCTCGGCCTCTGCCAGTTCGACCAGGTCCTGCAGGCGGCGCGGGATGCGTTCCTGCTCGTCGGGGTCGGTCAGCCAGGCCGAGAGCGCCTCGACCAGGGAGGCCAGCAGCCGGCCCTGGCCGCGCTGGTGCAGGGCCAGGTCGGGGCGGGCCAGGACGAACCTGTTCTGCACGAACTTGAGGATCTGTACCTCGTGCCACTGGGCGGTGGCCAGCTGGACGTGGCCGGAGCGGACCGCGGGGTCGGCGATCGTCTGGCACGACTCGACCAGGCGGCGGGTCCAGGTGGCGGAGAACGCCGCTACCCGGGCCTCCGCCTCCAGCGAGCCGTCGAACGGGCGGGCCAGCAGGCCGTCGACCAGCTCGGCCCGCACCAGCTCGACGGCGGCCGCGAAGGCCTCGTCGTCGGCCATCCAGCCGTCCTTGCGGTGCAGCTGGCGGCGCAGCGACTCGATGGCGCCGCCGGCCCGGTTCAGGTCGGTCGACGTGCCCCAGCGCTGCCACGCCATCAGCTCGGTGGCGACCGCGCCCTGCTGCAGGACGCCGACCCGGTGCACGTCCTCGAGGTCGTGGATGGCGTAGGCGATGTCGTCGGCGGTGTCCATGACCGAGGCCTCGACCGTCTGCTGCCAGTCGGCGACCCGGCCCGCGAACGGGGCCCGGGCCGCGCGCATGTCGTTCGCCTCGGTCGAGTAGGCGTTGAACTTCACCGAGCCGCCGTCGGGGTCGTCGGCCGGCGGGGCCGCTCCGCGCGGCGGCGGGTCCATGAAGCGCGCGGCGCCGCGGCGCGTCCACGGATATTTGAGGATCGCCGCCCGTACGGCGTTCGTCAGATTGAGCCCCAGAGTGGTCTGGCCGCGGCTCTCGGTGCTGGTGACGATGCGGTACGACTGGGCGTTGCCCTCGAAACCGTCGTTGAGGCCCAGGCGATGGCGGGCCAGCCGGTCGAGGACCCGCTCGCCGAGGTGCCCGAAGGGCGGGTGGCCCAGGTCGTGGGCCAGGGCGGCCGCCTCGACCACGTCGGGGTCGCAGCCGCCCAGCTTCTCGGCCAGCGACGGGTCGACCCGGTCGGCGATGGCCCGGGCCACCTGGGCGACCTTGAGGCTGTGGGTCATCCGGTTGTGCACCAGCAGGCCGGCGCCGCCCGGGCTGATGACCTGGGTGACGCCGGCGAGCCGGGCGAAGAAGGGTGAACTGACGATCCGGTCGCGATCGACCCGGAACGGGCTCGACGCGAGGTCACCGGGGGCGACGAGACTGTCGCCGAACAGGCGCTGAGCCCGGGGATCATCCATCCCGCGAAGGTTACCTGGCCTGCAGAGCGTCCAGCGCGACGGACATGGCGGCGACCAGACGGCGGTCGACGCGCGGGTCGTGGATGGTGACGACGTACTTGTCGCGCAGGCCCCACTTCTTCACGACCGAGAAGACCGGGCGGTCCGCGATCACGAAGTCGAAGTGGTACGGCAGCCAGGACAGGCTGTCGACGAAGCGGCGCAGGACGGCCACCCACACGTTGGTCTCGCGGCCGATCATCTCGCCGAAGCCGGGCTGCTCGAGGTGCCACGTCGAGCGCAGCAGCGACTCCTTGAAGTTCTTGCGGAACAGCCCGATCGGGGCGCCGTTCGCGTCGACCACGTCGTAGGTGGCGCCCAGGTCGATCACCTGGCGGGCCTTGAAGCCGAGCACCGGCACCGACTTGGTGTCGTCGCTGTAGAGGGTGACCTGCTCCTTGAACGCCATCCGCTTCTGCTGAGCGAACGCGAGCATGCCGGCCTCTTGGCCGTCGGGGGTGACGGCGTGGATCTCGTATTGGTTGACCATCAGCCGGACGCGCTGACGGACGATCAGCTGCTGCTGAGTTTGAAGGGTGTCGACAGTCACGGCGAGAGAGTGTGTCATACCCGGCGAATACTGTGGGGAACCCGAGCACCTCGGTGGCGGCACCCCTGGCCTGGAGGTCAGACTGGGTCAATGGCGAAACGAGGACGTACGGGTTCATTGATCGCGCTGGCTCTGGGCGCGGCGGCGGTCTGGGTGGCGAAAGACATACCCCGCCAGATGGGCGCCAAGGCCAAGGGCGAGCGGCTGGCCCGCATGCAAGCCTCCCCGCAGTACGCCGACGGCAAGTTCCGTAACACCGTGCCGGCCACCGAGATCACGTTCTCCTCGATGCCGCGGCTGCTCGCCGCGACCCTGCGCGACCGCGACGGCCGCCACCCGCACCAGCCGGTCCCGCTGGTCACTCCCGACCCGGGCGCCACGGCCGACGGCCTGCACGTCACCTGGTACGGGCACTCGTCGGCGCTGGTCGAGATCGAGGGCAAGCGGGTGCTGCTCGACCCGGTCTGGAGCGAACGCTGCTCGCCCTCGCGCCTGTCCGGCCCCAAACGGCTGCACGAGCCGCCGGTGGCGCTGCGTGACCTGCCGCCCCTCGACGCGGTGCTGATCTCGCACGACCACTACGACCACCTCGACATGGAGACCATCCACAACCTGGTCGACCTGCAGGCGGCGCCGTTCCTGGTCCCGCTGGGCGTCGGGGCCCACCTGGAGCGCTGGGGCGTGCCGGCCACCCGCATCGTCGAGATGGACTGGAACGACACCCACCAGGTCGCCGGTATCGAGTTCGTGGCCACCGCCGCCCGGCACTTCTCGGGCCGAGGGCTGGGCCGCGACGAGACGCTCTGGACCAGCTGGGCCATCAAGGGACCGAACCGCAAGGTCTTCTACTCGGGCGACACCGGCTACTTCCCGGGCTTCGCCCGGATCGGCGAGGAGCACGGCCCGTTCGACGTCACGCTGATCCAGGTCGGTGCGTACGGCGACGCCTGGCCCGACATCCACATGGTGCCCGAGGACGGCGTCGCCACCCACGTCGACGTCCAGGGCGCCCTGATGATTCCGGTGCACTGGGCGACGTTCAACCTGGCCCTGCACGAGTGGCCCGAGCCGGCCGACCGCGCGTGGGCCGAGGCCAAGGCCCGGGGGGTACGGCTGGCCGTCCCGCGCCCGGGCGAGCGCGTCGACGTCGACAACCCGCCGGCGGTGGACGGCTGGTGGCAGCAGATCGCGTAGCGGTCGCGCTGCTGGTGCTCGGCTACGGGGTGACGCCCGCGGGGCTCACCCCCGGCAGCCTGGCCCGGGTGCGGGCGGCGATCTCGTACGTCGAGGCCGGCGGCCGGCCGTCGCGGATCATCTTCAGCGGCGGCTGGGCGCAGGTCCGCGACGGCGCGGCCGAACCGCCGCCGGCCTGCCGCGAGGCCACGCTGATGCTGGAGGCGGCCCGCGAGGCCGGCCTGGGCGAGGTGGCCGAGCTGCGCGCGGAGTGCCGCTCGCGCAGCACGCTGGAGAACCTGCTGCACATCCAGGCCGACGGGCTGCTGGACGGGCTCGATCTGGGCCCGTCGCGGCCGCTCGGGGTGGTCACCCACGCCTGGCATCTGCCGCGCGTGCGATACCTGGCCGGGAAGGTCCTGGGGCTGCGCGGCGAGGCCCTTCTGGGCATTCCGGCCGCCGGCTCGCCGCCGCTCGACGAGTACGGGATCAGGGCCGCGTCCCGGATCGGCTTCCTCGGCGTACGGGATCCGCAGGAGTTGCTCCGCCGCGAGCGACGGATGGTGGCGTTGTTGCGGCGCGGGGTATAGAGGCCGGCATGGTCCTGCTGCTGCCCGTATATCAGCCCTCGTCCCATCTGCCCGAATTGATCGCCCAGGCCGACGGCCCGGTCGTGGTGGTCGACGACGGCAGCACGCCGCCGGTCACCGGACTGCCCTGCACGGTGTTGCGGCACCCGCGCAACCTGGGGAAGGGCGCGGCCCTGCGTACGGGACTCCGGCATGTCGCCTCGGCTTTTCCGGGGTCGTCGGTGGTGTGCGCGGACGCGGACGGGCAGCATGACATCGCGGACATCAGGCGGGTGGCCGAACTCGTCGATCAGAGCGGCCACATGGTGCTGGGCGTGCGGCGGGTCCGGCGGATGCCGTGGCGCAGCCGGATCGGCAACGCGGTGACACGGCTGCTGTTCCGGGCCACCACCGGCCGCTCGGTGCGCGACACCCAGACCGGCCTGCGCGGATTCCCCGGCGACCTGATCCCGTGGCTGCTCACGGTGCCCGGCGACCGCTTCGAGTACGAGATGAACGTGCTCATGGAGGCGGCGCGCGAGGGCCACCCGTACTCGCAGGTGGAGATCGCCACGACGTACCTGAACGACAACGCGTCGTCCCACTTCGGCCCGGTCGGCGACGCGGTGCGCGTCTATCGGTCGCTGCTGCGTTTCTAGCCGGTGGCGACGGTGTAGGCGGCGAGGAACAGGGTGCCGAGGACCAGGAGCAGACCGACTATCAGCCGGGCGGTGCTTGCGCTTTCCCGGCGTACGGGCCGGGACCTCTGACGTGACGGCATGGCGCCAGTGTGGGGCCCGGCCAGGGTGCGGACCAGGGGATATGTGGGCGGATAGCGCCTAGCCGGGCACCAAGCTCCTGTCGTCTATCCGTCTTTGCGCCAGGGTGAACGGCACAAGCGAGACGGCCAGATAGAGACCGCCCGCGAGCAGGAGCGCCGGGCGCGGGCCGGCGTGGTCGACGGCGAGGCCGCCCAGGAGACCGCCGAGGGGTACGCCGGCGAAGCCGATCGCCACGGCCGGGCCGAGGACGCGGCCGCGAAGGTGGCCCGGGACGCGTTCGTAGCCCAGGGCCATCAGGATCGGGTTGACGGCGGCGACCGCGAGGCCGGCGCCGAAGGCGATGGCGAGGACCGGCCAGAGGCGGCCGGTGGCGGCGAGCGCGAAGAACCGGGGCGAACCGGCGAGCAGGAAGCAGACGGCGAAGGTGGGCACCCGGGGCAGGCGGGTGGCCAGGGCCGCGTAGAGCAGCGAGCCGACGACGGCGCCGAGCCCGAAGACGCCGCCGAGCAGGCCGAGGACGGCCGGGCCGGCGCCGGACTCGCGCACCCAGACCGGGACGAAGACGATGCTGTACGCCTGGTCGGCCAGATTGGTGAAGAACAGCACGCCGACGATGAGGGCGAAAAGCTTGTCCCGGCGCAGGAACGCGAACCCGGCGGCGAGGGAGGCCAGGTAGCTCTCTCCGGGCTCGCCGGTTTTCACCGAGGTCGGACCGCGGACTCCGGCGGCGATCACCGCTGCGCCGGCGGCGAACGAGGCGGCGTCGATGGCCAGGACGGCGGCCGGGCCGATGGTGGCGACCAGAACGCCGCCGAGGGGGAGGCCGACCAGGATGGCGGCCCGGCCGATGCCGTCGAACAGGGCTGTGGCCCGGGCCATGGGGGTGTCCCCGACGGCCTGGGGGAGCAGCGCGCGCTTGGCCGTGTTGGTGGCGCCGCCCAGGGCGCCGGCGGCCGCGACGATCGCCACCAGCGGCCCGAACGAGAGCAGGCCCAGAACGTGCAGCAGCGGGACCAGGGCGACGACGGCGGCGCTCGCCGCGTCCGACACGATCGCCACCCGCCGGGCGCCGAGGCGGTCGACGAGCGGGCCGCCGAACATCCCGGCCAGCACGAACGGCAGCGTCTGGGCGAGCGCGACGGCGCCGACCCGGGTCGCCGACCCGGTGGTGGTCAGCACCAGCCAGGGGACGGCCACACTGGACACATGGCTGCCGGCCAGCGACACCGCCTCGGCGACCAGTAGACTCGCCAGCGGGCGCCGCATCAGCCGTCGCTCAGCGGAAGGATCTGCCACTGCACGGCCACGCGGCCGTCCCCGTGGTCGCCGCCGTACTCGGCGACCAGGGCGGACATCCGCTCGCGCAACTCGGCGGCCCGCTCGGGACGAAGCCGCAGGATGTCGGTGCCGAGGTGGAGCGCGTCCTGCCACTCGCGCGACACGGCCGGCAGGTTGGCGATGGCGGCCTCGGTCCGCTGGAAGTCGGCCTGGGCCACGGCCCGCAGGTAGCCCTCGGCCAGCTCCCACGACTGCCGGCTCTCCTCCGGCGTCAGCACCGTGCGCCGGCGCGCGGCCCGCCACCAGCGTTCCCGGGCGGTGCCGCGCCCGGCGTCCTCGACCACGAAGCCGTACGCCGCGAGCTGCCGGAGGTGGTAGCTGGTGGCGCCGCTCGATTGCCCGAGCTGCTCGCCCAGCCGCGAGGCCGTCGACGGCCCGCGCTCGCGGAGCAGATTCAACAGCCGTACCCGCAAGGGATGGGCCAGCCCGCGCAGCGTTCGCGGGTCCAGCGCAACCGTCTCGTCGTCGTCCATCATGGATGCAAAGATAAATTTGCAAAGCTTTCTTTGCAATAGCACGGCCGATGTCCGGGGTGGCATACTGCCGCGCATGGTGTTGACGGGGGAGATCCACATCACGTACGGGATCTATCGCAAGATGGCTTTGAGTTCGTACGGTATTCGGCCCACCATCGGGCGGGCGCTGCCGCTGGCGTTCCTGGTCATCGGGGCGGTGCAGACGCTGATCGCGGAGAACCCGGACCCGCCGTTTCTGCGCATGGGAGTGTTCTTCCTCGTCATCCCGGCGTTCTTCGAGCTGATGGTGCTGATCAGCTGGGCGCTGCGGCACCAGGCGTACGCCCAGCCGTTCCGGTACGAGTTCGGCGCCACCGGCATGACCGAGCGGACCGCCACCGGCCGCACCGACCTGCCGTGGACCGACGTCACCCGGGTCGACCGCTGGCCCTCCACGTGGATCATCCACTTCCGCGGCGGCCGCTACCTGCGCGTACCCCGCAAGGCGCTGGCCCCGGCCGACCGCCGGACTCTCAACGAGTTCTTCCTGGCCAACCCCGCCGTCTTCGGTTAGCGCCTCAGAGCAGGGCGGCGATCTCGGCCAGCTTGGTGACGGTGGCCCAGTTGCGCTCGGTGCCGTGCAGGCCCAGGCGGCGGGCAATCATGGCGGCGTTGACCGGGTTGCCGTGAACGCGATCGCGGTAGTCGATGTAGACCTCGCGGTCGAGCAGGCGTACGTCGTCGTGGGATTCCAGGAGCTTGGCGCGGGCGGCCGGCGGGTGGTCGGCCAGGAAGACCACCCGCAGGAACGTGGGGCGTGACGTCGCCGCGGCCGGGAACGGGTTGGCGGCGATGATCTCCATGAGGCGGGCGTGGCTGCGGACCATGACCGGCTCGTTCAGGTCGAAGCGCTCGCGCAGGACCTTGTGGATGATGGGGCCGACGTCCAGGTCGGAGCGGACCACCACGTTGCCGCTCTGCAGGTGGGTTCTCGCGCCGGGCAGGCCGGCCGCCTCCAGTTCGGCGCGCAGGGCCGCCATCGGGACCTTGTTGCGGGTGCCGAGGTTGACCGCCCGCAGCAGGGCCACCCAGACCGTCATTCGCTGATCGTACGAGGTGGGCGCGGGGTCGGCGGGGCGGGCAGCTCCTCGATCGGGTCCAGCGTGAAGGTCTTCTCCTGGCCGGCGGTCAGCCGCACGTCCTCGCCCTGGTGGCGGAACTCGACGGGTGCGTGCCGGGCCGCGTACGTCACGGAATCGGGGGTGACCGCGACCGAGAGACGGCAGCCGCGCCAGCGCAGGCCGAAGGCCAGGCGGGTCAGCCGGGGCGGCAGGCGCGGCGCGAAGGACAGCCGGCCGTCGTGGTCGCGGAGGCCGCCGAAGCCCATGACCAGGGCCGTCCACGCGCCGGCGCAGGCGGCGATGTGCAGGCCGTCGCCGCCGGACTCGCCGCTGCCGCGCAGGTCGAGCAACGCCGATTCGGCCAGGTATTCGTGGGCTCGGGTCAGGTAGCCGAGTTCGGCCGCGAGCACGGCCTGGATCGGGGCCGACAGGGACGAGTCACGCACCGTGCGGGCCTCGTAGTACGCGAAGTTGCGGCGCTTCTCGTCCAGGGTGAACGCGTCGGGCCGCTTCATCATCGCCAGTACGAGGTCGGCCTGCTTGATCACCTGCTTGCGGTAGAGGTTCAGGTAGTGGTGATGGAGCATCAGCGGATACGCGTCGTCCGAAAAATCCCAGGCGGGCAGCCGGGTGAAGCCGGCCGACTGATCGTGGACCTCCCGCCGCTCGTCATAGGGCACATGGAGCCGTACGGGCGAGCCCGCGGCCCGCAGGTTCTGTTCCACCATCAGGTTCGTGTAGATGTTGTCGTCCATCAGCGCCGTGTATTCGTCGGGCCCGGTGACCCCGGCGATGTGGCCGACGTGCTCCTCGTCGAAGTAGACGACCGACTTCCACAGGCGCGCCGTCTCGTCCAGGAGCTCCTTGCCGGCCGAGCGCATGAAGTCCTCGTCGCCGGTCGCGGCGTGGTAGCGCAGCACCGCGTCGGCGATGTCGGCGTTGACGTGCAGCGCGGCCGTGCCGGCCGGCCAGTAGCCGGAGCACTCGGGGCCGCTGATCGTGCGCCACGGGAAGGCGGCGCCGTCCAGGCGCAGCTCACGGGCCCGGGCGCGGGCCTGGTCGAGGGTGCTGTGCCGCCAGCGCAGGGCCAGTCCCGCGCAGTCGGGATGGGTGTAGGTGAGCACCGGCAGCACGTACGTCTCGGTGTCCCAGAGGGTGTGCCCGTCGTAGCCGTTGCCGGTCAGGCCCTTGGCCGGGATGGGATGCGGGCCGGCCTGGGCCGCCGCCTGCAGGACGTGGAAGAGCCCGAACCGGACGGCCTGCTGGATGTCGGGGTCGCCGTCGACCTCGACGTCGGCGCCGTCCCAGAACTCGTCGAGGTAGTCGCGCTGCTCGGCCAGGAGCACGTCGAAGCCGTCGCGGGCGGCGGCGTCCCGGTCCTTCAGCGCCTGCCCGCGGAGGTCGTCCTCGTTCCAGCGGTACGCGGTGAACTTGTCGAAGCTGATCTCGCCGTGCCCGGTGGCCGTCCACCGGATCAGGTCGAGCGAGGTCACGACGGTGCCCTCGTGACCGGTATGGATCACCGCGGCGGCGACCGGCAGGCCGCTGCGGCGGGTGCGGTGAACCAGCACGTCCGGGTCGCTGGAGACGCTGCGGAAGGGCGTCGTGATGATCGCGCTGGCCCGCGGGTCGTCGCGTTCCGCGGGCAGGGCCTCGTTGACCACCAGATCGGATTCGACGGTCAGGGGCGCGTCGGCTCGCACGGTGTAGCGGACGGCGGTCACCGAGGGGCGTGGGAACGAGACCAGCCGTACGCTGCGTACCCGCACCTCCACTCCGGAGGGTGAGGTCCATTCGACCTCGCGGGTCAGCGTGCCGGCCCGCAGATCGAGGACCCGTTCGTGCCGGGTCAGCGTCCCCGTGCGTACGTCGAAGGGATCATCGCCGACGCGCAGCGCGATCGGCTTCGCGTTGGGCGCGTTCACCACCGTCTCGGTGCGTTCCGGGAACGCGTACCCGGCCTCGGGGTAGGTGACGTCCCGTTCCTCGAAGAGCGAGTTGAGGAAGGTGCCGGGCATCCCGCCCGCGTGCGGCTCGTCGAGGTTGCCGCGCAGGCCGACGTGGCCGTTGCCCAGCGCGAAGATCGACTCGGCCTGGCGCAGTCCGTCGTCGCCGGGCAGGGCGGTCTCGCGTACGGCCCAGGGCTCGGCCGCTCCGATCTCAGACATAGCGCAGGTCCGGCCGCCCGCTGACGTGCATGACGGTGACGCCGGAGGCCAGGGTCGCCCGGCGGCCGGCCTCCTCGTACGACCCGCCGGTGAGCAGGGTCGCGGTCAGGGCGGCCGTGAAGGAGTCGCCGCCGCCGGTGGTGTCCACCGGCTCGCCGTCGGTCAGCGGGATCGTCGCCTGGCCGTCCTTCCAGATGAGAAGGTTGCCGTCCTCCCGGGCCAGGGCGAGCAGGGACGGGCCGCCGTCGAGGACGCCGGCGTCCAGCCCGTCGGCCTCCTTCTCGTCGGCGCGCACCACATCCGCGTACGCCAGAATCGCCCGGTCTTTCACCTCGCCGTCGAGGACGACCAGCTTGCCGGCCTGATGGCCGATCCGGGCCGCGGCCAGCGCCGCCTCGAACGGCTGCTGCAACTGCACGAGTACGGCGTCGGCGCCGGCGATGACGTCCCGCGCGGCCAGCACGTCGTCCTCGGTCAGCAGCACCTCCGGCGGAAGGTGCTCGACGTAGCGGTAGTGCGACCCCGGTTCGAGAATTTCGACGATCAGGCCGGTCAGCGCGCCGCGCCGGCGCACCACCCGGCGTACGTCGATGCCGTCCTGCCGGGCCTGATCGATAAGCACGTCGCCGATCACGTCGTCGCCGGCCACCGCGACCAGCGACGGGCGCACCCCGAGCTGGGCCAGCGCGACGGCCTGGTTGGCGCCCTTGCCGCCCAGCTGCTCGCGGCGGCTGGTCGCCGCGGCCGAGGAACCGACGTCCGGGAGTTCGTCAACGGTCAATACGAGGTCGCGGGCGAGCTGTCCGATCACGGCGGCGGTTGGTGGCGTCACGCCCGACCAATACCCCGCCGACCGACAGAATGTGCGACATCCCAGCCTCTTCACAGGATCGGCGGCCGATCCGGCCACCGAGGGCATTGCGGGACACCAATGCCCTTTCTAGGCTTCCAGGCATCGTAGCCACCTGCGAGGAGCAGCCATGACGAGCAGCAGCCCGGTGTCGTCGGACGCCTACGAATACTTGGACAACATCAACCCCGAGGAGCAGGCCCGTCTCGAGGCCGTCCGCCGCTACCGGCTGGTCGACCAGCCGGTCGAGGACGCGTACGACCGGATCGCCTTCGTCGCGGGCGCCATCTTCGACACCCCGATCGCCACCGTCTCGCTGGTCGAACAGGACCGGGTCTGGCTGGCCGCGTGCCAGGGGCTCAGCGGGGTACGCCAGGTCGGCCGCGAGCCGGGCCTGTGCGCGTCGGTGATCGCCCAGGACGACGTGTACGTCATCAACAACGCCGCGGTCGACCCCCGCACGCTCGAACACCCGCTGGTCCGGGGCGAGCTGGGCCTGCGCTTCTACGCCGCGGCGCCGATCCGGACGCACGACGGCTACCGTCTCGGCACGGTCAACGTGATCGACAACAAGCCCCGCGAGGCCAACCCGCGCCAGCTCAAGGCCCTCGAGCACCTCGCCTCGATGGTCTCGGACGAGCTCGAGCTGCGCCTCATGGTCATCCGCAGCGCGGCCGCCGAGCAGCGCATGCGAGAAACCGTCAACTGATTACGTTTTCGTCGATACGGGTAGTGCGCTGCCCATGAGCACCCCCCGAACGATCGCTGTAGTGGCGCACCAGCGCAAGACGTTCGGCGGCGGCCTGGACGAGCTCCGCCGCCGCCTCACCGACACGGGCGTCGAGGACCTGCTGTGGTTCGAGGTGCCCAAGAGCAAGAAGGCCCCCGACCAGGTCCGGAAAGTCGTCAAGGCCAAGCCGGATCTGCTGGTGGTGTGGGGCGGCGACGGCATGGTCCAGCGCTCGATCGACGTCCTGGCCCGCGAGAAGGGCGGCTCGAAGATCCCGCTGGCCATCATGCCGGCCGGCACCGGCAACCTGCTCGCGTCCAACCTGGGCATCCCCACCGATCTCGAGCAGGCCGTCGACATCGCCCTGCACGGCGACCGGCGCCGCATCGACCTGGGCAAGCTCAACGGCGAGTACTTCGGCGTGATGGCCGGCGTCGGCTTCGACGGCGCGATGATCAGCGACGCCGACCGCAACATGAAGGACCGGCTGGGCAAATTGGCGTACGTGTGGGCCGGCGTCCGCCACGTCAACGGCGAGGCGCCGAAGGCCCTGATCAAGATCGACGGCAACGACTGGTTCGAGGACGAGGCCAGCTGCGTCCTGATCGGCAACGTCAGCAAGATCACCGGCGGCATCAAGGCGTTCGACGACGCGAAACCGGACGACGGCTGGCTCGACGTCGGCGTCGCCACGGCCCAGGGCGCCCTGCAGTGGGCCCGCGCCCTCGGCACGATGGCGGTCGGCCGCAGCGACAGCTCCCCGTTCGTCCGCACCACCCGGGCCCGGCGGGTCGAGGTCAAACTCAAGTCCAAGATGGAGTACGAGCTGGACGGCGGCGCCCGGACGAAGACGAAGACCTTCACGGCCAAGGTCGCCCCGGCCGCGGTGCGGGTATGCGTCCCGCGGGAGTCAGCCGACCAGCGCTAACGCGTGCGCCCGGCCCGGGCGGCGCCGCGGGCCGGCCCCGAACGCCGTCTCGCCCGCCAGCCGCTCGACGGCCGGATCGGCCAGGTCGGCGTCCCCGGTGCCTGGCTGACAGGCCTGAGCCACGTCCTCCACCAGCGGCGCCACGCCCGGATCGGCGGCGCCCATGGCCCGGGCCAGCACGGCGACCGGATGCCCGCGCCGCCCGCTCAGCGTCTCCGGCGGGATCCCGTCGAGAATCGCCTCGGCCAGCCCGCGCCGCCGCACGTGATCGGCCCCTTCGCAGAACCGCCCGACCGTGGCCCGAAGCCACCCCACACCCGTGTCTCCCGGCGGCACGGCGGGCACGACGTACGCCGGGTCGTACAGAATCTCTCGCATCGCCGCAGGCTAGGCCCGGAAATCTTCGGCGATGGCCGAAGCGGGGATCACGGCCGGGGGAGCGCGCCCAGCAGGGTCGCGGTCAGGGCCTGCTCCAGGTAGGGCCCCGGCTCCGGGTGAAAGCGGGCCAGCTCCGGTTCGGCCTCGTAGGCGGCCCGGAGGCTGGCCGGGGGCGTGCTGTACGCGGCCAGGATGCCCGCCGTGAGCATGGCCTGCAGGCTGAAGAACGTCGCGTTGTCGCCCAGTTCCGGCAGGTGCTCGCGGAGCAGGGTGGTCATGGTGGTCAGGCGCTCGAGGGAGACGCGCTTGTAGTGGGCGACCACCTCGACCGACACATTGTGCTCGAGGACGCTGCCCTGCGCGCCGAACAGGTCGCACAGCACCGGCCGCTCGGCCAGGGAGCGGCCGAGGACCGCGGCCACCGCCGTGGCCCGCTCGTCCATCGGCCCCTGGGCGTCGACGCCGGCCGCCAGCTCTCCGGACAGCTCGGCCAGCCACTCCTCGAGGAAGCGGTTCAGCAGTTCCAGCAGGACGGCCTCGCGCGACTCGAAATAGCGCAGCACGTTCGGCTTGGCCAGGCCGACCCGGCGGCTGAGCTCGTTCAACGTCACCGCGGCCACCGGCATCTCGCCGAGCATGGCCGACGCCGTGTCGAGGATCGCCCGCCGGCGGATCTCCCGCTGCTCCTCGGTTCGCGCCCGCTGGAAGGTCATGATCGCCAGTTTAACTTACGTACCTCCGGTACGTTGACAACGTACCGGAGGTACTTTAACGTTCGTCGCATGGGAAACGACATGAGCGAAAAGTGGACGACAGCCGCCATTCCGAGCCAGCACGGGCGAGTGGCCGTGGTGACCGGGGCCAATACCGGGCTCGGGTACGAGACCGCCAAGGCGCTCGCCGAGCGCGGAGCGACGGTGGTGCTCGCCGTGCGCGACATCGAAAAGGGCGAGCGGGCCGCGTCCCGCATGAGCGGCGACGTCTCCGTACAGGCGCTGGACCTGACCTCGCTCGACTCCGTCCGGACCGCGGCGGCGGCCCTCCGGTCCCGCTTCACCGGAATCGACCTGCTGATCAACAACGCCGGCGTGATGTACACGCCGAAGCAGACGACCCGCGACGGTTTCGAGGCCCAGTTCGGCACCAACCACCTCGGGCACTTCGCGCTCACCGGGCTGCTGCTCGACCGGATGCTGCCGGTGCCCGGCTCCCGCGTGGTCACGGTCAGCAGCACCGGCCACCGGATCCGGGCCGCCATCCACTTCGACGACCTGAACTGGGAACGGTCCTACAGCCGGACCGCCGCCTACGGCCAGTCCAAACTGGCCAACCTGATGTTCACGTACGAGCTGCAGCGCCGGCTCGCCGCGCACGGCACCACCGTCGCGCTGGCCGCACACCCCGGCCTGTCCAGCACCGAACTCGCCCGCAACAGCCCGGCCGCCCTGCGGATCCCGCTGACCTGGCTGACCCCGCTGATCACCCAGCCGCCGGCGATGGGCGCGCTGCCGACATTGCGCGCGGCCACGGATCCGGCCGCGCTGGGTGGCCAGTACTACGGGCCCGGCGGGCGCTACGAGATCAAGGGCCACCCCCGGCTGGTCACGTCCAGCCGGCAGTCGTACGACGTGGCCGTCCAGCAGCGGCTGTGGGCGGTGTCCGAAGACCTCACCGGGGTGACGTTCCCCAGCGTGGTGCCCGCTTAACGGGAGCGCAGGTGCTCGACGTAGGCCATCGCCACGGTGGCCACGACCGGAAGGGCCAAGGTCCACCACAGGCCGTACGCGAAACCGAGCACCACCGCGACCGGCAGCCCGAGGGCGAGCGTCAGCACGCCGACCAGGAAGATCGGCGGCGGGTTGTCCTCATCCGGATCGGGCGGCGCCGAGGGCGGCAGCTCGGGGTGAGGCAGCGGCAGGTCGGCGAAGATCAGGGCCAGCTCGGACCGGGTCCGGGCCCGCTGGACGGCTGCGACGCGCCGCTCGTACTCGGGCGAAGGCAGGCGTTTCTCGGCCAGATGCTCTTCGAGCGCCTCCTGCGCCGAGTCACGCTCGGGCTCACCGATCAGCAGGTCGGGCGACGGCTCCGGCTCATGCGGCATCGCACTCACCGGCGAGCGGCTTGGACGACGGCTCCGGGCCTCACCCGGCCAGAGTAGACAGCTTCGGCTCGCCCGGCGCCCCGCTCACTCGTGGGTGCGGTGGTCAGCGGTCGGTGGCGGTCAGCGGCTGGGCGGCGGCGAAGGCGACGCTGAGCAGGCCGGCTCGGGTGCGGACCTGGTAGCGGGTGCGGCCGCGCTTCTCGACGGTGCCGGTGAGGCCGGCGTACTTGCCGGCGCCGGTCAGGCGGACTCGGGCGCCGACGGGGATGGGGGCCGGGGTGGGCTCGGGGTGGTGGTTGCTCAGGCGGGCCAGTTCGGCGTCGTAGCGGGGGTCCATGGCGGCCGGGCGGCCGTGATGGGTCCAGGTGTAGCGGGCGGCCAGGTCGAAGCGGGGTGTGCACTTCGGGCACGAGCGGACGCGGACCGGGCGGCGGTGGGCGGTCGTGCGGTGGCCGGCCGGGCAGGTGCCGACCCAGGCGCCGTCGACCTGGGGTGCGTCGGCGGGCAGGCAGCGGCCGCCGGTGTAGCCGATGCGCCGGGCGGTCGCGCGCCACACCCTGTCGTGACCGTGGCCGGAGCCGGCCAGGGCGTGCGCGATCTCGTGCAGCATCGTGTCGGTGACCTGCTCAGGTGAGTACAGGCTGATCAGCGGCCGGGACAGGGTGATCTCTTTGCGGTCCGAGCGGCAGGCGCCGGCCCGGGTCTTGGCGTTGTCGAACGACAGCCGCCAGCCGGCCAGCCTGTGCCGGGCCATGAGATCGGTGGCGAGATCGCGGGCTTGCGTGAGGTCCAACTTCGATACTCCGTGGTGCGAAAACGCCGAGGGGTGAGGCGGTGAGGTCAGCGGGTCAGGGCGGTGGCCTTGGTCAAGGCTCGGTGCAGGAAGCGGGCGTCGCCGAGCATGGTGCGCAGGCGGCGTTCCAGGCCGGCGATGGGTACCAGGTTCTGTGGGGCGCGCGGGTCCTTGTAGGACGCCGAGGCGAAGCGGGGCAGGGTGGCGCTGGAGATCTCGGCCAGCTCGATGGCCTCACCGGGGGTGAGGTCGGGGGAGCACTCGACGCGGACGATGCCGGACCAGGGGGCGCCCGAGCCGCCGGGCAGGCGCAGGTACCAGGACCAGCCGCCCCACACCGTGCCCAGGTGGAAGACGGGGGTGCGCTGGCCGGGGCGCAGTGACGTCACGACCGGGGTCAGGGCGCCCGGCAGGTACTGCTTCTGCTGGGTCTTGACGTACCCGATGGTCCGGGGAAGCTGGCGCCGGTTGCGCAGTGGACCGTCGACCACCAGGAGGTCGGCGCCGTCGGAGCCGGTGGCGCGGGCCTCGGACGAGATGTCGATCTCGAGGGCGGTCAGTGACGGCTGGACGGCCGACGGCAGCTTGGACGCCTCGCCCGCGCCCTCGATGCGGTGGACCGTGTAACGGACCGTGCCGGCCTGGACGTCGGAGGCGGTGGGGCTGGCGGTGAACAGGCCGCGGCCGACCTTGGCCCCGACCAGTTCGGCCTGGCCGCGGCCGAGGTCGCAGCGGACCACGCCGGCGGCGTACGAGGCGGCCAGGCCGGCGTACGACGTACCGTCCTCCTCGGCCGTCCACAGGCCGGCGTCGTTGCGGCGGACGCCGTCGACCAGGAAGACGACGTCGGGGCGGCGCACCGAGGCCGACACGTCGATCGGGGCCCACTCGGCGGCCGGGATCTCCACGTCGGTGTCGACCTGGGCGCTGCTGGGCGACGCCGGGCCCTCGCCGCCGTCGGCGCCCTCGTAGGAGGCGCCGTACGAGGGATCCCACGCGTCCACGAACATCCTGGTCAAAGGCCAACCCTCTCCACATGGGCGGTACGCGCGTCCTTGCGCACCTCGAACCGGACCGGCACCCGCTCGGCGAGCGCGTTGACGTGGGTGACGACACCGACCATCCGGTCGCCGCGGGCGGCCAGGTTCTCCAGCGTCGCCGCGACCACGTCCAGCGTGGCCGCGTCGAGGGTCCCGAAGCCCTCGTCCAGCACGATCGACTCGAGGCTGGCGGCGGTGGTCGACATGCCGGCCAGCTGCTCGGACAGGGCGAGCGCGAGGGCCAGCGAGGCCTGGAACGTCTCGCCGCCGGACAGCGTGCGCACGCCGCGGCGCAGGCCGGCGTCGTGGTGGTCGATCACGAAGAACTCGCCCTTGTCGTGGATCAGGTCGTACTGGCCGCCGGTCAGTTCGCGCAGGATCCGCGAGGCGCCGCCGACGAGCAGGTCGAGCGCCTCCTCGAGCAGCCAGCGCTCGAAGTTGTTGGCCCGCAGGTGACCGGCGAGGGCCTTGGCGACGCGGCTCTCGCGCTGCAGGGTCATGCGCTGCTCGGTCAGCTCGGCCGCCGAGGCCCGCCGGTCGTCGAGACGCTTCCACGCGGCCTCGGCCCGCTCCGCCGCCACCGCCGCCGCCCGGATGAGATCCGCATCTGAAAGAGAGGAGATGTCGGAAAGTGGCGCGGAGGCCCGGGCGCCCGAGGAGTAGCCGGCGGAGGAGCGGGAGGGCGCCGGCACTC
The DNA here is from genome assembly GCF_043197815.1 of Actinoplanes sp. NPDC048988. Taxonomy (NCBI): domain Bacteria; kingdom Bacillati; phylum Actinomycetota; class Actinomycetes; order Micromonosporales; family Micromonosporaceae; genus Actinoplanes; species Actinoplanes sp. NPDC048988. Next base: position 201,696 of record NZ_JBICTW010000001.1, on the reverse strand, counting down.
CCGCCGCCACGAACAAGTCGGAAATGTCGGAGATGGTGGTGAGGGTGGCCTGGTGGGCGGCGGTGACGGCGTCCTCGGCCTCCGCGCGGGCCGAACGGCGGGCGACGACCAGCTCGGCGGCCCAGGCGACCAGTGTGGACCAGGCGGCGGCGAGGTCGTCGCGGTCGGCCGGAGGTGGGGAGAAGCGGGCGACCCCGTCCCGTACGGCGTCGAACTCGCGCCACGCCGTGCGCTGCTGCTCCTCGGCGGCGACCACGGCCGCCTGCGCCTTGCGGTGAGCCGCGCGTGTCGTCCGTACCGACGAAGCGGCCTGATCGAGCTGCTTCTGGAGCCGGCCCAGCTCGTCGAGCCGCCGCCGCAACGCCTCGACCCCGGGCGACTCGGCCACCGCGGCACGGGCCTCGGCCAGGCGCGACAGGTGGTGCTCGTACTGGGCGCGCTTGCGTTCGAGGTTGCTCTCCAGCTTGCGCGCGACCGCGTCCCGCTGCTTCCAGGTCTGCTCGGCGGCCTCGGCGGCGGCCCGCGCGGCCTTGCCCGCGGCCTCGGCCGCCCGCACCGCCGAGCCCTCCGGTACAGCCGGGACCGTCGTCACCGTCTGCTCGCACACCGGGCAGTTGTCACCCACCGCGAGATGGGCTCGCAGGGCGGCCGCCCGGTCCGTACGCTGGGCCTCCGTGTAGTCGAGGCGGGCCTGCTCGAGCAGCTGGGCCGCGCCGGCGTGCTCACTGTGCGCGAGTTCCAGCGCCGCCACCGCGTCCTTGTGCTCGACGTCGGCCACCGACACCTCGCCCGCGAACCACTCCTCCTGCCCGGTCAGCCGCTGCAACTCGGCGTGCCGGTCGAGCATCAGGCTCAGCGAACCCGCGTCGCCGGCCGCGGCCAGCTCACCCCGTACCTTTTCTTCCTTCTCCTCGGCCGCGCGAACCTCGTCCGCGGCCTCGGCGGCGGTCGCCCTCGCGGCCGCCGTCACGCCGGCGGTCTCCACGCTTGCGGCCGGTGTACGTACGTTGCCCAGCTGCCGCAGCTCCGCGTCGAGCTCGTCCCGCTTCGCGGCGGCGGCCGCCTCGGCCTCCCGCTTGTCGCGCAACCCGGGCACGGCCCGCTCGACGGCGGTCGTGAGCTCCCGCATGCGTACGAGATGGGCCTGTGCCTCCTCGACCGCCTCGTCGGTGGCGTCGGCCAGCCCGGCCAGACTCTGATCGACCACGGCCAGTTTGCCCTCGGCCGTCTGCGCGCGCCCGGTGGCCTTGGTCTGCACCTGTTCGTAGACGTGCAGCCCGAGCAGGTTGACCAGGATCTGCTGGCGGGTGGCCGGCTTGGCGTGCAGGAAGTCGGCGAACTGGCCCTGCGGCAGCACGACACAGCTGGTGAACTGCTCGAACGGCAGGCCGACGGCGTGCTGCACGGCCTCGTCCATCTCGGCCGGGGTGCCCGCGAGGACGTCGCCCAGGTCGTCGAGGTCCATGCCGGTGTCGAGCTTGGTGACGTCGAAGCCGGGCGGCATGAGCTGGAGGCCGGCCCCGGCGGTCTTGACGTTGCCCCGGCCGTCGCGGCGGACGACCCGGGTCGCCACGTAGCGGTCGCCGGCCGACTCGAAGACCAGGCGCACCCGGGCCTCGGTGGCCGAGGGGGCGAGCGCGTTGACGATGCCGCGGGCGCCACCCCAGCGCGGGACCGTGCCGTAGAGGGCGAACGTGATCGCGTCGAGCACCGTCGACTTGCCCGAGCCGGTCGGCCCGACCAGCGCGAAGTAGTCGGCGTCGGTGAAGTCCACGGTGGTCTCGTCCCGGAAAACCGTGAACCCTGCCATGTCGAGCCGTATGGGCCTCATGATTCGACTCCGCTTCGCTCGGTCGAACCTGAGACCAGGCCACTGAGCTGCCTGCGCTCGCTACGCTCGCTCATTTGTTGGTGCTCACCTCGTCGTACAGCTCGTCGAACAGCTCGCGGACGCCGTCCTCGGCGTTGTCCTTGCTGTCCAGGTAGTCGCCGAAGAGCTCGCGCGGCGACCGGCCGGCCCGCTGCGCCATCCGCTCTCCCGTCCGGTCCGGCATCATCTCGGGGTCGATCCGCACCTCGAGCGCGTTGGGCAGCAGCTCCTGCACGTCCTCGCGCAGGCCGACCCGCGGCTTCTCGCGCACCAGAACACGGAGCCAGGCGTCCGGAAGGTTCACCGTCGCGAGCTGTTCGAGGGTGCCGCGGACCGTGCGCAGGGCGATCGCCGAGGAGATCGGCACGTCGCGGACCCGGGCCGCCCGATCGACGCCGACCTCGACGATGGCCACCGACGGGATGTTCTCCTCCTCGCCGAAGTCGATCGCGAGCGGGCTGCCGCTGTAGCGGGTCGGGCAGGGGGCGATGACCTGCTGCGAGCGGTGCAGGTGGCCCAGCGCGACGTAGTGGGTGTTCTGCGGGAAGACGGTGGCGGGCACGGCGTACCCCATGACCGTGTGCGCCTCTCGTTCGCCGCCACCCGTGGTGGCCCCGAAGATCGTGAGATGAGCGGTCAGAAGATTGATCACGCCGGGGTCGGCGAACCGCTCGCTGAGCTTGGCGATCAAACGGCCGAGATGATCGGCGTACGTCTGTGAGGCCTCCGCCGCCGTCAATTCGTACATCTCCGCCGCCCGGATCGCGTACCGCTGCGACAGGAACGGCAGGGCGACCAGCTGCCAGCGCTCGCCGTCCTCGGTCTGGCCGGTGATCAGCAGGTCCTCGGGGTTGGCCAGCACCGAGCCGCGCAACTCGATGCCAGCCGCGTCGGCCCACGGGCGCAGCGCGTCGAGGGCGGCCCCGTTGTCGTGGTTGCCGCCGATCGCGACCACCCGCGCGCCGGTCTTGCGCAGCGCCGACAGCGCCCGCGTGACCACCCGGGTGGCGTCGGCCGTCGGAGCTGCGGTGTCGTAGAGATCACCCGCGATGATCACCAGATCGGGCCGCTCGGCCTTGGCGATCTCGACGACCTGGCCCAGCACGCGGATGTGCTCCTCGTGCCGGTTCCGGCCCTTGAGTACCTTGCCGACGTGCCAGTCGGAGGTGTGCAGGATGCGCATCGCGGAACCTTAGAACGGAATGTCGTCGTCGAGCGAACCGCCCACGACGGCGAACGGGTCCGCGCCTTGGACGATGGACTTGAGGGAACCGGCGGGCGGGGGGCCGGACTCGGACTTGCGGGTCGCCCAGGCCGGGAACGGGAACTCCACGCACAGCGGCACCGGGATGTCGGGCTGGTTGACGAACATCGTGCCGGGGCGGGCCAGCAGGGCGCGCTGGCGCATCGCGGGCGGCAGGAAACCGTACTCGGGGCGGGCCGCCTCGGCCGGGTCGAGCCGGCCGACCACGCGGATGGCCGAGTTGGTCACGATGCGCCGCTCGACCTCGCTCGCGGTCTGCTGGGCGCCGATCAGGATGACGCCGAGCGAGCGGCCCCGCTCGGCGATGTCGAGCAGCACCTCTTTGATCGGCGAGGTGCCCTCGCGCGGGGCGTACTTGTTGAGCTCGTCGAGGACCACGAAGAGCAGAGGACGGCCGGTGCCGGACTTCTCCTTCTCCTCGAACTCGGTCTTGAGCGTGACACCGACCACGAACCGCTGCGCGCGGTCCGGCAGATTGTGCAGGTCGACCACGGTGACCTGGGCCGACTCGGCCGTCTTGATCTGGTGCGGGCGGCGCTGGGCCAGGTCGCCGCGGATCAGCCGGGACAGGTCGCGCTTGCTGCCGATCAGGCGGCGGGCGAACGCGTTGACGGTGCCCATGTTCACCGCGCTGCCGGCCCAGGTGGACCGGGTGTCGTCGTCGGTGAGCTGCTCGACGATGTGGTCGACGAGATCGCCGTACGACCCGATCCGGCGGCCGTCGATGCTGATGCCGCCCTCGGCCGGCACCGCGTGGCGGTTCAGGTGGGCGGTGACCGAGTGGACCACCATCGTGTACTGCTGGCGCTCGTCGTCGGCGTCGGCGAACACGTACGGCAACAGGCGGGCCGAGCAGAACTCCTCGAGCGTCCAGTAGAACGCGTCGACGCCGGTGAGGCGGCTGCTGACATCGGGCGCGCCGGAGGAGTCGCCCGTTCGTGGGGGCGCGTACACGCGTACGTCAGGGAAAGGGTTGGCCGGTAGCTCGAGAAGCTTGTAAGCGGCCCGCGTGCTCTCGTCGAGCTTGGTGTTGGGGTGATCGAGGAAGAGCAGGTCCTCGCCCTTGACGTTGAAGATCAGCGCGCGGGCGTTGGCCCCGTCGGCGCCGAGCTGGCCCGAGCGGAAGACCGAGTAGAGCAGGAAGGTCGCGAAACTGGTCTTGGTGGCGACGCCCGAGATGCCGGAGATGGACACGTGGGCACCGCGGGTGCCGTCGAGGAAGTCGGCGTTCAGGAAGACCGGTACGCCGTCGCGGCCGGTGCCCATCGGGATACGCCGCTCCATGCGGTCGAAGTGCAGCGCGGCGTCGCGGGCCTCGCCGGAGGCCCGGTGCACGACGGCGCCGGGAGCGGGTGGCACGTACAGCTCGGGATCGACCCGGGTCGTGGTGATCTCGGCCGCCTCCTGCACCATGGCCGGCAGGGTGCCGTCGGCGATCGCGAAGACGTCGGAGTCGAACTGGGCGCCCTCGTGGCGGGCGCGGACCTGGGTCACCACGCCGGCGATGGTGACCGGCTCGCGGTCGGGGAGCTCGCGCTTGGTGACCACGACGTCGTCGAGCTGCAGGTAGCTGCCGGGGGTCACGGCCGTCCAGAACTGGAGCGGGGTGGCGTCGGCAGTACCCAGAACCCGCCCGACGGGGTCCACGTCCGGTTTGTCATTTTGTTTTCCGCCGCGGGGAAGGGCAGCTTCGTCAGACACGCTGATCATCGTGCACCAGGGGTACGACAAAAGACGCACGCGGAGTGGGTTGGCACACGTTGTCCACAACTTCTGGTGCTCATACACAGAGTTATCCACAAGATCTTGCTCGTACGAGGGAGGCGCGCCCAGCTTCGATACGGTTGCCCGGTGACACTCACTGGGCGCGTCCATGTCGTGGCGGGCGGCACCGGCCGGGCCGGAACGGCCGTCGTGCGCGAATTGATCTCCCGGGGCGCGGTAGTTGCCGTGCCCTCACGTAACCCCTCACGACTCGCCCGGTTGCAGGACAAGATCCAGTCGGATCTGCTGCACGGGTTCGTCGGTGACATATCAGATTTGCCGGATTCGACCCGGCTGCGTTCTTTGATCGCGGCGGAGCTGGGGCCGATCGACGCGGTCGTCGCCTCGCTGGGGGAGTGGTGGGAGGGGGCGCCGCTGGCCGGCCTCGACCCCGCCGTGTGGCAGCGGATCATCTCCGACAACCTGACCAGCCACTTCATGGTGGCGCGGGTGTTCCTGCCGGCGCTGGCCGGGCGGGCGGACTCGGTCTATCTCGCGCTCGGCGGTATCGCCTCGGTGCTCGCCGTGGCGGGCTCCGGGCCGATCTCGGTCACCGGGGCCGCCCAGGCCATGTTGATGCGGGTCCTGGCGGCGGAGAACGAGTCCGTACGGCTGCATGAAGTGGACGTCTACACGCCGATCGTCACCGAGGACTGGGACGGCGGGGCGATCGAACCGGGCTGGCTCAGCGGGCGCGACGTCGGGGCCTTCGTGGCCGACGCGCTCACGCCGGGATTCAAGGGCGAGCTGTTCCTGCCGATCCCGGCGGACACGACCTTCCGGCGCAACGAAGCCTAGAAGGCTTTTACGGACCGGGCGCGCCGGTCGCGGGTGGGGTCGGCTCGGGTGGGCGATGCTGACAGTCGCACCAGGAGCCGCCGCGGCACTTGTCGTGTTCCTTCGCGCGACACGCTGGGCAGATCACGCTACGACGATACTCCGATGACGCGGCGTGACACTTTCTCCTGAGAGCGATTGACACGGCGGCGCAACCGGTGCGAAACGCCGAGTTGGCACGCTGGACGCCGGAGGCCGGCATCGCTGTGCCGGCCTAAGACGGGAGGAGTTGCATGTTGCTGCGGGTACGAGTCACCCTGCCGGACCGTCCCGGTGCCCTCGGCCAGGTCGCGCGCACGCTCGGCGTGGCCGGCGCGGACATCGTCCAGGTCGTCGTGCTCGAGCGACTCGGCGGCCGCGCCGTCGACGACTTCACCGTCGTGTGGCCCGGCGCCTCCCGCGTGGAACGCCTCCTCGCCGGGCTCGCCGCCATCCCGGGCGTGCAGGTCGACGGCGTCTGGAAGGCGATCGGCGCCCCCGTCAACGGCGGCCACGACGCCGAACTGCTGGCCCAGGTCGCCGCGAACCCGGCCGACGGCCTGGCCACCCTGGTCGACGCGATGCCCGCCCTGCTCGCCGCCGACTGGGCCGCGGCCGCTGTCGTGCCGGCCGACTGGGCCTCGCGCACGGGTGCTCCCCGCGCGCTGACCAACGAGCCGGCCGTGACGTACGCCAGCTGGCGCGCCCCGGCCCCGCTCCAGCTGCCCGAGGTCACCCCGCTGCGGGCCCGCCCGCTCACCGGCGCCGACAACACCAAGTACGCGGTGGCCCCGTTCGGCCGCGACGGTCTGGTGCTCGTGGTGGCCCGCTCGGCCGACGACGAGCTGCCGGCGGCCGCCTTCCACGTGACCGAGGTCGACCGGGTGGCCCAGCTGGTCCGCGCGGCCGCCGTCATCCTGGGCGACCGCCTGAGCCCACCCGTGGCGGCAAACCCCGTGTGATCGGACTCGCACTCAAATCCCAGCTCAAGCAATGTCCGGTTAACACCTGCGGGGCAGTATTGGCGTTGGTACAGCTGACGTGACTCGCCGCCCATCCGGGGCGAGAAGGAGGTGCCGGAGATGGCGCTGTGGCGGATCCGGGCAACGGTCGACGACCGTCCGGGCTACCTTTCCGTGCTGACCGCGAGCCTCGCTCTGCGGTCGGTGAACATCCTGGCCGTGCAGGTGCACACCACCGAGGCGGGCGCCGTCGACGACTTCCTGGTCGACGCGCCCGACTCGATGACCGAGACCGAATTGCTCACCGCGGTCGCCAAGGGCCGCGGCCGCGACGCGTTCGTGGCCCGCGCCGAGGCGCAGGGCCTGGCCGACCAGCCGACCCGGGCGCTGGCCCTGGCCGGCCGGCTGGTGCACGAGCCCGACACGCTGGGCGAGGCGCTGGTCGCCCTGCTCGACGCGACCGAGGTGCGCTGGCGCCCCGAGCCGCTGAGCGGCGGCCCCGGCCACGACACCGAGCGGATGCGCCTGGCCGACCCGGGCGGCGGTTCCCTCGAGGTGCTGCGCAGCGCCCCGGCCTTCACCCCGGCCGAGTACGCGCGGGCGCAGGCCCTGATCGAGCTCTCCGCCGCGATGCTGCGCCGCCGGCGCGAACAGTCCACCCTGCTGCTGCCCGACGGCACCGAACTGGCCGTGCGCCTGGCCACCGCCGACGACCTGGAGGGCGTCCGCCGCCTGCACCAGCGCAGCTCCGCGGAAACCCTGCAACGCCGCTACCTGGGCGGCGGCGGCCCGAGCGAGGCCCGGCTGCGCCGCCTGCTCGAACCGTCCGGCGCCGGCCGCACCCTGCTGGCCGTCGTGGGCGACCGCGTGGTGGCGATGGCGAACCTGCTCACCGAGGGCGACCTGGGCGAGATCGCCATCCTGATCGAGGACGCCTGGCAGCGCCGCGGCATCGGCACGGCCCTGCTGCGCCGCCTGATGGCCCACGCCGAGCGCAGCGACATCGCGGCCGTGGTGGCCCACACGGCGGCCGACAACGTCGCCATGCTGCGCACCCTGCGCCGCCTCGGCGCCGGCCCGGCCGACCGCGACGGCGGCATGGTCAGCGTCACCCTGCCGATGCCGGTCGAGCGCCCGGTCGGCTCGGTCGACTCGGTGGTCCCCTAAGAGGCGCGGGTGCCGTGCTCCACGCAGGTGGCTGTCCACCCGGTGGGCACCACCTGCACCTTCATCCGGCGGCGGCACTCGGCGCAGTAACGCGGCGGCTCCAGGGCGCGGGCTTTCTCGCAGGCCGCGTGGTCGCCCTCGGCCGCGGCCCCGCCGCACCGGTCGCAGAACACTAGAGCGTCGCCGACAGGGCTTTGACCGGCATCTTCAGGTCGGCCAGCAGCGCCAGATCCTCGGTGGCCGGCCGGCCCAGGGTGGTCAGGTAGTTGCCGACGATCACCGCGTTGATCCCGCCGAGCAGCCCGTCGCGCGTACCCAGGTCGCCGAGGGTGATCTCCCGCCCACCCGCGTACCGAAGAATGGTCCTGGGCATCGCCAGCCGGAAGGCGGCGATGGCGCGCAGCGCGTCCTTGCCCTCGACCACGGGCTGATCACCCAACGGCGTACCCGGGCGCGGGTTGAGGAAGTTCATCGGCACCTCGTGCGGGTCGAGCTCGGCCAGCTGAGCCGCGAACTCCGCCCGCTGCTCGACGGACTCGCCGAGCCCGAGGATGCCGCCGCAGCAGACCTCCATGCCGGACTCGCGCACCATGGTGAGCGTGCTCCAGCGCTCCTCCCACGAGTGGGTGGTCACCACGGTGGGGAAGAAGGACCGGCAGGTCTCGAGATTGTGGTTGTACCGGTGCACGCCCATCTCGACCAGCTCGTCGACCTGCTCCTGGGAGAGCATGCCGAGGCTGGCCGCGACCTGGATCTCGACGGACTCCCGGATCGCCCTGACCCCCTCGCGCATCTGGGCCATGAGCCGCTTGTCGGGCCCGCGCACGGCGGCGACGATGCAGAACTCGGTGGCCCCGGTCGCGGCGGTCTGCCGGGCCGCCTCGACCAGCGACGGAATGTCGAGCCAGACGGACCGCACCGGCGACGCGAACAGCCCCGACTGCGAGCAGAAGTGACAGTCCTCCGGGCAGCCACCGGTCTTGAGCGAGACGATGCCCTCGACCTCGACTTCAGGACCACACCATTTGGTACGTACGTCGTGGGCGAGCTGAAGAAGCTCGGGCAGGTGATCGTCACCGAGGCGCAGAACGTCGAGAATGCCCGCCTCGTCGAGGCCGGCTCCGCCGGCGAGAACCTGGGCACGGGCCTTGTCGAGGATCTCGGGCATGCCCGTACCCTACAGACCTTTGCGCCCGGTAGGACTGTCAGTGGCGGGTGATAGTTTCCCATTCTCGTGATCGCTGGAGGTGTCTTGTCGGGCTGGCTGGAGGAGCTGGATCGCCTGGCCGCGAGCAGGGCCAAGGCGGGGCTCACCCGTCAGTTGAGCCCCCGCCCGACCGCCGTCGACCTGGCCGGCAACGACTACTTGGGACTGGCCGGCGACCCCCGAGTGACGGCGGCCGCGGCCGAGGCCCTGTCGCGCTACGGCCTGGGCGCCACCGGCTCCCGCCTGGTCCGGGGTTCGACGCCGGCCCACGCCGCCCTGGAATCCGAGCTGGCCGCGTGGCTGGGCACCCCGGCGGCCCTGGTCTTCTCGTCGGGCTACATGGCCAACCTCGCCGCGGTCCGAAGCATGGCCACCTTCTGCGACCTGATCGTCTCCGACGCGTACAACCACGCGTCCTTGATCGACGGCTGCCGCATGGCCACCCCCAGAACGATCGTCGCCCCCCACAATTCACCGTCCGCAGTGGCCGCCATCCTCGACGCCCACGCCGCCGCGACCTCCACCTCGGCCGCGCTCCTGGCTTCCTCCGCTGCCGTGCCGCCGGCTTCCTCCCTGGCCGTCCCGCCGCCTTCCGCGACCATTCCTCAGGCCGCGAACTCTTCTCCGGCCGCGACCACTCCTCAGGGCGCGACCACTCCTCAGAGCGCGGCTACTTCTCCGGCCGCGGCCACTACCACTCCTCCGGCGACAGCCACTTCTCCGGTCGCGGCCACGCCCCCGGCTTCGTCCGCGGTGGCGGCGGCCTATCCCGGGGTCATGCCGCCGTCTTCCGTGGCCGCGTCTCCGGCTTCGTCCGCACCTCTGGCTTCCTCCGCGGCTGCGGCTGCCTCCTCCGGGGTCGCGCACACGGCTTTCCCTGCGGCCGCGCCGCCGACTTCTCCCGGGGCTGTGGCTGCGGCTTGCTCGGCGGGTGCGGGTGCGGGTGCGGGTGTCGGTGTCGGCGGGGTGGGGCGGCCCCTCGCGCTTGTCGTGACGGAGTCGGTGTTCTCGGTTGACGGCGACCTTGCGCCGCTGGCTGAGCTTTACGAAGTGACCTCCTCCCGGGGTGCTCTGCTGCTGGTGGACGACGCGCACGCCCTGGGGCTGCTGGGTCCCGGCGGCGCGGGCGGTGTCGCGGCGGCGGGCCTCGCCGGGCGGCCGGACGTCGTCATCACCGCGACCCTTTCCAAGTCTCTCGGCGGGGCCGGCGGCGTCGTCGCCGGTCCCGCGCAGTTCATCAAACATCTGGTCGACACGGGCCGTACGTTTATCTATGACACCGCACTGCCCCCTGCCGTTGCAGCCGGCGTCCAAGAATCTTTGCGGATCGCCCGGGCCGCCGATGACCGCCGCGAGGTGGTGGCCGAACGGGCCGCTCGGGCCGTCTCTCGTCTGCGGGCGGCCGGTTTCGACGTGAAGGCTCCGGCGGCCGGCGTACTGTCCGTTGTGGCCCCCGGGCCCGAGGCGGCCCTGGCGTGGGCCGCCGACTGCCGCGACCGGGGCGTCGCCGTAGGCTGCTTCCGGCCGCCGTCCACCCCCGACGGCACGTCGCGCCTGCGCCTGACCCTCAACGCGGGTGTCTCCGACTCCGACTTCGCCCGCGCCCTGGACGTGATCGTGGAGTGCGCCCCGTGAGCAGCAAGCCCCGCCCCCTCCCCACCGGCCCGTCCTGCCCGGACGTGACCGAGGTGGTGACCCGCCTCCCCACGGCGAACGTGGTCCTGACCCGCAGCCCCGGCGCCAAGGGCTTCACGTTCCCGCCGCTGCCGGGCCGCGGCACGGTCCGCACCGCGGGGCCGGTTTCCGAGGCTGCGGTGCCTTCCGCCCGTACGCCGGATGAGGCTCCCGCTCTGGTCGCCGCCACAGCGGTTCGCACTGACGCCGCTGCGCCTTCATCACCGTCCGGGCCGGACATCACAGTGCCGGCTGCGGTCTTGTCCAGCGACGGAGCCGGGACGGGGCTGTCCGAGTCGCCTCTTCGCGCCGATGAGCCGGAGGCCGAGCCCGCGGCTGAGTCGGCCGGGAAGTCGAAGACAACAGCCCCGGTCGAGGAGCCGACGGCCTCGTCTATTGATGCTCTCTCCACTTCGCCGGTCGGGAAGACCGAGGCCTCGTCCGTGGGTGAGTCTGTGACGGTGCCGGTCGGGGAGCCCGAGGCCTCGTCCGTGGGTGGGTCTGTGGCGGTGCCGGTCGGGGAGCCTGAGGCCTCGTCCGTGGGTGGGTCTGTGGCGGTGCCGGTCGGGGAGTTCAACGCTTCGACCGCCGGCGAAGAGCAGGCCGGTGTCATGCCGGGGCCTTCCGCCGTGAAGGGCGGGTCCGTGACTGATGATGTCCTGCCTTCTGGGGAAATATCGCCCAAACCTTCGTCTGTTCGAGCTGTGGGTCGTGGGCTTTCGGCCGTAGTGGCGCCGGCTGTCTCCTCGCTCGCTGGGCGATCGGACTTCTCCCCGGGCCAGCAGGCGCCCGCCGAGCCGGCCGGTCACCGCAATTCCACCGAGGCGGCAGGTCGCCGCGATTGGACCGAGGCGGCAGGTCGCCGCGATTGGACCGAGGCGGCGGGTCACCGCGATTGGACCGAGGCGGCGGGCCAGCGCGATTCGATCGAGGCGGCGGATCACCATGATTCGACCGAGGCGGCGGGTCAGCGTGATTCCACCAAAGCGGCGGGTCGCCGCGATTCCACCGAGGCGGCGGGCCGGCGTGATTCGACCGAGGCGGCGGATGGCCGCGATGGCGGCGCGGCCGCAATGTCCTCCGGCGGATTGCCGGGCCGTGCTGACGTGAATGCGGCTGGGGCGTCGTCCGGTGGCGTGGCTGAAACACTGCCGGCTGAGGTGGACGGTCGTGCCGGCGGTGGCGTGGGTGAGGCGCATGCGGAGGGAACGGCGGCCGGGGAGCCGTCGCCCGCCGGCCAGCCGGAAGGTGTTCCCGCGGAGGCCGCTCCGGACGCCGGGGATCTGTCTGGTGCGGATGCCGCCAAGGGGCAGCCCGCGCCGCGGCGGGGTGTGCCGGGTGAGTGGCGGGGGATCGTGCTTGTCACCGGCACCGATACCGATGTCGGCAAGACCATTGTCACCGCCGCTGTGGCCGCCGCCGCGCAAGCTTCGGGGCTTCGGGTGGCTGTGATCAAGCCGGGGCAGACCGGCATCGTGACCGGTGCGCCGACCGACATCGAGGTCATCAGCCGGCTCGCGGGACCCGACACCGCCCGTACGCTCGCCGAATATCCCGAGCCCATGGCGCCGCTGGCCGCCGCCACGGTGGCCTCCATGCCGCCGCTCGAACTCTACGAAGTGGTCGACGCCATTCGGGCCGAGGCCGACAAACACGACCTGGTGCTCGTGGAGGGCGCCGGCGGCCTGCTCGTGCCGATGGGTGTGCGGCCCTCCGGTGAGTCGTGGACCGTTGCCGACCTGGCCACCGCCCTCGGTGTCAGCACGATCGTCGTGGCCCGGGCCGGTCTGGGCACGCTCAACCACACGGCCTTGACCCTGGAAGCCCTCAACCGCCGTGGCATCCCGGCCGGTGTGGTCATCGGCGCCTGGCCCTCCCACCCCGACCTGGTTCATTGGGCCAATCTGAGCGAGATGGTCCCGCACCTGCTCGGCGCCCTGCCCTCGGACGCCGGCCGGATGGACCCGGGTGTCTTCCGCCGGTCAGCGCCGGGCTGGCTCACCCCTTCGTTGTACGGCGTCCTCGACAACTGGCGCGTCTGGGCCGAGGAAACGGGCGACGGCCACCATTAGATGGGCCACCACTAGACAGCGCCGGCGAGGACCGAGGTGACCAGCTTCTCCACCTCGGCCGGGCCGGGTGGGGTGTCCTCGTGGCCGGCGAAGACCAGGTGGCCGGTGCCGATCAGGGTCAGGGCCAGGGTGTCCGGGTCGGCCTGTGGCGCCAGGCGGCCCTCGGTCTGTTCGGCCTTCAGATAGCTGGCCAGCACCGCCGCCGCCTCGGTCAGCAGGGGGATGCCGGTGGGGCGGTGGCGGCGGAGGCGGGTCCGGAGTTCGTCACGGGCGATGATCAGAGCCACGATGTGCAGCGCGACCGGGCTGAAGATCGCGGTCAGGGCGCCGGTCAGGTTGGTGACGACCGTCGCCGTGCCGGCGCGGGCCACGACGGTGTGCGGCAGGGCGGCGACGCGGTCCTCGACCAGGGCGGCCAGGAAGTCGTCGAAGTCGGCGAAGTGCCGGTGCAGCACGCCCTTGGCCACGCCCGCCTCGGCGGTCACGGCACGGCTGGTCAGGCCGGCGGCGCCCGCCCGGCGCAGCACGCGGTCGGCGGCGTCGAAGAGCTGCTGTCGTACGTCGCGCAGGGCCACACCGGTCGGCATGCGACCAGGCTATCCAGGCGGGCGCCGGCTCCCTAGAGTGGGCGCATGCCCACTCAACCTCACCACCAGCGCCAGGTTGCCGAGTCCTTCGGGATCGACCCGGGGAGGTACGACCGGACTCGGCCCCGCTACCCCGGCGAGCTGATCGAGCGGCTGGTGGCGCCGGACGTGCTCGACGTCGGGATCGGTACGGGAATCGTGGCCCGCGCGCTGCGGGATCGGGGCTGTCGTGTGCTCGGGGTCGAGCCCGACCTCCGGATGGCCGAGTTCAGCCGGCGGGACGGGTTCGAGGTCGAGGTGGCGACTTTCGAGCGGTGGGAGCCGCGCGGGCGGGTCTTCGACGCCGTGGTCGCCGGGCAGGCCTGGCACTGGGTCGACCCGGTGGCCGGCGCGGTCAAGGCCGGTCAGGTCCTGAAGGAGGATGGCCGGCTGACTCTGTTCTGGAACGCCGGCCAGCCGTCGCCGGAGGCGGCCGCCGCGTTCAAGGAGGTCTACGAGCGGCTGATGCCGGAGAGCATGATGGCCCGGGCGTACGGGTCCTCGGCCACCGCCGTGCAGATGTACACCTCGATGCTCGACCGGGCCGAGGAGGGCATGCGGGAGGCGGGCGTCTTCGGGCCGGCGGAGCGGTGGCGGTGGGACTGGGAGCAGGTCTACGGCCGCGCGGAATGGCTCGATCAGCTGCCGGCCCAGGGCGCGCACACGACGCTGCCGCCGGAGCGGCTGGCCGCGCTGCTGACCGCGACCGGTGAGGCGATCGACGCGCTCGGCGGCTCCTTCACGATGGGCTTCGCGACCGTCGCGGTGACCGCGACACGCGCCGTACGTCCTGAAGATCTCAAGAATTCCGGGTGACCGTCAGAACGGACGAAATGCGCCAAGCGGTACGCATCCGGCGGAGATCACCTGAACGGGCCGAGACATTGCCTGAACGGCTCAGTTGCCCCTTCGGGCAGTCGCTGGGAGCGCTCCCAGATGGTGGGACGGGAACGCTGCGGAAGCGTGGAACTACTTTCCGGTAATGCCGCACCCGTAGTGCGTCGCGCCTGCTCAGAAGGACGTTTCATGGGACCCGTGTGGCTGAGTATTATTCGGCTGCCCTGGCCGTCATATCGGTGCAGATCGATGAATTTTGATCGTCTGCCCACGCGCCTCGTGACTCCTGGCCGGAGTCTCGCGAGACCGGAGGACCGTTTGAGACCGCTCCCGAAAAATTTCCCGTCGGCGTTGATCCCGAGGGCTGTCCCCAGCCGTATCTCAGGCGACGGGGAAAGCTCCGGGCGGAGGTATCGATGCATGCGGTGGCCGAGGATCGGCTGGCGCCGGGCGGGGTTGGCCTGATGACACAGCGTTCCGGTGGACGGTGGCAGTCACTCGACGGGAGCCGTGGTGTGGGCGATGGTGGTTCGGTGATTCCCCGGCAGGCGCCGCGGCACGAGGCTGCGCCCTCGACCGGCCCCAGCCACGAGGACACCTTGGTCAAGATGCTCTACGAGGAGCATGCGGGCCCGTTGCTGATGTTCGTGCTGCGGCTGACCGGCGGTGACCGGCAGCGAGCCGAGGACATCGTGCAGGAGACCCTGCTGCGGGCCTGGCGCAACGCGCACCGGCTCGGCGCCCAGGGTCAGCAGTCGCTGCGGCCGTGGCTGGTCACGGTGGCCCGGCGGATCGCGATCGACGATCACCGCAGCGCCAGCGCCCGGCCGGCCGAGACGTACGACCGGGAGCTCGAGAGCTTCCCGAGTACGGCGGATGACACCGACCGCGTCCTGCAGTCGATGACCGTCTCGGACGCGCTGCGCGAGCTGAGCCAGTCGCACCGCGAGATCCTCATCGAGACGTACTTCCGGGGCCGTACGGTGCCGGAAGCGGCGGAGAAGCTCGGCCTTCCGTTGGGCACCGCCAAGTCACGCGTGTACTACGCTCTGCGTGCGCTGCGGACCGCGTTGCAGCAGCGGGGGGTGACGGAATGACACAGGAAGACCACTTCGACGTCGCGTCGTACGCCCTGGGCGTGCTCGACAGCCGCGACGCCGAGCGCTTCGAGGACCACCTCATCGAGTGCCCGCGCTGCGCGTACGAGCTCGAGTCGTTCGTCGAGGTCGCCGACCTGCTGGCCGACGTCGACGCGCAGTCGGTGATCGCCGCCGAGGAGACCCGGCGCGACGGGTTCATGCTGCAGAAGGTGATCGGCGAGGTCGCCCACGAGCGTCACCGGGCCAACAGCCGGCGGCTCTACTCGCTGGCCGCGGCCGTCGTCATCTTCGCGATGCTCTCGATCGGCGCCTTCTTCGTCGGTGGCCAGGTGGTCGGCGACAAGGGCGGCACCACCACGGGCAACACCACCGCGCAGGGCGGCAGCAGCCAGACCGACCCACTGCCCAACAGTGGCCAGGGTCCGGGCATCGGTGGCCCCGACCTGACCGGTGAGCGTTTCGACGGCGCCGACCCGCGTACGGGCGTACAGGCCTCGGTCGCCTTCGAGCAGAAGGACTTCGGCACCCAGATCCAGTTCGCCATCTCCAACATCACCGGCCCCAAGACGTGCCGGCTGGTCGCCGTGCACACCAACGGCACCACCGAGCCGCTCGTCTCGTGGACGGTGGGCACCAAGGGCTGGGGCACCGCGGCCAACTCGCAGCCGCTGCTGCTCCAGGCGGTCACCGCGACGCCGCGCGCCGACATCGCGCACGTCCAGGTGCAGGAGGTCCCCTCCGGCGAGACCCTGGTTCGCGTTCCGTAATCAATTCCTCACTAAAAGGGCCCGGCCGATTCGGCCGGGCCCTTTTTTGGTGTGCGCCGGAGAGCTTGGTACGGAACGGGAGCCCGAAGGGTTCAAACAAAATTCTGGGAAATTGATCGGCGCTTTTTTCAACCCGAAGCGATCCCCGCCGCGTACTACAGCCCGGAAACGCCAGTTGCAGAAATGATGGAGGGCACGTGTTCCCGGAGAAGCGAAAGTTGATGGTTGTCGGCACCGCCATCGCCGCAGCGTTCGCACTGCAGGGTTGCGCCCCGGCCGGATACGGCGGCAACGCCGCCGCCGACTACGGAAACGCCGCGGAGCCCGCCTCCGAGAACGTGGCGGCCACCGCCGGCGCCACCGCCGCCCCGAACGCCACGGCCGACCCCGCCGCGGAGGCCGACCCGAACGCGACAGCGCCTCCCGGCTCCGAGGACGCCGCGCCCGAGCTGAGCGAGGCGGCCGAGACCAACAAGCTCACCGGCACCAAGGTGGCCCGGATGGGCCAGGTCGTCGAGAACGAGGAACAGCAGGTGCTGTACCGCTTCGACAACGACACCAACAGCCCGCCGAAGTCCAACTGCGAGGGTGACTGCCTCAAGGTCTGGCCGGCCGCGCTGACCACCGACGGCAAGCCGACCCTCAAGGGCGTCGACTCCAAGCTGGTCGGGACGATCACCCGGTCCGACGGTTCGAAGCAGCTGACCCTGAAGGGCTGGCCGCTCTACACGTACATCGGCGACACCAAGCCGCACGCGTGGAAGGGCCAGAACGTGGCCGGCAAGTGGTTCGTGATCCAGCCCGACGGGGCCAAGAACCTCACCTGCCTTCCGGCGGTCTCGAAGGCGGTCGCCCCGCCCAAGGACGACGCCGCGGACGACGAGGGCGCGGCCGGCGCCGCCGGGTCGAGCGACGACTCCGGCAGTGACTACAGCTACTGACTTAACCGTCTTTTAAGAATTGCTCGATCGGAGGTTGAGGAAAATGCGTTCGCGGTTGCTGGTGGGCATTTCGGCGGCGATTCTGGCGTTCCTGATCGCCCCCGTCACCCCGGCCCACGCGGCCGGCGGCGACGGTGTCCCGGTCCCCGCGGCGACCGGGCTGTCCGACAAGGGCACCGGCGCGATCTCGGATGCCGACAAGGACTTCGTCATCAAGGTCCGGCTGGCCGGCCTGTGGGAGATCCCGGCCGGCAACATGGCGCAGGAGAAGTCGAACGACCCGCGCGTCGTGGCGATCGGCAAGGCCATCGCGGCCCAGCACGTGACCCTCGACGCCCTGGACCGCGCGGCGGCCAAGAAGCTCGACATCGACCTGCCCAACCAGCCGAACACCGACCAGCAGTTCTGGCTGCGCGAGATGCGCAACGCGACCGGCACGCGGTTCGACCAGATCTTCGTCGACCGGCTCCGGGCCGCCCACGGCAAGATCTTCCCCGCGATCGCGACGATCCGGGCCAGCACTCGCAACGACAGCGTTCGCAAGCTGGCCCAGCAGACCAACCAGTTCGTGCTGACTCACATCACGCTGCTCGAGTCGACCGGCATCGTCGACTACGGGTCGCTGCCCACAGCTCCCGCCCCCGCGGCGGCCGGAAAGGGACCGGTCCCAGTGGACGGGCAGATGCTCCAAGCCGCCAGCAGCAACAGCGGCGGCGTACCAGGCGTCAACACCACTGTGATCCTCCTTGTCCTCGCCGCCGCGCTCGTGGCCGGCGTCATCACGACCATGCGCATCTTCCGGGCGCGGTAGCCCCAGCCGCCGTCCGAGTCGCGTAAGAGAAAGGTTCACCCCATGCGAAGGTCCAAGTACCGGCGCGCCGCCAGGAGCAACAACTGGTTCAGCGGAAAACGCCGGATCATCGCGGTGGCTGCCACGCTGGTCGCCTTCGGCGGCATCGTGACCGTCACTCAGGTCTCCAACGCGAGCACCGACCGGAACCAGCGCAAGGCGCTCAGCGCGTGCGATCGGATCCAGGCGCCGCCACCGGCCGAACTGTCCACCAAGACACGCAAGGGCACCTACACCACCAACAACGGCAAGGTGACCCAGCACGCGGACGACGGTGCGGGCGAGACGGTGTCGGTCTCGACGCTGCGTACCCGGTGCCGTAACTGGGTGATGAACAACGTCGGCAACAACGGCAACAACAACGGTGGCGGCAACAACGGTGGTGGCCAGGCCACGACGCCGCCCACCACGCCGGCCACCCCGGCCGCCGACCCGAGTGCGAGCGTGCCCGCGGAAGAGGGCGGCAACAACGGCGGCGGCAACAACGGCGGCGGCAACAACGGCGGCAACAACGGTGGCCAGCCGAGCGAGAGCGCGCCCGCGGAAGAGGGCGGCAACAACGGTGGCGGCCAGGGTAACGGTGGCAACCAGCCCGACCCGCAGCCGACCGAGTCGCAGACCACCCCGCCGCCCGGCGCCGGCCTCGGCGTTTTGACCAACAGCTGCGACACCAGCCAGCTCGCGCCGCACGACGGCTTCCAGAACGGCAACCGCTGCGTCTCCACCGAGTTCGGTGAGGTCGGCGAGGCCGCGAACAACCCGACCCTGCTGATCACGCAGGCGCCGCGCCAGGTCGCGCCCAACACCCCGTTCACGCTGACCGTCAGCACCCGCAACCTGATCCGTGACCGCTTCCTGGCGGCCGGCAAGGGCGGGTACTACGTGGAGAGCTCGGTCCTGCAGAACGGCCTGGTCCGCGGTCACTTCCACACCGCGTGCCGGATGCTCGAGAACACCAACGCCGCCCCGGCGCCGGATCCGGTCCCCGCGTTCTTCGTGGCGACCGAGGACAGCCGCGGCAGCGCCACGCCGGACTCGGTGCAGATCCAGGTTCCGGGCCTGCCCACCGCCGGCACCGCGCAGTGCGCCTCGTGGGCCGGTGACGGCTCGCACCGCATCCCGATGATGCAGCGCGCCAACCAGATCCCCGCGTACGACGCCGTCCGGATCTCGGTCCGCAACGGCCGCGGGCGCTAAAGGTCGAGGAGCGGCGCCGCCTCACCGGCGGTGAACCCGGCCGGGGCGAGGCCACCGACATGGCCTCCGTCCCGGTCCGGGACCCCCCATCCCCGCCGGCTGGTCGTCCTTCCCCCTGATGGACGATGTGCGGCGGTCTCCGCTCCCAACGGCGGTCCGGACCAACTCGGGTGTCCGGTCGCCCCTCCGATGGCCCTGACCGGGAGCGCGGTCAGGGCCATCGGTCTGCCTGGGCAATCGCCGCCGAAGGTGGCACAGTGTTCCGGTGACTTCCGAGGTGACCCGCCGGCTGACGACGCCGCCGCGCTATCACTTCGGCGCCTCGGTCCGTCAGCTCGTGGTCCCCAAGCACGACCCGTGCGGCCACGTCACCGGGGACGACCTCTGGCTCGCGGCCCGCACCCCGGCCGGCCCGGCCACCCTCCATCTCTGCCGCGACAAATCGGGCATGGACGCCACGGCGTACGGGCCCGGCGCCGAGTGGATCATCGAGCGGGCCGACGCCATCGCCGGTCTCCGCGACGATGTCGAGGGCTTCGCCGAGCTGGCGGCGGGCAACCCGCTCGTCGCGCGATTGGCCAAGACCTTTTCCGGTGTACGGATGCCGTCCACCGCCATGGTGTTCCCGCGCGTGCTGCGGGCGATCCTGGAGCAGAAAGTCACCGGCAAGGAGGCCCACCGGTCGTACCGGGGAATCTGTAAGGCTCTGGGCGAGCCGGCGCCGGGCCCGGCCGATCTCGTGCTGCCGCCCGACCCGGCGGCGGTCGCGGCCATGGCGTACTGGGAATTCCATCCGTTCGGGGTCGAGCAGCGCCGCACGCAGGCCCTGCTGCGCGCCGCCCAGGTGGCCGAGCGGCTCGAGCGCTGCGCGGACTCGGCCGAGGCGACCCGCCGGCTCGTCGCCCTGCCGGGGATCGGGCCGTGGACCGCGGCCGAGGTGGTTCGGGTGGCCTACGGCGACGCGGACGCGGTGAGCGTCGGCGACTTCCACATCCCGAACACGGTCGCCTGGGCGCTGGCCGGCGAGGCCCGCGGCACCGACGAGCGCATGCTGGAGCTGCTGGAGCCGTTCCGCGGCCACCGGGGCCGAGTCTGCGACCTGCTCGCGCACGGCGGGATAGGCGCGCCGAAATTCGGCCCCCGGATGCCGATCCGCTCGTTCGCGCGCTTTTGAGGAAGCCGGGAAGCGCCCCTTCAGGGATGCTCTAAAATCGGGCGAATGGGCGAAATCGTCCTGGTGCTCGTGCTCGTCCTGGTCAACGCGGTCTTCTCGGGCAGCGAGATGGCCCTGGTCTCCTTGCGCGACAGCCAGGTGCAGCGGCTCGAACGGCAGTCGGGCGGTGGGCGGGTGCTGGCCCGGCTGACGCGTGACCCCAACCGGTTCCTCGCCACCATTCAGATCGGCATCACGCTGGCCGGCTTCCTCGCCTCGGCCACCGCCGCGGTGTCGCTGTCCGAACCGCTCGTGGGGCCGCTCGGCTTCCTCGGCAGCGCCGCCGAGCCCGCCGCGATCTTCGTCGTGACCGTGCTGCTGACCTTCGTCACCCTGGTCATCGGCGAGCTCGCGCCCAAGCGGATCGCCATGCAGCGCACCGAGGGCTGGGCCCTGCTGGTGGCCCGGCCGCTGGACGTGCTGTCGATGATCTCGCGACCGGCGGTCTGGCTGCTCGGCGCCTCGACCAACCTGATCGTCCGGCTGGCCGGCGGCGACCCGGCCGCCCAGCGCGAGGAGGTCACCACCGAGGAGATCCGCGACATGGTCGCGGCCCAGCAGGACTTCTCGGCCGAGCAGCGGACCATCATCAGTGGCGCCTTCGATATCGCCGACCGGATCCTGCGGGAGATCCTGGTGCCCCGCCGCGACGTGCTCACCCTGCCCAGCGGCGCGTCCGCGCACGACGCGCTGCGCCTGCTGATCGACGGCGGCCACTCGCGGGCCCCGGTGGTCGGCCCGGCCGGCCTGGACGACGTGGTCGGCACGGTGCACCTGCGGGACCTGGTCGACGTCGCCGGCACCGTCGACGAGCACTGCCGCCCCGGCGTCTTCCTGCCCGAGACGTTACGGGTCTCCGACGCCCTCATGCAGCTGCGCGGCGAGCGGCGGCAACTCGCCTTCGTGGTCGACGAGCGCGGCGCCATCGACGGCATCGTCACCATGGAGGACCTGGTCGAGGAGATCGTGGGGGAGATCTACGACGAGACCGACCGGGACGTGGCGGCGGTGGTCCACGAGCCGGACGGCGCCATGTCGATGCCCGGCTCGTTCCCCGTGCACGACCTGCCCGACCTCGGCTTCCACCCCGCGGGCGACTCGACCACGGTGGCCGGCATGGTGCTGGAGGCGCTCGGGCACATCCCCACCTGCCCGGGCGAGGTGGTGGCGCTGCCCGAGTTCACGGCCGAGGTGACCGAGGTGACCGGCCGGGCGATCACCCGTGTGCGGATCCGCGCGACCGCTGCCGGCTGACCTCGTAGAGCACGACGGAGGCGGCGGTGGCCGCGTTCAGTGAGCTGGCCGCCCCGGTGATCGGAATGCGGACCATGGCGTCGGCCGCCTCCCGCCAGCCGGCGCTGAGCCCGGTCGTCTCGTTGCCCACCAGCAGCACGCGCGGCCCGGTGAGGTCGTAGTCGGCCACGTCGACCGTGCCGTGCTCGTCGGTAGCGACGAGCCGCACGTCAAGTCCCTCCGAGCGCAGCCGGGACACCCAGCTCAGCACCTCCTCGTGGCCGTCGGCGCGGATCACCGGCAGCGCGAAGAGCGAACCCGTGCTGGCCCGGACCGCTTTCGGGTCGTACGGATCGGCGGCGTGCCCGGTGATCACCACGGCCGCCGCCCCGAACGCGTCGGCCGACCTGATCAGCGTCCCGATGTTGCCCGGCGTGGACGGCCGGTCGAAGACGACCACGAGAAGATCGTCGCTCCCGCGCGGCAGATCCGCCATTTCCGGAACGCGGACCACGGCCACCAGCTCAGCCGACTCCTTGTCGGCCAGCTCGGCGAACAGATCGGGCGCCATGGCCACCGGGCGCGCGCCGGACCGATCGAGGGTCGACCGAGCCCAGGCCGACAAGGAGTGGTTGTCGGGATAAATCAGGTCGGAGATCTCCCACCCGTAGTCCAGGGCCAGCGAGATCGGGCGCACACCGTGAACCAGAAACGAGCCGGCGCGGTGCCGCTTCGTCCGGTTGGTGAGCAGCGCCTGCCACTGCTGAAAGGAGGCATTCCGGGTAGTTACTCGCACGGCCGTCGACCCTACCCAACCGCACACACGCCAGTCACAATCGCTAGGCGAGGAGGTGTCCGCCATGCAAACTGACGGCGTGGCTTTCACCCTGACGATCGATTGCGGCGGCGGCGGCATCAAGGGGTCCGTCCTCGACGAGGCGGGCACGATGCGGGCGCAGCCGCTGCGCGTCCCGACCCCGTACCCGCTGCCTCCCGACCTCTTCGTGAAGACGCTGGTGCAGCTGGGGGAGCGCCTGCCCAGCGCCGACCGGGTCACCGTCGGCATGCCGGGCATGCTGCGGCACGGCGTGGTGGTCGCGACCCCGCATTACGTGACGCGGAGCGGGCCCCGCACCAAGGTCGATCCCGAGCTCGTCGAGGCGTGGAGCGGGTTCGACGCGCGCACCGCGCTGGCCGAGGCCTTCGGCATGCCGACGCTGGTGCTCAACGACGCCGAGGTGCACGGGGCCGGTGTGGTCGCCGGTACCGGGTGCGAGCTGGTGCTGACGCTCGGCACCGGGCTCGGCTGCGCGCTGTTCGACGGCGGCAAGCTCGCGCCGCACCTGGAGATGTCGCAGGCGCCGGTGCGCTGGGGGATGTCCTACGACACGTACATCGGCGAGCACGAGCGGCGCCGCCTGGGCGACGCCCTCTGGTCGCGGCGCGTCCGCAATGTCATCGAGGGGCTGCGGCCGGTCTTCCTGTGGGACCGGGTCTATCTGGGCGGTGGCAACTCCCGCCTCATCACTCCCGCCCAGCTGGCCCGCATGGGCGACGACGTCGTGGTGGTGCCGAACACGGCGGGCATCGTCGGGGGTGTCCGGGCCTGGACGTTGGGTACCGTTCGTTGACATGCGGCCCGCTGCGCTTCTCCTCGACTTCGGGGGCGTACTGGCGGACGCGCCGCCGCAGCGCAGCGCTCCGCCCGGTCTCGTCCTGCGGATCTTCAATCTGACCCGGGGCGCGCTGTCGCCGGGGGAGATCCAGCGGTCGGTCACCAAGGGCGCGGCCGATTACGCGCGGTGGCGCGACGAGGACTGGCCGGACGAGCTGAGCCAGGCCGAGGTGTTCGAGCGATTCATCCTGCCCGGCTGGCCGCCCGCGGCTCAGGTGCCGGTGCGCGGGGCGGTGCGGAAGCTGGCGTACGAGTGGGCGTGGCGCGACGACTGGGCGCTGCGGGCCGGGATTCCGGAGATGCTGCATTTCGCCGAGCAGGCTGAGATCCCGCTCGCGGTGGTCAGTAACTCGCTGGCCGGCGCGGCCCACCGTGACTTCCTCGACAAGGCCGGTATCGGCGGGTTCTTCGCCGCCCAGATCTACAGCGACGAGGTGGGCGTCCGCAAACCGAACCCGCAGATGATCTGGCACGCGACCGACGCGCTCGGCGTGGAGCCCGAAAAATCCTGGTTCGTCGGGGACACCCCGCGCCGCGACATCGAGTGCGGCCGCCGCGCCGGCGTCGGCCGGGCCCTGCTCATGCCGTCCCCGCGGACCAGGACGGAACCGGACGGCCCGGCCCCGGACGACGTCGTCGAGGACGGTTTCGCCCTGCTCAGGCTCCTGCGGGAATGAGCCCCGCTCAGGCTCCGGCGGGAATGAGCCCCGCTCAGGCTCCGGCGGGAATGAGCCCCGCTCAGGCTCCGGCGGGAATGAGCTGCCAGACGGTGGTGTGACGCACCGGCACGCTTTCCAGCGACACCGGCACCGGTACGTCGTACGACGCCCGCCTGGTCAATCCCTCGGACGGCAGGTAGGCCCGGCCCGGGTCGCCGATCAGCACCAGGCTGCCCCGGCCGGCCGCGCGCCGCAGGAAGGGCAGGACCCGGCCCGCCATCTCGCGGCTGTAGAAGACGTCACCGGCCAGGATCACGCCGTACGGGTCGTCGGTGTCCAGCAGATCGGCCTCCACCGTCAGTACCTCGACGCCGTTGGCCTCCGCGTTCACAGCGGCCGCGGCCAGCGAGTACGGATCGACGTCGTTGGCCGTGACCGGCCGCGCCCCCGCCTTGGCCGCGGCCACGGCCACCAGCCCCGAACCCGTGGCCAGGTCGAGCACGCTGCGCCCGCTCACCAGGTCGGGATGGTCGACCACGTGCCGGGCCAGCGCCTGCCCGCCCGCCCAGGCGAACGCCCAGAACGGCGGCGGCTGCTCGGCCCCGGCCTCCTCGGTCTTCTCCCACAGCGCGATCGGTTCCTCCGCCTGGTACAGCGAGAGCTCGGGGACGAAGGGCACGGGTGCGAGCACGGTGTTGCCGCGGATGAACTCGAGGAGCACACCACGATTGTGCCGGTTTCACTCAGGTCACCCCGCGCCGGGCCGATCAGGCACGCCGCGGAACCGATCGCGGAAGTGGGGGGCGGATCAAGAATGCCGGCACGCTGGGCCGCCGCCTTCGGTGGCTGGATGGCGCTGATCGCCGTCCTTTTCGTGCTGGCGCCGGCCGAGGCGCAGAGCCTCGTGCGGGTGGCCGGTGGTCTCTCGGCGGTCGCCGCTGTCGCTTATGGGGTACGCCGTTCCCAGCCGGCCGACCGCATGCCGTGGCGCCTCCTGGGTCTCGCGGTGGCGCTCTCCTCGGTCGGCGCCGCCGCCGTCGCGGCACCGGCCTGGCTTCTCGGCCACGTTCCGGGCCTGTCCACGGCCGGCTCGGTGCTGGCGCTGGTCGCCTACCCGGTGCTGGCCGGCATGCTCCTCGTGCTGATCCGCCGGCGTACCGGGGGGATCCGCGACCGGGCCGCCCTGCTCGACGCGCTCACCCTCACCGCCGGTGTCGCGCTGCTCGCCTGGAGCTTCGTGCTCGGCCCGGACCCGCAGCGGACCGGCGCCTTCGCCGAGATCGCGTTCCCGCTGGCCGACCTGTTGCTGCTGGGCACGCTGACCCGCCTGCTGACCGCGGGCCGCCCGGTGACGGCCGGCCGGATCCTCGGCGCCGGCCTGCTGGTCATGGTGGTGTCCGACGCCGCCTGGCCGCTGTCCGCTGTCGGCGGCTTCGCCCTGTACGCGGCGGCCGGCCTGGCCGCGCTGCACCCGTCGATGATCGAGCTGAGCCGGACCGCCCCGGCCGCCGAGACCGAGCTGACCCGCGTCCGGCTGGCCCTGCTCGGTCTCGCCTCCATGGTGGCGCCGGCGGTGCTGGTGATGCGGATGTTCCGTGCCGGCGAGGCGCCTGATCTGACCGTCGTCGCGATCCTGAGCGCCCTGACGTTCCTGCTCGTGCTGGTGCGGATGGCCGGCATCATGGCCAGTCACCGGCAGGCGCTGGCCCGGGAGCGGGCGCTCCGCCGGGCCTCGGCCGCCCTGGTCTCGGCCAACGCCACGGACGAGGTCAACGCGGCCGTCCGCGTCGCGGTGGCGGAGCTGCTGCCGCCGGACACCTCGCACGGGGTCGTGCTGGCGCTCGCCGAAAGCGAGGCCGAGCCCGGCGGCACCGAGGCCCGGATCGTGCCGACCAAGGACGTCGACTGGGCGGTCGCGGTGCGGCTCACCAACTTCAGCATGACCCTGCGCAGTCCGATGGTGCTCGGCGATCGCCCGGCCGGGGCATCGCTGCTCGGCGTGCTGCACGTCGGCGCGCCCACCGCGCTGCTGCCCGGCCTGCTGCGGGCGGTCGAGGTGCTGGCCGGGCAAGCGGCGCTGGCGCTGGAACGGATCGCGCTCAGCCACGAGGTGATCCGGCGCAACAGCGAGACGTACTTCCGCACCCTCGTGCAGAACACCTCCGACGTCATCCTCATCGTCGACGAGTTCGACCGGATCCGGTACGCCAGCCCGTCGGCGGCGACGGTGCTCGGCGCCGACCCGAGCGGCACGCTGCTGCCCGGCGTGATCCATCCGGGCGACCGGAGCCGGCTCGACGAGGTGCTGGCCGCTATCCGGGCCGGTGACACGATGCGGGAGGGGCTGGACTTCCGGGCGGTCGGCCACCGCCGTACCTCCGTGCTGCTGGAGATGCGGGCGCAGGATCTGCGGGCCGATCCGACGGTGGCCGGCCTGGTGGTGACCCTGCGGGATGTGACCGAGCGGCGCCGGCTCGAGCAGGAACTGACCCATCAGGCGTTCCACGACTCGATGACCGGGCTCGCCAACCGGGTGCTGTTCCACGACCGGCTCGGGCACGCGCTGCACCGGGGTGCCCGCGACGGCTCGGTCGTGGGCGTGCTCTTCATCGACCTCGACGACTTCAAGAAGGTGAACGACACGCTCGGCCACGCGGTCGGCGACCAGCTGCTGATCACGGTGGCGCACCGGATCGCCGGGGCGCTGCGGGCCGACGACACGGCGGCCCGGCTCGGCGGCGACGAGTTCGCCGCGCTGGTCGAGAACGTGCAGGACCCGGGTGCGGTCGAAGAGACCGCCCAGCGCATCCTGGCCGCGCTGGCCGAGCCGGTGCCGCTCGACGACGGCACGAGCATCATGGCCGTGGCCAGCATCGGCATCACCACCACGCCCGAGGCCGACTCGGCCGACGAGTTGCTGCGCCAGGCCGACCTGGCGCTGTACGTGGCCAAGGGCGCCGGCAAGAACCAGTGGCGCCGCTACCGGGCCGATCTGCACGGCGCGATGGTCGAGCGCCTGGAGCTGCGCTCGGCTCTCGACCACGCCGCCCGGGAGGGGCAGTTCGTGCTCGCCTACCAGCCGATCGTGGACCTCGGCTCGGACGAGCCGGTCGGCTACGAGGCCCTGGTCCGCTGGCACCACCCGGCCCGCGGCGTGGTCCAGCCGGCCGAGTTCATCGAGGTGGCCGAGGAGAGCGGCCTGGTCGTCCCGATGGGCCGCTGGGTGCTGGAGCAGGCGCTGCACACGGTCGCCCAGTGGCGCCGCATCCTGCCGCGCTCGCGCCAGCCGTACGTCAGCGTGAACGTCTCGGTCCGCCAGTTCCGCGAGACCGGCTTCGTCGACGAGGTCAAGCAGGCCCTGGCCCGGGCCGCCGTGCCGCCGCACGCCCTGATGCTGGAACTGAACGAGACGGCGCTGACCCCGGAGAACGAGGCGGTCCGGCCCCTGCTGCGGGAGTTGCGGGAGCACGGCGTCCGGATCGCCGCCGACTACTTCGGCCCGGACCTGGATGGTCTGCCCCTGGACGTCGTGAAGATCGACAAGTCGGCCATCGACGACATCGCCCAGAGCCAGGAGCAGCTGGCCCGGGTGCAGGGCATGGTCGCCCTGGCCCGCCAGTACGGCGTGACGGTCATCGCCGAGGGCATCGAGAGCACGACCCACCGCGACCTGCTGTCCTGGCTCGGCTGCCCGCTGGGACAGGGCTACCTCTTCTCCAGCCCGGTCGACGGCACCGACGCCCTCAGCCAGATGACCGCCCGCCTGCCGCTGACCGCATAGAAAAAAGCGCTAGTACGGGTTGCCGGTGCCGGGCAGGCGCCCCCGGAGCAGGCCGCCGAGGCGGCCCGGGAGGGCGGGGTCGGCCGACAGGGGCGGGCCGTCGCCGTGGGCGCGGTCGGCCATGCCGGCGATCAGCTCCCGCAGCGACTCGACGGCGTCGTGGGCCGGGCGCCAGCCGAGTTCGGTGGCCGCCCGGTCGCAGGACATCAGCGGGGCCTTCAGGGCCAGCCGCACCCAGCCGGCGTCGATCGGCTGCAGGCGCAGCCACCACGACAGGGCGGCCGCGCCGGTCAGGGCGGCGCCCGGAACCGGGACCCGGATCCCGTGGAAGGCCTGGGCCGCGACCCGCGTGTCGAGCACCGGGCCGGCGGCGATGTTGAAGGCGCCGTGCACGTCCGAGAGCACCGACCGGGCGTACGCCTCGGCCACGTCGTCGGCGTGGACGGCCTGGACCCGCAGGGCCGGGTGGGACGGGATGGCCGGGATCCACTGCGGCCGCAGCAGCCGCGCCGGCAACAGCGGCCCCGCGAAGTAGCGGGCGATCTCGGTGCCCACGGCCCGCTGGAAGATCAGGCCGGGGCGCAGGCGGACCACGCGCAGCGTCGGATGTTCCGACTCGACAGCGTCCAGCATCCGTTCGACCTGGGCCTTGTGGCGGCTGTAGGAGGAGGCGAGCACCCCGCCCCGGGCCCAGTTCTCCCGGACGTAGGCGTCCTTCGGCCCCGGCGAGTAGACGCCCACCGACGACGCCTGCACCAGGGCGCGGGCCCCCGAGCGCAGCACCGCCCGGGCCACCGCGCGGCTGCCCAGCACGTTCGTGCGGTACAGCAGGTGCTGGTCGTGGCTGGGCTGGATCTGCCAGGCCAGGTGCACCACCGCGTCGGCGCCGGTGAAGACCTCGGTGAGGCGCTCGGTGGCGTCCTCGGCCCCGATGTCCACCGAGTGCCAGGTCGCGCCCGCGTACACGCCGACGGGGTCGGGCAGCCGCCGGGCCACCCCGGCCACCTCGACCTCGGGTTCCGCGGCCAGACGGCGCAGCAGGGCGGTTCCGGCGTTGCCGGTGGCTCCGACGATGACGACTCGCATGTATTGGCCGTACCCGAGGCGGCGCGGTTGAATCACCCCGGCCGGGGTAGGCAGTCCACTCATGAACCTCGTCGTGAACGGCGTCGAGCACGAGCTTGACCTGGACCCGCGCACCACGCTGCTGGACGCGCTGCGCGAACACCTCGGCCTGACCGGGGCCAAAAAGGGCTGCGACCACGGCCAGTGCGGCGCCTGCACGGTGCTGCTCGACGGCCGCCGGGTGAACAGCTGTCTGATCCTGGCCGTCACCCAATCGGGCACCCCGGTCACCACCATCGAGGGGGTCGATCATCCGGTGCAGCGCGAGTTCCTGGAGCACGACGGCTTCCAGTGCGGGTACTGCACGCCGGGCCAGATCTGCTCGGCGGTCGGCATGCTGGACGAGGTGGCCCGGGGCTGGCCGAGCGCGGTCACCGACGGCGGTGACGATCTGCTCAGCGACGCCGAGATCCGGGAGCGGATGAGCGGCAACCTGTGCCGCTGCGGGGCCTACGCGAACATGGTCCCGGCCATCAAAGAGGCGGCGGCCCGGTGAAGACCTTCACCTACCGGACGGCCACCGACGCGGAGGGCGGCCTCGAGCCGGGCGCGACGTTCCTGGCCGGCGGCACCAACCTGGTCGACCTGATGAAGCTGGGCGTGGCCACGCCGGACGTGCTGGTCGACGTGACCCGGCTCGGCCTGGACGAGGTCAGCGAGCGACCCGGCGGCGGGCTGCGGATCGGAGCCGGCGTGCGCAACAGCGACCTGGCCGCCCATCCGCTTGTGCGCCGCGACTTCCCGGTGCTGAGCCAGGCGTTGCTGGCGGGGGCTTCGGGTCAGCTGCGCAACATGGCCACCACCGGGGGCAACCTGCTGCAGCGAACCCGGTGCCGCTACTTCATGGACCCCACCAAGCCGTGCAACAAACACGCGCCGGGTACGGGCTGTCCCGCGCGCGAGGGCGACCATCGCAACCTGGCCGTCCTGGGCGGCTCCGAGCACTGCATCGCCACGCACCCGTCGGACATGGCGGTGGCCATGGTCGCGCTGGACGCCGTGGTGAACACGTCGCAGCGGGCCATTCCGGTCAGCGATCTCTACCGGCTGCCCGGCGACGACCCGTCCCGGGACACCGTCCTCGAGCACGGTGAGCTGATCACCTCAGTCGATCTTCCCGTTCTGAAGGGGAAGTCGGCCTACCGGAAAGTGCGCGACCGGGCCTCGTACGCCTTCGCCGTCTCCTCCGTCGCGGCCGCGGTGACCGTCGCGGACGGCCGGGTGACCGACGTCCGGCTCGCGTTCGGCGCGGTGGCGCCGAAACCGTGGCGGGCGCTGATCGCCGAGGAGGCGCTGCGCGGACAGCCCGCCACGCGGGAATCCTTCCTGGCCGCGGCCGACGCCGAGCTGGCCGCCGCCGAGCCGCTACGGGACAACGCTTTCAAGATTCCGCTCGTCCGCAACCTGGTCGCCTCCGTGCTCGAAGGGCTGACGTCATGACCGCCACCGCACACCGCGCCGTCGGGCAGCCGCTGCCGCGCGTCGAGGGACCGGACAAGGTCACCGGCACGGCGAAGTACGCGGCCGAGTATCAGGTGGGCGACGACGTCGCGTACGCCTGGGTCGTGCAGTCGCCGGTGCCCCGGGGGCGGCTCGTCGACGTCCAGGTCGATCCGCTGCTCGACGTGATCGCCGTTCTCTGGCACGGCAACGCGCCCCGGCTCGCCGACGGCGACGACCCCGAGCTGGCCGTCCTCCAGTCCGACCAGATCAGCTACCGGGGCCAGGCCGTGGCGCTGGTCGTAGCCCGCACCCTCGAAGCCGCCCGGCGCGGGGCGCAGGAGCTGTCACTGACCATCGAGAAGGAGCCGCACGACGCCGTCCTGCGCACCGACCATCCGGACCTTTACACCCCTTCGGTCGTCAACCCGAGCTTCCCCTCGGAGACCTCGGCCGGCGACGTCTCGGTCGCGGCGCCGGTGACGGTCGACGTCACCTACACGACGCCGGCACTGCACAACAACCCGATGGAACCCCACGCCACGACCGCCGTGTGGTCCGGCGACGACCTCATCCTGTACGACTCGAACCAGCACCCGGCCGGCGTCGCGGCCACCGTGGGCGCGCTCTTCGGTCTCGAACCGGAGCAGGTGCACGTGGTGACCGAGCACGTCGGCGGCGGGTTCGGCTCCAAGGGAACGGCCCGGCCCAACGCCGTCCTGGCCGCGATGGCGGCCCGGGTCACCGGCCACCCGGTGAAGCTGGCCCTGCCCCGGCAGGCGCTGTTCAGCATGGTCGGCCACCGCACGCCGACGATCCAGCGGGTCCGCCTCGGCGCCACCGCCGACGGGGTGCTCACCGTGATCGACCACGAGGCGTACTCGCAAAGCTCCCGTCTCCTGGAATTCGCCGAGCAGACGGCGGTGGCCACCCGGCACATGTACGCGGCCCCGAACCGCCGCACCGGCCACCGCCTGACCCGGCTCGACATGCCGACGCCGCGCTGGATGCGCGCCCCCGGCGAGGCGCCCGGCATGGTGGCGCTGGAATGCGCGATGGACGAGCTGGCCGTGGCGCTCGACATGGACCCGATCGAGCTGCGCGTGCGCAACGAGCCGACGGTCGACCCGGACTCGGGCAAGCCGTTCACGTCACGCCACTACGTGGAATGCCTGCGCCGGGGCGCCGACCGTTTCGGCTGGGTGAACCGCAATCCCCGGCCCCGGCAGCGACGCGAGGGCGACTGGTGGATCGGCACGGGCGTGGCCGGCGCGACGTACCCGACGATGGCCCAGCCGTCCACGGCCCGCGTCCGCGACCTCGGCGAGGACCACTTCGAGGTGGCGATCGCGGCGGCCGACCTGGGCACGGGCGCCCGCACCATCCTGACCCAGATCGCCGCCGACGCCCTCGGCGTGCCGGTCACCCGGGTGCGCCTGCGGATCGGCGACAGCACGCTGCCCAAGGCGTCGGTGGCCGGCGGCTCGTCGGGCAGCGCCTCCTGGGGCTGGGCGGTCACCGGGGCCTGCCGGTCGCTGCGCGAGACCGGACAGAGCGAAGTCGTCTTCGACAGCACGGAGATCGTCGGCCGGCAGGAGAAGGAGGGAAAGCACGCCTTCGGCGCCCACTTCGCCGAGGTACGGGTGGACGCGGTCACCGGCGAGGTGCGCGTGTCCCGGCTCTTCGGCATGTACGCGTGCGGCCGCATCCTGAACCCGCGCACGGCCCGCAGCCAGTTCATCGGCGGCATGACGATGGGCATGGGGATGGCCCTGTTCGAGGAGGGCGTCCTCGACCCGGCCATGGGCGAATGGGTCAACCACGACCTGGCCGAGTACCACATCCCGGCGCACGCCGACATCGAGTCCATCGAGGCGGAGTGGCTGGACGAAGAGGACTCCGCGGTCAACCCGATGGGCAGCAAGGGCATCGGCGAGATCGGCATCGTGGGGTCCCCCGCCGCCATCCTCAACGCCGTCTGGCA
This sequence comes from Actinoplanes sp. NPDC048988, assembly GCF_043197815.1. NCBI lineage: Bacteria > Bacillati > Actinomycetota > Actinomycetes > Micromonosporales > Micromonosporaceae > Actinoplanes > Actinoplanes sp. NPDC048988. The sequence continues at coordinate 169,472 of NZ_JBICTW010000001.1, read as the reverse complement.
CGCCACCGGCGTCCGGATCCGCGACCTCCCGGCCCGCCTGGACAAGATCCTGCCGTTCCTCTAGCCCGTTCCGCCGGCCCCCGGGGGCACGTCAGCGGCCGCCGATCCGCCGGCGCCGCCCACGAATGATCACCGCTCGCGGTTCACCGAGCAGGGCGAGATCGTGGCGGGGGTCGGCGTCGTAGACGACCGCGTCCGCCGGAGCGCCCTCGACCAGGCCGGGCAGGCCGAGATAGGCGCGGGCGGTCCAGGACGCGGCGGCGATCGCGTCGTGCGGGGACACCCCGGCCGCGACCATGGCCCGGATCTCCCGGGCGATGCCGCCGTGCGGCCGGGTGTCCGTGCCGGCCAGCACGGTGACCCCGGCCTCGACGGCGGCGGCGGTCAGCCGGCCGTGCGCGCTCGCCCCCGGCACGTACCAGCTCCGGCCGGCCCGATCCGGGTCGGCGGTGATCCGCTCAAGGGACTCGGTGATCACCGCCAGCGTCGGGGTCAGCGCGATGCCTCTCTCCGCCATGCGGGGCAGAAGCCGGGGATCCAGGCCCATGCCGTGCTCGATCGAGTCCACGCACGCCTCGACCGCGACCTCGCCACCCGCCGCGTGCTGCGAGTGCACCGCCAGGCGCCCGCCCACCGCGTGTACCCGCGTGACGGCCTCCCGCAGCACGTCCACCGGCATGACCTCGTCGCCGGGCTTCCAGTCGACGACCACCTTCGCCCATCCCGTACGGGCGGCCTGCTCGGCGGCGACGGCGGGCAGGTCCACCGGCTCGGGCCGGCGACCCCACCCCTCGAAGAACTGTCCGTGCTGGACGATCCACGGCCCGGCGTGCCGGGCCCGGGGGCTGTCGTCGTGCCGGCCGAACCACTCGGGCGGATCGCCGGCCAGGCCCGGGGACCGGATCAGCGTGACCCCCGAGTCCAGGTGCGCCCGGAGGTCGCGGCGCAGGGTGCCGTCGTCCAGCGGCCGGCCGGGCGCCTCCGCCCCCGGGTGCGTGTGCGCGTCGACCAGCCCCGGCAGGATCCAGCCCTCGGCCACCAGTTCGGCGTGGGGAACCGGGTCGGCCGTCCATCGGTCGCCGTCCGCGTAGAGGTCGATCGGCTCACCGTGGGGAAGGGCGAAGCCCCGGATGCGCAGCGCTGCCATGCCGGCGATCCTAAGGTCGATCGACACCTCGCGATGGCCGGCGATCGGCGAACCGTGATGGTGTGCGGAATTGGACGAGCCGCCCCGGCGCCGGAGAATCGGCTACGAGGCGGCTCGGGTCTTTGCGGGCTAGGCCCTGGCGCAGGCGGTGCCGTTGAGGGTGAAGGCGGCCGGGGCCGCGGTGTTGCCGGTGTGGGTGGCCTGGAAACCGAAGCTGGTGCTCGCGTTCGGGGCCAGCGTGCCGTTGTGGGCGACGTTTCTGGCGGTGACCGCACCCGAGGAACCGGTCAGGTTGGCGTTCCAGGAGCCGGTAATGGTCTGGCCGGAAGGCAGCGTGAATCCGAGCGCCCAGCCGTTGAGGGCAGTACTGCCTGTATTGGTCACCGTTACATTTGCGGTAAGGCCGGTGTTCCAAGTGTTGGTCGCATAGGTGACGCGGCAGGCGGAACTGGCGGGCGGCGGCGAGGTTGTTGTCGGCGGGGAAGTGGGGACGCCTCCACCGTTAACCGTGGCCGCGAAATCGGTCACGGCCAGACCGGCGCCGCCGATCCACGGCTCGAATCCGGCTTGAATGCTCGTCAAATACCAAGCGTTGGTGATCGCGCCGCGATTCTGCACGTCGCGGATGAAGTCGAGGACGCTGAACGACCATGACGTGATCGGTGCCGGTGCCACGTACGAAATCACGGCATTGGCGCCGTTGCTCCCCCGCCACACCTCCCAGGACCGGCCGCCGATCGTGGTGGTGCCGACGACCGAGCCGATGGGCTGGATGGAGCCCTGCCGGTTGAACCAGATCATGATTTCCTGCTGGTTGACGCCGTCGGTCCGCGGCGAGGGGTCCAGCCAGATGTCGAACGCGGCGTCGTAGGTGGCGCCCTGCACGTAGTTGAAGCTGACCCGGCTGGTGGCGCTGGAGATGTCGCTGACCCGGATCGGCAGGTTCGTGCCGGGGGAGCACTTGGTGTAGTGGCAGCCGAAATAGACCGCCGGATAGGAGACCGGGGCACCGCTGGTGCTGCCGGTGCCCTGCTGGCTGGTGATGGTGAAACCGCTGCCGGTCACGTTGATGCACTGCTGGGCCGAGGTGCCCCAGCGGTTGTTCATCACGACGTAGCGGCCGCCGATGGTGGTGGTCCCGTATTGCTCGCAGATCTCGGCGTCGGCCGAGGCGGGCCCGGCGACGGCGAACGCCGCCACGCCGGCCGCGGCGAGCAATCCGGCGGCCAGGCAGGCACGGAAGAGGCGTCTCATTTCCACATGCTCCGGGGGAGGGGGACGGGGGTGGGAGCGCTCCCAGCACACGTTACAGGACATTCACAAGCATGAAAAGAGGGGCACCGGAGGAGCGGAATTGCGACATGCGAAGGGGTCAAATTTGCTCTGACAAGGGTCGGGAGACAGAATGAAAGCGTATCGACATTCACGGCGTCGCCGACGTGCGCATAGTCGTGACTCAAATGACATCGCTGTAGGAGCGGGGCACACCATGGCCAAGCAGGTAATAACCCTTCTGACCGACGACCTCGACGGTGGGGAGGCCGACCGCACGGTCGAGTTCGGACTGGACGGTGTGAACTACACGATCGACCTCTCCGAGAAGAACGCCGGCAAGCTGCGCAAGGCGCTCGACCCGTTCCTGAACGCGGCGACCCGGGTCGGCCGCAGTTCGGTCGCGTCGCCGGCGCGCCGGGGCGCCCAGGCCAGCACGGGCCGGGCCAGCCGCGACCAGAACCAGGCGATTCGCGAGTGGGCGAACAAGAACGGCTATGAGGTCTCCGAGCGCGGCCGCATCCCGAGCCACATCGTCGAGGCGTACCACAGCAAGCGCTGAACCGAATCGGCGCCGCCGGGAAACCGGCGGCGCCGCTTTGTTTTGTGGGGGAGGCAAGCGAATGCCGGTCGTCATCGTCACGGGCGCGTCGAGCGGGATCGGGCGCGCCACCGCCCAGCGCCTGGCCCGCAACGGCACCACAGTCGTGCTGGCGGCCCGCCGCGCCGACAAACTGCGGGCGCTGGCCGAGGAGACCGGCGGCCTCGCCGTCCCGACCGACGTCCGCGACCCGGCGGCGATCACCGCCCTGGTCGCCCGGGCCCGCGAACTGACCGGCCGCGTCGACGGCCTGGTGAACAACGCCGGCCTCGGCGGCGCCGCGTCGATCCTCTCGGACGACGAGGTGGTGGTCGGCATGGTCGAGGTGAACCTGATCGCCCCCATCCGCCTGATGCGCGCGGTCATCCCCCTCATGCGCGACCAGGGCACCGGCGCCATCGTCAACATCGGCTCGGTGGCCGGCGAGGTCGGCATGAGCGGCGCCTATTCGGCCACCAAGTTCGCCCTGCGGGGCATGACCGATTCCGTACGCCGTGAGCTGGCCGGCACAGGCATCGGCGTCACCCTGGTGGAGCCCGGCTACATAGCCGGCCCCGCCAACAAGAACCGCCCCGGCCTCCCCGGCCCCGAGATCGTCGCCGCCGCCATCGAAAAGGCCCTGAAACACCCCCGCCGCCGGGTGATCGTCCCCGCCAAATACCGGGCCGCCGTCGCCGCGGCCAACGTTTTCCCGTTTCTCGCCGACCGCATGTACGCGGGCAAGGCCGCCGGCAAGAACGAACTGAAAGGCCGCCTCTGAGCCGGCCGCCCCACCTTGCCGGCTCACTCCGCTTCTCCGCTAGCCGCCTGGCCGCCGACTTCGATCGGGTGAGGCGGCAATTCGCCGCCGCCGCCCGCACCGACGACGATCGACGACCCGGTACGGTGCCGCCGGTGGACCACGGCGCGTCTGGTCGCGCTCGACCTCGAAGGAAGCTCGCCGAGCCGGCCCGGCGGGGTGAGGCCGCCTTCGACGAGATCCGCGGTGACCTGCTCGCCCGGCTGGCCGGTGTCTACCTGGTCGGGCACAACATCGGCGTGGACTGGCGGATGCTGCACTGGCATCTGCCGGAACTGTCGGTCGCGGGGCTGATCGACACTCATCGCCTGGCAAAGCCGCCAACGTGACCGGCGCTAGGCCTCGCCGATCTGCTCCCCACCGTCCGCCTCACCGGCGCCGTCACCCACGCTGCGCCCGGCAGCCGGCCGCATCGGGCGCTGGGGGATGCCGCCGGCGCCGCGTTGCTGCTGCCTGAACTGGTCCGACGGCGACCCGGCGCTTCACTACCGGCATCCCGACGGCGCCGGCAGCCTCACCGCCGTTGGGCTCACGGGCCCGGCTGACCGGCACAGGCGGAGACGCTGCTGCGCACCGCGGTCCGCGGCGTCACCCACATCGACACCGCCGCCGTCCCCGGGCCGCGCACCGTTCTCTGCGCGACGGCGATTCGCCGCTGGTAGCGGGGCGGGCGGGGAGAACGATGGGCGCGGACGTCGCCTTCGGCGCGGGAATTGGTGCTCGGGCTGCCATGGTTGCTCTGGGGCCGCGCGGTTCTACGACCCTTCGCCGGGCTGAGAGGATGGTGGGTGTGGATCTGAGTGAGGCGCGGGAATTGGTGCTCGGGCTGCCGCGGCTGCTCGGGAGCGCACGGCGGGTTCGGATCTACGACCAACGGGGGCCGATGGCGCCGCCGCGGAAGCGGCGGGACTGGGGGGAGTCGTCGCTTCTCGCTGATGTCACGTATGTCCCGGCGGTGGCGGCGTTCGCCGAGGCGCTTCGGGTGCGGGCGGACACCGAATTCATGGACTGGATGGAGCATCCGGGGCTCTGGCTCGTGTTCGACGGGGCGGACGGGCGCCCCCTCGTCCGGCTGGGGCTGCTCGGAACCGAGTGGCTGCGATGGGGCTCGCGCGGCGATGTTCAGCTTGCCTCGCCGGACACGTTGCGGTCGGTGCTGTCCGCGTGGGTAGGTCCGGGCGGCGCGCAGTAGAGTTTGCGCGATGCTGCGACGGCGCCTGCTCTATCCGATCGTGGTCGCGCTGTTGCTCGGGCAGATGGCGTTCGCCATGGTGACGACGGCGGTTCAGCAGTCGCCGACCATCGACGAGCCGGTCTATGTGGGTACGGCGGCGGTCTACGCGCAGCAGCACAGCCTGCGCTACAACCCGGAGCATCCGCCGCTGGCCAAGCTGCTCATGGCGGCCGGGATGGCCTTCGAGGACGCGGAGCTCGATCCGGCTTACCGGGGCGATCAGACGATGCTCGGACGGCATCTGCTGTACGAGTCGGGGAACAACCCGTTCCGGCTGATGCTCGCGGCGCGGCTGCCGATCATCGTGCTCACGCTGCTGTTCGGGCTGGTGGTGCTCTTCTTCGCCCGGGACCTGGCCGGGCCGTGGGCGGGGCTGGTGGCGCTGGCCCTCTACAGCTTCTCGCCCGACCTGATCGCCCACGGATCGCTGGCGACGCTCGACGTGCCGGCGGCGGGTCTCGTGCTGACCACGTTCTGGCTGCTCTGGCGGGGGCGCGAGAAGCCCAAGCTCTACCTGCCGCTGGCCGGGGTCGCGCTGGGCGCGGCGCTGGCGACCCGGGCCAGCACGCTTCCGGCGGTGCCGATCGCTTTGCTTCTTGCGCTCTTTCCCCTCCGTACGCCATGGAAAGCTCTGGGCAGGAAGGTTTTGACCGCCGTGGGGGTCGGGGTGATCGCGGTCGCCGTGGTCTGGGCGGTCTACCTGGCCGTGGATCCGCGGCTCCGCTTCACCACGCCGGCCGGGGTGACGAACCCGGGCGGACTGCGCGGGCTCGCGGTGGACCTGCTGCCGTTCCCGAAGGCGTACCGGGACGGGGTGCTGATCCAGTTCAAGTTCGAGTCGCAGACGTTCAACGGGTTCCTGCTCGGCGAGGCGTACCGGGGGTCGCGCTGGTACTACCTGCCGGCCGCGCTGCTGATCAAGACGCCGCTGGGGATGCTCGCGCTGTGGGTCGCCGGGACGGTCGCGCTGCTGGTCAGGAAGTGGGTCGCGGGGCTGTACACGCTGCTGCCGGCCGGGGTGCTGACGCTGGTGGCGATGACGGGGGCGCGGGACTACGGCAGCCGGTACGTCATCTTCCTGCCGATGTTCCTGGCGGTGGTGGCCGGGACGGTGATGCTGATCCGGTGGAAGTGGACGTGGATCCCGGCCGCGGTGCTGGTCGCGGTCGTGGCGGTGAGTTCGTTGCGCACGTTCCCGTACTACCTGCCGTACTCGAACGAGGCTTTCGGCGGTACCGCGAACACCCACAACAACCTGCACGATTCGAACGTCGACTGGGGTCAGGACCTGCCGCGGCTGGCGGCGACGCTGAAGAAGAAGTACCCGGGCGAGAAAGTGTGGCTGGTCTACAAGGGAAGCGGGGTGCCGAGCTACTACGGCATCGACGCGCCGGACCCGCTCGGGGTGCCGCTCGACGAGGTGCACGGGATCGTCGTGGTGTCGGACTCGCGGGTGGCCCTCGCCACCAACCAGCTGAAGCGGCTGATCGACTCGAGCACGGTGATCGATCAGGTCGGCTTCTCAATGACCGTCTACCGCCGCTGAGCCGAGCGTGAGCAGGCCGGTCACCGCCACCACCAGGGCCCGGCCGAGCCGCGAGGCGAAGTCGACCCGCGAACCCGCCAGCCGGGGGTCTCGAACGGCCTCGGCCACCCCGGGGGACGGGTTGGCGAACGGCCACAGGCCGGCCAGGAGCAGGATCGTGTACGAGACGAGCTCGCGGGACGACGGCCCGGTCAGCTCCGGGATCCGCTCCCGCAGCTTGCCGGCCAGCGCCGCCTGGAGCTCGCCGTTCGCCAGTTTGAAGTCGCGGACCGCCTCGGCCGAGATGTTGCGTTCCAGCTCGGTGCCGAGCGAACTCCACAGATCGCAGATCAGCGGCCGCCCGGCCAGGGACCGGGCCAGCGCCTCCACCACCCCGGCCGGCGGGCCGGCGGGCAGCTCGAGCGTGTCGAGCCACTCGCCGACGGCCTGGTTGAGCAGCGCGAAGAACACCGCCTCGCGCGTCTCGAAGTAGCGGACCACGTTGGTCTTGGACAGGCCGACCCGGCGGGCGAGCTCGCGGAGGCTGATCTCGCTCACCGGCATCTCGGCCAGCAGTTGCTCCGCCACCTCGAGGATCGCCCGCCGGCGGGCCTCGCGCTGTTCGGGGCTGCGGGCCCGCTGGAAGTCAGTCATCGCCGGTCACCTTACGCAAAGCTGACCGACTCGCTCACCGCCCGCCACTCGGCGTCCGAGGCGGCGAGCGCGTCGGCCTTGGCCTGGGCGACCGCGACGGCGTCGGCACCGAGCAGCAGGTGCAACGGCGGCTCGGGGTGGTTTGCCACGTCGATCAGGACCTGGGCGATGCGGGCCGGGTCGCCGGGCTGGTTGCCGTTGTGCTCGCTGAAGCGGGCCACGGCCGGCTCGAGGACCGGCTTGTACGCGTCGCTGATGGGCAGCGTGCCCATCGAGTCGCCGGCCCAGTCGGTGCGCATGCCGCCCGGCTCGGCCACGGTGATCCGGATGCCGAACGGCGCGACCTCCCGGGCCAGTACCTCGGAGAAGCCGCCGACGGCCCACTTGGCCGACTGGTAGCCGCCGAGGCCGATGCTGGCGACGCGGCCGCCGACCGAGGAGATCTGGATGATGTGGCCGCCGCCCTGCTGCCGCATGACCGGCAGCGCGGCCCGGGTGACGTTGACGACGCCGAAGAAGTTGGCCTCGATCTGGGCCCGGAAGACGTCCTCGGGCATGTCCTCGATCGCCGCCACGTCGGCGTATCCGGCGTTGTTGACCAGCACGTCGAGCCGGCCGAAGGCGCTGACCGCCTCGGCGACCGCGTGCCGGGCGGCGGCGGGGTCGGTGACGTCGAGCGCGACGGCACGGACCCGGTCGCCGTAGGTCGTGGTGAGGTCTTCCAGTTGTTCCGGGCGGCGGGCGGTGGCCACGACCCGGTCGCCGTGCTCCAGCACGGAGACGGCCAGCTGGCGGCCCAGGCCGCGGGACGTACCGGTGATCAGCCAAACCTTGCTCATTGCGGGCTCCTTAAGAGGCCAGTGGACTTTTGCTACGTCCACCGTAACGGGCCACCGGCCTCTTATATGCCCGTCGTGTCGGGGGTCACTCGAGTCCGAGGATGCCGGCCGCCTCCTCGCGCATCTGGACCTTGCGGACCTTGCCGGTGACGGTCATCGGGAAGCCGTCGACCACGTGCACGTAGCGCGGGATCTTGTAGTGGCTGAGCTTCCCGGCGCAGAACGCCTTCACGTCGTCGGCGGTCAGCGGGGAGGCCCCGGGGCGCAGGACCACCCAGGCCATCAGCTCCTCGCCGTACTTGGGGTCGGGGACGCCGATCACCTGGACGTCGGCGATGTCGGGATGGGCGTAGAGGAACTCCTCGACCTCGCGCGGATAGACGTTCTCGCCACCGCGGATCACCAGGTCCTTGATCCGGCCGACGATGTTCAGGTAGCCGTCGGCGTCCATGGTCGCCAGGTCGCCGGTGTGCATCCAGCGGGCGGCGTCGATCGCTTCGGCGGTCGCCTCGGGCTGGTTCCAGTAGCCGAGCATCACCGAGTAGCCACGGGTGCACAGCTCGCCCGGCTCGCCGCGGGCCACGGCCAGGCCGGTGGTGGGGTCGACGACCTTCGACTCCAGGTGCGGCATGACGCGGCCGACGGTCTCGGTACGCCGGGCCAGGTTGTCGTCGGGGCGGGTCATGGTGGAGACCGGCGACGTCTCGGTCATGCCGTAACAGATCGCCACCTCGGCCATGTTCATCTCGGCCACGACCCGCCTCATCACCTCGACCGGGCAGGGGGAGCCGGCCATGATGCCCGTACGCAGGGAACTCAGGTCGTACGCGGCGAAGTCGGGCAGGCCCAGTTCCGCGATGAACATGGTGGGCACCCCGTACAGCGAAGTGATCTTCTCTTGCGAGACGGCCCGCAGCGTGGCGGCCGGGTCGAAACCGGGGGCGGGCAGCACGACGCACGCGCCGTGGGAGGTGGCGGCGAGATTGCCCATGACCATGCCGAAGCAGTGGTAGAGCGGCACCGGCAGGCAGACCCGGTCGTGCTCGGTGTAATCGATCAGCTCGCCGACGAAGTAGCCGTTGTTGAGGATGTTGTGATGCGACAGCGTCGCGCCCTTGGGAAATCCGGTCGTTCCGGACGTGTACTGGATGTTGATCGGATCGTCGAACGACAGGTCGGCGACGACCGGACCGCCCTCCTCGTAGATTTCCGGCAAGTCGGAAATGTAGATGACGTCGCGGAACCCGATCTCGCCGATCATCGCGCGATAGTCGCTGGTCTTGAATGAGGCGGCGCTGATCAGCAACCGCATGCCGGACTGTTCGACGACATAGCGCAATTCGTGCGTACGGTAAGCGGGGTTGACATTTACCAGAATTGCCCCGATTTTGGCCGTCGCGTACTGCGTGATCACCCACTCGCCGCAGTTCGGGGCCCAGATGCCGACCCGGTCGCCCTTGGCGATCCCGCGCCGGAGCAGTCCCCGCGCCAGCCGATCCACGTCGTCGTTCAGTTCCGCGTACGTCCAGCGGCGCCCGGCCGCCACGTCCACCAGAGCCTCCCGCTCACCGAAGCGGGACACCGTCCGTTCGAGGTTGGCGCCGATCGTCTCGCCGAGCAGGGGCAGATCCGAGGTTCCCGATGCATACGACAGCATTTCCGCAGCATGGACCGGCCGCCACCGCCGGCGCTAGAGTCAGCGCGGAAGTGGCGGCCGGAGCGGGCTCAGTGCTTCTTGATCCAGGCCTGCTGGTGGTTGTTCGTCTTGTTGCTGCACTTGGCGGCGTCGCCGCGGAGCAGCGTGGCCGTGATGACGTCCACATTGACCTGGCAGATCTGCGCCGCCTGGAGCACCGACACGTTCTGGAACAGGTAGTACTCGTTACCGGAGGCGATGTCGGTCACCGTGATGTCGACGTTGCCGATGTCGATGGTGGCCTGGGCCGGGGCGCTGAAGGCCAGCACCGCGGCGGCGCCGGCGGCCACCGCGAAAGCAGAGCGAATCCGCATGGAGTCCCTTTCTCAACGGCGGGCGTCCTGCCCGCACGGCGGCAATTTGTCCATAAAAAGGGGCTTTGTAAAAGTGGAAACGCCGGGACCGGGAAAGGTCAGACCGCACCGCGACACTTTCGGATTAAGGTCAGCCCGTGAGAATGCAGCGTGCAATTGTCTCGGCCGGCGGAGTCGCGGTCGTGGACGCCGAAGTGCCCACGCCCCGGCCCGGTGAGGTTCAGGTGCGAACGGCGGTGGCCGGGATCTGCGGGTCGGACACGCACGCGCTGCACGGGCTGCATCCGTTCATCGAGCTGCCGTACGCGCCCGGCCACGAGGTCTCCGGCACGATCTCCGCGCTCGGCGACGGCGTCAGCGCGTTCCAGGTGGGGCAGCGGGTCACCGTCGAGCCGTTCCTGCCCTGCTGGGAGTGCAAGCAGTGCCGGGCCGGCCGGCAGAACATCTGCGAGCGGCTGCGGTTCTTCGGCTGCGCCCACGACCAGGGCGGCATGGCCGACTACTTCACCATCGACCAGCGCCGGCTGCACGTCATCCCGGACGAGCTCGACTGGCCGGCGGCGGCGTTCATCGAGCCGCTGAGCACTCCGGTGCACGCGGCCGGGCTGGCCGGCGGCGTGGCCGGAAAGACCGTGGCCATTCTGGGGGCCGGGCCGATCGGGCTTCTCACGCTGCAAACCGCTTGGGTGTACGGGGCCACGCGCGTCGTGATGACCGCGCGTTCCGCCGCCAACCGCGAACGGGCGCTGTCCTTCGGCGCCTCGGCCGCCGTCGACGCGACCGCTGACGATGCCGTCGAGCAGATCCGGGACGCGCTGGGCGAGAGCGCCGACGTGGTGTTCGACTGCGTCGCCACGCAGAGCTCGATCACCCAGGCGCTGGGCCTGGCGGCCAAGGGCGGCACCGTCGTCGTGGTCGGGGTGCCGCCGGCCGACGTGACCATCCCGCTGCCGCTCGTCCAGGACAGTCAGCTGCGGATCCAGGGCAGCGCCACCTACCTGCCGGACGACTTCACCGAGGCGATCCGGCTGCTGGTCACGGGAGCGGTCGACGTGTCCCGGCTGGTGTCGGCCACGTACCCCCTGTCGCAAGCCGCATCGGCCTTCGACGATGCCGCCTCGGGCCGCCATCTCAAGGTTTTACTGGTCTGAGGTCTGGTGGTTACCGGCGGGTAATGCAAAAGTGGGGCCGTGGCTGATTACGACGTCGTGATCGTGGGCAGCGGCTTCGGCGGCAGCGTGAGCGCGCTGCGCCTGGCCGAGAAGGGCTACCGGGTCGGCGTGCTCGAGGCGGGCCGGCGATTCACCGCGCGGACCCTGCCGAAAAGCTCGTGGGATCTGCGGAACTTCCTGTGGGCGCCGAAGCTCGGCTTCCGCGGCATCCAGCGGATCACCCTGCTCAAAGACATCGTGGTGCTGTCGGCGGCGGGGGTCGGCGGCGGCTCCCTGGTGTACGCCAACACGCTGTACCGCCCACCGGCCACGTTCTTCGAGGACGCGCGCTGGTCGGGCATCACCGACTGGGCGGCCGAGCTGGCGCCGTACTACGACCAGGCGTCGCGCATGCTGGGCGTGACCGAACAGCCCACCATGACACCGTCCGACGTGGTCATCCGCGACGTGGCGGAGGAGATGGGGGTCGGGCACACGTTCCGCCGTACGCCGGTCGGGGTCTTCTTCGGCGAAGCCGGCAAGAGCGTCCCCGACCCGTTCTTCGGCGGGGCCGGCCCGGCCCGCACCGGCTGCACCCAATGCGGCAACTGCATGATCGGCTGCAAGGTGGGCGCCAAGAACCGCCTCGACGTCAACTACCTCTACCTGGCCGAACAGGCCGGCGTGACAGTGCACCCGCTGACCACGGCGACCTCGCTGCGGCCCTCGGCCGGCGGCTGGACGGTGACCACCTCGCGGGGTACCTTCACCGCGCGCGACGTGATCCTCTCAGCCGGGGCGCTGGGCACGCAGTCGCTGCTGCACGCCATGCGCGACAAGGGAATCCTGCCGAACATCTCACCCCAGCTGGGCGCCCTGACCCGGACCAACTCGGAGGCGCTGCTGGGCGCGCAGGCGGGCACGGTGCCGGCCGAGCCGTTCTCGACCGGCGTGGCCATCACATCGTCGTTCCACCCCGACGAGACCACCCACATCGAGCCGGTCCGGTACGGCCCCGGCAGCAACGCGATGGGACTGCTGTCGACCCTGCTGGTCGACGGCGGCGGACGGGTGCCCCGCCCGCTGCGCTTCCTGGCCGAGGCGCTGCGCCACCCGTACCTGCTGATGCGGTCGCTGTCGGTGCGCCGCTGGAGCGAACGGACCATCATCGCGCTGGTCATGCAGACGGCGGACAATTCGCTGACCGTACGCCGGACGAAAAGCGGCCGCCTCACGACCGGCCCCGGACACGGCGCCCCCAACCCGGCCTGGATCCCGGTCGGCCACGAGGCGGTACGCCGGATAGCCGCCCGGATCGGCGGCTTCCCGGGCGGCACGGTCGGCGACATCTTCAACATCCCGATGACCGCCCACATCCTCGGCGGCGCCACCATCGGCGCCGACCCGTCCGCGGGCGTGGTCGACGCCTACCACCGGGTCTTCGGCTACCCCGGCCTGCACATCATCGACGGCTCGGCGGTGCCGGCCAACCTGGGCGTGAACCCGTCCCTGACCATCACCGCGATGGCCGAGCGGGCCATCGCCCTGTGGCCCAACAAGGGCGAACCCGACCAGCGCCCGGCCGAGGGCTACGCCCGCCTGGCCCCGATCGCACCGCACACACCGGCCGTCCCGGCCCACGCCCCGGCCGCACTGAGGCTGCTCGGCTGACGTAGCGCCAGCCCTGCTCGATGCCACCATCGAGACGACAAACGCCCACCGCGACACCGCCGGCGACGTCGCCGCCGCCGGCGTTTCGATCCGTGCCGTCCAGCCCGGCGGGACCACGCGGTCAAGGCCGCGGTCGCGGTGCAACGGGTGGGATCAGCCGGTGAACTCGCCGGGTGGGGTGGTGTCGGGGGTGGGGCGCTTGGTGAGTTCGGCGGCCCGTAGTTCCACTCGGCGGATCTTGCCGGAGATGGTTTTCGGGAGGTCGGTGAACTCGAGGCGGCGGATGCGGGCGTACGGCGGCATGTGCTCACGGGCGTACTGGAAAATCGCCTCTGCCGTCTTCTCGTCGGCGGGCCAGCTCTCGGCCAGCACGATGTACGCCTTGGGGACCGCCAGGCGCACCGGGTCGGGGGACGGGACCACGGCCGCCTCGACCACGGCCTCGTGCTCGATGAGGATGCTCTCCAACTCGAACGGGGAGATCCGGTAGTCCGACGCCTTGAAGACGTCGTCGGTGCGTCCCACGTACGTGATGTAGCCGTCCTCGTCGCGGGAGGCCACGTCGCCGGTGTGGTAGTAGCCGCCGGCCATGCGGTCGGCGGTCAGTTCGGCGTCGCCGTGGTAGCCGACCATCAGGCCGGCCGGGCGCGGGTCCAGGGCCACGCAGATCTCGCCCTCGGTGGCCGGCTCGCCCGTGTTCGGGTCGATCAGCTCGATGCGGTATCCGGGGACCGGGCGGCCCATCGACCCCGGCTTGACCGGCTGGCCGGGGGTGTTGGCGATCTGCACCGTCGTCTCGGTCTGGCCGAAACCGTCGCGGATCGTCACGCCCCAGGCCTTGTTCACCTGGTCGATGACCTCCGGATTGAGCGGCTCGCCGGCGCCCACCACCAGGCGGGGTGGGGTGTCCAGGGCGCTCAGGTCGGACTGGATGAGCATCCGCCAGACGGTCGGCGGGGCGCAGAAGCTGGTGACGCCGCAGCGCTGCATCTCGGCCATCAGGCGGCCGGCGTCGAAGCGCGTGTAGTTGTAGATGAAGACGCAGGCCTGGGCGTTCCACGGGGCGAAGACGTTGCTCCACGCGTGTTTCGCCCAGCCCGGCGACGAGATGTTCAGGTGCACGTCGCCCGGTTGCAGGCCGATCCAGTACATGGTCGAGAGATGCCCGGCCGGGTACGAGGCGTGGGTGTGCTCGACCAGTTTCGGGTTGGCCGTCGTGCCCGACGTGAAGTAGAGCAGCAGCGTGTCGTCGGCCCGGGTCACGCCGTCCGGCTCGAAACCCGCGCCGGAGGAGTAGGCCGAGCGGAAGTCGAGCCAGCCGTCGACGGCCGGGCCGACCGCGATGCGCGTGATTCCGGGGTCGACCGCGGCGAACTTCTCGGCCGCGGGCGAGCCGGCGATCACGTGCTTGGCCCCGCCGCGGGCCACCCGGCCGGCGGCGTCGGCCGGGCCCAGCAGCGGCGTGGCCGGGATCAGCACGGCGCCCAGCTTCATCACGGCCAGGATGGTGTCCCACAACTCGACCTGGTTGCCCAGCATCAGCACGATGCGGTCCCCACGGCGTACACCCTGAAGCCGCAACCACGACGCGACCTGATCCGACCGCCGGGACATCTCGGCGAAGGAGAACCGCTGCTCGGAGCCGTCCTCCTCGACGATCCACAGCGCCGGCGCGTCGTTGCCGGCCGCGATCACGTCGAACCAGTCGAGCGCCCAGTTGAACTCGCCGAGCTCGGGCCAGCGGAAACCGGCCAGGGCGCCCTCGTAGTCGGTGGCGTGGGCGAGCAGGAAATCCCGAGCCTGGCGGAACGAATCTGCTGTCATTCGGCCGAGTCTGCCCCCGATGGGCTCAGATGTTAATCGTGCGGGTGGCCGTGAAGCCGCGTTCAAGATCACCCGTGACGCAGGCCATCGCCAGCGCGTGCGGATTCGTGCCGGCCGGGTCGGCCCCGGTCAGGCGGTCGCGGCTGCCCTCGTACCCCTTGGTGGTGTAGACCTGCTGGCAGACGTCGCCGGGCAGGGAGATCTGACCGCGTACGCCAAGCTCGGCCTCGAAGTGCAGATGCGGCCACTCGTCGCGGTAGGCGCCGGGGAAGACGCTGGTGAAGGTGACCCAGCCGGTGTCGTCGGTGGTCTGGAGCCCGCGCAGGTAGTTCTGCCCGGCCAGGCTCGGCGAGTAGAGCGAGTACGCGCCGTCCCGGTCCCCGTGCCAGAGATAGACACCGTGCCCGCTCAGCGGCCGCCCGGAGGTGGCGCTGGTCAGCCGCAGCCGAATGGTCAGCGGGACGCCCTTGGCGACGCCGGTCGCCGTGCCGAAACCCCAGCGCAGGTCGCTGCGCACGATGCCCGAGCGGCTGAGGGCGTCGCCCCCGGGCGTGGCCAGCGCCGCCACCGTGACCCCGGTGACCAGGCCCAGCATGCGGCGCCGCCGCAGCGTGGGGAAGTCGAGCGCGAGGCCGCCGTCGTGCTGCCGGGTTTGCGTCTGCACGGTCATGCCTTCATTGGGCCGGGCCCCGGTTGCCAATCGGGTTTCCCGGCGGGTGCGAGTCGGTTACTGTCCGTTCCATGGGCGGTGATCGATCTTTGAGCCCGGAGGTCGTCTACGACGACGAGGAGCTGCCCGCCCGCCGGCTGGCCGGGCGCGTCGGGCTCGCCGTCTCGATCGTCGCGTTCGCCGTGGCCGTGCTCGTGCTCGTGCAGGTGTTCCGGCCGCTCGCCCGGGGCAGCCAGTACTACCTGATCATCTTCCTGGCCGGGACGCTGCCGCTGGTCTTCCTGGCGTACAAGTTCCGCCTTTCCTCCCGAGAACGCCCGACAACACCGGACTGGATTCTTTCCGGTACGGCGGTGCTCGTCGGCCTCTACCCCTTGAACCCCTTCACCGGCGGGTACGACGCGTTCCTCGACCGCCAGGGCCTGCTCGACCCGATCGACGTGGTCTTCGGCGCGATCATGCTGGTGCTGGTGGTCGAGGCGTGCCGCCGGACCACCGGCTGGGCGCTGCCCGTCGTCTGTCTCGCTTTCCTGGGGTATGCGTATTACGGCGGTCTCCTGCCGCAGAGCTGGCCCATCGCCCACGCCGGTCTCGACTTCGCGCAGATCGTGGACGCGCTCTACAACTCGGGCAGCGGTTTCTACGGCACCCCGCTCGACGTCGCGGCCACGTACATCGTGCTCTTCACCATCTACGGCGCCGTCCTCGACCTCAGCGGCGCCAGCCGCTTCTTCGTCGACCTGTCGGTGGCCGCGTTCCGCCGCTCGCGCAGCGCCGCCGGCCGCACCGCGGTGGCCGCCGGCTTCCTGCTCGGCACGGTCTCCGGCTCCGGCACGGCCACAGCGGTCAGCGTCGGCGCGGTCACCTGGCCGATGCTGCGCCGCGCCGGCTACCCGGCCGAACAGGCGGGCGGCATGCTGGCCGCGGCCGGCGTCGGCGCCATCCTGTCACCACCCACGCTCGGCGCGGCCGCGTTCATCGTCGCCGAATACCTCGACGTCTCCTACCTGACCGTCCTGGGCTGGGCGACGATCCCCACGATCCTCTACTACCTGGGCATCCTGCTGGCCGTCGAGATCGACGTCCGTCGCTTCCGGGTACGGTCGCTGGACACCCCGCCGGTCAGCACGCTCCGGCTGCTGGCCCGGTTCGGCTACCACTTCTCGTCGCTGGTGCTCATCGTCGTCCTGCTGGCCCTGGGGGAGAGCGCCACCCGCGCGGTCGTCTACGCGACGCTGCTGGCGTTCCTGCTCTCGTTCCTCGACCGGAGCTCCCGGCTGACCCCGGGGCGGGTCTTCGAGGCGCTGAGCGCCGGCGTCCGCGGCGTCCTGCCGGTGGTGGCGGTCTGCGCGGCCGCGGGCATCATCACCGCGACCACCACGAAAACCGGACTGGGCGCCCAGCTCGCCTCGCTGCTGGTCCGAGGCGCGCAGGCCCTGTTCACCGACCCGACAGCGGTGCTGGCCACGACGGTGGTGCTGGCGGCGGTGGCACTGGCCCTGCTCGGCCTGGCCGTACCGGTCACGGCCAGCTTCATCATCGGCTGGGTCATCATCGGCCCGGCGCTGCTGGCCCTGGGCGTACCGGCCCCCGCGGCGGCGATGTTCGTCTTCTACTACTCGGTGCTGTCGGAGGTGACACCCCCGACGGCCTTGGCCGCGGTGGGCGCCAGCGCCATCACCGGCGGCCGAACCATCCCGACGATGTGGCAGACGCTGAAGTACGCGCTGCCGGCGTTCCTGGCCCCGATAGCGTTCGTGCTGACCCCCGCCGGCTCCTACCTGTTGGCCCGAGGCTCAGCCCTGGAGGTCACCTGGGCCACAGCGGTCGCCATGCTGGCGGTGACCGCCCTCGCCGTGGCAACCGGCGGCTGGATCCTCGGCCTGGGCCGAGCCGGAACAGCTCCCCGGGTCCTGGCCGCCCTGTCCGGCTTGTTCCTGCTCTACCTGTCCCCGACAGCCATAACGGCCGGCATCGCGCTGTTCGCCGCGGCCATCATCTGGACCTTCGCCCAGCGCCGCCGCTCCTCACCCACCGCCGACCCTTCTCCCGCCCCCTCCGCCGACCCTCGCGCCGATTCTTCCTCCGGGTCGTCGTCCGAGCCTCGCACCGAGCCCTCCTCCGAGCCCCGCGTCCAGCCCCGCTCCGAGTCATCGGTCGTGTCCTCCGTTGAGCCGTCTGCCGAGCCGTCTGCCGAGCCCCTCTCGGGGCCTTTCGGTGAACCCGCCGGGGAGCCTGCTTCCGAGGCTTCGGTCGCGACGCCGACTTCGCCGAGTGGCCGCCCCGTCCAGCCGTCCACGTCCTCCTCACCCGCCCGGCCGTCTGCGGGACACCCCGCGCCGGCGGGGCCGTCTGCGGCGCACCCCGCGCCGGCGGGGCCGGCCGATGCCGCTCTCGGCGAGACCGGCAGCCGGCCCTCCGCTCCGCTCCCTTCTCCGCCCTCCTCCTCTTCCAACGAACGGGGTTGACATGAAGCTAAATATCGGATTTGTCCGAGCGATGACCCGCCGGGCGGCGGGGTTCAGAGCCTGGGCTTTGCCCTCCCGCGGCGTCCGGTCGGCGGCATGGCCGGTTCCCGGCGCCTGGTCGGCTGGCCAGCCTGTCCGCGTTGGGTTGGCGGCCGAGCCTGTCTGCGTTGGGTTGGTGGCCGAGCCTGTCCGCGTTGGGTTGGCGGCCGAGCCTGTCTGCGTTGGGTTGGTGGCCGAGTCCGTCCGCGTTGGGTCGGCGGCCCAGCCATTCCGCGTTCAGTCGGCGGCTTTGGCCGGACATGGCGGTCGTTCTGTGGGCCTGGCCGGTCGTGGCGGTCGGTCTGTGGGGCTAGGCGGTCGTGGCGGTCGGTCGGTGGGTGTGCCTGTGATGCTGGCGGCGACGCTCGTGGTGGGTGTTGCCGGGTGTGGTGGGCGGCAGGACGCCGCCACGACCGATGCCGGTGGGGAAGTTACGTGCACTGTGGACAAGGAGACTCGGGTCGGCATTGCCACCGGGAACGCGACCGGTGTCTACTTCGCCCTGGGCAATGCTTACGCCGAGCAGATCAATGCCGGTGGGGGGAAGCTCAAAGCCACCGCCTCCGAGACCGGCGCCTCCGTGCAGAACATTCAGCAGGTTGTCGCCGGGCAGTATGCCGTTGCCTTTTCGCTGGCCGACACCGCCGCCGATGCCGTCGACGGGAGTGGGAGTTTCGACAGCCGGCAACCTGTGGCCGCGCTGGCCCGGATCCATACGAACTACACGCAGGTGATCGTTCGTAAGGCGGCCGGCATCAAGGATGTCGCCGGCATGAAGGGTAAGCGGGTCTCCACCGGGTCGCCCAAGTCCGGTACCGAGGTGATCGCCAACCGGATGCTCACCGCGGCCGGGCTCGACCCCGCCCAGGATGTCAGCGCGCAGAAGCTCGACCTCACCAAGACCGTCGACGGGATGAAGGACGGCTCGATCGACGCCCTGTTCTGGTCGGGTGGTCTGCCCACGCCCGGCATCACCGACCTGCTCACCACGTCGGCCGGGCAGGTCGAGTTCCTTGACGTCACGCCTCTGCTGCCGGCCCTTCAGAAGATCAATCCGGTGTACGAGGCCGGCGCCATCCCGGCCGCGACCTACAAGCTCGCCGCCGACACGCCGACCGTTGTCGTGCCCAACCTTCTTCTCGTACGCGATGACCTCGACCCGAATGTGGCCTGCGTGCTCACCAAGACCCTGTTCGAACGGCAGCCGCAGCTCGTCCAAGCCAACGCCGCCGCCAAGGAGATCTCGCTCGGCCAGGCCCGCAGGACCGATCCGGTTCCGCTGCACCGTGGGGCCGTGAAAGGGCTCGACGATCTGAACGCCCCCAAGTAACCGGGTTGCCGTTCCGGCGGGAGGGGGTCATCATGGTCGCCATGATGATCTTCTCCCGGAAGGGCGCGTGCGCCCTCGCGCTGTGATCGCGCTCGCGCGGCGGGACGCCGCGCTCCGTACGAACCTCTGGCAGCAGGCGGTGGACATCCGCCGCGAATGGCTGGACATCGGATTCTCCACCGAGCCGGCCGACCGCCAGACCGCTGAAGAGGCCATCGCCTCGATCTGTCATCGCCGGCCCGAGTTCGTCTGGGTCGACTCCCCGCGCGCGGCCCGGCCGTACCTCGCAGGTCTGCCCACGCACGACGACCTGCGCTCCTGGGTCGCCTCCCGGCGCCCACCGGGCCGCCCGCCGATCGCCAGCGACATCGCGGCGGGGCTCTCGTTTCTCAGGTCCACGGTGGACGAGACGTACACCGAACCGCCCTCGGACCGGCCCGCCCCGAAGCGCAAGAAAGGCGAGTCCTGGCCCCTCCTGCCGCCGGAGCGGGCCCTCGAGATGGGCCTTCCGTTTCGGGAGATCCTGGCCCAGGGCGTACGCCAATCGCTGTTCCAGACATTCTCCACCTTCTATCTTGCCGTGCGGGCGGCTCTCGGTCCGGTCCCGGTGGGCTGGTACGGGCAGCAGGACGCCTGGTGGATCGCCCACGTCGACGTTCTGCGCCGGCTCGGGCTGGTCGCGCCCGGCGCCGGTCGTGAGCTGGCCGCCTGGGAGGCGCTGGCCCGGTCGACGGGATGGTGGTGGCCCGGTGAGGACCGCTGTGTGCTCGTCGAGCGACCTGCCGCCGTACACAGCAAGCGTGTCGAATTTCGCGACGGGTGGGTCGTGAACCTGGGCGGCTGACGATTTGATGGTTCGCCGGGCATCGATTTGCCGGTGCCCGGCCCTACGATCGCGGAGTGACGACAACGCTGGCTCCGGAGCCGACGACTCTTCGCGCGGTGCCCGACATCGTCCGGCGCCGGCTGGCCACCCTCGACAACTGGCTCGACCCGCATTCGTGGGCGGTCACCGGGGTGATCGTGGTGATCGCGGCGATCCTGCGGCTCAACGGCATCACCAGCGCCAAGGGTTACGTCTTCGACGAGGTCTACTATCCGACCGACGCCTGGGACATGCTCCAGCACGGCGTCGAGTGGGACGAGAAGACCAACGGCCCGGCGTACGTCGTGCATCCACCGCTGGGCAAATGGCTGATCTCGGTCGGCGAGGCGCTGTTCGGCAACACCGAGCTCGGCTGGCGGTTCATGCCCGCCGTGGCCGGCATCCTGATGATCCTGGTGCTCATCCGGGTGGCGTACCGGCTGTTCCACTCGGTCGTCCTGGCCGGCGCGGCCGGGCTGCTGATGACCCTCGACGGCTATCAGCTGGTGCTGTCGCGGATCTCGCTGCTCGACATCTTCCTCGGCCTGTTCATCCTGATGACGTTCGCCGCCGTCGTGCTCGACCGCGACCACTACCGGCGCGGACTGCTGCGGGCGCTGGAAACCGGCGGCGACCCACCCCGGGTGCCCTGGTGGCTGCTGACCTCGGGAGTGATGCTGGGCCTGGCCTGCGGCGTGAAGTGGAGCGCGCTGTTCTTCGCGCCCTTCTTCGCCGCGCTGGTGCTCGTCTGGCGGATCCAGGCACGCCGCTCGGCCGGCGTCCCGGGGCGGATCGGCCGCGACCTCGGCTGGCTGATCCTGACGCTGGGTGTGGCGCTCGTGGTGTACCTGGCCACGTGGACCGGGTGGTTCGTCACCGACACGGGCTACTTCCGGCACGACCGCGCGCGCAACGGGCGCGACGAACCGCCGGTGATCGGCGCGCTCATGAACCTGTGGCATTACCACCGGATGGCGTACGAGTTCCACAGTGGCCTGACCTCGAAGCATCCGTACCAGTCGTGGCCGTGGCAGTGGCTGCTGCTGGGCCGCCCGGTCAACTTCTACTGGCCCAGCGCGACCGGCTGCGGCGCTCCCAGCTGCGTACGGCAGATCCTGCTCCTCGGCACGCCGGTCCTGTGGTGGTCGTTCCTGCCCGCGCTGGCCGCCCTGACCTGGTTCGGCATCGCCCGGCGGGACTGGCGGGCGTGGGCGATCGGCACCGGCGTGGTGGCCGGCCTGCTCCCGTGGTTCTACTACGCGATCAAGGACGGGCGCACGATGTTCTCGTTCTACGCGCTGCCGGCCCTGCCGTTCCTGATCCTGGCCGTCGTCTACGTGCTCGGCGCGATCATGACCCCGCCGGAGGGCGTCACCACCGGGGCCGCGCGGTCGGACCGGCAGATGATCGGCACGATCGCGGCGGCGGCGTACGTGGTCCTGGTCGCTCTCTGCTTCGCGTACTTCTATCCGATCTTCGTGGGCTCGTCGATCCCGTACGACAGCTGGTCCCAGAGAATGTGGCTGGGGAGCCGCTGGATCTGAGGAATCCCCTCATTCGGGGGCATCCGGCGTGGGAGCCTCCAGAAGTGTCGTTCACGATCAAGATGAGAATCATCGTCTCGATGGTGCTGATGCTGGTGATCTCGATGGTGGCGGTGGTCTGGTACATCACCCACCGCAACGCCGGCAACGCGCGGGACACCGGCTTCGCCTACGCCGACGAGGTCGCCCAGCGCAACGCCGCCGAGGTCCGGCAGGTGGTGCTGGGCGGCCTCGATACGGCGCGGGACATGGCTCAGGCGCTCTCCGTGACCTCGAGCCGGGCCGCCGCCAACGCCCAGCTGCGCTCGGTGCTGGCCGGCCACGACGACTTCCTCGCCGTGTGGACGGCCTGGGAGCCCGGCGCGTTCGACGGGCGGGACAGCCGGCACCGCAACGCGGGCGCGGGTGACGACGCCACCGGGCGCTTCGTGCCGTACTGGTACCGCGACGCCGGCAAGATCGCTCTCACGCCGCTGACCGACTACGACAAGAGCGGGCCGGGCGACTACTACCAGATTCCCAAGACCACCGGCGCCGAGAAGGTCATCGAGCCTTACCTGTACGAGGTCGGCGGTGTCGACACTCTGATCACTTCCGTCTCGGTGCCGATCAAACGCGGCGGTACGGTCGTCGGTGTCTCCGGCATCGACATGTCGCTGGCCAGCCTGCAGACGCTGGTCGGTGCGATCAGGCCGTTCGGCACGGGCCGGGCCGTGCTGGTCAGCACCGCGGGCGTGGTGGTCGGCGGTGGGGACTCCGCCGCGGCCGGCAAGGCGGCCCCGGACGACATCGCGGCGCTGGCGGCCAAGGCCGTGCAAGCGGGCGACACCACCCAGGAGGTCGGCGACACCGGCGACGAGACGCTGTGGACCGCGGCGCCGGTGGCGCTCGGGGCGAGCGACACGTGGACGCTCGTGGTCTCGGTGCCGACCGCCACGATCCTGGGCACGGCGAACACGACCCGCCAGATCAGCGTCGTCCTGACGCTGATCGCCGTGCTCGTCGCCGCGGCGGCGGCGCTGTACCTGGCCCGCACGATCGTGCGCCCGATCGAGAAGCTGCGCGACCGGATGGCCGAGATCGCCGACGGCGACGGCGACCTGACCCAGCGGGTCACCATCGCCCGCGACGACGAGGCCGGGCAGCTCGCCGGCGCCTTCAACCGCTTCGTGGAGAAGGTGGCGGTGACGATCCGCGGCATCGCCGACTCCACGGGCCGGCTGACCGGCGCCGCCCAGGACCTCAACCAGGTCAGCGCCCAGCTGCAGGCGGGCGCGGCCGACGCCTCGGGCCGGGCCCTGACCGCCCGTTCGGCCAGCGAGCAGGTCAACTCGGGCGTGCACTCCATCGCGGCCGGGGCCGAGCAGATGACCGCCTCCATCGGCGAGATCTCCACCAACGCGGCCCGGGCCGCGCAGGTCGCCAACCAGGCCATGTCGGTCGCCGAACGCACGAACAGCCAGGTGGCCGAGCTGGGCTCGGCCAGCGCCGAGGTGAGCGAGGTGGTCCGGCTGATCACGTCGATCGCCGAGCAGACCAACCTGCTGGCCCTAAACGCGACGATCGAGGCGGCCCGGGCCGGCGAGATGGGCAAGGGCTTCGCGGTGGTGGCGGGCGAGGTGAAGGAGCTGGCCCAGCAGACCGCCCAGGCCACCGAGCAGATCACGGCCCGGATCGGTGCCATCCAGTCGTCGAGCACGGCCGCCGCGGCCGCGATCGGCGAGATCGCCGAGGTCATCAACCAGATCGGCGAGTACACGACGACGATCGCCTCGGCGGTCGAGGAACAGACGGCGACAACGGCCGAGATGAGCCGCACGGTGACCGAGGCCGCGGCCAACAGCGGCGACGTGGCCCAGACCATCACCGGCGTGGCCGACGTGGCCTCCTCCACCGCCGGCGTGGCGGCGACGACCCAGCAGGCCGCGGCCAACCTGTCCGAGCTGGCCGCCGACCTGACCACCCTGGTCCGAGCATTCCGCTACTAGGGTTCGCCCGGCACGACGATCACGACCTCGCCCCGGCCGGGCGGGTTCCACCCCTCGCACGGCACAGTCGTACGGCTGGATGCCGGCCGTCCGGATCCGCACACCCACCGGCCCAGCGGGCGCCTCCATCTCCTTCAGAACCTCGGGCGGTCCCGGCGTCTCCGAACGCAGCTGCTCGCATTCCCACCCGCCAACCTGAACCGCGCTTGAGGTCAACCGCTATTGCGCGGGAAAAAGGGATTGTCAGAATGGCGAGCACCGGCTAATGTTCAAAAAGTCAGAACGTCGAACGTACGAGAAAGGGGAGCGAGATGATGTGGCAGGCCACCAACATGGTCGCCCTCCGCGCGTGCGGACCGGCGTCCTGGCGACGAGCCGTCTCGGGAGTGTGCAGGCGAAACAGCTGATCAGCAGCTGTATGGTCGCCGCCCTCCCGGTTCGGGACGGGCGGCTTTTTCATGTCGTATGGGCGTAGCTCAATGGGGAGAGCGGCGGCCTCCAAAGCCGAAGGTTGCGGGTTCGATTCCTGCCGCCCGTGTGCTTAATTCCAAAACAATTTAATAGCACCCAGAAATGGGTCGAGAACGTGGCCACGCGGGCCGGCTGCGGCGGGTAGGACAACCGCCGGGCTAGCTGGGCGGGACTACTTGCGCTACCCACCCAACGCGCCGGCCACCTCTTCCCGAACCCGCCACCCTTCCCACCCCGCGCTCCCCGGCCACCGTCGTCGGCTGGCGTCTCTTCCCGCGTTCCCGGCCACCGCTCTTGCTGTCCGACTCGTCGGCTAGCGTTTCCCGCGTTTCCGGCCACCGCTCTTCCTGCCCCACCTGTCGGCTGGCGTTTCCTCCGCCCACGCTTCTGACCACGGCTCTTCATGCCAGCCCGACGGCTGCCCTTCCGATCCGCGCTCTCGGCCATTCACACCTCACCCCACTTCTCCTTGCCAGCGCAGCCGTGTCGGGTGGGGAGTGGGTGCGGTAGGCGTGGTCGTGCTGGGGGAGTGGGTGCGGTAGGCGTGGTCGTGCTGGTGGCGGTGGGCGCGGAAGGGCTCGCGGTGCTGGGGGCGGGCACGCTAGGGCGCGCGGTACTGGGAGCGGGCGCGGTAGGGCTGGCGGTGCTGGGTGGGAGCGGGCGCGGTACGGCTGGCGGTGCCGGGTGGGCATTGGACGCGGTAAGCCTGGCAGTGCCGGATGGGCAGTGGACGCGGTAAGCCGGGCGGGAGTGGGTGCGGTAAGCCCGGCGCGGCCGAGCCGGGTAAGTGATGGGCTCGTAGCTCAGTAGGGAGAGCGCCCGCCCTGCAAGCGGGAGGTGGCCGGTTCGAGACCGGCCGGGTCCACGGTGGCGCGGCGGTAGCCGTGTCTCGACGCGTCGTCGTAGCTCAGCGGTAGAGCGCCGCCCTCATAAGGCGGAGGCCGGATGGTTCGACACCACCCGACGACATGCAAGCCCCTGTAGCGCAGCTGGACAGCGCGCCGGTCTACGAAGCCGGAGATCGGGAGTTCGAATCTCCCCGGGGGCACGGAGTGCCGCTAGCTCGACAGGTAGAGCAATCGCAGGGTGGAGGAGTTCGGTCTCATGAGCCGGGGATCGAATCCCGCCCCTGCCACCAAATCCCGGCGTTGTCGATACACTCCGGCCTCAACACGAGGGGGGATCGATGCGCGTCAGTCGGCGGGGGTTGTTCGGTGGGGTGGCCGCGGTGGGCGTGGGAGCGTTCGCCGGGTCGGAGCCGGCGCGGGCCGAGAGCTTGGACCGGCCTTTCGCGCCGGTGTCGGCACCCCATCTGATCGTCGCCGAGCAGATGGTGCAATATCAGCGGCTGCTTGCCGCGGGGCATCTGCCGGAAGGGCTGGCCGGGCACTGGCCGCTGTGCGGGGACGGCGTCGACCGTACGGGGCGTGGGGCGCTCGTCCGGGGCGCCGGCACCAGTTTCACCACGCTGCGGGCCGGTGGGGAGCTCAGTTTCGACACGACGCCGGCCGCCAACGCGACTGCCGCCGCCGTTCTCGACACGAGCAAGCCGTTCACCGTGTCGGCCTGGGTTCGGCTCGCGGCGGGTGCCGCCCTCACCACCATGTACACCGCGGTCAGCCAGGATTCGGGGGCGACCAGCCGGTTCCTGTTGCAGTGGGATCCGGAGTTCGGCTGGGCGTTCAAGGTGCGTGACCCGGCCGGAACCGTCAAGGAGTCGGCGGCCGGCGGCAACGGCGGTGATCCGCGTGGGGTCTGGGTCCATCTGGCCGGGGTCAGCGCCGGCGGCACGATCCGGCTTTTCGTCGACGGCGTGCCGGGCGCCGAGGTCGCCTCCTCGATCACGCCGTGGGCCGCGACCACCAGCCTCCACCTCGGACGGGCCACCTGGAACAGCGCGCCGGCCAACCGGTGGAACGGGGCGATCTCCGACGTCCGGGTCTATCAGCGCGCCTTGAGCGCCGACGAGGTCCGGGTGGTGTCCGGGGTCAAGGCCCGGGCCAACAACGTGTACGACATGGACAACCCGGCCGTGCTCACGTTCGGGAGTCCGGGTGATCCGGCCTCCTGGATCGCCCGCGCCCGGTGCGCCTCGTTCATCTCCGGGGTTCTCGGGCGTACGTACCCCTGGGTGACCGCCGCGTTCTTCGACCAGTTCTTCGGCGAGTCCCCGGAGGCCGAGGACTACCAGCGGGTCTTCGCCGCCGGCAGCTGTACCCGCTTCCGGCGCGTGGAGCGGGTCACCGATCTCCAGCCGGGCGACCTGATCGCCATCGACTACGACCCGGCCCGCACCGGACCGGGCCAGGTGAACAGCGGGCACATCGTGATGGTGCGCGAGCTGAAGGGTGAGAACCCGAACGGCCCGGCGATCGAGGGCGCGAAGCAGTACGCGGTGGAGGTGGTCGACTGCACGGCTGACCCGCACGGTGTGTACGGCAAGGCCACCTACGCGCCGTACCCGGACACCCGGATGGTCGACGACGTGAGCAATTTCCAGGGCGCCGGGATCGGCCACATGATGTTCTACGCCGACGCCGCCGGCCTGTTCGCCGGGTACCGCTGGAGCGCGAACAGCGGCAGCGACGGCACGTACCCGATCGCGAAGAGGCCTGTGGCCGCCGCCCGCGTCGTCTGAGCCCGGCGAGAGCGGACCGAGAGCGAAACGGAAGGCGCTCCCCGGATGATCCCTCCTGCCCGCACCTATCGGGCCGGGAGTGGGTTCAGGAGTGAGTGTTCTTTCTTTCCGCGTGCTCGGGCCGCTCGTCGTGGAGCGGGGAACCGAGACGATCGATCTGGGTGGGCCGCAGCGGCGCCTGGTTCTGGGGCTGTTGCTGGCCCACGCCGGCCAGGTGGTCTCGGCCGACGAGCTGGCCGACGCGTTGTGGGGCGAGCACCCGCCACCCTCGTACCGTGTGCAATTGCAGGGGATGGTCTCGGATCTGCGCCGGCGACTCGCGGCCGGCGGCGACCGGGCGGCCGCGCCGATCCTGACCAGGCCGCCCGGCTACCTGGTCCGGGTGAGCGGCGACAGCTTCGACCTGGCGCAGTTCCGCGCTGACGTCGCCGGCGCCCGCGCGCTGCGGGCCTCGGGTGACGACGAGGGCGCGGCCCGGCTGCTCGAAGTGGCCCTGGGGCGCTGGCGCGGGCCGGCCTTCAGCGGCCTCGAGCACGCCGCGATCGGCTTCGTCGCCGCCGCGGCCGAGGAGTCGCGGGCCGAAGCCCATGAGGAGCGGGTCGACGCGCTGCTCGCCGGCGGCCGCGTCGCCGGGCTGGCGGCCGAGTTGACCGCGCTCGTGGCCGAACACCCGCTGCGCGAGACCTTCCACCGGCAACTGATGACCGTGTACGCCGGGACCGGCCGCGCCGCCGAAGCCTTCACCGTCTACCGCGATCTGCGCCGGCGGCTGGTCGACGAGGTCGGCGTCGAGCCGTCCGAGCCACTGCGGGAGCTGCACCGGCGGATCCTGGCCGAGGATCCGGGGGTGCTCGCCGGGGACGGCCGCCCGCCGGTGAACACCTACCGCCAGCTGCCGCCGGACATCGCCGAGTTCACCGGGCGGGCGGCCGAGGTCGCGGCCATGGCCTCGTCCGTGTGCGGCGACCCCGCGACGGCGGCGACCCTGTGGACCGTGGCCGGCATGGCCGGCGTCGGCAAGACGCGTCTCGCGCTGCGCGTGACCCATCAGCTGGTCGCCGCCGGCCGGTACGACGAGGGCCAGCTCTACGTGGATCTGCGGGGCTTCGCGCCGGCCGAGGCGCCGGCCGACCCATCCGCCGTGCTGGAGTCCTTTCTGCGGGCCTCCGGTATGCCGGCCGGCCGGATCCCGCCCGATCTCGGCGGCCGGTCCGCCGTCTACCGCGATCTGCTGGCCGGCCGGCGGATGGTGGTCGTGCTGGACAACGCGGCCGACGAGGAGCAGGTCCTCCCGCTCCTGCCGGGCAGTTCGGCCTGCCTGGTCATCGTCACCAGCCGGCGCACGCTCGCGCTGGACGGGGCCCTTTCGGTCGAGCTGCACCCGTTCACCGAGGCCGAGGCGGTGGAACTGCTCGGCGAGATCGCCGGCCGGGCCCGGCTCGACGCCGAACCGGCCCCGGCCCGCGAACTGGCCGCCCTCTGCGGGCATCTGCCGCTGGCCGTGGCCCTGGCCGGGCAACGGTTGCGGGCGCGACCGTGCTGGACGGTCGAGCACCTGGTGACCCGCCTGTCCGGCCGGGCCCACCGGCTGGACGAGCTGGTGGCCGGCCGCCGGGCGGTCGAGCCGGTTCTGGCCCGGTCGTACGACGCCCTCGACCCGGCCGCTCGCCGCCTGTTCCGCCTGCTCGGCCTGCACCCCGGCGACGACATGACGCCGGCCTCGGTGGCGGCGCTGGCCGGGCTGGAGGTGGCCGAGGCCGAGGCGGGGCTGGAGGCGCTGCTCGACGAGCACCTGCTGCAGCAGTCCGTCCCCGGGCGCTACCACCTGCACGACCTGCTGCGGGAGTACGCGGTCCGGCTGAGCCGTCGCGACGACAGCACCGAGGAACGCGACCGGGCGTTGCGAGCGGTCCTCGACTGGTACCTGCACGGCACCCACGCCGTGCCGCTGCCGGCCGACCGCCGCGCCGCCCGCCAGTGGACCCGCGCCGAGTACGCGAACGTCCGGGCCGCGCTGTTCCTCGCGGCCAGCACGCCCTGGTACGAGCACGCCCAGCAACTGGCCACCTTCCTGCAGGCTTAGCGGTTTGTTAGCGGCCGCCGATACGTTCCGATCCGTTCCGCCGCAAGATCCGCGGCGGGGCGGATCGCACACCATCGAGGAGGTTGGACATGCACGAGCTTCACGTGCTGGACCTGTCCGTCGAGGACGTCACCGAGGGCTTCCAGAAGGAAGACACCGATCTCGGCAGCGAGACCTGGTGCGAGGCCAGCGCCGGCGGTGGCGGCAACGCCTGGTGTGACTGCTCGCGCAACGAGTGACGGTCACCGTGCGGGGTGGCGTGGACGCGCCACCCCGCACGGCATCACCCGACCGAGGCCGCGAAGGGAAAGTCCCATGACATCCACCCTGGACCACCTGGTGTCGCCGGCGGGCATCGTCGCCACCGTCGGCCGCCCCGACGCCGCCCGCGGCCTGGCCCGGCTGACCGGTGTCGGCGCCTCCGCCGGTGGCCCGCGCGACGACCGGACGCGGGGCGGCGGCCGCTCGCTGCGCGGGCCGGAACACGCCCGCCTGATCGCCATCGCGGAGGCGGCGGAGCGGTACGCGGCGCGCGTCTACGGCGAGACCGCGCCGGCCGTGACCGCGACGGCGCGCGACCTCGACGGCATGGTGCTCGACCCGGCCCGGTACCCGCGCTGTTCGGCGGCCGAGCGCGCGCGACCGCAATGCCGTGTCGTGCCGTTCGATGCCGGTACGCCGATCCGCTGGGTGCGCGGGCTGGAGCTCACCTCGGGCGAACCGATCTGGGTGCCCGCGGTGCAGGCGGCCTATCGCCTGCACGACGTGACACCCGCGGAACGGTTCACCTACCGGATCTCCACCGGGTGGTCGGTGCACACCGACCCGGTCGAGGCCGTGATCGGAGCCGTCTGCGAGGTCGTCGAGCGGGACGCCATCGCGCTGACCTGGCTCCAGCGCCTGCCGCTGCCGCTGATCGGCGCGGAGGTCACCTCCGAGGACCTGCGTTATCTGCTCCGCGGGGCCGAGCGGCATTTCGTCCGGACGTACCTGTTCGACGCCACGACCGACCTCGGCGTGCCGACCGTCTACTGCCTGCAGGTCGCCGAGCACGACCCGGTGCTGCGCAACGTGGTCGGCTGTGCGACCGCCCGCGATCTCGTCACGGCGGCCGAGAAGGCGCTGGTCGACACGATGACGATCACCCCGTACCTGCACTCGGCCACCACACCGGTTCCCGACTCGGTGGACCGGATCCGCGAGATCGACGACGGCGCCCGGTACATGGGGTTGCCGGAGCGGGCGCACGCCTTCGACTTCCTGGTCGACGGCGCCCGGGACCGGCCGCGCCGGCGCCGCGAGCCGTTGCCCGCCGATCCGCGGGCCGCTCTGGCCCGGCTGACCGCTGTCTTCGCCGAGCGCGGCATGCCGGTGGCCGTGGTCGACACGACACCGGAAGACCTGGCCGACGCCGGACTGACCTCGGTGAGCGTCGTCATCCCCGACCTCCAGCCGATGAGCCTGCACCCGTACGCCCAGTTCCTGGCCCATCCCCGGCTGTACGGCGCGCCGGCCCGGATGGGACACCGGGTGCTGCCCGAACAGGAGTTGAACACATGGCCCCAACCGTTCGCGTGATCAGTGCCCTGGGCGTCGGCGCGTTCGGCCGCCGCGTCGCCGCCGACCTTCCGGCCACGCCGGCCGGTGATCTGGGAACCGCGTTCGCGAGCCGCCCGGACGTCGTGGTCGTGGCGTTGTGGCGGCCGTCGCCGGCCCTCTGCGACGAGGCCGACCGGATGTCGTTCGGCACCGGCACGCCGTGGCTTCCGGTGATCCTCGACCATCCCGTGGTCCGGATCGGCCCGTGGATCGAGCCGCCGGCGGCGCCGTGTTTCGACTGCTGTCGCCGGCGCCGCGCGCAGCACACCATGCACGGTGACAAGAGCGCGATGCTGCACGAGGCGTACGACCGGGACCCCGCCCTCGGTCCGTCCGGCTTCCTCCCGCATCACGCGCGGGCCACCGCGGCCACCGTCCGGCTCCTGCTGCGGCGCGTGGCGGATCTGGCCGGGCGCGTGGTCACGCTTCAGCCGGACGGGCCGCGCCTGACCGCCGATCCGGTCGCGCCCATGCCCGGCTGCGCCCGCTGCGGGCCGCCGGTGCGTCCCCGCGATCCGGCCGCGCTGTTCGGGCTCGGCACGCCGGTGGGTGCGCGGTGACCGCCCCTCGGCTGGCCCGCGGACTGGCTGTCGTGCCCGGGCCGAACGGCCTGCTCATCGAGGGCGGCCCGAGCCGGCACTGGTTCACCGGCCGCGCCGCCACCACGGTCCTGCCCCGGCTGCTCGACCTGCTCGACGGCCGCCACGACACGGGCGAGCTGGCCGCGGGTCTCGGGCTCGGCCCGGAACAGCTGGCGCCGGCCCTGGCCATGCTCGAGGCCCGCGGGCTGCTGGACGGCTCGCCCGGCGGCGACGCCTATTTCTCCCGCATGCTTCCGGCCGCGGGCGGCTACCGCTCCAGCGCCGAGTTGCGTGACGTCCTGCGCCGCGCGGTGGTCGTGCCGGCCGTCGCGGGTCCCGTCCGTGACCAGCTCGCGGCCGACCTGCTCGAGGCCGGTGTCGGGACGGTCTCGTCCGACCTCGGCGCCGCCCTCGACGGCGACGGGCCGCGGCTGGTGGTCGCCGGTGACGACCAGCTCGAGGCCGTGGTGGCGGTGTGCCGCCCGGCCGGGGTTCCCGTCCTGCGGGCGGCGGCCGGCGCCGATCAGATCCAGCTCGGCCCGCTCTTCGACCGGCAGATGCCGCTGTGCCCGTCGTGTCTGTCGACCGGCCTGGCCGGCGCCGGCTGGACGGTCGGTGGCGCCCCGGACGACGCGACCGCCGGCCTGCTCGCCGGTCTCGCCGCGGGTGAGGTGCTGGCCCGGGTGGCACACACCCATCAGCCCGCGCCGCCGCCTCGGGTCGTCCGGGTCACGGTGGCCGGCCTGACCTCGGAGGCCCGGCTGGCGGTGCCCGAGCCGGGCTGTGCCGAGTGCGGCCTGGCCGGCGGGGACGCCACCACCGCGGAGGCCTACGAGTGGTGGATGCGGACCCGCCGGCACGAGCCGGTGTGGGCGGGCCGGACCACCCCGGAGGAGGAGCGCCGGCTGCTGGAGCTCCAGACGACGCGCCCCGCGTTCTGGTCCTCGCCCCGCCGGCCGCTGCCGTCCGGCGACCCGCTCGGCACGGTCCTGTCCCGCGTCGCCGGGCAGCGGGCCGTGGCGGATCCGGCCGACCGGCGGCGGTGGGCGCCGAGCGGCGGCAATCAGGCGTCGCCGGCCGCCTACGTCATCACCGCCGACGGCGAGGTCTGCCGCTACGACGACCTCACCCACGAGCTCGTCGTGGCCCACGCCGACCGGATCGGCCTGGGCGAAGCCCTGGCCGGCACCGACCTGGCGCCCGGCGGGCTCGACGCGGTGCTGGTGCTGGTCGGTGACGTCGGCCGGCTCGGGCAGAAGTATGGCGCCTTCGCCTTGCGCCTGGCGCACCTCGACGCGGGCTGCGCGGCGATGCAGCTCGCGGTGGTGTCCCGCGAACTCGGCCTGACGGCGCGGCCGGCGACGGCCTGGGACGAGCGCCTCGCGGACGTGCTCGACCTGCGCCCGGACCGGGAGATCGTGACCGTCGTCGCCGGCCTGGCCGGCCTCGTGAGCTGAGAGGAGCGGGCGACCATGCCCCTTGTCGAGGAAACCGTGCTCATGGAGGAGGCCGGGCGTCTGCTGGGCCGTCGCCACAGTGGACCGGCACCCACTCCGGTCCGGCCGGTGGCGGCCCCACGGCCCGGCCCGCGGCCGTGGTCCGACGTTCTCGGCGACCGCCGGTCGGTCCGCCGGTTCACGGCCGATCCACTGTCGCCGGCCGAGCTCGCCTTCATCACGGGCAACGCCGTGGACATGCTCCGGCCGGAGTTCCCCCTCGCCGCGGACCTGCTCACCATCGGGACCACCGAGGTGCTCGGGTCGCTCGCGCCGACGGCCCCGGTGATCCTGGCCGTCCGGGGTGACCTCGTCCGCGCGTGCTCGCCGGCCGGGCCCGGATACGGCGGGCTGCTGGTCGCGGCCGGTGCCCTCGGTTACGCCGCGTGGCTGTCGGCCCTGTCGGTGGGGCTGTCCGCCTCCGTCTACGGCGCGACGACCGAAGCGGCGGGCCGCGCCGGCCTGCGGCATCTGTTCACCGTGGCGATCGGCCGGGCCGCGTGACCGGGGCGTCCCGGTGGCGGCGGATCGCCGCCCGGTTCCGGCCCCACCGCCGGGCGGTGCTGCTCGCGGTGACGCTGATGGCGGTCTCGGTCGGCTTGTCGGCGGGAAGCCAGCTGTTGCTGCGGAGACTCATCGACGAGGCCCTGCCCCGTCACGACGTCACGGCGGTCGGCTGGCTGTGCGGCGGGATGCTGGCCGCCGGCGTGATCGGCACGCTCGCCTCGGTCGGGCAGACCGCGCTCACCCACCGGACCGGCCTGCGGGTCGTGCGGGACCTCCGGGCCGATCTGTACGACCGGGTCCAGCGCCGGCCGCTCGGTTTCTTCACCGAGAACTCCACCGCGGAAGTGCAGGCCCGGCTCGTCAGCGACATGGGCGGCATCAGCGAGATCCTGACCTCGACCGGGCAGAGCGTCGTCTTCGCCGCCCTCGGCCTGATCGCCGGCTTCGCCGTCATGCTGGCCCTCAACTGGCCGCTCGCGCTCATCTCGATCGGCCTCGCCCTGCTGCTGAACCTGGCCAACAACGTGCTGGCCCGCCGGGGCCGGGTGCTGGCCCGGCAGCGCCAGGACGGCGTCGGCGAGATGATGCGCGTCGTCGGCGAGGACCTGAGCCTGTCCGGCATCGTGCTCGGCCGCACGCTCGGCCGGCAGGAGTGGCAGCGTGACCGCTTCGGCACCGTGTCCGAGCGCATCGGCGACCTGTCGTACCGCCAGCGGATGGTCGGCACCAACGCGTGGGCGCTGAGCGCGGTCACCTTCGCCTGCCTCCCGCCGGCGGTGTACTGGCTGTCCGGGACGGTCTTCCCCGGCCTGACTCTGGGCACGGTCGTCGTGATCGCCACGCTCCAGTTGCGGCTGTCCGGCCCGATCCAGCAGCTCCTGCAGCTGAGCACGACCGTGCAGAGCGCCGGGGCGATGGTCGACCGGGTCTTCGACTACCTCGACGCGCCGGCCACTGTGGAGCCGGCCGGCCCGGTGACACCGGGGCCGGTGCCGGCGCTGAGGGTACGGGGGGTCGGATACACGTACCGGAATCGTCGCGCCCTGCACGACGTCGACCTGGAGATCCCGGCCGGATCGTTCGTGCTGATCGCCGGCGCGACCGGATCGGGCAAGAGCACGCTGGCGCTGGCCCTGGCCGGGCTCCTGCCGCCCGGCGAGGGTGTCATCGAGGTGGCCGGCTCGGGCCCGGCCGACGAGAGGCGGCTGCGGGAGCTGGTGACCCTGGTGCCGCAGGAGTCGGTGCTGTTCAACGCCTCGCTGCGGGAGAACCTGATGCTGGCCCGGCCCGGCGCCACGGCCGCCGAGCTGGCCGCGGCGACCTCGGCGGCCGCCCTCGACGAGCTCGTCGCCCGGCTCCCGGACGGGCTCGACACGACGGTGGGCGAGCGCGGTTACCAGTTGTCGGGCGGCGAACGGCAACGCCTCGCGGTGGCCCGCGGCTTGCTGGCGCCCCGTGGCGTGATCGTTCTGGACGAGGCGACGAGCGCCCTCGACCCGGCGACCGCCGACCGGGTCGTCCGCGGGGTCGTCGACCACGCCGGAGGCCGCACGGTGGTGATGATCGCGCACCGGATCCCGGCTCTGCACGCCGGCGACCGGGTGGTGCTGCTGGACGGCGGGCGGGTGCGGGAGTCGGGCACGCACGAGGAACTGATGGCGCTGGGAGGCGCCTACGCGGCGATGGGTGTGAGGCGCGACTCCGTTGCGCCGGCAACGGCGGCGGGTAGGTAGGTCCTCGTACTCACGAGGGCGGGAGGCGGAAATGTTCGGCAGGAGTCAGACGGTCGCGGATCAGCTGGTCGAGGTGCTGGTTCAGGCGGGTGTGCGGCGGATCTACGGGATCGTGGGGGACAGTCTCAACTCCCTGAGCGACGCCATCCGGCGCAGCGACGAGATCGAGTGGGTGCATGTGCACAACGAGGAGGCCGCGGCGTTCGCGGCGGCCGCCGAGGCGCAGCTCACCGGCAAGCTGGCCGTGTGTGCCGGCAGTTGCGGGCCGGGTAACACGCACCTGATCCAGGGCGTCTTCGACGCGCACCGGTCGGGCGTGCCGGTGCTGGCCCTCGCCTCGCACATCGTCTCGACCGAGATCGGCACCGGCTTCTTCCAGGAGACCGACCCGAAGCGCCTGTTCGAGCAGGCCAGCCACTGGACCGAGATGGTCTCGGCGCCCGAGCAGATGCCGCGGATGGCCCGCGTCGGCATCCAGACCGCGGTCGGCAAGCGGGGCGCGGCCGTGCTCGTGCTGCCGGGTGACGTGCTGGCCATGGAGGCGACCAACGAGACCGGTACGGGGCATCCGGTGGCCGGTCCGGTGATCGGCGCGCCGCCGGCCGACGTGCTCGAGGACCTGGCCGTACGGATCAACGCCGCCGGCAAGGTGGCCATCTTCGGCGGCATCGGCTGCACCGGCGCCCGCGACGAGGTGCTGCAGCTGGCCGGCGTGCTGAACGCGCCGATCGGGCACACGCTGCGCGGCAAGGACGTGCTGCAGTACGACAACCCGTACGACGTGGGAATGACCGGTCTTCTGGGTTACGGCTCGTGTTACGAGGCCATGCACGAGGCCGACCTGGTCCTGCTGCTGGGCACCGACTTCCCGTACCGTCAGTTCCTGCCCCAGAAGAACACGATCCAGGTCGACATCGACCCGTCGCGGCTCGGCCGGCGCACCGCCCTCGAGCTGGGCGTGGCCGGCGACGTCGGCGCGACGATCCGGGCGCTGCTGCCCAAGCTGCGGCGCAAGGACGGCAAGTTCCTCGCCAAGATGCTGCACAAGCACGTCGACGAGCTCGACAAGGTCGTCAACGCCTACACCCACGACGTCGACAACCTCGTGCCGATCCACCCCGAGTACGTGGCGCGGGTGCTCGACGAGGAGGCCGCCGACGACGCGGTCTTCACCGTCGACACCGGCATGTGCTGCAGCTGGGCCGCCCGTTTCATCACCCCGAACGGGCAGCGCCGGATCCTCGGCTCGTTCGTGCACGGGACGATGGCGAACGCGCTGCCGCACGCGCTCGGCGCCGCCAAACTCGACCCGCGGCGTCAGGTCGTCTCGATGTCCGGCGACGGCGGCCTGGCCATGCTGCTCGGTGAGCTGCTGACCGCCCGTACCCATCAATTGCCCGTCAAGGTCGTGGTCTTCAACAACTCGAGCCTGGGCATGGTCCGCCTCGAGATGATGGTGGCCGGCGACCCGCCCTACGAGACCGATCACGACGCGGTCGATTTCGCGGCCATCGCCCGGGCCGCGGGTTTCCACACGGTACGCGTGGAGAAGCCGGGCGAGCTCAGGGCGGCCCTGCGCTCGGTGCTCGACCACGACGGCCCGGCCCTGCTGGACGTGGTCACCGACCCGAACGCGCTGGAGATCCCGCCGCACATCACCGCCGAGGAGGCGAAGGGTTTCGCGCTCTCCGCCGGCAAGACGGTGCTGGCCGGTGGGGTCGGCCAGATGCTGCAACTGGCCCGCACGAACCTGCGCAACCTCCCGCGTTAACGCCCGGCGCGGAGGTCGGCGCCCACCTCGTGGAGGTGACTCAAGGCTTGGCGGTACGAATCGGTCAGGCTGGTCATCTCGTACGGGACGCCGATCTCCGCGCAGTACGCCTGCACGATGGGCTGCGCCGTGGGCAGGTTGGGCGTCGGCATCGCCGGGAACAGGTGGTGCTCGATCTGGTAGTTCAGCCCGCCCAGGGCGATGTCGGTGAGCCGTCCGCCGCGCACGTTGCGCGAGGTCAGCACCTGCTTGCGCAGGAAGTCCTCGGTGCCGTCGGGGTGCGGCATGCCCTTGTGGTTGGGCGCGAAGGTCAGGCCGAGATAAACCCCGAAGATCGCTTGGTGTACGACGAGGAACGCCACCGCCTGCAGCGGGGTCAGCACGAGGGCGAGCGCGGCGATGTATCCGACGAAGTGGACACTCAGCAGAAGCGCTTCCATGCCCCGGTGCTTGCGCACGGTGCCGTTCATCAAGGCGCGCACGCTGTCCTTCTTGAGCGAAAGGCCGAGCAGGGTCAGGAGCGGGAAAAAGAGATATGCCTGGTATTTGCCGATGAAACCGCGTGCATTCTCCGGCGACCAGGCGAGCACGCCCGGGCCCACGTCCGGATCGAGGTCGTCGTGGTTCGGGTTGGCGTGGTGCTTGGTGTGTTTGTCCATCCAGTAGCCGTAGGACATGCCCATGGCCAGGTTGGCCACGATCAGGCCGGCCCGGGAACTCGGCTTGTTGGTGCGGAACACCTGCCGGTGGGCCAGGTCGTGCGCGACCAGCGCCGTCTGCGCGAAGACCACGGCCAGGACCGCGGCCACGGCCAGGGTCCACCAGGACGCGCCGATCAGGAAGAAGGCGGCCCAGCCGCCCACCAGCGCGGCGGCGACCAGGCCGAGGCGAAGCACGTAGTAGGCCGGGCGCCGGCGCAGCAGACCGGCCGCGTTGATCCGTCGGTTGAGCTCGGCGAAGTCGCTGCCGGCCGTCGATCTCGGCCGCTCTGCCATTGTCGTCATGCCGGTCAAGGCTTCTCGGTTTCGCCCGCGAGGGCAGTAATGCCAGGCCCCCGAATTCGGTAGGGCTAGCACTACTGCACCGACCGGCACCGGTGGGTCACGATGAGTCGGTGGAGACACGAGACTGGATTCGCGACGGACTGCGGGCGGTGGCCACCGGGCTGCTGACGATCGTGCTGGCGATCATGAACATCCCGCTGTTCGTGTTCTTCGTGCTCGGCCTGGTGCTGACCCCGGTGCTCGGCCTCGGCCTGGTGATCCTGCCGGGCGTGACCGCGCTGATCCGTGCCAAGGCCGACGTGTCCCGGCGGCTCGCCGGGTGGTATGGGGTGCGGATCGACCGGCCCTACCGCCCGCGCCCCGAGGGCAGCCTGCCCATCGGGTGGGGCGCGTTCCGGCGGATCGTCACCGACCCGGCCACCTGGCGCGACTTCGCCTGGCTGCTGCCCGGCGCGGTGGCCGGGCTGGCCCTCGGCATCGTGACGCTGGCCCTTCCGGCGTACGGGCTGGAGGGCATCCTTCTGCTGCCGCTCTGGCTGCACCTCGGCGGCGTCTGGTACGGCTACGGTGTCAACTGGCCGATCGAGAGTGTCGCCCAGGGCTTCCTGTCGCTGCCGCAGGGCGTGCTCATCGCCATGCTGGGGCTGGTCGTCGCGCCCTACCTGCGCCGCTTCGACGCGCTGTTCAACCAGCTGTTCCTCGGGCCGACCAAGGCCGCCGAGCTGCGCTCGCGGGTCAGCCGGCTGACCGTCACCCGGGCCGACGCGGTCGACGCCCAGGCCGCCGAGCTGCGCCGCATCGAGCGCGATCTGCACGACGGCGCGCAGGCCCGGCTCGCCTCGCTCGGCATGACCATCGGCCTGGCCGAGGAACTGGTCGAGCGCGACCCGGCCACCGCGCGCAAACTGCTGGCCGAGGCCCGCGAGACGAGCTCGGACGCGCTGACCGAGCTGCGTCACCTGGTCCGCGGCATCCACCCGCCGGTGCTGGCCGAGCGCGGCCTCGACGGGGCGGTGCGCGCGCTCGCGCTGACGCTGCGCATCCCGACGTCGGTCGACTCGACGCTCACCGGGCGGCTCGAGACGCCGGTCGAGTCCGCCGCCTACTTCGCGGTCGCCGAGTGCCTGGCCAACGTGGTGCGCCACAGCGGCGCCACCTTCGCCTACGTCAGCATGCACCACGAGGACGACTCGCTGCGCCTGGAGGTCGGCGACGACGGCCACGGCGGCGCCGATCCCCGGCGCGGGACCGGGCTGGCCGGAATGGAACGCCGCCTGGCCGCCTTCGATGGCACGATGTCCGTGTCCAGCCCGCCGGGCGGACCGACCATCGTGACCATGGAGGTGCCGTGCGCGTCGTCATCGCCGAGGACCATGCTCTCCTCCGGGACGGACTGACCAGGATCCTCCAGGCGTTCGACTACGAGGTGATCGCCGTAGTCGACGACGGCCCGTCGGTGCTGCCCACGCTGCTGGAGCGCAAGCCCGACGTGGCCGTGCTCGACGTCCGCCTGCCACCCACCTTCACCGACGAGGGGCTTCAGGCCGCCATCGCCGCGCGGGCCGAGATACCGGGGCTGCCGATCCTGGTGCTGTCCCAGCACGTCGAGCCGCTGTACGCCCGGGAGCTGCTCTCCGACCGCCGGGGCGGCGTCGGATACCTGCTCAAGGACCGGGTGTCGGACGTAGCGCAGTTCCTCGACGCCGTGCAGCAGGTCGCGGGCGGCGGCACGGTGATGGACCCCGAGGTGGTGGCCCAGCTCCTCGAGCGCAACCGCCCGATCGACGTGCTCACGGCCCGCGAGCGGGAGGTGCTCGGCGAGATGGCGGCCGGCCGGTCCAACGCCGCGATCGCGGGCCGGCTCTTCGTCACCGAGAAGGCCGTGAGCAAGCACATCAACAACATCTTCACCAAGCTCGGCCTGCCGCCGTCGGAGGACGACAACCGCCGCGTGCTCGCCGTGCTGGCCTATCTGGACAGCTGAGGCAACACTTCCGAGGCGATCAGGTCGACGTGGTCGAGGTCGTCCATCTCGGTGATCCGCAGGTGGACGCGGGTCGCGCCGATCTCTCGCAGCTCGCCGATCCGCTGGACGAGCCGGTCGGGGGAGCCGACCACCGGGTCCTCCGGCGGCAGCACGCTCTTGGCGTGCAGCGGGGCCTCGCGGCGCCGGGCCTCGGCGTCCGTGCGCCCCAGGGCCACCACGACACCGGCCGACAGGGTGATCGGGCGGGTGCGCTCCTTGCATGCCACGCGGACCCGCTCGAAGGCGGCGGCGGTGTCGGCCACGCTCTTGAACGGCATGTTGTACTCGTCGGCGTACCGGGCGGCCAGCTCCGGCGTCCGCTTCGGTCCCTTGCCGCCCACAATGATCGGCGGATGCGGCCGCTGGACCGGCCGGGGCAGCGCGGGCGCGTCCCGGAGCCGATAGTGCTTTCCGTCGTACGAATACCCCTCGCCCTCGGGCGCCGACCAGATCCCGGTCAGGATCTCCAGCTGCTCCTCGAGCCGGTCGAAGCGTTCACCGAGCGCCGGGAACGGGATGCCGTACGCGGTGTGCTCGATCTCGACCCAGCCCGCGCCCATGCCCAGCTCGACCCGGCCGCCGCTCATCTGGTCGACCTGAGCCACCATGATCGACAGTGGACCGGGCAGCCGGAACGTGGCCGAGTTGACCAGCGTGCCGAGACGCAGTGTGGTCGTCTCCCGGGCCAGGCCGGCCAGCGTGATCCAGGCGTCCGTGGGGCCGGGCAGCCCCGGCTCGGGCGTCAGCGAGCGATAGTGGTCGGCCCGCAGCAGTCCCTCGAAACCGGCGTCCTCGGCGTGCCGGGCCAGCCTCAATTGGGTGTCGTACGTCGCACCCCGGTGCGGCTCGATGAACAGACAGACGCGCATCATCGTCCCTAATAATCCCTGATCCGGACGCATACCGGCTCATCATGATCGATCGTCCGAGATACGTCCACTTCGTGGTTTGAGACGAACTTGTCATCGAGACATGGACCAGTTTGCCCTACGATCCCCGGTCGGGGCATCCCCGTCCCACGTTCGACCCCCCTCGGCGTTTTGCCGGGATCACACCCCCCACCGGAGGATCACGGTGCAGAGAAGGACCTTCGTGCGTTCGGTCGTCGCCGGCGCCCTCGCCCTCACGATGAGCGCCGCGGCCGGCTGCTCCGACGACTCCGGCGACTCGGGCGACAGCAAGGCCGGCGGCGGCAACGGCTCGACCGAGAAGATCACGTACCTGACCTCCTTCAACACCTTCGGCCGGGACGCGTACGCCTATGTCGCCCTCGAGAAGGGCTACTTCAAGGACGCGGGCTTCGACGTCGACATCAAGCCCGGCTCCGGCACGGGTAACAACATCAAGGCCGTCGTGGCCGGTCAGGCCCAGTTCACCCCGGTCGACCTGACCGGCGCCCTGCTCAACGCGGGCGGCAAGGACAAGGTCACCGGCTTCACCGCGGTCGCGGCGATCCAGCAGCGCACGATGGCCGCGATCATCTCGCTCGAGGGCAACGGCATCACCTCGCCGAAGGACCTCGAGGGCAAGCTGCTCGCCGACCAGCCCGGCTCCGTGGTGCAGGGGCTGTTCCCGACGTACGCGAAGCTCGCGAACATCGACGACACCAAGGTCAAGTGGCAGCCGGCCGACGCCAAGGCGCTGATGGGCACGCTCGCCTCGGGCCGGGTGCAGGGCATCGGCCAGTTCGTCGTCGGCAAGCCCACGGTCGAGGGCATCTCGAAGAAGAAGGCGGTCGTCCTGCCGTACAGCGACTTCCTCCAGGACCTCTACGGCAACGTCCTGATCACCTCCAGCGACTACGCCAAGAACAACCCGGAGAAGGTCAAGAAGTTCAACGAGGCGTTGCTCAAGGGCCTCCAGGACTCCATCGACAACCCGGCCGACGCCGGCA
Organism: Actinoplanes sp. NPDC048988; assembly: GCF_043197815.1. Classification (NCBI taxonomy): domain Bacteria; kingdom Bacillati; phylum Actinomycetota; class Actinomycetes; order Micromonosporales; family Micromonosporaceae; genus Actinoplanes; species Actinoplanes sp. NPDC048988. The sequence goes on along the minus strand of NZ_JBICTW010000001.1, from coordinate 128,038 downwards.
AGATCCTCACCAAGTACGTCCCCACGGCCAAGGCGGACTCGGCGGCCGCCGAGCTCACCCTGATGGCGCCGTACGTCCGCTCGGCCGCCGCCGGCATCCCGGTCGGCGCGCTCGACGCCGAGCGCGTGGCCCGCAGCATCGCCATCCTGCAGGGCTCCGGCCAGATCGACCCGGGCCTCAAGCCCGAGGCGGTCATCAACTTCGACCTGACGCCGAAGGCCTGATCCTTCCTAGGGGCGCGCCGTCTCGGACGGCGCGCCCGCTCTCTTAAGGAGCCCCCGTGGTGCAGGAGACGTTGGCCCGCCCCGATTCCCCGGCGGTCGCCCCGCCCCGCCGCCGCTGGTCGCCGTCGGTGGTTCTGTGGCCGCTGCTCGGTCTCGTGGTCACCGTCGCGGTGTGGTGGCTGTCGGTCGAGATGTTCGACCTGCAGACCATCATCCTGCCGTCGCCGCCCGAGGTCGTGGACGCGTTCGTCCAGTACCCGTCGCTGCTCCTGAAGGCCACCTGGGGCACCACCAAGATCACGCTGATCGGCTTCGCGCTGTCGGTGGTGGTCGGCGTGGCCATCGGCGCCGCGCTGGCCGCGTGGAAGCCGTTCGAGCGGGCGTTCGCGCCGCTCCTGGTGGCACTCAACGCCGTACCCAAAGTGGCCCTGGCCCCTCTGATGATCGCCTGGTTCGGCTTCGGCAACACTCCGGTGCTGGCCATGGCGTTCCTGGTCTGCTTCTTCCCGATCGTGCTGTCCACCGCGACCGGCCTGACCAGCACCCCGGCCGACCTGGCCGAACTGGCCCGCTCGCTGGACGCGACACGCCTGCAGACCTTCCACCGGATCCGGGTCCCGGGCGCCCTGCCGCAGATCTTCACCGGCCTCAAGCTGGCCATGCCGCTGGCCGTGATCGGCGTGGCGGTCGGCGAGATGCAGTCCGGCGCGGTCGACGCGGGCCTCGGCACGATCATCGTGCAGACCAGCGGCCAGGGCGACACGGCGACCGCCTTCGCCGCCCTGACCCTGATGGCGATCGTCAGCATCGTGCTCTACTACGCCTTGGTCTGGCTGGAGCACGTGTCGCTGCCGTGGGTGCGCGGCACCACCGGTTAGAAGTTTTTTCGCCGGCCATGTCGAGAACGCGTGTGCGGCTCCGTCCCCGGTGGTGAGAGCGACCAGAATGGGGTCGCCGCCGCATCGAGGAGAGTTCCCATGGCCAAGTACCTGCTGCTCAAGCACTACCGTGGCGCGCCGTCAGCGGTGAACGACGTACCGATGGACAAGTGGGCGCCCGAGGAGATCACGGCCCACATCCAGTACATGAACGACTTCGCGGCCCGCCTCGAGAAGTCCGGCGAGTACGTCGACGGCCAGGCGCTCGCCCCCGAGGGCGAGTGGGTCCGCTACGACGGCGAGGGCCGCCCACCGGTCACCGACGGCCCGTTCGCCGAGACCAAGGACCTCATCGCCGGCTGGATGATCATCGACGTGGACAGCCGCGACCGCGCCGTCGAACTGGCCGGCGAACTCTCGGCCGCCCCCGGCGCCGGCGGCAAGCCGATTCACGAGTGGCTCGAGGTCCGCCCGTTCCTGACCGAGACGCCCACCATCACCGAATGAACTCGTCCCTGCTGAGGGGCCTCACCCCCGGCGTGATCGGGGTCCTCGTCCGCCGTGGAGCCGACTTCGCGGCGGCCGAGGACGCCGTCCAGGACGCCCTTCTCGAGGCCGTACGGGTGTGGCCCACCGCCGAGCCCCGCGACCCGAAAGCCTGGCTGATCACCGTCGCCTGGAACAGGTTCCTCGACGCCACCCGGGCCGACACGGCCCGCCGCCGCCGCGAGGACCTGGCCGACGCCGAACCCGCGCCGGGCCCCGCCGCGGCCGCCGACGACACGCTGCGCCTGTACTTCCTCTGCGCCCACCCGTCGTTGACGCCGTCGTCGGCGGTGGCGCTCACCCTGCGCGCCGTCGGCGGCCTGACCACCCGCCAGATCGCCGAGGCATACCTGGTGCCCGAGGCCACCATGGCCCAGCGCATCAGCCGAGCCAAGAAGACGGTGTCCTCGGTCCGCCTCGACCAGCCCGGCGACGTGGCCACGGTCCTGCGCGTCCTGTACCTGGTCTTCAACGAGGGCTACTCGGGCGACGTCGACCTGGCCGCCGAGGCGATCCGCCTGACCCGCCAACTGGCCACCACGATCGACCACCCCGAGGTAGCCGGCCTGCTGGCCCTGATGCTGCTCCACCACGCCCGCCGCCCGGCCCGCACGGCCCCCGACGGCACCCTGATCCCGCTGGCCGACCAGGACCGCACCCGCTGGAACACCACCCTGATCGCCGAGGGCGTCCAGATCCTGCAGACGGCCCTGTCCCAAGACCGCCTGGGCGAGTTCCAGTGCCAGGCGGCGATAGCGGCCCTGCACGCCGACGCTCCCACCGCAGCGGAAACAGACTGGCTGCAGATCGTCGAGTGGTACGACGAGCTGACCGCCCTGACCGACAGCCCGGTGGTCCGCCTGAATCGCGCGGTAGCGGTAGGCGAGGCCGACGGCCCGCAGGCGGGCCTGGCCGCCTTGACCCCCCTGAACCCGTCCCTGCCCCGCTACACGGCAGTCGCCGCCCACCTCCACGAGCGCGCCGGCGACCTCCCCACGGCGGCCCGCCTTTACGCCCAGGCCGCCCGAGAGGCCACCAACACCGCCGAACGAGACCACCTGACCCGTCAGGCCGCCCGCCTCAACTTCCACGACCCGCGTTAGGGCCATCTCTCGTCGCGTTCGTTCCACCAGGTGACCAGCTGTCGCGCCGCGGCCTCGTCCGGCACGCCCAGCTCGTGCAGTTCTTCGACGCCACCCTCGCTGGCCAGCGCTACCAGGGCCGGTCCGATCAGGTGGTCGTCGCCGAGAAGGCGGCGGGCCTCGTGGATCGCGTCGCGGTGGTCGAGGGCCATCGCCCGTACCTGGTCGTCGGGGTCGTCCCTCAGCCGCACGGTCATGTCCTCCACCGCGTGGACGTCCAGGGCGGCCAGCTCGCGTGTGACCGCGTACAGGGCGTAGAAACGTACGTCGGCGTCTTCGTCCTCGCAGAGCTGGAACAGCGCCTCGGCGGCGGCCGGCTCCACTGCGGAGAGATTCACCAGCCCGGGCAGTGTCCCGGCCACGGAGAACCGCACCTGCGCGTCCGGATGCGTGGCGAGGCGTACGACGGCCGGGAGATCCTCGACGGCGGCGTTGTTGCCCAACGCGTACACGAGCTGGCTGATGACGTCCGGGTCCTCCTCGTCGGCGAGGCGGCCCCGCAGCAGGGGGATCGCCTCGGTGCGGAACGGCCGCTCGTCGCCGAGCCGGCTCAGGATCGCCGCGCCGAACTCGCGTGAGGTGGCGTCCTCGTCGTTCAGGAGCTCGGCGGCCCGATCGAAGACCGGGCGCTCCGGCCGGCGGTGCAGCTCGGCCAGGTGGGGCTGTGGCACGTCGCCGCCGACGTCGATCTCGCGGCGGGCCAGGCGGAGCAGCAGGTCGAGCGGCATCTCGGCCAGCAGGTCCAGGTCAGTCACCGGGTCAGTCTGCTACGGGATGATCGACCGCATGACCATGTTGTGGAATGACGTGTTCGTTTCCGCCTCTGTGGTGGCCAGTGACGGGTTCACCGCCGAGCTCGGCGGGGTGGTCGAGATGGCTTTGCAGCTGTACGACGGTGGCGGCCCCGGGCGGGTCCACGAGCTGGCCGGACGGGTCGTCGAGGCGGATCGCACCATGTGGCCGGAGGGCTGGATGATCGATGTCGACGGGGTCGGGATCTACGTCATCGGGGTGCCTGTCCCGCCGCCGGGCGGCCTCGTGCAGGCGCGGGGGCGGCTCGGCTTCGCCGAGGACTACCTGACCGGCGACTTTCTGCTGGATCTGGCGCTCGTGCCCTAGCATGTGCCCGTCCACTTCAGACTTACCCGGGGCGGCGGCCGATGAGCGACGCGCAGTTCGACACGAATGAGCCGCAGACGGCTCGGATCTGGAACTACTGGCTGGGCGGCAAGGACAATTTCGCCGTCGACCGGGCGGTGGGCGATCAGATCCGGCAGGCCTTCCCGGACATCGTCGACAACGCCCGGGCGTCACGCGCTTTTCTCGTACGGGCGGTCACCTTCGCCGCCGGGGCCGGCATCCGGCAGTTCCTCGACGTCGGTACGGGGCTGCCGACCGCCGACAACACGCACGAGGTGGCGCAGCGGGTCGCGCCCGAGTCGCGGATCGTGTACGTCGACTTCGACCCGATGATCCTGTCGCACGCGCGGGCTTTGCTGACCAGCAGCCCGGAGGGCGCCACCCACTACGTCGACGCCGACGGCCGCGACTCGGCCACGGTGCTGGCCGCGGCGGCGGACACGCTCGACTTCGCCCAGCCGGTCGCCCTGATCATGTCGGGGCTGCTGGGGCACGTCACCGACGACGACGAGGCCGAGACGATGGTCCGGGCCTACCTCGGCGCGCTCGCGCCGGGCAGCTATTTCATCGCGCTCGACGGCTCGCACAGCGTCGAGCACGGCGAGGCCGAGAAGATCTGGAACGAGCAGGCCAATCCGCCGTACGTGCTGCGCGGGCCCGCCCAGTTCGCCCGTTTCTTCGAGGGCTTGGAGCTGGTCGAGCCCGGCGTGGTCTCGGCGCCGCTGTGGCGCCCGCCCGCAGGCGACGCCAAGCACCTCGACGTCGTCTGCGGGGTGGCGCGCAAGCCGTGACCTGACCCCCGTCAGGCCCGCCGCGCGGCGAGAGTGCCGGCGGGCTGCCCGCGGACCGCGCGCTTCTTGCTCGCCTTACGTGCGGCCCGGGCCAGCCGGGCCGAGGTGAGCAGCCGCCGGCGGTCGGTCTCGGCGATCAGGTCGCGCTGGTGCTCGGTGGCCAGGGTCAGCATCAGGTCGGGGTGCGTCAACATGGCTTGTCTCCTTGTCGGCCGGTGATGCTTCAAGTCTCGGCCGCGCAACCCCTCGCCACATCGGTCGCGGATGCGTATCTTCGCTGTTCAGCGCCCGTCTAGGTATACCTAGGCCGGACCGTGAACTTCCGCCCGTCGGGATCGGTCAGCACACCTTCCCCGGCCCGCGACGCTCCCAGGGCGACCAGCCGATCGACCTCCTCCGGCCCGTCCACCTCGACCGCCAGGAACAGGTCCTTCCCCACCCGTGGCTCCACCGGCGGCCCACCCCAGGTGATCTTCGTGCCGCCGTACGGGGACTGAATCGCCGTCTCCTCATCCTGATCCCAGACCAGGGGCCAGCCCAGCGCCGTACTCCAGAAACAGCCGACCGCCCGCGACCCGTCACAGGCCAGCGCCCCGACCGGCCCGCACCCGGCGAGGAACTTGTTCCCCGGCTCGATCACGCAGAATTCATTGCCTTCGGGATCGGCCAGTACGACGTGCCCCTCGTCCCCTTTCTGCCCGACGTCCGCGTGCCGCGCCCCGAGGGTCAGCGCCCGCTCCACCGTCCGCAGCTGCTCCTGCTCCGACTCACTGGTCAGATCGAAGTGCATGATGTTCTGTGCGAGCTTCACCTCGTCGGTCGGCACGAACCACACCGGAATCGGTGCCTCGAGCAGCAGCGGATCCTCGTCCGAGGCTTTCCACCCCAGCAGCTCGCTCCAGAAGAGCGCCAGTTCCCGCGGCCGCCGAGCCTCGAAGCAGATGGCGACAAGTCGAGATGTCATGCCCCTTCATAGGCGCCCATCGACCCCACGCGCACCCGAGTTTCGCCTGGCGTCGCCGAATGCGCCCGCCGCATCTGTCCGCCGGTCGTCGTGCCCGGCGTGGCGGTGCAGAAGGCGGCCGGCCTGCGCAACGGACCGGAACTGGCCGGCGCGATCAGCGGCTCCGACGTGCGGCTGCCGCTCTGCGGGCACTTCCACGCCCGGGACCCGCTCGCCGGCCGGACCGCGTACGAGATCGGCGTCGAAGAACTGAACGCCGTGATCGCCGAACTGGGCTCACCCCGCCCGCCTCACGACGAGCGGGCTGGCGCGAGTTGATCACCATGATGGGGTGATCGTGCTGAGGCGGGTCGGCCGGCAGCGGCTGGCGTGGATCTCGTTCGGGGAGGAAAGGACTCTCGGCGCTGGGGGACGGCGGTGATGTCGGGGCCGTCCTCATGGTGGGCATTCTCGCGGTGCTCGCCGTTGCGGTGCTGGGTGCGTTCCTGCTGACGCTGCTGCGGACCACGGTGGTTCTCCCGTGCCGGAGGATCGCCGACCGGTGGCCGGTGGTGGCGTACGTGGTGAACGGGCCGAGCGGCGAGCCGGAAAGTGGCCGATGCGCTCGTGCGGCAGTGGGCGGCCGACCTCAAGCGGTACGGCCGGCCCCGCATGCTGGTCGACGTCTTCGGCTAGCGCTGGGCCTCGAAGTGTTCCTTCATCGACGGGTAGTAGTCGTTGAAGTCGGGCATCGGCCGTCCGTCACGGGAGGCGGCCAGGCCGTCCAGGTAGTACTCCCAGCCGGGGCCGACCTCGCCGACGCTGTCGGTGTCGGTGAGGTGCTGGGTGAAGCGCAGCTCGGTCACGCCGTCGGCCTCGGTGAGCGCCAGCTCCAGGTGCCAGCTGCCGTGATCGTCCACCGAGGAGAGTGCCAACCGGTTCGGTGGCTCGCAGGCGCCGACCGTCAGGTCCATCCAGGGCCGGCCCTCCTCGTGCACCATCTGAACCTGGATGGCGGCGCCCGGAGCCGCGTCACCCTTCCACGGGCCGAACCAGCGTGCCGTACGGACGGGGTCGGTGAGGCTGGCCCAGACATCGGCGAGGGGCGCGTGGAACGTACGGACAAGAACCAGGTCTTTGCCGAAAAGCCGGCCGGTGGGTGTCGGGCTCATGCGCTCTTCTCCTCTGATCGTCCGGGCTGGCCGGCCCGGCGCCGCTCGCGGCGGGTGCGGTAGACCTCGGTCTCCAGTGCGTCGAGGTGGTGTTCCCAGCCGGCCGGCCGGTTCAGCCGCTCGATCCAGCCGGTCAGCTCGGCCAGGGGCGCGGTGACCAGCTCGTAGACGCGCAGGCGCCCGTCCGCGTGGTCGGCGACCAGACCGGCTTCGCGGAGAACCCGCAGGTGGCGGCTGACGGCGGGCCGGCTGATCTCGAAGCGGCCGGCGATCTGGCCGGCCGACAACCGCTCGTCCCGCAGCATCAGCAGGATGTCGCGCCGCACCGGGTCGGCGATCGCCGCGGCCACCTCGTCCACGCCGGAAAGCGTAACCTATCGGTTACGCGTCAGCCTAATTTCGGTTGACCCGCGTACGGCCGGGCTGGCATGCTGCTGAGGCTTCCCGCGCGATCGGCGCGGGCACTCTGCACGAGGGAATGAAGCCTGTGATCTCGGAAGGCCCGACGGCCGCCTGAGGCAAGCTGCCTGATCGGCGGCCATCTCATCACGTCTTCTCTCGTCCCTTTTCTCAGCAGAGGCTTCCTGAAATGACCTTGGATGTACGCATCCAGCAGTCCGTCGTCGCCAACCTCTCCACCCGGCCCACCCCGGTCCGGACCGGGCCGTTCGTGATCGGCATCGACCCGTCGATCGACAGCCCCGGCATCAACTACGCGACGCCGCTCCCCGGCGCCGAGATCTCCGGGGCTGATGTCACCGCGCTGGTGACGGCTTTCCGGTCGTACGACCGCAAGCCCCGATTGGAGTACGTGGTGAGCACGGCGCCCGGCCTGGAGCAGCTCCTGCTCGACGCCGGCTTCACCGTCGAAGAACGCCACGAATACCTGGTCTGCACACCCGACTCGATCCAGCTCCGGCCGGCACCCGACGGCTACGAGCTGCGCGAGCCGGCCACGGACGCCGACCGGGCCGCGATGATCGCCGCCCAGAACGCGGCCTTCGGCGGCGAGCCCATCTCCACCGAGGCGGACATCGCCCGCATCGGCGGCCTCCAGGCCAGGGGCGGCATCGCGGTCATGGCGACTGCCCCCGACGGCACCTGCGCCGGCGGCGGCATGGCGGTACCCCCGAACGACGGCGTCAGCGAGGTGGCCGGCATCGCCACCCCCAAACCGCACCGCCGCCGAGGACTCGCCGGCGCGGTGACCACGGAAATCACCCGGCGCCTCTTCACCGCCGGCGTCGACATCGCCTGGCTGGAGGCGTCGGGCGAGGATTCCTGGCGCGTGTACGAGCGTGTGGGCTACCGGCCGACTGGCCGGCGCCTTTACATAGCGCTCGACTAGCAGGTTCCGCGGGCGGCTAGTTCGCTCGAATGAGGGCGTACTGGTCGAAGTGCCTGCCGGGGCCGGCCCGGGTGAACCGGGCCGGCCTTCGGCGGCGGTCAGTGGGTCAGCCTGGCCACGCGGCCGTTCGGGCCGGACGCCCAGCATGAGCCGTCGGTCGTGCAGGCGACGGCGTCGAAGTTGCCTGTGTCGAAGCGGGTCCATGTGCGGCCGCCGTCTCGGGAGTAGTCGCTGCCCGTGGGGCCCACCGCCAAAGCCGCGCTGCGGGACGCCCACGCCGCGCCCGACCGGTATTCGCCCGGCGCCGTTCGGGCCTTCTTCCACGTGCGGCCGTGCGAGTAGGCGGCTCCGTCCGGGGCCGCCGTCGGGGCGTTGTAGTCGCCGCCGACCGCGATCGCCTCGCCCGACGGGCGCACCGCCAGGCTGTAGATGCCCGCCGTCGGGCCGCTCGGGACCGGAGTGTCGGCTACCGTCCAGGAGCGGCCGCCGTCGCGGGAGGTGAAGACCCGGGCCGTGGCTCCGCCGCCCGTGGCGAACAGGGCCTTGCCACCCGCCGCGACCAGGCAGGTGCCGCTGGCCGCGAAGGCGAACTCGCCCGGCAGCGCCGCCGGCATGCCGGCGGTGGGGCGGACCTTCCATGTGCGGCCGCCGTCGGCGGTGGCCAGGATGCGGAACTTGCCGCCGACCGGGTCGGACAGGGCCAGGCCGTGCCGGCGGTCGAGGAACGTCACGCAGTCGTAGAAGGCGGCCGGGTCGTCGTTGCGGAACGTCTCGCGCCAGGAGCGGCCGCCGTCCGTGGTGGCGTAGATGCGGGACGCCTCGCCCTCGCCGATGGACAGGGCCACCGCCGTCCGCGAGTCGAACGCCTCGATGTCGCGGAACAGCAGGTCGGTGGCGCCGGCCGGGCTCACGTCGGCCCAGTGGCGGCCGCCGTCGACCGTGCGCAGGATGGTGCCGGCCGAGCCGGCGACCCAGGCGACCCGCGCGTTGACCGGGGCGAGGCCGCGGAACTGCGCGGTCGACCCGGTGTCGGTGAGGCGCCAGGCGGGCTGGTGACTCGCGGCGGCGGCGGGCCCGGCCGTCACAAGAGCCGACAAAGCTGAGACAGTCAGGACCATCGACAACTTTCGCTTCAAGGTCATGTGGCGGAACTTACCGTGTGTGCCACGGCACGGAAACCGGGAGCGCACCCCGCCGGAAACCCGGGGATACCACAATGTGGGACATGGAGACTGTCACCGTCGCGATCACGCGCCGCGCCGACCCGTCGCGTACGGCCGAGATGATCGCCTGGGTGAACGCCGGCACCACCCTGGCCGAGGACTTCCCGGGCTTTCTCGGCACCGGCTGGGTGCGGCCCGACCAGGCGTCGAGCGAGTGGCACATGCTCTACCGCTTCGCCGACGCGGACGCGCTGCGCAACTGGGAGGAGTCCCCGCAGCGCCGCTGGTGGCTGTCGTCGGCCGAGGGCTTCGTCGAGCACACCCGCGTCGAGCGCCGCACCGGCATCGAGGGCTGGTTCGACCCGCCGCAAAGCCAAGAAGCGCAAAATGCGGAAAGTGTCCCGAAAGCGCCGGCTCGGTGGAAGCAGGCGGTGACGATCTGGCTCGGCTTCTTCCCGGTGAGCCTCCTGGCCGCGTACACCCTCAATCACCTGTTGGTTGATCTTCACGTGGTAGTGCGGACTCTGATCAGCACCCTGGTGCTGACCCCGATCATGACGTATCTGGTGTTGCCGCAGGTCACGCGCCTGCTGCAGCCGTGGCTGAAACGCTAGTCGAGCACTGAGCGGAGCCGGATGGTGTCCGCAACCGTCCAACCGGGCGGCGGCGCCAGAGCGGCCCACCCGTCGACCGCCCCCGACTTGTACACGTGTCCGTGCCCGATCGGGACCTTGTTGGCGAAGATCGCGTCCACGGTCGTCTGCCAGAACGTGACCACCGGGTACCACTGCATGGCCGGCGTGACGTCCGGCCCTCGGGTGCCGCTCAGCCACTGCGGTTTTTTCCAGAACAGGCTCGGGCTCCACCACACGACCGGGTCCGACGAGTTCTGCATGTAGACGACCTTGGGCTGCCGCCCGCCCAGATCACGCAGCTCCTCGGCCCGTGACGAGAACTCCACCGGCAGGCTCGGGTACGACGGGTCCCACACCGGCGTCCCGGCCGAGCGGCCGGCGGTCAGCTCCTGGTGGATCGGGTTGGCGAAGGTCGGCCCCTCGAGCAGGATCCCGTCCGCCCCGGAGACCATGGCCGGCGCGCTGCCGAAGGTCTTCTCGGTCCCGTACGTCCCCAGGCTCTCCCCGAAGATCAGCAGCTTGGGCCGGCTGCCCGCGGGCATCGCCGCCCACCGCGCCCGCACCGCGGTGATCAGCGCCGACGACGCCTCCACCACGTTCGAGCGGTCGGCCAGAAAGGAGATGACGCTGGGCAGGTACGAGTACTGCATCGACACGAGCGCGGTGTCGCCCGCGTACATGTACTCGAGCGAGCTCGGCACGTCGTTGTCGACCCACCCGGTCCCGGTCGGCGTGAAGACCGCGATCACGGCCCGGCCGAAGGCGCCGGTGCGGTCCATCTCCCGGACCAGCAGGTCGGCCCGTTCGGTCACCGAGCCGGCCGAGGACAGCCCCGCGTACAGCCGGATCGGGTCGGCCACCGGCCGGCGGGCGAACGCCGCCAGCTGATCGTGGCTGGGCGCCTTGGCCACGAAGTTGCGGCCCTGCCGGCCCAGCGAATCCCACGACACCAGCGAGGCCGGGCTGCCCGAGCGCAGCGGCGACATCTGCCGTTCGACGCCGCGCCCGGTGCCGCTGTCGGTGATGGCGGCCGAGCGGTCGGCCGTGGTGTACAGGTTGCTGACCAGCAGCCCGTCGAACGCGGTGTAGCTGAGCACGGTCACCACCACGAAGCCGGCGCAGTAGGCCGCCGACTCCGGCACCAGCCGCCCGAACAGCCGGGCCAGCCCGTGCGCGGCCAGCCGCAGGCAGCGGGCGACCAGCAGGAGCAGCCCGAAGGTGAGCAGGCTGATCCCCACCGTGCGGATCAGGTCGTACTCCTGCTGGGGTGGCATGCCCAGGCGCAGGCGGAGCTCACGCTGCCATCGGGTGCCGAGCCAGAGGAAGAGCAGGATCAGCGGCGGTAGGAGCAGGAACAGCACCCGCCAGGCGATCCGTTCCGCGCGCCGCGACGGCCACCAGCGCCACCGGACGAGCGCCCCGATGGCCGTGCCGAGCGCGTAGCCGATGGCGGCGGTCAGCCCGGCCACCACGCCCTGCAGCGACCAGGTGCGCGGGAGCAGCGACGGCGTGTAGGAGAGGCAGTAGAAGACGGCGCAGAGGCCGAAACCGGTGACGCTCAGTCCGCAGCTGACGACGCGGCGGCGGGGCGGGGCGGTGGCGATGACGCGGCCGCGTTGCGTGGGTATCCAGGGGCGGGGTGGCGCCAGCAGCACGAGCCTGCGCATGGATCGCCCCCAATCCGCCTCAAACGCAGGATCATCCCCTTCGGTGCCGCACCGCAAGCACCTTTTCCCTTCGTGCTCGCAGCGGGAACTTCGACAAACCGGGCCGTATTTGCTTGGACCGGCGCCGCGCGCTGCCGATAGCTAGCGCCGAGGGGGTCAACATTCATGCGATTGCGTACCTGGATCGCGGTCGTGATCAGCGTTGTTCTGCTGGCCGCCGCGGGCACCATCGGCATCCTGGTCAACCGGTCGGCGCTGCGGGCGGCCGATCAGGTCCACCGGGCCGACTCACGCGCGCTCGGCGTGAACAACAAGACTCTCGTCGGCGCCATGCAGAGGCTGTCGGCGTCCGAGCTCGGTGAGTTCCTGAACGACAACTCGCTGCACCTCGGCCGGGACAGCGCGGTCGATCGGACGGCGTTGCGGCAACTGGCCGCCAAGAGCACCTACTTCTCGTACGGGGCTCTGCTGCTCGACCTCAAGGGCACCGTCCTGACGAGCTCGCGGGACACCGGGGTGCCGGCCATGACCGACGCCGGCTGGAAGCCGATGCTGGCCATGCTGGCCGCGGATCAGACGTACGGCGTCTCGTCGATCATGTCGGTCGACGCCACCTACCTGGAGGCCGTCGCCGTCCCGGTGATGGTCGGCGGCGGCGCGGTGGCGCTGCTGGTCGGCCTGAACGACGTGGCCCACACGCCGTTGCAGAAGTACACCGTCTCCCTGGGCGGGAAGACCCACCTCACCACGATCGTCGACAGCACCGGCACGATCGCCGCGACCAGCGATTCCGCCGACCTCGGCCACAAGGTCGACCCGGCGATCCGCGCCGCGCTCGCCGCCGACCCGAACACCGAGTTCGTCGAGTACACCGACGTCTCCGGCGCCAAGATGATCGCCATCGTGGTCGGCGGCCTGCCCGGCGGCTGGGCCTACGTGCGTACGCAGAGCCAGGCCTCGTTCGACGGCGCCGTGCACTCCAAGAGCCAGACCCTGAACCTGACCCTGCTCGCCATGCTGCTGATCGGCGTGCTGGCCATCGCCGCCCTCGGATACCGCACCATGAAGCAGCGCCGCCAGGCCGACCAGCGCTTCCAGGCCCTCTTCCAGCACGCGCCCGACCTGGTCTCGGTGCTCGACGTGAACGGCGACATCGAGTACTCGAGCCCGAGCGCCAAGGCGATCCTCGGCTTCGAGCAGGGGCAGCTGGTCGGCAGCAGCGTCTTCGACATCATCCACCCGGACGACCGCGGGTACATGCGGGAGCAGTTCGCCCTGCTGCTGAGCCGCCGGGACGCCGTGCTGCGCCTGCAATGCCGCTCGCGCTCGGTGCGCGGCGAGTACCGCTGGTTCGAGTTCACCGCCTCCAACCAGATGCACAACCCGGCCCTGCACGGCGTCGTGATCAACGCCCGGGACATCTCGGAGACCCGCGCCTTCCAGGAGCGGCTGGCGCACGAGGCGCAGCACGACGCGCTGACCGGCCTGCCGAACCGGCGCCGCATGCAGGACGCCCTCGGCGCCTCGCTGCGGGAGCAGCCGGTCGGCGTGCTCTTCGTCGACCTGGACGGCTTCAAGCCGGTGAACGACGCGCACGGGCACGAGGCCGGCGACGAGCTGCTGCGGCAGGTCGCCCGGCGGCTGACCGGCTGCGTGCGGGAGGGCGACGTGCTGGCCCGGGTCGGCGGCGACGAGTTCGTCGTGCTCATGCCCGGCGTCGCCGGCGATACCGACACCGGTGCCGCCTGCGACCGGATCCGGTCGGCGATCGAGAAGCCATTCACGATCGACGGCATCGACGTACGGATCGGCGCGAGCGTCGGCGTGCATCTCGCCCCGAGCGCCGGCGATCCGGACGAGGCCCTGCGTGCGGCCGATCACGCCATGTACGCGGTGAAGAAATCCGGCCGGGATCGCCGGAGCACGGGCGGGCGGCACCGCGCGGCGGACTGAAAAGCGGCACACTGGGTGCAACTTCCCGATCGAAGGTGGTGCCGGTGGTGTCCAAGATCCTCTCGCGTCGTGATCTCGACTTCCTCCTGTACGAGTGGCTCGACGTCGAGACGCTCACCAAACGGGAGCGCTTCGCCGAGCACTCCCGCGAGACGTTCGACGCCTTCCTCGACGTCTCCGCGCAGATCGCCGAGCGCGACTTCGCCCCGCACAACCGCCGCAGCGATCTGGAGGAGCCGACCTTCGACGGGGTACGGGTCCAGGTGCACCCGGAGGTCGGCGCCGCGCTGAAGGTCTTCAACGAGACGGGTCTGATCTCCGGCACGATGGACGCCGAACTGGGCGGGCTCCAGTTGCCGGCCGTGGTGGCCCGCGCCTGTTTCCTGTGGTTCCAGGCGGCGAACATCGCCACCTCGTCGTACCCGCTGCTGACCATGGCCAACGCCCACCTGCTGACCACCTACGGCAGTCCCGCGCAGGTCGCGCGATTCGTCCAGCCGATGGTCGAGGGCCGGTTCACCGGGACCATGTGCCTGTCCGAGCCGCAGGCCGGCTCGTCGCTCAGTGACGTGCTCACGCGGGCGGTGGCGAGCGGCGACGGGTCGTACAAGATCAGCGGCAGCAAGATGTGGATCTCCGGCGGTGACCACGAGCTGAGCGAGACGATCGTGCACCTCGTGCTGGCCCGCGTCGCCGGGGCGCCGCCCGGCGTCAAGAGCCTGTCGCTGTTCATCGTGCCCAAGCACCACGTGGCCGAGGACGGCACGGTGGGCGAGCGCAACGGCGTCTCGCTGTCCGGGCTCAACCACAAGATGGGCTGGCGCGGTACGACGAACGCGGTGCTCTCCTTCGACGAGGCGACCGGATATCTGGTCGGCGAGGAGGGCAAGGGCCTGGCCTACATGTTCCACATGATGAACGAGGCCCGGATCGGTGTCGGGGCGGGCGCGGTGGCGCTGGGCTACACCGGATATCTGCACGCGCTCGACTACGCGCGCGAACGCCTTCAGGGGCGGCCGGTGGCGGCCAAGGACCCGGCCGCGCCGCCCGTGCCGATCGTCGACCATCCCGACGTACGCCGCATGCTGCTCGCCTCCAAGGCGTACGTCGAAGGGGGTCTGGGGTTGATCCTCTACGCGGCGAAGCTGCTGGACGAGCCATCGGGAGAGAACGACCTGCTGCTGGACGTGCTGACGCCGATCGTGAAGGCGTGGCCGTCGCAGTGGTGCCGGGTGGCCAACGATCACGCGATCCAGATCCATGGTGGGTACGGGTACACGCGCGAATATCCGGTGGAGCAGTTCTACCGGGACAACCGGCTGAACTCGATCCACGAGGGCACCGACGGGATCCAGGCTCTGGACCTGCTCGGCCGCAAGGCCGTGATGAAGGGCGGGGCCGGCCTATCTCTGCTTCTGTCGAAAATTCGGGCGTCATGTCAGGACGCGTCGGTACTCGCTTTCTGTGACCGCGTCGAACGCACGACCGCCAGGCTCTGGGACGGCGGCGATCCCACGGTCGCGCTGGCCAACGCGACCGCCTACCTCGACGCCGTCGGCCATCTGGTGATCGCCTGGATCTGGTTGTCGCAGCTGGACGCCGTGGGGGACAAGACGGGCGCGTTCTACGACGGGAAGCGGCTGGCGGCCCGCTACTTCATCACCCACGAGCTGCCGAAGATCGGGCCCATGCTCGACCTGCTCGACTCCCGCGACACGCTGCTGGCCGACCTCGACCCCGCCTGGCTCGGCTGACATGGCGTCCCCGGCGATCCAGGTCGAGGTCGGCGACTTCGACGTCCGCGTCTCCAACCCCGACCGTGTCTACTTTCCCGAGCTCGGGCTGACCAAGCGGGACCTGGTCGACTACTACCTCTCGGTCGGCGACGGCATCGTGCGGGCGCTGCGCGAACGGCCGTGCATGCTGCACCGCTTCCCGGACGGGCTGGCCGGCGAGAAGGTCCACCAGAAGCGGGTGCCCAACGGCGCCCCGCCCTGGCTCGAGACGGTCCGGGTGAAGTTCCCGCGCTACAACCGGCACGCCGACGAGCTCTGCGTGACCAAGCTGGCCGACGTCATCTGGGCCGTGCAGATGTCCACGGTCGAGTTCCACCCGTGGAACTCGCGCCGGGCCGACACCGAACAGCCCGACGAGTGGCGCATCGACCTCGACCCGATGCCCGACTGCCCGTTCGACCGGGTCCGCCGCGTCGCCGGCGTGGCCCGCTCGGTCCTCGACGACCTGGGCATCACCGGATATCCCAAGACGTCCGGCGGCCGCGGCCTGCACGTCTACGTCCGGATCCGCCCCGACTGGGGTTTCGGCGACGTCCGCCGGGCCGCCCTCGCCTTCGCCCGCGAGGTGGAGCGCCGCGCCCCCGACGACGTGACCACCACCTGGTGGCGCAAGGACCGCGACCCGGCGGCCCTGTTCGTCGACTACAACCAGAACGCCCGCGACCACACGATCGCCAGCGCCTACTCGGTCCGCGGCAACCAGCGCGGCACGGTCTCCACCCCGATCACCTGGGACGAGATCGCCGACGTCGAGCCGGACGACTTCACCATCCGGACCGTCCCGGCCCGCTTCGCCGGCCTGGGCGACCTGCACGCCACCATCGACGACGAGCACTTCTCGCTGGAAACCCTGCTCGAATGGGCCGACCGCGACGAGAAAGCCGGCCTGGAGGGACCGGCCGACGTGTGAGGCCGCCGACATAACGCCCCGGCGGCGATCTTTGTGGGCTACGACAGACAGATGGCCAAGCTCGGACCGCCGCCGGACTCGCTGCCCCGCGCCATCGAAGCGCGCGGGGTGCGGCACAACACGCTGCGCGACCTCGACGTCGACGTGCCCCTGTGGCGGACCGTGGCCGTCGTCGGGGTGTCCGGCTCGGGCAAGACGTCGCTGGCGATGGGCACGCTGTACGCCGAGGGCCTGCACCGGTTCCTGGAGGGCCTCAGCACGTACAGCCGCCGCCGTCTCACCCAGGCCCAGCGGCCGGACGCCGACCGGATCGACCACCTGCCGCCGGCCCTCGCCCTGCGGCAGCGGCCGCCGGTGCCGGGGCCGCGCAGCACCGTCGGCACGATGAGCCAGGTGCTCAACGTGCTGCGGCTGACCATGTCGCGGCTCGGCACCCACGTCTGCCCCAACGGCCACGACGTACCGCCGTCGATCGCCACCCAGGCCATGGAGATCACCTGCCCGGTGTGCGGCGCCCGGTTCGAGGCGCCCGGGGCCGAGACGTTCGCGTTCAACTCGATCGGCGCCTGCCCGCGCTGCGACGGTCTCGGCACGGTGTACGAGGTCGACCCGGCCACCCTGGTGCCCGACCCCGGCCAGACGATCGCCGGGGGCGCGGTGCGGCCGTGGAACGTGGGCGGCCGCCGGCTGAGCATGTACGCGGCGGGCGAGCTCGGCGTCCGGCTCGACGTGCCGTACGGAAAACTGTCCAAGAAGGAGAAAGATCTCGTCCTGTACGGCGAGCCGGTGAAGCAGCCGGTGACCGTCTCCGGCCGCGACGGCCGCCCGGTGCGGCTCAACGTCACGTACGACAACGCCGTCACCGCCGCCGAGAAGTCGGCCGACAGCAAGTACCTGAACTCGCACACCTGCCCGGTCTGTCACGGCTCCCGGCTGCGCCCCGAGGCCCTGCGCTCCCGGCTCGCCGGCCGCGACCTGGCCCAGATCAGCGCGCTCGACCTCGACCACCTGGCCGCCTTCACCCACGAGCTGCCGCCGCTGATGCCACCCGAGCTGGACCGCCTCACCACCGGCCTGACCGGCGAGCTGACCGGCGCGATCGGCCCCCTGCTCGACCTGGGCCTCGGCTACCTCGGCCTGGACCGGGCCGGCGCCACCCTGTCGACCGGCGAACGCCAGCGGATCGAGCTGACCTCGACGGTCCGCACCAGCACCACCGGCATGCTCTACGTGCTCGACGAGCCGTCGGTCGGCCTGCACCCGAGCAACGTCGAGGGGCTGCGCAGGACGATCGCCGCCCTGGCCGGCAACGGCAACTCGGTGGTGATCGTCGAACACGACCTCGACGTCATCCGCACCGCCGACTGGATCATCGAGATGGGTCCCGGCGCCGGCCGCGCCGGCGGCACGATCGTCGCCGAGGGCACACCCGCCCAGATCCAGCGCGACCGCCGCTCCGTCATCGGCCCGTTCCTGGCCGGTCGCCCGGCCGTGTCCCGCGCGCCCCTCGGCCCGGCCCGGTCCGCGATCGAGCTCAAGGTCGGCCGTCTCTACAACCTGCGCGACGTCGCCGCGACCTTCCCGATCAACCGCCTGACCGCCCTGGCCGGCCCGTCCGGCGCCGGAAAGACGGCCCTGGTCCTCGACAGCCTGGTCCCCGCCGCCCGCGCCCGCCTGGCCGGCACCCCGCTGCCGCCCCACGTCACATCCGTGGATCTGGGCACCCTACGCCAGGTGGTGGAGATCGACGCCACCCCGATCGGCCTCAACGCCCGCTCGACACCGGCCACGTATTCGGGCGCTTTCGACGCCGTACGGGCCCACTTCGCCGCCGCGTCCGGCCGCACCCCCGCCCACTTCTCGTTCAACACCAGGGAAGGCCAGTGCCCCACCTGCCGCGGCCTGGGCACCATCGACCTGGACGTGCAGTACCTGCCCGACATCACCGTCGACTGCCCCCAATGCCACGGCGCGAGATTCAACGACGAGACGCTTGCCGTACGCGTGGACGACCTCACCATCGCCGACGTGCTCACCATGACCGTCCGCGAGGCCCTGGACCGTTACACGGCGATCCCGGCGATCGCCCGCCCCCTACGCCCCATAGCCGACGTGGGCCTCGACTACCTGCGCCTGGGCGAACCCACCCCCGCCCTCTCCGGCGGCGAGTCCCAGCGCCTGCGCATAGCGGCCCGCCTGCGCTCCACCCAGCGCGACGTCCTCTACGTCCTGGACGAGCCGTCGACGGGCCTGCACCCGGTGGACATCGCCACCTTGGTGAAGGTCCTGGACCGCCTGCTGTCCGACGGCGCCACCGTAGTAGTCATCGACCACGACCTGGACCTCCTGGCCGCCGCCGACCACGTCATCGACATGGGCCCGACCGGCGGCCCCGACGGCGGCCGCATAGTCGCCCAGGGCACCCCCGCCGAAATAGCCACGTCCCCCGACAGCGTGACCGGCCCTTACCTGGCCTCCCACCTGCCGCCCTCCTGAAGCCCGTCCGCCCGTTCCCGCCGCCCGCGAAGCCGGCCCGATTCCTGGCCGACCTCGATGCCCATGGCCACGGACATCTTCAACTGCGGCGAGGAGGAGTTCGACGACTTCCCGAACTTCACCTACATCGAGCGCCGCCGAGTCAGGGCCGACATTCGCGATCTCGATGGAGGGCGTGGACGGCCCCGGCCATGAGCGACACATGGGCTGTCGTTCGCGGCCTCGCCCGGCGGCTGCCGACGGCGACGCAGTTGCACCACCGTTCGAGGTCGTGACCGCGCCGGCACGCGGACGACCCCGATTTCGCGGGCGAGTAGGTGAGCGGACGGCCCGTCGGCGCGGGCAACTGGTGGCGGGCCGCTCGGGGGACCCGTTCCACGAGGGCGTGGCGGCTCTCGCGAGGGCGGGCGCGAGTGTCCGGGGCGGGAACCGGGTCGCTCGGTGGGCGGGTTGCCGGTAAGCATGTGTGGCATGAAGGTCTTTCGTGACGCGTACGGGATTCCGCATCTGCGGGCGGGCTCGGTCGATGAGCTGGCGTTTCTGCAAGGGCGGGTGGCCGTCGCCGATCGGGGGCGGCAGCTCGAGGTGGAGCGGCGGCGGGCCGAAGGGCTGCTGGCCGAGCTGGTCGGGGCGGACGGGGTGGCCTGGGACCGGTTCGCGCGGCGGGCCCGGATCGCCGACACGGCGCGGAAGGCGTACGGCAAGCTGGATGAGCGGACCCGGGGCTGGCTGACCGCGTACGGGGAAGGGGTTCGCAGTCAAGGGCTTGTCTGGGCGGACTGGACGCCGCTCGGGGTGTTCCTGGCTCGGCACATCGTGTTCGGCAGCTTCACGGCGAAGATGTTCAACGCCCATGTCGCGCGAACGCTCGGTGAGGACAAGGTGGGGTGGTTCGACGCCGAAGGGCCGGGGGAGACCGGCAGCAACGCGTGGGCCAGGGACGGGGAGATCGCCGGGGATCCGCATCGGGCGATCGAGCTGCCCGGTGGCTATCAGCAGGTGCGGCTGAGCTGTCCGGAGTTCGACGTCTTCGGGCTCACCTTCCCCGGTGTGCCGGGAGTGCAGCATTTCGGGCAGGCCGAGACGGTGGCCTGGGCCGTCACCAACGCTCAGGCCGACTACCAGGATCTCTACATCGAGGACATTCGCGGGGATCGGGCGCGCGGGCCCGAGGGCTGGGAGCCGGTCACGCGGCACGTCGAGACGATTCCGGCCCGGGGCGGCGACGAGGTCGAGGTGGAGATCGTGGAGACGGCCCGGGGGCCGGTCATCGATCACAACCTTTCCCTGCGTACGCCGGCCCGCGCCGGCCTGGAGCTCGGGTTCGCCGCCCTTCTGCCGTTGCTGCACGCCCGGACCGTCGATGACGTGGCCGGCGCTCTTGAGGGCTGGGTGGAACCGGTCAACAGCATCCTCACCGCGGACACGAGCGGGCGGCTCCTCCAGCTCACCGTGGGGCGCGTGCCCCTGCGCGACGAGCGGAACAAGCGCCTGCCCGTGCCGGCCTGGGAGCCGGCGTACACCTGGCAGCCCGGTCACGTGCCGATGACCCGCGTGGCGATGGCGAGCGCGGTGAACGCCAACGATCGACGGCCGGACACCGAGGCGTACGGCGTCTCGTTCGCCTCGAAGAAGCGGGCCGACCGGATCCGGGAGCTGCTCGACGCGGGGACGCCGCACGAGCGGATCCACATGGACACGAGCATGCCGGCCGACAGCGTCGAGGCGGGCCGCCGGGCCGCGTTCCGGGACCGGGTGGCGCGGCGGCTCTACGACCATCCGGCGCTGGCCGGCCTGAAGGAGCCGACCGGGTTCGACGAGATCTTCGACGTCGATCCGCGGGCGCGGGTCGGGCTTCTGCAGGACAGCGTGCTGGCGGGGCTGAACCTGAAGCCGGAGGACCTGGTCGACCCGGCGACGATCACCTCGGGGCCGTGGGGCGAGCGGCACCTGCTCGACCCCGTACGGCTGCCGGGTCTTGACGTCGACCTTCCCCGCGTCGAGTTGTCGGGGGAGCGGGACACCGTGCTGTGCACGTCGAGCGCGCCCGGGATCACGGATCTCTGCCGCAAGGGCCCAGTCGCCAGGTACGTCTGGGATGTCAACGACCGCGCCCGGAGCCGATGGGTGGTTCCGTTCGGGGCGTCCGGCGACGCGGAAAGTCCGCATTTTCGCGACCAGCTGCCGCTCTGGACGCGGGGTGAGATGATCCCGCTCGTCCTGGACTGGACCGAGCTGATCGAGGAGTGACCCGATGAGGTTCCGCGCCGAACTGCAGCGCACCGGCGGCACGACCACCGGTTTCGAGGTGCCCGACGAGATCGTCACCGCGCTCGGCGGTGGTGGCCGGCCCAAGGTCGTCGCCACCTTCCACGGCTTCACCATGCGCTCGACCATCGCCAAGATGGGCGGCGGCTACTGGCTCGGGGTGAGCGCCGAGCGCCGCGCCGCCGCCGGGGTCGAGGGCGGCGAGGTCTTCGACGTCGACGTGGAGCTCGACACCGCGCCGCGCGAGATCGAGGTGCCGGACGATCTGCGGGCCGCCCTCGACGCCGAGCCGGCCGCGCGCGAGTTCTGGTCGACGCTGTCGTTCAGCAACCAGCGCTGGCACGTCGACCAGCTCACCTCGGCCAAGACGGCCGAGACCCGGAGCCGGAGGCTGGCCAAGTCGGTCGGGCTGCTCCGGGAGGGCAAGCCTCGTTAGGGCTATCGGGGGCGGTACGCGACCTCGGGGTCGAGCAACCGCGCCCACCCCGGGCGCCACGCCGGGCCGCGGGTGGCCATCTCCTCCTGCAGGTTCGTGCGCCACGGGCCGGAGACGCCGTCGTCGGCCCACCACTGCGGCCACGAGTCGTAGCGGCGTTCCACCAGCACGTCGGCGGCCGTGGTCTGCACACGCAGGAACAGCCAGCGCCCGTAACGGGGGTCGGCCTCGGCGCGGCGCAGACGGCGTACGAGATCACCCAGCTCCTGGAAGGACGCGAAGCGCGCCTCGCCGGGGCGTTCCAGCGGCGGGTGCTTGCCGGGCTGCGCGCTCAGGCTGGTCGCGTCCGCGTAGACCAGGGCCGTGCACCGGCCGTCGCCGTGCGGGGAACGGTCACGCATCCACGCCGCCAGCGCCTCGAGCTCGTCGGTGGCCGGCGGCTCCGGGCGGGTCAGCTCGGCCGCGTCCTGCATGGCCGACCACACCAGACGGTCGTGTTCGCCCTGGCTGAGCTTGCGGACCCGGCGCATCGGCGGCCGCACGCCGGGCTCGACGCGCGGTGGCCGGTGGCCGGCGGTGATCCCGCCGCGGTCGGCGCAGGCCAGGGCGGCCGCCAGGTCGAGCGTGGGCTCGGTGAGGCGGCCGAGCAGCCGTTCGAAGGCGGGGCCGGTGACCTGCCCTCGTACCGCCGCCGACAGCAGATCCTCGCCGGCGGCCCGGACGTCGTCGCGCTCGGCCGGGGTGCGCAGCTCGTGCCGGCCCCACTCGGCGACGATCTCGGCCAGCTCGGTCAGTGTGTTCTCGTTGCTCAGCACGGCACCGACCGTCTGCACGAGCCCGTCGCTCACGCCGTCGCGGTAGCGGGTGCGTGACCAGCGGCCCTCGGCGTGCCACACCACGAAGCCGAGCGCGTCGGTCTCGGCCAGGGCGGTCAGGTCGTCCCAGGGCAGCCAGTCGGGCGCGCCGGTGAGCAGGTCGATCGGCGGGTCGGCGTCGGCCGTCCCGCTGTGATCGCGGTCATAGCCGAACAGGACCGCCCGGGCGCCGTCGAGCAGCGCGAGCCGGGCCCAGCTGCCCCCGTGATCGTCGTGGTGGGCGCCCCGGTCGTCGACGAACCAGACGTCGTCGTACCCGATGCCGGTCAGGCCGGCGGCCAGGGTCGCCCATCGGGTCCAGAGCAATCCGGGCGCGGGCAGGTCCACGTCGGTCAGCATCTGTCCACTGTGCCAAACCGGGCCGAGGCAATGTCACCCCCCTTGCCTCATGCGAAAGGTTCGGACCGGACGGTTGCAGATCGGTGGCTTCGAGCCGGAGTCCTTCAGAAGCCGGTGGCCCGCGGCGATGGGAACGGGGTCATGCTTACCCACGCTCTCGGCCTCGTCGCCGCCACGCTGTCCGTTTCCCTCTCCTGGCCCCAGGTCTACAAGTCCTGCGTGCAACGCCGGACCAGCGGCCTGTCGGCCACCGCCTGCGCCCTCGGGGTGGCCATGCCGATCGGCTGGATCACCTACGGCCTGCTCAGCGGGGAGGGGATCCAGGTGATGACGAACACGGCGACCGGACTGGCCGGCCTGGCCATCCTGGTCGCGCTCCTGGTCACCCAGCCGTCGCCGCGCCCGCGGCGGGCCTTGTTAGTGGCCGGCGCGGTCGCCGTGGCCGCCCTGCTCAGCGCGGTCGCCGCGGCGCTGCCCGCGGTGACCGGTCACATGGCCGCCTCCGTCCTGGGTCCGCTGCTGGCCGGCGTCTCCTTCCTTTCCGCGATCCCGCAACCGCTGGCGTTGCTTCGCAACCGCCAGGCGGACATCAGCGGTCTCTCTCCGCTGCGCTGGCGTCTGGGAGCGGGTGCTTCCGCTTCCTGGCTTCTGTACGGCGTACTGACCGCCCAGCCGGCCGTCGCCGCGTCCGCCCTGGTCGGCCTGGTGAGCGCCACCATCGTCGTCACCTGCCTGCACCGGCGCCGCGAGCGCCGGCCGGTCACCGCCCCCGTCACCGCCGTCTCCTGGCGGCACTCGATCACCACCCGTAACCTGGCGATGGCCGGAGTCTGACCGGTTCCTAGGCATTTGTCATCGTCGCAAGATCACTGAGCGTGCATCGACCCCTTACTATGCCGGGCGTCATTCCCGTCAGAAGGGTCGTTCCGTATGCCTCTGAAGACGCACCGACTACTCACCGCCGCGCTGGCGGGGGCCCTGGCGGCGGGTGCCGTCACGGCCCCCGCGCTGGCCGGCACCGCCAAAACGGGCCCGGACGCCGTGCCCACGCCCAAACTCGGCTGGTACAAGTGCTACGACTACGCCGAGTGCGCCACGGTCAGGCTTCCGCTCGACTACGACAACCCGCGCGGCGCCACCACCGAGATCGCCGTGCTGCGGGTGAAGGCCAAGAACCAGGCCAAGAAGATCGGCAGCCTGTTCGTCAACCCGGGCGGGCCGGGCGGCTCGGCCACCCAGTTCGCGCTGGACGCGCCCAACTGGCTCACCGACCCGCTGCTCCAGCGCTTCGACGTCGTCGGCGTCGACCCGCGCGGCATCGGCGCCAGCCAGAACGTGCGCTGCTTCAAGTCCGTCAAGGACCAGACCGCGGTCCTCGACCTGATGAACGTGCCCTTCCCGGTCACCACGGCCGAGGAGAAGGCGTACGTCAAAGGGTCGCAGTTGCTCGGTAAGGCCTGCTCGACCACGGGCCGGCCACTGACCGGCGCCGCCTCCACGGCCGAGGTCGCCCGCGACATGGACGTCATCCGCCGCGCGGTCGGCGACAAGAAGCTGAACTACCTGGGCTTCAGCTACGGCAGCGCGCTCGGGCAGTACTACGCCAACATGTTCCCGAGCCGGTTCCGGGCGCTGGTCGTCGACGGCGTGCTCGACCCGAACGCCTGGGTCGGCAACACCCGGCAGATCATCGACGACCGGCTGCACTCCAGCGACGGCGCGTACAAGGCGCTGATCGAGATCCTGAAACGCTGCGACAAGGCGGGCGAGAGCAAGTGCGTCTTCGCCGAGGGTGATCCGGTCAAGCGGTTCGACGCCATCGCCCAGAGCCTGAAGAAGAAGCCGCTCGCCCTGCCGGACGGCGAGGGCGGGACGATCCAGGTGACGTACGCCGTCTTCGTCGGGGCGATCCTCGGCGCGCTCTACCAGTTCGACGCCGGCGAGCAGGTCACCGCCCTGGCCGACCTGGTCGGGGACGCCCTTCGGGGTGGTTCCACGGCGGCCCTGGTCACGCGGGTGAAGGACGCGCGGGCCTCGCGGGCGTACGACTTCCCGTACGACAACGGCGCCGAGGCGGGCACCACGGTGATCTGTACCGACGGCCGGTTCCCGGCCAACGCGGCGGACTGGCCGCGGTACGCCGACCGGCGAGACGCCAAGGCGCCGTACTTCGGCCGCTCGTGGGGCTGGATCGACAGCCCGTGCGCCCACAAGACGTGGACCGTGCGGGACGAGGACGCGTACACCGGTCCCTTCACCCGCCGGACGGCCGCCCCCGTGCTGGTCGTCGGCAGTTTCTGGGATCCGGCCACCAACTACCGGGGCGCGGTCTCGTCGAGCCGGCTGCTGCCGAACTCGGTGCTGCTGTCGAGCAACAACTGGGGCCACACCGCGTACGGCTCCGGGGTCTGCGCCACCACGGCGATCGACACCTACCTGCTGACCGGCAAGCCGCCGGCCCGCGGCAAGGTCTGCACCGACGCGCCGCAGCCGTTCCAGACCCCGGTTTTGACCGCCACCTCGTTCTTGAAGAAGCGGCCGCCGATCGCGGCGCCGTTACCGGATTCGATCCTGACTCCGGCCAAGCTCTGAAATTCTCCGATGGTGGGGCGGCTTCCGGGCCGCCCCACCGCTAGTGCCAGCCGCTTCGGTCGCGGGAGTCCGCGACCTTGCCGGTGATCGACGCGACGAGGATGACCAGGAAGAAGAGCGCGAGTACGAGTTCCATGCATTGAGCATCTTCGTCTTCCGGCCGGGCCGACAGTGGCAGATATGCCATGCATCTTCAAAATCCTGCCAACCGGCCGTATGCTGCGTCACATGCTGCGCAACGTGGCCGTGATCGCCCTGCCCGACGTCGCCCCGTTCGAGCTGGGCGTCCTCTGTGAACTGTTCGGCTACGACCGCTCGGCCGACGGCCTGCCCACCTACGACTTCGCCGTCTGCTCGATCGACGGCGCCCCGGTGCCCAGCCGGTCCGGCTTCGACGTCGCCGTCAAACACGACCTTTCCCGTACGGAAGCCGCCGACCTGGTCGTGGTCGCCCCCTTCGACAATCCCTGGTACGGGCCGCCCGAGTCGGTCAGCGCGGCCCTGCGCTCCGCGTACGACCGGGGTGCGTGGGTGATGAGCGTCTGCACCAGCGCGTTCGCGCTCGGCGCGGCCGGGCTGCTCGACGGCCGCCGCTGCACCACCCACTGGCTGCACACGGAACGGCTGGCCCGGCAGTTCCCGTCCGCGATCGTCGACGCCGACGTGCTCTACGTGCAGGACGGGCGCGTGCTCACCAGCGCCGGCACGGCCGCCAGCATCGACGCCGGCCTCCACCTGATCCGCCAGGAACACGGCAGCGCGGTCGCCACCATGCTGGCCCGGCGCATGGTCGTGCCCCCCCACCGCGACGGCGGCCAGGCGCAGTACATCGAAACCCCGCTCAAGCCGGTCGAGTGCGCCACCATGCAGCCGGTGCTGACCGCGGTGATGGAAACCCTCGACCAGCCGCACACGGTCGACACCATGGCCGACCTGGCGCACATGGCCCCGCGTACCTTCGCCCGCAAATTCCGGGAGGAGACCGGCGTGACCCCGCACGACTGGCTCACCGGCCAGCGCCTGCTGCTCGCCCGCCGCCTGCTCGAGGAGTCCGACCTCGGCGTCGACGTGGTCGCCGACCGGACCGGCTTCGGCAGCGCGGCCACCCTGCGCCACCACTTCGCGCAACGGCTGAGCACGACCCCGCAGGCCTACCGGGGAACGTTCCGGTCGTCACAGCCGGTGTGATTACCTGCCGGCGCGGGCAAACGCCCGGTCATGGCGAAGACTCCCGGCCCCACGCTGTTCGTGCTCTTCGGAGCCACCGGTGACCTGGCCCGGCGGATGGTGCTGCCGGCCTTCTACACGCTCGCGGCCGAAGGGCTGCTCCCCGACGACTGGATCCTGGTCGGCAACGGCCGCGGCGACGTCACCCACGAGAACTTCCGCAAGCACGTCCACGACGCGCTGACCGAGTTCGGCCCGGCGCCGGCCAAGGGGCCGTGGAAGGAGTTCGCGTCCCGGCTGCGCTTCGCCGGCGGCGGCTTCAACAGCGACGACCCGGGCAGCCTGCTCGACGTCATCGCCGACGCCCGATCGTCGCTGGGCTCGTCGGCGCAGCTCGTCCACTACCTGGCGATCCCGCCGGTGGCATTCCCGGAGACCACCGAGGCGCTCGGGAAACACGGGCTCGCCGACGGGGCGCGGGTGGTCTACGAGAAGCCGTACGGGACCTCGCCCTCGTCTTTCCGCTCCCTCAACCGGCTCGTGCACCGGGTGCTGAAGGAGGAGCAGGTCTACCGGATCGACCACTTCCTGGGCAAGGAGGCCACACAGAACCTGCACGTGGCCCGCTTCGCGAACGAGGCGTTGGCCGCGCTGTGGAACCGCGACCACATCGAGAGCGTGCAGATCGACGTTCCCGAGACGCTGGGCGTGGAGGACCGGGCGGGCTTCTACGACGCGACCGGCGCCGTGCTCGACATGCTGGTCACCCACCTGTTCCAGGTGGCGGCCGAGGTGGCGATGGAACCACCGGCCAGCCTGGGCGCGGCCGACCTGCAGACCGCGAGGGAGAAGGTGATCCGCGCGTTCCGCCCGATCGACCCGGCCGAGGTGGTGCTGGGCCAGTACACGGGCTACAAGTCCATCAAGGGCGTCAAGCGAGGATCGAAGACGGACACGTACGTGGCGGCCAAGCTGTGGATCGACAACCCGCGCTGGCGCGGCGTGCCGTTCCTGCTGCGTACGGGAAAGAGGCTGGCCGAAAGCAGGCAGGTGGTGAGCCTGGTGCTGAAGAGGCCGGCGGGCCCGTTCGCCTCCCTGCCGTCCCAGTCGAACGTGCTGACGTTCGACCTGGCGGGCGACGGCGCGATCGACCTGTCCCTGCTGGTCAAGAGGCCGGGGGTGGCCCTGGAACTCGATCCGGGGAGCGTGCGGCTGCCGCTGT
The DNA here is from genome assembly GCF_043197815.1 of Actinoplanes sp. NPDC048988. Taxonomy (NCBI): domain Bacteria; kingdom Bacillati; phylum Actinomycetota; class Actinomycetes; order Micromonosporales; family Micromonosporaceae; genus Actinoplanes; species Actinoplanes sp. NPDC048988. The sequence continues at coordinate 100,335 of NZ_JBICTW010000001.1, read as the reverse complement.
CCGAACTGCCGCAGGCGGAGCCGCTGCCCCCGTACGTCCGCCTGATCCACGACGTCCTGCTGGGCGACCGTTCCCTGTTCACCCGCCCGGACGGCCTGAGCGCGACGTGGAAGACGATCGGCCCCCTGCTGGACGCGCCACCGGCACCGGCCGCCTACGCCCAGGGGTCGTGGGGTCCGGCCCAGGCCCGCAAGCTGGCGCCCTGGCTGCTGGGCTCCTGACAGAGTTCTCGTCGCGGATTCGTTCCGCTCCGGCCACATCCATCCGCCCGAAATGTCTTCAGGCCAAACTTGTCAGTCTGACCTGACGACATTACGGTGGGAGCCATGACAGACATCCCGGAATCGGCGGCGCACGCGGCCACCGAGGTGCGGGTCGTCTTCAGCCGGTTGCGGCGGCGGCTTCGGGAAGTGGCGAAACTCGACGAGCTCACCCCCTCGCAGACCTCGGTTCTGAGCCGCCTCGACAAGGGCGGGCCGGCCTCCTCATCCGCGCTGGCCGCGGCCGAGCAGGTGCGCCCACAGTCGATGGCGGCCACGATCGCCGCGATCGAGCAGGCCGGGCTCGTCACGCGTACGCCGGATCCGGCCGACGGGCGCAAGCAGCTGATCTCCCTGAGTGACCTCGGCCGCGAGCGGATCGGCGTCTCGCGGCAAGCGCGTGAGGAGTGGATGGCCCGCGCGCTCACCGACGACTTCACCGAGGACGAGCGTCAGACGATCATCGCGGCGCTCGCGCTGCTTGATCGACTGGCCGATCGATGACGGTAGCCACCGCCGAGACCGCTTTTGATCGGCGCCTGATAGCGCCCATGGTGCTCGGCTCGATCCTCAATCCGATCAACTCGTCGATGATCGCGGTGGCGCTGGTCCCGATCGGCCTGGCGCTCGGCGCCTCGCCGTCCGAAACGGCGTGGCTCGTCTCGGCGCTCTATCTGGCCACCGCCACCGGGCAGCCGGTGGTCGGCAAGCTCGTCGACCGGTACGGCCCCCGCAATCTCTATCTCGCCGGCAGCGCCCTGGTCGGAATAGCCGGCGTCCTCGGCCTCCTCGCCCCTGACCTCGGTGTGCTCATCGTTTCCCGCGTGCTGCTCGGTCTCGGTACTTGCGCGGGCTATCCGGCCGCGATGTATCTGATCAGGAGCGAATCCCGGCGTACGGGAAAAGACAGCCCCGGCGGCGTCCTCACCGCGCTCGCCGTCTCGGCTCAGACGATCATCGTCATCGGTCCCACCTTCGGCGGCCTCCTCATCGGGCTGGGCGGATGGCGCTCGATCTTCGCGGTCAACATTCCGCTCGCGCTCGCCTGTGTCGTGTTCGGACTGCTGCGCCTGCCGCGTTTCACCGGTGAGCCGCCGGCCACCCGTCTCGACTTCCTCGGTATCGGCCTGTTCGCCGCGACATTGACCGCGCTGATGCTGTATCTGATGGATCCGGCGCTCGATGACCTCTGGCTGCTGGCCGTCATGGCCCTGTGCGCGGCCGGATTCGCCTGGCGGGAACTGCGCGCCGCCGACCCTTTTCTCGACCTGCGCGTCCTCGGCGGCAACGGGCCGCTGATCGCGACCTATGTGCGTGCGCTGTTCGCCCAGACGGCTTCCTACGCCATTCTGTACGGCTTCACCCAGTGGCTGGAAGCGGGACGCGGACTGAGCGCCTCGCACGCCGGTCTGGTCCTGCTGCCGATGTCCCTGTTCGCCATCGTGATTTCGGGTGTGACGGGGCGCCGGAAGGCGTACCGACCGAAATTGATCGTTGGTGGTCTGGGTCAGCTCGTGGTGAGCGTCCTGATGCTCACACTGAACGCGGACAGCCCGCTCTGGCTGCCGGTCCTGGTGACGCTGATCTGCGGCCTTCCGCAGGGTCTGAACAACCTGGCAAATCAGAACGCCCTCTACTACCAGGCCGACCCATCACGCATCGGAGCGGCGTCCGGCCTGCTGCGCACTTTCAGTTACCTCGGCGCGATGGTGTCCTCGGCCGCCACCGGCATCTACTTCAAGCACGGCGCCGACACGTCCGGCCTGCACGGCCTGGCGATCTTCCTGTCCGTCGTGGCCGTCCTGATGCTCATCCTCGTTCTGGCCGACCGCTCGCTGTCGCGCGTCGGCACCCGATCCCCGTCCTGAAAGGCACCACCATGCCCGTCACCACCCTCGACCCGAAGACCGCGCTCGTGGTCGTCGACCTGCAGCGCGGCATCGTCACCGCCCCGGTCACCCCGCACTCGGCGGCCGACGTGGTCGCCCGTACCGCTTCGCTGGCGTCCGCGTTCCGCGAGAAAAACCTTCCCGTCATTCTCGTACGCGTCACCGGCCGCCCCGACGGCGCCGACTCGCTCCGCGCCCGCACCGACACCTCCCGCCCGGCCGGCCCCCGCCCCGAGGGCTGGGACCACATCGTCGACGACCTCACCAAGGGCGACGACATCATCGTCACCAAGCGCAACTGGGGCGCCTTCTACGGCACCGACCTGGACCTCCAGCTGCGCCGCCGCGGCATCACCCAGGTCGTCCTCACCGGCATTGCCACCAGCATCGGCGTCGAGTCGACGGCCCGGGCCGCCCACGAGCACGGCTACCAGGTCACCATCGCCACCGACGCGGTGAGCGACCTCGACCCCGGCACCCACCGCAACAGCATCGAGAAGATCTTCCCCCGCCTCGCCGAAACCGGCACCACCGCCGAAATCCTCGCCCTGCTCGCCTGACCAGGCCCGGCCCCGCATCAAATCTGGTGCAGCCAGGCGATGAAGAAGACGATCGCCGGCACCGGCGCCAACACGGCCACGGGGATCACCCAGGGTTCGCGGGGGCGGCCGGCCAGCCCGGCGGTCAGTCGCCGGTGCACGGCGGCGATCCCGACCAGGGCCAGCGCCGCCACAGCGGTGATCGGGATTCCGGCGGCGAAGTGGGCCAGCCAGGCGCCGGCGCGGGTCGGCCCACCCCAGGAATTGTCGTACGGGCCGTGGTCGACCAGCCCGTACAGCAATCCGCGGAGCACCCCCAGCAGCTCGACGCCGAGCGGGACGAGCGCCGCCACACCGAGCAGGACACTCAGCACGCCGTAGCCGAACGCCGCCGCTCGCCCGCGGGGCCGTCCCGTCACCACTGCGGCGACCGACCGGGGAAGAAGCGTCAAGCAGTAGACGGAGTCGCGGCCGGCGGCTGACAGCGCCCGTCCGAGCCGTGAGCGCGCAACGGCAATAGTCATGCCCCGATGCTCGGCCGATCCGGCCGGCGCCTCCAGCGTGCTGACCCGGCCATCGAAGTTCGGTTATCCACACCGGCCCCGCCCACCTGGTCGTGGGACCGTTGCCCGGCCCCGGGCGAAGCAGTCCGGGCACCGTAGCCGGCCCGGGTGGAGCGGTCGGGGACCGTTGCCCGGACCCGCTGAAGCGGTCGAGGGGCCGTTACCCGGCGCGGGTGATGCGGTCGGCGACCTCCTCGACCGAGGTGGCGGCGACCACGCCCGCGGGAAGCGGCGGCCGGTCGACCATCACCACCGGGATGCCGCGTTCGCGGGCGGCGGCGAGCTTGGCGCCGGGACCGCCGCTGTCCTTGGTGACCAGGACGTCGATGGCGTGGCCGGCGAGGATGCGCCGCTCGCCGTCCAGGGTGAAGGGCCCCCGGTCGAGCAGCACCTCCAGACGCGCGGGCATGGGCGGGGCCGGCGGCTCCACCGAGCGGGCCAGGAACCAGGCGTCCACGTCGGCGAAGGCCGCGATGCCCTGACGGCCGGTGGTCAGGAAGACGCGGCGGCCGAGGCGGGGGAGCAGCGCGGCGGCGCCGGGAAGATCCGGAACCCGGTGCCACTCGTCGCCCGGACTCTCGGCCCATCCGGGACGGCGCAAAGCAATTAGTGGTACGCCGGTGGCCGCGGCGGCCGCGGCGGCGTTCGCACTGATCCCGGCCGCGAACGGGTGAGTGGCGTCGACCAGAACATCGATCCGCGATGTCCGCAAATATCCGGCCAATCCGGCCACGCCGCCGAAGCCGCCGATCCGGACCTCTCCCGGCGGCAGCAGAGGAGCCGACGTCCGCCCGGCCAGCGAAGTGATCACCACAATCGCCGAGGCCGGCGAGCCGATCGCTGGGCCGGCCGCGGGCGAAGGGAAGCGCGGCGAAGGGCCGTGCGGCGCAGAGGAGGGCAGCGCGGACGAGGGCGGCGTGGAGGAGGGCGGCGTGGAGGAGGGCGGCGCGGAGGAGGGCGGCGCGGAGGAGGGCGGCGTGGAGGAGGGCGGCGCGGAAGAGGGCGGCGAAGAGGAGGGCGGCGAAGAAGAGGGCGGCGAATGGAAGCGTGGCGAAGGGGAGGTTGGCGGAGGGAGGTGCGGCGAAGGGGAGGGCGCGGAAGCCAGGGCGGTGGCCAGGGCGCGGGCCTCGGTGGTGCCGCCCAGGATCAGGACTCTCGGCATCGGGTGGTGGAGTAGAGGTGGCTGTCGGGGAAGTGGGCGGCGGTCAGAGCGGGCCCCACGACGATCACCGCCGTGCGCTTGATGCCGGCCTCCTTCACCTGGGCCGCGATGTCGGACAGGGTGCCGCGCAGGATCTGCTCGTCGGGGCGGCTGGCCCGGGCCACCACCGCGACCGGGCAGCCGGCGCCGTAGGACGGGATCAGGTCGGCCACCACGGCCTCGATGCGCTGGACGGCCAGGTGCAGGACCATCGTGGAGCGGCTGGCGCTCAACGTGTGCAGGTCCTCGCCCGGCGGCATGGCCGTGGCCCGTTCGGCGGTGCGGGTCAGGATGACCGTCTGCGCCACCTCGGGGACCGTGAACTCGCGGGCCAGGGACGCCGCGGCCGCGGCGAAGGCGGGAACACCGGGGGTCACGTCGTACGGGACGCCGGCCGCGTCGAGGCGGCGCATCTGCTCGGCCACGGCGCTGAAGACCGACGGGTCGCCGGAGTGCAGGCGGGCCACGTCCTGGCCGGCCGCGTGGGCGGCGACCATCTCGGCGAGGATCTGGTCGAGGTTGAGGCCGGCGGTGTCGATTTTGCGGGCGCCCGGCGGGCAGCCCTCGAGCAGTTCGGCCGGGACCAGGCTGCCCGCGTACAGGCAGACGGGCGACGAGGCGATCAACCGCTGTCCCCGTACGGTGATCAGATCGGCCGCGCCCGGACCGGCGCCGATGAAGTGGATCATCGGGTCACCGACCAGATGGTCACCGGCATCATTGCTCTCCATCCCGTGAAGCCGCCCACCGGCGACGCCCGATTGACCGCCACCCGGGTCATCTCACCGCCGTGCTCGGCGTACGCCGCGGCCAGGAACGCCTCGGACTCGACGGTCACCGCGTTCGCCACCAGGCGCCCACCGGGCCGCAGGGCCGCCAGGCAGGCCTCGAGCACCCCGTCGCGGGTCAGCCCGCCCCCGATGAAGATCGTGTCCGGCGCCGGCAGCCCTTCGAGCGCGGCCGGCGCGCTGCCCTGCACCACCCGCAACCCGGGAACGCCCAGAGATGCGGCATTCACCCCGATTGTCGAGACGCGGTCGGCGTGCGACTCGACGGCGATGGCCCGGCACGACGGATGACTCCGCATCCATTCGATCCCGATGGACCCCGACCCCGCACCCACATCCCACAGAAGCGCCCCGGGAACCGGAGCCAGGACGGACATGGTCACCGCCCGCACCTCCCGCTTGGTCAGCTGCCCATCCGAGACGTACGACGAATCCGGCAACCCGGGCACGAGCGACGACGAGGGCCCGGCCCCGCAGTCGATCGCCATCACGTTCAGCGGATCGGCGCCCGAAATATCGGAAGAGACCTGCTCCAAAGGGCCGCCGAGCTGGGAAAGCACCGTAACGGAGGCCGCCGCAAAACCGGCCGAGGAAAGCAGGGAGGCCACCGCGGCCGGCGTGGAGGCGTCCCGCGACAGCACCAGGATCTTCCGCCCGGGATTGAGAACCCGGCGCACCACGTCGACCGGCTCCGTGACCAGGCTCACGACCTCCACCGAGGCCAGCGGCCACCCCAGCCGGGCCGCCGCGAGCGACACCGACGACGGATGCGGCAACACGCGTACCCGGGAAGCTCCCAGCACCCGCACCAGAGTCGCCCCGATGCCATGGAACATCGGATCACCGCTTGCCAGTACGCACACCCCCGGCCCCGCGTGCTCCTCGAAGAGCCCCGGCAGCGCCGGTACCAGCGGAGACGGCCAGGCCACGCGCTCGGCCGGCACCGCGGGCGGCAGCAGTTCGAGCTGCCGCGAGCTACCCAGGATCACCCGTGCTTCGGTGAGCGCGCTCCGGGACGTACGGGAAAGGTCGTCCCACCCGCCGGCGCCGATGCCGACCACAGTGACCAGGTCGGGGTTGCCGTCGCGCATGCGCCGAACCTATCGCGACCCCACCTGGCGAGATTTTCCGGATCCGGTTGAGCGATGGTCGCGCCGGGTGCGTACAACCTCCCGACGGCTTGTCGGACCGCTGAACGGGTGAGGACTATGGCGCAGGGACCCCCCACGTTCCAGCAGCGCTACGTGCCGGACGAGGACGAGCAGTATTTCGCCGATCTGCGCGGAGCGCCCGACCCGGACGACCCGTGGGGCGCGCAGGACGACGATCCGCGCCTGTCCGGCGGCCACGGCGTGCGGGAGGTCGACAACTGGCTGCCCGACGACGAGTTCCGCCGCAGCGACATCCTGATCGAGTCGCAGACCGACCCGACCGGCTGGAAGACCACCGGCGCGGTGCAGCCGCCGATGTCCGACGACCGCCCGCCGGCCGAGGCCATCTCCGGCAACCGGCTGCTCACGGTCCTGCTCTTCTTCTCCGGGCTCGCCACCAGCGTCGCCCTGTGGGTCTTCGACACCCAGCCGGGCGCGGTCAGCGACACGCCGACCCTGATGCTCGCGGCCGGACGGATCACCGGGCTGATCGGCGGCTACCTGCTCTTCGTGCAGCTGCTGATGATGAGCCGGGTCTCCTGGCTCGAGGAGTGGGTCGGGGCGCGTGATCTGCTGCGCTGGCACCGCTGGCTCGGCACCTCGCTCGTGGTCTTCGTGCTGGCCCACATCGTCTTCATCGTGTACGGGTACGCGCTGACCGGCGACACCGGCGTGGTCGACCAGGGCTGGACGATCATCACCACGTTCCCCGAGATGATCAGTGCCACGGTCGCGACCGGCCTGCTGGTCCTGATCAGCCTGATCTCGATCCGGGCGGCACGGGCCAAATTGCCGTACGAACTGTGGCACTTGATCCATCTTTCCGGCTATCTGGTGCTTCTTCTCGGGTACGGGCATCAGGTCGCGACCGGCGCCGACCTGAGCGGCCGCTTCGCCTCCGTGTTCTGGCCCGCGCTGGGCGCCCTGGTCATCTCGGCGCTGGTCTGGGGCCGTCTGATCGAGCCGCTCTGGCTCAACGTGCGGCACCGCTTCGAGGTGGCCGAGGTGGTCGGCGAGGCGTCCGGCACGTTCTCGGTGTACATCGGCGGCAAGAACCTGGAGAAGCTGCCCGCGCAGGCCGGCCAGTTCATGCGGTGGCGCTTCCTGACCCGTAACGGCTGGTGGCAGTCGCACCCGTTCTCGCTGTCGGCGGCGCCCAACGCCCAGTGGCTGCGGCTCACCGTGACCGCCGTCGGCGGGCACACGTCACTGCTGGCCACGATGAAGCCGGGCACGCCGGTCTGGGCCGAGGGGCCGTTCGGGGTCTTCACGGCCCAGCGCCGTACGCGCCGGCGCGCGCTGCTGATCGCCGGCGGCAGCGGCATCGCGCCGATCCGGGCCCTGCTCGAGGACATGCCGCCGGACACCATCGTGATCTACCGGGCCTCGCGCCCGGACGAACTCGTCTTCCGCGGCGAGCTGGAGGACCTGGCCGAGCAGCGCGACGCCTGGGTCCGCTACATCGTCGGATCCCGCAACGATCCCGGCCCGAAGCGGCTGTTCACCCCGGACGGGTTGCTCGGCCTGGTCCCGGACGTGAGCCGCCGCGACGTCTACCTGTGCGGACCGCCGGGCCTGGTCGGTGCGGCCGTGGCGACCCTGCGCGAGCTGGACGTCCCCGACAGTCAGCTGCACCTGGACCCGTTCGAGTTCTAGAGGAGTTCTTCCGATGCGACGTAGTACCGCGGCCGCCGTCGGCACCCTGACCGGTGCGGCGCTGATCATCGGGGTCCGGTTGAGCGTGCAGCCGCCGGCGGCCCCGGTGGCCGCCCCGCCCGCCGTCGACCTGGCCGGCGGCACCCCGGCCCCCAAGCCCTCCACCTCCGCCGCCGGCAACAAGTCGGGCAAGACGACGGCTCCGAAGCCGAAGACCGGCCTCAAGGACGGCGTCTACAAGGGCAAGGGCGCCACCAACCCGTACGGCACGGTCCAGGTCCAGATCCGCGTCGAGGGTGGCGAGATCACCGCGGCCGAGGCGACCTACCCGACCACCGCCGACAGCGCCACCATCAACCCGCCCGCGGTCGCCGCCCTCAAACAGGAGACCCTGGGCGCCAAGACCGCCAAGGACGTGGCCGCCGTCTCCGGCGCCACCTACACGAGCAAGTCCTACGCCGAGTCCCTCCAGGCAGCGCTGGACGCCGCAAAGGCGTAGGGTCACGCTCTGTGCGCCACGTCGAGCATGTGATGGGTACGACGGTCAGCATCGAACTGACCCCCGATCGTCCCGACGACGAGCTCCGAGCCCTGATCGCGGACGTCTGCGGTTGGCTGCACGAGGTCGACGCCCGTTTCAGCACGTACAAGGCGGACAGCGAGGTGTGCCGCTTCCGCCGGGGCGAGATCACCCACGCCGACCTGTCCCCGGACATGCGCCACGTCCTCGACGCCTGCGCCGACCTGTGGCGCGACACGGACGGTTACTTCGACGCGTACGCGACGGGCCCGCTCGACCCGTCGGGCTACGTGAAGGGCTGGTCGGTCGAGGTGGCCTCGGCCCGCCTGCTGGCCAAGGGCTCGACCAGCCACTACATCAACGCCGGGGGCGACATCCGCATGCGCGGCCACCACCCCGACGGCGGCCCCTGGCGGGTCGGCATCCGCCATCCGTGGGAGGCCGGCAAACTGAGCTGGGTCCTCGCCCTGACCGACGGCGCGGTAGCCACCTCAGGCACGTACGAGCGAGGCGACCATGTCATCAACCCCCGCACCGGCCGCCCGGCCCAGGGCCTGCGCTCGGTCACGGTCGTCGGCCCCGACCTGGCCCGGGCCGACGCCTACGCCACCGCCGCCCTGGCCATGGGCGAGCCCGGCACAACCTGGCTGGCCAAACAGGCCGCCAACGGCTACGACTCAGCCGTGGTGACCGACGACGGCCGAGCCTTCAGCTCAGCCAACCTCCCCGCCGCCGTCTGAGCGCCCAGATCACTAGTCGCCGATGAAGACGATGTGATCGTGCGTCGACACCAGCCGCGCCAGAGTCAGTAGTCGCCGCGCCATGTCGGACTCCTCCGGCGGGGCCATGGGCATGCCGGCCGCTAACGCTGATGGCCACCCGCGGATGGTGATTGCCTGAGGTCGCCGATGGTGGTGCCGAGGTCTCGTTCGATGCCGTCGGGTTGTTGGAGGCCGTTGTTGAACAAGAGCTGGACGAAGGGGCGGTGTTCGGGGCGGCCGGCGGTGGCGAAGTAGGACTTCAGGCCCTCGGCGAACTCCGTGTCGGGTGGGAGGGTCGCTTCGTCGACCAGTTTCTTGATGCCGGTGACCGCTACCCGGTCGAACGCGGCGATCCGGCGGGCGAAGCCGTCGGTGAAAGCCTCGAGCTCGGCGTCGGGGACGACCCGGTTGACGTAGCCGTAGTCGGCGGCCCGGGCGGCCGGGATGTCGTCGCCGCCCAGCAGGATCTCCAGGGCCCGGCCCCGGCCCGCGAGGCGGGACAGGCGGGCCATGGCGCCGCCGCCGGGTACCGAGCCGACGCCGATCTCGAACTGGCCGAAGATGGCCTGGTCGGAGGCGAAGCGGATGTCGGTGGCCAGGACGAACTCGCTGCCGGCGCCGCGCGCTCGGCCCCGTACCTCGGCGATGGTGGCGATCGGGAGCCGGCTCAGGCGTACGAAATTGTCCACATAGGGGTGGAGTCCGGTGGGGCCCGGCTTCATGGCCACCACCCGCCGGGTGTCGGACAGGAAGTCCCAATGGGCCATGAAGTAGCCGGGTGTCTCGCTGCGGAAGACGACGACGGTCAGCGCCGGGTCGTTCTCCATCTCCGTTGTCAGGGTGGCCAGCTGCTCGACGGTGTCCGGGTCGATGAGGTTCGCCGGGCCGTTGCCGAACGTGACCCGCCAGTACGACGGCTGGACCTTGGTGACGCGGAACTGTTCCATGGCCCGAGCCTGCCGCCGGCGTCCGCCGAAGGACCGGTCAGACTCCCTGGTCGTTCGTCTCCAGGGCGGTGCCCAGTTCGCTGCGCGAGGTGATGCCGAGCTTGGGGAAGATGCGGTACAGGTGGGTGCTGACCGTGCGCGGCGACAGGAACAGCCGGCCGCCGATCTCCTTGTTGGTCAGGCCCTGCGCGGCCAAAGCCGCGATCTGGGCCTCCTGGGCGGTGAGGCGGTCGTCCGTACGCCGTACCGTCTCGCCCGTCGCCCGAAGCTCCTGCCGTGACCGGTCGGCCCAGGCCGTCGTGCCCAGGGCCTCGAAGAGGCTGGCCGCCGCCCGCAGGTAGGGCCGGGCCCGGACGTACTGGCGGTCCCGGCGCAGCGCCGCCCCGTACGCGTGATCCGCCCGGGCCTTGTCGAAGGGGTGCGCCGGGAGCACGGCCGCGATGTCGCCGGGCGCGTAGTCGTCGGCCGAGCGTTGCAGCCGCAGCAGCGCCCGGGCGTAGACGAGCCCGCGGGTCAGCGCCGGCGAACCGGTGGCCGCCTCCTCGGCCTCGAGCTTGGGCAGCAGGTCCTCGAACCGGGCGGTCCGCCCGCCCATGACCGCCGCCTCGGCCAGCGAGCCGACCGCCCAGAACCGCACCGTCGGGTGGTAGGCGATGTCGCCGGTGTCGAACAGGCGCAGCAGGTGGTCGAAGGCGGCGGCGCCGTTGCCGGCGGCCAGCGCCGCGTGGCCGCGGACGAACTGGCAGAGGCAGATCATGCCGTGCGCGCCGCTGGGCAGCAGGGCCCGGACGGCGCCGTCGGCGATCTGTTCGGCCAGGGCCTGCTCGCCGCGGAGCGCGGCCGTCATGCCCTGGGCCAGCCGGGCCACGATGGCCCAGCGGGGCTGGCCGGTCTCGGCCGCGAGCCGCAGGGCCTGGCCGGCGGCGCCCTCGATCAGGTGGGCGTCCTTGGCGAAGACGCCGACCCAGGCCTCGGTGACCAGGGTCTGGGTGAGCAGGCCGATCCGGCGCTGGGACCGGCTGGCCGTGACGGCGTCGGCGGCCAGCGTCTTGGCCGGGCCGAGCGCGCCCACGGCCAGCGCCGCCCAGGCCAGCTGGTAGTCGGGGCGGGGCGCGGCGACGAACTCGGGCAGCGCGGCCACCACCTGTTTGCCGTACTCGAGCGGCACGGCCAGGGCGAGCAGCGTGGCGATCCGGGGATGGTCGGCGCCCAGGCCCGTGCGCTGCACGAACTCGACGACGGCGGCCCGCACCTCGGCGGTCAGCGGGGTGAGGTAGAGCTGCAGGACGACCCCGTTGAGCACGTCGAACGCGTCGTCGAGGTCGCCCTCGGCCAGCGACCGCTCGGCCGCCTCGAGGTGGGTGAGCAGGCGGATGTTGGTGACCTCGATGTCCCCGCCGACCCCGGCGTTGGCCCAGTTCAGCCACAACCGTTCGGGCCGGCTGAGCACCCGGTCGTCGATCAGGGGCGACAGCCGGCGTACGGTCCGAGTCTCGCCCGCGTCGAAGGCCGTGTTCACGGCCCGCAGGTAACGGTAGGCCCGGCGTCCCGGGTCGGTGGTCAGTTCGGCCGCCCGTTCCCAGGCCACCGCGGTTCCGCGTACCCGGGCCACGCGCTGCATGGCGGCCGCCAGGTCGTCGTCCGGCCCGGTCGCGGCGAAGGCGAGATGCCAGGTCCGGCGCTCGGGGTCGTCGACCACCGCGGCCAGGGCGGCGTGGGCGCCCCGGCGGTCGGCCACCTCCAGCGGGCGGGTCAGCCGCAGGGTGTGGCCCTCCAGTGTGGCCAGCCGCGCGTCGAGGGCCGGTTGCAGATCGTCCGCCGCGAGGCCGGTGGCCCGCAGGATCTCGTCGACGTCGTTCCGGTCGTCGACCGCGGCCACCTCCAGCAGCCGCCGGGCCGGCGGGGGCAGGTCGGCCAGGATGACCCGGTACGCCTCGGCGAGCCGGGCCGGTTCGCGCAGCCCGAGCGGATTGCCGGCCGCCTCGGCCAGGACGCGGGCGCGTTCCGCCTCCGGCCGGCCCGGGGCGACGATGAGCGCCGCGGCCTCCGGCGTCACCGGGCCGATCGGCATCTCGCGCAGGCCGGAGCCGCGGAGCCGCCGCGCGGTCTCGGCGCCGTCCCGCATGCCCATCAGCAGGGCCAGTTCCGCGCCGGCGAGCCGCCGTCCCACGTACGCCAGAACCTGCCAGCTCTGTTCGTCGAGCCATTGCGCGTCGTCGGCCACCAGCAGCGTGCCGGCGCCGAGCCGGTCGAGGACGGCCAGCGAGACCCGGTACGGGTCCCGGCCGGCCAGGACGTCATCGACCGGCATGGCGGTGCGGAGCAGTCGCTCCAGGCCCGCGAAAGAGACCTGGCTCTCAGCGGGCACACCGGTTACCGTGAGCACTCGCCACCCGGTGGTCCGCGCCACATGATCCAACAGCGCCGATTTGCCTATCCCGGGCGGACCGGTCAGCACCACAGCCTGCCCGGTCAGCGCCGTGAGCTGCTCCAACTCGCCGTCGCGGCCGATCAGGTCTGACACGGTCGAAAAGTACCCGATCCGCGGGCACGCTCCCACGCGTGATCCGTCACGTGACGCAGGGATGACTCAACAGTGCCCGGACATCCGGCCGAACGTTCCTGACCGACCTACGCTCGGCCCATGACCAGGGCACTTGTGATGGATGACTTCGGGCCGCCGGATGTGTTGCGGCTCGCCGAGACCGACGTGCCCGCTCCGGGCGACGGGCAGATCCGGGTGACGGTGCGTTACGCCGGCGTCGGGCCGACCGACCTGGCCATCCGGGCCGGGCATCTCAAGGGGGTCTTCCCGGGCGGGCCGGGCACGGTTCTCGGCTTCGAGGCGGCCGGCGTGGTCGAGAGCGTCGGCGACGGCGTCTCCGACGTGGCGGTGGGCGATGAGGTCGCGGTGTTCCTGCCGCGGCTCGGCGGCTACGCGGCCCTCGCTCTAGCCGACTTCTGGGTGCCGAAGCCGGCCTCGGTGAGCTGGGCCGACGCCGCGGCGCTGCCGGCTTCGGGCGAGGCCGCCGTACGGGTTCTCGGCCAGCTGGCGGTGAGCGCGGGGGAGACCCTGCTGGTGCTGGGCGCGGCCGGCTCGGTGGGGCGCGTCGCGACCCAGCTCGCCGTGGCCCGGGGCGTACGGGTCGTGGCCGCCGTTCGTCCTTCGGATTTCGATCTTGTACGGGGTCTCGGCGCGACGCCGATCGACTATCACGAACTGTCGGGCCGGGTGGACGCCGTCCTCGACGCGTCGGGCCGTAGCGACCTGCCCCGGGCCATCGCGCTCGCCGGTGGCACGTCGCGGGTCATCACGCTGTCCGATCCGCGAGGCCCCGGGCTCGGGGTGAAGCTTTCCGACGTCGTACCGGAAGGGGTCGTTCCCGCTCTGCACGAGGCGATGAGCGGCCTGGCCTCGGGTCGGCTCGCGCTGCAGACGCAGGTGGTGGTTCCGCTTGCCGAGGCCGCCGACGTGCACCGCCGCCTGGAGTCGGGTTCGCTGCGGGCCAAGGCCCTCCTCGAGCTATAGGTTCGGCACCGCTCGCATCGCCAGGTCGACCGTGGCGTGCAGACTCGCCCGGTCGACCCCGGCGGCGGCGTGCACGGCGTTGCCCTCGCTGACCGTCATCACGTAGCGGGCCAGGGCCGCCGGGTCGGTGCCGGCGGGCAGGTCGCCCTCGTCCACCGCGCGGGCCAGGCGCTCGGCCAGGGCCCGTTCGCCGCCCAGCCGGCTCGCGGCCAGGAACTGCGCCATCTCGCCGTTGTCGCTGCCGCCGGCCAGCCCGCCCTGGATCGACAGACACCCGGCCGGGCGGTCGGCCCGGGTCAGCGCGTCGGCGTTGGACCGGAGGAACTTCTCGATCACCCGGTACGCGGTGGGCTCGGCCAGCGCCTCTTTCGCGTACGCCATGTCGTGCTCCGCGTAACGGGCCACGGCCCGGCGGAACAACTGCTCCTTATTGCCGTACGCGGCGTACATGCTCGGCCGGTTGATGCCCATCGCGCTGGTCAGGTCGGTGAGCGAGGCGCCTTCGTACCCGTGCTCCCAGAAGACCTCGATGGCGCGATCCAGCGCCTCGTCCGCGTCGAAGGCCCGCGGCCGGCCCTTTGTCTTCACCGTCACACCACCCACTCTACCGCTTGGTACAGAAGTGGGCTACTGTCATTCCGTACCGAGCGATACAAAACAACGAAGGGGGTGGCACCGATGAAACAGGCAGGACTGTGGAGCATGCGGTTCGGCGACGTGGCGAAGCTCGAGGAACTGGGCTGGGACGCGTTCTGGACGCCCGGTCTCGACGGCTCCGGCGCTCTCGGCACCGTGGCGCGACTGCTGAGCGCCGCGCCGAACAGCACGGTCGCCACGGGCGTGCTGAACATCTGGGGCCAGACACCGGCCGAGCTGTCGACGTTCTTCGCGCGGCACGGCGACCGGCTGCTGGTCGGTCTCGGCATCGGCAACGCGGCCGGCGCGGCCGCCCGGGGCCAGGACTACGGCAACCCGATCACGTCGATGAGCCGCTACCTCGACCAGCTCGAGATCCCGGCCGAGCGCCTGCTGCTGGGCGCCCTCGGCCCGAAGATGGTCGACCTGGCCGTCTCCCGGACCGCCGGCTGGCATCCGTTCCTGGTGACGCCCGAATACGTCGCCCGGGAACGTGCTCGCGTCGGCAACGATCCGCTGATCGCCCCGCACCAGGCCGTGGTCGTCGGCGCCTCGCCGGCCGAGGCCCGCGCCCTGGCCCGCGCCCAGGTCGGCATGTTCATCGGCTTCCCCGCCTACCGCAACAACCTGCGCCGCCTCGGATTCACCGACGACGACCTCGTGCCCGGCGGCAGCGACCGCCTCATCGACGCCCTCGTCGCGCACGGCACCACCGACGACATCGCCGACCGCGTCCGTCAGCACCTGGACGCCGGCGCCGACCACGTGGCGCTCCACGTGCTCGGTTCACCGACCCCCGCTTTCGCTTCAATCGTCAAGGAGAACTGATCATGGGACAGCTCGACGGCAAGACCGCTCTCGTCACCGGCGCCACCGCGGGTATCGGCCTCGCCGCCGCCCGCCGCCTGGCCGCCGAAGGCGCACACGTGTTCGTCACGGGCCGCCGCAAGGAGGCGCTGGACGAGTTCGGCGACGGCTTCACCGCCATCCAGGCCGACGTCGCCAACCCCGACGACCTCGACCGCGTCTACGCCGCCATCGCCGAGCACGGCAAGGGCCTGGACGTCCTGTACGCCAACGCGGGCGGCGGCGAGTTCTCGGCGCTGGCCGACATCACGTGGGACCACTACGCCACCACGTTCAACACCAACGTCGGCGGCACCATCTTCACTGTGCAGAAGGCCCTGCCGCACCTGAACGAGGGCGCGTCGGTCATCATCACCAGCTCCAACATCGACGTGAAGGCCGCGCCCGCGTTCAGCGTGTACGCCGCGTCGAAGGCCGCGCTGCGCTCCTTCACCCGCAGCTGGGCCGCGGAACTGGTCGAGCGCAAGATCCGGGTCAACGCCATCGCCCCCGGACCGATCAACACCCCCGGCCTGTCCGGCCTGGCCGGCACCCCCGAGGACGCCGCCCAGCTCCTGAAGGGCCTCGCCTCCGGCGTCCCGATGGCCCGCCTGGGCACGCCCGACGAGATCGCCGACACGGTCCTGTACCTGGCCTCGCCGGCCAGCGCCTACGTGACCGGCTCGGAGATCTACGTGGACGGTGGCGCCAGCCAGGTCTGACGCTCCTGACGGTCCAGGCCCTCATCGGCCTGGGCCGTCGCTCCGTCGGCCGGCCGCTGGGCGGCGGCCTGCAGCCGCAGCACCTCGACCAGCGCGTCGATGCTCCGGATCAGGGCGCCGATCTGATCGTCCTCGGGCCGGCGCTGGTCCGGTATCACCTCGAGGCCGCCGTCCTCGTCGTCCTCGTCGTGGCCGAGCCGTGCCTCGACCGCGAGCGGCTCGTACATCTCCTCGATGATCCGCAGGTAGAGCTCGCCGGGGTGGGGCAGGTCCCGAAGCCGCCGCAGCGGCCGCCGCCAGCCGGCACTCTTGTTCTCGAACGTCCCGTAGCCCAGCACGCGACCGAGCGGCGACTGGACGTACCGGATGTCGGTCACCCGCAACAGCGGCAGCATCTCCACCCGCCGCCGGACGACCCCGCGTACCACCATGATCCGTTTGTTGGTCAGCGTGAACCGGTCGAAATACCACCGCGGCACCTGCCAGAGCAGCAGAACCAGCGCCACGGCGCAGATCCCGATCGTGAACAGATCCACGTACTGCGGCTTGATCCGCAGTTGTACGGCCCAGACGCCCAGAACGGCGTACAGCAGAATGACGGAGGCCGACTTCACCGGCGAGATCCAGTGCCGCTTCCACTCGCCGCGGTACCGCTCGGTGGGGAACAGATACCGGGCGATGAGCGTGGTCGGTTCGTCCTCCAGGGCGAGCACCCGGCGCGGCCCGAGCTCGGAAAGATCGGAGACCGGGGCGTCGGTGATCGTCGTCTCGGGCCGGACCAGCCGCCGCAGCCGGAAGAGCAGAGCCGACGAGGCGAACCCGACGCCGGTGAAAAGCTTGAACAACTTCCCGGGGCGGGCGTCGATCAGAGCCTGAAGTTCCTCCTGGCGGGTGGCCCCGAGCTCGGACTCCCCATACCGCAGACGGGCCGACCAGCGCACGAAGAGGCGCCCCAGCCACGGCGACAGATCGGTCGTCTCATTGACGACAAGCCCGAGAAGAACACCGAGAACAATCTCGACGCCGCTCATGACGCCGGCGCCACAAACCCGAACTTCGGCCGCAGCGCGGGCTCGGCCCGGCCCCGCCCGGCCGCGAGCCTCGAACGAGCGGCCTCGACGCGGTCGGCCGCGATCCGGTAGTACCGCTTGCGGGGCCGTTTCTCACCGGGCCGCAGCGACTCCCAGCGGGCTTCCACCCAGCCCCACTCTTCGAGCTTGTCCAGCGACCGGTAGACCCGCGGCCCCGACCGCCCGACCTGCTGCATGATCCGCCAGCCGTGCATCTCCACGTTCTTGTCGAACCCGTCCAACAGGGCGTCAAGAACCAGCGCGGTGGTGAGGTCGAGCTCCGGCCCGCTCATTCCGTAATCATATGGTCACCGCCCGCATAAGCCCATGCCCCGGACAGGTCACTCGACCGGGGCCGCCTCTGATCGTCAGCCGGCCCGAGATTCCGGGGGTGCGCTCCGCAGGGTCCGCTCGGCGGTCTCCAGGCGTTCCCGCAGAGGTGCCGTTCGTACGCCGGACAGGTCGTCGAGAATCCGCCGCGCCATTCGGATCTGGTGGTCGGCCGATGCCGGATCCCCGGCGGCGAACAGCGTCTCCCCGATCACCGTCATGGCTTCGACCTGCCGGAACGAGTCGGACATCTGCCGGCTCAGCAGCACGGCACGCCGCCCGTTCCGGGTGGCTTCGGCGAAGCTCCCGAGGCCCCGCTGGATGTCGGCGAGAGTGATGAGGGTGTCGCACTCCGCCCTCTCGTCGTGTGCGCGAAGGTGGATGGCCAGTGCGGCCTCGCCGTGCCGCAACGCCGGCCGGAGCCGGCCGGTCGCCAGATACAGGGCGGCCAGGCTGCCGTGGCTCTGGCCGGCGCCTCGGTCGGCTCCTATCTGTTCGCGTATGGCGAGGGCCTGATGAAAGTTCTCGGCCGCTCGCTGATGCTGACCGAGCCGTAGGCGGGCCGTGCCGAGCCAGTTCAGGACCGCCGACTCGCCGGCCGGGCTGCCCATCTTGCGGCACGCCTCGAGGACCCGGTCGTAGATGTCGATCGCCCGGGAGGCCTGACCGATACTGACGTACGTCGAGGCCAGGTTGTGCGAGCAGAGGGCCTCGGCCTCGAAGTGCCCGACCGCCGCGGCGAGCTGCTGGGCTTCGTGGAAGGCGGCGACGGCGTGGCCGTAGTCGTGCAGGGCGAAGTAGGTCGCCCCGAGGTTGTTCAGTATTCCGATCTGCCCCTCGTCGTGGCGGTCCCGGCGGGCCGACTGCAAGGCCCGTTGGTTGAGCTTCAGGATGTCCTCCTGGCGGCCGAAACGCTCGAGAACCTCGTGGATGACTCCGGGAATCTGCCACCCGTGACGGTGGTACCCGTGATCCTGAGCCCACCGGCTGACGGAGCTGAGGTTGTCCCGTTCGGCGTCACACCACCGCATCGCCTCGTCGCTCGTTTCGAAGACCATCGGGCGGATCTCCGGCGCGTGCGGCAGCTCGCCCATCGCCGGCCATTCCGGCGCGATGACCGCTACCGCGTTGGCCGCCGACAAGAGATACCAATCCAGCAGCCTTCGCTGTTCCGGCTCGGCGAATCCGGGATCGTCCTCGGCGGCGGCCCGCTCGCTCGCATACCGGTGGAGCAAGCTGTGGAAGCGATAGCGGCGAGTGGTGTCGTGATTGATCATGTGAGCTTTGGCCAGGAGATTCAGGAGGGCTTCGGCGCGCTGCGGCGTCGTGCCGATGACGGCGGCTGTGGCTTCCGGGCTGAAGCTCGTTCCCGGGTAGAGCGAGACGCGCCGGAACGCGTAGGCGGCCTCGTCCGGCAGGGCTTGGTACGACCAGTCGAACACCGTGGCGAGACTGGCCGCCTGATCCTCCTCGCCACCCGCGTCGAGAAGCCGGTGCTTCAGTTCGCCGGCCAGCTCCGCGATGCCGGCCCGGGGCCGTTCCGCCACGTGTTCGCCGACGATCCGAACCGCCAGGGGGAGGCCGCCGGACAGCCGGGCCAGCTGCCGCAGACCGTCGGCCTGTGATGTTCCGCGAGGGCCGACGATGCGCGCCAGCAACGACGTGGACTCGGCCTCGGCGAGCGGCGTCGCGGTCACGGGCCGCACTCCGTCGCGGATGGTCAGCCCGCTCAACCGGGTACGGCTGGTGATCACCGTCAGACAGTGCATGGACCGGGGGATCAGCGGACGGACCTGGGCCGAATCCAGGACGTTGTCGATCAGGATCAGGATCCGCCGGTCACCGATCAGATCCTCGAATCGGTCCCGGCGCTGCTCCAGCGTCACGGGAAGCTGATCGAGCGGCACACCGAGCATCCGCAGGAAACGGTCGAGACCATCCCGCGGGTCGAGAGCGGGAGTGAGCCCGTACGCGCCGGCGTCGAGGTAGAGCTGACCGTCGGGATACCGCTCGCGGAGACGATGTGCCCAATGGATGGCGAGGGTGGTCTTGCCGACGCCGGGCATTCCGGTGATCACGACGACGTTGTTGGCGCGCAGCTGTTCCAGCTCGTCGAGCAGCGCCTGACGCCCGGTGAAGTCCGCGATGTCCGGAGGCAGATACCGGGGAACTCGTTCGGTGACCGGTTGTGGTGGCGGCCGGTCCGCCACGGCGGCGACCTCGAGGTCCGGCTCGGCACGCATTTCCTTGAGGAATCGACGCTGGAAGGCCATCGCGAACCGTTTCGCCTCGTCGTGGCGCCCCGCCGCGCGCAACGCCCGGATCCAGCAACGCGCCAATGCCTCGTCGAGGTCGTATTCGCGGATCACGCCGTCCAGTTGTTCGAGCACGGATTGCGGCTCTCCACACGACAGCCGGCTCTCCGCAAGCTGCTTGTGGGCCTCGAGAAGGACGTCGTCCAGCGAACGGCGCAGTTGCTCCGCCCGCGCACCGCGAATCTCCGGCAACGGATCGCCACGCCAGAGCAGAAGGGTCTGTACGAGTATTTCGACGGCGGATTCCGGCCGGCCCTGCGCATGTGCGCGCCGGGCCTCGGCCAGCTTCCGCCGGAAGCGGTGCAGGTCGACCGTGCCCGGATCGACGTCGAGCCGATAGGCGCCTGCTCCCGGCACGCGCACGAGTGCCCGGCCCAGGCCGACCTCGGACAGGACGGACCGCAGACGGCTGGCGAGCGAATACAGCGTCGGCCGATGGTCCTCGTTTCCTCGCCGCTCCCACAGAAAGTCGATCAGAGCGTCGGTACGGACGGGCTCGCCCGCGTGGTACAGAAGCACCGCGATCATGGCGCGTTGCTTCGCCGGTCCCAACGGGACGATTTTTCCGTCGTCGATCAACTCGGTCGTGCCCAGTATGCCGAATTCCACGTGTGCCCCCATCAGCGTGTAACAAGGCCATTACTGAGTGTGTTTCAGCTGGGCAAATGATTGGGTGGGTGCGTCGCTCTGCGCAATATCTGACACGTCATCGCCAGTTCACGTGCATCTGCCCGGCAAGGTTTCTGCAATGCCGCCGGCAAGGCGCCGCCCCCATCGTGGCCTTATCAGATCGCTGACCAGGGGGTGGGCCGGATGAGTGATCCGGATTGGGTCAAGGCGCCGATTGGTATCGACGCACGAAGATGGGTTTCGCGTCCCGGCTGCCGGACGCTGTTGGCCGTGATTCACACGATGGCGAGCTGCCAGCGCCTGCTCGACATCGTGGATCTGGTGGAGGCCGACCCTCGGGTGCAGACCGTTTTCACGGTGGCGCCCGACGTTTTCAACGCGGGTGTCGTCGCTCATCTCCAGCGGCTGGGAGCTCTCGTGGTTCCCTGGCAGCAGGCCGTTCGGGAGAACTTCGACCTGGCCATCGCGGCGGCCCATGGCGGGCTGCACGAACTGCACGCGCCCGTGATGCTGACGGCGCACGGGGCGGGCCGCGCCCGTCTCGTCCGGTCTTCGAGTGTGTACGGACTCGACGCGCCCCGGCTCGTCCGCGACGGCCGGGTGATCGCGTCGGCGCTGATGCTGTCGCACGAGAACGAACGCGCTGTGCTGGCCCGGCAGTGCCCCGACGCGCTACCGGTGGCCACGGTCGCGGGTGATCTCTGTTTCGACCGGCTCGTCACCGATCTCGCGGCGCGCTCGAGCCACCGGAAGGCGCTGGCTCTGACCGAGAGTCAGAAGCTCGTCGTCGTCACCTCGACGTGGGGGGACGACGGACTTTTCGGCGGTGTCCCTCAGCTGCTTCCGATGCTCATGGAGCAGCTCCCGCCGGCGTCGTTCCGGGTGGCGCTGCTCCTGCATCCGGCCATCGCGGCTGCCCACGGACATCGGCAGGTCAACGCGTGGACCCGGGCCTGCCGGGAGGCGGGAATGACGTTGGCCGACCCGGTCGACGACTGGCGTCCGTACATCGCGGCCGCCGATCATCTGATCGGGGACCGAGGCTCGGTGACCACGTACGGGGCGGCGGTCGGACTGCCGGTTCTCTGTGTGGCGGCCAACGGTGACGCCACCGCCCCGGGCTCTCCCCAGTCTCTGGTTCTGAACGCGGCCGACCGTCTGGACACAGCGAAGCCGATTCTTCCGCAACTGCTCGCCGCACGCCCGGTCGGCCGCCGGCGCATCGCCGCCGCGGTGACGTCCCGTCCGGGCCGGTCGGCTCGTCTTTTCCGGCGAGCGATCTACCGGCTCCTGCGGCTCCCGCAAAGAACCAGGGAGATGGCCTCGTGAATCCTCCGTACGACCCGGTGGTCGCTCTCGTGGGCGACCCCTCCGGCCTGGAGCCGGTCGCTGACATCCTCATCGACGAGACCGGCGACGCGGCGCCGGAGGAGCTGCTCGCCCGGTTCCCCGGTGCGGCCCTCGTTCTGGTCGTGACGGGCGAGGGTGCCGCCATCGGATTCCGGGACGGGCTAAGCGCCGTCCATCTGCCCGAGCTGATCCCGCTCCTGTACGCCTGGTGGTGCCGGCAGTCGCCGGCGCAGGGCGACGGCCCGCGGTGATCCATGAGCTTCCAGGATCTCCACGGCCCGCTCGAGACAGAGCCTGCCCCGGGTCGGGTCTCCGCGGCGCTCGGCGATCTCGCCGGCGATCTCGAGTGCGTCCGCTTCTCCGACGGCGGCGCCGAGCCGCCGCATACCCTCGACCGCCTCGGTCGCGGCGTGAGCGGCGGCCACGAGATCACCGCCCGCGAGGTACGCCCGGGCCAGCCCGAGCTTCACCCGGGCCAGGTTGTACGGGTCGGCTGCCACCGACCGGTCGAGCAACGTTCCCGACTCCCGCAGGAGCCCGATCGCCTCTGCGGCACGCCCCCGCCGGGACAACAGCTCCCCGAGGTTGATCAGTGTGAGCCCGATGTCGCGGCTGTCGCCCAGCCGCCGCCGGTCGGTCAACACGGACCCCAGCATGTCGATCGCGGCGTCGTCGTCGCCCGAATCGCGGTACACGAGGGCGAGCATCTCCTCCGCCTCGATGCGTCCCGCCACGTCTCCGGCCTGCCGGTACGTGGTGATCGCGGCTCGGAGCAGTTGCTCGGCCCGGCCGTACTCACCGGCCGTGCTGCAGGTGCGCCCGAGCCGTTTGAGCATGCGCCCCTCGGCGTGCGGCTCGCCCCACAACCGGGCGGCGGCCAGACCTCGTTCGTCGATCTCCCGGCGATCGACGCTCTTGCGATACAGCTGCAACGGCCACATGACGTCCGTGAGATGCCAGGCCAGTTCCGCCCATCCCCGGTCCAGGGCTGCTTGCCCGGCCAGGCCGAGGTTGGCGCGTTCCCGGTCCAGCCAGGAGAGGGCGTGGTCGCGGTCGCCGAAGGCCGGAAGACCGACGGGGTCGGTGCGAAACGCGTAGGCGAGCCGGCGCCGGTACGGCGTACTGGCGACATCGGCCGCGCCGGCCGCCCCGAGGTACCACTCGAGCATGGCGACCAGAGCCCCGTCGCGATCCGCCTCGGTGTCGTCCTCGGCCGCCTTCTGGCGCGCGAAAAGCCGGAGCAGCGGATGATAGCCAAACCGGTTCTCGGCGACCTCCTGCAGCAGGTTGACCTCGAGCAGGACGCCCATCAGGCGGTCGGCGGGTGACTCGGTCCGGATCCCCGGGAGAAGTGCCGACGCCGGGCCCATACCGAACTCCGGGCCCGGATGCAGGGCGAGCCTCCGATAGAGGACCGCGGCCGGCCCGTCCAGGGCTCGATAGGACAACTCGAATGATCCACTCACCGAGGTCTCCTCGTTGGGTGTCTCCAGCCGGGCCAGCCGATCGGAGGTGTCGGCCAGCGCCGCGACCACACCGGCCACCGACAGACGAGGCCGCGTCGACAATCGGGCGGCCACCACACAGAGAGCGATCGGCAGCCCGGCACACAACTCGGCCAGGCGCTCGGACTGCTGTCGTTCGTCGTCGATCCGGCGCCCGCCGACGATGGCCGCCAGCAACGCCGTCGATTCGCCGGCGGTCAGCGGCGGGACGTCGACGAAGGTCGCGCCCTCGGCGATCAGACCCGAAAGGCGGCTACGGCTCGTGACCACGGTCAGGCTCGACGACGAGGCCGGCAGCAGTACCCGCACCTGAGCCGCCGAGAAGGCGTCGTCCAGGACCACCAGCAGCGCACGACCGGCCGTGTGTGACCGGTAAAGAGCGGTGAGCTCGGCCAGGGTGACCGGCAGGCTCTCGCCGGGAACTCCCAGGGCGCGAAGGAACGCGCGCAAAGCGTCGGCCGGATCGACCGCCGGCGGGGAGCCGAAACCGTCGAGGTTCACGTAGAGCTGACCGTCGGGGTAGGCGTCCGCCGCCTGGTGAGCGTAGTGCCGGGCCAGCGCCGTCTTGCCGACCCCACCAGGGCCGCTGAGCACAACGACTGTCGAACCGGCCTCGGCCGCGCGCTTCAGCGCTTCCAGCTCGGACTGCCGCGCGGTGAAATGCCGCGGTGGGGCGGCTGACTGCCGAGGGATCGCCCGCGCCGGGACGCCGGCCCCGTGGTAGTGAATCCCGCCGTGGATGTCGAGCGCCTGGACGCTCGGCCCGAAGATGGTGCCCGAGACCGTGTTCTCCAGCGGCGCCGGGCGATCAGAATCTGATGTCGCCACGGACGGTCCGTGTCTGCACCACCTGATCGGCCCGGCCGCTGAAATTGTTGACGACGGCGGCACCGGTGGCGGACCCGTGCGCCGTCGCGTCGTGCCAGGCGGTGGTCACCTGCCGCGCGAAGGCGGGATCCTCGGCCATGACGCTCGCCAGATGCCGCGCGAACTCCTCGACGCGGTCGGTGTCGGCCGGATGCTCGATGGCGGCCGCGAGGCTTTCGGCCTCGGGCGTGTCCCGGCCGAAGCGCGCCCGGACGATCTCGAAGAGCGAGGCGAACGCGCTCTTGCCACCGGCGACGAGCAACTCCGACCCTTGCGCGGACAGGGCCGACGCGATGGCCGGCACGACTTCCTCGAACATCTCCGGTCCCCCAGTTGCCGCGAGCACACAACTTTAACGGCGGCGAGGCATCCTCAAGATCAGCTTTCGCATAGAGGGAGCTATATGTAAAAAGGCCCGAAACGGCGGCGCGATCACCCGGACAGGGTCGTTCGACCGTGCGCCAGGGCGGGGACGGACGTCCACT
This sequence comes from Actinoplanes sp. NPDC048988, assembly GCF_043197815.1. Classification (NCBI taxonomy): domain Bacteria; kingdom Bacillati; phylum Actinomycetota; class Actinomycetes; order Micromonosporales; family Micromonosporaceae; genus Actinoplanes; species Actinoplanes sp. NPDC048988. Next base: position 75,775 of record NZ_JBICTW010000001.1, on the reverse strand, counting down.
GTGGACGGACTATTCGGAGCTGAAGGTTAAATTGCACCTTAAATGCTATATGAAACGTCTTGTCCTCGGGGTTGACAGGTGTCAAGATCTTGCACTGTTCCATCCGCCGATTGTTGGAGGTTGCAGTTGCACGACCTCGTGCTGTCGCTCGCGCACATGATCGACGCGCAGCTCGTTCACGCCATTTTCGCGGCTTCGGCTCATGCGGTAGCCGAGAGCGCTGAATGGATGAAGTGGCTCTGACATAACGATGTCAAGTTCCAGGCGGCAGTGCTGACTGGCGTCTGAGTTTTCTTTCGGGCGGTGTGACCGGTCTCCAGGAGTGGTTGCACCGCTCTTGTCGTGCGTCACATAGTCGCACGGTCACTAGTCGCTAGTCCAGCTCCGTTCCACGTTAGAGGGACCGGCCGCTCGTGGAACCCAGTTTAATCGACCGGCTTCAGCATCTGAACGGGCTGGGTGGGAAGGCGCGGCACCTGTCACATCGACTGAAAACGGGCAGCGCTCGGGGGTCGCTCTGGGGCAGAGTGGCCGACGTGGAGATACGGGGACCGGGGCGGTTTTTGTGGTGGCTGGGGCGGGAGCACAAGCGGCGGGTCGGGTTGGGGGCGATGTTCGGGTCGCTGTGGTTCGTCAGCTTGGCGACCACGCCGTACCTCATCTCGCAAGCCATCGACCGCGGCCTGGGGGCGCGGCAACCAGATGTGCTGATCGGCTGGGTCGCGGCCGTTCTGGTCGTCGGGGTGGCGAGCGCGGTGCTCGGGATCATGCGGCACCGCAGCATGTCGAAGTTGCGGATGGCGGCCGCCTTGCGGACGGCCGACCTGGTCCTGACGCATGCGACGCGGCTCGGGTCGGCGCTGCCGCGGCGGGTCACGGCCGGTGAGGTGGTCACGATCGGCATCTCGGACGTGTGGACCATCGGGCGGTCGATGAACGTCGGCGGGGTCGGGGTGGCGTCCACCCTGGCGTACATCGTGGTGGCGATTCTGCTGTCGCGGACGGCGCCGTCGCTGGCGATCGTCGTGCTGGCCGGGGTGCCGGTGCTGGCCCTGTTCGTCGGGCCGCTGCTGCAGCGCAGTCAGCGCGCGTCGCAGAGCTACCGGCAGCGGCAGGGTGAGCTCAACGCCCGCCTGGTCGACGTGCTCGGCGGCCTGCGGATCCTCAACGGACTCGGCGGCAAAGAGACCCATTTGCGGCGGTACGAGGGTGAGTCCGGCAAACTCCGGGCGCAGGGTTACCGGGTCGGCGGCCCGTCGAGCTGGATCGGGGCGCTCGGTGACGGCCTGCCGGTCGTGTTCCTCGCCGTCGTCGTCTGGCTCGCGGCCCGGCTCGCCGCGCAGGGGCAGCTCACCGCCGGGGAGCTGGTGGCCGTGTACGGCTACACGGCGATGCTCGTGATCCCGGTCAACGTGCTGATCTTCTGCTCCTTCGACGTCACGCGCGGGCTCGTCGCGGCCCGCCGGGTGGTCAACTTCCTGCGGATCCCGGTCGACGACCCGGCCGGGCGGGCCGCGCCCGAGGGGCCGGCCGTGCTGCACGATCCGGAGTCCGGTGTGGTCGCCGAGCCGGGGCGTTTCACCGCGCTCGCCGGTTCCCGCCCGGCCGACGCGGCCGCGGTGATCGACCGGCTCGGACGGTACGGGCCGACCACGGCGACCTGGGGTGGCCTCCCGCTCGGGGCGATCTCCCAGCCGCTGATCAGGGAACGGATCCTGGTCACCGAGCCGTCCGCCGACCTGTTCGCGGGCGAGCTGCGCGAGGTGGTCGCCGGTCGCGGCGAACCGCACGACGAGAAGGTCCGGGCCGCGATCGACACCGCTGTCGCCCACGACGTCGCGGCCGACCTGGGCCGCCCGGTCGAGTGGGCCGGCCGCAACCTCTCCGGCGGGCAGCGCCAGCGCGTCCGGCTGGCCCGCGCCGTCCACGCCGACCCGGAGATGCTGCTCGCGGCCGAGCCGACCTCCGCTGTGGACGCGCACACCGAATCCGCGATCGCCGAGCGCCTGGTCGAAGCCCGCCGGGGCCGGGGCACTGTCATCGCCACCACGTCGCCGGTGCTGCTCGACAAGGCGGACGTCGTGCACTACCTGGTCGACGGCCGGGTCGCCGCCTCCGGCACCCACCGCGACCTGCTGGCCGGTGAACCCGGATACCGCGCGCTGGTCACCCGCGTGTTCGGTGAGGAGGACGGCGAATGAGCTCGGTACTTCCCGTCGCCGACCAGCGGACCGTCGCCCGCGCCGCGTGGCGCCTGATCATGCTGGACCGGCGTTCCGTCGTGGCGATGCTCGCCCTCAACTCGCTCGTCGCGCTGGCCGGCGTCGCCGGTCCGTGGCTGCTCGGCCGGATCATCGACGAGGTCACGCACGGCGGCGGGGTCGGCTCGGTCGACAAGCTGGCGGCGGCCGTGCTGGTCTGCGCCGTCATCCAGACAATCCTTTCCCGGTACGCCCTGGCGATCGCTTACCGCTTCGGCGAGCGGACCGCCGCCCGGATCCGCGAGAGCTTCCTCCGGCGCTCGCTGGCCCTGCCCGCCGCCGTGGTGGAGCGGGTGCCGGCCGGTGACATCGCGGCCCGCGGGACCACGGACGTGGACGCGGTCGCCACCACACTGCGCGACATCCTGCCGATGTTGCTGATCAGCTTCGTCCAGATCGTCTTCCTGGTGGCGGCGCTGCTGCTGCTCAACCCGCTGCTCGGGGTGATCGGTCTGCTCGGGCTGTCCGGGATCTGGTTCTCCACTCGCTGGTACCTGCGGCGGGCCCGTCCCGCGTACCTGAAGGAGGGCGAGGCGAACTCGCAGCTGGCCGAGGAGCTGGCGGCGACGACGGCCGGCGCCCGTACCATCGAAGCCTTCGACCTGGCCGACCGCCGTCTGGCGGCGGGCCGGGCGGCGATCGCCGAGACGCTGCGCACCCGCCTGGCGACGCTGAGGTTGCGGAGCTTCTTCTTCCCGTCGGTGGAGATCTCGTACGCCCTGCCAAGCGTGCTGGTGCTGCTGGTCGGCGGCATGCTCTACATCAACGGTCATGTCACCCTGGGCACGGTGAGCGCGGCCGTGCTGTTCCTGCGGCAGCTGGTCGGGCCGCTCGACGCGATCACAATCTGGATCGAGCAGTTGCAGAGCAGCAGCGCGTCGTTCGCCCGGGTGGAGGGGCTGGCCGCGATTCCGGCGCCGAGGTTCGAGACGCGGCTGCCCGAGGGCGATCGCATCGAGGTCCGGAACGTGCGTTACGCGTACGACGAGGGCCGTGACGTTCTGCACGACGTCGACCTGACGGTGCAGCCCGGCGAGCGCCTGGCGATCGTCGGCCTGTCCGGCGCGGGCAAGTCGACGCTGGGCCGGCTGATCGCCGGCGTGGACCGCCCGGGCGCCGGCTCGGTGACGGTCGGCGGGGTGGCGGTGGCGGAGCTGCCCCCGGACGAGTTGCGCCGCCAGGTGGTACTGGTAACGCAGGAACATCACGTCTTCCGCGAGACGCTGCGCGACAACTTGATGGTGGCGGCCCCCGACGAGGAGCTGCGCCGCGCCCTGAAGACGGTCGGCGCCGACTGGGCCGACGACCTCGACCGCGACTTGGGCGAGGACCCACCGGACGGCGCCCAGGCCCAGCAGCTGGCCTTGGCCCGCGTGGTGCTGGCCGACCCCCACACGGTGATCCTCGACGAGGCGACGGCCTTGCTGGACCCCACCGCGGCCCGAACAGCGGAACGCGCCTTGGCCGCGGTGCTGCACGAACGCACGGTCATCGCCATCGCCCACCGTCTTCAAACGGCCCACGACGCCGACCGCGTGGTAGTCATGGACGACGGCCGCATCATCGAGCTGGGCACCCACGACGACCTGGTCGGCGCCGACGGCCCCTACGCGGCCCTATGGCGCTCATGGCACGGGCATGAGGCCGTCTAGCGCAAGCTCGATCGCCTTGGCGGCATGCTCCCCGATAGCCCCTTGCCAGTAGACCCCACCGTGACCACCGCCCTCGCGCGGACTGTCGGCCCCTTGTGGGCTGCCGGTCCCGCGCTGGCTCTCGGCCCCGCGCTGGCTGCTGGCTGCGCCATGGCCGCCGGCCTTGCTTTGCCCGGCGGCTGCACCCGGTCGGCCCGCCCCGCGCTGTCCGCCGGCCGTGCCGTGTCCGCCGGCCGTGCCGTGTCCGTTGGCCGTGCCGTGTCCGCTGGCCGTGCGGTGCCAGCCGGCTCCGAGCGGCCCACCGGCGGAGCCTTCCGGGCCGGTGCCGTCGGTGAGCATGCCCTCGGCCACGCCTTCCACCATGCCGAAGAGCAGGAGCAGGTCGGCCGGTACGAGGTCACGGCGCACCAGACCCTGCTCCTGCGCCCGCTGCAACGGCCCGGCGAGCAGCCCGACGATCTGGCGCAGGTAACGCCCTTGCACGGCCGGTTCGAGGCGGCGGGCCAGATGAACGAGCGGCCGCATGGCGACCTGGGAGCTGAGGACCGCACCGAGCAGCGGCCGGAACGCGGCCGGCTGCTGCCGGTTGGCGTCCACGCAGGCCTCGAGGCGCTCCACCTGAAAGGCGATCACCCCCGAAGTCAGCGCATACCGGTCGGGAAAGTGCCGGTAGAGGGTGGCCTGCCCGATCCCCGCCCGGCGCGCGATCTCCGGCATGCCGACGGCGTCCCGCCGCCCGGTCATCAGGTCGCTCGCCGCCTCGAGAATCGCCTGGCGGTTGCGCTGCGCGTCCCGGCGGCGCGGGGTCTGTACGCCATAGATCAAGGCTCGCCCCCTCTCCCGAGTGACAAACGTTACTGGCAAGTAACGATAATGTCATGAAGTTCAATTTCTCGGAACAGGCGGCGCTCCCCACCGGCCGGCCTCAGCCTCCCTGGCCGGCTTCAGCCCACCCCCGCCAGCTTCAGCCCTCCCTGTCGGCTTCAGCCCTCCCCGCCGGCCCTCATGATCGACTTGCGGGCCCGCCACGCCATGACGGAACCGATGGACAGCGCCGACAGAACCGAACCCACCGACAGCCACGAGCCGATCGACAGGACCGAGCCGAACGACCCGACCGAACCCACCGACAGCGCCGAACCGGTGGAGCCGATCGACAGCACCGATCCTTTCGAGTAGATGCTCAGAACCGAACCTTCGGACTTGTACGACAGCACACCGACCCCTCTCAGAAGTCCGCGCAGATGTACGGCATCTGCCGCGGGAACAGACTGCTCAGCGGCCCGACCGCCGCCCCGCCGACCTGACCGAGGCCGCGCGTCACCACCTCGACCGGGTCGAGCACGCCGTACAGCAGACCACTGAAGCCACCCACCGTCAGCGTCGCCGCCGGCTCGGCCGTGCCCTTGGTTACCGACAGCCGGCCACCCTCACCCACGAGCCGCCAGACGCCGCCCACATGCTCGTCGTCGGCAATCTCGATCGTCACCTCGCCGTCGCCGACCGTCGTACCGGTCAGCGCCTCCATGTCGAGCACCCGCACCATCGCCCCACCCCGGCGCGGATGATCCACCTTCGCCTCGGTGGTCACCGAGAAGTCGGTGCCCCACAGCTCGGGCACCTCATCGGCGCTGACCCGCACCACGATCCGCGACACCTGGTCGACATGCCGGCTGAAGAACTGCAGGAGCAGCGCCCGCCCCAGCGGCCCGGTAGCCAGCAGATCGGATCCGTGCAGCTCACCGCCGTACTCATCAATGCGGTATTTGACAGCGCCCACCACCTCGCCGCCCACGCGGGCGACGGCCACCCATTGCTTGTCCTCGCGGAACTCCGCGCTGCGCACCGCGTCGAACGCCGCGAAGCCGTGCCGCTCACCGACCAAACGGCCACGGAGTTTCTCGTACGCCTCGTGGCCGTCCCACATCGAAAGCCGCTCCACCTCGCCCGGAAGATCGGCCCGCACCAGGTGGGAAAGCCCTTCCGGGGCGAAGCTGGCCATGCGGTGACGGGGAATCCCGACGAACCCGAACCGCGCGTAGAAGCTCGGACGGAACGGATAAAGCGCGCTGACGGCGAACCCCTCCTGCCGCGCCTGCCGCAGAAGCCTCGTCATCAACTCCCGCACGAGCCCCCGCCGCCGAGCCGACGGGTGCGAGGCCACGGACGCCACCCCGGCCATGTCGTGCACCAGCCCGCGCACGTTCTGCCGCATGCGCAGGGCGGCCACGCAGGCCAGCGCCTCCCCGTCCTCCTCCGCGACCATGCTGATCGTCGACTCGAAGAACGGCTGCCGCCGCCGGTAAGCGGCCACTTCCTCCTCCGGCCACGGCGAGGGCATGAACGCGTACGTCTGCAGGGGGAACATCGTCGCCGTACGCTCCGCCGCGCTGATCTGTCGGAACTCCATGAGCCCATCCAACACCGGAGGGCACTTCGCCCGCTGCCCTGTTTCCCGGCCTGTGGATAACCGCGAAACACCTGGTGAACGCCGTCCGGCGACGCGCCGGGGTACCCCGGTTTGGCAAGGCGCCCGGCGACCCGCTAATGTTTCATCCGTCGCCGGGACAACGGCCCGGACAGACAAGCGGACGTAGCGCAGCTGGTAGCGCATCACCTTGCCAAGGTGAGGGTCGCGGGTTCGAATCCCGTCGTCCGCTCGGAGAGGCCTTCACAGGACACGTGCAGGGCTGGCTCGGTGGAGTGGCCGAGAGGCGAGGCAACGGCCTGCAAAGCCGTGTACACGGGTTCAAATCCCGTCTCCACCTCGCAGTTTGCAGTACCCGAAGGGCGATTGGCGCAGCGGGAGCGCGCTTCCTTGACACGGAAGAGGTCACTGGTTCGATCCCAGTATCGCCCACGAGTGCCGGGGCCCCCTGTCCGCAGAAAGCGCGGACCGGGGGCCCTCGTCATGTCTGCCGGGGGGCCGAGCCCCCCGAACCCCCCACGGTGCGGTGGATGCGCTTGGCGGTCCGCTGGCGGCTCTCAGCCGAGGGCCCGCTCGGTGAACTTGCCTCCGAGTGACTAACTGAGTGGCTAGCGACATCGTGGTCTACGGCCGATGGCCGGCTGGGTGCTACTTCTGTTCGTCCTCTTGGATCCGGTGAGGGCGTTGGGACGTCCAGCGTCGCACGTTGGAAGTGCGCCAGATCCGGCCAACGGACAGATGCGCGAGGGGCTCGGGGAAGTCGGCCCGATCAACCAGTACGGCCACACGCTGCCGCGTGACGCCGAGGTAGTCGGCGATCTCGGCGGCGGCCAGGATCTCGTCCATCGACGCCGGTCCTCCGGCGATAGGCGTTGTCGACCTGTCAACCGGGGGCTGTCTACAAGACAACCCTACGGCGTCGTCCGACTCGGATCGGCGGTTTGCGCCCGCCGGGCTGTGCGTCACCTCGCCGCCAAGCCGGCCTCGTTCCCATCGCCGGATAGTGATTCGGAGGTCACCATGCCGACTGAGCAAGATCGCGAGCCGATATGGCGCATCGCCGGGCAGGTCGCCGACTGCTTCTCGGAAAGCGGCTATGCCTTCGTAGAGGACGACAAGCTCGAGGCTCTGTCGGCCGACTTGACCTCGTTCTTGAGCGAAGCAGAAATCCCAGTCAGCGCCGACGCCGACGGCAGCGTTCTGACGAACCGCCACGACGCCGGTAGCTAGCTTTGGCTGCTGCAGTCTCAACCTGTTCCATGCGGTCCCTGCGCATCTGAGATGCGAGCTGGGGCCCGGCGCTACTCCTTTCGTATCGTCGTCCTACTGCGACGCACCCGTCCGGGAGCGTCGCAGTAGTCAGTGCCTTTGAGTGCCATCGACCAGCGATCGGCCTGCGAAGCTGTTCAAACTTTCTGTACGTCTTCAAGGCGGCCCGAAACGGGCCGCTCACGCCGCCGCCAGGGCGTGAGCTCGACCCCGGGCAAGCCGGGCGGGGCCGAGTCTCGCAGACAGCCCGTCGGCTGGCGTGCAACAGCGCGGTCGGGCCGTAGCGAGGACAGAAGTACCCAAGGTGTGGGGCTTGAAGTGAGATTTGGCCGGCGGCCGACCGGGCGGCCTGGGTGACGCGGACCAGCTGCCCGCACCCGGCCGCGGCGCGAGTCGCGGCCATCGAGTTCCGGGCGCGGCGGCGCGCATGGTGTCCGGGCCGCCCCTCCGCCGTCAAGGGCGCTCCGCGTACCAAGCGACGGCCACAATCCGGCCGCCCTGGACGGCGGAGCCTCTGCGACCCTGAGCGGTCAGAGGTCAAGCGGCAGGCCGGTGGCCTGCCGCACGTAGTCGCACGCCGCCGCGCCTATCACCGACTCATTGCAAAGTCGCCCTCCCGGCTGTCAAGGACGGCTTGACAGCGGCCGTCTCGACCGCAGGCTGCGAGATGCGCTGTTCAGACAGTATGTGCGACATGGCGGGCTAGATCATCCTATCGTGTAAACGTGACCGATAGAGAAGATCTCGAAGCCGGAATCGAGCGCCTGGAAAGCGGACGCAAAGAAGGTGCAAAAGCGCATCAGTCGCTAAAGACTGAGATGCAGGCGCCGGAGCGGACGGTTCTCCAGGACGCGTACGAAATGCGAGAGAGAATCATTCGCGCAGGCCGGGGTGATCTTCTCAAGAGTGGATGAGACTATTCGAAATCTTGAGGAGAAGGAACAGGGTACTCGCGATGCGGCACTAGGTTTGGCCCGTGCGGATGAACAAGCCGACCGAGCAATTGACATGTCGAAGGATGCAATCGCAGCGCTCGACAAGCTCAAGGACGGGCAAGCGGGCGACGAGTGACTAACTGGGTGACAACCGTGGGCCACAAGCCCGGACGCCAGCGGACACTTGCGTACTTTTTGCGCAGTTCAGATGGGCTCCACGCCAAGGTCAAGACGCCATGATCGTTCCTTGACACGGAAGAGGTCACTGGTTCCATCCCAGTATCACCCACGAGTGCCGGGGCCGAGCCCCCCGACCCCCCCCACGGTGCGGTGGTTGCGCTGGGCGGTCTGCTCGCGGCGCTTGGGTGAACGTCGCGTTCGAGTGGGCAACTGAGTGACCAGCGCGACCGATGGCCTGATCAAACGGTGGGGACGCTACTGCTTGTTCTCTTGGATTCGGTGAGGTCGTTGGCGAGCCCGGCGCCGCACGTCGGAAGTGCGCCAAACTCGGCCTACGGACAGGTGCGCGATGGGCCCGATCAACCAGTACGGGCACACGCTGCCTCGTGACGCCGAGGTGGTCGGCGAGCGCGGCATGACCGTCTCTACTCCTCTACGCGGTTCAGCAGGAGGTGATGGCCGAACGCTTCGAATTTCCTCGCATTGTGTAAGCCCATCCCTCAAGTATTGTCGGCCACGACCGTCCATCGTCGAGGTCGGGTTGACCGCCATTGTGGCGTCGAACCCACTGACGGCCGAGCGAGTCGGTGTAGTGTACGAATCCATAAAGGCCGGCCGGACGTTTGCCAAGCGCCACAACGCCAAGGGCGACTTGGGTGCACGCCTCTACGATGCCGAGGTGTTTTATGTTGCGGTCCACGCGGCTCGACTGAGGTCCTTCCAGTGTCGCGCCTTTGCCTTCAGGTGCGTCCCGGACCTCGATCCAAACATTGTATGCGGGTGTCTTGGCGGTATTCAGGACGACAAGTTCTCTGTCCACGCCGCCACCCGAGATCAGGTCCCGGATCTCAAAACTGACGTACTGCGCGTTCTGTTGCGCGTTGTTGCGGTTGGCTTCTTCCGCGACCGCGACACTTCGATTGGCCGAAATGTACGACAGTAGCGACAAAAGTAACGCACCGGAGGAAATTAGGAGGGAAGCGGCGTCAAGCCAATGGCGCTGTTTTGTCTGAGATCTTTCTTCTCCCATGGCGCCTCCCGTCTTCTGGGGCACCTACCCATGGGGGTCACTATATTCCTGGACGCCGTCCAGGCGGTGTGGTCTGGTCTGCCGGGGGCCTCCGAGCCCCGCATGGTGCGGTGGCTGCCTTCGGCGGCACTGCGAACTGGGTGGCCTACTGCCCAGGGCATGGCATTGGGCTGCCCACCGGCGCACGTCGGAGGTGTCCAGATGCGGTCTACCGAGGGGTGCGCGGCGGGCTCCGGGAAGTCGACGCGAGGCCGCGTGACGTCGGGAAGGGGCCGGCGGCGTCTGGCAGGCTTGAGCTGTGGCCGGAAGCCTGTATCCCGAGTTCGAGTTCGATGCGCCCGACGAACATCGGCAGTACTTTCGGGACATCGCGACTGCCATGGTGGAGCGTCACGACGTGTTGTACGCCTACGCCGTCCGGGTCATCAATCGGCATTGGGGTTGGCAGGACCACTACGGCGAGTACAACTGGTTGGTCTTCCATGAGGAGCCTGACAACTGGGCCGATCATCTGTATGGCTTGCAGCGGGATCCGGGCTTCTGGGGTGAGTAGTTGGGCGAGGAAAAAGCGTTGCGAGGCGGTCGTGTGGCGATGTTATGGTCGGCGCCGCACCTCCCGGTGTGTGGCCTTGGGTTACCCCGGGGCGTTTGATCTCGGGAGACGCGGCGATGTCGGATGGGGGTGCCCGGTGCGCAGGCAGCGGTTACTTCCACTTTTAATGGGCGGGTCGCGGGTTCGAGTCCCGTTCGGCGCTTCGGGCGCCGGTAGCTCAGTTGGTAGAGCAGCTTCGTACCGAGGCCGACTTTGATCTCGGGCACCTCCATCTGACATCGAGGCTTCTTCCGGTGCGGAAGGAGCCATTTTCGTGGCCAAGTTCAATGTCGTCACGTATGAGGGTGCGGTCGGCGCTGTCCGGGATGACCGGTCGGAGCTTTTTCTTCTCGCCGTCGCCAACATGGTTGGTGAGGCGACGTTCTATGAGGCGGCCGGAGAGCGGGACAGCCGGTTCGTCGAGCTCGTTCACCGGGTTGCCGTTGCCGATCCGTACTGGACCGAAGGGTTTCTGAGGTGGCTGCGGACGGGGGCGAACATGCGCTCGGCGGCACTCGTCGGCGCGGCTGAGGCGACCCGGGCATTGCTGGCCGCGAAGCTGCCCGGTGGGCGCCGGATCGTCGCTTCCGTGCTTCAGCGTGCTGATGAGCCGGGGGAGATGCTCGCCTACTGGACGGGGCGCTATGGGCGGGCCATTCCGAAGCCGGTCAAGCGGGGTGTCGCCGACGCGGTCGGCCGTCTCTACACCGAGTTCGCGCTTCTGAAGTACGACACCGCCGGTAAGGGCTTCCGGTTCGCTGACGTCATCGATCTCGTACACCCGGAGCCGTCGGCTCCGTGGCAGGGGGAGCTGTTCGCGTACGCACTCGACCGGCGTCACGGCCGGGACACCGTCGTGCCGTCGGTGCTGGGGATGGTCGTTCGTAACGGCCGGCTCCGCGCGGCCGTCGCCGGTGAACCGGGCCGGCTGCTGGACGCGGAGGCGCTGAAGGCGGCCGGTATGACCTGGGAGGACGCGTTGTCGCTGGCGGGGTCGAATCTTGACAAGGCCGCCCTGTGGAGCGCGCTCATCCCGACGATGGGCTACATGTCATTGCTGCGGAACCTGCGCAACTTCGACCAGGCGGGCGTCAGCGACGAGGTGGCCGCGGCCGTGGCCGCGCGGCTGGCCGATCCGGAGCAGGTGGCGCGGTCCAAGCAGTTCCCGTTCCGGTTCCTGGCCGCCTACCGGGCGGCGCCTTCGCTGCGGTGGGGGCACGCCCTCGACGAGGCGCTGTCGGCGTCGCTGGCGAACGTGCCGGAGCTTCCCGGCCGTACGCTCGTGCTGGTCGACCGGTCCGGGTCCATGTTCGGGCGGGTGTCTCAGCGGTCGGAGCTGACCAACGCCGACGCGGCGGCGATCTTCGGGGCGGCCGTGGCCGTGCGCAACCACGGCCGGGCCGACCTGGTTCAGTTCGGCAACGGCTCGGATCGGATCGACGTCCGTCCGGGGGAGTCCCTGCTGCGGGTCGTCGACCGGTTCGGCAACCTCGGCGGTACGGAGACCCTCGCCGCGGTCCGCCGGCACTACGACGGGCACGACCGGGTCCTGATCGTCACCGACGAACAGGTCTGGGCCCACCAGGGCGATCCCGGGTCGGCGCTCCCGGCCGGGGTGCCGCTCTACACCTGGAACCTGGTCGGCTACCGCGCCGGGCACGGGCCGAGCGGCCCGCACCGGTACACGTTCGGCGGTTTGAGCGACGCCGCGTTCCGCATGGTCGGCCTGCTGGAGCGGGGCGCCGACGGCGCGTGGCCCTGGCTCGCCGAGTAGGCGGAGCTTATGGTGACGGCATGCGGATCGTTGTTATCGGTGGTAGCGGGCACATCGGCACGTTCCTGGTTCCGCGGCTGGTGCGGGCCGGGCACGAGGTGGTCAACGTCAGCCGGGGGCAGCGGAGCCGCTATGTGGACGACCCCGCGTGGGAGCAGGTGCGTCATGTGGTCGCGGACCGGGAGGCCGAGGACCGGGACGGTACCTTCGCCGCGCGGATCGTGGGGCTGCGGCCCGACGTCGTCGTCGACCTGATCTGCTTCACGGTGGAGTCGGCGACCGCGCTGGTCGACGGACTCCGGGGCGAGGCCGGTCATCTGGTGCACTGCGGGTCGATCTGGCGGTTCGGGCCCAGCCAGAAGATTCCGATCACCGAGGAGAACGGGACGCCGGCCTTCGGGGAGTACGGGATCGGCAAGGCCGCCATCGCCCAGATGCTCCAGGAGGAGACCCACCGGGGTGGACTGGCCACCACCTCGCTTCATCCGGGGCACATCGTGGGGCCGGGCTGGCATCCGGTGGGTCCGCTCGGCAACCTCGACCCGGGGGTGTGGCGGAAGCTCTCCGGTGGGGAACCGCTGGAGATTCCGGGGATCGGGGCCGAGTTCATGCATCACGTGCACGCCGACGACGTGGCTCAGGCGTTCGAAGCGGCCGTCGCGCGGCGGGAAGCGGCCGCCGGGGAGGACTTCAATGTGGTCGCGCCCTCGGCCCTCAACGTGCGGGGGTTCGCCCAGATCGGCGCGTCGTGGTTCGGGCAGACCGCCGAGCTGCGCACGGTGACGTGGGAGGAGTTCCGCCGTACCACCGAAGCCGAAGCCGCCCAGGCCAGCTGGGAACATCTCGTCCGCAACCACTATGTCAGCATCGACAAGGCGCGGGCGATGCTCGGCTACGCGCCGCAGCACGAGCCCGAGGACGCGGTGCTGGAGTCGGTGCGCTGGCTGGTCGAGCACGGACAGCTGGACGTGGCCGGTCCGCTCAAGGTCTGAGCTCCGCGGTCATGGACCGGGTGATCGACACGGACGACCCGCTGCTCGACCTGATGGCTTCGGTCATCGCCATCCTGACCGTGCCGGCGCCGTCCGAGCCGGACGCGCTGGCCGTGCCGATCGGTCAGGGCGAGGAGTGGCGCCTGCGGCACGCCATCGAGCTGTGGGAGGCGTCGCCGCGCACGCGCCACCTGCTGATCGCCAACGGCAACCCGGCCGAGCGGACCTACGTCGGCCTCACCCGCGACTACCTCGGCACCCTGGGTCTGCGTCGCTTCGAGGGGGTACGGGTCCAGCCCGAGCCCGCCCCCAACACGGGACTGCAGGCCGCATGGATCGCCGCCGAGTCGTCCCGCCTGGGCCTGCGCGACCTTGGGCTCGTCGTGTCGGCGTACCACCTGCCCCGGGTCTATCTGACCGTCCTGAAAGCGCTGACGCTCCGGATCCCGCTCCACCCCGTGCCGGTGCCCGTGCCCCCGCACGAGAAGATCCCGGAGACCGGCGCGACCTCGTACGACCTGGTCCCGGGCGAGATGACGCGCATCCTCGAGTACGCCCGGAAAGGCTGGCTCGCCACCCCGGCCGAGCTGCGCGAATACTTGATGGCGCGGTAGCGGCGGGCCGGGCACACTGCTGGCCATGCCGAAGTACCTGTTCTTCTGGGGGCACCAGCCCGAGGCCGGCGGCCGTGTCGGCGCCGGGTGCCTGAGCCAGTGGTGGCCGTCGCCGTTCGAGGTGGACGGGGTCCGGTTCGCCACGGCCGAGCACTACATGATGTGGGGCAAGGCCCAGCTGTTCGGCGACCGGGAGATGGCCGGGCGGATCCTCGCCGCCGAACACCCGCACGCGGCGAAGAAACTCGGCGGGCGCGTCGCCGGCTTCGAGCAGCGGACCTGGGACGAGCACCGCCTGCCGATCGTGGTCGCCGGCAACACCGCCAAATTCAGCGCGTACGAGGATCTGCGCGCCTTCCTGCTCGGCACCGGCGACCGGATCCTGGTCGAGGCCAGCCCGCTGGACCGGGTCTGGGGCATCGGCCTGAGCCGGGACGACCCCCGCGCCCAGGACCCGAAGCAGTGGCGCGGCCTCAACCTGCTCGGCACCGCCCTCATGCGGGTCCGCGACACGCTGTCCTCGGGAGCGTCTGAGTAGCGGGCCGGTAGCAGGGCTCAGGTTCCCGCTCCAGGGGCCGAACCTCAGGGCCACAAAGAACGCCCCTGGAAGGAACCTTCATGAAGCGCCGACTTGCCGCTGTCACCGCTGTCGCCACGCTGACGGCCCTGTCGATGTCCGGAACGGCGATGGCCGCGTCCAAGGCCCAGCCCAAGCCGAAGCCGGCGGTGCCGGCCGCCAAGGACACCGACCGCGACGGGATGCCGGACGCGTACGAGAAAGCGCACGGCCTGAACCCGCGCAAGAAGGACGCGAGCGGTGACAAGGACGCGGACGGGCTGACCAACCTGGCCGAGTTCAAGGCCGGCACCAGCGCCGACGACGCCGACACCGACGGCGACACGCTGCCCGACGGCTACGAGGTCGGCAAGAAGCTCAACCCCAAGAGCAACGACGCCAAGTCCGACCCGGACGCCGACGGTCTGATCAACAAGACCGAGCGGATGCTCGGCCTCGACCCCCGCAACGCCGACAGCGACGGCGACGGGGTCAAGGACGGCGACGAGGACACGGACGGCGACGGGATCGTCAACAGCAAGGATTCCAAGCCCAAGGTGTACGACCGTCCGGCCGCCGCCAAGGCGACCGTCAGCACCTTCGACGCCGCGACCGGGGCGCTCACCGTGGCGTACCCCAAAGGTCTGTCCGTGACGGTGACCGTGACCGAGAAGACCGAGATCGAGTGGCACGGCAAGTCGGCGGCCTGCCCGGACCCGGCGACCGTGGCCGACCTGACGCCGGGCCGGGGTGTGCACAGCGTCTCCGCCAAGGAGATCAGTCTGATCTGCGCGGCGTAACCCGCAAGCTCTATCGTCTGCGGCATGACGCGCATCCTGCTGATCTCGGGCAGCACCCGCGATGAGTCCCTGCACAACGCCGCGCTGCGTACCGCCGCTCATCTCGCCCCGGACGACATCAACGCCGGCCTGTTCGAAGGCCTGCGCGGACTGCCGGCCTTCGTGCCGGGCGAGGACAACCCGCACGACACCGTCGTCCTGCTGCGCCACCAGGTGCGCATCGCCGACGCGGTGCTGTTCAGCACGCCCGAGTACGCCGGGTCCATCCCCGGCAGCCTCAAGAACCTGCTCGACTGGCTGGTCGACGAGAACCTCCTCGACGGCAAGCCGGTCGCCTGGCTCTCGGTGGCCCACGCGGGCGAGGACGACCTCGCCCGCGCCACCCTGGAGGCCGTGCTCACCCACGGCAACGCCAAGATCCTGCGGGCGGCGTGCATCCGCATCCCGCTCGCCGCCGAGGCCGTCGACCAGTACGGCTTCGTGGCCGACCCGCTGCTGCACCAGGCCCTGCGCGACGCCCTCCAGGGCCTGGCCCGGATGCTGGCGCTCAGCGAGAAGCCGTCCCGCCCGTCCTGGCAGACGTACTCGAGCGTGTTCCCGATCATCGAACGCCGGGACACGTCCTCCCTGCCCGACTGGCAGGCCGGCTGACACCCCTTCTTACTTTTGGGGGAATCCAGTGACGGGCATTTGACCGTACGGGGTCCGCGCTCCCGATCAACCTCCACCCTGGGGTGTCCCCATCGCCCTTCGCGAAGGCACACCCATGTTTCCTTCACTTTGCCAACGGCCGGCCTCGTGACTGATTTCGAACGCGCCCACCCGCGGCAGACCCTCGCCGACTTCGAGCTCGCGGCGAAGCTCGGCGAGTCGCCGGCGGCCGAGGTGTTCCGCGCCCGCAACCGCACGTTCGGCATCGTCGTGGCCCTGAAACGGTGGCGGCAGCCGTTCGCGCCGGCGACCCGGCGGGCGTTCGACGAGACGTGCCGGCTGCACTACGAGCTGTCCGAACACCCGAACGTCGTCCGCCTGCTCTGGGCCGACCTGGCGGGCGACCCGCCGTGGCTGGCCACCGAGCTGCAGCCGTGGTCGCTGGCCGACCTGCTGCGCCGGGGACCGATCCCGCCGGCGCGGGCGTGGCGGATCGCGGTGGACGTGCTGCGGGCCCTGACCGCCGTACACCGTCGGGAAAGGCCGCACGGGGCGCTGAAGCCGGCGAACGTCCTGGTGACGGACGGCCGGGCGATGCTGCGTGACCTGGCCCCGACAACATGGTCGGTGCCGGACATGCGGGCGGTGGTCCCGCTGATGGGTGTGCTCTTCCCCGATCCGCCCCCGGCGTTGCGGGCGGTGCTGGCCGAGCCGCCGCGTACCGCCGAGGCGTTCCTGGCGGCGGTGGAGACGGCGAGGGGCGAGGGCCGGGAGCCGTACGTGGAGAACGCCGGCCCGTTCCGCACGGGCTCCACGACGCAGACGCCCCCGGCCACCGGAGACAGAACGGGACCGGGAACGGCGACACAGAACACCGGCACGTACGACAGGTCGGCCGAGCCCGGCCAGCTGCCCGCGAACTTGCACACGCCGCTTCCCGCCTCCCGCCGCGAGAACGCCAGGACTTATCCCGAAAAATCGGGCCTGGCGGCCGCGCCGGAGAACGCCGGCCTCCCACTCCGCGAAACCGACTCGGACCGGGAGGCCGGCCGCGGGGGCGCTCAGCAGATGCCGGATCCCCAGGGGACCGTCGGTCCGGCGCAGCGGCGTCCGTCCGGCCCGGGGGATGCTTCAGCGCAGTGGCCTTCGTCCGGTCCGGGGGATGCTTCAGCGCAGTGGCCTTCGTCCGGTCCGGGAGATGCTCCGGCGCGGCGGCCTTCGTTCGGTCCGGGGGATGCTGCGGCTCGGGGAGGGGCGACGGCATCCGAAGGTGCGGCCGCTTCCCGGAGCGCGCCGGCGTCCGGAGGCCGGACAGTTCCAGAGGACCCGACTGCGGCGCGAGACGTGACGGTGCCGAAGAGCCGGATGGGCTCAGCAAATGCGGCGGCGTCGGAAAGTGCGGCGGGCATTCCAGGCGCGGCGGGCTTCGGAAGTGGCGCGGGTTCGAGGAGTGCGGCGGGCTTCGGAAGTGCCGGAGGTTCGGCGGGCTCGTGGGGCGGCGCTGAGGTGGCCGGTGAGGGCGGACAGGCGGTGCGGCGCCCAGAAGGAGGTCGGGGCGGGCGTCGGGGGCTGCGGATCGTGGTTGTGGTGGCCGGGGCGCTGGTGCTGGCGGCCGTGGTGGCTGTCGTCGTCGCGTACGGGAGAAGGAATGCAAGCCTGCCGGAGCCGGCGCGGTCGATGTGGCCGGCTCCGGGGCTCAGTCGGTCCTAGGCCGTTGCCTTGGCGGCCGCGGTGGCGCGTTCGGCCAGGCGGCGCAGGAGCGGGGGCGTGTCGTACGCGTCGAGTTCCACCTCGATGAAGGCCAGGCGGTCCGGGTGGTCGGCGGCCGCGCGGAGCGATTTGTCCAGCTCGGTCGGCGTGGCGGCGTGGTGGTAGTCGGTCTCGGGGCCGGTGAGGCCGGCGACCAGGGCCCGCCAGTTCCACGGTGTCACGTCGTTGTAGACGGCCTGCGGGCTCTGCAACGCCCGCTCGATCGTGTAGCCGCGGTTGTTGAGGAGCAGGATCACCGGCCGCAGGCCGGCGGCGGCGATCGTGCCCAGCTCCTGAACGGTCATCTGGGCCGCGCCGTCACCGATGACCAGGACGGGCCGGCGATCGGGTTCGGCCAGGCCCTGGCCGAGCACCGCGGGCAGCGCCCACCCGATGGAGTTCCAGATCGGCTGCCCGACGAATGTCGTGTCCGCCGGGAGCCGGAGCGACAGCGCGCCCCAGTACGCCGTGCCGGTGTCCGCGATGAGCGCCGAGTGCCCGGGCAGCCACTCCTGAAGCATCCGCCACATGCTCGCCTGCGTCAGTTCCTCGCCGACCGGGCCGTCCTCATGCCCGGCCCCGGCCGCGCCGCCGCTGAACCTGCGGTCGGTGAGGGCTGCGGCGACGGCGTTCACGGCGTCGGGGAACAGGACGTTCTCGAAGCGCTGCTCGCCCACGCCGGCGGCGGTGGCCGAGGTCCATGCCGTGCGGTCGTCGAGCGGGCGGGCCGAGAAGAAGCCGGTCAGCTCGGCCGTCTGCACCGAGCCCAGGTGGAGCACCACGTCCGCCTCGTCGACGGCGGCGGCCGGGGCGGGGTCGAGCATCGTGCCCGCGTAGTCGCCCAGGTAGCCCGGCGTGCCCTCGTCGATCACGCCCTTGGCCGCCAGCTGGGTGACCATCGGGACGCCCAGGCCGGCGATCTGAGCACCCAGCCCGTAGCGCGCGGCCAGCTGTCCGACCACCACCACCGGGCGCTCGGCGGCGGACAGCAGCTTCTCGACGGCCGCGCTGAACGCCCGTACGGCAAGCGGGTCTGAAGCGATCTTCAGCGGCTCGCGCAGGGGCGCCGCCGGGATCCGGTGCAGGGCCAGGTCCTGCGGGACGCTCAGGTAGGCCGGCTTGCGTTCGCGGCGGGCCGCCGTGACGACCGCGTCGATCTGTTCGCCGGCGCGGTCCGCCGTCAGCACCTCGGTGGTCACGCTGATCTCGGCGTACGCCCGGTGGAAGTGCCCGAAGTCGCCGTCGGCCAGGGTGTGGTGCACGAGCGAGCCGGCCGCGACCGTGCCCGTCCGCGGCGATCCGACGATGTGCAGGACGGGGGCGTCCTCGGCGGCGCTGCCGGCCACCGCGTTGATCGCGCTCAGCTCGCCCACGCCGTAGGTGGTGATCAGCGCGGCCAGGCCGCGGCGGCGGGCGTACGCGTCGGCGGCGTACCCGGCGCCGAGCTCGTTGGGCGACCCGGTCCAGCGCAGCCCGGGCACCTCGGCCAGGCCGTCGAGCAGGTTGAGGTTGAAGTCGCCGGGCACGCCGAACAGGTGGGACACGCCGGCCTGCCGGAGCCGTTCGCCCAGGTACTCGGCGACGGTGACCGTGGAGGCAAAGTCGATCATGAGGATGACACTGGTGCCTGTTGCGCATCCTGCACAATGTGATGTCTCCTGCTTGTGCGTTCTGCTCAACCCGGGCGGGCATCATGGGGAAGGATTGCGCACGATGCGAATCTTGGACGCCACCGACGCGCGCATCCTGCTCGCCCTCGACGCCGACCCGGACGCCACCGTGGTGGCCCTGGCCGACCGCCTGGCCATGTCGCGCAACACCGTTCAGGCCCGGCTGCGCCGCATGCGCGAGTCCGGCGCGCTGGGCGCCTACTCGCGGCGTCTCGACCCGGCCGCCCTGGGCTACCCGCTGATGGCCTTCATGACCCTGTCGCTGAGCCAGCGTGAGGGGGACCGCGCGGCGCAGCAACTGGCCCGGATTCCCGAGGTCGTCGAGATCCTGGCCACCACCGGCGACGGCGACCTGCTGGTCCGGGTGGTCGCGCGGGACACGGCCGACCTCTACCGCATCACCAATCTGATCGTCGCCGCGCCCAGCGTCGTGCGGACCTCTACCTCGATCGTGCTGCACGAGGTGGCGCCCAGCAGCCTCGACGGGCTTCTTCGGCGCCACACTTCCGAGGGGCCCGATTTAACCGTACGTAATGTGGACCGTGGCGCGTAGAGTGGGGCCTTGTGATGATTGATCTCTATTGACGGAGATCAATGATCAAGGCGCTTCGGAGAAATCAATAGCGGCGACGGCGGGCGGTAATGAGGGCCTGGACCAGGAGTAATGCGCAACGTGCGTAGTACTCGAAGGCTACAACCGTCTGCTGGATCGAGGGCGATTTCGTGCCGGTGTTTGCAACTTGCACACCAAAACGGGCACGGAGGGCATCCGGTAGATGAATTGGCACATTCAATCGGCGCACACGCATTGTCATGACGCGCTCACTCTTCGTACAGTGATGAGCACAGATCATCGATCAAGATGAGTGCGACAAGCGGGCCGACCTGGCGGCGGCCTGCGGGGGAGCCGAACATGCTTATCAAAGTCATCGACCAGATCACCGATGCCGAGCAGAACCAGGCAATGTGGACCATGTACACGGACGCCTTCGAGGAGTTGAACCACCTCGCGGTCCAGCGTCACCTGATGTACAAGTCGGAGTTCGACGAGGTAATGGCGGATCCGCGGGTCGGCAAGTACCTGGCCCTCGATGATGACGGCACGATGTGCGGCGTCGCCACCTACACGAACGATCTCAACGCGGTTCCGTTGATCGCTCCCCAGTACTTCGAACGGCATTGGCCTGAGCACTACGCGGCCCGGAAGATCTGGTACATCGGATTCGTCGCCGTGAGTCCGCATGCCCAGGGTCGTGAAGCCTTTTCCCAACTGGTCGAGCAGATGTACCACATCGCGTCGGCCCAGAACGGGCTCGTCTGCTTGGACATCTGCAACCACAACGACGAGGTTCGCCGCATGTCCCGAGTATTCCGGATGATGGTCAGCCGGCTCTCGGACAACATGAAGTTCACCCGGATCGACCAGCAGTCGTACTGGCTCTACGAGTTTCCGGCAGCCGCGTAGTAACTCGGCAGGGGGCACCACTGTCAGTTCATAGGCAACCTCCACATGGACCACAGCGGTGGTCCGCCGGGAAGCTCGATGACTGACCGGATCCGGTATCCGTGCCGGAGGTAAAGGTCCCGGTTACGCGGGTCGTTCGCCTCCAGATACGCGGGGATGCCGGCCTCGTCCAAGCGGGCGTGGTGGCGGTCGAGGAGCGCACTGCCGATCCCACGGCCCTGGTTCTCCGGATGGACGGCCAGGAAAGCCAGATAGTGGTGGGGATCGGTGGGATGGCGTGCCTCGACCGCCGCTGTCAATTCACAGGTTCGGTCGTACGCCGGGCCGGTCACCTCCTTCATGCGCTGCTCATAGTCGAGCGGCGGCGGGATCGTGGCGGTCATCGGGAACCACAGCGCTACCCCGGAGACGTGGCCGGTGTCGTAGTCCGAGGTGGCGTACACCTCGCCGTACCGGACCGCGTGCTCGACGAAGATCTCGAAGTAGCGCGGACTTTCCTGCCGGCGCACCTCGGCATCGGGGTGCAGCCAGCGGGCCACCGGCCCGTCCCACATCGCCGCGGCGACGAGGCCGGTGATCTCCTCGACGTCCACGGGTGCGACGTCGCGGATCACCAGTTCCTGGATCGCGTAGGTCATGACTTCCTCTCGTGGCACGGGTGTGCTGGTCAGTAGTACTGGCCGCCGCGCGCGCCCACGGGGTCGGCGTGCAGCGCGCGCATGAGTTCCTGGGTCTCGGCGGCCACTGTGGACCGGCTGTCGGAGCCGCGGCCGATCGCCGCGTACACCTCGGGACGGGCCGCCCGCATGATCAGGGCCCAGACGATGCCGATCACGCCCACGGCCAGGTAGCAGACCGGGATGAGCCACTGGAACGGCGAGTCGCCGGAGACCTGGAGAAGCTCACCGAAGCCGATGCAGGTTGCCGCCAGCACGACCGTGAGCAGCAGGAACGCCAGTCCGGGAGCGAAGTAGGCGCGCCAGATGTTCTCCCCTCGCCGCTTGTGCACGAAGAACGCGATGACCGCGGCCGACGCGGCCCACATGAGGATGAGGACGCCGAGCCCGCCGATCGTCGTGAGCCACGCGAAGACGTAGACCAGCGGGTCGGCGCCGGCTAGGGCGTACGCGCTGAGCACGATGATCGCCAGCACGCTCTGGGTGATGGAGCCGAGGAGCGGAGCGCCCGTACGCGGGTGGGTGCGACCCCACGCCGCCGGCAGGACGCCCTCGCGGCCGAGGGCGAACTGGTAGCGCGACACCGCGGCGTGGAAGGCCAGCAGCGCGGCGAAGACACTGGTCAGGAACAGGATGTAGCCGAGGTCGACCATGAACTTGGGCAGGTGCGGGCCGACCAGGGTGAAGACCAGGTCGGTCCGGTGCTCGGCCGCCTTGGCGGCGATCTGGTCGGGGCCGGTGTTCACCGACATGGCCCAGGCCGAGATCGCGCACAGGATGCCGGCCAGCACCACCGCGATGTGGGTGGCCCGGGCGATCGTGCGCTTCGGGTCCTTGGCCTCCTCGGACAGGACCACCGTCGCCTCGAAGCCGACGAAGCCGGCGATGGCCAGCACCAGCAGCACGCCGACGACCGGGGTGGCCAGCGGCGCCGGCGAGAACTGCGAGAAGGTGACCTCGCCGTTCGCCGGGTTGCCGACCATCACGAGGTCGTAGATGAGCACGATGCCGATCTCCAGCACCAGCAGGACCGCCAGGACCCGGCCGCTCAGATCGACCCAGAGGAGGCCGAGCACCGTCACCGCGGCCCAGGCCGCCACCGCACACGCGTACCAGGGAACCGAGAAGCCCAGAGCCGCGAGGATGCCGGAAGCAGCCGAACCGAAGAGGCCGAAGAGGCCGATCTGCATGAGTGAGTAGGCGGGCAGGGCGACGAAAGCCGCCCCGACGCCGACCATTCGGCCTAAACCGTGACTGATGTACGAGTAGAAGGCGCCCGTGTTCACGATGTGCCGGCTCATGGCGACAAACCCGACGGTGAACAGCGACAGCAGCCCGGCCACCACCACGTACGCGATCGGGACGGCGGTGCTCCCGATGATCGCGTAGATCGTGGTGATGGACCCGATGATCACGGTGAGCGGTGCGGCTCCCGCGACGCCGAAGAACACCACAGACGGAATGCCCAACCGGTTCTTGGCCAGCGCCTGTGTGACGATGTCCGGCTCTGCGGGTTTCGTACGCTCCATCAACATCCTCCCGGCCCAGTGGTCGTGGTTGTTAGGCCGGAGGTGATGGCGCCCGACGCCGCTCACCGTCGGCCGACGGTCAGCACCGAGCCCACGGAGGTCTCGGTGATTTCGACGAGCTCCCGAAGGTCGCCCGGAAGCGACCCGACCGCACTCGGCAGCGAATGGAACGCGTGCCGGTGCATCTCGAAGTCGTAGAGCACGTGTCTGGTGAGGCCGGTGGCGGCCACCAGCCCGATGAGCACCCGGTCGCTGGTGCTCATGCCGATGCCGCGCACCAGCAGGTTGGCCAGCCGGGCCGGGGCCCAGGCGGCCGCGTTGCGCTGGGCCGCCGTGTTCGGCATGTACAAGGTCTCGGTGGAGAGCATGCGGCGCCGGGTCACGGCCTCGACCGCGCCGAGCCGCGACAGGCGCTCGCCGACCCGGATCGCCGCGTCCTGCGAGAGGAACGCCAGCCACACCCGTACATCACGGTGTTGTGGTTGTGCGATGAGTAGGTCCAGGATGTCGTGTGCGAGCGCGTCCGTCGGAGGATGCCGGTCGAGGATGACCAGGTCTCCGTCGGTGATGCCGATCCGTCCTTCGAGGACGAGCTCGCCGAGGAGAGCGGCGGCCAGCCCCAAGCCGGTCGCGCGTGGATGGAGACGGGACCGGCCGGTGCGGTCCTCGTGTGCGATCAGGAAATACTGGTCAGCCAACACGCCGCCACGCCCCTTAGACAACGTCTTGATGGTCTTGTCCCTTTTAACGGGATTACCGCGAAGATCACTGTGTGTACAGAAAGGTATGACTCGATGTGCTCCGCATCATGTACCCGACAGCAAGGTCATGACAAGAAGTACTAGACTTTTTGTGGAGTCCTCCTTGTTTGGATCATCAGCACGGCGGTCGTACTATCGGCATCATCAGGACCAAGGGAGTCCAGGTGTCCGTTGATGAAGGACCCACGCTGCGCCGTCGTCGTCTCGGGGCGGAGCTGAAACGGTGCCGCGAGGCCGCCGGATTGACGCAAGAGAATGTGTCGCGTCATTTCGAGTGGCACGCCGCCAAGGTGACGCGGATCGAGACCGCGCGCGTGGCGGTGACCCCGCGCGACGTGAAAGACCTGCTGACGCTGTACGGCGTCGGCGATCAGGAGTACCGCGACGCCCTGGTGGAGCTGGCCCGCCTCTCGCGCGAGCGCACCTGGTGGACCGACTACCGCGACATCATGCGGCCCGGCAACTTCGTCGGGCTGGAGGCGGCGGCCGCCTCGATGCGCTGCTGGGAACCGGTGCTGGTGCCCGGGCTGCTACAGACCGAGGCGTACATGCGGTCGCTGATGGAGGCCGGCCGCACCAACGACACCCCGCAGCACATCGACCGCCGGGTGAAGCTGCGCCTGACCCGGCAGGGCCGGCTCCGGGCCGACCGGTCGCTCGAGCTCGAGGTCGTCATCGACGAATCGGTCGTACGCCGCGTGGTCGGCGGCCCGCGCGTCATGAATGAGCAGCTTCGGCATCTGATCGAGGCCGCCCAATTACCGAATGTGACGTTGCGGATTCTCCCGTTCCACGCCGGCGAACACACGTTCCTCGGCGGGTCAGCAGCCCTTTTGGAGTTTCGGGAGACCACCCATTTGGATGTTGTCTATCTTGAAGGTCTTGCGGGAGACTACTACGAAGAGCAACCATCCGAGGTTGCCCGTTACCGACAAGAGTTCGAGCGATTGAGCGCTATGGCGCTCGACCATCGCATGACCATCAAGATGATCGAGAGCCTGCTGGTCGCCTAGGGCTCCGGAGACAACCGCATATCCGAAGGGGGGTGCTTGAATTGCTCACGCACCAGCTCGCCGATGCCACCCTGCTTGCCGAGGCCACTTGGCGCAAGGCCAGCCGTAGTAATGGCAACGGTGGCAACAACTGTGTCGAAGTCGCCTTCCTCGACACGGGAGTCGCCGTCCGGGACAGCAAGGACCGCTCCGGTCCTGCGCTCCTGTTCACCCAGGCGGAGTGGACCGCCTTTGTGGACTCTGCCAAGGAAGGCGAGTTCGACATCAATTCCTGAGGCTAGAGACTAACCATAGGCACGGACCGATGGGAAGTGCCTACGCAAAGTCAACTTCTCCGCGAAGAGGCCCGCGGCTCCGCTCACCGGGAGTCGCGGCGCCCCTACTCTGCATAAGCGCTATTTCGATCCAGCAAACGCGAAGCTCCTTCGGGTGAATGTCTCCGTCGGATCCGCGACATGTCTCGGTTATCGGCGGCGGCACCTTCCGCCCACCGGCCGTTCCCGGCCGGCGGCGTACTTTTGCACCCGTGACCGATCTTGAGGGCATCCTCCTGTTCGCCGGCATCCCCCTCGCCATCGTGGCGCTGATTTTCGCGGTCGTCTTCATGACCAGCGCCAAGCCGAGCCGAGAGCCCATCACCGGGCCCGTCATGGACAGAAACGCCGACGAGCCGCCCACCAAGCCGGTCCTCCCCGAGTCCTCCGACGAGCCGTAGGCCGCGCCGGTTCTCCCCGAGTCCCCGACGAGCCGCAGGCCGAGCCGGGTCTCAACTGAGTCCCCCAACGGGCGGCGGGTCTTGGAAGAGACCCCTATGGGCCGCGGGCTGCGCCGGTCCTGGGTGAGGTTCCCGACGGGCCGCGGGTTGCGCCGGTTTTGGATGAGGTCTCCGGTCGGCTGCGGGCTGAGCCGAGCCGGGAGCCGATCGCCAACCCGGTGGCGGCCGGTCTAGCTCTTTCCGGCCTTGCGGGGCCACCAGCGGCCGCGGAGCGAGGCCAGGACGATCAAGCCGCCGGCCAGGAGGGCCAGGCCCAGGACGCTGGCGGTGGCCAGAGGACTTCCGCTGAACGGCACGGGGTCGGGGATGGGGTCGGCCCAGTACCGCTGTTCGCGGGTGGGAACCACGGCCGGCGGTGGGGTGATCACCGTGGGGGTGGGGTTCGGCACCGACGGGTTCGGCGTGGCGGGGGCGCTGAGCTGCGGGGCTGCGCCTCGGGAGGGAACGGTCGCCGGAAGAGCGGGGGCGGTGGGAGCCTGCTGCGCGGTGCTCTGCCCGGCGGTGGATGGTGAGGCGGCCTGGCCTGGTGCTTGAGCTCGGGCTTTCTCGGATGAAAGCCTGGCTTGTCCTTGGGCCGCACTTTGTCCTTGAGGTGCGCTTTGCCCCTGGGCTGCGCCTTGCCCTTGCGCTTCACCGCTGGTCGGGGGGCCGTCTTGCCCTGGCGCTTCAGCGCTGGTCGGGGGGCCGCCTTGTGCCTCGCTGCCCGTTGAAGGCTGGGTTTCGCCTTGTGTGCTGCTGCCGGTTGAGGGCCCGTGCGCCTCGTTGCCGGTTGAGGGCGGGGTTTCGCCTTGTGTGCTGCTGCCGGTTGAGGGCCCGTGCGCCTCGTTGCCGGTTGAGGGCCCCTGCGCCTCGCTGCCGGTTGAGGGCTGGGTTGCGCCCTGTGTGCCGTTGCTTGTGGAGGAGTCCGGGTCGCCGTGGGCGGGGTGGGTGGGGAAAGGGCCGAAGGCGGTTGCGGTCGTTGCGCCGGGAGTCGTGCCGTAGGCGTAGACGGAGGTGGGGGCGGAGGTGGGGGCGGAAGGGGAAAGCGGCTGGGCGGTGAGAGCGCAGGTGGTCGTGGCGCCGGGAGGCAGGGTCGTGGTGGTGCAGGTGGCTCGGCCGGTTTCGGTGCTTGAGACACGGACGTTGCTCAGCGTCTGGTTTCCGTTGTTACGGAGCAGGTAGGTGGTGGGTGCGGCCGTCACGGTGAGCGAGGGGCGGGCGGTCACGAGGGGTAGGTCGGCCTTGGTGGGGCCGAAGAACAACGGGTCGGTCGAGGTGGGGGCGTGGGCCTCGGCGGTGACGATCGTGGTCAAGGGGAGGGCGGCGTCCACGTCGTCCTGGGTGACTGTGTACGGCGGGGCCTCGCAGAGCATGGTGGCGTTCGGGGTCAGGAAGGCCTTGGGGCAGGTGGCGGGGCCGGTCAAGGTGTCGGTGACGAGGATGCGGTCCAGAGGCTCGGTGCCGTCGTTTGTCAGGCGGTAGCGGAGCGGGATGGTGTCGCCCACGTCGAACGCGGCGGGGGAACGCGGGCGGTCGACGGTGATGGCCAGGGAAGTGCTGGCGGGGGTGGCCGTGATGGTGGCCTTCTTCTTGGTGTCGCCGGTGGAGACGGTCAAGGTGAGGTCGCCGGTGGCCAGGGCGGTCGCGGTGAGGTTCAGGTGGGCTGTCGTGTGTGGTGGGAGGCCGGGGACGGTCCACGTGCCGTCGGTGTAGGTGCCCAGGTCGGGGATGCCGTCGGTGATGGCCAGGCCGGGGGCGGGGTGGACACGGACGGTGGCTGAGGTGGCGGTGGGGGTGTCGTTGCGTACGGTCGCTTCGAAGCTGGCTGTGCCGTCGCGGGGGACGCTGGGATCGCTCGCGGTGACGGCGAGGGCTGCCGGGTGGTCGGCCGGGGGAGTGGCGGGGGCTTCCGGCTGGAAGCCGATCACGTTGTCCTGGGGAGTCAGCTCGCCGGTGGCGCTGGAGGCGGTGACGGTGACTCCGGAGGCGGGCATGACTCCGGCGGGGGTCGCGACGGCGGGGGTCGCGGTGGCGGGGGTCGCGGTGGCGGGGGTCGCGGTGGCGGGGACGGCGGTGACGGTCATGGTGCGGGACTCGCCGGGCCGCAGGGTGGAGTAGGCGCACTCGGCGGTGGTGCTGGTCAGGGAGCACGTGCCGGTGGCGGAGGCGGCCGCGACGCCGGTGGTGCCGTCGGGGAGGGCGACGGTCACCTGGGTGGCGTCGGCGGGGCTGGGGCCCTTGTTGGTGGTGGTGATCCGGTAGGTGGTCACGTCACCGGCGGCTGTGGTGGCGGCGACGGCGAGGTCGGCGGCGGGGGCGATGGTGGTGCCGACGGTGTTCGACGTCGAGGATTCCGTGGCCGCGCCGGTCAGCGACGTGGAGTAGGCGGTGGTGGCGCGGGTGCGCAAGGTGGTGCCGGCCATGGTGGGGGCTACCGGGACCTCGTACGTGAAGGTGTGGCTCTCGCCGGGGCGCAGCAGGCCCACCGGCTTGGAGTGGGGGCCGGGCTCGGCGGTGACGGTGGTGGCGCGGGCCGGGTTGCCGCCCGCGTTGCGGGTTGTCACGGCGTACGTCAAGCGGTCGTTGACCTTGGCCTTCGCCGTGGCCACCGTGGTGGTGGTGAGCAGGCAGGCGGGGGTGCCGAAGGAGACGGCGTCGACCGCGGTGGGGCCGGTGGCGCGCAGGGCGAACCGGGTCTTGGTCTGGCCCTCGGGGACCGTGTAGGCGCCGGCGTAGGTGGCCCAGGCGGCCCGGTCGCCGGTGATGGTGTCGCCCTGCTGGTCGAGGGGGCCGTCCGCCGGGCCGGCCAGGACCGTCAGCGTGCCGCCTCGGTGGCGTAGCTCCCAGCGCAGGGTCTGGCCGGGGGTCGTGGTCACGTCCTGGTGGATCGTGCCGGTCGTCAGCTCGGCGTGCTGGCCGCCGTCGCGGCGGAGGAGCACCGGGGCCGGCTGCCAGCCGGCGAGGGGCACGGCGGCGACCGAGCCGGCGGCGATCAGCGGGGACTCGAAGTCGCCGTTGCGCAGGGCCACCGGGGTGGCGCAGGTGGTCGGTGCGGCGGTCACCGGATGCTGGTCCAGTGGATCGGCGGCTCCGACGACGTACAGGACGGCGGCCATCATGATGACCGCCATCCACCGGGAAAACGCAGCCCAAGGCACATCAGCACGCTAACCGGGGGTTAGGTACCTTTCGGGCTGTATCGGCAAAATCAGACGCGGCCGAAGTCCTGCGTCCAGTACGGTGCGCCGCCCGCGGTGTAGGCCAGGCCGACCCCGACCGCGGTGTTCGCGCAGTTCAGGATGTTCTTGCGGTGGCCCGAGCTGTTCATCCAGCCGGTCACGACCTGCTGCGGGCTGCGGTAGCCCCAGGCGATGTTCTCGGCGGCGGCGCCGTTGCGCGGGTAGCCGGCGCGGACCTCGCGGGTGACGAAGTTGCTGCCGTCCGAGCCGGTGTGGCTGAAGAAGCCCTGCTTGACCATGTCGGTGCTGTGGGCGCGGGCGGCGGTGGTCAGGCGGGCGTCGGTGCGCAGGGCCTGGCAGCCGTGCGCGGTGCGCTGGGCGTTGGTGAGCTTGACGACCTCGGCCTCGTACGCGGCGGGGGTCGTCGGCGCGGCCGTGGCGGCCGCGAAAGCCGGAGCGCCGAACAGCGTGGGAACGGCGGCGAGGGCGGCGGTGACGACGGCGCGGCGGACGAAACGCTTCAAGAGGTGGCTCCTTCTCTCGATCGGCTGTACGCCAGTCAGATCGGGGATCGGGAGCGCTGATGAAGAAGCGGAACCGGGAAGCAACCTGGGGCAACCCAGGTGCTCCCCGGCACCGATGTCCGAAATCTAGAGGGTCAGGGTCCAGGTGTTGATGTAGCCGGTGTCCTGCGAGTAGACGTCCTGGGCGCGCAGCTTCCACGCGCCGTCGGCGGCCTCGCTCGACAGGTTCTTGGTGTACGTGGTGACGATGTTGTCGGCGCTGTCGGTCGACGACGTGCTCTTCAGCGCGTAGACCGTGCCGTCCGGCGCCACCAGGTCGAGCTTGACGTCACCACGGTAGGTGTGGGCGACGTTCACGGCGATCGTGGCGGTCGAGGAGGCGGCGCGGCCGCAGCCGGCGATCGTGATCGTGCTGGTCACCGCGGAGCCGGCGTCGGGGATCGTGACGTCGGTGGCGTTGGTGCCGGTGCAGCCGGTGGTCGGCGGGGGCGTGGTGGTGGGCGGCGGGGTGGTGCCGCCGCCGGTGCAGGTCGGGTCGGCCGACTGGGCCGGGACGCTGACGGCGTCCCACGCGGCCTTGACCGTGTTGAACTCGGCGCAGCTGTTCGGGTAGAGGTTCTTGGCCGCGGTCAGCGTCCAGGTGCGGTACTTCAGGTACGACGAGCTGGACGTCTTCATCAGCATCGCGTTGTACATGATCTTGATGGCGGCCTGGATGCCGAGGCCGGTGACCGTGCTGCTGTTGCAGGTGGTGCTGGTCGGCTGGCCCGAGCCGCCGCCGCTGGTGCCCTGGGCGAGCAGGTAGAACCAGTGGTTGCCCGGACCGGCCGCGGCGTGCACCTCGGAGCCCGGCGTGCTGCTCGAGTAGCAGTTGCTGTCCCCGGCCAGCGACGGGTTGTACATGTACCGGATCGGGCCGCTGCCGACCAGGTTGACCTCCTCGCCGACCTGGTAGTCGGGGGCGTCGTTGGGGTTGTTGATGTACCACTCGGTCGCGGCGCCGAGGGTGTCGGCCACGAACTCCTGGGTGCCCGAGCGCGAGATGCCGCCCGGTGTGGTGTCGTCGATGCCGTGGCCCAGCTCGTGGCCGACCACGTCGGCCGACGCGATCCACTGGCCGGCGGTGTTCTTGCCGATCTGGACCTGGGTGCCGTCGTAGTACGCGTTCTGGTCGTTGAGGCCGACGCGGATCGGCCAGGCGCCGCCGCTGCCGTTCTGGCCGTTGCGGCCGAGCCACGCCGACAGCATCGCGTACTGCTTCTGCGCCACGTAGAAGGCGTCGACGCAGCCGGTCTCCTTGTTCGTCCCGGTGCCGTTGCCCCAGACGTTGTCGCTGCCGCTGAAGGTGGTGTTGTTGGCGGCGTCCTGGCAGCGGATCGTGGTGTGGCTCGGGTCCTGCAGCGTGTACGTCGAACCGGACTGGGTGGTGTCCAGCGTGACCGAGCCGTTGATCCAGCCGGTTCCGGTGCCGGAGACGTCGGTGACGTGCTCGTACTCGCGCAGCACGGCGCCCGAGGTCGCGTCCACGTCGACGGTCAGCCGGCTCGGCCCCTCGGCGCTCGTGCCCTTGACGGTGGTCTCCCAGGCCAGCTTGCCCGGCTTGCCGTCGAGGGCGACCACGACGAGCTTCGTGCCCTCCACCTCGGTGACGGTCTTGAGCTGGGCCTTCGCGATGCCCGCGGCGGCGCTGTCGGCCAGCTGGGGCACTGTCGAGATCTGGCCGATCGGCTGGGTCAGGGCCACCGACGTGTACTTGGTGGCGCCGGCCGAGTCTGTGACGACGACGAAGTCACCGCCGATCACCGGGAAGCCGTTGTAGGTGCGGTCGTAGGCGACGTAGTTGAAGCCGGACGAGCTGTACACCTGGCGCCGCTGGAAGGTCTCGTTCGGACTGGCGGCCAGGACGGCGGGGCGGGAGGCGACGAGAGCATCGGCCTTGGCGGCGGCCGACTGCGGATCCTGTGGGACGGCGGTGGCCGGCTGGGCGACGGCGACCAGGGCGGTGGCGGCCAGGGTTCCGGCGGCCGCCGCCATGATCAGAGGGGTTCGACGTTTCACGCGCGTACTCCTTCAGGGGTGACTTGATGAAGGACGCTAGGCATCGACGGTCGTCACCGAATCAGGGAAAACCCTTGCGCCGGTCATTCAACAATTTCTTTCGGTGACGCCCTGAGCGCTGGCAGTGACTGTCGCTGTGGGGCATCATGGCCGGACAGCGTCCCGTCAGGAGTGTGTGATGACCTCACAACTCGAGTTCGCGGCCCGATCCGCGTTCGCACAGGTGCTGAACGCCTGGCGTACGCGCAGAGGCCTCTCCAAGAAGCAGCTCGCCGCGTCGATGGGTTACCACCCGTCGTACATCAGTCACGTGGAGAGCCTTCGCCACCACCCGACCTTCGAATTCGCCTGCCGCGCCGAGGCGGTCCTGGCCAGCGGGTCCGAGATCATCGAGGCGTACACGGGCTGCCGCCCCAACGGCACGCTCGAGCCGGCCGCCCGCTCCGGCTACGAGCCCAGCCAGATGCTGCCGGCCACGATCGTCATCGAGGACGAGCTGGCCACCCTCACCTACACCGACGACTGGTACGTCTGCCGCGTCGAACGGCTGGTCCGCAACGTCGGCGACCGTCCGGTCACGACCTGCCCGGTACGCATCGACGTCGACCGGTTCCCCGACCAGCCCGGCGTCTCCCGGCAGCTCTACCAGGAAAGACCGCTGCGCCTGGCCGATCTCGACT
The DNA here is from genome assembly GCF_043197815.1 of Actinoplanes sp. NPDC048988. Classification (NCBI taxonomy): domain Bacteria; kingdom Bacillati; phylum Actinomycetota; class Actinomycetes; order Micromonosporales; family Micromonosporaceae; genus Actinoplanes; species Actinoplanes sp. NPDC048988. The sequence goes on along the minus strand of NZ_JBICTW010000001.1, from coordinate 43,982 downwards.
TCGCGGCCGCGGCGGGCGGGGAGCCCATGGACGTACGGGTCACGCGCACCAGCGACGCGTACCTGAAACTGGCCCTGGTGTTCGGCAACGCCCGGGCCCGGTTCCCGCTCTACCCGGGTGAGCAGACCCGCGTGGCCTACTCCTACCGGGTGCCGGCCAGCCAGTACGGCCAGTGGTTCCAGCGGGAGATCCGCTTCCCGACCCGGGCCCTGACCGTGTCACTGCGGCTGCCCGAGTCGCTCGGGGCCGAGGTCGGGGCCGAGGTGCTGTCGTACGCGGGCATCAAGTCGTACACCCCGACCGTCGCGCACGGCGACGACGGCACGGTGCTGCACACGATGCGGATGCGCGAGCTGCTGCTGACCAGCCAGGTGCGGTTGCGCTGGCGGTTCGCGGCGCCACGGGCCTCAGCCCCACGGGCGGCCTGAGCCGCGGTACTGCGACAGCGGGATGACCTCGTCACCGGCCGGCATCCGGTCGGTGTAGAAACGGCCCTCCAGGTGGTCGATCTCGTGGCCGGCGTGGCGGGCCAGCCCGCCGGTGAACCGCGTGATGACCAGGCCGCCGTCGAGGCGACGGTGCTCGACCTCGACGCTGAGCGGGCGGTCGACCCGGCCGCGCACGTCGAAGAAGCTCATGCAGCCCTCGTACTGCACGTCGCGGCGCCGGGACTGGTCCACGACGCGCGGGTTGAGCAGCACGATCTCGCTGGCGCCGGGCTCGGCCGGGCGGATCACGGCGGCCGCCCGGTCGAGGCCGATCTGCGGCGCGGCCAGGCCCACGCCCTTGGCGAAGACGTGGGCCCGGGCGACGAGGTCCATCGAGCGGCGGATCCGGTCGATGATCTGGCGGGCCTCGGCGGCCTCGCGGGGAAGATCGAAGAGACGGGCCGGCGTACGCAGGGCGGGATCGTCACGCTGGAGGATGCCGATCGCCGCCATCCGGTGGGCTGGGGTGAGTTCTTTGGAAACCACGAGAACCCCTCGGTTTTGGTTCGGTCAGCCCTATTGATACATGGGCACGAGCTGAAAACCGCATGAACGGTCGTGAATGAGACCGTGAATGAAGGGGAGGACTCAGCCTGCGGTTTTACGCCCTCGGACGGCCCAGGCGGAGGCGGTCAGCGCGATGTCGCCGGACGCCGTGGCCGGCAGCCGGCGCCGCAAGGCGTCACGAATCCGGCTGCGTTCCCCGCTGTCCAAACCGGCCAGGTAGGCGGGCGCGGGACCGGTGGCGCCGAGGAACGGCGTCCAGTAGTCGTCGAAGCCGGCGAAGACCGTGGGGATCTCGATGGCACGGGTCCGCACCTCGTCGAGACCGGCTCGGGACCACGCTTCCCGCAGGGCATCCTCGCGGCAGATCGGAAATCTCGCACCCTCGTCGCGGTCGGGGGCGGCGACGTCCCAGAAGTGGCGCATCATCTGCATGCCGGAGGCATAGTCCCAGACGTACGCGGCCACGACCGCCCCGGGCGCGGCGACCCGCGTGAACTCGGCGACGGCGCGGGCCGGATCGGGCACGAAATTGAGGGCGAGGCCGCTCACGACCGCGTCGAAGGCGCCGTCCCGCAGGGGGAGCGCGGCCGCGTCGGCCGCGACCCGGGTGGCGTCCAGGGCTGATCGGAGGAAGCTCTGGGACGGGTCGACGCCGACGACATCCGCCGGGCCGGAGGCCAGGATGGCGGAGCTGAGCGCGCCCGTCCAGCAACCGGCGTCGAGCCAGCGGCGGCCGGCCGGGACACCGAGCCACTCGACGAAGAGCGGGGCGACCCGGCGGCTCCACCGCCCGACGTACGCCTCATAGGCGTCGCCGGCCGCCCAGACGTCGCCGGTCATGGGGTTGAAGGTAGGCCATCCGCCGCCGGGGTCGAAAGGGGTGCGCGGCCGCGACGGGAGCGACGGTCAGATCTGGCGGTCCCGGCCGGCGAAGAAGCCGGCGACGATCTGCGGGATCATCAGCAGGGTGACGAAGGTGAGCGGGGCTCGCCAGCCGTCGGTGTGATCGTGCAGGACGCCGACCAGGATGGGGCCGGGAATGGCGAACAGGTAGCCGGTGCTCTGGGCGAAAGCGGACAGCTTCACCACCGTGGCGGGAGTGCGGCCGCGGAGCGCGATCATCGTCAGGACCAGCGGGAACGCCGTGTTCACGATGCCCAGCAGGACGGCCCACAGCAGCGGGGCGGCGGCCGGGTCCCACCACAGGCCGCCGTAGCCGGCCAGGCCGAACAGGCCCAGGCCGACGGCTATCCAGCTCTGGCTCCGGACCCGGCCGGCCAGCGACGAGAGCAGGAAACCCAGGGGCACGCCCAGGAACGAGGTCACGGCGAAGTAGACGCCGGCGCGCTCGGCCGAGATGCCGGCGTCGCGGTAGATCTGCGGCAGCCAGCCGATGATCACGTACGCCGAGGTCGACTGCATGCCGAAATAGACGGCCAGCGCCCAGGCCACCGGGTGGCGGCTCACCCGTACGGCCTCGGCCTTGGGAACCTCCGGAGCTCGGGTGAACGGCTGCCGCGCCAGCGGAAGCCAGGCCGGCACGGCCAGCACGGCCACCGCCGCCCAACAGGCCAGGCCCAGCCGCCAGTCGTCGCCGAACACGCTCGTGGTCAGCGGGACCGTGGTGGCGGCGGCCACTGTCGCGCCGATGTTCAGCGAAACCGTGTAGAGGCCGGTCATCGTGCCGACCCGATCCGGGAAGTACGCCTTCACGACCGACGGCAGCAGCACGTTCACCACCGCGATGCCGGCCAGCGCGACCAGGCTCAAAAGCAGGAAAAGAGCGGTTCCCGGCGCGTACGGGCGGACCGCGAGCCCGGCGGCCAGCACCACCATGCCGGCCAGGATCACGCGGGCCGGGCCGAACCGCCGGGCCAGCCGCGGCGCCAGGAAGCCGACACCGGCGAAACACACCGCCGGCACGGAGGTGAGCAGGCCGGCCACGCTTGAGCTCATGCCCAGCCCGGAGCGGATCTCGCTGAGCACCGGGCCGACGCTCGTCACGGCCAACCGCAGGTTGACCGCGGCCAGCAGCAGGGCGGCCACCGCGATCAAGCGGCCCTTGGTGGAGCTATGTGTCAGGTCTTCTTCGGCGGTCACCACTTACCTATCATTGACCGCCGCTCCGGGCGGCTTACGCCCGGTCCTGCTCCAGTTCCACCTGCTGGTTCCACTCGCGCTTGGAGGACTGCCAGCCGTCCTCGTTCAGGCCGCGCCGCCAGTAGCCCGAGATCGACAGCTGATCCATCGGGACACCGCGCTCGACCTTGAGGTACCGGCGCAGCTCCTTGACGAAGGTGGCCTCGCCGTGGACGAAGGCCTGCACGTCACCGTCCGGGAAGTCGAGGTGGCGTACGGCCTCGATCAGCAACTCGCCCGGGACGCGATCACCGCGGTGCAGCCAGGTGATCCCGGCCTCCGTCTCGATCTTCTGCTCCTCGTCGGGGCCCTCGACCTCGATGAACGCGGTCACCCGGGCGCCCGCGGGCATGCCCTCGAGGGCGGCCGCGATCGCCGGGAGGGCGCTCTCGTCACCGGCCAGCAGGTGCCAGCCGGCGTCGGCGCTGGGGGAGTAGCCGCCGCCGGGGCCCATGAACCGGAAGACGTCGCCGGGCTTGGCCCGGGCCGCCCACGGGCCGGCCACGCCCTCGTCGCCGTGCACCACGAAGTCGACCCACATCTCGGGGACCTCGGGCAGCCACTTGCGGATCGTGTACGTCCGCACGACCGGCCACTGCTCACGCGGGAAGCTCTCGCGAATCGCGCCCATGTCGAACGGCTCGGGATAGGTGACGCCGTCGGCGGGGAAGAGCACCTTCACGTAGTGGTCGGTGCACCGGCCGGCGTCGATGGCCTTGAGGGCGTCGCCTCCGACCACCACGCGCACCATGTGCGGGGTGAGCTGCTCAACCCGGGTGACGACCGCCTCGGTCGCCGCGCGTGCCGGCCTGTTCGCCATGTCGAACCTCTTCCCTTGGGCGTCCGGTTGGTAAGGCTACCCTCAGTTTCGCCGTCAGCGCAGAAAGGGGCGGCCCGCACTCGGCGGGCCGCCCCTTCGATGCTTGCCGGTTGTTACTCCCAGGTGCTGCCCGGACGGCGGCGGCGGGTGAAGGCCATGATGGCCATGCCGGCCAGGAGCAGAACCGCGGCGCCGGCGATCGCGGCGAACGTGTTGCTGCCGGTCAGGGCGAGCAGGCCGCCCTGCTCCTGGTTGCCGCTCTCGGCCTGCACCTGCGCGACCTGCTCGGCCACCGGGGCCTTGTTGCCCGAGTTGAACTGGCCGTCCTCACCACTCGAGTAGGTGTAGTCGGTGCCGCCGGCCGCGGCGGCCGCCGAGCTGCTGGCGCGCGGCTTGGGCGCCTTGGTGGTCCGCGGCGCGGGCGCCTCGGTTTCCTGCGGCGTCTCCTGCTGCGTTTCCTGCTGCGTTTCCTGCTGGTCGTTGGTGTCCGGCTCGTCGGTGTCGCTCTTGGTGCCGCCGCCGTTGGCGGTGGCCGGCTTGGTCGTCGTGGCCGGCTTGGCCGGGGCCTTGGTGGTCGCCGGAGTCGTCGGGTCCGGCGTGAAGTCGTCCTTGGTGTCGGCCGGGGTGCCGGGCGGGGCCTGCGTCGGGGCCTTGGTGGGCGGCTTGGTCGGCGTCACACCGCCGCCGTTGGTGCCGTTGCCCCCGGTGTTCCCACCGTTGTTCCCGCCACCGTTGTTGCCGCCACCGTTGTTCCCGCCGCCGTTGTTGCCCCCGCCGTTGTTGCCACCGCCGTTGTTGCCACCGCCGTTGTTGCCCCCACCGTTGTTCCCGCCGTTGTTCCCGCCGTTGTTGCCGCCGCCGTTGTTGCCGCCGCCGTTGTTGCCGCCGCCGTTGTCGCCGCCGCCGTTGTCGCCGCCGCCGCCGTTGTCGCCACCGCCGTTGTTGCCGCCGCCGGTGCGGACGGTGATGCGGATGGCGTCGATGGCGGGTGTCTGGTTGGCGCGCTGCATCATCGGCACGCGGTGCGAGCCGTCACCGGCCCACGAGGCGCACTGGGCGGTGCCCTCGGTCGGCACGCCCGGCACGGTGATGCTCACCTCGTCCGGGGTGGCGCTGCCGCGGCTGTCCTCGGTCGCCACGAAGAACGCGGGGACCGGGTCCGGCGCCGGGGCGGCGTCGGTGTTCTCGAGCATCCGGCACGCGGTGTGGAAGTGACCGCGCACCAGGCCGCCCTGCAGGACGGAGCTCTCCACGTAGTACCCGCCCTTGCCGGCCGCCAGGAAGCGGTCGCGGATCAGGTTGCGGGTGCTGATCTTGAGGGTGAAGGGGGTGTTCGGCGCCACCTGCCGGGGCGCGTCGGTGATCAGCAGGGTCGGGTTGTTCGCCGCCTCGCCGACCTCGCCGAACTCGGTGGAGACGCACCGGTTGCCGTTCTGGAAGCCGTCGTGCGGGGCCAGGTTGCTGTCGACGCACGTGTCGGTGAGGATCACCTGCCCGTTCACCACCTTGCCGGCGCCGCTTCCCTCGGGCCGGTCGTTGGTGGCGGCGTTACCGATCTGGGCGAAAGCGACCGCCGCGCCGGCGGCGGTGACGACCGCGCCGACCGCGAACAGCCGCCGGTTGCGTCCCGGCGGCGTGGCGGCCGCACGACGGTAAGCGGACCTGCGCATGCGCGATACCTCATCTTCCCTACAAATCCACCCGGCAACAATTCCCACCGGCACCCAGACGGTAGGAGCGCGCCCGCCGAAACGCAATTCCGCCAGCGAACTTGATGAATTCTTATCCGGGAATTAAAGAAAAGATATGCGACCACCCTCGAACCCCGGACATCGTCCGAACGGGGGATGCCGGAGGTTCACCAAGATCACGAAAAATTTCGCTGACCAGTGGCGATTCCGTAGCGTCACTAGATGGCTGCACTGTAGGGGCCGAACCTGAGAATAGCCTCGGAAGGTTACTGCGAAACGATTCTGGGTGACTATTCACCCGGCCAGATATGCCGCGTGCGATAAACATTCCGCAGGACGTCGAGGCGGTCGGTCATGATGCCGTCCACGCCCAGGTCGAGCAGGCGGTTCATCTCGTCCGGGTCGTCCACCGTCCACACGTGGACCTGGAGGCCCGAGCGGTGGGCGGTGGTCACGAACCGGCGGTCGACAATGGTCACCGGACCCTGGCGCACGGGCACCTGGGCCGCCGCGACCGACGGGGGCGGGCTCACGCGTACCCCCGCAAGCGACGCCAAGCGCAAGCGGGCCACCCAGGCGGGACCCATCGACGTCGCCACCTCGGGGCCGGCCAGGGCGCGCAGCCGGGCGAGGCGGCGGTCGCTGAACGACGCCAGCAGGACGCGCTCGTTCGCGCCGGCCCGCCGGACGGCCGCGACAGTGGGCTCGGCGCCGGCCTCGGCCTTGACGTCGATGTTGAAGCGGATCGTGGGCCAGGCGTCGAGAACCTCGTCCAGCCGGGGGATCGCGGCCGCGCCCCCGATCCGTACCGTCCGCAGGTCGGGCCAGCTCAGGGCGCCGATCCGGCCGTCGGTGCCGGTGAGCCGCAGCAGTGAGGAGTCGTGGAAGACGACGGGGACGCCGTCGGTGGTGGCGTGCACGTCCGTCTCCACGTACCGGTAACCCAGGGCGACCGCGCGCGCGAACGCCTCGGCCGTGTTCTCGTCGCCTTCGGCGGCGCCGCCCCGGTGGGCGAAGGCCAGCGGGGCGGGAGCGTCCAGAAACGCGAATCGGCGCACGGACCACAGCTTAGGAGCCGGGGTGGGCTAACCGGCCGACTGCCTCCCATTAGGGACAAATAGTCGAGGATCGGACCCGCGGCTCGGTGTGCTGCCCTACCTTAAGCGACGTCCCACTTGGGGCGAATAATCCGATTTGGAGCGCAGAACCGTGTCTTCTTCACGTTCCACGAGAATTGCCCGGGGAGGTCTGGCCGCCGCCTTCGCCCTGTCGATAGCGGCCGCCCTGGCCCCGGCGGGCGCCTCGGCGGCGTCCGACGACCCGTTGATCGACTACGAGACCTTCAAGGGCGCGTCGTCGACCCTCGACCGCAACGGCAGCGCCGACCTGATCTGGTCGTCCGGCAGCCGGGTCGACCAGCGGGTGCTGCGGCTCACCGCCGGTGGCTACAAGCAGATGGGCTCGGCCTGGTCCACCCAGAAGCTCGACGTCACGCGGTCGTTCGAGTCGACCTTCAAGGTCTACCTGCACCACGGCCAGCCCGGCGCCGACGGCGTCGCCTTCGTCGTGCAGTCGAAGGGCCCGCGGGCGCTCGGCGGCTGGGGCGGCGGCATGGGGTACCGCGGTATCCGGCCCAGCGTCGCCGTCGAGTTCGACACCTGGCAGAACACCAACGACCCGAGCAGCAACCATCTGGCCGTGGTGCTCGGCGGCAACCCGGACCACCAGGCCGGCACGGCCGAGGCGGGCATCCCGCTGTTCGGCAAGCCGTTCGAGGCCCGGGTCGTCTACGACGCCGACGAGTCCCTGCTTCAGGTCTACGTCAAGTCGCTGAGCGCGGGGGCCGAGGAGCAGCTGGCGCTCGAGCGTGAGGTCGACCTGGCCGACGAGATCGAGCAGTCGGACGCGTGGGTCGGCTTCACCGCCGGCACCGGCACCGCCCTGTCCAAGCAGGACATCTACTCCTGGTCCGTCGACGGCTCAGGGGCCTGACCGAACAGAAACGCCGGTGCCGCCGGCCGAAGGCGGTGCCGGCTCCCCGGGGAACACACCACCGAGTCTTGGAGAACAGTCATGTCTACGGTCCCCTACGTCCGCCCCGAGGCCGGGACGGGAACCGAGCTACCGCCGCCGGTGGTCGTGCCCGCGAGTGAGCCTCTGGTCAGCGTCATCATCCCCGCCCTCAACGAGGCCAAGAACCTGCCGCATGTGATGGCCCGGCTGCCCGAGGTGGACGAGGTGATCCTGGTCGACGGCGGCTCGACCGACGACACCGTCGAGACGGCCCGCCGGCTGATGCCCGGCATCCGCATCGTCACGCAGAACCGCAAAGGCAAGGGCAACGCGCTGGCCTGCGGTTTCGCCGCCGCCACGGGCGACATCATCGTCATGATCGACGCCGACGGGTCGACCGACCCGAAGGAGATCCCCAGCTTCATCGCGGCGCTGCGCTCGGGCGCCGACTTCGCCAAGGGATCGCGGTTCAGTGGCACCGGCGGCAGCGCCGACATCACCCGCCTGCGCCGGGCCGGCAACCGCTGCCTGAGCCTCATGGTCAACGTCATGTTCCGCACCCGCTACAGCGACCTCTGCTACGGCTACAACGCCTTCTGGTCGCGCTGCCTGGACGTCTTCGACCTGGACAGCACGAGCCCGGTGCCGGTCAAGAGCCGCGACGGCCGGCTGTGGGGCGACGGCTTCGAGATCGAGACCCTGCTGAACCTGCGGGCGGCCCGCGCCCGGCTGCGCATCGTCGAGGTGCCCAGCTTCGAGCGCGAGCGCATCCACGGCGAGAGCAACCTGAACGCGCTCACCGACGGCCTGCGCGTGCTGCGGACCATCGCCCGCGAGTGGCCGCGCCGGCGCTCGGCCGGGGCCCGGCGCGCGCCGGAGCGGGCGCGGTGAGGATCGGCGTCGTCACGAACGCCTACCACCCGGACATAGGCGGGGTGGAGACGCACGCGCGCCGGCTCTGCGCCGCCCTGGTCGCCGCCGGCGACCAGATCGAGGTGCTCACCCAGCACGCCGCCGCCTCCGAGGAGGAGATCGACGGGGTTCTGGTACGCCGGTTCCCGCTCACCGTGTCGGCGGCCAACTACCGTTTCTCGCTTCCGCTGTGGCGGTGGTTGCGGCGTCACGCCGGGCGGTACGACGTACTGCACGCGCACAGCTACCACGCGCTGGCCGCGCTGCCGGCCGCCCTGACCAACAGCACCCCGCTGGTGTTCACGCCGCACTACCACGGCACCGGGCACAGCCGCCTGCGGGCGGCGCTGCATCCGATCTACCGCCCGGTCGGCCGCCGGATCGTGGCCCGCGCGGGCCGGATCATCTGCGTCACCCGGGCCGAGCGCGAGCTGCTGATCCGCCACTTCCCGGAGGCCCGGGACCGGATGGTGGTGGTGCCCAACGGCACCGACCCGGCCGCGATGCCGGCGGTGGACGCCGAGGAGGGCAAGTCGCTGCTCTGCGTCGGCCGGCTCGAGCGGTACAAGCGGGTCGACCGGGTGATCCGGGCGATGGCGCACCTGCCGGCGGACCACCGGCTCGACGTGGTCGGCGCGGGACCGGCCGCCGACGAGCTCGAGCAGCTCGCCCGCCGGCTCGGGCTCGGCCCGGAGCGGGTGGCCTTCCACGGGCGGCTGCCGGACGACGCCTTCGCCGGCCGGATGGCCAACGCGGCCGCGCTGGTCTCGGCCTCGGAACACGAGGCGTTCGGGATGGCCGTGGCCGACGCGCTGACCGCCGGCATCCCGACGGTGGCCTCGTTCATCCCGGCCCACCGCGAGCTGGCCGCGATGGCCGGGCCCGGGGTGCCGCTGTGGCTGGTCAACCCGGACGACGAGGCGGCACTGGCCGAGGCGCTGCTGACCGCGGCCGAGGCGGAGCGGGCCACGCTGGGCCGGAACCCGCTGCCCACCTGGCATGACGTCGTCGTGGCGACGCGGGAGGTCTACGCGAGCGTCGCCCCGCCGGTCCGGGTCATCCAACAGGCCGGCCGATGACCCTGGTTCTGGCCCGCTCGGAGGAGCGGACCCGCCCGGCGCCCGCTCCGGCGCGAAGCCGTCCCGAACTGTGGTGCGCCGCCTCCCTGACCGCCGCCGGGGCGGCCGGGGCGGCGCTGCTGGTGGCCGCGAACCGCGCCGCCGAATGGGACCGGGGCACCCAGTTCGGCCTGTTCTGGCTGGGCCTGCTGGTCTTCACGCTGCCGGCCGTGTGCTGGGCGGTCCGCCGGTCGACCAGCCCCCGGCTGCGCGTCGCCGTGCTGGCCGGGTACGCCGGTTTCACGTTCCTGCCCAAGCTGCTGCGCAACCCGTTCGGGCCGCTCTACCACGACGAGTTCGCCCACTGGCGGCAGAGCAAGGAGATCCTGCTCGACGGCCGCCTGTTCGAGCAGAACCCGATCGTCAAGGTGGTCGGCGACTTCCCCGGTCTGCACTCGACGGTGGCCTCGGTCAGCGCGCTGACCGGCGTCTCGATCTGGCACGCGGCGCTGCTCGTGCTGGCCGCCGCCCACGTGCTCGTGGTGCTGGGGGTGACCGTACTGGCCGAGGAGATCTGGCAGGACGGGCGGATCGCCGCCGTGTCCGCGATCATCTACAGCCTGAACAGCTCGTTCCTGTTCTTCGACACCCAGTTCGGGTACGAGTCGCTGGCCATCGCGCTGCTGGTGTGGACGCTGGTGGCGCTGCACCGGGCGATGCGCGGACCGGCCCGCCGCTCCCGCGCCGGCTGGGCCGCGGTGACCGTGATGCTCTGCGGGGCCACCATCGCCACCCACCACCTGACCGCCATCGCCCTGATCGCCGTCATGATCATCATCTGCCTGGTCGTCACCGTCCGGGCCGTGCGCCGGGGCACCCCGGTCGCGGTGCCGATGACCGCGTGGGCCCTGACCCTCGCCGCGGCCGCGCTCGTGGTGGCCTGGCTGGCCCTGGTCGCGCCGCGCACCACTGGATATCTCGACCCGTACCTGGCCCGTGCCCTCGACCAGATCGCCGGGATGGCCGGCGAGGGCGGCGGTGGCGGCCGAACGCTGTTCCGCGCGTCGGTCGCGCCCTGGTGGGAGCAGGCGGCGGCGTTCGGCGCGCAGGGCCTGGCCGCGGTTGCGATGGCGGCCGCCGCGCTGCGGCTGCGCCGGGGGCACGGCACCGAGCCGGTGGCCCGCAGCGGCGCGCTGGCCATGCTCCTGCTCGGCTCGTTCTACTTCCCGGCGGCCCTGCTGATCCTCACCCCGTCCGGGGCCGAGGGCGCGCGGCGGTCGTGGGCGTTCAGCTACCTCGGTATCGCGCTCGTCGTCGCCCCGCTGGTGGTGGCGCTGCTCGACCGCCCGGCGCGCCGGGCCGGCAAGGCGACCGCGGCCGGACTGCTGCTGGTCGTCTGCGCGGTGGCGCTCGTCGGCAACACGGCGGCCGGGATGAACCCGTCCTACCGCTTCCCCGGCCCGCCGGTCTTCGGCTCGGACACCCGCTCGTCGATCCCCGAGGTGCGGGCGGCGTCGGCCTGGCTGCGGGCCACCCAGGGACGCGAGCTGCGGATCGTGGCCGACCGCTACTCCGGCCTGATCTTCGGCTCGTACGGCGGGCAGAACCCGGTCACCGGCTCGGTCACCTTTCCCACGTACGAGCTCTACCTCACCCAGCCCGGCCGGCCGGCCCCGCGCCAATTGCTCCAGCAGCTCAGTGCGTGGCGGTTCGGCTACCTGATCGTCGACAAGCGGATGGCCCGGGAGGTGCCGGAGATCCAGATCTACTTCGAGACCAACGAGCCGGTCCCGCACGACGGGCGGCCCGCGTTCACGCTGGGCCAGCTGACCAAGTTCGACAGGACCCCGTGGACCATCAAGATCTACGACAGCGGCAACATCGCGATCTACCGCTTCGACTTCGCGCGGGCCGGGCGATGACGACCTTCCGGCTGCTGCCGGCCGGCGCGGCCGGTCTGCTCCTGCTGGCGTTCGGCCCCGGCCTGCCACTGGTCTTCCCGGTCCTGCTGCTGGCCGTGCTGCTCGTCCTGGGCGAGCTGTGGTTGCGGGCGCTGGCCGCCGAGACCATGCCCGCCCTGGCCCGCCTCGGCCTGGCCACCGCGGCCGGCCTGGTCAGCCTGCCGTTCACGGCGATCGCCCTGCACGCGGCGGGCGTCCGCATCGAGGCCCGGTCGATCACGGCCGGGCTCGGGGTGATGCTCCTCGTGGTGACCGTCGTGGTGCTGGTCCGCGAGCGGACGGGCACGGTGGCGGACGATCCGCGTCTGGCCCGCACCGCCCTCGCGATCGCCGTTCCCGGTGTGCTCACGCTGGTCGTCGGGATTGCGGCGGTTCAGCTGTACGCCCGGATGCCGCACCCGCCGGAACCGGGGTACACGAGCCTCGCGCTGAACGGCTGGGCCGGTGACATCACCGGCCCGGTGCGCATCCCGGCCGGCGGCCTGATGCTGCCGCTGCGGGTGAGCAGCGCCGGTTCGCCGGCCGCGGTCGAGCCCCTGCGGGTCCGCGTCGGCGAGCGCCTGGTCTCGGCCCGCCCCCTGCGGATCAGCGCGAACACGACGCGGGCCCTGGAGGTATTCGTGCCGTCCCCGCCTCCGGACGGCTGCCTGCACCGCATCGAGGTCAGCCTCGGCGCCACCAGCACGGTCCTGTACGGCCGCGGAGCGGGCGCCGGCCACAACTCGGCGGCCGGGCGCGTGGCCGGGGCCGGGCCCGGAGCGAAGGCGGGGAGTGGGACGGCGGTCGCGCGCGGAACGAAGGCCGGGAGTGGGACGGCGGTCACGCGCGGAACGACGGTCCGGAGTGGGGTCGCGGGTGGACGTGGCGCGGTGAGCGGGCGCGGGGTCGGCGGGCGCGGGGTGGGCGCGTGCTGAAGGTCGTCGCGCGGGACTCGCTGGCCCGCAACAGTGTGCTGATCATGGGCAGCACGGTCGGCACGGCCGGGCTCGGCTACCTGTACTGGCTGCTCGCCGCGCGCGGGCTGCCGCAGCCGGCGATCGGCACGGCGACCGCGCTGATCTCGGTCGCCACCGTCGTCAGCATGGTGTCCAACCTGGGCGTCGGTCACATGTTCATCCAGCGGCTGCCCGGCGCCGACCTCGCCGCCTGGTCGCGGATCGTCAGCGCCGGCCTGCTGTTCGGCTGCTCGTCCACCGCCTTCGCCGCGTTCCTGGCGGCGGCCGTGCTGCCCGCGGCCGGGGCCAACTTCGCGTTCCTGGCCGGCGCCGGCGGAGCCTCGGCGCTGATCGTCACCGCCGTCGCGCTGACCGCGTCGACGCTGCTCGACTACGTCTTCATCGCGCACCGGGCCAGCCAGGGAATGCTCGGGCGCAACCTCGGGGTGGCCGTCGGCAAGGTGCTCACCCTCTCGGTGCTCGTGTGGGCCGGTGTGGGCGGCGCGGCCGCCGTGCTGCTGGCCTGGACGGTGCCCTCGGTGGCCGTCACCGCGTACACCCTGGGGGTCAGCCTGACCCGGCTGCGGCCGGGAGCGAAACTGGCCGGCGCCGGGATCGGCGCCGAGCTGCCGCACGTGCGCGGCTCGCTGACCGGCCACCACCTGATCAACCTGGCCCAGGCCGGTCCCAGCGCGCTGCTGCCGGTGCTGGTCACGGCCCGGCTCGGGGCCGAGGCCAACGGGCATTTCTACGTGGCCTGGATGACCGCCTCGGTGCTGTTCATGGTCTCGCCCGCGGTCGCCTCGGCGATGTACGCCGAGCGCGCCAACAAGTCGGCGGCCGGCCTGCGCCGGGCCGCCCTGGTCGTGCTGGCCGTGATCGGTGCGCCGGCGCTGGCCCTGTTCACCTGCGGCGATCTGATCCTCGGCCTGTTCAGTGCCGGCTACGCGGCCGAGGGCGAGCTGCTGCTGCGGATCCTCGTGCTGGCCGCCATCCCGGACGCCGTCACCAACCTGGCCGTGGCGCACTGGCGCTCGCTCGGCCGGTACCGCCGCTGCCTGCGGCTGAACCTGCTGATGGCCGTCACCTGCCTCTCCCTCACCTGGCTCTGGCTGCCCGGCACCGGCATCGAGGGCGCCGGCATCGCCTGGCTCGCCGGACAGTCCGTGGGCGCCGTCGCGGTGGCCGTCCACGCCGTTTCCCCGCTTTGGAGAAGAGTTGAAGATCCTGCACCTGTCCAACCTGTACGCGCCGATCATCGGCGGGCTTGAGCGCAGCATCGCCACCAGCAGCGAGGAGCTGGTCCGGCGCGGGCACGAGGTCACCGTGCTCACCCTGGCCACGCCCCGCGCGGCGCACGACGAGACGATCAACGGGGTACGGGTGAAACGCGTGCGCAGCGTGGCCAACACCGTCCTGCCCGGCATGAACGAGGACGCGGCCAAGCCGTTCCACCCGACCACGGCCGACCCGCTGACCATGGCCGCCCTCCGCTCTCTGCTGAGAGAGAACGACTACGACGTGATCCACAGCCACGACTGGCTCATGTACAGCTACCTGCCGCTGCGGTTCGGCCGCCTCGGCCGGCCGCACGTGCACACCGCCCACGACTTCGGGCTCACCTGCGTCAAGAAGACCTTCACCCGCGACGACCGCACCTGCGGCGGGCCTCGGCTCGGCCGTTGCCTGCCGTGCGCCTCCGGCCAGTACGGGCGGCCCCGCGCGGCCCTGCTCACCACCGCCCTGCGCGCGCAGCGGCACCGCGGCATCGACGCGCTTACCGCGATCTCGCCGGCCGTGGCCGAGGCCATCGGGCACGGCCGCGTCCCCGGCGACCTGCCGGTCAAGGTGATCAGCAGCCTGGTGCCGGACGGCCTGGACGAGCTGGCCCGCCGGACGCCGCGGCCGTCCTGGCTGCCGGACCGGCCCTACCTGCTGTTCGTCGGCGCGCTCGGCCCGCACAAGGGCGTCGACGTGCTCTTCGACGCCTACCAGCGGCTCGGCGACGACAAGCCGCCGCTGGTCTGCGTCGGCACGCCCCGGCACGACACCCCGCCCATCCCGCCCGGGGTGATCGTGCGGCACAACGTGCCCCACCACGAGGTGATGGCCGCCTGGCACGGCGCCGCGGCCGGCGTCGTCCCCTCCCTCCTCGAGGCGATGGGCCAGGTCGCGGTCGAGGCCCTGCTGGCCGGGGCCCCGCTGATCGCGTCGCGGACGGGCGGGCTGGCCGACATGATCCGCGACGGCGAGACCGGCCTGCACGTGCCGCCGGGCGACCCGGTCTGGCTCGCCGCCGCCATCGTCCGGGTGCTCACCCAGCCCGGCCTGGCCGACCGGCTGCGGGTGGCCGGTCACCAGCGTGGCCTCGACTACACCGCCGCGCGCGTCGTACCGCAGATCGAGGAGGTCTACCGTGAGTGCATCGCCTGACGACCGTCCGACCAGGATCGTCGTGGTCGGATCGGGCTGGCGGTTCCTCTCCGGAATCAGCTACTACACCTGCCGGCTCAGCAACGCCCTGGCCTCCCGGTACGAGGTCGGCGCGATCCTCATGCGGCAGCTGCTGCCGACCCGCCTCTACCCGGGGCGTTCCCGCGTGGGGCAGCGCCTGAACGACCTCGACTACGCCGACGGGGTGCGTGTCTTCGACGGGATCGACTGGTGGGCCGTGCCGAGCCTGATCCGGGCCGTACGGTTCCTGCGCTCCTTCCGGCCGGACGTGCTGGTGCTGCAATGGTGGACGGGGACGGTGCTCCACTCGTACCTGATCCTCTGCCTTGCCGCCCGGCTCTTGAAGATCAAGGTCGTGGTCGAGTTCCACGAGGTGCAGGACACCGGCGAGGCCGCGCACAAGTGGGCCTCGCTCTACTGCCGCAAGCTCATCCGTCCCCTGCTGCGCGGGACGGACGGCGTCGTGGTCCACTCGCGCTTCGACCGGGTCGCGCTTCGGCAGACGTACGACCTGACGGGCGTCCCGGACGTGATCGCGATTCACGGGCCGTTCGACCACCATGCTGTGCCGGCGCCCCGGACTGCCGAGCCGGGCCGGCGCCGGCTGCTGTTCTTCGGCACCATCCGCCCGTACAAAGGCCTCGAAGATCTGATCGAAGCCTTCGCCTTGTTGCCGGACGACTATGAGCTCACCGTGGTGGGGGAGACGTGGGAGGGCTGGACGCTCCCGGCTTCGCTGATCGAGGCGTCGCCGGCGGCCTCACGCATCACCTTCGTCAACCGGTACGTGACCGATGCCGAGGTGGACGGATTCTTCGCGGCGGCTGACATGGTCGTGTTGCCGTATCGGCGCAGCTCGGCCAGTGGCCCGTTGCACATCGCGATGAGTCACGGGCTTCCGGTGGTGGTCACCGCGGTCGGCGGGCTGGTCGAGGCGGCAGAGGAATACTCGGGAGCTGTCTTCGCGGCTGCCGCGTCGCCTTCGGCGTTGGCTGCTTCGATCGAGGCCGCCATGTCCGACAAAGCGGGCAGGCGGCACACCGACCCCTCCTCGTGGGAGCGGTCGGTGGCATCGTTTGAGAGCTTATTTACTGAAATTGGGGTTGTTCCGGTCGGTCACGACGCTGTGATCACCGCGTCGTCGAACCAGACCGTGCCCTTGTTCTCGCCCGACTTGAGGTGAACCTGCATGCTGGCCGAGCCGACCGGGGCGACACCGTCGACCGCCAGCCTGGTCCAGCCCACGGTGCCGTTGGGCAGCGAGTTCGAGGACACCCCGCCCAGCCACTTGTCGTTGAGGTCGAACCAGCTCAGCGCGATCTGGGTGGCACCGGTGGTGGCGTTGCCCCGGGCCCACACCTCGGCGTGCCACTTCTGGTTCGACTTCACCGGGGTGACCGGGGAGACCCGGTAGGAGGGCGAGCCGGTCGCGGTCTTGCCGGTGTTGGACATGGTCACCGACCACTGGCCGGTACGGCGGACGGCCTGCGTCTTGGTGGCCAGGCCCAGCTCCGGCAGGTAGGCGCGCCACGGGCTCTGTCCGGCGGCCAGCTCGAAGCCCGGGTCCATCAGGTTCGACGGCATGGCCGCGCCGGCGAAACCGGCCTTGACCACGGCGGCCGCCGGCTTGGCGGTGCCGTCGAGACGGAACAGGCCGTAGTAGTACTGGCCGGGCAGCTTGGAGACGGCCGAGGTCGGGATCGAGCCCTGCGCCGAGTCGACCAGCGTCCACGGCGCGACCGGCACGTCGGCGATCTCGGCCGCCTCGAACACCCGGGCCAGGAAGGCCGCCTGCTCGCCCTCGGTGTTCTGCAGGGTGTTCAGGCCGGTCTCACCGATCACCATGGGCGCCGGGGCGACGGTGGCCTCGGCCTGGTTGATCATGGCGAGGGCGCGCTCGGAGTTGCCGTAGAAGTGGAAGTCGTAGTAGTCGATCGGGGTCGCGGCCAGCGCCGTCTTGATCTTGGCCATGCCCTTGGCGCCCTGGCCGCCGTCGACCGAGAACGTCAACGGCATGGTGGGGAAGGCCGAGCGTACGGCGGGAACGATCTTCTTGGCCCAGGCGACGGCGGCGGCGTTGTCCGGGTTGAACTCGTTCTGCAGCTCGACCGAGATGACGCGGTTGTCGTCCCGGTACGGCGCGAGCAGGGTCTTGGCCCAGGTGATGCTCCGGTCGACGTCGGTGTATCCGTCCCACCAGTCGAAGAGCGTGAACTTGACCGACATCCCCCGGGCGCCGGCCATGTCGACGAACTGGTCGAGGCGGCTGGCGTAGGTGGCCGACGGCGTGGGCCAGCCGAAGGTCGACGGGAAGACGATGAGGCGGACGTTCGTGGTGCCCAGCGCGGCCGCCTTGGCCAGGTCGGCGTCGATCTTGGCGGCGTCCCAGCTCGTCCACATCTTCGACCAGCCGGCGGCCGACGGGTAGTAGTTCAGCGTCTTGGCGTTCTTCACCGCGTTGAGGCGGCTGGCCAGGGTGGGTACGGACGTCGCGGCGGCCTTGACCGTGGTGGCCACGGCCTTGGCGGGGGTGGCCGCCTTGGCCGTGGTCTTCGCAAAAGCGGCGGAGTCCACCAGGCCGATGCCGAACAGCAACGACGAGGCCAGCACGGCGGCGCAGTGGCGAGGGGAGATCACGTAGGTCCCGGCCTTTCAGTCGGACGAACGGGGTGCGGAAGTGCCCCTCAATTCGGCGGACTGCGGACCGGGTGTCGAAGAGTGTTGATTGCAACGCGGGTGCACCGCGTTGCATCCGGGTTCGTGGCCGGCGAAAGATCAGACCGAGTAGTGCCGGGGTGTGTAGACGACCGTCGAGCCGTCGCCCCGGGCCACCGCCCGGGTCTGCGACGACCCGATGATCAGCAGGCAGCGCATGTCGATCGTGGCCGGGTCGAGCTCGCCCAGCGTGGTCACCCGCACCGACTCGTCCGGGCCGCCCACATCGCGGCCCACGACCACCGGCGTCCGGGGCGAACGATGCCCCAGTAGCACCTCGCGGGCTCGTACCAGCTGCTCCCGCCGGGTCTTGGAAGCCGGGTTGTAGAGGGCGATGACCAGGTCGGCGGCGGCGGCGCCGGCCAGCCGCGCCTCGATCACCGGCCACGGCTTGAGCCGGTCGGAGAGCGAGATGACGCAGAAGTCGTGTCCGAGCGGGGCGCCGGCGCGGCTGGCGACGGCCTGGGCCGCGGTCAGCCCGGGGACGATCCGGACCGGGACGTCCTTCCACTGCGGGTCCTCGGCCACCTCGAGCACCGCGGCGGCCATGGCGAACACACCGGGGTCGCCGGAGGAGACCACGGTGACGCGGCGGCCCCGCTTGGCCAGATCGAGGGCGAAGGCGGCCCGCTCGGCCTCGACCCGGTTGTCGGAGGGGTGCAGCCGCTGGTGCGGCCCGGGCACCACCCGCTGGAGGTAGGTCACGTAGCCGACCAGGTCGTCCGCTTCCGCCAGAGCCGCCCGCGCTTCCGGCGTGAGCCAGCGAGGATCACCCGGGCCGAGCCCGACGACCGTCACCTGACCCTTTCTTTCCGGCTCCTCGCCTTCGTCGCCCATGAAAGCCGCGGCGGCCGGGCTCGGCAGCAGGGCCAGCGAGAAGTACGGCACGGTCTCGGGGTCCACCTCGGCGAAGCGGGCGGAACGCTCGCGGTCGGTGGTGGCGCGCTCCACGTACCAGGCGTCGCCGAGCCGTCCGGCCCGGTCGAGGGCCTCGCGGACGCCGTCGAAGGTGCGGCCCAGCTTCATGACAGCGGCCGACTCGGTGCTCGACAGGCGGGCGGCCAGCTCGGCCGGGGGCAGCGTGCCCGGCAGCACGGTCAAGGTCTCGTCGCGCTCCATCAACGGGCGGCCCAGGACGGCGCTCGCGGCGCTCACCGAGGTCACGCCGGGCACGACCTCGGTCTCGTACCGATGCGCAAGCCGTTTGTGCATGTGCATGTAGGAGCCGTAGAAGAACGGGTCGCCCTCGGCCAGCACGACCACGGTGCGACCGGCGTCCAGGTGGGCGGCCAGGCGGGCGGCGGCCTCGGTGTAGAACTCGTCGATCGCGCCCTGGTAGCCGCCCGGGTGGTCGGTGCCCTCGGTGGTCACCGGATAGATCAGCGGCTCCTCGATCTGCTCCTCGCGCAGCAGCGAAGCGGCGATCGCCCGGGCGTTGCTGCGGCCGTGCCGCGCGGCGTGGTACGCCACCACATCGGCCCCGGCGATCAGCCGGGCCGCCTTCAACGTGATCAGTTCGGGGTCGCCGGGCCCGACGCCGACACCGTACAGCCGTCCCGCCATGATCACTCCGCCTCCGAGGCCAGCGCGTTGATCGCGGCGGCCGTCATCGCGCTGCCGCCCCGGCGGCCGCGCACGATCAGATACTCCAGATCGGACTGCGCCAGCGCGTCCTTCGACTCGGCGGCCCCGATGAAACCGACCGGGATGCCGAGCACGGCGGCCGGCCGCGGAGCGCCGTCCGCGATCATCTCGAGCAGCCGGAACAACGCGGTCGGCGCGTTGCCGATCGCCACCACCGAGCCCTCCAGCCGGTCGGCCCAGAGGTCGAGGGCGGCGGCGCTGCGGGTGGTCCGGTGCTTCTCGGCGAGGGCGGGCACCGACGGGTCGCGCAGCGTGCAGACGACGTCGTTGCCGGCGGGCAGCCGCTTACGGGTGACGCCCGAAGCCACCATCTCGGCGTCACAGAGGATCGGGGCGCCGGCGAGCAGCGCCTTCCGGGCCGCCGAGGCGACATTCGGGCTGTACGCGATGTCACTCACCAGATCGACCATGCCGCAGGCGTGGATCATCCGCACGGCCACCTTCGCCACATCGGACGGGAAGCCGGTGAGATCGGCCTCGGCCCGGATGGTGGCGAACGAGCGCCGGTAGATCTCCGCGCCGTCGCGCTCGTACTCCATCAGATCCTCCTCGCCGACGCGATCGCATCGAACGTCTCGCCGGTCGGTTGCCGGGTCACGGCATAGCCGGTCGGGGTCGCTTCCACTCGGACATGGGCACCGGACGGGCTTCCGCACCCTCGGGCGCAGCCGATCCAGTGCACCGGCAGGCCGTCGGTGAACTCGCTGGTCGCGGCGGCGTCGGCGCGGACGTCGGCCAGGGACTTGGCGCAGCCGGGGCGGCCGGCGCAGGCGGTCACGCCGGTCCAGCGGGAGCCGGGGGTGGTGGGTAGGCCGGCATCCTCCAGGCGGCGCTGCCAACGGCGGGCGGCCTCGGGGGTCAGGTCGGGGACGACGACGCCGCGCTCGGGGGTGATGACCAGGCGGCGGGCGGTGGTGAGCAGCCGCAGCGCCTCGCCGCCGAGCATGCCGAGTGGGACCAGCGCGCTGACCGCCACCAGGCCGTCGGGCTGCTGGAGCAGGCCGATGCCGGTGGGCTCGGGGGTGCGGGTCACGGGGTGGGGTGTCAGGGGGGCGCCCAGCTTCGCGGCCACCCGGGCCGGGCCGTCGGGCATCTCGTGCAGGCGCCAGGCGGTGACGTCGGCTCGCTCGCCGAGGAAGGCGTGGGCGGCGGCCAGCAAGGTCGCGACCACGGCCGTGGCGGGGACGCGCAGGCCGGCGTCATGGCCGGCGAAAAGGATCGTGAACGCGCCGCCGTCGCCGAGAGGGACCGCGGCCAGGTCGGCGGTGAGGGGGACGTCGCCGAGGGCGAACAGGAAACGGCCCGGAAGGGCGGCCAGGGCCGGGTCGGCGCACAGGGCGCGGTCCAGGTCGGCGACCAGGGTGCGCAAGGTGGTGCCGGCCAGGGGCGGGGCCGCGATGTTGCGTACGGTCTCGTGAGTTGACGACGGCAGCAGGCCGACGGCCGACAGCCGGGCCGCGAGGGCCGTCGGGTCCACGTCGTTGAGGGCCCTGAGCTGGAGGTTCGCTCGGGAAGTGAGCTCCGGCGGGCCGATCTCGCCCAAGGCCGCCAGCTGGGTGCCGGTGAGCATGCCGCCGGGGACGCGGACGCGGGCCAGGGGGCCGTCGGCGGCCGCGTGGAGCCGCAGGGCGCCGGGGCAGGCGTCGACCTTCGTCTGGCGGATGGGGGGAGGCACGGCCCGGATACTACGTTCGCCCACCGTTGTGTCCGCATCCTCGGGTCGGGATCGTCACACCGCCGGACCCTCCTTGACGGCGGGTGGGACCGCCCGGAAGGGTGGTAGGTCACGAGCGGCGACGCCGCGGAGGAAGCCGGTGCGATTCCGGCGCGGTCCCGCCACTGTCACCGGGTCTTACCGGCCCGGGAGCCAGGAACTCCGCCTCGCCGTGGATCCTACGACCCGGGGCGCGGACCCCGAGGGGAGCGCGTGTGTTCCTGTTGCTGTCGACTTCCGACACCGACCTGCTCAGTGCCCGGGCCAGCGGCTCGGCGTGGCGGCTGGCCAACCCGGCCCGGACCCAGGTGAGCGACCTGCCGGCCCTGCTCGACGGCGTCGAGCTCGTCGTGGTGCGCATCCTCGGCGGGCGCCGGGCCTGGGAGGAAGGGCTCGACGCCCTGCTGGCCGGGCCGGTGCCGGTGGTCGTGCTCGGCGGTGAGCAGGCGCCCGACGCCGACCTGATGAAGCTGTCCACCGTACCGGCCGGTGTGGCCGCCGAGGCGCACGCGTACCTGGCGCAGGGTGGGGCGGACAACCTGGCGGCGGTGCACGACTTCCTCTCCGACACGGTGCTGCTGACCGGCCACGGGTTCGCCCCGGCGCAGGCCGCGCCCGACTGGGGGCCGCTGCCGTGGGAGACGAGCGCGACCGGCCCGGTCGTGGCGGTGCTCTACTACCGCGCCCACCACATGGCGGGCAACACGGCCTTCATCGAGGCGCTGTGCCGGGCGATCGAGGCCAAGGGCGGCCGGCCGCTGCCGCTGTTCACCTCGTCCCTGCGTACGGCGCCGGACGACCTGCTGGCCGAGCTGCGCACGGCGGACGCCCTGGTGGTGACCGTGCTCGCGGCGGGCGGCACCAAACCGGCGACCGTCGGCGCGGGCGGCGACGACGAGGCGTGGGACGTGGGCGTGCTGGCCGGGCTCGACGTGCCGATCCTGCAGGGGCTGTGCCTGACCAGCAGCCGGGCCGCGTGGGAGGCGAGCGACGACGGGCTGAGCCCGCTCGACGCGGCCACCCAGGTGGCGATCCCCGAGTTCGACGGCCGGATCATCACGGTGCCGTTCTCGTTCAAGGAGATCGACCCGGACGGGCTGTCGGTCTACGTGGCCGACCCCGAGCGCGCGCTGCGGGTGGCCGGCATCGCGGTGGCCCACGCCCGGCTGCGGCACGTGCCGCCGGCCGAGCGGCGGATCGTGCTCATGCTGTCGGCGTACCCGACCAAGCACTCCCGCATCGGCAACGCGGTCGGCCTGGACACCCCGGCCTCGACGGTCGCCCTGCTGGCGGCCATGCGGGAGCGCGGCTACCGGATCGGCGACTTCGGGCAGTACGACGGCGACGGCCTGATCCACACGCTCATCGCGGCCGGCGGGCAGGACCCCGACTGGCTCACCGAGGAGCAGCTCAGCGGCAACAAGGTGCGGATCTCCGGCGCCGCGTACGCGTCCTGGTTCGCCACCCTCCCCGAGGACCTGCGCGCCTCGGTCGAGCAGCACTGGGGCCCGCCGCCGGGCGAGCTCTACGTGGACAACGGCGACATCGTGCTGGCCGCCCTGCAGGACGAGAACGTCGTGGTCATGGTGCAGCCGCCGCGCGGCTTCGGCGCCAACCCGGTCGCGATCTACCACGACCCCGACCTGCCGCCCTCGCATCACTACCTGGCCGCCTACCGCTGGCTGGCCGACGACTTCGGCGCGCACGCGGTGGTCCACGTCGGCAAGCACGGCAACCTGGAGTGGCTGCCCGGCAAGAACGTGGGCATGTCCGCCTCGGACGGCACCGACGCCGCCCTGGGCGACCTGCCGCTGATCTACCCGTTCCTGGTCAACGATCCGGGCGAGGGCACCCAGGCCAAGCGGCGGGCGCACGCCACACTGGTCGACCACCTCATCCCGCCGATGGCCCGGGCCGAGTCGTACGGCGACATCGCCCGCCTGGAGCAGCTGCTCGACGAGCACGCGACGATCGCGACGCTCGACCCGGCCAAGCTGCCGGCCATCCGGGCCCAGATCTGGACGCTGATCCAGGCGGCCCGGATGGACCACGACCTCGGCCTGTCCAACCGGCCCGAGGACGAGGAGTTCGACGAGTTCATCCTGCACATCGACGGGTGGCTGTGCGAGGTCAAGGACGTGCAGATCCGCGACGGGCTGCACGTCCTGGGCGCCGCCCCGGCCGGCGAGGCCCGGGTCAACCTGGTGCTGGCCATGCTGCGGGCCCGGCAGATGTGGGCCGGCCAGGTGGCGGCGCTGCCCGGCCTGCGGGAGGCGCTCGGCCTGGCCGACGACGCCTCCACCGCCGAGACCGACCGTGTCGAGGCGGTGGCCCGTGCCTTGGTCACCGCGATGGAGGAGGCGGGCTGGCCGACCGACGCGGCCGCCATCGCTCGCGTCTCCGACATTCCGGAAATGTCCGAGGCGGCAGACGTGGGCCGGGTGCGGGACGTGCTGGCGTTCGCGGCCACCGAGGTCGTGCCGCGGCTGGACCGGACGAGCGACGAGCTGGGAAACCTGCTGCACGCGCTCGACGGCGGCTACGTGCCGGCCGGGCCGAGCGGGTCGCCGTTGCGCGGGCTGATCAACGTGCTGCCGACCGGGCGCAACTTCTACTCGGTCGACCCCAAGGCGATCCCGAGCGCGCTCGCCTGGGAGACCGGCCAGGCCATGGCCGAGTCGCTGTTGCAGCGTTACCGCGCCGACTACGGCGAGTGGCCGCGCTCGGTCGGCCTCTCCGCGTGGGGCACCAGCGCCATGCGCACCGCCGGTGACGACATCGCCGAGATCCTGGCCCTGATCGGCTGCCGCCCGGTCTGGGACCCGGCCTCGCGGCGGGTCACCGGGCTCGAGCCGATCGCGCGGGCCGAGCTGGGCCGGCCGCGGGTCGATGTCACCGTGCGGATCTCCGGGTTCTTCCGGGACGCCTTCCCGCACGTCGTGGCCATGCTCGACGACGCCTTCCGGATGATCGCCGAGCTGGACGAGCCGGACAACTTCGTCCGGGAGCACGCCCTCGCCGATCAGGAGCGCCACAGCGACTGGCGCCGGGCCACGACCAGGATCTTCGGGTCGCGGCCGGGGGCGTACGGCGCCGGGATCCTGCCGTTGATCGACAGCCGCAACTGGCGTGACGACAAGGACCTGGCCGAGGTGTACGCCGTGTGGGGTGGCTTCGCCTACGGGCGCGGGCTCGACGGCGTGCCGGCCCGCGACGACATGGAGAACGCGTACAAGCGGATCGACATCGCGGCCAAGAACATCGACACCCGCGAGCACGACATCGCCGACTCGGACGACTACTTCCAGTACCACGGCGGCATGATCGCCACCGTGCGGGCGCTGACCGGTAAGGCGCCGGCCGCGTACGTCGGCGACTCGACCAACCCGGACGCCACCCGGACGCGCAGCCTCACCGAGGAGACGGCGCGGATCTTCCGGGCCCGCGTGGTGAACCCGCGGTGGATCGCCGCCATGCGGCGCCACGGCTACAAGGGGGCGTTCGAGCTCGCCGCGACCGTCGACTACCTGTTCGGCTACGACGCGACGGCCGGCGTGGTCACCGATTGGATGTACGAGCAGCTGGCCGCGACCTACGTGCTCGACCCGGAGAACCAGAAGTTCTTCCAGCAGTCGAACCCGTGGGCGCTGCACGGCATCGCCGAGCGGCTTCTGGAGGCGGCCGAGCGCAAGCTGTGGGAGTCGCCGTCGCCCGAGACGCTGAGCGCCCTCCAGGAGCTGTACCTCGAGACCGAGGGCGATCTCGAGGACGCGTAGTTCCGGAACCGTCACCCCATTCACAGGTTCACCTGCGTCGATCCGGGTCGGGAAGATCAGAAAGCGCTTCCCGGCCCGCGACCAGGCATTGACAGGCGTTGAAACCCCGGTTCAGAGTGGCGTCACGAAGAGCGCTTTCACACGGTGTTCCCCCACCGGAAATCGCTCCGACACATCCCCCCATTCTGGAGTCGCCCCATGACATCCCCAGTCCTGGTGAGACCGTTGCGAATAGCCGCCCTCGTCGGCCTGTTCGCCGCCTATCTCGTCGCCACCATCCAGCCCGCCCAGGCGGCCGAGGTGCTGGTGTCGCAGGGCAAGACCGCCACCGCGTCCTCGAGCGAGGCGGCCGGCGCCTATCAGGCCGCCGAGGCCGTCGACGGCAACGCCGGAACCCGCTGGGCCAGCGCGTTCTCGGCCGCCCAGTGGTGGCAGGTCGACCTCGGCGCCACGACCGCCGTCTCGCGGGTCGCGATCAACTGGGAGGCCGCGTACGCCAAGGCCTTCACCATCCAGTTCTCGACCGACGGCAGCAACTACACCCAGGCGTACGCCACGACGACCGGCACCGGCGGTCAGCAGAGCATCGCCGCCACGGGTAACGCACGCTATGTCCGGATAAACCTGACCCAGCGGGCGCTGGAAGCGTACGGCTACTCGTTCTGGGAGTTCCAGGTCTACTCGGGTGACGGCGGGACCACCCCGCCTCCCACCGGGGGAACGCGGCTGCTGTCGTACAACAAGCCGGCCCAGGCCAGCACCTGGCAGAACGACGTCAACTGCAACCCGTGCAGCCCGGACAAGGCGTTCGACAACGACCCCGCGAGCCGCTGGGCGACCAGCTCCACCAACGGCTGGGTCGACCCCGGCTGGATCTCGGTCGACCTCGGCGCCACCGCCCAGATCAGCCAGGTCGTCCTGCAGTGGGACCCCGCCTACGGCAAGGCTTACCAGTTGCAGACCTCGGCCGACAACGCCAACTGGACCACCTTCTACTCGACCACCACCGGTGACGGCCTCAAGGACGTCATCAACGCCACCGGCACCGGCCGGTACGTGCGCCTCTACGGCACCGCCCGCAGCGGCCCGTACGGCTACTCGCTGTGGGAGTTCAGCGTCTACGGCACCGGCGGCAACCCGACGGCGCCCCCGGCCAAGCCGGCCGACCCCACCTTCCCGGCCACCCGGCTGGTCTTCTCCGACGAGTTCAACGGCGCCGCCGGCGCCAAGCCCGACCAGGCGAAGTGGACGTACGACCCGGGCGTCCCGCAGAACGGCGAGATCCAGTACTACACGCCGAACAGCGAGAACGCGCAGATGAACGGCCAGGGTTCGCTGGTCATCGAGGCCCGCCGGCAGGACTACCAGGGCCGCCAGTACACCTCGGCCCGGATGAACACCAGCAACAAGTTCCACGTGCAGTACGGCCGGGTCGAGGCCCGCGTCAAGGTGCCCAAGGGCAACGGCCTGTGGCCCGCGTTCTGGATGATGGGCGCCGACTTCCTCACCGGGCGCCCGTGGCCGTACAACGGCGAGATCGACATCATGGAGGTCCTGGGCCGCAACACCAGCGAGGCCTACTCCACGCTGCACGCGCCGGCCTACAACGGCGCCGGCGGCTACGGGCAGAAGTACGCCACGGCCGACCTGTCGCAGGACTTCCACGTCTGGGCGGTGGAGTGGGACAGCAAGGGCATGCGCTTCCTGCTCGACGGCAACCAGGTCTTCTACGCCAGCAAGGAGACCGTCGAGAACACCCGCGGCCCGTGGATCTACGACCACCCGTTCTACGTGATCCTCAACCTGGCCGTCGGCGGCGACTTCCCCGGCCCGATCGACGCCAGCACCCCGTTCCCGTCGCAGATGCTCGTCGACTACGTGAGGGTGTACCAATGAAATGGGTCGCCGCGGCCCTGCTGGCCGCTTCTCTCCTGTTGATTCCCGCCGGTGCGAACGCCGCCGACACCCTGATCTCGCAGGGCAGGCCGGTCACCGCGTCGTCCACCGAGTCGGCCGCCTTCCCGGCGTCGAACGCGGTCGACGGCAACCTCGGCACGCGCTGGTCCAGCGCGTTCAGCGACCCGCAGTGGCTGCAGGTCGACCTGGGCGCCACCGCCACGGTCTCGTCGGTCGTGCTGAACTGGGAGTCCGCGTACGCCCGGGCCTTCAGCGTCAAAGCCTCGGCCAACGGCTCCACCTGGACCACCCTCTACAGCACCAACGCCGGCACCGGCGGCCGCCAGGCGCTGACCGTCACCGGCAGCGGCCGCTACGTGCGGCTCGAGACGACGGCCCGGGCGACCCAGTGGGGCGTCTCGTTGACAGAGTTCCAGGTGTACGGCAGTGGCGGCGGCAGCACGACGCCGACCATCCCGCCGGGCGCCGTCCGGGTGGCCGAGTTCCTGGCCGACTGCCCGTTCAGCCACCGGCTGCCGGACGACCCGATCGTCTTCCCCAACCTGCCCGGCGCCTCGCACATGCACAGCTTCTTCGGCAGCGAGGTGACGAACGCGGCGACGACCACGCAGGACCTGCTCAACGCGAACAGCAACTGCAACCCGTCGATCGACAAGTCGTCGTACTGGATCCCGACCCTCTACAACGGCGACACCCCGGTCGAGCCGACCACCGGCATCTTCTACTACCTGGGTGAGGGTGTGCGGGACGACCTGATCGCGCAGACCCAGCCGTTCCCGCTGGGGTTGCGGATCGTGGCCGGCAACGCCAAGGCGACCGGCCCGGCCGACAACACCATCGCCCGCTGGTCGTGCCTGCACGCGGGCGAGGTGGGCTCGTCGCCCAACTTCGTGACCTGCCCGGCCGGCACGATGCTGGAGTCCTACCTGGACTTCCCGCACTGCTGGGACGGCGTCAACCTGGACTCGCCGGATCACAAGAGCCACATGGCGTACCCGGTGAACAACGCCTGCCCGGCCAGCCACCCGGTGGTCGTGCCGAAGCTGCGCCAGGTGATGCGGTACCCGGTGAACGGCAACCCGGCCAACTTCCGGCTCGCCTCGGGCGCGGGTTACACGATGCACGGTGACTTCTTCAACGCGTGGCCGGTGGACGAGCTGGCCCGGCGGGTCAACGACTGCATCCGCCCGATCGTCAAGTGCGGCACCGACGGGCGTCCGTGAGCATGGGCCGGGGTGTTATAACGATGCGCATGACACCCCGGCCCCGCCATCCGACCATGGATCAGGTCGCCGAGGCGGCGGGCGTCTCCCGGGCCACGGTGTCCCGGGTGATCAACGGCGCCACCAGCGTGGACGCCAAGATCCGGGAGGTGGTCCAGCGGGCCGTCGCCGAGACCGGGTACGTGCCCAACGTGGCCGCCCGGAGCCTGGTGACCCGCCGCTCCAACTCGGTGGCGCTGGTGATCAGCGAGCCCGACCGGCCGGACGACCACTCGTTCCTCAACCGGATCTTCACCGACCCGTACTTCGGCCGGGTCACCGCGGGCGCGACCGGCGCCCTCCGCCCGCACGACATCCACCTGGTGGTCATCCCGACCGACTCCACCGACCACCACCAGGTGATGCGCTATCTGCGGCAGGGCCATGTGGACGGTGTGCTGCTGATCAGCAGCCACGAGCAGGACACGCTGCCGCGCCAGGTGCACGACCTCGGCATCCCGGCCGTGGTCTCGGCCCGCCCCTCCTCGCCCATCGCGGTCAGCTACGTCGACGTCGACCAGCGGCTGGGCGCGCGGCTGGCCGCCGACCGGCTGCTGTCGCTGGGCCGTACGCGGCTGGCCACGATCAGCGGGCCGCTGGACATCCCGAGCGGCCTCGACCGGCTGGAGGGCTTCCGGGCCCACCTGGCCGGGCGGGAGGTGCCGGCCGTCGAGGGCGACTTCACCCGGGCCGGCGGCGAGGCCGCGGCCCGGCGGCTGCTCGAGGAGCACCCCGACGTCGACGGGCTCTTCGTGGCCAGCGACCTGATGGCCGAGGGTGCGCTGCGCGCGGTGCAGGACCTGGGCCGCCGGGTGCCCGAGGACGTCGCGGTGGTCGGCTTCGACGATTCCAGCGCGGCCCTGGACTGCCGTCCGCTGCTGACCACCGTGCGCCAGCCGGTCGAGGAGATGGCGGCCGAGATGGCCGAGGTGCTGCTCGCGCACATCAGCTCACCCGGACGATTGCCGCGCTCGGTGACTTTCCACCCCACTCTGGTCGTACGCGACAGCGGGTAACCACAGAGCGTCCTCGGCCGGTAACGTACCGTCTCATGGGGAGCGAACCGACCGCCGGGGCGCTGCTCGCCGCCGGGAACGAGGCCATGCTCGAGGCCGCCTTCCGGACCGGCGACTTTCTGCCCGCGCGCCAGATGCTCGAAGCCGCCCGCGACCGCGCCTACGCACAACGGGACCGGGTGGCCGAGGCGACCGCGCTGACCCGGCTCGGCATGCTCGCGCACTTCGCCGCGATCTCCGGCGACCTCAGCCGCGCCGACTGGGCCGGCGAGCAGCGGCTGTTCGCCGAGGCCCTGCTGATCCAGCGCGAGGCCGACGACCCGGCCGGCGCCGCCGAGTCCCTGTTCGGCCTGGGCCTGGTCCACCAGGTGCTGCGCGGCGACTGGGGTACCGCGATGCCGTTCTACACCGAGGCGCTGACCCTGGCCGAGCGGTACGCCGACGAGATGGTCCGCTCCGAGGTGCACCGCCACATCGGCTTCTTCCACGTCTTCGTCTCCGGCGACACCGAGCGGGGCCTGCGCCACCTGCGCATGTCCCAGGTGCTGCGCGAGCGCTACGGCGACCCCCGCCGGGTGGCGACCGGCACGCTGGCACTGGGCGAGGCCGAGCTGGCCGCCGGCAACCGGCCCGAGGCGTTGCGGCTGCTGCGCGAGGCCGTGCACCAGGCCCGCATGGCCGGGCTCAGCGAGCAGCGGGTCGGCTGGGCCGAGCACGCCCTGCGCGACGCCGAGCGGGCCGGGGCCCTCCCCGACCGGGGGGCATAGCGACCGGATCATGCTTAACTTCCGCGCTTTTGGGGCATGCTGGGCCGCGTGCCACGTCGAGGCCTAGCGTTGATAGTGGGAGCGGCCATGCTCAGCGGTTGCGCGACCGTGGGCAGCCAGGAGGACGCGGCCGCGGGGAAGGCGACCAGCCTGCTCGCCGCGGTCGGTGCCGGAGACGGCGAGGCGGCCTGCGCGCTGCTCGCCCCCGACACGATCACGACGGTGGCCGAGGACGAGCCGTGCCCCGAGGCGATCCTGGACAAGCGCCTGCCGCGGCCCGGCGCGGTCGTCGAGACCTCCGTCTACGGCCAGTGGGCGCAGGTCAAGCTCACCGATGACACGATCTTCCTGGCCGCCTTCCCGGAGGGCTGGCGGGTGGTCGCGGCCGGCTGCACGCCGCGCGCCTCGCGGCCCTACGACTGCACGGTGGAGGGCGACTGACATGCGCGCGCTCTTCGTCCTGTTGCTCCTGATCGTGGGGGCCGGCCTGGCGTACGTCATCACGCTGGGGGTGTTGCACCGGTGAAGAGGTTTCTGCGGGAGAACGGGATAGGGCTCGTCTTCGGCCTGCTCTTCCTGATCGTTCTGGTCGGTCAGGCCTTCGCCGGGCTGGCCCAGTTCAACGACGCGCAGCGCGCCTCCGGCCTGCCCGACATCGCGTTCTGGCGTTACGTCACCTCGGCCAGTTTCGGCGTCGACGTGGCCGAGAACTGGCAGTCCGAGTACCTCCAGTTCTTTCTCTTCATCCTCCTGACGGTCTGGCTGCTCCAGAAGGGTTCGCCGGAGTCGAAATCGCTCGACAAGCCCGGCCGCGAGACCGACAAGGATCAGAAGATCGGTCCGTACGCCACGCCGGCTTCGCCCCGGTGGGCCCGTGCCGGCGGCTGGCGCACCGCGCTCTTCGCCAACTCGCTCGGCCTGGTGATGGGCCTGATCTTCCTGGGCTCGTGGCTGGCTCAGTCGATCGCCGGCGTCGCCGCGTTCAACGAGGAGCAGCTCAGCGACCGCCAGGACCCGGTCTCCTGGGGGCAGTACCTGCTCGAGGCCGATTTCTGGAACCGTACGTTGCAGAACTGGCAGTCCGAGCTGCTGGCGGTGGCCTCGATGGCCATCCTCGCCATCTTCCTGCGCCAGCGCGGCTCCTCACAGTCCAAACCGGTCGGCTCCCCGCACGAGGCCACCGGCGTCGAGGGTTAAAGGTCTTTGACCAGCTGCTCGGAGACGACGGGGAAGGCGAGGCGGTCGGCGAACTCCTGGGCGCCGTGGCTCGAGGCCGAGACGAAAAGCCCGATCTGGGGTACGCGGTGACTCGCGACGGTGGCCTCGGCCGCGGCCACCAGTTGACGGCCGAGACCCTGGCGGCGGTACGGCTCGTCGACCGACACGTAGAGGATGGTGCCGGCGCTGGGGCGCGCCGGTGACGGTTTGGTGATCCAGACCCAGCCCACCGGGCGCCCGTCGGCGATCGCGGTGTGCAGGCCGTCCGGGCCGAGCTCGGCCGCGCGCTCCCGGGCCCGCTCGGGACATTCCCGCACCAGCACCATCGGGTCGGTGGCGATGAGCTCGTCCAGGCGCCGCCGGTACTCGTCGGGCGTCATCGGGGCCAGCGTGACCGAACTGGGCGGGTTCCCGGCCGGGCGGGCCCGGACCTGGGTGAGCAGGCGGTATCCGAGGCGGCGGTAGAGGCGCCGGGCCCCGGTGTTGTGGCCGAAGACGTGCAGGCCGACCCGGCCGACGCCGCGGGCGGCCAGCGCGGCCTCGCCGGCCCGGATCATGGCGCTGCCGTAGCCCTTCGAACGGTGCTGCTCGGCCACCTCGATCTCGGAGATCCAGGCCATGGTCGTGAACGTGGTGCCGGGCAGCGAGATCCAGAGGAAGCCGACCTCCTCGCCGCCGGCCACGCCCTTGCACAGCAGCTGGCCCTCGGTGGCCACGCCGTCGGGCAGCATCGAGCGGGTCTGCCGCTCGGATTCCCGCCGGGCCTCCTCGGCGGCGAAGCCGTGGTGCTCGGCCAGGGCGTTCGCGAACTGGGCGGTCATGGCCGGCATCCGCCGGTCGAGGTCGGCCGGGGTGAGCGGGACCAGTTCGATAGTCATCTTTGTTGTCCAGCCTTCGTCGGATGTGCGACGGATCGATGTCGGTCTGTTCTTCCGGCTCCGTGACCGATGGTAATTTGACGGCCAGAAGCACGACGGTCACAGGGGGCGGCCTTGACCGATGACTCGGGTTTCCACGGCGTGGTCGGCATAGACGTCGGCACCAGCTCCTGTGCTGTGTCGGTGTGGGACGGCACCAAGCTCGTCGTCGTGCCGTGCCCCGACGGCGCGACCGCCATGCCCGCCGCCGTCGGCCAGGACACGACGGGCCAGGTCGTCGCCGGCGTCCCGCCCGCGGCCGATCCCGAGGCGGTCATCGCCGGCATCAAGCGCCAGCTCGGCAGCGGCGACCGGGTCCGGTTCCGCGGCCGCTCCTATCAGCCGCGCGAGATCTGCGCCTTCCTGCTGCTCGAGCTCAAACGGCAGGCCGAGGCGTTCGTCGGCGGCGCCGTGCACGACGCCGTGATCACCGTGTGCGCCGCCGCCGGCGAGGCTCAGCGGCGCGCCCTGCGCGAGGCGGCCGGTCTGGCCCAGCTCAACGTGCGCCGCCTGGTCGAGGACCCGGTGGCGGCCGCGATGGCGCTGGCCGCCGACGACCGCCCCGGCGTCTACGCGATCTACGACCTGGGCGGCGGCACCTTCGAGGCGTCGATCGTGCGGATCGCGCCGGGCACCGTCGAGGTCCTCGGCAGCGCCGGCGACCCCCGGCTCGGCGGCGACGACTTCGACGCGCGCATCGTGGAGTTCACCCTGCGGCAGATCCGCGAGCGATACCACGTCGACCTCAGCCAGGACGCCCGGATCCGCCGGCGGATCCGCTGGGAGGCCGAGATCCGCAAGCGGGAGCTCTCGGTCACCGACACCACCACCCTGGAGCTGCCCCGGCTCACGGCCACGGTCAGCGCGGCCGTGCCGCTGACCCGGCGCGCGTTCGAGGCCATGATCGAGCCGGACGTGCAGCGCTCGCTCGACCTGCTCACCGAGGCGATCGCGGCCGCACACACCGCGCACGGCGTCGGCTGGGGCGACATCGACCAGGTGGTGCCGGCCGGCGGCTCGTCGCGGATCCCCGTGGTCCGGGAGCGGCTGGCCGGATATTTCGGCTTCGGCCCGGCCGGCATCCGCGACGATCTCGACCCGGACGAGCTGATGGCCCGCGGCGCCGGCCTGGTCGCCCGCGACTACCAGCCGGCCCAGCTCTTCGAGGGCTCGCCGGTCGGCCTGCTCAGCGCCAGCCTGCGCCTGCGGGCCGAGCTGGCCGGCGCGCCGGTGGTCCCCTCGGCGACCGGCCCGCCCGAGGCCACCGGGCCGCCCGACCTCTCCGGGCCACCGGCCGAGACCCCGGCCGACTTCCGCCCGGCCGCCGTCGCCGCGTACCTCCTGCTGATCGCCCCGTCCCCCTCGGCCGACGGCCTTCTCGCCCCGCTGCGCACCGCCTACCTCGATTTCGTCGCGGCCGTGCACGCCGCCGCCCCCGACGACCGCCTGTCCGAGCTCGGCGAGGCCCTGACCGCCGAGTACAGGCGGGCCCGGCCGGCGGGCTAACGTTGTCGGATGTTGATCAGTTGCGGCGCTCCGGTGGCCGGGGCCTGGGCCGATCCGGCCTCGCTGACCAGCTTCGCCCGCCGGGCCGAGGAGCTCGGCTACCACGGGCTCTGGGCGTTCCAGCGGCTGCTGGTCGGCCAGGAGCAGCGGCTGGAGCCGGTCTACCACCGGGTGCTCGACCCGCTGCTCGCACTGAGCTGGGCCGCCGCCCACACGACGTCGATCCGGCTCGGGGTCGCGGTGCTCAACATTCCGTACGTGTCGCCGGTCTACCTGGCCAAACAGGCGGCCACCCTGGACGTGCTGTCCGGCGGCCGGTTCGACCTGGGCCTCGGCACCGGCTGGTCCGAGCCCGAGTTCACGGCCACCGGCTCCGGCCCGCACCCGCGCGGCGAGCGGATGACCGAGTACCTCAAGGTGCTGCGCACGCTCTGGAACGACGAGGTGGCCTCGTTCGACGGCCGGTTCTACCAGGTGCCGCCGAGCGTGATGGCGCCGCCGCCGGTGCAGCCGGGCGGGCCGCCGGTGCTGCTGGGCGGCACGGCCGACGCCGCCCTGCGCCGGGCCGGCCGGCTCGCGGCGGGCTGGGTGAGCAGCAGCCGCACCAGTTTCGAGCAGATCGCCCGGGGCACCCAGATCGTGCGGCGGGCGGCCGAGGAGGCCGGGCACGACCCCGACCGGGTCCGGGTCGTGGTGCGCGGCGTGGTCCGCCCGGGGGAGCGCGACGACGCCGTGCCGCTCTCCGGCGACTGGGAGCAGATCAGGGCCGGGGCCGAGTTGTACGGGCGGGCCGGCGTGACCGAGCTCTTCTACGACCTCAACTGGGATCCGGTCGTCGGCTCGCCCGGCACGGACCCCGCGGTGGCCGCCGAGCGGGCCGAGGAGATCCTGACCGCCCTGGCGCCGGGGATGACGGGCGTCTAACTCCGGTATTGGCCCGCGAATGGCTACCCGATTCGTTATCGGAATGGCCGTCGTCTCCGTCTGAGGTTCTTTCCGCCCTCTACGCGGCGTGACCCCGGGGCAACGGAGATCACTCGGTGATCCGCGTCCCGCGGGCCGGGATCACCGTCGATACGGTCCCGTCTTCACACATGTACCGAAGATCTTGCGCCGTGGGGCCTCGCTCGCCGGAGGAATGAACGGCGACGAAGGCTGATGATCGACACTCTCGCGAAACTGTCGTGAAACAGCGGTCTGTTGCGTGCCGATCGAGTCTGCCATAACTTTGCGCAACAGTACGATTGCCCTCTGGCTTTCCAAATCGGACATAGGAGGCAAACGTGAGAGGTTTTACGGGTGATTTGCCCACCGAAGTGGCACTTCTGGCGTACTCCCGGTTGGCCCTGATGTGACATGGGCCATCCCCCGCTTTCAGCGGGCCGTTATTCATTCGATGCGTCAACTCATTTCCTACGCGCCGAGTTCGAAGTACCTTGCCAACCGCAGCATCCGAATACCTCTCACGCACGGCGCATGTGAGGTGTGTCGTTCGAAGGAGGTGACCGACGCGTGGAACCGCTGATCGAGGAAGCCGAGCTGACCCGGACCGGCGCCTCGACCGATGCCATGGCCGCACCCGCCGGTGATCACAACGCCAAGGTGAACACCCGGCGTAAGTCGCCGACCCAGATCGCCCTGTCCCGCTTGCGCAAGGACAAGGTCGCGGTGATCTGCGGCAGCATCTTCCTGTTCTTCGTGCTGGTCGCGATCTTCGCGCCCTTGCTGGCCAAGCTCGAGGGGCAGAATCCGACCGATTTCCACCAGGACCTGATCGACCAGTACGGCTACCCGACGATCGGCCCGACCAGCGAGCACTGGTTCGGTGTCGAGCCGCGCCTGGGCCGCGACCTGTTCGCCCGGTTCGTCTACGGCGCCCGGCCGTCGTTCATCGTCGCCGGCTCGGTCACGATCATCACCACGCTGATCGGTGTGACGGTCGGCCTGCTCGCCGGCTTCGTCGGCGGCTGGCTCGACCGGATCATCTCGTGGGTCATCGACTTCGTCCTGAGCCTGCCGTACCTGCTCTTCGCGATCGCCGTCCCGGCGGTGCTGCTGAGCCTGTTCGTCGGCACGTCGGAGAACGCCGCCGCCGCCGACGTGGCCCAGGCGCGGTTCTACTCACTGATCATCGTGCTCGCCTTCTTCGGCTGGGCCAGCCTCGCGCGACTGATCCGCGGCGAGGTGCTGTCGCTGCGCGAGCGGGAGTTCGTCGCCGCGGCCAAGGTGCTCGGCGTGCCGACCCGCAAGATCCTCTTCAAGGAGCTGCTGCCCAACCTGGTGGCACCCATCGTCATCTCGGTGTCGCTGGCTCTACCGACGTACATCGTCACCGAGGCGGGCCTGACCTATCTCGGCGTCGGTCTCACCGAGCCCACGCCGTCCTGGGGCCTGACAATCGCCAACGCACAGACCTTCTACCGGGCCGATCCGCTCTACCTGTGGATCCCGGTAGCGGCCATCACGATCGTGGTGCTCTCGCTGAGCCTGCTCGGTGACTCGATCCGTGACGCATTCGATCCCCGCACCCGACGGTGACGTGGTGACGCCCAGTATGAGAAGAGGAGAAATGGCAAGGCGATTCAAAGTCGCTGTGGCGGCAACCGCCGCTGTGGCTCTTGGCCTAGCAGGCTGCAGCAGCCCGTCGTCGAACAACGACAGCTCGGGCGGCACTTCCAATGACACCGGCAAGATCTCGACGCAGACCAACGCGACCGACCCGAGCGCGAAGGGCCCGGCGAAGGACGTCCCCGGTTCGCGCAAGGGCGGCATCCTGACCGTTCAGGCGCAGGTCACGCCGAACACGTTCGACCCGACGGACATCTACTACGTCGACTCGAACGAGATCGGCAAGCTCCTGTTCCGCACGCCGACCCAGTTCGACATCCGTGACGGCAAGCCCACGCTCGTCCCGGACCTCACCGACCTGGGCACCCCGTCGGCCGACAAGCTGACGTGGACCTTCAAGATGCAGCCCGGCATCAAGTACGAGGACGGCACCGAGGTCAAGGTCGAGGACCTGGCGTACGCCATCAAGCGGTCCTTCGCCCACGACATCTACGTCAACGGCCCGACGTACCAGCTGAGCTACTTCAAGGACGGCGACAAGTACAAGGGCCCGTACAAGGACGGCGACACGTACGCCGGTGTGGAGACCCAGGGCACCGACACCCTGATCGTCCACCTGGCCACGCCGTTCCAGGACCTGCCGTTCTTCATGACCTTCCCGATGTTCACGCCGATCCCCAAGGCGAAGGACACCAAGCAGGAGTACAAGAACCACCCGCTGTCGACCGGCCCGTACAAGTTCAAGAGCTACCAGGCCGGCACCTCGCTGGTCCTGGAGAAGAACACGAACTGGGACGCGAACACCGACCCCGCCCGTCACCAGTACGTCGACGGCTACAGCTTCAAGTGGGGCGTCGACGCGGTCAAGGCGCAGCAGGCCATCCTCAACAGCGCCGGCACCGAGGACGCCAACTCGATCAACTACGACAACGTCGACGCGACGCTGATCCCGCAGTTGACCGGGGACAAGAAGGAGCAGCTCGTTCAGGGTGAGAGCCCCTGCAACCGCGTGTTCCAGTTGGACAGCCGCAAGATTCCGCTCGAGGTCCGCAAGGCGATCGCCAAGGCGTGGCCGGCCGACGCCGTCTACAAGGCCGCCGGTCTGAGCGACTACATCGCGGAGCGGTCCAGCACCATCCTGCCGCCCTCGGTTCCCGGTTACGAGAAGTACGCCCCCGTTCCGGACCTGAACGGCACCGGCCCCGGTGACCCGGCCGCGGCCAAGGCGATGCTGGAGGCCGCCGGCAAGGTCGGCTTCGAGGTCAGCTGGTACTTCGACAACACCAAGCCGATCCCGCAGCAGCGCACCCAGGTCGTCGTCGACGCGCTGACGAAGGCCGGCTTCAAGGCCAAGCCGATCGGTGTCGCCACCGCGGACCTGCGGACCAAGACCGGCGACTACGACGCCCCGGTCAACATCGGCCAGAGCCCGGCCGGTTGGTGCTCGGACTGGCCGTCCGGCGGTTCGTGGTTCCCGGTCCTCTTCCGCTCGCAGAGCATCGCCGAGGGCCAGAGCTGGGGCATGCTCAGCGACAAGGAACTCGACAAGAAGATCAACGACGTGGCCAACCTCCCCGCCGACCAGTCGACCCCGAAGTGGGCCGCTCTGGACAAGGAGATCCTGGAGAAGTACATCGCGATCCCGTGGTACTACGACAAGATGGCCGTCATCAAGGGCAAGAACGTCGGCAACACGACCGGCGACCCCACGATGGGCGTGCCGAACTTCGGCAACATGTACCTCAAGAGCTGAATTCCGCTCTGAACAGTAAGAACTAGCTTCATCCCGGGGTGGTCCGGTCCGCTCATCCGGCGGACGGGCCACCCCGGGCGTAAGAACGATCTCCGGGAACACCAACCCGGCGCCGTGACGAAAGAGGAGCAAGCGGTGCTGCTGTACATCCTTAAACGCGTCCTGAGCGCGATCTCCGTCGTGATCGTGACGCTGGTGGCCAGCTTCGCGTTGTTCTTCCTGGCGCCGACCGACCCCGCCGGTGTCATCTGTGGACCCCGATGCACGCCCGAGCGGGTCGCCGACATCGAGTCGAGCCTCGGCCTCGACGAGCCTCCGCTGCAGCAGATCGGCTCGTACATGAAGGGCATCGTCGTCGGTCGCGACTACGAGGCCGGCGGTACGACGCAGCACTGCTCCGCCCCGTGCCTGGGCTACTCGTACACGCTGGGCCAGCCGGTCACCAAGCTGCTGGCGCAGGCGCTCCCGGTCACCGTCTCGATCGTCCTCGGTGGTGCCGTCGTCTATCTCGTCGTGGGCATTCTGGCCGGCACGATCGCCGCCCAGGTACGCGGAACGTCGCTGGACAAGGCGGTCGTCGGCACGACGCTGTTCATCCAGTCGATCCCGTACTTCGTGGTCGCTCTGCTGGTCGCCCTCTACGCGACCTTCCTGCCGCAATCGGGATACACCCCGTTCCTGCAGAACCCCTGGGCCTGGGCCAGCGGACTACTCGCGGCCTGGCTGTGCGTGGGCCTGACGAACGCGGCCGCGTACACCCGCTACTCCCGGGCCTCCATGATCGAGACGCTGGGCCAGGACTACGTCCGTACCGCCACCTCCAAGGGCATCAGCCGCCGCCGCGTCGTCTACCGGCACGGCCTGCGCGCCGGACTGACCCCGGTCGTCACGATCTTCGGTATCGACCTGGCGTTCCAGCTCACCGGCGCCATCTTCACCGAGAGCATCTTCGGCCTGCCCGGCCTCGGCCAGCTCACGCTGCGGGCCTTCGGCCAGTACGACCTGCCGGTCCTGCTGGGCGGCGTCCTGGTCGGCTCCGTGGTACTTGTGGTGATGAACCTCGTGGTGGACATCGCCTACACCTTCCTCGACCCCCGGGTCCGGCTCGGATGATCCCGAACCGCCCCGTTTCCCCACCCCGCAGCACGAAGGCGGCAGTATGAGCGACCAGACGATCCCGGGCCCCTCCACGGTGACCCGCGTTGACCGCACCCCCGGGACCAACGAGGAGCCGTACCTCGAGGTCAGCGATCTCCACGTGCAGTTCCCGACGGCCGACGGACTGGTCAAGGCCGTTCAGGGCCTGAGCTACTCGGTTCCGCTGCGCCGCACGCTGGCCATCGTCGGCGAGTCCGGCTCCGGCAAGAGCGTCTCCAGCATGGCCGTGCTCGGCCTGCACGACCGCCGGGTCGCCCGGATCACCGGCTCGATCAAGGTCGGCGGCCGCGAGGTGGTCGGTATGAACGAAAAGGAGCTGGAGAAATACCGCGGCGGCGACGCCTCGATGATCTTCCAGGACCCGCAGTCCTCGCTCCACCCGTACTTCACGGTCGGCGACCAGATCATGGAGTCGTACCGGGCGCACCACAGCGTCAGCAAGCGCAAGGCCAAGGAGCGCGCGGTCGACATGCTCGGCCGGGTCGGCATCCCCAACCCGCGCCGCCGCGTCGACCAGTACCCGCACGAGTTCTCCGGCGGTATGCGCCAGCGCGCGATGATCGCCATGGCGCTGGTCAACGACCCGAAGCTGCTGATCGCGGACGAGCCGACGACCGCGCTCGACGTGACGGTGCAGGCGCAGATCCTCGACCTCATCGCCGACCTCCAGCGCGACTTCGGCTCCGCCGTCGTCTTCATCACCCACGACCTCGGCGTCGTGGCCGAGGTGGCCGACGACATCCTGGTCATGTACGCCGGAACGGCCGTCGAGCACGGACCGGTCAAGAAGATCCTGGGCGAGCCGCTGC
Organism: Actinoplanes sp. NPDC048988; assembly: GCF_043197815.1. Lineage (NCBI taxonomy): Bacteria > Bacillati > Actinomycetota > Actinomycetes > Micromonosporales > Micromonosporaceae > Actinoplanes > Actinoplanes sp. NPDC048988. The sequence goes on along the minus strand of NZ_JBICTW010000001.1, from coordinate 4,264 downwards.
ACCCGTACTCCTGGGGTCTGCTGGAGAGCATCCCGGCGCTGACCGGTGAGCCGGCCCCGCTGCACCCGATCCCCGGCTCGCCGCCCAGCCTGCTCGCGGTGCCCAGCGGCTGCCCGTTCCACCCCCGGTGCGAGTTCAAGGACCGGGTGCCGGACGACCTGTGCCGCACCCTGAGGCCCGAGCTGATCTCGCGGACGGCGGATCTGGGCCGCACCTCGCGGTGCCACCTGAAAGACCCCGACAAGGTCTTCGAGACCGACGTCCTGCCCCGGCTGCCGTAAGAGGGACCGTCACCATGACCACTGCCACCACCACCGAGAACACCGGCGTCAAGACGGTTCCGGGTGCGCCGTTGCTCGAGCTCGACAACGTCAAGATGCACTTCAAGACCAAGGGCGACGGCTTCTTCGCCCGCGGTACGAAGTGGGTCCAGGCCGTCGACGGGGTCAACCTCACCATCAAGCCGGGCGAGACGCTGGGCCTGGTCGGCGAGTCCGGCTGCGGCAAGTCGACCACGGCCCGGCTGATCACCCGGCTGCTCGAGCCGACCGGCGGCGAGATCCGCTACCAGGGCGTCGACATCGCGCACATGAACGAGCGGCGGCTGCGCCCCTACCGGCGCGAGATCCAGCTGATCTTCCAGGACCCGTACTCCTCGCTCAACCCGCGCCACACGGTCGGCACGATCGTCGGCACGGCGCTGCGCACCCACGACATGGTCGACAAGAAGGGCGAGCTCGGCCGCGTGCAGGAGCTGCTCGAACTGGTCGGCCTCAACCCCGAGCACTACAACCGCTACCCGCACGAGTTCTCCGGCGGCCAGCGCCAGCGCATCGGCATCGCCCGCGCGCTGGCGGCCCGCCCGAAGATCATCGTGGCCGACGAGCCGGTCTCGGCGCTCGACGTGTCGATCCAGGCCCAGGTGATGAACCTGCTGGAGAACCTCCGCAAGGAGCTCGGCATCGCGTTCGTGTTCATCGCGCACGACCTCGGCGTGGTCCGGCACTTCTGCGACCGGGTCGCGGTCATGTACCTCGGCCGGGTGGTCGAGGAGGCGCCGCGCAACCAGCTCTACGAGGCGCCGCAGCACCCGTACACGCAAGCGCTGCTCTCGGCCGTGCCGGACATCGCGGTGGTCCGCGGCGTGCCCCCGAAGAACCGGATCCGCCTGGTCGGCGACGTGCCCAGCCCGGTCGACCCGCCGTCGGGCTGCCGCTTCCGGACCCGCTGCTGGAAGGCGCAGGACATCTGCGCCACCAAGGACCCGGCCCTCGAGGAGAAGGCCCCGTCCCAGCGCGTGGCCTGCCACTTCGCCGAGCCGCCGGCCGAGTCGATCATCGCCGAGGTGGTCTGACCCGTTGTCCGCTCCGCCCTACCCACCGGCGTCGGCTGGGCCGCCTTACCCGCCGGCGTCGGCTGGGCCGTTCCACGCGCCTACGTCACCTTTGCCGGCGTCTCCTCCTCCGCCCCCTGAGGGGTCCGGCGGGGGCAGCACGGTCTACCGGACGCGGGCGCATCGGTGGCGGCAGCGGGCGCTGTTCGGGCTGGCGGCGGTGGGGCTCCTGCTCGCCGGCTATCTGATCGGGCGCTGGCAGGACTCGCCGGCGCCGGCCGTCGCGCTGCCGCCGGCGCCGACTGTGGCGGCGTCCGCTTCGCAGGACGCTTCGGCGGCGGCTGAGGAGCCGGTGCCCACCACGAGTCCGCCGCCGACACCGAGGGTCTATCCGACGCTTCAGGCCGAGGCGGCCGATGAGAAGGTGGGCATCGAGGCGCAGGACACCGAGGATCAGGGCGGCGGGCAGAACGTCGGCTGGATCGCCAACGGGGACCGGCTGCGCTTCGACGACTTCGAGTTCGGTGAGGTACCGGCGACCAAGGTCGACGTGCGGGTGGCCACCGACGCCCAGGACGGCGGCCGCATGGAGATCCGGCTGGACAGCGCGGACGGTCCCGTGATCGGCACCATGCGGGTGACCCGCACTGGCGGCTGGCAGACCTGGCGTACCGACGAAGTGACCCTCACGCCGACCACCGGGAAGCACACGATCTTCCTGGTGTTCGCCCGGGACGACGGCAGCGAGTTCCTGAACGTGAACTGGCTGCTGTTCGGGCACTGAAAAGGCCCCGCGGGAAGCGGGGCCTTCGGCGTCTCGTCAGGCGACGGCGACCGCTACCTTGCGCGGCCGCGCCTTCTCCGCGACGGGGATGTCGAGGATCAGGACGCCCTGCTCGTAGCGGGCCTCCAGCCGGTCGGTGTCGAGCGTGTCGGACAGGAACACCTGGCGGCTGACGGGGCCGTCCGGGCGCTCGGTGACGATCACCTCGGCGTCCTCGCCCTCGGCGCGGCGCTTGCGCTCGGCGCGGACGGTCAGGACGTTGTGGTCGACGGTGATGTCGATCCCGGCCGGGTCGACGCCGGGCAGGTCGATGTCGATGTAGAAGTGGTCGTCGATGCGGTAGGCATCGAGGCGCGCGCCGGAGCTGCGGGTGGCAGTGTCGAACACGCGAGCGGTGAGCCGGTCCAGGTCACGAACCGTCGCGCTACTGAGCAACATGGGTGGTTCCTCCAGCGGAACTCTCACTTAGGTTGAGCGTGGTGCGCTCAAGTCTGATTGCGACAACAGAGATTCTTGTCGTGGAATTCCGTGACGGACATGACCGGCGTCACGATCCGACGTAAAGCTTCGTTACATTCCGTTGTCCGGCGCGCGAATAGGCGCGAATTCCGGCACGGACAGTGACGTATTCGAACACGTGTTCTATGCTCGTCGCGTGGCCATTCTGCACGCCGACCTGGACGCCTTCTACGCGTCGGTCGAGCAGCGCGACGACCCGGCCCTGCGCGGCCGGCCCGTGCTGGTCGGCGGCGGCGTAGTGCTGGCCGCCAGCTACGAGGCCAAAGCCCGGGGCGTCCGTACGCCGATGGGCGTGAGCCAGGCGCGGGCACTCTGCCCCGATGCGATCGTCGTGCCGCCACGGATGAGCGCGTACTCGGCCGCCAGCAAGGCCGTCTTCGCGATCTTCCGGGACACGACGCCGCTGGTCGAGGGCATCTCGATCGACGAGGCGTTCCTCGACGTGAGCGGGCTGCGGCGGGTCAGCGGCACCCCGCGCGAGATCGCCGCCCGGCTGCGGTCCGAGGTTCGCGAGCGGGTCGGCCTGCCCATCACGGTCGGCATCGCCGGCACGAAGTTCCTGGCCAAGGTGGCCAGCGCCGTCGGTAAACCGGACGGGCTGCTCGAGGTGCCGGCCGGCGGCGAGGTGGCCTTCCTGCACCCGCTGCCGGTCGAGCGGCTGTGGGGCGTCGGCCCGGTCACCTCGGCCAAGCTGCGCGAGCACCACATCGAGACGGTCGGCCACGTGGCCCGGGTCGGCGAGGCGGCGCTGATCGCCCTGCTCGGCGCCGGCGCCGGCCGGCACCTGCACGCGCTGGCCCACAACAGAGACCCCCGGCGGGTACGGGTCGGTCACCGCCGGGGCTCGATCGGGGCGCAGTGCGCCCTGGGCCGCCGCCCGCGCCCGTACGCCGAGATCGAGGCGACCCTGGACGCGCTGGTCGACCGGGTGACCCGCCGGATGAGACGGTCCCACCGAGCCGGCCGCACGATCACCCTGCGCCTGCGCTTCGACGACTTCGGCCGCGCGACGCGCTCACGCTCCCTGCTCAAGGCCACCATGCAGACCCGTGCGATCGCCGAGACCGCCCGGCAGTTGCTCACCGAGGCCCGCCCCCTGATCGACACCCGGGGCCTGACCCTGGTCGGCGTAGCGGTGAGCAACCTCGACGGCGACGGCCACGTCCAGCCGTCCCTGTTCGACGACACCATCGACGACGGCCTCGACGTCGCCATGGACGCGATCCACGACCGCTTCGGCTCATCCTCCCTGACCCGCGCCGCCACCATCGGCCGCCAACTGGGCCCGTCCGTGCCGATCCTCCCCGACTAGTCCGTGTCCTGCCGATCAGTTGATCAGTTCTGGTTGATGTGTCAGGTGTGGGGCGTGGTGAGCTGACGGATAAGGCGTGGGCGGTGATCGCACCGTTGCTGCCTGAGCCGGGCCGCAGGTCAGGCCGGTGGCGTGATCACCGTCAGGTGATCAACGGAATCTTGTGGAAGCTGCGTACGGGCGCGCCGTGGCGGGATCTGCCGGAACGCTACGGGCCGTGGAAACCTGCCATGAGCGGTTACGCCGGTGGACCGACGACGGCACCTGGGACGCGATCCTCGCGAAAGCTCAGGTCTATGACGACGGTCAGCCGGTC